>LN890280.1:0-1200000 GCA_900065925.1 Nitrosotalea devaniterrae | reverse complement strand
CGTGTCAAAGTATGCTATTGCCTCATCATACTTGCCAAGGTGGGAAAGAGCAAGACCCTTGTTTATGAGTATGTTGACTTCTTTTGGTTGGGTCTCAAGAATTTTATCAAAACAATCTATTGCTTCACGATACTTGCCAATACTATCAAGTGAATATCCTCTTAGTGATAATGCGCCTGGATCATCTGGCGTTAACCTCAGGGCCTGATCAAAACACAAGAGAGCTTCCTCATGCTTGTTTGTATTAGGGTTTGAAAGACATAGTCCTTTGTTGACAAGCGCTCCAAAATTACTTGGGTCTATCTTCAGTGACTTGTTGTAGTATTCTATTGCATCATCAAATCGTAGTAACATCTGAAGTGAAATTGCTTTATCGTATAGTAATTCTGCATTGTTTGGCTCTATATCCAAGGCCTTGTCAAGTTGTATCATTGCCTCTTCTTGGTTTCCATCCTTTTGAAACTTGAGTGCTTTTTTGTGCAATGATGATACGGTATCGCTTTTTGGGCTTGTACTAGATCTACTCAACGGTATATCATTACGTCGCTCCAACTGATAAAGATTCAAACTATAACTGTAGATCTTGTATCTTACATGAATTACTGAGATTGACAATAACCTTGACAATTATAATGATCTCTTGGAAAATAATATCATCTTGGACAAAAACCGTAAAAAAACAATCAACCTGTTTGCCATAGTTCTTGTATTGTTGGTTGCAGTTCCTGAACTTATAGGGCATACATTATTTGACAAGGCTCATCCAGAAAACTCGTCTGTTGTTGCAGCACTTGCCCTTGCAAATAAATTTCAAGTAAGTAAACATTCTAGTCCTATCTGCCATCTTACAATTCAAAATGATTCTGATGTGGGTGTTGCAAGAGCAGCTGGCCTGCAGGGACAATATGGAAACTTTACCTGTTCTAGTCCTGATTCTGGCTTGAAGTAATTACTTGGAAATCTTACACTTTACTGTAATGTCTTTTACTGATGCATAGTATGTGTAGCATAAAATTGCAATTGATACTAGCCTCAAGGGCGTTTCATAATTTGTAAGAAATGCAGTGGCAGTTCCACCTATTGTCCCAAAAATGGATATGGCAGAAAATCCAAGAGAGCCACAACTACATGCACCCGCACTTGCGCCAATGGCAGGTCCCAAAAAACTAGCCCCTGATTTTTTTATGCCATTGTTTGTGATACGTATGCGGTATATGCTAAAACTTGAAACAATTCCTGACAATGATGATATTGCAACAATTAACACAAAGTCTACAATTGCATATTGCGGGACATAGAACACAAAGACTGGTGAGAGAAAAATAAATTCTGAAACAAACGATAGCAAAACAAACAATGCCAAAAATATTGCAACAGACAGGATGATGTATCTTTTCTTCAAGTATACTGCCTGAAACGCTTCCTTGTGCAATGTATCTTCAAAGCACTCGGGAATTATTTAATGATGCTTTTACAATTATATCACAATGAAAAAATGATATCAGCTTACCTGGATGTGTATAGATAGCGGCGGGGATAGCGCATTTGGATTTGCTATACTTTGCCACACAAATATTTGTGCAGTATATGCTCCCGGCATATTTGGTAGCCACGATTGGCCCAAGTTCAGAGTCTGCTTTGGAGTCATTGCACCTGTAATCCAGGATAAAGATACAGTTATTCCGTTATTGTCTTGTATCTGTACAAGATATGCAAATGGTTGATCTTTATTTTCTTGGTTTGTAACATCAGAGACAACCTGTATCTGTTGATTTACATTTACTTTATCTAATGATTTTCCTTCCGAATCCAAAATTTTTGCATTGCCTGAAACTACTTGTTCAAGTGGAGGGATGCTGGTACCTGCAATTGTTGTTGCAGTGATGCGTTGTTGGTCAGACGGTGAATATGGAAGGGGAAGTGTAGTGTCTGTATATTCTGCAGTTACAGTATCTCCAGATGTTACATGTACTCTACTTCCAGATGAACTCAAATCCGTGGTAAAGTATACTGTTCCTTGGAATACTCCGGTGCTTGGACCAGTCTCAGTCATTGCAAGCTTGATTCCACCTGAATCAGAATCTGACCAAACGTTTGTATCAAATTTGTCCACTGCATCTGGATTGAGATTCATGTCAGGGTCTGTTATCTGCAATGTTGCTTGACTGTTAACAGGATAACTGGGCTGTAGCCACTCTACATTGCCTGTATTCCATCGAATTAGGCCAGATCCTGTGATGACTGTATTACGGTTATATTCAAACGAAACAGTAACACCGTCATTTCTTGTACTTGGAAGAAATCCATTTGTTGGACCACATATGGGGTTGCATGTTGACTGGATTCCAGTTGGGTTTGTTCCCTGTCCGTCTACTCCTGTTGGACCCTTCAATGTAGGGTCGCCAGTGAGTGTGACATATCCGCTAAATATTCCAGTGTTTGGCCCTGTTTCAGCCAGACGATATGGTATGCTGTTGCCACTTGTGGATACAGTAATCTTGTCATCTGTAGTTACTCCAATTTCGTCAATTATGTTGGGGTCTGAGTTAAAGTCCGGTGCATAGATTGTAATGTATACGCGGTCAGTCCAGCTAAATGTTTTCTTGTTGAGCTGAATTGGTGATCCAGAATTTCCTGTAGATGTTGTTATCTGACCTGATTGTGTTGTAGAGAATGCATTTTGGGGTATGACAAGACATAGAATAACAATTGAAATGATTATGATTTTCTTCAAATTCTATCTAGTACAGTAAATGGACCATCATAAACATTGAGATGCATTTTATCATCTACTAAGCTGGAACACTCATACTGCAAGTTTCTTATTAGGTGATTTGAAAATTTTCAACACTTGGTAAAACTCTCCCTTGTACGTGGCCCTCTCATTGCAGTAATAGGTTTGATTGTACTGGTACTAGGCGCCAACCTGTTTGACATGGTGTATCAATCAGTTGAGCCTCTTCTTGGATCTACATCTGATATATTTACAGACAGGGAAATTCTTCCAAGTCAATTTATTAATTCTACAGTAGATTCTGGCAAGCTAAAAGAACACAATGTGATTATAGTGCATACCATGCCATCTACTGGTTCAGTCAAACTAGAAGGTATAGACCCAAACGGAATGACATTTGAAAAAGAAAGCAAGGATGGTTTTTTGTATCATATTATACAACGGAGCAATCAGGGCGGTCCATATCTTATCAAAGTACTTGATACTGGAAATCAGCCAGTACGAATTACTGCCATAATGGGTGAAGATCCATTCTTGAGCAACAACTGTAACACTACATATGGAATAAAGTGTAACATGGTGCAGATATCTGTGGGCATGGTAGTAATTGGCATTGTTGCACTAGTTGTTGGAGTTGCTATTAGCGCATATGACTTTAAAAAAGAATCAAAACAAAAGAGCAATTCAATTTAATCCTGTTTGGTATGTTATGTGGCTTGTATTCACAGTTCCAAATGCGACAACCATCAATAGTCTTATCAAGTAATGGAACTATACCATTCCATGGTAACAAAGGAAGGCCCTCCAAAAGACTGGGACAAACTATGGATTGAGTATAACAAATCGCTCAAGGCATGGATGCAATCTTTTGAATCTCTTCAAAAGGCAACAAAAGATGTCCAAACAAAATACAATGATGTCATGGCAAAGGCACTCAAAGAATCCAGCGACAAGACAATGACTCAATTTACTGAGAGTTGGCAAAAGTCTATGAACAAAGCCGGAATTGACACATTCAAACAATTCGGTGACAACTGGCAGAAGGTATTCAACCAGTCTGGAATGGATCAAGTAAAGACATACGGTGACATGATGAACAAATTTGCCGAAACTTGGCAAAAGATGTGGAGCAAGTAACACACATACCTATCATTTATTTTCAAAATCTTATCTGACTTGATACTGGAAAAATCTGGTTTTTGATATAATGCTCTTTTTTGGTGCCATCTGGGTCTGGTTTACAATGATCTAAAAAATTACTTGGTTGTTTTTGCACTAAAAATGGATCATTTTGAGCTCAAAAATCGATTTTAAAATAAAATTTGTTGCCAACTTTCTTAGCGATCCTAGCTAACAAATCATTTAAGAGAAAGGTTTTTAATATTCGGAAAATTAGAACACACAAGTTGAATTCAAAAGTTCTTTTCGCGGTCTTAGCAATTACAATATTTGCAGTAGCAGTATCTACAACATCTGCATATGCTATGTCTGGAATGTCTACAACCAGAACTAGTGAGGCGACAGTAAATGAACAGACCGCAATCACACTATCTGGTGAATCCTCAACTGATCCACACTTTCAAGCCATTTCATATCAATGGCAACAATTGTCTGGAGAACCAGTAACTCTGTCATCAACCTCTGATGTTGATATCTCATTTACAACTCCAGCCGTTGCACCAGGTCAGGTAAAAGATCTCAAGTTTTCATTAATTGTAACTAATCCTCAAGGACTTACAAGTATTACAGCATTCACACTTCATGTTATTCACGCAAATCATCCTCCAGTAGTAACAACTGATCATGAATTGACAGTAATGGAAGGAAGTCCAATGACTTTGATGGCAACCGCTACAGACCCAGACGGTGACACTATGACTTATGCATGGTCACAAGATGCAGGTTCTCCAGTAACTCTATCAAACCCAAGTGACCTCACTACAATGTTTACAGCACCAGCTCTAGATGCTACTAATAATGGAACTTTACACTTTACAATTACTGCAACTGATCCTTATGGCGGCACAGGTTCTGATTCCGTTCTAGTACATGTCATAAGCGCATCTGCATACAAACTTGCAACACTAAGTTGTGGTCCAATCATTAGATCACACGAAGGTGGAAGTGCAACTCTAGTAGAAGCAGTAGACAATCCATCCAGTGCTGCACTCACATACCAGTGGACTCAAGTCTCTGGTGCACCAATTCAGATTTCATCAACAACTGTTGCATCACCAACAGTAATGCTCCCAACAGGTTCTGGTGGTAGCGTATTTGCATTCCAATTAACAGTTAGTCAAGGCGGCACAATCGTAGGAGATTGTGAACAATATGTTTATGCTGCATATCCTGAACCAGGCGGTGCTCCAACAGCAGACGCAGGTCCAGACACTACAGTACCAGCAGCATCACAAGTACAACTTGACGGTACAAAGAGTACTGGCTCATACTTGAAGTTCTCTTGGGTACAAATCTCAGGTGAACCAGTCCAGTTGCTCTACTCTAACACTGCAAAGCCAGTGTTCACTGCACCTGATGTAGCACTTGGACAAACAAAGGATCTAGTGTTCTCAAACACTGTCAGCAACACCTTTGGCAAAGATGCAGCAATAGTACACATTACAGTGGTCAACCCATCATCACCACCAACTGCTGTAATCACAATCAAGTAGAATTTTTTTCTACGCCCAACTTTCAATCCTTTTCTGTATTGTAATCTGTATCTGACAAATTATACTAAAGCCATTTTAGGAGATGTCTCTGACATTTCTTAAGAATAAATATGACTGATTTATTTAAAGCCAAATGGCAGCCATGATGATGATATCTCAAAAGTTACTCTTACTTGCAATTTTGCTTGTTTTGATTATTCCAATTGGTACCAACTTTTATGCCCAGGGGGCTCCACCACAAGTGCAGACTCATAATCCTACTGGACTGAGTGCCACTGCAGTTTCTCCTACGCAGATTAACTTGTTTTGGTCTGCTCCGACACAAAACTATGGAAAAATAATTGTCGGCTATAAAATTGAGCAGCAGATAAGCTATGGAGTGTTTGATACTGTGGTGTATAATTCCGGCAGTACGCTTACGGCATATTCAATGACTGGCCTGAAAACTGGTGTGGCCTATACTTATCGTGTCTCTGCAGTTTATTCTGATGACACCTCAACTGATCCTTCAAATGTTGCAGCTGCAATTCCTTCTTCCACTTCTGTCCAGTCACCAAACCCGCCAGTCTCTTCTCCATCTACTAATGTACAATTTGATTTTGTTCCGTCTGATGGAACAGCTCTGTCAGGTGTAATATTTAGCCAAAGTGACTATCTTGCACTCCAGTACAAAAAAGATCCTAGAAGCATAATGCTTGACGCAGTACCGACTTCTTATCCTGCAAACAACAATCTTGATAATTTGCTGTCATACCAAAATAACCATCTAAGTGATGATGCAGTTCCAGCTCCGCTTATTGCAAAACCTGCATCATCTACCCAGATTAATCTCTCATGGCTTCCACCAATAGAGCAGTATGGACAAAAACTAGGTGGATATAGAATCGAGATAAAAAATGCTCCTGGAGATTACCAAGTAATTGATGAAAATACTGGAAATGGAACTACAAAGTATTCTATATCGGGACTGACTCCTGAAACAACCTACACTTATCGTGTCTCTGCGGTTTATCCTGGAACACACAGCAATCCATCAAATGAAGCGTCTGCAACAACACTAGCGTTTGTTGCACCACCGGTAAAACAAAACCAAACCACAACAACGTCTTCCACACCGTCATCTGGAACAACTCCTACTAACACTACACCACCTGTTGTAAATAACGTACAATTTGATTTGACAGCACCAGATGGAAGTTTATTGTCAGGAGTAATACTGACACAAAATGATTACCAACAGCTTGTCATAATTAAAGACCCACGGACTATCTTGACAAATGTAGGTCAGACTACATCTACAATAAACAATGCACTGTCAAGTATTGTGCGATATCAAACTCTACACACTGTACAAGACTCGACACCTGTACCGCCTACTACTACACCTATTGAAAACTCAAGCCAGCCACCAACTCAACCCGCCAAGCCTCAGCCTGTTGATAGTACTCTTGTAAATGGTGTAATTACTTCGGTAGTTGCATCTGGTGTTGTTGGTATAACTACATGGTTTGTCAAAACCAAAGTGGCAAGAAAAATTGCAAAAGAATATCATTTCACACTAGAGCATGTCTATTCAACAACCGTATCACAAATCAGAATACGAAACAGTGGCGAAACAATTGAAGACTGTATCATAATATGTGACAAGGACCCATGTGTCTGGGTTGACACACACCTGGACAAGCCACGACACATCTATGAGGGAAGTGTCTCATCTGTAACAGTCCCAAAGGAGTTTGAAAATCAAAATCCCATGATAAGTGTCAAGAGCGGCAAGAAGGTATTACGAAAAATAATGCTCGATGACATGGCACATGGATAAAGAAAAATTAAAAATATAATAAAAAGTTGGGCTATGATGCCGAGTACTTTTTCAAGTTCCCGTACTTGTTGAACAGGTCTTGGGTTGTTGTATCTGCAAGGTGATACTTGACATTAGTTACCTTGTTGACACTTACCAATTCTGTCATCTGAGTTGCAGCGCCATTATAGTATGCATTTAGTGCTTGATCGCGTGAGCCACCATTCTGCAATACTTGGTTCATTGCAAGTTTTCCCTGTGCAACTTTTGCTTGCATGTATGCAAACTCGTCCATGAATACTCCTTGTGCAGATGTATCGACTTTGCTTACAAAGCCTGCATATGCATTTGTTGGATTGCTCATGTCGTTTTGGTTGTTGGTCTTTGCCAAGTCTGCTTGCAAGTATTCGCTTGCAAGTTTTCGCTGCTGATCAATCAACTGTTGCTGCTGATTCTGCAAATCTTGCTTTGCTTGCTGAGCTGCATATTGTTGCTTGAAGAGTTCTATGTTGTATAGTATCTTCATTGCTGCTGGGTCATTCTTTATTGCATTGCTTGCCTTGATGTTTATGCCACCTAAAGAATCCTGACCAGTATCAGCCCATGCAAACCCCAAGTAACTTGCACTAAGTAGCAGTGATCCTGCACTAATTGCAAGGACTAGCTGTATTTTGGTTCCATTCATTCTCTATGTTTCACCTCCTAGTTTTCTCCCGACAATGTTGTTTCGTCCGGGTCTCACGGACTCTTCAGGGGATTTGACAGTGGTCATATCGTTTTTAGCACTGCCTCCATGATTTGCTTAACAATTTCAGTCATGTCATCTCGAAGTATTTTTTGTATGACTGACTTGTATCCGGTGCATTTTTCTGCGTGTCCGATCAAGTGCTTGGTGCAAAAGTTTTTTCCACATTGGGTGCATAGTTTTGCACAGTCGCAAGCACAGGTGCTGCATTTTGCGGTCTCTGTTTTTTCGACTGCTGGTATTGCTGTCATGGCATTACTTGTCAGAGAAATTATAAATCGATTAGAGCATGTTTTGCTGCAAAAATGTGGCCTTATTCTACGAATGATTCTAAATGGCCATGCCTGATAAATTGGCGTTTTAACATTTTTGCGACAAAAATGTAGTAAATGTTTTTAATAATAGTATGAGACCTTGTTCATCATGGTAGGCAGAGGAACAGATAACCAAGAGGGCGCAATCCCAATGAAGAATCTTACAAAAAATAACATTAGTCCACTTGATGTATTGATATTACAAGTTTTACAAGGCGGTGCTACTCCTGACACTGCAAACAAGGAACTTGAACAACACGGCTATGTGTTATCACGAGAAAACGTCAAGGGAAGAATAGAAGACCTAGTAAAAAAAGGAGTCATACTGGAGCATAACAACAGTGCAGACAGCAAACGTGATGATAAAATAAAATGGATTCTAGTTGATCCAAGCAAACTGTTTGATAACCAATGGTATACTTTTATCAAAACACAAAATCCACTCTTTGAAAGAAGAGTAATTCCTTACTCTGAGATGTATAACAATCTAGTAGAAATCAGCCGAGAGTATGGAATTGTTACAACAATTGATGTGGTCCAAGGAGAGGGACAAAACTATGACTTTATCTTGAGAATAGTAACAAATGAAACAGGCCACTTTGAGGAGATGGTGGAAAAAATCAGGTCTCTTGGCTGGGTGCACTCTGTTGACAGCAAGCCAATCCATGTGCTTGAAGGTGTGGGAATATCAAAGAACAACCTGACCAAGGTTCACATGAATTATTTTTACGAACCCATAAAACTTCCTGACTTTGAATCATACCTAAAAACAATACGACAGGTGTATCGTACATATGACACGTACATAAAAGATGAAGGCTCATCAAAGCAAAAGGTAGTCAAAAAGAAAAGTAGTGAAGATGCATACGATGGTGAACAGCACGACAAGTAATCTTGTCCAGTCTTACAAGTAAAAATATAATTGCAAATTGCTCTGTCTGTGATAATGCATTACAGTTTGGAAATGTATCCTCAAAAAAAGAAAATGTATTTTGCCCAAACTGCCAGTCAAGATACGTATTCAAAAATGATTACCTAAACTTGCTTGCACCAAGCATGAGACAAGAGATATGCACAAAGGGAGTCCTTGCAAGAAAAATAAAACAAAGATTGCATGTGGGTGGGCTTTCAAAAAATGACCATGATCTTATCCGGGGAATTATTGCAAGCAAATACATGGCAAGGCAATATTTTAAAAACGTCGTACATCCAACAGAGGCAGCTTGGTCTGCAAGGTCTTATGAGAGATTCGAAGAAATTTTTATCACAAATTATCTTGATGGTATATTGAAAAAAAAGCAAGTGACTTTTGTTGATGCAGGCTCTGGACCTGGTAGATACCTGCTGCTTCTTGGCTCAAAAATTGGCATCAACTCGTGCAAGGACCTTAAAAAAAACCCAGAAACGGGAAGATTATACCAGTATGATAAAAATTATGAAAAAAATCTCAGATATGTAATAGGGATTGACTATTCTGAAGAAATGATATTACACTCTACCAAACTGCTCAAAAAATATGGTCTAGGCCCGTTATTGAATAAGAAAATATTTCCAGTAACAGGAATTGCACAAAACTTTAACCTCAACAAAAAAATGCTTGATGGTACCCACAAGGTCATAGTCTGTACGTTCCAGACGCTTGGAAACCAAGAAAATACAGAGTTACAGGTACAGATGCTAAAATCCATGAAAAAACTTGCATCGCCACATGGTACAATAATTGTCTCTGTCTTTAACAAGAAACTCTTCAAAGATTTTGGATTAAAAAAATTCTATGGTAGAGAGGTAAAAAGAACTGTGGGTGAAATAGTTGCCTCAAAGCAAGACGTGGAAAATGCAATACTTCGAACATCAAAGGGAGTGTACTCTAAATGGTTCTCAAAAGATGACCTTGAGGAGTTATTTTGCCGTGCAAACATACCAAAATACAAAATCATGGATGCAAAGTCACTGCAACCAATTGGAGGGTATGAAGAATATCTCAAGGCAGAAGAGCAACGCAAAGATGTTTTTCCAAGAGCCATTGTGGGAATGGCACAAATCTGAGTCTCTTCATGTCTTGGTACTAATCGCTTTTATCTGGGAGAATTTTTTGTTTTACTATTGTCAGAAGATCTAATTGGTGCAATACAGCAAATAATAATACTTGGAAAAGGTGACCAAGGAAGACTAGAATACCTCTTGGATATATTACAAAAAGGAAGACCATTACCGGATTCTGATCAAAAATATTTGCAAGTTATGATACCTCTATATCTTGGTTCACAAGATCCAGAATCTTACAAGAAAAATGCAGAGATTGCAGTGGAAAAATTACATGAAGAGGTACGTCAACTTGATGAAAAAATAAATAAAATCCAAAGAAAAGGATTTGAAAAATATGTGGGACGAAAAGCAGTCTTGTTTTTTGTTACTGTATTTGTGGGATGGAATGCATTGCAACCGTACCTCCAGCCAATCTTGTCTGATTTTGTACCAACTGGTGTACTCCAGTATGTATTTCCTCTAAACTTGGCTGCAAGTTATCTAAATCATGGTCCACTTGTCTGGTTTGGATTTTTGATCTTGTTGTCATCATGGCCATTTATTGGTGCCATACATCTTGCAAAATTTATCGCGTCTAGAAAAATTTCTAGCCCGTAAAGAAATTTCTATAAAACGACACGGTAATAGTCCCAGCGCTCTGGGTCAAACTGTTTGACAAACTCTATCTGCTCTTTTCTCTCAATCCTGTTTGAAATTACATCACGTAGCGCAAAACTTGTGAGGTACTTGAACCCCTTTGACTGTACCTGCATATTAAACAACATTCTCATCTCCCTTCCTCCTCTCTGACCCCAATATCCCATCCTTATTGCAAGGGGTTCCATGAATGCCGTATTTCCTAGTCCGTAGTTTATGTCATTTATCTCTGGTCTGAGCTTGTATGTTTCCAGTGGCCCACCTTTTGTAAAACCAATGATTGGACCATTGTCACTTCCAAGTCTTAGTGTATTTAGTATGGTATCTTTTGCTGTAACTGATTCAATAAAATCATCTTTTTTGAATTGCAAAGGTTTTGGCAACTGCTTGTGTATCTCAGATAATGTTTCAATAAATTCTGGTTCTTGTCTATTTGACATGGATTCAATTACTGCAAAAAATTTTGTATTGTCATATACAAGTGATCCTTCAATCTGAATTTCTTGCTCACGCAGTTTCATAAACGACAACACATTGTCTGTGAAATGTTTTCTCATGTCTTTTGGAAGGGCCTGTAGTACACTTTGATACATCTCTGCATCATTATTTAGAAGGTCTTCAAAGTATGCAACAGATCTTCTTACAATATAATATGGATGCCATGCTAATGCGTGAGCATTTTTCTGAGCCATCTCTAATGCTTTTGCAAAATCTCCCAGCGTGTATCCTGCAATCCTATCTGCAACGGAGAGAAACCATCCCATTTTTTTAAAATGCTCTCTTTTTTCATGGTCATCTCTTACGATATCTGATGAATTAAAACAGTCCTCGATTTTTTTCTCTGTGGTTTCCTTAATCTCGCCGCTCCATGGATATGTTGTCCTGTGAATTAGTGCCGCAATCAAATTTTTGTCAATGTTTGCATCCTTTAGAAGGGAATCTAGTTTTTCATCTGTCATGACAAATTTTACTGCATCTTCTTCGTGTGGCTTGTCAACCTTTTTTTGAGGATCATAATCGTGAAATAAAGCTGCTGCAAAAAGATATGGAAAATCTTCCGGCTTGAGCATTCCATGAGTGCTTTCCCACTGGGCTGCAAGCAAAGTGACATAGGTCACCTCAAGTTCATGGATGATGTTGTGATATCCGTAATAGTCAATACCAAGCCCTTTTGACTCGAACAGGTTTACAGTATAATCTAGAATCTTGGTATAACATTCTCTTTTAAAACCATTAGCTACCATGATTTTTTGAATTTCTTCACGTAAGGCTACTGGGTCCTGATTCTGTAGCAACATGATGATAATTGAAACTGATGGCTTTAAGTTCTCGCTCTGGTGGCAATCATATTCTAGAAGGTGTTCTCCTTTTTTGGTATATTGCAAGCAAAACCAAAACTGCAATTATGACTATGCCAATTATGGAGACATTGGTATAATCTACAGACCAGTTTGCCACCATAACTTTTGGCGAGTCTGCTAATGTTTCCACTGATTCTTGGTTTTGGTTTCCAATTGTAGATCCTTGCCATCCTGCAAATACATGGTTTGAAATGATGTCATTTCCAGGGATGACTGAAATGTCTACAATGGACCCCGAGTTGTACCACCCTGTGCCAAGTGTTCGTCCAAAATTTGAAATGACTTTGATATAATATTGAGTCTTGTATTCTAGATTTACTGTATGATCACTTGACATGTGTATTATATCAGACTTGAAAGAACCAGACTCTTGTCTTGATATCGCATTGATGTAAGAGTTGTCAAGTGACCATCCATCAAGTTGCTGTCGTGTATCTTGTTTGTCTGATGGTACAACATATGGTACAAGAAATTGTACATCTGTACCCATATCAAACCAATTGTCATTTGTGGGTGATGGTGGAACAAATGTTGCATTGCTTGTATCATGTAATGTGATTTGAAATTGAGGTTTTGCAAAAAACAAAATAGAATGGTCAGAGTCTGTCATGACATCTAGTGTAAAATTTCCGCCAGACATTCTGTTGATTGGAATGTTTGGACCCTTGTCAATGGAATATGCCTGCACGTTGTACCTGAAATCATCTTTTGACCATGAATTTTTTTGAGAAATTGTATACGTTTGATGATTATCTGCAAGTATCGTATATGTAGGTAAAGTATCATTTGCATATCTGACTGTTATCGTAATCTTGGGCTGGCTGTCTTGGGCAAAAGCTGGACTATTTTCATATATGGTAACGCAAAACACGACTGGGATCAAAAAGAGTATCGTACCGTATCTTGTAAAGAACAAACTTGTCTGGTTTTTTATCCAAATACCTCTATTTTTCAATTTTCTCAAGTAACAATTACTAGTAAAGGTCAAATAATACGTTGTAAAAAAGAGACCATGCACTGGTCTTCTTATGTTATCATGACATCTATTGCACTTTCAATTGGTGTGGCACCAGCTTTTGCACAGACATCAACGTATACAGTAAAAGATGCACAGAGTGGTCAGTCATTTCAGGTGGGCTATGGCATCACTGGTGCAACAATTAATGACATTTCAGTTAGTCCGCAGGATACATCACTTATCATATCCTTGACATCAACTGCTGATGGTAATCTTACAATGACATTACCACGAGCACTAATTGATGCAAAGGATGGTGCAAATGACGACCAATTCTTTGTACTAGTAGATGGGGCAGACACTGACTTTGCAGAAAACAAGACACCTACTGACCGTACCATAACCGTATCAATTCCACAGGATACTTCACAGGTAGAGGTGATTGGCACACAGGTAGTTCCAGAATTTGGTGCACTTGCTTCAATCGTAATGGTAATTGCAATAATCTCCATAATTGCAGTAACTGCAAAAACCAGACTCAGGTTCACATAAAAAAATTCTTTATTCTAGCTAAATCCTGCACCAAACTGGTCTCCATGTTGGAGAGGATCGGCAGAATCTGCACCCTTGAGCTTTAGATACAAAAATGCCTCGTTTACAAGCTCCATGGCAGACTCATCTTGCAAATGAAATTCTTTTTTTGCCAAGTCTTGGTATTTTTTCAACTTGGAATCATCTTGTTCGTCCAAGGATATCTTGTCTGCAAGTATTGCAGATGCAATTTTTTCAATCTGGGAATTATGCTGGATGTCACTCATGAATAAATTAACCATGTCTTGCTATTAAGTGATTGTCATTTTTTTAAAATCAAAATATTTTAAATCAGGATTTTTCTGAATCCACTTCTTCTTCAAACTCATCATCTAGGAATTCAACTGACTCGTCGCTTTTCTCAGAAGATTCGTCTGGAAATTCTTCCTTGTCACTAGTTTTCTTATCACTCATGTCTTGACTTGCATCTTTCCTGATCTTATACCTTTTGAAATACGCACATACTTACACATGTCTTGATTAACATTGTTACGTGACATTGATACGCAATACATTATAAACTCGTAACTAGATGTTTTCTATGCAAACAAGACTCCAATACGCCGCATTGATTGCATGTGCGATGATGGTATTGCCATCTGCCGCATTTGCAGACTCGGATAACAAGTCACAATATGCAACAAAGCAGTTACCGGTGCAACTTGCATCTATGACATGTTCTAATGCGTATCTTGACGGATATCTTGGCGATGTTGTAACTGCGATTAACAACTCTACCACCACCGCTACACTGAGTACTGATATAACAAAAACAAGTACAGACTTTGGCACCTTACAGTCTGATGCAAGTGCAAACAACACTGCACAGTTCAGGACTGATGTAAAGACATACAATGCAGACTCTAAAACTGCAAACCTTGAAGCTCATTCTGAACTAAAAATAGTACACAGCAGAACGGTCAACACCACACTAAAATCTGATGCAAGCCAGCTTAGGTCTACAGAAAATACCTGCCTCTTTGTAGCAAAACAACAAAAGGCAAATCTCAAAGGTGAGATGTACGACCATGTCATGGCACGCGCTCAGAACATGACAGAAAAAATGCAAAAGCGTGGTATGAACACTGATGAAATAAACAAAGTGATTGGAAACGCAACTGCAAAGATTCAAGCATTTGAGCTTGCAGTACAAAATGCACAAAACAGTACCCAGATCAAGGCAGCACTAGATAGTTTCTGCTTGTATAATGGGTGCAAGACTTCAGAAAACTTTCACTTTGCAGCAGCATCTGCAATTCAGGTAGATCAAGCAAGACTGAATGTTCTTGCTGTAAAAAACAGTACTACATCATACCAAGCATTGGTAAACCAAGCACAACTAGATCTTGGCAATGCCCAGACTGCACTAAATCAAGTAGGCTCTAACAAGTACCAGGGAACTCAGTCAAGTGATATCTGGAATGACATCAAAGCAGCAGCTGATGTAATTCACCAGCTACAGCAGATTGCAAACCATAAACACTGATTATACCTCTCTTCTCTTTTTGTTTAATTTTTCCCAAAGTTTTCAAGGGACTTTATTGCATCCTGCTCACCTGATTTTATCAATTTCTTGATTGTAGTTACTGAAAAGTCTGCGTCTTCGAATAGATAATGAGAATCACCCTCTCTTCTTTCAACTCTGACTATCTCTTTTATTATGGCGCCTCTCTGGCATGCAAGCTTGTTAAATTCAGGCTCGATTTCTGCCAGTTTCTTCTTGGATGTGTCATCAAGTGGTGCAGACTCTAAGATATCATGCATTTTGTTTATCATCACAAGGTATCTTGAGATTATCTTTGACATTCTCACTGTCTGGTCTGTCTTGTCAGCATGCATGATATCCCTTGCTCTGTGCCATGACTCCATCATGTTATGTGGTAACTCTTCCTGGGTGTTTGGAAACAGGTTTGCAATTATGACTCGCTTGTCCCGTATGGGTGATGCATCAATTACCTCCCTTAGAGGTGTATTGCTAAGCAAAGTTCCATCCCACAGGTACCTGTTGCTTACCTTTGTCCATGAGATTCCATAGAATGGATATCCTGCACTAGACAGTACATGGTCTGATGTAAAGTTGTCATATTTGCTGTCAAATATGGAAGGCTTGCCGTTTTGGATATCAGTTGATGTTATGATGAGCCTTGGCCTTGTAGGATCTTTGAGCTTTGTGTAATCTACAAATTTTTCAAGTGTTGTCTTTAACGGTGAAATATCATACAAGTATGGCGAGTTGTAAAAAGATCCAAAAGATGGTCTGAGCCAAAGTGGCAAAAATGCATTAGAGTTTCCCCACATTGCGGAATAAATTGATGACGAGACCATCCTCATGCGTTCAGTAAGAAAAGGAGATGACGAAGTCTGTGACAATGTCAACCAAAACTCTTCTAGGTCTTTTGCAGGATTATCACTCTTGCTTGCAGAAATTATTGCCGAGTTGATTCCGCCAATCGATGTACCTGCAACGACATCTATTTTTATTTTTAATTTGTCAATTGCCTTGTATACTCCGCATTCGTATGCTCCAAGAGATCCCCCGCCTTGCAAGACTAGGACATTTTCCTCTTCTGTGTGGCCTTTACGTTCTGTGCGCATTTGTAACTAGTATTTCACTGTTAGATTAGATGTTTTCTATGATTCCCAGATTATGATACGGCATGTTTTCATATCCATTAGATTTTATTTTTCATCTTGTTGAATGCATTATGTGATGACAAGATGCCAAGTGCTGCAATGCCTGCTCCAATAAAGTTTCTCACTGTCATGACATAATCTGGTCTTGTCGCAATGACTGTACCATGAAATACTGTATACCAATTGTCAAGCATCAAAAATGCAAATGTTGTCCAAGATAATATTCCTGCAACTAGATATCCAGTTTTTTTCTTGCCAAGTACCTTGATTATGCTAAAACTAATCATGCTATACCATGATATGGAACCAGCAAGCCATTGTACTTGGTACACTTCTTTTCTTGTGTCAAAATAATAGTATGTTGTACCAATTATACCAAGTGCAAAAAGACAGACAAGCAAGAGTTTATGATTTGAGGTAAGGCTTGTCCTTTCTTTATTTACAGTACCTTTCATGATGTCAGTGTATACCTGTATAATTTTAAACTATTATAGATCTTGTAAATCTATTTTATAAATTTGTAATTATTTTGAGAAAAACTTGATTATATTTTCTGATAGTCTTTCTGGGTCCTCTACATATGGGGAATGCCCACATCCTTCCATGGGGATAAATTCACAGTTTTTAATTGATGAGACAAACTGTTGTGAATATTCAAAAGGTATCAACTTGTCTTCCTTGCCCCAAATTACAAGTGTAGGTGCCTTGATCTTTTCAAGTTTTTCAAAAATATCTGGCGCATTCTTTAGGCCCAGTAAAGTTGACAGGAACACCATCTTTGCATTTGGCCTTGACATGTTGTTGACAAACCTCTCAACTGATATCTCTGAGACTTGCTTGTTTGGTCCTACCATCATCTGATATGCGTTTTTTACAGAATCTCGGTTGGGGTAAAGTGCTGCCATTGTATATGCATCAAGTGTGGGGGTGGACTTTCGCATTATTCCCGCAGGTGAGATCAAGATTATTTTTTCTAGTACTGGGCTCTGTGTTGCTGCACACTCGGCAGCTATCTGCCCTCCAAGTGACGTGCCAATCATGAATGTTTTTTTAATTCCAAGTGTTTCTATGAAATCAAAAACAAATTTTATGAAAACTTCTAGAGTGTAATCAACTGAGGGCTTGTCGCTTTGGCCGTACCCAATAAGATCTGGTGCAAAAATGTGATATTTTTTGCTCAGATAAGGCATTAGATTGCTCCATCTTTCCGCATATCCCCCCAGCCCATGAAGAAGGACTAGGTTGCGATCAGACTGACCATCTTCTAAATATCTTATGTTATTTCGGTTTACTGTGACAAATTTTTCCTTCATCCGTGAATTTGGAAGTTTTGCAAACAAAATAAGTTTTTAGCGATACTAGTTATGACAATATCAGTAAAGCCTTGTTCACCAAAAAAGATCGGGCAATCAGGTTTTCTTTGGAATCATGGCAGACGTGTATTCTAGCATCTTGGCATAAGATGACAGCATGACTTTGACATAATCATCATATGATTTCATTGACGACATGACATTTTCCACCCATGCTTTTTGAAAATTATTTATCATGTCAATCTCAGATACTGTAGTCATTGTCATTGCCTTGAAATACTTGCCAAACGATTCTATTGCTTTTTGGTCTACTCCCATTTTATCCAATAGTTCCTTTTCTGCAATGTAGCATGTCCCAAAAAAATCCCTTGTAATTCTAAGACCTTCAGCTTGCAAGTCTGCAAAACTCTCAATATATGATGGCAACAAGCCCTCGATTTTCATTATCACCTCATTTGTGTTGTCTCTCATTACATCACATACTGAGAGGTGATGAGTGGTATCAACAGTTTTTTCTTGGGGTTTGGCACTTGACACTAGTACGTAATGGCCATACATCCTTTTAACAATTTGTTACAAAAATAAAAGATGACGAGTAATCTCTATATGTATAGGAACCTACTTTATTCTATTTCTCATGTCGCTACCACAAGATGTAAAAAATTCATTGGCAAACTACAAGCACAACTCTCTTTTTTGGACTGACTTGCTATATTTGATGTCAAACAGACAACAATCTCTTGCTGCTACTGGTCCATTTAGAAAGTTTGCAATAAACGTCAAAAATCTAAGCACCGAAACAATAGAGATGAACGAGGACATGACAGAATTTAACACTAGACTTTCTGCATATTATAAACAACTTACTGATACATGGAATGAGGCTCAGAAGGAATATTCTAGAAAAGTACCTGAACTTCCAAATGATTCAGAACACATGGAGGCATCAAAGCGTGTCTGGATTGATATCTATGAGAATTATTTTACAAGGTTATTTGATTCTGCTGACTTTGCTGAAAATTTTGGCAAGCTAGTAACAAGTGAGCTTGAGATTGCAAAGCATTGGAACAACATGGCATCAACATTACTAGAAAGTGCAAACATGCCTACCAAGAAGGAGATGGATGAAGTGTACAAAGAACTACACTCTTTGCGAAAAAGAGTTGCCAAACTTGAAAAAATAGCAAACAAGGGAGGAACTTGACAGATGGCAAACGAAATAAAACTAGATCCACGATTATTGGCAGAATTTATCAAACTAAATAAGAACATACTTGATGCGCCAAACTTGGCACAATCTCTTGAAGAGATAGACCTTGAAGTAACTCCACACGAGGTTGTCTACTCTGAAGGAAAAATTCGACTGTTACACTTTAACCCATTAGTTGCAAAACAGATCAAGACCCCGCTTGTGATTGCATATGCATTGGTAAACAGGTTTCACATCTTGGACATTAATCAGAAAAAGAGCTGGGTGAGAAATTTGCTAAATCAGGGAATTGATGTGTATCTAATTGACTGGGGAACACCAACTCAAATTAACAGACATGAAGGATTTGATGATTACGTAAACGGTTACATGGATAACATTATAGATTTTGTAAGAAAAGAATCATCGTCCCAGAAAGTATCTCTGCAAGGATATTGTACTGGTGGCACACTGTCAACTGTCTACTCTGCACTACATCCTGATAAAGTGCAAAACTTGATTCTTACTGCACCTGTCATTGATGGCAGAAGAGATAGTACTGTTGTATCAAATTTAGCAAAACACATGGATGTTGATAAACTGGTTGATACTCTTGGCAACATGCCACCTGAGCTAATGTACTATGTATTTTCAATTTTAAAGCCATTTGAGCAAGGGTTTGAAAAGTACCTTAATTTCTTCAAAAACATTCATGATAAAGAATACGTAGAGAACTTTATCCGTGTGGAAAAATGGGTCTCTGACACTCCGCCAATTCCAGGCGAATTGTACCGACAGTGGATAAAAGACGTATACCAGGAGAACCTTTTGATAAACAACAACATGTACGTAGGTGGAAAACAAGTTTCTCTGAAAAACATTGCAATGCCTCTTCTTACGCAGGTTGCAGTAGGTGACCACTTGGTGTCCCCTGAATGCAGCATGCCTATTCACTATGCTGTATCTAGTCAAGACAAGACACTGAAAATCTACCCGACTGGCCATGTAGGCATGATAGCAAGCTCATTTTCACAAAAGAAAGTGCTTCCCGAATTTAGCCAGTGGCTTACTGAAAGATCTGAAAAATAAAAATAAAAAATAAAGAAATTATTCTAGTTCTTGCTTGGAGTCCATGCTGAGAACCATGATTGCAGTATGTTTGCATCCATAGTTGTGAATGCTTTTAGGTTGTCATTGAATGTCTTGATGTTTTGTCTTGCTGCTTCCATTGCTGCTAGTACTGCCTTATTTTGTACAGAACTAGTCTTTACTATCTCCTCAGTTGCATCATTAATTGCTTTGAGGTAAGTTGGTGGAAGGTTTGCGTTAAAGCCACTCTTTGTTGCTGATTCTTGCTGGAACTCGATTGCTGTATCCACTGCATTTTTGTATGCAGTTGCAAATTCTTGCTGTAGGTTTGAGACTGCTTGGATGTATTGTGTGACATTCTTTTCTGCTTCTTCAAAATAGCGGTTCACATTCTGTTTGTATACTGCGTATGCCTCTTTTGCTTCTGTCTTGCTCATTTTTTCACCTCCTGTCGTGAATTACTTTTATGGATTGGAACTACGATCACTTGGACCAGATCATTTTCTTTGATTCCTATTGCTTCTCTTTCTGCTTCTGGTATGGATATTCTGCCGTTACTTCCAACTGATGTCTTGAACGCACCCCATGATGAAAATTGGGGCAAGTTTTGTGCAAGATTAAACCAGTTGTACATGGCCTTTGATCCACTCTCTGCAAAATTCTGCACTAGATCTGTCTGTGTCTTTGTGGTCTTGTCTGCCATTTCCTTTAATGTATCAAGTGGATTTGATTGGTTTGTACGGTTCATCATGTCGCCAAATGTTCTCATAAAGTCCATCTGTGCTTTACCGCTTCGCTGGATCCATTCTCTGAAGATGGCTGTTGGGTCAGGTTGGTCATAGTTACCATTCATTGGTAATGATAACCAGCCAAAGGTATATAACCGTATTGATAGGCATGATATTTGATGTCTATTAAGACAATCAATCCTGCCACTGAAGAAGTCATTGCTGAATATCAAAACATCACAGAGGCGGATCTTACAAATAAAGTAGCAAAATCACGAGAGGCTTTTTCAAAGTGGAAGTTGGAACCCAAAAACCGTGCCGTATTTTTACACCTCTTGTCTGAAAATCTTCGAAAGAACAAGGAATCATTGGCAAAAGTTGCAACACAAGAGATGGGCAAGCCACTAAAAGAATCATTGGCAGAGGTGGAAAAATGTGCATGGGCAATGGAATTTTATGGTGACAATGGTGAAACTTTTCTAAATCCTGAAATCATTAATACCGATGCAAGAAAAAGTTTTGTTGCATTTCAACCAATTGGAGTTATTGCAAGTATTATGCCATGGAACTTTCCATACTGGCAGGCATTAAGGTTTGCAGCCCCATCGCTTATGGCCGGAAATACAATTGTGCTAAAACCTGCAAGTGTTACGATGCAATGTGGAATAGAAATGGAAAAACTATTCTTGAACACTGGATTTCCTGAAGGTGTATTTCAAACACTTGTCAGCAATTCGAGCATGGCTGAAAAATTAATTGATTCTGATATTAACGCAGTAACCTTTACTGGAAGTAATATCGTTGGTGCAAAAGTTGCCCAGCGTGCAACATCGCAAATCAAAAAATGTGTCTTGGAGCTTGGTGGAAGTGATCCATTCATTGTGTGCTCTGACGCTGATGTTGAAAAGGCATCAACTGGTGCTGTAAAAGGAAGGTTCATCAATTGTGGCCAGAGCTGTATTGCATCAAAGAGATTTTTTGTGGTAAAAAACTTGGCAAAAGAATTCATTGAAAAATTTGTACAAAAGGTAGAAAAACTAAACGTGGGTGACCCAATGTCTGATGTAACCGATATTGGCCCACTTGTAAATGCAGATGGCCTTCATAGGATTGAAGAGATGGTGCAAGATGCTGTAGCAAAAGGCGCTAGAATTCTTACCGGCGGTAAGCGACTACGAGACAAGGGATATTTTTATGCCCCTACAGTTGTGGATAATGTCACGCCAGACATGATGCTTGCCCATGAGGAAGTGTTTGGTCCTGTGGCACCGGTGACTATCGTAGAGGATGAGGATGAGGCAGTCAGGCTTGCAAATTCATCTCAATATGGTCTTGGTGCAAGTATATGGACCCAGAATCTAGACAAGGCAGAAAAACTATCAAGGTTGATTGACTCTGGCATGGTTGCAGTAAATAACGTGTTAGTGTCTGACCCAAGAATTCCATTTGGCGGTGTCAAGCAAAGTGGATTTGGCAGAGAATTGTCAAAATATGGAATGCTTGAATTTGTAAATGTAAAGTCTATCCGATACTATGATCAGTTGATACAATATCATCGTGTGGAATAAATTTTTTACAAGACTTGGAATGATTTGCAATACCATTTTTCCTAAATTAAAAAAGAACAGTCCTAATGAACTAGGACTGCTGTGATTATTCCGGCTCCAATGATTGCACCTAATCCTAAAAACAGGATATCGTATGCTATTACTTTTTTGAAAGGAGCGCGTACCTCTGTTGCCCACACGGTGGGTTTTGGTTTGTCTGTCATACTGGTAATTACAATGCCAGACTGATAAGATGTCATAAGCTTGTTTTATTATTGTTAAGCTAAGTTTCTTATTTTGATGAATATGCAATTAGCTTGTCCTACTGCATTTTACCCCTTGGACTTTTTGTATAATTGATAAATATGATGTTGTGATATCTGACATGAAATGCGCTCTGACACCTGCAGACACTGTGGATATGAACTTGAGACACTAAAGAAATGTCTCATCTGTGGCAAGCCATACCAGTTTTACTGCAAAGAATGTAGAAAAGAAAGTGAAGAGCAAGTGCATTATGACTGTCTCAAGTGATGCTGTAAAGCTTATTTTATAATGAACATGTTTTTTCATTTGATTAGATGAAATATGTTATTGCATCTGCAATCTTGTTTGCAGGCTTTGCAGTCTTGGCTTTGTTAGTTCTTCAAAATAATGTACCAGTCTCAGCGTGGGACCGTTCTACATTTGTTTCAGTAAACAATCCTAGCGGAAAAACCATTAGCAAAATAATGGTAGAGATGAGTAAATATGGTAGGGAAGCAGTGTGGATTGGAATAACTGCACTGCTTTTTATCATTGGCAGAAAAGATGGTCGAAAAGCTGCAGTACTTCTTACTATTGCTTTTCTTATCTTGATTCCTCTTGGAACCATACTCAAATCTGAGGTGGATAGGCCACGACCTACTAGTGACAACCTGTTGGTACCACCTGAAACTGATGCGTCATTTCCATCTGGTCATGCAGTAATTGTTTCAGCGGGCGCGACAATTCTTCTTTTGAGATTTAATCGAGGCAAACAAATCATTGCTTCAATAATTCTTGCAATTGAAGCGGCACTTGTTGCATATTCGCGAGTCTATGTTGGAGCTCATTATCCGCTAGATGTAGTTGGCGGAATTCTTCTTGGTACTGCAGTGGCATGTGCAGTTGTTGCCTCTAGTAAATACCTGGGGCCAATTTTTTCTCGCATAGATTCCATGAAACGATAATTCTCTAATCTGAAATTTTCACTCGATATTTTGTTATTTGAAAAATCAATAATGCTAAATAACTAATATCAAGTATGAAAATTATTCATGATAGACCCTGAAGTGCAAAAGTCACGAAGTACGACATTTGAAATCAACCCCATTATTGTAAACAGGTGGTCTCCAAGATCATTTGAGCCGTCTGAGATAAGCGACAAGGACTTGTTCTCGCTTTTTGAATCTGCGAGGTGGGCGCCATCGTCTTCTAACAGCCAACCGTGGAGATTTATCTATGCCAAGAGGGACTCAAAAAACTGGAATGACTTTTTCAGTTTTCTCGTTGATTTTAACAAGCAGTGGTGTGCCAACGCCTCTGCACTGGTAGTTATCATATCACGAAAAAACTATGAAAACAACGGACAGCCATCTTTGACTCACCAATTTGATACTGGTGCTGCATGGGAAAACCTTGCAATCCAAGCAGTATCACAGGGACTGACTACTCACGCGATGGGCGGGTTTGACTATGCCAAAGCAAAAGCAACTCTTGAGGTACCAGATGATTATGATGTATTGGCAATGGTTGCAATTGGCAAACGCGGTCCAAAAGACAAACTATCGCCAGAACTCCAAGCCCGAGAGACTCCAAACACTAGAAAACCCTTGTCAGAAATTGTAATGGATGGAAAATTTGGAAACAAGGCCAAGTCACTATGACAGGTACAATATCTCCTGAAGTTGCAAAATTAATTGAAGACAAGAACCTGGCATTTGTTGCAACCTTGATGAAAAATGATTCACCGCAGATAACTCCAGTTTGGATTGATCTAGTTGATGGAATTATTCTTGTTAATACTGCAGAGGGTAGGGTAAAACAAAAAAATGTTTCACGAGATCCAAGGGTTGCAATTTCAATTGTTGACAGGAATAATCCTTACAACATGGTTACAATTCGGGGAAGTGTCATAGAACAGACAACTGATGGTGCTGATAAGCATATAGACAAGATGGCAAAAAAATATCTGGGCGTAGACAAGTATCCGTTTGCAATGCCAGGAGAAAAAAGAATTCTCTTAAAGATTGAGCCTCAAAAAATATTTCACATGGCTCCCCGTTCCTAGTATACTCTGATCCATACACACAATTGGCATTTTGGAAAATGATTAATAGAACAATATTATGACCTAGTTTCATCTTGCCCGTTCCGATAAATACAGGCGACACCGCCTGGCTTATGATAGCATCTAGCTTGGTGCTGCTCATGATACCTGCTTTGGGTATGTTCGAAGCAGGTCTTCTAAGGCAGAAAAATGCAGTCTCTGTCTTTATGCAGATCTTCTTTGGTCTTGCATTGCTCAGTGTGATGTGGTTTACAGTTGGGTTTAGCCTGACTTTTGGACCTGACACAGGTGAAGGGCTAACTGGAAACATGGATTGGAGATTCCTAAAAGGTGTCTCACAAAATGAAGGGTTACACTATGCTCCTACTGTGCCAGGTGTCTCGTTTGCAATGTTCCAGATGATGTTTGCAGTGATTACTCCGTTGATACTAACTGGCGCAGTGGCAGAGCGGATGAAGTTTAGCGCATATGTGTTATTCATTGTAGCATGGAGCGCATTGATCTATTATCCTCTGGTTCACTGGATTTGGGGGGATGGGTGGTTGCACAAGCTTGGTGTGGTTGACTTTGCAGGTGGTATGATAATTCACACAACTACCGGAGTTGGAGGAATTGCAGCTGCACTAGTTCTTGGAAGAAGACTTGGGTTTGGTCCTGGAATAATGGTTCCACATAATATTCCGCTTGCGGTTCTTGGCTCGTCGCTTTTATGGCTTGGATGGTTTGGTTTTAATGCTGGAAGTGCATATTCTGCAGGCTCGCTTTCTGGAATTACCATTGTCAACACGCAAATGGCATCTGCAGTATCATGTCTTATCTGGGTTGTAATATTTTGGATACGCACTAGAAAGTCTAGTGTGATTGCTGCAATCAACGGTGCGGTTGCAGGTCTTGCAGGTATCACACCAGCTTCAGGATATGTTGGAGTAGAGTTTGCTGTTGTCATTGGAATTATTGTAGGCTTTGCATCATCATTAATGGTGCCAATATTCAAAGAAAAATTAAAGATAGATGATGCACTTGACATTGGTGCGGTTCACGGCGTTTCAGGAATTATTGGTTCACTTCTTGTAGGAGTCTTTGCAAACTCTGCAGTAAACCACCTTGGAATCAACGGGTGGTTGTTTGGAAATCCAGGACAACTGGAAGCTCAGGCAATAGGTGTAGGTATAGCAGTACTGATGGGATTTGGAGGAACATGGGTTATTCTCAAGATAATCAAGGCTTTGGTTCCAATACGTGTAAGCCCAGAGGTAGAAGAGGCAGGACTAGACATTGAAGAGCATGCAGAAAGAGCATATTCTGATGAAGAAGAATATGGCAAACTTTGATTTTTTTTGAAAACCTAGAAACTTATTTTTAATATGTGAAGAATTTACCACTCAACTCTGAAAGTTTGACCTTTCGTAATATCCTCTTTGGCCCAGCGTATTACATTGGTGTCTCCATTTTCTCGTATTGCTGGTTTGATCTCCGATTTTTTCTTTTCTTCTGTTTCTTGATTCACTTCATACAATATTGGTTCTGAGAATGAATGTGCCGGATATTCCATCTTTATTACAATCTTTTTACAATTGATCAAAAAAGCATTCTCAAAATACCTATCAGGTTCTTCCACATCGTATTCCATGATATAATATCTGCTATCCTCATTTTTTAAAATTGGCTGATTAAACAAAGTTGTGAATTCTTTTTGAAAAGGTTCATCAACATTGATGCTGGATATTGTCAAATTCCTGTTATTTTCATCGTAAACTTTCACGTTCAGATCGTTTATGGAATGTTTTTCCACATCTGTTGCAATTCCGTGCAGGACATTGTATATTGGCTCATCTGAGATATTTCTAATCTGGTATGTTCTTTTATAGTGCACAAGCGATTTTGCAGAATCCTTTATGGAAATCTCCACTTCCACAAAAGGGTATAGTGTAGTCTTGTTTCTCTTGATGATTTCTTCTCCCATTTTGCTTCGTTGGGCAGCTCCCTTTGACGGATGCTCTGAATTTCCAAAACCTTTCCCATATGCAGAATACACTAACATGGTCTTACCATGTTTTAGTGTGAAATCATGTACTGGCTTTATCATCTGTTGATATTCATCAGATAATTCATGAAGATTTTCTGCCAATGTATTACTAAGAAGTATGTGATGTTCATCACCAAAATCCATGACTCGTCTTGCGATAATTAATCCTGGTCCCCAGATGTTCTTGTTGCCTTGGATGTCGTTTACAACAAAAACATTTCCACTATGCAAGCCGATTCTCACCTGTACAATTTCTGACGGAATTTTTGCCTTGTTATATTCAAATAATTTTTGTTGAAGCTGAATGGAAAGCTGTAATGGTAACTCTGGTCCCTGAAGAAATCCTAATGCCATCCCATCTCCAGTTGGTAAGACCAAAATCGTATCTTCTGGAGTAGATTTGAAAGCTTCACAATCTGCTATGCTCTTGTTTAATGTCTCAATTTTTTTTATCTGCGTTTTTGTAGACATGGTAGGATCTGAAAGCCCGACAATATCTACAAAGAAAAAATTGGCATGAATTAGATTGAGGCTAGTCTTTAGTGCCATTTTCAATCACTCATTTTGATTGAGTTCATGATTACATTCAAACATTCCATAACTAGTATATAACTAATTTTAAGTTCATCTTTTCACTTTTGTTGAAAAATTTTATACCATAATAAAATCAATATTTGATTCACTAAATGGGTTTCTTATTTTTATCATGCTGTATGATGAATCCCAATATATTCTAGATGAAAACTCTGAACGAAATACACTTTATTCATTTTACTTGATTAATCCTTTCTCTGACATGTATTCAACTGCTTGTTTGAACTCTTGTTGACTGGTATCTCCATTTACCAAATTTCTACTGGTTTGCATAAACCATGATGGTATGTGGTCACCTTTAATCTTCATGTGGCCTAGTAGTTGAGAATCCGAGATGGAAGTTGAAGAATATCCTCCCCACTCTTTGATGTAGTTTGTAATATCATCCGTTTCAGTTGATTGTACTGGGGAAATAGTTTCTGATATTGCATTGTTCGGAATAATGTCATTTAATGTCTGTGTATCCTGTGGAGATTCTACAATCTGGATTGCATCTTTTATTTTTGTATCCGAAGAATATTTTTCCTCATTCCATTCTCGAATAAATATATTTGATGTGTGCATTGGGTTTGCAAAGGTTATGCTAAAACCAAATTTTCCTATATCACCATCGGTTGTTGTTGTGATTTTTACATTTGAGAAAAATCCATGTGGATCGATTATCTGCAGTGGACTACCCTTATCATATATGATGTATGTGTCACTGTCTTCGATTTCCTTGTTTAATCCTTCCATGTTTGTATAAAGGGCTACATGTGATATGGTTTTATCAGAAGATGCAAGCTGCAAGTCAACCGGCATGCCTACTTTTTCTGTAACTGTTTGAATTGTATTTGCATATCTTGCTATTATGTAATTATTGCCACCAAGTGAGAATGGGTAATATGGCACAGTAGGGTCAATTGAAGGTTTGATTGGTGTGTAGGGATCTTCATTTTGTATGGCGTCTTTTGCACTCTGTGATAAAGATTTGAGGCTGAGAAATCCCTGTGCATTAAATGCCTGTGAGGACCCAGAACTTCCACCATGACCTAACACTGCAAGTGCTGTGACTACTCCTCCAATTGCAAATTTGGAAGTAAAAAAGTCAGTGGCTGTTGCATTAAAATGACCTGGTGATACAGTAGTAATTGTAGTAGATAGTGTCTCTCCCGGATCATCAAAGTCCCCATCGTGGTTACGATCATGTAATATCCTGACCTGTGATGGATCAGTAAGTCCGGCAGCTGTTACTTGAGCAGATGTAAAATTAAATGAAAACACACAACCTAGTACAGCGCATGCATTGGTTGGTGGAACTATATCTATTACAGTACCTACAAATCCCAGTGTTGATCCGCCGGAACCCGTTGTTGGAGCAGTAGTTGTTTGAATTGTTACAGTTCCAGACTGGCCGGAGGGAAGTGTAATTGATGCTGCTGTTCCTCCAGGGAGTGGAGTTTTTGCAGTTCCTCCATTACCTACCGTGGAAGTGGAAGTAAATACGTATGACAGTTGATCTGTCATTGCAATTGCATCGGTTAATGTTAGTGAAATGGGATTAACTGTAACTCGTTGAAAGGTTTTTGCAACATTTCCTGAAATGTCTGTTGCATTGATAAACACTGTATGTGATCCAGTGGATAATGACAAAGTCGTAAAGTGCCATGATGTTGTACCTGTGGCAGTTGATGCAGAACCCGAGTCCACCTTCCATGATATGTGTGATACCCCGGATCCTGTGTCAGATGCTGTTCCAGTTACTGTAATGCCATTATGTGATACGTTGTTTACAATGCCATTGATTACGGAGACTGAATTTGAGAGTTTATTGGCTACGTAGATTACACTATTTGACGGATTGGCTGCAACACCATAAGGACTAGTTCCTACTGATGTGGTATTTGTGATGACATTCGTTGTGCCGTTAATTACAGAGATTGTGTTGGAAATGGCATTTGCTACATAGATTGTATTTGTGGATGGATTGGCTGCAACTGCATAAGGATTAGTTCCAACTGTGATTGCTGAACCTATGATGGCATAAGTTGTGGCGTTAATTACGGATACGGTATTGGAATTATAATTGACTGTGTATACAGTGTTGGTAAACGAGTTGAACGCAATACCACGAGGAACAAGTCCCACCGATACTGTAGTTGTGACAGTGTTGGTTGTGCCGTTAATTACAGAGACTGTGTTTGAACCTGAATTAGTTACATAGATGACATGGGTGGATGGATTTATTGTAACACTGTGAGGATTAGTGCCTACAGATATTGTGGACGTTACATTATTTGTTGAACCGTTAATTACTGATACTGAATTAGAACCATAATTTGCTACATAGATTGTATTGGTCGATGGATCTAAGGCTACGCCAACAGGAGAACTTCCTACTGATATTGGTGAACCTATGACTGTATTTGTGGTGCCGTTAATTACCGAGACTGTGTTGGAACCTGAATTGGTTGCATAGATAATATTTTCGTATGGGTTAACTGCAACGCCTTGGGGATTAGTACCTACAGCTATTGTGGATATTACATTATTTGTTGTACCATCAATTACTGATACTGAATTAGAACCATAATTGCCTACATAGATATCACTAGTGGATGGATTTACTGCAATAACAAAAGGTTGAGTTCCTACTGATACTGTAGATGTTACATTGTTTGCTGTACTGATTGGAGATGTGATTGATATGGTTGGAGGAGTTGTATCAATAGCATATGCGTTGGGAAAAATATTATTTTGATCATATGTCATTTTATCCAAGAAATCAGTAAAATAAAACCCAAGACTTTGTTTTCCATTTTGAAAAAATGATGTGAGTAAATTGGAAATTATTTTTACATCCAGTTTTGGAAATAATAATGTATCAAAATTTACACTGTTATTCTTTTGAGTTTTTATTGAAAAGTTATTTACTAATAAAGATGGAGAGACAATGAATTGTTTTGATACTTGTTTGTTATGATTTTGTATTTTTTGATGTAAAGTTTTTTCAAGATTCTGTACAATTTGCTGCTGCTCTTTTTTATCTGGCTTTTCTAATGGTTCTGTAAATACCCATGTGATATTGATTGGAGCAATCATGCTGACAATAAGAATTGTAGTAAATATTCTAGTAATGTACATGATTGAAAAACCTCATGTGATGATGCATCTGAGATATTTTAACAAGGCCTATGATATTACCAATGGTTTCATTACTAGCTAACCATTTGATAACGAAGCTAAATGTCCACAAAGTTATCGTTCCTTGGATTCGTAAATCTCTATCCATTTTGAGATTGACCCCATGCCAATCCTCGAATGTGGTGAATTTAACTTGTATGGTGACTAAATCTATTTTTTGTATAAAAATTACAAAAGTATGAAGAAAAAACCAATAATTTTGGTTATGATTTAATTATATCATAATTTATGGATTTTAAGAAATTTTACTGCTCAAAATGGAATCTTATTTTTTTATCAAAATTCTACTCTTGTTAATTGCGTAAATCTTGTAATGATATTATGAGCAAATCATTTAACATGTGACAAAAACCAAAAACATCAAACAATTCGTGTCCACTATTGATGCATATAATCAATTTTCAATGTGTAAAAAACCACGGTGCGATATCGGCATCAAATGTGGTTCCTTTTTGCTGATATGATCTGACCGATCACTCTAAAAAACAAGAATGGGTGATGAGATCAAGGTTGTGGTTGATCTCACTTTTGATATTTTTCGTATCTTCAAACTGATTATCTCTCGCAAAGATTCAGTTGAGGGCGATTCTATTTTGACTATTACGTCATATCTTCCAGTGGTATGTTGGATTTCTTTTATTTCTGGAATATCTCGTAGTATGCCTTCTATTGATACATCATATTCCTCCTCACAGGATATCATTACAAAGGCACTCACGACGTATTGTGGTTTTTGGAATAGAGTTTTCATACCTGATATTGTAATTTATGACATATTGCTCCGCCTTGTCATAATAGCTAAGTATTTCCAATCCAAGCTAAGTTTCATTAAAGTATAATCTACAATACAATAATGCATGAATGAACTAATATTGAAAACCGTATGTCAAAACTGTGGTTCAAAAGACGCTCATGTTCGATTTGTGCAGCAATATGGAGGCTATCGTGGTTCCTGCTTGTATTGTGGTTCAAATTGGCCAGAATCTTGACAATATCATAAGAAGATTTAAAATTATTTCATTGCGACTACAATGTAATGAAGGCTGATTGTAAAAATGCCATAGAAAATTTTCTTGAACTTGCAAGTGAACAGCGACTTGAGATTCTTCTTGGGATGAAAAATGGCCCTGTCAAAGTATCTGCAATAGCAAAAGAATTGAATGCTACAGTGCCTGAGGTATATAGGAACTTTGAAAGACTAGTAAAAGCAGAGCTGATTTCTAAAAACCCTGATGGTAGTTATGGTATCACTTCAATTGGCTATATAATGTGTTCACAAGTTCCGTTGATAGAATTTTTATCAAAAAATAAAAAATACTTTAAAGATCATAATTTTGCAGAATTGCCCACGAAATTTGTTCAAAGACTGGGAGCACTAGAAAAAGGTGAAGTGGTTACAGGTTTTGTTAAAGTGTTAGACAAGTGGAAAGAAATCTACAATGATGCAGACAAGTACATCTGTAACATACTTTTTGAAGTTCCATATACTTCTGATCTGATGGAACCGCTGGCCAACAAAATAAACTCGGGGGTAAAACTACGCTCTATTTTTTTAGAATCTGCAATAATACCACATGGGAGAAAACAAGCTATTGACAAATTTGGATTCTTAGATATGATAAAACAAGATAAAATTGAGAGGAGAATGAACAAAAATGTAAAGACTGTAGTAATTTTAAATGAAAGTGAGGCATTGGTGATGTTTCCGACTATTGATGGTAGTGTGGACATTGGTGAAGCACTTTTTTCACAAAATTCCGATTTTCATGAATGGTCTTTTGACTATTTTGAGCACTGCTGGCAAAGCTCAGGTCCATTTAGAGAATCAAAATTCAAAGAATAACAACTCAACAGGAACAAAATACTCCACCCTCACCAAATTTTGTGGCATATATTGTAGCATGGTGATTTTGCCGAAGATCTTCCATCCATTTTTTTCTCTGTGTTTTTTCGATTTTGGACAAATCATATGTACACATGATGGACCCTCTTGACTCTTCAAAACAGTCATGAGTCTTTCTCTCAAACTCTAGTTCCACAGACATGCCATTGATGGTACTGACGTTTGGAACAATCCTTCCGACTATGCGAAAAGGAGGTATGAGTTGTCCCAGTATCATTTCCGCGTCTTTTTTAGATCTAGAAGTGATCTCATTTTTGTCTGTGAACATGTTGCGTATCTGGATAACTTGTAGTTTTCCACTTTGAAAATAATGGAGAGGTATTCCATAGCTTAGAAATTTTAGTACCACTTGTCCGGAATCTTCATCTGTGACATAGATACAGTTTTCCTGACTGTCAAGACCGTTTTTGATAAATCGAAATTCTATGATTCTTGCATATTCTTGATCCTCATAGAATAACAATATGTGTTGTTTTTTTTCAAGTGAGTCTACATATCTAATTGGTGCAGATATGGTATCATAAACACACATGTGTTAGAATATCACTTGATTGTATATTAGATCAGGTATGAGATACAGCTAAATGGTTGTCAACTTAGCTAATGTGTTATTGTGATGCTCTATATCTGGTAATTTCATGTGTCTGAATCTGACTTATCTGCGTGTCAGAAGGTAAAAATCTGGAATATCTTAAAATATAAAATTTGTACTTGGTATATTATGGGTGGATTTGAGAAAAACTGTCCTGCATGTGGCAAGAAATTTTCAAGTCTTGTAGAATACACTAATCACATTGGCGTTGATCACAAAGATATCCCACCTGAGCAAATATTGAAAATGAACAAAGAAGACAAGTGGACATTTTCAAATAAATGACGATGGCATCACTTGGAATCTTGATCTTTTTTTAGCAGCACGTCGATTTTTCTGTCAAGCTCTTGTATTGCATCAAATGATGATTCGTGCTTGTCATCAAAATCTGCAAGTTTTTTTAAAATATCACTGTGGTTTTTTTCCAAATACTCGATTCTACTTAGAATCTTATCCTGCTGTTCTGATGTACGCTTTTGTCTATTGTAAATCCACCAGCTAACAATGCTGCCTACTATGACGCCCATTATTACACCAAGATATGTAGAAGATGCATTAGTCATGTCTGTACAATTCTTGGAAAGTTCTGGAATGCATCCCCAAAGATCAAGGAAGAAAGGCATCATGTGATATGTAAAAACATGACAAATGGCATTTTTACATTATCTATGAGTATCAATTAACGAGGTTGTGAAATGATTGTAAGCCGTTCTACCATGTGTTTCTTAAAAATTCTCGTAGACGTTTAAAATTTAAGATCTAAAAACTCTATGGACTACAGTTACTTGATCTTGGCCAAAAATTCAGATATTGAACTTTGATATGCAAACTCTTCAAGATAATTGTTCATGTCTAGTATGACTTGATGATATGCAGTACCAAATATTGTCTTGAGAACCCAGTTTAGGTACTCGGGGTGCTCATAACAGTCCTGTATACTACACTTGTACTCTTGGTCTAATTTTGCCTGGACCTCTTCTAAGGTGTTTTTGCCTATCTTCAACAGTGTGCGTTCTATGGCAAAAATGACCATTGCCTTTGAACCGTTGTCATCTGCTATGCTCATGGTCATACCTTCTGGTTGGGCCTGACTTTTCCATATTCTAGTCTAAAGGCTGATTCTCCTGTTTGCATGATGCTGCTACTTTGTGGATATGATATGAAAAGAGGCTGGAACTGATATGGGATCAGTGCTTCCAATTTGGCATTTTAGGATAAATCTACGTACGTTAAAAACTAGAAAAATACACTTGACAAGAAAATAAGAATTGCGCAGGATTGTAGAAATGCTCTTCAATTATATGTTCTAACACTAATTTACTAGACATGTCAGACGATGCCGATAACTCTGATTTTCTTGTCAAGGCTCAAGAGCACATTGAGGTAATCAGTACAGAAGATGAGAGGATAAAGATCATAGGAGAAGAACTCGCAAATGATACTGGTAGGGCAATATTTGGCAAAATATCTCAAGGAGTATCAAGCACAAACGATCTGGCAAAATCTCTAAACATTTCATTGCCTCTTGTGAACTGGCATATCAACCGACTACTTGGTGTGGGGTTGATAAAAATAGAAAAAATTGAATTAAGCTCAAAAAATAAACAAATGAAATACTATGGTCCTGTAAAAACTGCATTTGTAATTGTACCTCCAGCAAATCCTACTGAAAATAATGTTTCAAAATCTAAAAAAGAAGCAATCTTTCTTCAACTACGTCATTACCTTGCAAGCATTGCCGCATTTGTTGTAGTTGGACCTGTGATTTACTTTATAGAACAAAACCAGATTACAAATCAAGTACCACCTGTTCAGGATGCTGCATTGAAGAGTCTCCCACATGCATCTGAATCTCTGCGAAGTAATGGATCCATTGTACCATTTGCTGCAACAGTGCAAGCTCCGATAACCCCTGAACCCTCTGTCATGTCTTCGGATCCCGTGATTATTGCAATTGCATTGGCAGGCGCGGCTGCTGCATTTTTTACAGTATTTTTTGGAATTCGTGTATTTTCAAAATTTCGAAAAATAAAAAAATAATGTAAAATTAGGCTTTGGCAGAATTTTAGTAAAAAATACATGATATTTCACATTATAATCTAAATTTTTAAAAAAAATTAGGTTAAAATGACATTTAATCAAAGCCTATTAACTGTAATATCGTATGGTATTGCATGACAACACAGAAAAAAACAGTGCTGGCAACAATTGCTGCAATATTGATTGTTTCAACTGCAGTGTTTGCAAGCCTGGAAATTTCTAACCAAGGGGCATATGGACAACAAGCACCTGTCATACCAGCGTCACGCGAGAGAACCGTATTCGTTACTGGTTCTGCATCTTCTTCTGTAGCACCAGATTTAGTTACAGTCCAGTTTGGAGTGGATACTGAAGCAAAGACTGCACAAGATGCAATCAGCTCAAACTCTCAATTGATGAATAGTGTGGTAACAGCTGTCCAAAACATTGGGATAACAAAAGACGAGATAAGTACTGCTGGATTCTCGATTTATCCTATATACAATGACTCTATACCTGATCCAAATACTGGCATACACAAGTCAGTACTAGCAGGCTATAGAGCTTCGAACACCTTGTATGTCAAGACCACCAAGCTATCCCTTGCAGGAAATATTGTAGACTCTGCAGTTGGTGCAGGAGCAAATAGGGTAGATAATATCTCATTTTCACTCTCTCCTGACAAACAGCAAAGCATGCAAGATGATCTATTGAGCAAAGCGGTCCTGAATGCAAAATCAAGGGCAGAAAAAGCAATTGATCCACTAGGCCAGAAAATAATTGGCGTAAAAATGGTAAGCCTGTCAGAGTTTAACGTACCATCACCAGTACCAATGTACTATGGTGGAATGGCTATGGCTGACAAATCTACACCTGTATTTACGTCAAACCAAGATGTAACGACTACTGTAAACGTAACATTCCTAATTGGGGATCAGTAGTTCTACACTTTTTTTCATTTTTTTAAAAAAACAGTTAGTACTGTAAAGTAGAACTATTGTTTGTATTAGATGTGTACCGTATTTTTGTGATCTGCTAAGATGTATTTTCAGTATATCCAAAAATTTCATATATTATGAACGCGCAATATTATAGTTGGAGACCGCATATGTCATGATAAACTGTGAGATGGGTGCGGAAGGGACAATTGTAGAAGGTGTGAAATCAATAGATTCTGTAAAGGAAGTGTCAGGTGTCTTTGGTAACTATGATATCATAGTGAAACTAGAGTGTCCTGACATTGATGAGATACGTGAGACAATAGCCACAAAGATACGCCTATTGTCAAAGGTGAGATGCACTACCACATTGATGTGCTCAAACTAGAACTACTAGATACAAAATACCACAGCCCATGTCATTGTAAAAATTAATTGAACTAGAAAAACGCCTTTTAACTGGCAACGCGTTATTTGATGTATAATGGAAATAATGGGCAGAGGGGCTGCACAGTTAATTCAGGAAATGCCTTTCTATTTTCACATCTTTGGAAAGTTTGCAGGCTATAGATTATTGCACCGCAAAAGTCCATTGTATGGTTCTGCTGATATAATTAATGTCTGTAATTTACACTGTACACACTGTTACTGGTGGTTAAACAGAAAAGAAAATGAGGAGCTCACAGTAGACCAATGGCAAAAAGTAATAGATGAAAAATTCAAGAAAAAACATGTATTTATCATAACACTCGTAGGGGGTGAGCCTACTCTTAGACCTGATGTCATAGACTTGTTTGTAAAACAATTTCCAAAAAGAATCTGTATTGTATCAAATGGAACTCTGCCTCTGAAAAAAATAAAAAATCTTTACTTTTATTGGATTTCAATAGATGGCACAAAAGAAGTTCATGATAAAATTCGTGGCCCAGGTTCTTATGACAAGACTAGAAAAAATGTTCTTGATTATGTAAATAACAACGGAGACAAGGCATGGAAAGACATTTGGATAACAATGACCATCAACTCTCAAAATTACAAGACGGTAAAAGATGTGGCAGAACAATGGCATGATATTACGAATAAAATTGGATTTCAGTTTCACACACCATTTATGAAAAACGATCCACTCTTTTTGCCGTTTGGTCCTGAGAGGACCAGGGTAGTTGATGATATCATTGCAATGAGGGGGCAATTTGACGATGATTATATCATAAACCCTATCAGCCAACTTGAATTGATGAAGAAAAGCTGGGGAGGAAAAGGCACTACACCAATAGATTGTCCCACTTGGGCAATTGTTTCAGTTGACCACCTGGGCAGAGAGAAAAAGCCATGTTGCATTGGAAGCGCAGAAAACTCTTCAATGAAGCCAATGTGCGAAGAGTGTGGCCTTGGGTGCTATTCAGTACTTGTAGGATATGGGATGAAAGGTTAGACCGTCTTTACATCTGAATTTGTAGACTTTCTTCTGTCTACAAAGAAAATAATTGTACCAATTACAATGACTATTATTCCAAATTGGCTGATGGTTGACAATTGATTGCTAATTGCTAACATGTGATAATTTGCATCTGCAATGGCGCTTGAGTTGGCTGGATTGATTGTTGGAATCAAGTCCAAAACAAGTTGTGATAAAAAATGTCCGACGATAAACATGCCTATGCCTGACAATAAAATTCCTAAACCGCGTTTGATCTTCATGTTCGTGAAAATCTTGGAATTATAATTATGGCAGAAAACATGGCTACAATTACAACTAGTGACCCTGCGGGAAACTCTGGTATGATATGGGGCTTTGACACGACACCCGAAATTTCAGAGTCTGAAAAACTGTTTCCGTTTAGATTTTCAAATCCAATTGTAATGGGCCCAGTGTAGTTGTCTGGGAACTTGACATCAATTGTATTTGGATCTCCGTTGTTATTGGTTATGCCGCTCTTGTGAAACATAAGGCCATTTTTTCCTGCAATTATGGAAAAGTCATAGTCTATCGAGTCTACTGTCTTGTTTACTAGATATGGGTCAAGAATTTGGAAACTAAACTTTGTTGTTTGACCTGCCAGAATTTTTGGGGGATCCCAGCTTAGGCTAACCTTGTACTGGGCATTTCTTGTGTACTGGATTATTGGAAATGCTGTCTCATTACTAGGTGATAGGGAATAGTCCATCTCTGACTTGTAATTCTGTTGTTTTGCTGCTATGGTATTTGCTTCTTGTTTGTATAATATCAAATGTACAATCCTGTACTGGTCTGAAGAGTAATCATCTATGCTTACAGCCTTGTCGTCCAATTTTAATCCGTTTACATATGCGTCATATTTTGTTACTATGAAATTTGTAAATGATCTTGGTATCTTGAGTTCTTGATGTACAACTGATACTTGTTTTAGGTTGTCTGGGCTCCAGTTAAATGGCATTGAAAAAGTCATTGTCCTATTACCTGCATTGTACTGAAAGTTTTTGATCTGGTCGTAATATGCTACCACTGTAACTGTCTGTTTTCCATCCTCGTTGTCGTTTACATTGTAGTCATTGGTCTGAGGAATTGATATTGCAGCATCATATGATTTGCTGATCTGATTGTCATACGAGCCCATTGTGAGAACATTTATCTTGAATTTGTACAGTCCGCCTGCTGCAAAGATTGGTCCCTTTATCTGGTAACTTCCCCCATGGCCTAAAAGACCGGGAAATGGTCCACCTTCTTCACTTATTGAAATCTTGTCAGTAGAATTGTCCGGCGCTACATTGAACAAGAAATTACCGCCGTCGCTCATGAATACGTGGCCGAAAAGTGCTTGGTCATTTTTGAAAGCAGAAACTGCAAGTGTCACATCTTGGAATGGTTCTTGGGTTGCGGCATCTTGCAAAATGAAGTTTATCTGAGTACCTACATGGGTGTTATCAATCAAAAACGGTGAAGAGTTGATTGACAGTGTAACGTTTTTGTTTCCAATCATTTCTGGTGGAAGCATCTCGCTTGCAAGACCATCTCCATATGCTGACATGAAAACAAAACTTGGAAACACAATGCATGAAATAATAACCAGAATTGTAATCCTTGTCAATTCATAGAGTCTTGTCTTGTAACTCTAAATAAATAGTAGGCAGGTTCTCACATGATCGCATGTGTGCAAGTAGAATTTTCTACATGTTATTGCATAAACCAGAAACTAGGAATGACTGATTGTCACTAGAGACTGGAGAAAGTATCTGCAAAATTGTATGCCGTTCTCTCAAGCAATACTGGATTGTATCTTTGAATGATTTCACGGACCATGTCTACATTTTTCAAAAAGTAGATTTTCTTTAGTTCTACTATTTTTAGTTCTACTATTTTATCATCTACAAGTTTTGCAAGAAAAGTGGAGACTGTGGAAGGTGCTTTTTTTACTTTGTTAACAATCTCATTGAATGCAAGTGGTTTGCCCTCTAGTAATGCTAGTAAGATGTATCTTTGTGTATCCCGTCTGAGACTTGTTATCAATATTGATTCTTCTTCAGTGACAAAAAGTGGATAGAATCTAGTCTCTCCTGACTTTCTTTCAATCTTTACACTGCCGGTCTCTTCTAGCTTTCTTGCATGATAACTCATGACTCCATTTTTCAATCCTGTTTCTCTCATTATCTCTCTGAACTTTATTCCCGGATTTTTTTCAATAATACTAATAATTTCTGTAATTCTATCCATGGTCAATCTTTCCTAAATACGCTAAGTGCAAACATTCCCAATGTGGATAATTCAAAGAAATGCGCAATCTCTTCTGCTGGGAACGGGCCCAAATAATATGTGTATTGCCATGTTGCATCTACAAGCGATAATGCTTCAGCTATGACAAAAAGCGAAAATGCAAGCATTGTAAAAAACAATCTCTTGGTTTTAACTCTGGAATATGCAATTGCTGATATTATACTCAAGAAAACTGCCAAGCTGATTCCGCTGAGATGTATGAGGATGTGAAAGATCTGAAATTTATGGAAAATGTGCGGTAAAATAACAGGTATTGCCAAGACTCCTATGACTGTAAACATTATCAAAGTCAGCAAATTGGACCTGTTTTCTATTATGCTATCATACTTTGACATGGGGTATAATGGTCGAAAATTAAATTTAAACGAACTGGTACAACTCTCGAACAAGTTTATTGTTTCTTAGATGGCAAAATCATGAATGGTATGTTCGCCAAATGTACCACTTTGCTTATTTTGTAAAATGGTTACATCCTGTGTACGGCATATCGTTTGGACTTCATCCTGCTCAAGTTCTTTGCTGTGTGGCAAGTGCGCCCATGCAGCAAAGACATGAGTTGATTTTTTTTATTCTGGATTGATAAAATATTGACATTTTTCATGTAATGGCAAATTCTAAAATTAGAGTGTTTTTCTTATTTGGTTTGTCACATTTCTAAGATCTATTACACCTTTGCAATAGAAAAATGCCACCACAATCAATAATCCTGTGATTGATGGTGCCATAACTTGGGCATAATCAAAGTAAAACTTTGGAATCGCTGATGAAATATCTGTCTGATTGCTTTGTGGTTGTCCCGCTGATATGGTTGCTATGGCAAGTGCGTTTGCTCTTTCTTCTGCCATTATGATGTTTCCTTGTGAATCTGATGCTAACCATTGTACCCACGTATTAGATGACGGCATATTTTTTTCAATGATGTCTCCTGTTCTTGGGTCTATTATTGAAATTTTATCAATTGTATGCTGTGCAACCCAAAGATTGTGGTATTCATCGAAGGCCATTCCATATGGTAGATTGTCTGGTGCAGGATCAAGTTGAATTTTTTTAAATGTCTTGAGTAGTGGATCAAAGACTGATACTGCATGACCTTCATGTTCTGAAATGTACACTTTTCCTGTTTCAGGATCTGATATTATGGCTGTGGGGCCTTCCATGGTATAATTTCCTGATGGGGAAAACTCTGTTACTTTACTAGTTGAGATATCAAGACTGGATAATTTTCCAATTCCTTCAGCTATCCATATTTTGCCTGCTGTGTTGTCAATTGTAATTCCCAGTGGGTCTGATTTGTCTGGTAGCTTTATCGCATCAAACTTTGTAGTCTTGGGTTCAAATTTTAGAATGTCATTTGTATGCGAAGTAATCCAGATGGTGTCATTACTGTCAATTGCCATGCTTGTAAGAAAGTCCTTGTTTGGTATTGGATACTCCATGTTTGAATTGTCATCTGGGTTGTAATGTCCAAGCATCTTTCTGGTATAGTCAATGTACCATAAAGTGTCATGAGAGTCTAAAGCTGAATACACTATGCTGTTTAATCCCTCAATTTTATGCTCAGTGTATTTTTTTGTCCCTAAATCAAAATCAAGTATCTTGCCACTATTGAGACTTGTATCTCCAACCCATATTTTGTTTCTGCTACTGTCATAAACTGGATACCTTGGGGTACTGCTATTTCCTGGAGTCTTGTATTCCTTGATGTCTATTTGGATACTGTTCAGTTTTGGTTTTACAAACAGATCATATGAATATACTAGATTTAACGCATTTTCTTTATTTTGTACACCTTCAACTCTTACGGTCCAATGTCCTGGGAATCCAAAGTCTGTGTTGGTGGTAAATGTTCCAGTATCTGTCTTGTTTGTATCAATCGTAATTGGTCCTATGCCACTATCGGTTTGGGTGAGTTCTAGCTGGGTTGATTTCATATCTATTGGATTTTTATTTGAATCCAAAAATGATATGGTAAAATCATTATTTCCGGTTGTAAATGGGCTCATAGATAACACTATTCTGCTTCCATTTTCAACAAATCCTGTTTGTGTCAATCCAGAAATATTCGAATTACCATTTGTGGTCAACGCAAACACTTTGTTCTGTAATGACTGTAATTGGTTTTGAAATTCACTTGATGGTAAACCTGAATCAACTAGGACTGCAACAGACGCAATTAATGCAATGCCGATAAATGCCTCTATCTTTATGCTTGTATAAAATCTGGAAAGAATTGGCTTTGCATCTATTGTTGTATCTTGCATTCTGGTATTTTTTATGGCTAGTTTTGAAATTATGGCATGTGCCTTGTTGCTAACAAATACTTGATGATATCCCCCGAATGCTATCATTGCTGCGGCAAGCCCGAGTTTGACTATGAGGACTTTGCCATAAAATGATGCAAGCGTTAACGCAAGATTATTTTCTAGGGCATATAACAAAAATGGACCTGTAATTACAACTGCACCAAGAACTGCAACAACAAGTATGGAAAATCTTGGAATGAGAATCAATATTGTAGAAAGACTGATATGAGAATCTGTAATCTGTTTTATCTGCGGCATTACAACAAATGCTAGATATATTATTCCACCAATCCACAATGACGCAAATACATTGTGACAAAAATCAAGTAACAGTGGAATTATCTGTCCAGTAGCTGCACCATGGCTTATCAAACTTGTAGTCAGTAATACTGAAAAACTTAGACCAAGCAAAGATGCGGTATATGTTCTTGGAATTATCGCTGGAGTTGATTTTGTTTTTTGGTATATTACAAATGACAAACCCAACAACGCTGATGCTGTGATCATTCGCAGTACCCACATGTTTCCAAATTTTGTAGATATTGCATCAAGTATGCCGGCATTTATGGAAAATGCCTGCACAATTATCATAGCAAAACCTGATGCAAGAATGATGATGGAACCAATCACTGCCATCTTTGCCATGGCACTGTCTATCTTGATTCTAGTTTGAGATATGGAATCTTTGAGTCTGGGTATTCTAGATATTGGACCCCATAGCCACAAAGATGATGCTGCGATACCTGCCACAATGACTTGGCCTAAAAGTGATGGAAATCTTGCTACTGCTTCTGGTATTGAGACTTCTTGATAATTATTTGATGCTAGGTTGTTTGTAATACTCTTTGGGACATCTTGTCCAACTCCAAAAGCAAATGCATCTTCTGTAACATGACCATCTGTTTGATCAAGTACTTTTGTTGATATTGTGTAAATGCCATTTTTGAGGTTTGGAGGTAGTGACACGCTTAATGATTTCTGGTCATTACTGATGTAGTGTTGGTCGTTTTCTTGGATCTGTTTGCCGTCTGAATCTAAGACTTTGATTTCACTATATCTGATATCAACGGGATCACTAAAGTAAACATCTACCTTGGTTGGTGGCACATCAAGTGATTGTGATGCGGCAGGATCACTTTTTTCCACAAATGCATGTTCGTAAGATTTTGGAGCACTTGGAATTATGAAAATGGATGAAATTACTATTATGGTCAAAATCAATTGTAATTTTGTTTTTTTGCTAGATTTGATCATTTACTGCAATTGTAAATTCTTTGATTTACTATATTGCTCTTGCTCAATTTGTGGTACAAACATCGAACAGCAAATATTGTAATTTGTGATCTATTTTTTAAAATATGATAACTATTCGATTGTTGTACTATAAGACTTTTAAATGAGATAGCGCGAATGTGCTATTGTGAACAAGAAGTTTGCAGCATTATTACTTTTAGGAGTTATTGCATCTGGCTTAATCTATACTCATCCTGCATATGCTCATAATTTTGGTGGGGATGAAAGTGCTTCATGGTTGGCTAAAGTATCTGAAATAAAAACTGAAGTTACAAACGTTGCCAAGCATGTGGGAGACAAAAATGTAATTGATTACTATTCTGATGCGTTAGGTGAATACTGGAATTCTAATGATACTAGAGAAATGGGAGAGCGAAATACCTTACTGCAACAAGAGATCCCTGCCACAATAAATGCTACTTTGAATGATGCAAGCACTGGAAATCAAAGTATGGTAAATGACGATGTTGCAAAACTTGGTGGCTATCTAGATGAATCTGTTCCGGTTAGAGTTGACAAGGATAAACTAGACAATTCTACTATTCAGGCATTAGCAGTCACATTTGTTCTAAAAGAAGCCTTGGAAAAATATGGCGCTGCTTTGAATTCCACCGTAGACCTAAACGACATGTCTCAAATGACCATGTCTGGAGGTAGTATGTCAAACATGGCAAGCACCATAGTGAATGAAAATGCATATGAAAACTCTGTCTCACTTGCAACAACTGCACAACAAATGTTCAGTGATATGGTATCAAAGAATCCCAATGTCTCAGGTAATTCCAAGATATCTGATGGTTTTACAAAACTAGTCCAAGATCTGAATAGTAAATCTGATGTAAATACCATCATGAATGATGTTCACGTAGGTATCCATCCAACACTAATTATGGCTTATAATATTCAAGATGCTACTGCCCATGGGGAGTCTGCTGTGCCAGAATTTCCATTGCCTGCACTCTTGAGCATAATCTCTATTGCAGGTGTAGTGGTAGCAACCAGATTCAAATCACACCTAGGATTCTAAGATATAGTCACATGACTAGAAAAACAAAACAATTTCTTGTTACTGTGATATTTCTATCACTTGTTGCTTCAATTGTATTTATTTCTCCGCTTAGTGTAAAACCTGCAGAAGCTCACATCACAAAGGTTTACGGTAATTACTTGGTCCAAGTTGGATGGAATAATGAGCCTGTGTATACTGGACTGGTAAATGCTGCTCAAGTAACAATAAAGAAAGGAAGCGGAGATGCTGCAAAACCTGTGATTAATGCAATAAAAGATTTGCAAATTTCAGTAAAATACGGCAGTGTGACAAAACCTCTTGATTTTCTTCCAAGCAGTACTGTTGATGGACAATATACTGCAGTATTAATCCCGACAAGAGTTGGAACCTACAGTCTTGTGTTTACCGGTACTGTTGAGGGACAGACAATTGATGATGAAATACCGTTAGATGATGTGGCAAGCGTTGATGACTTGAACTTTCCACCATCTACTGGTTCATCACCTAATACTTCTGCAAATGTCGGGCAATTGGGTACATTAGTAAATCAACTAACAAATGATATTGAGGATGCAAAAAATAACGCAGATGCTGCATCAAAAAGTGTCTCAAATGTTGTACAATCATTCCAGGAAGTAAAAGATACCACTGATAGGCTGTATATGATAAGCATGACTGGGATAGGTATTGGAATTGCAGGTATAGTTATTGCAGTAATTGCAATTACGCGCAACAAACAACAAAACTAGCATTCACATTCTAGATGATTTGTAAATTATATTATTTGTCAAAATAATGACTTGATAAAATCAGATGCTATTTATTAAAATAACAATTCATTATTTTAAATTCATGATCAGCATATGTACAAAATTAGTACATTCGTTGATTGTACCATGGATCTTAAATCATGTAAATGCTACAAACAAAATACAAAAAATGATCAAGAAAAATTCTGTGTTATTGTTGGGAACAATTTCAATTTTGTTACTATCAATATCTATTTCATCAGCATATGCTACAAATTCAATGTCTGGAAGTACAAACGGTATGACTCATGCTACGAAAATTTGCTTTGGAAAACCGACTCCAGGCAGCGATTGGTCTAACTGTGACATGAGATACATTCAACTTTCTAATGTAAACCTGTCTGGAATCAACCTCTCAGGCGCAAATCTACAAGGCATGAGGCTGTATAATACAAATCTCTCTGGTGCAAATCTTTCTGGCGCAAACTTGCAATATGCCAATCTCAACTTTGTCAATTTATCAAATGCAAATCTAGTTGGTGCAAACTTGCAACACATTGATTTCTATTATGCAAATCTTTCATATGCAAATATGCAAAATGTCAACTTCCATGGTTCGCGATTCCCGACCGCTAATTTCCAGGGCGCTAACTTGGTAGGAGCAGATTTTTCAGGCACAGATACTGAACTTTGCAATTTCCAGAATGCTATGCTCTCAAAATCAAACTTTAATCAAGCAAACATGTTCGGAGATAATTTCTCTGGTGCAGACTTGACAAATGCAAGTCTTGTTAATGGGAACTTTGGAGGTGGCGGTAGCATGGCAGGTGCTAATCTAAAGGGTGCAAATGTGGGTGGTCTTAATACTGCAGGTGCTGATCTCTCTTGTACTGGCAATTCTATATGTCGCTAGATTTTACAACTGGTTAGTAAATAATCAAGAAAATCAGACTGTTGCATACTTGTAATTACTTGCTGATTAGATTTTTATTTTTTCTAGTTACAAACGCATATGCAAATGATGATGAGACTATGGTTATTGCCAAGACTGGACCTGTTAATTTTGGTAATATTTCAGACTTTGTCAATATCTCATAAGATGCAACTGATGCGATTATCAATGCAGTTCCACTTAATGCATAAGACATGAATCGAAAGCCCTTGGTGTGAAGTATTTTTGAAAATGCTGAACGCAGTATAACACTGTCAAACGTATCGATTGGAATCATTCCTATTGCAAAGAACCCAGCCAAGATTAATGCAGTCTGGACGCCTGATGTTGCTGATGCTACTACCGATAAAGTAATGGCAGAAATCTGGGTTGCTGTATCAAAGCCTAGGCCAAACACTACTCCTGTAACTAGGGCTGATCCTACTGGGCCAAGTACTCCAGTCTTGTTCAAAATTTTGCTGGCAAGTATTGCAGAGCCACTCTTGCCCCACTTTTTCATCGAATAGATATTGATGATACCTATTGCTCCTAGGGCTATTGCACCTATTACACCTCCCCAGAATGCGAGATTATCTGCACTAGTTATGCTTCCAATTACGTAAATTATGAAAATCATCTCTGCTAGGACTGAGATCATGTGTCCTGCACTGAATCCTGTGCCTACCCACCGTGATTTTTTTATTGCATTGTGTAATCGCACGAGATTGTCTATTGCAGTTATGTGGTCAACATCAAGTGCATGACGCATGCCAAGAAAGATCATTGTAGGAATGGATATTGCAATAAACGGCCAAATATCTGCCATCTGGTAATCTCGTTTCTGTCTGCCTGTACTGGTATTTATTTTTAGTTTTACATAAAAATACCTGTGACTAGGTTTTGCAAATGCTAGTCTATTTTATTTAGAATGTTGTGTAATTGACAACAAGGGAGAGTTTGAAAATTGAGATGCAAAGGAGTTTGCTACAGGTTTGCGGCAAAAAAACCATTGGGAGGATTTAGGTTTGCAGCAGGACAGCGGCCTTGCTCAGTATGTGGAATATTTGTAGACTCTCTATCTTTGGGAGTACGTTGCCCATGCTGTAATAATAAACTGAGATTAAATTCTAGAAATGCAAAATCACGAAAAAACAGGTTTACCTTACACCGTTTACAAATACTAGAAAAAACAAGTAATCTTATAAAATCTATAGATTCTACCATTGCAGAGCCAGATCAAGTGATAACAGCTAAACTAGTTTTAAATAAGTAAAGAGACTATTTGGAAGTAATACACATGGATACAAAAGATTCACAAGAAAAAGAGGGAAAACCTGTAAATGAAAAAGAAGTCAAGGTGGATGATAAAATGGTCCAAATTATAATTGACGATACATCAAATGTATCACTTGATGACTTTCAGACAAACGACAAGAAAGTTTTATCATTACTAAATCAGGATGGGGGTGTCAGTGACAACAAGTATACCTTTAATGGTCTTGTGCGAAAGTTGGGGATTCATCAACAAAGCCTAGCAAGATCTTTGCATAGGTTGGAAAATGCAGGATTGGTAAAAAAGACAGATTATGGTTACAAGCTTACAAAGAATTTGGATTCTATACTTGTGAAAAAATCTAGAATTGATCTTGAAAACCTATCCAAAATCATTTCACACCAGTATGCGCAATTTGAACAAATAATCCAACTGTACATCCCAACTACTGTAAAAGTTGAAGACGTGGTAAACAAATTGCTAGGAAAATGGTTTGGTACACTACGTTGGATAGGAATTGTTGAAGGTGATGGGGGGTATGTACTCCAGTGGGAAAGCAATGACAAGTACCATGTAAATCTAAAGCTAGTCTCAAGATATGCTGTAGTGGAAAGCGATGCATCTGGAGCCAAAAACAAGTCCGAGGCTACAATAAATGCCCATAGGATACTGGAGCAGATAACTAAACTACTCAAAGAGAATCAGGAAAGGTCTGATGGAAAGAGCAGATACAGTTCCTTTGGTCTGTATAACTGAGAAGCGGTAACAATTTAGGCTTTGGTAGCATTACTTTGAAATTTTAGGATAGAAAATATTATAAAATAATGAACTAATGACCTGTATTGGATTCTAATTCTGAACCGTACAAGTTAGCCTTGATTTCTTATGTGGAATTGGTACTAATGAGAAGAGGAAATGCAAATTATCACTTGGTATTGGCAAGACTTGGTTCAGTATATGATTGTAAAATTTCTGATTGCTATGAGCATCCGGAATATTTGAAGACTATACTAAAAGATGTGTACAAAGAGGAATTCAATTCAGTTGTGTCACAAATCAAATCATATTTGGCAGAATTGGCAGATGTGCAAGAAATAATTGATTTTTTTAAAATTTTGGAAAGCTAGATCAGACTTTTATGTAATGAACGCGTAATTATTACATGGTTCTAAATGGTATTTCAAAACAACATGGTCTGAGAATTCTAAAAGGAGTAAAAATTGCCCTCCGAAGCATGGTGTTAGATTTTGAAGATGAATCCTCCAAAAAACCTGATTCTAAAGAACTCTAGTAACATTCTGAATCGCTATTGACACACTTGTAATTTTCCAGTTTTTCATTTAATCTTGGTTATAAAAAAATAGTCGTCCTGGGTTTAGACATTTTCCGTGCGTATCTTACGGAATGCCTTTCCAGGTTCGACTATGCCGGTTTCCACTATGGGTTTTTCACCAAGTGCTTTCTCTATTGCCTTTCTTCCAAGCTCAACTGCTTGATCAAGATTCATGTCTTTGTTGTACTCTCTTGTGATGACATCTAGTGCCGTATCAGATGACTGACCTATCGCAAACCCAGAGCCCCTGAAAAAAGTTCCACTTGGGTCTACTTGATACAACTGGACACCAGTCTGGTCTTCGCCTGCAATTATCATTGATGCAGCTTGTGGTCTTACAGCATATGATGTATAGTTGTGTAGAAAACTACTGAGATGTTTTGCAAGTGAATCTACATCTATTGGAGTTTCATATGTCAGTCTGTGTTTTTGTGACTCTAGGCGCAACGTGTCAATTAGTTGCAAGATATCTCCGATGTATCCTGCACCTGTTGCTCCGATGTGAAAGTCAATTGGAAATATCTTTTCCGAAGGTTCCATCAATGGATGTGTTGGTTTTATCTGACTTGCAATCATTGCAAAGTTTGGTGTCTTGATTCCAATTGTAGTAGCTCCTCTGCTTACAGCTTCCAAAGCGCTGTCTACTAGAACAAGTCTTCCTTGTGGACCGTAGAATGGAAATCTACTGTTTTGACCTGATTCTGACATTTATGCAACGACCTCCTTTTGCAAATTTGGTATGGCAAGAATGTTTATGCCGTTCCCAGAACCTGGATCTCTTTCCATTGCTGCAGATACTGCACGTGATGCAATCTCACTTGCCTGTGTATTTGTTATCTCCTTGTTGTACAAACTCTCAAGTACACCATATGCAATAGGTGAGCCAGACCCGGAAGATGCAAAGTCTTCTTCAGTGATTGCTCCACTCATGTCTGCTGCAAAAACATGCCCACCTTCTTTGTCTACTCCTGCAACTAGAAGCTCTACGTAATAGGGCTGGTAGCTTCTAAGGCCTGAGTATGCAATGTTTGCAATCAATCTAGTGGATTCCTTTATGGTCAGAGAAAATCCTCTTCTTAATTCCATGAGTCTTCGTTCTGCCTTTGCCACTTTGATGATATGTTCTGCGTCTGAGAGTTGTCCTGCAATTGCAACAGCTAGTGTATCATCTATCTTTGCAATTTTTTGTACTATCTTTGATCCGATGAAAAAGCCCTTACTTGCTCTCCTGTCTGATCCAAGTACTACTCCGTCATTTGTCTTGATCCCGACTATTGTTGTCATGATATCCATACAATACTTGAGAATTAATTGACTAGGGCTACCAAAAACTAGTCACTATGAACAAATGAATAGTATTTTATTACTTGTTTTGGTATTATATTGTACAATGAAAGACATCAACGAGATAATGCCAAAATTTCCAAACATGAAATGGGGGGCACTAACAAATAGGTTTCCGACAAATGACAAAATAAAAGAGATGGATAAACTATTTCCTCATGATGGCAAGTGGCATACTGTATTTGAAGAACCAGAACAGACCTTCGTTGATGGTGTTAGAATCTGGAAAAAAGATCTTGACAAGCTTAGCTAAAACTTAGTCTGTACGAAATCTTTGATCTGCAATTCCTGTCACTTTTAATTTTGTTTGTCCATCGATAGAACTGATTGCAAAATATGGATCGCCCCATTTCCTATAATGAAATATTTTTTCATCTCCTGTCATGTGTACTGCAATAACATTTCCCTTGTCTGGTATGCTGACTGTATGAAACGTGGCAAGTACCTCTTTTCTTATTTTGTCTTGCTCTGTCTGCATGAATATAAAATCTGCAGCCCCGAATTCGTATATCTCCATTACAGACTCAAATGGATTTGACTCTGAATGCTCTACGTGGTTTATCAGATAACTGTTGAAATGGTATCTTGCATACTCTTCCATATGTTCTGCCTCGTTTCTATATGTCCAAGGAGAATCTCTGTCAAATACAATGTTGTATGTGCCCGGAGCTTTGTTTTTTTGACCCTGCATTGATGAATAAAGTGCGGCAAGGCCGAATCTTTTGGCTTTGGCGTTTGTCAGTCCAAACAGTTCATGAAATGCTTCATAATTTCCAACATCCTTGGATTTCTCTATTGATTGTACCATGGGTATTCCCATTGCGGCACATAGGGATGTACCATGTTTGTCTGCAAATGGACTAAATGACTTGGTTGCTTTCTCCTTCAGGTTGTTAAGATGCGGTAGTTTCTTTTCAAACGTCTCAAGTGGTTCGTAGGTAAAGGTCTTGGATTCGTCTATTGCATTTATTCTGGCAAGTGACTGCTCAATCAAGTATGCCGTCTCTTTGCCGATCTGGTATTTTGTTATTATTTTATTTAATATGGTCATATCAGTTTCACTTGTCATTATTTGGCTAGATCTCGGCATAGAGTTAAATTTCCTTTGGAGATTATTACCCAACAAATGGCACAGAGGGTAAAACAAGCAGATCCATACAATCAGATCTTACATCTTGATAGTACCATTCGTTTTGTAGGTAGAATAAAAGACAGAAAACTGATTACATTTGCAAGAAAGGTAAGTGCTGCACCTCTGCTTGATGAAGAACTAAGTAACATGGTCCATTATCAGGCATCTGTCAAGGCGTCCTGGGACGAAATGTTCAATGAAAAACTAGGCAAAACCAACTGGATGATAACATCCAAAGAAAAAGTCAAACTCGTAACTCTGTTTCTTGATGATGGGCTATTGATACTTTCAACTGAGCCTGATTCAGAGCATGATGAAATAATACAAAAAATCAAAAACCTGAATGTAAAATTATAAGCACTCTGAAAATTGTTTTTACAGAAATTTATTGTCATTTCATAAGCTAATGTTATGAAAACTAAGCTTTGTTATTGAGAGAATTCTATATTTGCTTACAAGAATATGATGTTGAAAGTTAGGTCAACATGTAAATTCACATAATATGTGTCTCTTAGTCAGCATTTTGATCACGCAAGCACTTTCTTGGGGAGGTCCTACCAAAGACACCTCTCCAATTTTTTTTATTCTAGTGAATTAATTTTTTACTGACTTTTCAGATGCATCCAAATCTTGTATGTTTAACTTGATTTTCAGGTCGGTAACCACTGCTTGGTTTTACCATATTCTGTGAGAAGTCGATATGTGCGGTTAAACGACTCTTGTTGAATTGTTCCGTGTTCTAGAGTCCTCTGGACTATGGATTCTAGTCTGATTTGCTTTTCACGAATCATCTTCATTATCTCCTCGAACATCTGTTTGATTATCTCTGATTCTGGGTCATCTGGCTCTTTAGGCATGTTACTCAATTATGTTGAAAAAACTTAAGGATTATTTAATTGAGTGATATTTCAGAAATCATGAGCGCTAATACCATCAAAAAGGCCAAGGCTTTGGCAAAAAATGGTGTGGTCATGATTGATAGCGACTTGTTTCAAGTAAAATCATCAAGTGATCCTTCCAAGTCCTACATGGTAACATCAGATAGTTGTGACTGTGAAGGTTTCAAAAATTTTTACAAATTTCATCATGGAAAGGGCTTGAAAGCAAATTGTTCACATCTAGAAGCTGTGAGAATTTTCAAAACCATGTCTGATGAAAAACCAAATTCAAAATAAATTATCCTAGATTGAAGGTTGTTATAATTATTTTATTGTGCACCTTTGTATAATATCAAATACTCGTCTGGTCTATCTCTGTCTTTTTTTGCCACTAGTGCATCTTGATATTTTTCATAATGCGCAATAAAATACAGTCTTCTTCCAAGTGATTCAAAATAATCAATTCCGCATAAATCAAATCCTGATTCTGGTGTCAATGTTTTCTTTTCTTCTTCTGTTACATCAGAACTCATTGTGATGTAATGTTATCTGATGCGTTATTTCAAACTAGCTTGTAAAATTCTAATTCTTTTTAGAGTCTGAATGCAGTATGACAACTGACTTGTTCATAAGTTCCTTGGTAGGAATTACAACACTTTCATTTTTTTCATTGGTCACTATGATATGAAACATCTCTGATGAAGTTATAGTTCCTGTAACGTCTCCAATTCTGATTACTTGGCCTATCTTGTATATTGAACGATGACCGGATGCACCTGCGATTGCTGTTGGTAAAAGATCCTTTAGTGTAAATCCTAAACCAATTGCTATGGCAGTACCTATTGCAGCTGCTATGCTCCATGAAAATGCTGAGACAAGTGTTGGTATGATTGATTGTCCAACACCGATTTGTGTGAGGCCTACTGCAAAGACTATGCTGTATATGATTATCTTGACTCCTGTTCCGATATACCTACTTCCGCCATAATTGTGCGTAACAAGCTCGTGGTTTACCCACTTGATGACATAGTTTGCTATGATGGAGCCAATTATTACAATCATGACAAATGCCAGCACATTGGGTATCCAGAGCCACAATGAGGTAAGTGCGGTTGTAAGCTGCTCAAGCTGTAATTCGTTTATTGCAGCTACTATGAAAAACAAGTAGACAAACCACTTGACTGTCGCTGCAATCAAATGTGCTGAATCAATTTTTCCAACTACATCTTCAACAGCATTAGATTCTGCAATACTGTGTAAATTTGCTTTACTTAGAATTTTCTTCGCTGTCTTTTCTACTACACGTGATACGATTTTTCCTACCACTAGACCTATTATCAACAAGACTGCGGCTGCAATTATTTTTGGTGCAGAAGTTGCAATCTCTGTTGCAAATGCCTTTAGTGCATCTGCTTCAGGACTGTAAAACTGTGTAGCAACAGAACTGTCTTGAGCATATGCTACTCCTATACCTGATGCTATCATAACAGTCAGCAAAATCATTACTCTCAAATTTTTGGGCAAGATACACATGACCAAATGTCCACACTGATATACGTATTGATAAGCTGAGATTATGACAATTAAGTAATATAGCTTAATTTTTCACGAGTCTAGTTTAGAATTATGGCTTTTAGCTCTTCGGGTTCTTCTATCACATGATCGGGATGAAATTTTAACAAGGCATTTTTGGTATTGTATCCCCATGCTACTCCTATTACTCTGATCCCTGCTTTCTTGGCCGCTTCAACGTCTCTTATTTCATCGCCCACGTAAATTGGATCTTCATGTGGAATTGTTTTTTCTTTCATCATTTTTTTCAATAATCTACTCTTGCCAAATACTGCTCTACCTGAATACACAAAATCAAATAGTTCCAAATCATTTTTCTTTAAAAATTCTACCACGTTCTCTCTGGAGTTTGTAGTCAATATGCCTAGCACACATCCATTCTCCTTGAGGTGTACCAAGGTATCTTTCAAGTCCACTGCGGTCTTTAGGTTGATGATTTCCTTATTCATCTCAAATCTTATCTTTCTTGCCACGATTGGCAACTTGAATATTGAAATTCCAAGATGTCTTAGTACTGCACTTGGCTTTTTTTCTCGTAATTTTGGCAAATCACTGAGTGGAATTTTCTTGTATCCGTAATGATCTGCAAACCTATTTGCAATTCTTATGACTACTGACATTGTATCTGCTATTGTACCATCAAAATCAAAGATTATCGTATGCATTAAAGTTGGGCAAGGGATTGCCGTTAAAGACTGTTGTGAATTATGCTTTTTTTTATTTATTGGTTGAAAAACTATACACTTGCAAGTCTGTGTTCTATTAGATGAGACTCGTAAATGTTTTCTTGATTGTATGTGCTCAAATGTGTGATCGCAGGTAATCCGATTCTGTACCTGATTTAATTATCAGTAAAATGTGTTAGCGAGAACACCTTCTAAAAGAATAATATCTACAGATTTTAATTCATGTTGATGAAAAATTCATCGTTATTAGATGAAGCATACGAACTATGCGAAGAGGGAAAATACACTCTTGCACTGGAATATTATGATCTAGTTCTATTCAAAGATCCAAAAAATATCACTGCACTGATAAACAAGGGTGTCACATTACAGACTCTTGAGAAACACTCCAAGGCAATAAAATGCTATGATATTGCGCTTGAGGTTGAAAAGAACAACTTGGATGCGCTTGTAAACAAGGGTGCAGCATTGCACACTCTTGGAAAATATCACGATGCAATAGATTGCTATGACAAGGCATTGAAGATACAACCAAAATATGCCATGGCAATAGCATACAAGGGACTCTCACTGGGTGAAATTGGTTTACTAAAAGATGCGATAAAATGTTTTAATGCGGCTCTGAAAATTGACAAAAAATTTGATTTGGCATTGAACAATAAAACAATCGCGCTAGAACTTTTAAAAAACAACACAAAACTAAAACCAAAATTTCTCAAAAAAACCTAGTCTAGTAAAATAATCTACTTGATGTTACTGTGCTTGTATGTGCTGGACGAATTTATCAAATCCATATCCTAACGCATCTGATACTGAACTGTCTGGAACAAAATTGAGCATCCATGAGAGAAATCCTGATGTCTTTACATCTACTGCAATGTCTGCAATAGTAGCGCCGTCTTTTAGGCCATGAAAACCCCATGTTTTTTCTAGTTTGGTGGTCATGGTAGTTCCCTTGAGGTCCCCTGATACTACCTCGACTACATAGTTTCCATTTGCATCTGTCTTACAAATAGCCTGGGTGTCAAAAAATACGCCATTTATACCCGCGTTCATTTCGACAAGTTTTGTATTGTTGTCTAACACCTTGACATATCTTACATTGTCAGGAAATATCTCTGGATATTCTGTTACATTTGATATTGTATTGAGAAGGGATTCTTCGCTGACATCGGATACTTTTTTGAGTGTAATTATCCTGTCTGCATAAGATGATGGTACAAGTGAAAAGACTGTAATTACTGTTAAAGCGATAAAAATGGCAGCTATTGATTTTCTGTTATGTTCTTTCATGGCTTGAAACTATTTCTGGAGTTTTGATGTATCCATCAGGGACCTTACCGTATTGATCAAATGGTATTGGAGTACTAGTTGTGTTGTATTGGTGATGAATATACTTGTCATTGAGAGCTTGGTTTACTGAAACCATTTCCACATATCTTATTGCGGCATGCTTTGAAAATTCCTGCATTGCCTCTTCCCAAGTTCCACCGTTTGCCAGTACCTTTTGCATGGCAACATGTCCTGCATCTACTCTTTGTTTTGTAAATGCAAACTCGTCATGAAATACTTGTTTTGTATCATTAGCTGGAATAGAATCAAGAAATCTGCCATATGCATTATCCGAACTATTCTGGGATGTCTGAGTTTGGAGTATCTGATATGCTTGTTCTTCTAATTGCTTGGCAATCAGTCTTTGTTGTGCAATAAGTTTCTGGTTCTCCTCTTGGTCTTTTTGATTTTTTTGTAATTCTGCTACCTGTTTTTTAGAATATTCTATTTCACTGAGAATCTTTGCAACCATTGGGTTATTTTTTAGATCGTTGCCTGTTATGGTCTGGTTTCCAATTTGGCTTGATGTTGTGGCAAATGCTGGACTGTATGTGCTAAGATATACAATACTTGAGATTGCTATGACGGATAATACTAGAACTCTGGTTGTCCTTGGTGCAGACATGGTGTAATATTTTACCTGTTAGTATATAACTATTGGTGTACCAATCATTTGTATACCAGTGAGTTCTACTCATGTTATGCGTAAATTGGACCTAAGTGAGAGCGTTGGCGCCTTGATTGCACTTGCTTCAAAATCTCAGGAACGATTGGCGGAAATAGAGATGAAAAAACAACTGGGATTGACTCCTGCCCAATGGAAAGTCATTTTGGTTCTAAACATAATGGATGGTCTAACACAAAAAGAGATTGCTGAAAAAATTAATGTCGATGGAAGTACGCTTGTGCCAGTGATAGACAAAATGGAACAGAGTGGTCTAGTTGAAAGAAAGGCAGACTCTAAAGACCGAAGAAACAATAGGATATTTCTTACAAAAAAATCTGAATCTACTGTAGATTCTATAATAATGATAATTCTACAATTGCGAAAGATAATTTACAATGGAATATCTGAGGATGAAATTTCCTCTACAAAAAATGTTTTAAAAATTCTGATTAAAAATTCTGATGCTGCATCCATCCAAGCCAAGACTTCTGGAAAGGTCACACCATGAATCTATCTCAGATGAAAGGATTTTTTATCATATTGCTTTTGGTTCCACTGTCTCTTAGTTATGCAGAACCTGCAACTCCTGGAACTGTTTTGACTTTTTATGTCAATGACTTGAATTTATCCACTGATCATCGAGCAGTGATGACTATCTCCACCTCTGGATTAGTTGACTTTACAATAAATGGAGTTTCAATAGCTGGGCCTGGCGCAATGGTTGAAACTGGAATTGATAGTGGAATATTTCAACTACAACTTACATTGCCTGATACTGTTAATGGCAAGCCACTGAAAAATGGAGATGTTGTTGTCATGACATATCACCAACAGGCCGATTATTCTGGAAATCCAACAACTTTGACGCAATCCAAAGTTCTTTCCAGTGCTCCATCAAGTCCGGTAGCAATCTCTTCATCAAATGTTCGAATTGGTCAATACTTTAAACTACAAATCTATGCCCCAAACTATAATCTAGATTCTCAAAAACCTGATGATATTCCGCTTGATATGATTGAATTTCATATGGGCGGTGTCCAAACTACCCTGGCAGATAGTGCATTTCAAGTAAACCCGTATACATTGAGAGAGACTGGGCCTAATACTGATACCTTTGAGGTAAATGTCAAGATACCAAAATCCGTTGGTGGATTTCCAATAGAAATGGGCTCTACACTAGAATTCAGATTCAATGACCCATCCATACCATCTAGCGTGTTTGTAACCGTAGGAGGGGGATCTTATAGCACATCTAGTTCAAGTTCTGGCTCTAGTACACAACACATGGTTCCACCAACTCTGATCTTTTATGCTGCCAATTCTGTTGGGGCAAGCGTCAACTATGTGAACTCTACACTGCTATCAAGTCTAATTGGACCAGTATGTAATCCTCAGTCTGGCTCTTTTTTCATGATGGGAACTACCACGGTAACTTGTGCAGCTAAAGATCAAAATGGAAACTCTGTAGTAAAGACATTTGTAGTTGATGTCCTTGCACCTCAAAACCATATCCCGTCATGGACAAAAAAGACAGTAGGAGCTTGGTGTAATGATGATATTCCTGACAACCAACTATATGCCAGTATGAAATATCTTGTTTCAAATGGTATGATGCTAGTACAAGGAGATTCTGTTGGCCAGACTCTGGACAAGTCGACCCTGTGTCTCTGGGCGGGTGGCAAAGTATCTGATCAAGATGCAGCAAAATCACTTTACATATTATCTAGATAGAATTTAATTCAAGTAGAGTTGAAATATAATTTATGAAAGCCACTTTTGGTGCAGGGTGTTTTTGGTGCATAGAACATGTTTTTAGAAAAAATGGGATAACATCAACAAATGTTGGTTACATGGGTGGAAAGACAAAAAATCCTACCTATGAGGATGTCTGTACTGATATGACTGGACATGCTGAAGTTGTGCAAGTAGAATATGATCCTACAAAAATCTCATATGGTGAAATTTTAGATATATTTTGGAGTAACCATGATCCTACAACACTGAATCGACAAGGGCCTGATGTTGGAACACAGTATCGGTCATCTGTTTTCTATCATACACCAGAGCAAGAAAAAGAAGCAAGACAGTCAAAAGAAGATATGGAGAAATCTGGAAAATATGGGAAAAAGATTGTAACTGAGATTGTACCTGCCGCCGAGTTTTACAAGGCAGAAGATTATCACCAACAATATTATGAAAAGTGTGGAATTGTCTAGTCTTGCTTTTCGTGGCTGCATTTTATAAAATTTGTAAAAGCCAGATCTGTTTTATATCAGGCAATGGAATGTCTCAATAATTGAATTTCAAACGACTCGGCAGGCTGGTACTTTTTTTTGGTTTGATAGGTTTGGGTGCATTTATTTTTCTGAATCTTGATCTTGCACATCGAAAAAGGGAGATGTATCTACTGTTTGCTTTGTCCCTTATTTCCTTCATATCTGGATGGGTTGGCTTGTTTCGTTACTCTAGGTTCTGGAACATGCTAGAATAATTATTGAAAATCTGTAGATTTTTAGAAATATTTTATATAAATGATGTATTGATATATTTCTAGTACAAATTCTTAAATAATTTGAAATTATACTATACATGTGATCGTAGAGTCACTACAGATGGCTTAACGATGCGTGGTCCCGCAGGAATCTTTCATGAATTCACGCAATGGCGTTGATTCCAAAGGAGGTAATCTCCAAGCATCCTGCATTAGAGGACCACGCCCTATGTTTTATTTTTCTTGGGCCAGATGTTTTTCTGGAATAAAATTATTGCAATTACAATGCCCCCGGCACCAGCAAGTCCTGCTACTATCAAATACGTGAACAGACTCATGTAGAAATTAAGCACACCCATGTTGAATGTGTATGATAGCATTCCGCCATTTTTGAAATCAACCAGATCAACTCTGATTACGTGATTACCTGGCTCTTTGAATATGTAATCCAAATCCCACTTTCCAGAATCATGGTCTGAAAGGGAAAATGAGCTTATCATGTTATCATTATAATAAATCTGAGCACCCATCCTAAAATTGTCAACAGGTTTTTCGTTCTGGTCCAAAACTATGAAATGTACTGTTGTGATTTTTCCAACCTCTGGAACTGGAGGTGTGGTTTCAACTTTAACTTCATAGTCTCCAATTCTTGCCGAGTCTGTACTAAAAGGAGGGTGAATTATCTCGTATACTCCAAGCCCTACAAAGAAACTCAGATAGATTGGCAAAAAGAGGTAGAATCGTTTCTTCATGAACTAACTAGGATGTTTTGATATATTACATTGCCTCTCTTTGTCAAACTGGAAAACTAGGTAAATCTATGGCTTGATTCGTATCTGACTTAGAGAGACTAATAATACAGATACTGCCAATTGAATCTTAGGTCAAATTGATATCGAAAAAAACTCTAATTGTAATTTTTGTCGCTGCAATAATTGTACTTGTCTACGTTGATCAAAGTTTTAGAAATGGGGCACTGTCTTTGAATATTACATCTGGAAAAGAAAATCAATATGTCAAGGAATATTCATTGCCTTCTGATTCTGCCCCCAATGGTCTGGTTGTATCCGATACGGGATTGGTCTGGGTGTCCTCAAAAAATGCTACGCTTTATTCTATTGATCCGACTAATGGGAATGTGAAAAACTATGAGATCAAAAATGGAGCAACATCCCTTGAAAACACGAATGTCAACTCTACCACTGTTTGGGCCATTGTACAAGACAACGATGGTAAAATCTGGCTATCTTCGCTTGGGACTACATCAATTTGGAGGTTTGACCCCACAAGTGGTACTTTTGACTCGTACGTATCTGAGACTGGTGCCCCATTTCAGATGAAAGCAAGCCAAAATGGCGAAATTTGGTTTACTACTCTACGTGGAGATACTCTGGGCGTTGTGGAGAAATCAGAAAAGAGTGGTTACAAGATATCTGCTTTTAATGTTGGTGCTCATACAAACCCAGCTGGCCTATTTCTACAAAATGATTCTGTATGGATAGCTAATGTGGGGTCTCAAAATATTTTAGAGTATAAAATAAATCGGGAAAATAACACTGTAAAAGATATTTCATTAATTCAAAGTATTCCTAAAGATAATACTACATTATTTTCGACTCCTACTGATTTATTGCTAAACAATAACATTTTGTGGTTAACTGAACATGAAACAAGCTTTCTCACTAGTTATGATCTTGGAAATGGAAAAGTTATGCGATATCCTACATCTCAAAATGGTTTTCATACTACCACACTTCCTTTTTGGATTCGTGGAGCACAAGATCCAAAAGTTTTATGGTTCAATGAACACCAAGGAAATAAAATTGGACGCTTTGATTTATCAAATAAAACATTGACCGAGTATTCAATTCCGTCCCTGCCAAAAGATGGTTATCTTACTTATCCACTAAACCTTTCCCAGGATCCACATGATGAAAAAATTCTCTGGTTCTCTGAGTGGAATACCGACAAAGTTGGAATGATAAATGGGCATGCTGTAATCCCGTTTGAAATAAATCTCAATACCCCTAAAATCACACTAGGTCATGGAAAGACTGGTATTGTTGACCTGGAAATAAAAGGTGACGCACATTTGTCTGGTCAACTCTATCTGAATGCTTCAAGCTCAATTACTCCGACTGCTGAACTTGGAAATTTAACAGTAAAATTCTCTTCTGGTATAGTAGATGCATCACGTGACAGTATGGTCACGTTGCTTATTGATGGTGATAAGATATCGTCTGGAAATTACACTGTTGGAATTAGTGCATCTGATGGGCATGTAACAAAAACAAAGTTTCTTGATTTATCTGTCCAAAACAAGTAGTTTTGTGCCTATTATTTTTCAAAAAACTGGCTAGTAACTATGTGTTTTTCTAGTGCATAATTTTTAATCTCAGAAAATCGAAATTCATCTATAATAAAATGGATATAATCTTCTTTGTATTGGGGTAATTCCTTTGTCTTTTTCGTAACCTTGTCTTCATAATATTCTATATCTGGGCCTCTTCCAAGCAAGTTCTGACACATGTCTCTTAGCTGTTCTGTACTGAATTTATCTAAAAGAAAGTGCTTGCTTGAAAGTTCTTTGTAAAATATTTTATCTGCATTCTCCATTTCATTTTTTATTTTTGAGATCTCAGAACTCCTATGTTCATCGTCTCCTGATTTTCCATGGGGGTTATCTGAGCGCATTTAACATTGAAAGGTTTTTTGCCAAAATATATACCATGAAATTTTCATGAGATGCGTTTTATTATTTTGCATGTCTGATTTTTTCATCTTGGCGTGATTTGAAAACAAATTACTTGCAATAGTCTAGCGTGACGCCATCTTGACTTGAATCATGGCAGACTTGTTTTATGACTGTACTTGTGAGAAACTCTTGTGTATATCCGTGAAAGACTGGCATCTTTGAATAGATCTGTGACATGTCTCCAACAAATATCACGGGTTGATATTCTGTCCACGCAAATGCATTGTCTAACCCCATAATCAAAAAAAGTATGCTAGATATGATCAAGTATTTGTTATTCATTACACTCTCTTTAGATCAAAGTTTGTAGAAAACATGTTGTCTTGATAACTTTGAACCTAATTGGGAAATTATCTAGATGTAATGTTCTCGATCAATTTTTAGATCGAGTTTTCAAACCATGCTGTAAGATCTTTCACCTTTCCAGTCACGGTAGTTATGTAATTGGTTATATATGGTACCGATTTATAACCTATTTAAATGCCGCAAACAAAACCGATTGTCGACATCGTAAATGTGGTTGCCTCTGCTTCAGTAGACCAAAAAATTGATCTTGTAGCAATTACAAAAGAATTTCCGGACGTTGAATATCATCCTGAACAATTCCCAGGTCTGGTTTTTAGATTAAAGTCTCCAAAAACTGCGACATTGATCTTCAGCTCAGGTAAAATGGTTTGTACTGGCTCAAAATCCGAAGAAGCAGCAGTAAATGCTGTAAATACCGTAGTACAAAGACTCCGAAAAGGCAAGATAAAAATAAAAAAGAATCCAGAAATTACAATTCAAAACATCGTAGCTTCTGTTAGTCTTGGTGGCAAGGTTCACTTGGAAAAAGCCGCACGTAGTCTTCCAAGAAGTATGTATGAACCGGAACAATTTCCAGGTTTGATACACAGAATGCTTGATCCTCGTTCAGTGGTTCTCATCTTTGCCTCTGGAAAACTAGTATGTACTGGAACAAAGAAAGAAGCCGAAGTTTATCGTGCAGTCCACAATCTTCACACATTGTTAGAAGAAAAGAAACTGATGGAATACGAGTAATCGTAAAACCATTTTCTAAATTTTTATAATTGTTTTATTGCACTGAATCTTTTTTAACATCAATTTTTTTCTGTATCATGCTTCCACCAAATGATATTACAAGATTGATTCCAAGTGCTATGACTGCGATGTATATTGGACCAAAAGTAGTTTTCAGTAGAGATGATGTCAATTGACCAAAACTGTTTGTAAACTCTACCATTAGTATTCCTGAAATTATTCCTGCAAGCAAGCCTATTATCAGCGGTGTCTTTCTTAGTGATTTTACATATAATCCACAAAACACTGCGGGTAAAATCTGTGCAATCAATATCCCCCCAAGTAACTGCAATGATATTGCATAAGTTGCAGGAACTGAAAACACAAACCCTAGAGCTACAAATTTGAAGATAGTCGATGCGGCCTTTGTTATTCTAATCTCTGACTTGTCTGAGAGATTTGGCTTTATTTCCTTGATGATATTCCTAGTCAAAAGATTTGCCTGGGCCATTGCCATGATTGCTGCAGGTACTAGGCCTCCAACAAAGACTCCGAGCAGGGCAACTCCTGAGAACCAACTTGGAAGGGAATACAGGATAAGTGAAGGAACAACCAGTATTCCACGTGAACTTTCGGGAAATCCAGACAAGAAATGCATTGCTCCGGGAACTGCATAGACTAGTATTCCCATTAGCGCAAGTATTGCAAGGCCAATTCCATAGAGGGGTAACAGTGCGGTACTACTACGAAGTTTTTGGGCACTCTGAGCACTCAAAACCCCGCTTATTGCATGTGGGTAAAGGTATAGTGCAAGTGCACTTCCTAAGATGAGTGTTGCATATGCTGGAACTAGATTCTCTGGTAATGTGACATAGCTACTACTTGCTGCCTTGAATGCATTTCCAAATCCTCCTATGCTAATTGGCACTATTACTATTACAGCAATTACCGTTATCCACACTAGAATGTCTTTGAAGATTGCAGTCAGGGTTGCACCGCGTAGTCCACTTGTATATGTGAAAGCAGCTAGAATAACAAAAGCAACTAAAAGTGAAATCTCTTGAACAATCTGTGCATTTGCATATCCTGCAAGCATTACTGTGAGAACTGCTTGCATGCCGACTATCTGCAGTGCAATGTATGGTAACTCTGCAACAATTCCTGTAATTGCAATCATGATTGCAAGCGTTCTACTGCTAAACCGGTCCTTTACAAAATCTGATGCTGTGATGTATCCTTTTTCTTTTGCAAGTGTCCAAAGTCTAGGCATTGCAACAAGTGCTACAGCAAATGTTAGCATGACATATGGAATTGCAAAAAAGTACAGGGAGCCTTTTGCAAAGACTCCTGAAGGAATTGCCACAAAACTATATGCTGTATACAAGTCTGCACCAATGAGGAAAAAAACTAGAGTTGTTCCAAGTTTTCTTCCTGCCAAAGACCACTCGTGTACATGGTTTAGATCCCCCCTTCTCCAATATTTACCGTAAAATCCTAATCCAATGAATACAATAAACAATGAAACAAATACAACAAGTATATCCGAACTAATCATGCCTTTTTCTCCACTAGTTTAGAATATGTGAGATAAAATCCGGTACATGCTACAAGCCAAAACGTCTGGAACCAATAGAAAAATGGCATACCGAATAATTCCGGAGAATCTCTGTTGTATATTGGCACTCCCAAGTTTACAATTGATGGTATCAAAATCAACAAGGCAAGTATGATGTACCTTGTTTTGGAATGCATACTCATCTTGAACTAGGTGGTAAAAATATAAGCATTCAGAATTCTTCTAATACAACAATCACTATATTGTACCGTGGAAGATGAACCGTCTGAATCCTTTTGCAGTGATATTGTCAAAAAATATGATGCCTCTCAATTGGAACGACCTGTCTATGTAATCCAGGAGCATCATGCCTCTAAACTGCACTGGGATCTTAGATTTGAAATGAATAACTCGCTGAAGAGCTGGGCATTACCAAAGGAACCACCTCAAAAAATTGGAGAAAGGCGTTTGGCAATATCAGTCGACGATCACCCAATTGAATATGCCATGTTTGAGGGACAAATTCCAGAGGGAAATTATGGTGCAGGCAAGGTCAAAACTTGGGACAAGGGAACATTTGACATCCTAGAAAATAATGAAAAAAAAATTATAGTAAACATACATGGTGCTAGATTGCGGGGAAAATATTGTCTTGTACACTTTGAGCAAGAAGAAAAGAACTGGCTATTTTTTAAAATGAAATATGATTCTAAGTAGGCTTTTCTTTTTTCCCTATTGCTATTAAAAACATGGTCTCTTTGTTTTCTGCATGAGGAGAAAAGAAATTGGTTACAATGTCGTCATAAAATGTGAGCCCTGTTGCGCCAAGTCCTAGTGCATATGATGCAAGATACATCTTGCCTCCAGTTATTGCAGCATCAAGCTGGGCAACTCTATATCCACGATTTCCAAACTGCTTTAAAATTTTATCAAGGTCTATCATGAAAAAAATTGTAACACTTGCATCATATGGCAAATCTTGGTCCAGTCCTAAATTTCCTGACGCATTTCTAAAGTTGCCTTTACGTAACTGCTCTAGGGAATTTCTTTCTTTTACGTAATAATATGAGCCTGATTCTAATCCCTCAACTGCATTTGCAATTATGTAAATGTCTGATAGGAAACTATGGTTGACAAAATCTGCATCTATGCCTGATGTAGTCTTGGAAAGTATTGTTGACAATTGTTTAAATGTTATGGGTTCAAGTGAAAACTTTCTTGTAGAGCCTCTCTTGATTATTGTCTTCTCTAATGACTCTTCAGACTTGATGCTTTCTGCAAGTGGGATTAGTTTTGTAGATTCTTTGTGTTCTCTTGTAATTTGATGTCTCCATGATGAGACATCTGCTCTAGTTAAAAGACAAGATGACTCGTGCATGGAATTAATCTCTGGATATTCTATCTCATAGTCTGATGCAACTGTCTCTATGTTGACCTCTGGCAGTGTGGTATCTACTGGTGTCTCTTGACTTGTAATTCCTAGTGGCAAAATTGCAATGGGCGCTTCCTCTTTGATGTCTAGTCCTAGTAGATGGCTAATCTGAGAATCCACAAAACCTGTGACAACCTTTGAGGGAATGTTGTGGACAGATGTAATTGCAAGTGTGTTTGCAAGAATTGTCCCACAGTCCCAGAATGCATGTCTGTATTCACGTGATTGGTATTTTATGGAATTTCTTGAAAATATATCTGTGAAAATCAATATGACTGGGGACTGTTTTACAAACGGTTCATCTGCAGTCGAATCCATGACAAATTTTCTAAAATCTCCCAGTCGTATTGTATCTAGTTTCATGTGTTTTGGATCAAAGTGATATACTCCTGCATCAAGTCCTGAAATATCAGAGCATATGATGTAAATTTCAATGTGGTACAACGCACCAGTACAAGATGCTGCACGAAAATCTACTTCTCCCAGAGGCTCTGGAAATTTTATTTTCTTTGTAATGCCTGATGAAAAATAAAGAATCCTGGCAAGAGTTTCAAGATTGGGAATGATACTATCATCTACATCGCATATAGTCGAAATCGCATCAAGTGCAGAAATGCCTAATGAATTTTTGTCTAGTATGAGATTGACATGCTGTGTATTTTTGTAAATCTTGTAAGGTGTAGGCCTGTGAGATGGATGGAACACATGAAACCTATTGAGTAACATTCCGTTTGGATGCTTGGTGCCGTTATGATAGTACCATGTCGCATCAGTTTCATAATTTTTCACAGATACACTGTATAGAAATCTAGGTTGTAAAAGTATCTACATGATATCAAGCAGAAGATTTTTAGTGGTTGATTTTTTTTAAATAAACTGTAAATGATGGAAAACGAAGACTTGATGGTACAACTGTCTCAGGAGAAAAATTTGGAGTGTTCTATGGATATTGAAGAAAAATCATATCGAATTCAGAGCGTGTCTATTGTCAAGTCCACAGTTCCTGTGCGAAAACCGACAACTCGTGGAGGTGTATACTTTACAGATGTCATGGCATACAAGATAAAAGCAGTTACCAAAGACCTGTCAATTACTGGAGAGATTCCAAAACTCATGCTTGGGCCAAGCACCGATTTCAAACCAATCATAATCAAAACAAAATTGACAATTGATGGTACAGAACACCAAGTTATTCTGACAACACATCTTACAAATGCCGTTAACACAAAAGACCGAGTAGAACTAAATCTCATTGTTGACAAGGCTGACTTGAAATAATCATACTTGTGAATACTGTATTATATTGGCAATTTGTGGTAATTGTATGAAAATTCTGATTGCAATAATTTTGGGTCTATCTATACTTGCAGGAGTTGGTTCTAGTTTTGCTCAAGTGCAGACACCTGGCTTTACAGATGCTGTAAATCTTAGCCAAGTTTCAGCCGATTCTGAATTGCCACATGTTATTGTATCAAGTGATGGTGTTTTTGCAATGTGGACTCAATCTAGTCTTGGCAGGTCTGATGTCTTTTTTTCAAAAAGCACTGATGGTGGAAATACATTTGGCAGTCCAATTAATTTATCCGGTGCAACAAATGGCCAATCAAGTTACCCGCAATTTGTAGAAAATAACAATCACATCTATGTAATATGGCAATCATCGCTTTCTGGTACTTCGACCATATTGATGACAAAAAGTCTAGACGGCGGTACTAGTTTTGGAAAACCAACTACAATAAGCGATGCATCACAACTTTCTGCATTCCCACAAATCGCATTATCTGGGAATCATGTGTATTCATCATGGATTGAAAAGTCAACTGACAATTCAACTAATATCATATTTACAAAAAGTGATGACCAAGGAAGCACGTTTGATGTACCGTTACATGTAACTCACAACATTGGAAATTCGGGAATTCCAAAATTGTCTGCAGATGGAAACCAAGTCTATCTTACATGGGAAGATAACAGCAGGGGTGACTATGAGGTGTTTCTAAGCAAGAGTAGTGATTCTGGTGCATCATTTCATGTCCCAGTTGACATAAGCACAACTACGGGACAATCTGGCACACCAGAGGTTATAGTATCAGGAAATAACCTGTATGCAGTATGGATGGACAACACCTCTGGAAATTATGACATATTTTTCACAAAAAGCACTGATGGTGGAAATACATTTGTAAAACCTATTGACATTAGCAATCTAAAAGGTGACTCGGGATATCCACAGTTTACAGTCTGGAAAAATAATGTCTATGTTACATGGACCCAGACAATGACTGGCATAAACTATGATGTCTATTTTGCAAAAAGCAGTGACAATGGAGATACTTTTGACAAGCCAATAAACCTGAGCAACAACTTTGGTCCCTCTGGATGGCCAAAAATTGTATCTGATGGAAGTATCTATGTAAGCTGGGTTGATAGCAGTCCTGGAAAATTTGATGTTCTGATTACAAAAAGTACAGATGGTGGTATGACATTTGAAAATGCTATAAACTTGAGTAATTCAAAAAAAGAGTCATATGAAAATGACATGGCAACATTGGGAAATGTTGTATACATGACATGGCAAGAGGGTCAGAGTGGAAATCATACCATTGTATTTTCAAAGAGTACAACATTTGTCCCAGAGTTTGGTCCGTTTGCATCACTCGCATTGATTGTATCTATAATTTCTATAATTGCAATCTCGTACAGGTCTGGCCTGAAATTACAAATTAACTAAATTATTTCCAAGAGTTCTACAAGCCCACATTTTGTATTTTTTGTATTAAGATCCACAAATGCAATACGGCGTTCATCAAAACCCTTTACAGGATTTACCAGAATGGTTGCACCCTTTCTTGCAAATGACTCTAGTTCTGATTCGATATTTTTTACCTCAAAACACAGGTGATGTATTCCACCTCCGGATTTTGCAAACTCGCTTATTGCAGAGTCTGGGGAGGAAGGCTCTATTAATTCCAGAAACGGGTCACCGACTTTTAAGAGACAGATGTTGACTTTTTGGCTACCCACTGGCATTATGGCACTAGTTGTCTCAAAGTTGAGATAGTTTTTGAGATCACCCAAAGATTCCTGGATGCTGTTTACTACTATTCCAACATGGTGTAATTTCATGAAAATTGTACCCTTGGTGGCATAGAATAATCTAGCGAATCTCTGTTAATTTTATATTGATACAAAATTCATGTTATACCATGCTTGAAAAACTAGTCAAGGACTCTAAGGCACTTGAGAAAGCCATTGCAGGAGAAGAGCTAACCTATGATGACGGAATGGAATTGATGTCTTATGATAATATCTACATGCTCGGTGCTGCTGCAGACTTGATTAGACAAAAAAGTGTTGGACAACAAGTCACATTTGCGGCATCATACTACATGAACTACACAAATGTTTGCGCAGCAAGTTGCCAAATGTGCGCGTTTTACAGAAAGGGAACAGAATCTGATGCTTACACGTTAACTGCAAAAGACATTGAGGGCCGTGTCACAATGGCCAAGAACTTGGGTGCAACCGAGGTACACATTGTCGGTGGTTTTCATCCTGAACTTCCACTAGAATATTATGAAGAAATGTTCAAGACGATAAAGAAAAGCCATCCTGAAATGCACATCAAGGCACTTACTGCAGCCGAAGTCTTTTTCATTGCACGATTGACAAAAAATTCTGTTAAAGAAGTTTTGACTAGACTAAAGACTGCTGGTCTGGATACAATGCCTGGTGGAGGTGCAGAACTCTTTCACCCTGATGTTAGAAATAAAATAGTTCGCGGCAAGTGCTCAGGTCAAGAATGGCTTGATACTATAGAACAAGCACATAATCTTGGAATTAAAAGTAACGTGACAATGCTATTTGGACATATTGAAAAGCCTGAACATATCATTGATCACTTGGTGAAGATACGTGAAGTACAAAAGAGGACCAAGGGATTTCTCACACTGATACCGTTGAAATTTAGTCTTGATAATACCGAACTTGAAAAGAAGGGGCTTGTGACCTCTGAGAGTGCATCTACATATGACCTTAGAATCACTGCTGTCTCAAGGTTGATGCTTGCAAACCAACTTGATAACATTTCAGTATACTGGGTTGCACTGGGAAAGAAACTTGCACAGGTTGCACTCACATATGGTGGAAATGACTTGGTAGGTACTGCATTCTCTGAAGAAATTTACAAGGCAGCGGGCAAGGGAACAAACTCTTCGATAATCGAGCTTGCAAACATGATAAAAGAGATTGGGAGAGAACCTGCACAAAGGGACACGTTTTTCAAAGTATTGAAAAAATTCTAGATTACCTGCATTATAAAAAATAAAAAGTGGTTTTAGGTGGATGTGATTTGAATCATTTCCTGTCTTGGGCTCTCTGACAGTGTGTCTTCTCCAAGAGAATGTATGCCCACATGTTGTGAATTTTTGTATTTTTTTATGGTGGTGGATATTTTTTTAGCAAGTGTTATGGGGCTCATTGCGGCTTTGCTTGTGACAAGAACAATGTGGTCAAATACTGGAAATGAAAACATTGACAGGTTCCTCCTGTCTACGTGGACATAACCAATTTCGCCAAATTCTGTGTCAAAATCTCTTCCCATTGATATTGTCAACACGCATTGCATGAAGAACATCTCAATTTTTTGCTCAGTTACTTGGGAACTACATTCATCACTGGTTTTTCTCTCTACGGGTCTTCCATGCTTGTTGATGATAGAGACTGATTGTATGTTGTTGTTAATGTCTAGTATGTTGTCGCACAGTTCGTCAAATTCTAGAGTATTATTCATATTGACAAATGATAGCGATGAAGTTGTTATAAAATTATTTGGAAGATTCTTCTATAGGATTGTTTGATCGCTAAAATCTAGTCTCTGGTGATGATTCTACATCTCTGCGGGCTTTTGTGTGACTGGTTTTCCTTCGCCACCCTTCTTTCTGCGTTTCAGGCCGATACTTATGAGTAAAATGAAAAAGCCCAGCCCTCCCAAGAGTCCTGCAATGTTGCTCAATCCTGCATTGACAACTTCAGCTTCATGTAATGCGTTAATTTCTGTATCTGACATGTCTGCTTTTCCTGTTGGCACGTTTTCATTTAGATATCCGTAAACTGAAAAACCTCCAACTAACATTGCAATGCCTAGTGCAAAGACGCGTTTGTCCATTAAACTAATTTCTTACGAGTGGTAAATAACTTAAGCTATACGAAGCTCAAACTCTGGAACAAGACCCTTTTCTATTCCAAACTTGAACAAGTTTCGAATTGCCTGTTCTCCAAGTATGCCCATTTCAATTGTGACATCGTTTACATACATTCGAACAAACCTATCGATTGTCTCCTTTGACTGTCCTCTCCCATACTGCATTGCATAATCTAATGCTTCACTAGGTCTTGCCATGCCGTATACAATTGATTCGCGGAAAAACTCGTCAAACTTTTTGATTGTCTCAATTCCGAAATGATTGCTCATGACATTTACCCCAAGTGGTACTGGCAATCCCCCAGTGCTGTCTCTCCACCATGAACCAACATCGAGTAGCTTTACTAGATTTTTTTGATCATATGTAATCTGTCCTTCGTGTATCACAAGTCCTGCATCAACTGTACCGTCTGCAACTGCATCTGGAATGTCACTGAATTTCATCTCAATGTAATTAAACTTGCCAATCATTAATTCCAACAGGAGAAATGCCGAAGTAAGTTTTCCTGGAATTGCAATCTTTGACTTTCGTAATCTTTCAATATCCAAGTCTTGCTTTGCAACTACGATTGGTCCGTAACCTTTGCCAAAACTTCCTCCGCTTCGTAGTATTGTATACTTGTCAAGGTATGCACAAGCATGAGCAGAAACTGCAGTAACATCAAGTTCGTGTGTCAAAGAACGCCTGTTCAAAGTCTCTATATCTTCTACAACATGTTTTACGTTAAAGTGAGGCGAAGTAACTTTACCACTAAGCATTCCGTAGAACATAAAGGCATCATCAGCATCTGGTGTATGCCCTATCGTAATATCCATGAAAGGTGGTTTTTGCGCCTATAATAAAAATCAAGTTTCCATATGCTGGTATAATTTCAGATATTGTTTCAAGGTGTATGGAAAATTATTCCAATGTCCAAAATTTTTGTCATCATGTCACAATGAAATCAAAACTAGATCTCAGATGGAAAAATATTGAATTCTAGATCTTCCATGATCCGTCGATTTTTTTTATAATTCTTCTAAACGTTTAATAGCGGCTAGAAAAGGATTTAGCTAAACCATGAAATTCAAGGCTACAGATCAAATTTTAAGCATTATTGGTAATAAAAAGAACATTCGCAACTTTGGAGTCATTGCCCACGTAGACCACGGCAAAACGACAATGAGTGACAGTCTTTTAGCTTCAAGTGGAATCATCAGTCCATCTGTTGCAGGCCAAGCTCTTGCACTTGATTCCATGAAACTTGAACAGGATAGACAGATGACAATCGTTCAAGCAAACGTTACTTTACTCTATGAACAAAACGGTGAAGAATATGTAATCAACATGATAGACACTCCAGGACACATTGACTTTACTGGTAGAGTCACAAGAAGCCTTAGAGCAATTGACGGTGCAGTTGTGGTATCAGATTCAGTTGAAGGTATCATGACACAGACTGAGACTGTAACTCGACAAGCATTAGAAGAAAGAGTACGACCTGTCCTTTACATTAACAAAATTGACCGTCTCATAAAGGAGCTAAGATTGCCTCCAGAGAAGATGCAAGAATGGTTACTTGAAATTATTACAAACTTTAACAGACTAATCGATATCTATGCAGAACCTGAATACAAGGAAAAATGGAAGGTAAGCATTCAGGACGGTAGTGTCTCATTTGGTTCTGCAAAGGACAAGTGGGGATTTAACGCAGATGTAATGAAGAAAAAAGGAATTTCGTTCAAGGATATTTACGAAGCATATTCTGAGGGCGGTGATGTCAAGAAATTGGCAGAAAAAGCTCCATTGTATGACGCAGTACTTGGAATGGTTGTAAAACATCACCCATCACCTGATGTTGCACAAAAATATAGAATTCCAAAGATCTGGAAGGGTGATTTAGATTCTGATATTGGTAAAGCACTTTTGAACTGTGATGACAACGGTCCAACTGTAATGATGATTGTAAACATGACAGTAGATCCTGCTGCAGGTCCTGTTGCAATTGGACGTTTGTTCTCTGGTAGGATAAAAGACGGTGATAGAATACATTTGATTGATACTAAACGAGAAGGCAGGGTCCAGTCTGTCAACTTTTTCATGGGTAACCAAAGAGAAATGGTGGGACAACTTGCAGCAGGAAACATTCCAGCTTTACTAGGACTAGAACACGCAAGAGCAGGTCAGACATTATCCTCTGTTGCTGGTATTCCGGCATTTGAAGGAATCCAGTATGTATCAGAGCCTGTCGTACAAATTGCAGTAGAACCTAAACATCCAAAAGACTTGCCAAGACTAGTTGAAGCATTAAACCGTATTACAATAGAAGACCCTAACCTGGTTGTAAAAATCAATGAAGAATCAGGTGAGACTGTAATTGCCGGCATGGGTGTATTGCACCTTGAAATTGCAACTGCATTAATCGCAGATGCCAAAGTGGATATTGTTACATCCCAACCATTGATCAATTACAGAGAAACAATTCGAGCTGGTGCAGGACCTATCATGTCAAAGTCACCAAACAGACACAACAAGATATTCATGAAGGTTGAACCATTGGATGAAAAAATTGCTGAAATGATACGAAACGGAACACTAAACGAATACAAGGACAAGAAGGAAGTTGCCAAGATTCTCAAAGATGCTGGATGGGATGGAGACGAGGCAAAGCGTGTAATGAGATTTGATATTAGAGGTAACGTCATGGTAGATGGAACAAAAGGTGTCCAGTTTGTCGGCGAGTCTACTGATTCTATACTATCTGGCTTTGAAGATTCTGTAAAGGAAGGTCCACTTGCAAGAGAACAGGTAAGAGGATGCAAGTTTACATTCCATCATTTCGTTCCTCACGAGGATCCAGCTCACAGAGGCTTGTCCCAATTGGGACCTGCTGCAAGAAGAGCGTGTACTGGTGTTATGTTATTGTCTAATCCTGTATTGCTAGAGCCAACACTTGGAATCGAAGTTAGAGTTCCACAAGAAATGATTGGTAACGTTGCAGGTGTGATATCTGGCAAGAGAGGCAAAGTGCTAAACATGGAACAAAAAGGTGTCATACATATCATATCAGGTGAGCTTCCGGCATCAGAAACATTTGACTTGTCAGAAATTATGAGAGGACAGACTGCAGGCCGTGCAATGTGGAACACTCACTTTAAGGCATGGACTCCAGTTCCAAACTCAATTTTGACCAAAGTAATTGGTGATATCAGAAAGAGAAAGGGATTGGCACCAGAAGTACCAACGCCAGACGAATACGTCGACAGCGAGTAAAAATGGTTTACCCCCTGTTTACTCAGGGAAACATGTCATTGTCGTAAATCTTATCTGATCTAAAATTACATGGAACACACGATAATTGAAAATCCAAATTATGTTAATAGTATTGTTAGTTGGTATGAAAGTGAAATAGACAAATTGATTGAAACACCAATCAATGTCTTAAAAACTGATTTTGCTATAAAACACCTTAAAGCGTTAAAAATTTCACTCAATAAGATTCAAAAACAAATTGGAACGAATAAGGACTCCACTCGATTAACTTTAGATGAGTCAGATCTTATCGAATTCAAAAAGGTTATTTTTTTGGTATTTACACATTATGAAGCATGTCTAGATCACGACCAAGAGAAAATACTGAAAACACTTAACTTCAAAATGGAACACATTGAAAATGAAAAAGATAAAGCTCGAACATATATGAATAATATTTATCATTTTAAAAGTGAAAGTAAAGATCCTCCACCTCCTGTAACTATTTGACTCTCAAAGGTAAACAAAACCATTACAACGTCAAACTCTTACGAGGCTACGGAGTTTCTATAAATCTCAAAGACAACAGAATTATTCTCAAAAACGGACAGCATGACATAACTGGAAAATCTGAAACTGAAGAATATTTTGTAACTCGTATGCCATATGAAAAGATAGTAATTTCAGGCAGGGGCTACGTTTCAACAGATGCAATCAAACTTCTTTCAGAGAAAAATGTCAATGTCATTCTAACAGATACCTATGGAAATCCAGTTTCTACCATGAATGGAGTAATGTCTAGTGCTACATCCACTAGATACAGAATGAGTCAGTATGATGCGTTTCGAGATCCTGACAAGGTGAAATACCTTCGAAGAAAATTACTTGCAGACAAACTAGAGAGTCAGATTAATTTCTTCAAGACTTTGGATAAACCTGAATTATATCCAGCAATTTCAAAACTAGAACAATATCGTAAACAAGTCAAGAATCTTTCAGAGTTAAAGGAGTTTCTTGTGAATGAATCAAGAAGCGGACACATTTACTTTGGAAACTATGCCAAACTATTTGATTCAAAATACAAGTTTGATTCTAGGCGTGGTGGAGGTGGTCGTATCTCAAATCGTTATGCTTCGGATATCATCAATGCCTTGCTGAATTATGGCTATACTGTTCTTGCTGGTGAGATTTGCAAGTTTGTAAATGGTTTTGGACTTGATGCCTACTATGGATTCTATCATCAATCACATTCAGGATTTCAAGCATTAGTGTATGATATCATTGAACCTTTTAGATGTTTAGTGGAGTATTCGGTTTACAAGTTTGCAAACAATCACAATAATTTGATCAGCTCCAAGAGTTACACTTGGACTAGGGAAGGTAAAGTTGTAATGGATTCTAGTCTGATTCAGAGATTTTTAGAAGTGTTAGAGAGAAAGTTTCTGTCTGAAAGACCTTACAAGTTTGGACATGGAATGGTAAGAAAAGACGGAATGTCAATGTGTCAGGAAATTACTATTACTAAAATTTACGTTCAAAGTTTTATTGATGACTGCCAAATAATCTATTGATAATTCCATTCTCATGAGCCCAGCGCAATCCCACAATTCCAGCATCAAGACTCAAATCTACAATTCCTTTGAATAGTTCTCGTAATTTGCTATTCTTTTTAGGATCACTCATTTCTTTATCTTTGGCAGTTCTTTCTAATTCTGTAAACAATTTTTTTATTTCATCTTTTTTTATGTCTGAAATATTTATTGTATTGATAACCTCTGCCACATTTTTAACATCTTGAACATTACTTTGTATAACTTGTACATTTATTTGCGGAGATTTTTGAGTTATGTTTTGCGATAAAACGTCCACTCCATACCAATTCGCAATTTTCAGAATATCTGATTTGATATGTTGATAACTCAAACTAAGATCATCTTCAGGATCTAAATTTCTTTTGGGCGGAATATCTGATTTGTTTACCCAATCTTCTGCCAAAAAGGTATCAATTATTTCGTTAAGATCCTGATGAACCACTTTTACACGTGATGGAGTACCGAAATTACTATGTTCTATGTCTATTTCTGCAATCTGATGAAATACCGAATTTATTTTTTTAGTCATTCTTCCAACCCAAACCTCGTTGTCTATTCGCTTTTGTGTTTCTGGATCTGGCCATGTTGACATAATAACTAGTATTTAGTTCTAGTTTAAAAAATAACCTACAATTAGATTTTAGATTACAGTAAATTCTTGTTCTTCATAATTCACACATCTTCTATCTGTAAAATTATTCTCATACAATCCCATTATGGCAGTAAATTTGCCAGACCCATAGTCAATAGGAGGTATTCTGAATTCCCATCTTGCCTCATATTCATCATCATTCTCTAAAGTTAGTTTTCCATTATCGTACGTTGCATCATAACTCTGAGGGTCTGGAAACCAAAGATAATTTCCATTAGGATCTTTTATTGCCAAATCCAGAAATCCATTTTTTGTATAACCTTTTATCTTAGCTGAAACTAAATGAGTTTTGGATTTCTCGCAAGAAGATGGAAACTTGAAATAAATAAATTCAGCTTTGCCGAATTGCTCAGAAAGTTGTGTGCCAATAGAAAATTTTCCCATTTTTACAAGACGTGATAATTTCGATTTAATATCATCTATCTTCTTTTCTGACTCAATTCTGAGTTCATTTGCTTTTTTGTTTTCTTCACGTTGTAATTTCTGTGCTTCTCTAAATTTTTTTGTTACATAATAAGACAGTGAATGTACAATTGCAGTTTGCAGATCTGCAGAATTATTATATTTCAAATAAACTACACCAGTTTTTGAATCTTTTATTTTATTAAGAAATTCTTCCAATTCTGGCTTTCTCTCAGTACTATGAACATTTTTTTGAAAAACCAATGTACATTTCCCAGTAGATCTTGCTTTTTCAAACTCTTTTCTGGTAGCGTCACTATCTTCCTTTCCAAATATGCCAATGTAAAAATCTGAGGATTCTACTTCACCAATGTATTCCGATTCAATTGGGTCACTTGACGCAGTACGATTTTCAGAACCTATTGGATCATAGCCGAGAGATTTTATTACTTTGAAGGCTATAGCTCTTTCATCATCCAGTTCAGATTCATTACCACTTACAAAAATTCGTAATTTATCACTCAAATATTTGCTTATAAAATCAAGAACTATTAAAGATCACTTTCAGGTTCGTACCGTTCATCATCATAAAATTCTAGATCTTCTTTAGAAACCAGTTTTCCGACTAGATCAATAGGCATTGAAACTGAATCACAAAAAGAACCATCATTTAACGACTTTAATTCAGACAACCAAAACCTCTTCTTGTCAGAATTTAGGTTGATCTTCTTCTCATAGACTTCGATTTTACCTACCTTTTTGAGCATGTTAAACAAGATACCACTCTTGATGTGCGTGTTCCTAGTGGTCTTGACCTTGATGTAGAGCATACCGTCCTTGTCCACTTTAGTACCCTCATGTTCAATTTCCTGTTTCTTCTCATTGTCGTATCCAATTCCACGTTTTTTCCAGATTTCATTAAACTTGTAAAAGCCATTTGAGAGAAAGATTACATCATGCCCTTCCTTGTCTAGCTTCATCTCGCCTAGTTTTTCACTGTGCAAATTTGGAATCTTTTTTCGTACTGCAATAGAATCGGTGGCAAAGGCAACTACATCATTTTCCAAATTATATTTTCGTACAAACTTGTAAAGTTCCGCTCTTGCAAATCCGGTGATATATGATCCTATTACCTGATTGAACAGATTTCCCATTGTATTGTGAGGCTTGGTCTGTACTGTTTTTCCATAAATGGAATTCAAGATAATCTTAATCGCTCTTTCAAGTGGATTCTTTTCTTTTTTTAGTTTCATTCTGGAATAATATTGTTCCTCAATGAAATCCTTGAACGGATAACCACAGTTTTTGTTTGGAATAAACTGGTATGATTCTAAAATCGTATATCTTATTCTCGGATCATTTTCTACTGCCTTTAATTCATCTAGTGTAACATATGTCTCAAATTTTCCACAAGGATAGCATATAGTTCCATTTTTCTTTCTAAACGGAAATGGACATATCTTGACAATATTGCTCACATCAGCAAGTATGTGAAAAAATCCAAGTTCAGATTTTGGATTTATTTTCTTCGAAGAAACCCATCTTCCATTTGTTATGTCTGGAAGAGTAGATAGGGCATGAGGATATGCAGAATTGATATCGTAGAGACAACAATATCCAATGTAACCACGCTGGATCAACTCAAACCTCCCACCACAAAATGCAGACCTTGCAATATCTTGAACTTGGTATTCAATTTCATTGAACAATGGTATGATTATTCCATTATTGATCAAGACCTTTTCTGCTAGATACCCAGATGAGATCCAGTTTGCAGGATAGAAACCATATGTCTCATAGAATATCCTTGTCCAGTTCTCAGCAAGTTCCTTTGTAAGGGTACAGTCTAGGATGCAGTACTCTCGGACTGCATTTTTGTGCCTAGAATAGTAGTGTAGGGAGAAAACATCTCGTTTTTCCTTCATGGACAAATATTGAGGATCTAGAGGTTTTTTGATATTCTCAAGATATGCATCTAGAAGCGGTTTACCTTCATAGTACTGAGCAATATCGTAACAGTTTACAGAGTGATGACCTTTGGATATTGTGAGTTTCTTTCTGTCAATGTAATGTATCTTGTATCCATGATATGAAAATCGTAGTTCTCTTTTCCACTTGTATGATTTTAAATCATGCTCAGGCAATAGTTTCAAAATACATTCTGCATCATACCCCAAGTTGTAAAAGAAAATCAGTTTGCCTTCATACTTTAATAAAAACTTGGCTACATTTTCAAATGTAATATTTGGATGATCTAGATAATTTCCGTTTGATACTGCAATCAAGAAAATATTTCCGTCATCTGTTTCCGTATCTACTGCAATAATACTTGGAAGAATAGATAGGTTGTTTGGATTTCTGTTTTGTTTTCGTACTCGGATATTATCTAGTGATTTTACATTAGAGGAAGGAAAAAAATTCATGGACTTGGATTTCTCCAAGCCACATCTGGAATATCAGTTTCAAGACCTTGTCTGTGCTTTCGTAATGCTGTTCTGAGTTGTCGAAGAGGGATATCTACAGGATAGTTATCACGTATTGCTCTAAGATAACGCCAAGTGCGTTTCATTTTTTCAGAACGATTCTTGTTTGCAAGTTTTATTCGATCTGCATGTCTTTGTTCTTTCTGTCCTCCAGTGGATTTCAGTCTTGCAATTTCTCCCTTAACAAAACTCTGTTCACCAATCAAGGTTCGTTGAAACTTTCGTAGTTGTGGCGTTAGCCTGAAGCCTTTTAGCGCTTCAAGTTCACGCTCGATGTCTTTAGATCTTTTTTCTAATGATTCTTTTTTCATAGTATAGGGATCATAGTTATAAATAAGAATAATCTAACGATAATATGGTAAAATATCGTGAATATTCACGAGAATTAACTCCTAAAGAGTTAGAAAACTTGAAAAAACGCTATTCTAACCATCTTAAATCTGCCCACGGTGGATTCCTAACCGATAAACAACGAAAGAGATTGTTAGGTATGAAGAAAAAGGAGCAAGGAACACCAGATTCTGATTTTTGGTGGAGAATAAGAGAATCTACGCATGATGCCATAATTGATATGAAAATGATTTGTGATATCGCAAATGAAAAAGAATTACAAGAAATATTTGGAACAAAACAAATTAAAAAACAACCTAATGACAAGTATCCAATCACAGAAGTATTGTCTTCATTACTTCCAAGCATGTTATCTGAAGAGATCTTAAATGAACGTGTAAATCAAACAAAAAGAGCAATAGAAAATGCAAAAATAGATTTATCGCATAACAAAGACAGACCTGATGAAGTAAAGCGTCTAAGTGATTGGATAAAAAATTGGGAACCCATACTCCGTGAGCAAATTAATGAATTGCCTGACGAAGTGAAAAAATTAAAGGAACAAGAATGGAGGAAAATAATACTTGAAGACGTCTTAGTTGAAATATTAATATGGTATTTCTATAGTGGAATTTTTAAAACAAATAAAGAAAAAGAGATGATTTTTGACATGATTGATCAAATAACCGTAGCAAGTTCTGGAATTAAACGATATGAACTCAAAAAAGATATGACAAAAATGGACATTGTTAAATTTCGATAATTATCTGTCTATCTATTCCTAAAATTTAGAATCTAGTCATTAATTTTACGCATAAATAATTTTCTTAATAATTTTGAATTTACGCATAAACAATTTGTGATTTACGCATAAATTTTACGCATAAATAAAAATCCATGCGTGAGTTTTCAATTAAGAATTAAGGAGAAATACGACAGTAGCATATTCCCACGAACAAATCGGGGGTAAACCATTTTTGTCGACAGCGAGTAAAAATGGTTTACCCCCTGTTTACTCAGGGAAACATGTCATTGTCGTAAAACTTTTGAAGATTAGTAGATCTATGAAACTGTGGAAAAGTCTCATACGCTAACTAAAGAGAAATTACTTGAGGGAATTGAACTCACAAAAAATCATGTCTTATTACTTGCCTAACAAGCATTATTCTTGCTAAAAAAGAAAGAATTTGCTTCTAGTGCATTAGGATTGTATTCTTATGCAATAGAAGAATGGGGAAAATTTCTAATCCTGAACGATAATTTAAAAAAATCAAATTATTCTGTTGACTTCAAAATACTTGGAAAGTCAAAAAAACCACATGATTCAAAATTTCAACGTGGTCTAGACGATCTTCCGCGCTATTGTAAAATTTTTACAAAACCTATTGATATTGAAAAGGCAATCAAGGATGGAAAACCGATTTATCTTGGAAAACCATCAGAGTCTAAAGATTACGTGCATTATGGATTAAGAAAAAAACGTACGCTATTAACACATGAATATTCTATAGGAAATTTTCTCATAAATTTTGATACACGAAAAGAATGTTTCTATGTAGATTGGAATGAAGAAATAGATGAATGGAAGAAACCATTACCAGTATCTAAAAAAAATCTGCAAATGGCAATCAAGAATTTTCTTAAACATGTTGAGTACAAAATTGACTCTGAAAAATAAGAAGAATCACTATGACGTCAAACTCCTTCGAGGCTACGGAGTATCAATAAACCTCAAAGACAATAGAATAATCCTCAAAAACGGACAACATGACATCACTGGGAAATCTGAGACAGAAGAATATTTTGTTACTAGAATACCTTATGAAAAAATAGTAATCTCGGGAAGAGGTTATGTCTCAACAGATGCAATTAAACTGCTTTATTATTTCAAAATCTTGTATTTTTTAGAAACCCACGAGTAAAATCAAAATTGAGATATAGTCACTGACCAAGCTCTTTCATTTTGGCCTCTAGGGTGACCAGTCTTCTTTGTGTAACATCAATGGTGCGTTTCAGAACATCAATCTCGTTTCTATTCTGCTTTTCCATCTCACTTACACTATCAAACAAGACTTTGGATTCGGTTGTCATTCCATTGTCGGTCTTGTCCATCTTGATTGTAAAATGTTTGTACTCTTCTTCTAACTTTATTATTCTATTGTCAAATTCACCCATTCTTGTCTTTACTGTATTAATCTCAGCATGAATTGACCTTAATTCATCTTCTATCTTGTTTAGTGAAGGTGCAAAAAACCTCTCTATCCCAGATGCTTTCTGACCCATGATTTCTGTTATGTCTGATTCCTAGTTAAATTATATCATGTGTGGTAAAACCTTAGCACACCAGAAATTAAGATTAGAATGTAATTATGTTCTAATTATTTCGTTTGTAATTCCACATTGAATATCTTTAGTAAAATCGTCATTGTCATTTCATACTGCTAACGAGTATTATTGCTAGTGCACTAACCACTACTGCGATTGACCATGGTATAGGACCATAGTATTTTTTTCCAAATTTTCCTCTTTTTGAGTTAAAGACCATCCATATCAGAAATGGTATGATCCAAAAGATGGCAGAAGAATGATTCTTGAATATTACATTATTTGCAATAAATATGCTAACAACAGATGCAACTGCGACAAGTGTAACAATGGCAAAATGTTTCTTATTCCATGGCACTACACTGCTGTCTGGCTTCATACGTCTGTCAAATGATGCCTATACTATAACACATTCGGTTGATCTGTATTGTTACTATATTCATCTGATGTGAAGATGATTTTTAATAATCTCTCACCTACAGAATGCTCATGCTTGAGAGAACTAAATGTCCTATTTGTAGGCAGAAATTCACAGAACATTCCGAATTACAGTGGAAAATATGCAAAATTATAACAATAAAAGAATTTGCTGGAAATTGTCTAGGGTTTGATGTAGAGCATATTCAATCATTCAAAAATGACATTTAAACAATAACTATGCATATATTGCAAAAATACCATGACTGTGTAGTTGTCCAACTTTTCTGGAAATAATAAAACACGAAAAAGACTCAGGCGTCCAACAAAAATACAGGTCGCACGAAGTCAGAATTTCATGTGTTATCGTTGTAAACGACTCATAACAGATGATGACACATATGATATTCATCACATGGATGGAAATTCATCAAACATAAGCCCTGAAAATCTTAAGGTGATGCACGTTAAATGTCATGGATGGTTTTGAAATCTTCCCGGGTAAAATCTCTAAAGAAAACATGGCAAGATAATAATCCATAATTCTTTATAGCCAATTCTAAATTAATAATTTTAATGAAGATTCATGCAGGATTATTTGCTATTGTAATATTGTTTTTCATAACTATGAACCATGTTCAAGCCCAAGTCAATCCTGGAAATGATCCTGTAATGTGGGATTATGTAGACCAGACACAATTTGCAATCATACTAATTGTACTGGTTATAGTTGGAGGTGGGTTTACCGTATATTTCCGCAGAAAGCCTGCTCCGAAAAAAGACGATGCTTAAACTTTAGATTTTGTAATCTTTCCAGTTCGTAGTTTCTGCAGTCCTGGAATTACCATAGTGATTATGGCAGAAAAACCAAATACTACAGCACACCATCCTGCAATGGTAGATTGGTATGTACGCATTAAAAGAAATGATGCTGCAGAAATGCCAAACGTAACCAAAGATATAACAAACATTGAATTGATTTTCAATTTCCACTCTTTTGATTTGACTGCCAGATTTAGCAATTTCTACTGGAAAAAAGATCTTATGACATTAGTAAACAATTTATCTCATCTTGGATGTTATACAATAGACCATCAGAACTCCAACAGGATGATGTTAGTATGGCAATCCTTTGACTGATTGGACGTACTGTGGTCAAATCCTTTTCTAATGCGAGTTTCATGTTGATACTATGGGGCTATTTGGAGGCAAAAAAGAAGAATATTGTGCTGTGTGTAACAAGCGTACCCCTAATACAAGCAAGCCAAAAAAAGAATGGAATATCAAAGGCCAATTGTGTGCAAAGTGCTTTGTAGATTTTATGAAAAAGCCCGTTCCCAAAAAGGCTGATGATGCATGTGTTGCATGTGGGGCAGAACCTGGTGGACTGTATCTTTGGAAGCCAAAAAAAGAATGGGATCTGAAAGGATGGCTATGTGAGCCATGTTTTAACGAGTGGCAAAAGTCAGACAATGAACTGAAAAAAAATTGTATCGTATGCAACACAAAGCTTGGTTTTATGCCACGTCGTGCAAAAAAAGAATGGAACCTCAAAGGGTACATGTGTAAAAACTGCTGGAGCTTACAAGAATCAAAAGCCTAAAAGAAAATCAAAAATTGTATCCTATCTTACTCTGGAGGATTTTGGACAAATACATTACAAATCAACCAATCAGTTTTTGAATCACGATGCTGAACATTGCACGTGACAAACTTGCCCTTTAATGCGCGTTCCAGATCTGCTATGGTCTTTTCTTCATATTGTGGATCCTCTGGGTTGTCTACTTTGGCAATGACAATTCTTTCTACGTTACCGTATTCTTCCTTGTTGTCTTTGCGAAAGTGTGTAACTGACATGTCAAAAGTATTTCCTGATAGACATGCAATTACCGGTCCGCCTATTCCGTCACCCATGTTTTGGATATTTTTTGTATACTGTAATTAACTATTTCACTGTGTGTCCATCTGTCATATTTTCAGCCTAAAAACTACTCGAAATCTTATCATATCTTTTTATTTTCTAGGCACAAATTTTTTTCTTCAAAATCGTACCATTTATTCCCAATTATCAGGCACAAAAATAGGTACACTTGGTCTCTGTTTTTATGTACTAATCTAACGTCACTCTAGGCACAATCCAACATTTTTGTTGCAAAATTGTATTGAATTGATAAATAATTTTTCTGACACTATACCATCATGACAAAAACAAAGACAGTCACAAAAACACAGGGAGCAAAACTCTCATGACAGACTCGGCAACAATCACAAAATGCCTAGACTATGCAGTCCAGATAATGCAATGGGTTGAAGGAAAAGAACACTTCCTAGCAATGGGCAAAGTCTTGCTCTGCACGCTAATACTAGGAGGTCCATAGTATGGCAGTAGAAAAAACCGGCAAGATTCAGGAAATAAAAGAAACTGTATCTTGTGCAGTGGAAATAATGCGCCAGATTAGAGCACCTGGAGTACAGGAATCGCTTGGAAAAATCATGGACATGGGAGAAGTAGTTCAAGATATCATCGAGGCGCTAAAAACACCAGAGATGGTAAAAAACATAGAAAACTTTCGCTTGATTACTCAAAACATAAGCGATGCCTCTGAAAAGATGCATAGTACCATAAAACTGATGGAAGAGACAGGTGTAATACACGAAGCAAAGGAATTTGCAAGATCTGCCAAAGGCATGATGGACTTGATTGGCAATACTGGCCAAGACCTACGAGAGGTAAATACTGCAGTCAAATCCATGTTCAAGTCAGTCCAGGTACTAGCAGAAGACCTCAGACCAGCTCAAAGCAGATATTAATATTGATTGTATTATTTTGTATAATCATGACAGAATATGATAGAGTCTTGTGCGCTTGTACAAGTTGCAGGTGCGGCCATTATGGAAAAGGATCTATTGATAATTTTCTATGTGACAACTGCAAGAATGATATCCACAGTGGCATGAGGCCTGTCACAAAATCAATAAAATCACACTAGAACTAGACCGTAAAAATTGTTTTTTCTATTTCTTGTGCCTTGTAGTAAATAGATTGTTTTTTCGCATCTTCCACTTGTTTCGCTCAAGTGTCGCACTCTTGATTTCTGATTCTATCCTCTTTCTTGCCTCTTGGGTCAAATTTGGATCCTTTAGTAATTCATTTTTTTCATTAATTTTCTTTACATATTTTTCAATCTGAATATCTATTCCCTCAAAGCTCATTATTATCCAAAATCAGCCTTGTAATTTAGCAATTTCTGTTAAAACCATAGTCCTAGAATGTATCCAAATCTTATTTTCTTATGATTTCCCACTCGTGCTTGCAATCTTCACATAAAAAGTAATAATGCATTCCATCGCTTTTCTCAACTGGGTCCATGTACTCACCGGTATTTTTTGACATGCATTCTAGGCACTCTTGTTCGTTCATTTTCTTTACTTGGTATTACATGCAAAATTAATGCTTTTGATACTATACCTGATCAAGTTTTCAGAATTTATCTACTGATACCCTTTGGATTGTGTTCGGGCTGTTTTTATAGATCGTATGATAATTTTATTTCATGATGCACTGTGCCAGCGCTAACTGTAGGGGTAAGATTGTACGAGGAGTAATGTGCAGCAAGTGTGGAATGGATAATTCACGTGAAGCAGGAATGATTGCACTTGAAATACTCGACGAGCGAGGAATTGAAGAACTTGATGAGTTTATGCTAATTCATTTTCCTGATGAGGCCAAACGAAAAAAACTTAGACATGTCATGATACAAATAAACTATAATGAAACCCGTGCAAAGCAATACGACGCATCAAACCGCCACAAGCGATAATAAAATAAATTACGCAAAACTTGTGCTTACGTTTCTATTGTGTTCATAATGCTAAAAACAATGTTTATACTAGATTCTGCTTTATATGAAAACCGTGGACCAAGGACAAATCATTGGACTAAAAAAGAAATTAAAAAAGAATAATGATGATGCACTAGACTTTGTGCAAAAATTAGAGTCCACCTTGACAGACTTTGAAAAGACTGGAAACTTGTCAGGCAGCTATTTTGAGATTAAAAAAGCCATACTTGAGTACAAAGACAAATTGTTAAACTGATTTGTTTCCAACTAGATTTTAAAACATTCTACAAATGTTGATTATATCATATCATGATGAACACAAGTTAAATTCTAACCCATCTAAAGAATATCATGAAGACTGTAACAATCGCATTGCTTATAGTCAGTGTTGCAATATTTGGCATATTCCTATTTCTAGAGACTTTCAAGCCTGCTCCAACTGCAGTAATTCAATTGAGTGCAACTGCTGAAACAAGTCCTGGAAATGTTAGAGTGCACACGTTACAACAACTAGCCGATATTGACAGTAATACTGTAATTCTTGATAATTCAACGCTGGATAAGATTCCAGTACTGAAAAATGCAATAGACCATGCCTTTAGCAAATTCGAGCCTCCGCCTCTTCACGGCGTTCACACATTTACAACTGATATCAGTCAAGGTGATGCTGATGCTATATTACAATTGGCAGGAGACAAGGCAGAGCAATTGCCTGAATTGCAAACTAATGATACAAATTTTGGAGTAAATTTTACAACTGATACGTCCACAATGGAATTCAAGCTAGACAACTTCTATTATCATGTAATAATAGAACAACTAGTTCCATTACCATAGTCTGACGAAATTAAATGTGATAATTATTGCTGTGAGAGGATTTAGCTCATTGTACCATGACACGAATTTAAATAGAAAATCTTTGGCTGATGAGTAGGATTAGGAATATGGAAGGGTTTGATAGTGTATTAGGAACACAACGCATGACGCTAAGGATACCTAATTCTATTACAAACATACTAAAAAAAGAAGCAGACAGGCGGGATCTTCCGTTAAATGCCTTGATTACAAAGATTCTTTTCAAAAATGTGTCATACGATATGCAGGTAAACACATTGCCTGCAGTTACAGTGTCTGATGTTTTATTTTCACGAATAATTGATAAATTAGATGCTAACGATTTGGCAGAGATTGCAAAGGAAGGTCCAGATATAATAAAAAAAATATTTGCAATACAAGGTATAGATTACACATTAAAAGAAGTCATGGACAAGCATTTTGTTATAATGGGAAAGTACTGCGGCTGGTATAGTTTTAACAACACGGGTAGTGGTGAAAACCATAGGCTAGTTTTTGAGACTCAATTGGGTAAAAAATGGATTGATTTTCTCATGCTGTATGTGACAAATATCTTAGAGTCACTCAAAATCAAGATAAATTCCAAGTTGGTGCATGAAAATGTTGCAATCTTCAAGTTTACAACCTGATTGCATTTTTGCAAAAAATATCTTGCCTACATGTAATTCGTTCATCTTATTCCTACGCAATTTTTAATACACAAAAACTGGCTGACACTCCCAATGGGGAATTTTATCATTTTATTTTCGTTTTTTAGGGGAAAAACAATCTCATTTGACGCAGATAGACGCAGGTTGACACCGAGCCTCTTTAAAATTGGATGTTCTAGAGGGGGTGGGAATGATGGGCACTTGCAATTAGGGTATATTGCTACTATTTGTAGTTCTGTTGTCTTTTTTGATCAAGCGCAAATCCTTTTGTGGAGTTGGATGTGACATAGAAGTCTTGAAGCGAGTGTCAACCAACAGGCTCACTTTGAGACTGCAAAGTGATCTTCTTGAAATACTCAAACAAAGCGCAGACAAGAAGGATCTAACACTAAATGCTATGATTACTAATATTTTGAACAAAAATATCACATACGACGAAACTGTGAATGTAATCCCAAATATGGTAGTTCCATACGATCTATTCTTTAATATTATTACAAAAGTAGAGGCGCCGGATGTAAATGAAATTGTGAAAAGCGCACCAAATGTTGTAAAGAAACTTTTTGATATAATGGGAGTACAATATGACATTGATCATGTAATACACAATTACCTCACTACACTATCAAAATACTGTAACTGGTTTGAATTCTCTTATAAAATAACTGGCAATAATTATAGACTAGTCTTTTGTACCGGAAATAGTTCCAAATGGACAACCTTTGTGCAACAATATGTGAAATCTATATTGGACTCGTTGAAGATAATCGTAATAAATGACTCACTGCATGACGGTATAGTTGTTTTTGAGTTTTCTCACCGAGATTACCTCTGACTCAATTTGACACAGTTAGAGCCCAAATTCCTATAAGTAATTTTTTAAAAACTGATTCACTGGAAAATGTTGTAAATAAAATACTATGATTTGAAAACTAATTTTTCATTCTAACTTCAATGTGATTGCCTTCTCCGGTGGAATCAAGGATCTGATATGGATAGTGAGACGTGTTATACTCTGAGACATCTCCATCAAATGTAGTTATTAGATGCGTGGAATTGTACATCTCACCAATCTGTTTACCTCTGTTAAAGTCTACAATATAGTGAGAGTCTGCTACAAGTATGACCTTTGTTGTATTTACAGGCACTGTGAGTATCTGTGAATAGTCAAGAGGCACATTTTTTTTGTGAAACACGTCACTGAATATCCAGGTATATGTAGGGCTGGCAAGAATGCTGGTATCGCTATCAATTGGCTGTTTTACAACAAAAGATATTGCAGCGTATTCTGCACTTGTCATGTTTGTATTAATAACCTGTACAAGGTTTACCATTCCAAAGATACAGACTGATAAAACAAAAACTGCCAAACTAACTTGGGAAATCTTTCTCTTGGGTATTTTTTCAAATAGCTTTACAACCAATACTCCTGATGCAATACACATCACCGGTATGACTGGAATCCAGTAAAAGTACTGGTTGTATGATATCATGTATAGGAATACTACAAACGGAACAAACCAGCCCAGTATCAAATAATCCCTCCTGATGGCAGAAAATCCGATTCCTGCTATTGCAAACCAAAACAACACAGGATCTATCTGTGCAAATGATTTAGAAATTGTATTCAGATCTGCCCCGCCAGTTCTATGCGTCTGGAAATAAAACACATCATGGACCCAATAGCTGAATTGTCCTGCTTCGATGCTTTGGAGTGGCCAGAGAAGAGGAATCAAAATCACCGGTATGAGCCACAGTACGAGCATCTTGAAGCGTCTATTATTGGTAAAAAAAACAATGCTGCCAACAAGAGGCATCATGGTAAATACAGGTATCTTTGTAAATATTGCAAGTCCCAACGATATGCCAGACAACAAAACTAACAGGCTTGAATGCCTTGAGTCTTTAGAGCAGAGTGCTGCCCATATTGACAACAAAAGAAAAGGCAACAAGATGGAATCAAGCAATATCCTCCTAAAGATCCACGATATTGGCATTACTGCAAATAACGCTGCAGAAACTAGTGCTACTTTTTGGCCATAACGTTTGCCTGCTATTTTGTATATGAGAAATGTATCTGCTACTGCAAGCAGTCCCATAATAATCCTGGGTATGAGATATAAAATGGAAATAGAATTTACATCACCTGAGGAATTAAGTGACTGTGGATATCCAATGGATCCAAGTACACCTGCAAGAAATATCTGCCCAAACAATGGATGATCATAGAATGGTACTTCTTGAGGGCCAAGACCATTTAGAACATGCATTGCTCTGCGCATGTATACTCCTTCATCAAAGAAGACATCTGGAAAGTTTGCTACATTCCAAAGATGGGAAAATGCAGAAACTATCAGTATTGATATGATGATAATGTGATATTTGTTATTTAATTGGCGTTTTACATTCAATATTGTATGACACTTTTCTAGTGCATTAAACTTATTTGCATTTGTGATGTGGCATGAATCCTACAAAACATGGTGAAACAATGTACCTCTCAGATCATCTTATCCAGTACATTTCAAACATGTGCTATCATGTAGTTCTATGCTAGTAATTGTTTAACAACTATGACTTGTGTATGATTTTATGAAACCTTTTCAAAAGATCTTGATTATTGATCTGACTGTACTAGTAGGCTGTTTTTTTCTGATATGGGTGCTATCTACAGGTGCTAATTTTCTAATCCCAAACGTACATGCTGATTATATCAAATCATTGCCATTGGCATTGATGTATACAGTACTGGTTGGCATTCTAATTGTTCTGGGAACCGTAATTTTATTTCTGCCAAAAAGAAAAAGACAATAAAAGATTCAAGCCATTTTTTGTACTCTACCTATCTTACCATCGTGTAACTCCACCTTGATTCCATGTGGGTGAACACTGCTTGAAGTGAGAATCCGTTTTACTGTACCATTTGTTAATTTGCCTGTACCTTGGTCTTGTTTTTGCACTATGGATACACTGGATCCTATCTTGATTTTATCTCTTGAAGGTACAGCGTCCAATTTTTTGTGTTGAGACGTCCTAGTATTTAGTTGGTGTGTATGTTTGTCTCATCAATCATCATCTTCATCGTCTATTGTCTCATAATCAAAAGAATACAAAACAAACATCTTTCTGTACAGGCTTGAATTTTTTTCGTAGAGGACAAAAGTCATACTGGATTACTATTAGACATATTTTTTGGCACGAGTATTATACAAACCCGTTCCTGTTAAACCAATACTTGGACTATCATCAATGTAATGTTATTTCATAATGTGTTCAAAAAATAGAAAAAGAGAGGTTTGGAGATTTGTAATATGAAGGCAAGATATTACGATCTTAGAACTCTATCTTGTCTTTTTCATTGAGAAGAAACTTTTTTGATTTTCTTACTCCTTTTAGATCAAACCAGCTTATCTTGAGCGTAACCTTTTTGCCCTTGATCTCGTCAATTGTTATCTTGTCTGCCGTCCTTACAAGTTCACTTATTGTTTGATTTGACATTTTTTTGATCGGTTTTATTTTTCAATTTGATTCTTGGGACAGAATTTTATACACATGTTGTTAAAAATATTCCACGCTCCAATCTTTTCAAATTCATTATGTGATATACGATCTCTGATCGATAAGCTACCTTTATGATAAATCAGCTATATTGTTGAGTATGTATAATATGCAAAAATTGCATCACTGAATATAATGCTCCAAACATCACAACTACGAAAAAATACCGAGACCACATGTGTCATGATAAATTGTGAATCAGGTTCTGAAGGCAGAATAATTGATGAAATACGTGAAATAAATGGCGTAAAGGAATGCGTCAGGACAACTGGACCATATGACATATTGGCTATAATCGAGTCAAATACTGTAGAATCTTTGAAGGAAATAATTGAAAACAACATTCGTAAGATCCAACATGTCCATACTACAACCACGCTTGTAATTGCATCCGGATTCTAGGCATCCATTCTTTTGTTGTGTAATAACGCAAAACTACTTGTTACACCACCTTGTATTTTATATCATGAAGGCAATGAGCTACAAGAAATTCAGAAAGTCAAATGCAACACACTATGGCACCATAGAGGGAAAGATGGAAAGGGCCGAAGTCATAAAAAAACTAGAGTCATTTCTGATACAAAAACTTGGTGAGGGCCAAGATTTCTTTGACCAGTATAAAGTGCAAGAACTATAATTCTATCTAGTCATGCTATGTGTCAGCTTGTCATGAATCTGTGCTAAAATGAGCTCTGCTTTTTCCTTGTTCTCAAATGTTTCTGCTTTTTCATCCATGATTGCATCAATTTCATAGCTCTTGTCTACCAGAACGTTTGCTACATGATCATCAAGGGTACCTTTACCCATCAAGTAATATGCAAAGACTGTATTTTTCTGTCCGATTCTGTGCAGTCTATCTTCAGCTTGTCTGTGTATTGCAGGACTCCAGTCAAGTTCTGCAAATATGACGTATCTTGCTCTACTCAAGTTTATGCCAACGTTTCCAGCTCTGAGACCGGCAATTATCAACTTGGTCTCACCATTTTGGAATCTGTCGATACCCTCTTGTCTTTCTTTATCGCTCTGGCCTCCAATTATGGATGCGGGTGTATATTCTGAAAGACTTCGGTGTAGTAATTCATGGATTGCCTTGTGGTGGCAAAATACCACAACACTTTCTTCAATCTCCATTATGTTTTTGACAAACTCTATGACATGTGGAACTTTTGCAACACCTGCTGCCTGTCTCTCACTTTGTATTGCCCTCTTGTATGATGAGAACTTGTCAAATGCACTTGTTGCATTCTTTTGTTCTGCCTCCAATCTTTCCCAGATTTTGCCAAGCTCTGCCTGATAATAGTTAATGTCTGAATCAATGAGCTCTTTGTATCGAACTTTATCTTTTAGCTCTTTTAGGACATCCGATTTTTTTCGTCTCAGCATGACATGCTTGCGTAATTCTTCTCCCAAGCTTGCACGCTTGTTCTCAAGAACGATTGCTTTACCTTTCTCATTTACATAGCAGAAATATTCACAAAATTCATCAAAGGTTCCAAGAAGGCCAGGTCTTAGTATGTCTACGATTGGCCATATTTCAGAACCTCTGTTGTAAATTGGAGTTCCGGACAGACCTACTCTATATTTTACAGAATCAAGTGCTGCAAGTTTTTTTACAGCAGTATATTTTTTGGTTGTCTTTGAGCGAAGGTGTTGTACTTCATCGCAGACAATTGTTTTGATGTTCAGTTTTGAAAGATCATCTATTCTCTTGTGTAGTAAATCATAGTTTATGATGTAAACATCATACTTTCCAATCTCCTGTGCCTTACCTGTTCTTATCAAAACAGATGATGGATATTCATTTTCTGAAATTTTTCCATTACGGCTACGTTTTTTGAGGAACTTTTGGGTTTCTCTCTGCCAGTTGTTAAGCGTTACAAGCGGAGCAACTATCAATACTGGAAATGTCTGCTTTTCTGTTGCCATGTATGCAAGCGTCTGCACTGTCTTTCCAAGGCCCATTTCGTCTGCAAGCAACGCATTACCATATGATTTTAAAAGAAAATCAAGCCCCTCTCTTTGAAAGTCAAGTAGGTTGCCGCGAAACTGAGGTCCGGGTGTTGCCTTGCGAAGTTTTTCAATTCTGGTCCATTTTTTTTGCGGAACGATAACCTTGCGGACTTTTCTATGCCATATTGATTTTGATCTTATTTCAAGTGGATATCTGTCCATTATCCATTTTATCTTCTCTACATTTTGTATCGTATCTGGGACTATGGCTTCTTCTGGTCCATTGCCATACCATGCATGGGGTATGACACGTGCCACCATACTTACTGCTCTGGGGCCTGTCAGTTTCCAAGTCCAGTTCTTTGAGTATGTATCTAAAACATATTCAAGGGTGCCAAATTCTTTCATAAGCTATAATTCTTCGACATTGGTAAACTCGATTTATGAATCTTTTACTTTGTGCCGTTGATCGCATTTTTCTTGATTTGTAACAGGTTCTAGCAAATTTCTGCCCAAATATGTGAATTTTGTAAATAACTGTCTGTTAAATTACATATTGCCTAAAAACCAGGCATATTGGAAAAAACACTCCCAATAGATGTAAACTAGGTTGGTTTTTTGCGGAACCGCTTGAGTTTTTCTATGCCTACAGATTTTCCAAAGAATTTCCTGACATAATAGTATGCAAATGCCGTTGAAAGTATTGCCGACATTATCAACATGTATGATATTGGCCCAAACAATTGCTCGTGGTTTGGATATAGTCCAAAGACTGTTGCAAGGGTATTTGGTACAAGTGCTGCAGTTCCAGCCACTGTCCACCAGATGATAAATATTGTAACCTTGTTTGTGACTTCTGCCTGAACCACGTTGACTCCTGTTGCAACCATCTGCATGACGTTTTCTGCCATCTGTATTTGTCTATCTAGTCTTCCCAAGATTACTTCGAACTTGCCTAGAATTACTTCATCGTCTGAGACCATCTCTGCGTCTCCATACTTTAGGTTGTGTACTGTATCATAGCTTGCCCATATTGCATTCAAAAAAGTCAAAAGTGATGTCTTCATGTCTGATAGTTCAAGTGAAATATCTCGAGTGATCTGCCTGGAGCCTGCAATGTCAATTTCAAATTGTTCTGCTCTTTCAACTATTAGACGCAATATTGAGAAATTGGTCTCACAGATTTCATCAATAATTCTAGCTAAGAGTATTGTCTGTCTATCGGCCCACGTGTCGGCATCTTTTGGAAGTTTACGCAAAAGTGTTGGTGCATAATTGTATAATTTTGTTATCTTTCCACCATAGTCATCATGAATTGTTAAAATGAGATCCTTTCTCATAAAAATCAAAATAGGTGCAGTCTGTGCCTTGTTGTTCCCTGGTACTACAAATGGAATCATCAATCCAAGTGTATCTCCTCTATCTTCATAGCTTGACACGTATCCTGATAACAACAAAGATGCATCCATGGTAATACCGCATTTTTCTAGAATTTTTGGTGCTTCATCAATAATACTGTCAACAACACATTCAATCCATGTGAGACGTCCTGATGATGTGATCTCTGATAGTTCTGCCAAATCAACGGTTGGTTTTTTGAACGGCACTCCATCATTTTGTATGCCTGCGGCGTTGATTGCCTTTATCATGTCATAGAGGAAAATTTGGACTTATATACACTTATTCGTGAACAAAAACTTACCTAATATTTTTCATAATCTATAGGGTGATGCAAAAATTTACCGAATATGAAAAATAAAAAACTGGGAATATTTTATGGACTGTAAAATACGTTGATAGAATTGATCAGCAATGTCTAAAGCCCGTATGTAGTCAACGTTTGTGTGAAACATATACTGCTAGTAATTCTCACCGCCTTGCTTACATCGTCGTTTCTTCAATTTGATAATGCGCAGGCAGATTCAAAACCCAATCTTGTGCCACACTGGGTAAAACATAATGCATTGTGGTGGTCCCAAGGGGAAATCTCAGATGATGATTTTATTAATGGCATGAGATGGCTTGTGGAAAACAGAATCATTCCAGTAGAAGATCTGGTGGAAACTGTAGATAGTTCAACTATGCCTGATTCTGTAAAAAAAATTGCGTATTCTTGGAGTCAAGGGAATCTACCGGATGAAGAGTTTGTTCATGGAATGGAATACTTGATCAAAAATGGTATAATTGAACTTGATGACAATTTTGTATCAAAGGTCACACAAGAAAGGCTGGACCAAGCCTCTGTACGTAATGAAACAAAAAAATCTGTGATAATCATTCCTGTTTTTACTGCCTCTGCATATTCTGAACACGAGTTTTATTCATATTATGAGGGCCAATGTGATTCAAATTGTCTAACATCGATAATTTACACCCAGATACCACTTGGATATACTGCAAGTGGAAAAGCAGTTGATGTTTTACAATCCCTTGGATATTATACTCTGACAGATATTAACGTGGACAAAAACCCGGGTATCTTGTTACAATATGATAAGGTGATTGTACTTCACAATGAATATGTCACACAAAAAGAATTTGATGCAATTACAACACATCCGCATGTAGTTTACCTGTATCCTAACGCATTATATGGAAAAATAAGTGTGGATTACAATGCTAATACCATGACTCTGGTCCGTGGTCATAATTACCCTGATTTGACAATACGCAATGGATTTGACTGGAAATTTGACAATTCCCAGTTTGAGTATGATACACAATGCAGTAATTGGAAATTCCACAATGTAACAAACGGAATAATGCTTGATTGCTACCCAGAGAATCACTTGGAAAATAACGTCAAGTTGCTCAAGGCAATAAAAAATTACTAGATTCTAGCATTTTGAATGCTTGATAGTTTGTTCACATCCTAACATAATAATATGAGCTCCAAACGAGTACTTCAATGAAAGTTCTAGTTGATGAGATGTATGATGGGTTTGATGTCAAACTCAAGGAATTTGGATATGATGCATTTAGCGTAAAAAAATTAAAAGAGGAAGGAAAAAAACTATCAAGCGATTATTCTGTAATAAATTATGCTCGTGACAACGGAATGATTGTTGTGACCGAAGACGTGGAAATTGGAGAGGCATGCAAAGAAAATGATATTCGATGTGTATTGCTTGACCGCGAAAAACTATTGCAAATAATGTTAGAAGAGCTAAGCAAGTATAAAGAACGCTAACTGCTTTCTGTCTTACCAATTTTTTTCTTGGCAATTATAATTATTATGATAATTATTCCTACAATTACTGCACCATCAATGTAATCTGAATAGTGTCTAATCTTGGTCCATTGATCCCCTAATGCTATTCCGACATAGGTTAGTAATACACTCCATATGATAGAGCCAGCAAACGTATATGCTACAAATTTCTTCAAGTTCATCCTTGCCACCCCTGCTGGCAATGAAATGTAAGTTCGAATTGCAGGTAGCAATCTACTTACAAATGTGGACCTATCACCATATTTCTTAAAGTATGATTCAGTCCATTCTAGGTGGGACTTTTTCAAAAGGACATATTTTCCATATTTTAAAATAAATTCACGACCAAGTTTTACCCCTATGAAATATGCTATAAGTGAGCCAACTAGATTTCCAACCGCACCTGCAAGTATTATCAAAATTGGATTAAGTTTTCCAGTGGATGCCAAATATCCTGAAAATGGCATGATTATCTCACTTGGAATTGGTATCAATGCACTCTCTGCTACCATTAGAAAGAATATTCCGAGATATCCTGTGTTTGATATTGTCTGGATTACAAAATTTGCTAAATTGTTTATGATATCTAAAGCAACCATTGTTAGTTTACCTCATTTTTTTGCTGCAAGTCTTGTACCTTTACCACATTCCGCCGCTGCTAGTTCCAGGCTCATCAAAGTTTTTCTGTGAGACGTGCTTGTGTGCCTTTTTCATGTGTCTATCAAGCCTTACTGGATCGTGCAGTTCAAGACCGCATTCTTTGCATTTTGTTCCTACTGGCTCTTCTTTTTTCTTGAAAAGTCCCATGTCCCAGATTATCTACTTTGAGATAATATTTCTTACGGAGAAAACTCTACAATACCAATCTTTGAAAATTAAAAGGCTCTGCGTAGAGAGAACCTACGCAGAATAGCAACCAGACGGAATTTGGTATGCTATGAAAAGTTATGGATTTGTTATATTGATAAGGTTTTACTTTGTACACTTGATCAAGGCATATTCAATGGTATGGTCCACTGCCGCTTGCTTCATCTTTAGCATTGATCTGAATAATATTTTTTCTACGTACGATGGATATCTCTTCAAGATCTCTTTTCTTAGAATCTGACGATTCTGAACATAATAATCTGCCAAGGGCAAGTACACATTTGATCCAATAAATTTGATTTCTGTTATCACAAGGCCTGTGCCTTCAATAGTTTTCTTGACTGTTTCAATATCATAGTGTTCAGAAGACCACGTAAACTTGAGTATGCCTATTTTTGTAATGCTCATCTTTGATGGCTTGGAAAGCACAGGGATTGCAAGTATGGTAACTCCGTCTTTTTTTAGAATACGTCTTGTCTCTGATATGAAATCCTGAATCGGTCTAAAGTGTTGTGCAGATTCTAGTGCTATTATCCTGTCATGTGATTGGTCTGATATTGGAATCTTGACTGCAGTTGAATTTAGCATGTTTATTCCTTGGATGCGTGCCTGTTTGCTTGCAGTCTTGAGTTGTTTTGAGTTGATGTTCAAACACGTAATGGAAATTCCTGGGTTAGTTTTCTTCCATAGGAATGCAGGTTCTGAAAAGCCACTTCCTACATCTAATACATTTACCGCATCATCAAGATGCGCCATGTCTTTTACCATGTTGCAAAGGTTCGTTTGCGCATCCACTGGATTTTTTGTAGTGTCATCCCAATATCCAAAGTTGAGAAAATTTCCTCCCGTTGAGACCTGCATTAATCCTGAGAGGTAATTGTACAAATTCACGACATCGCCTTCTCCTCGTCGTAACGTCCATAAAATTACGTCAATGGGATTTGGGTTGTTCAATATGAAAGATGATCATGGTATTGGGTCTATTAAGATATGAATTTTCTATAATCTTTCCAGAATTATTGATCTTTTTATTTAGCCTCTTGGAATAACTGATACCGTGGAAAAATGTGATTCAAGAACTAGAGCATACAAGAACGGCAAGACTTTTGATCAGTGTATGGATATTGCAAAGACCTTGTCCTCTGAACTTGAAGTAAAAATAGAACAAACTGGCCAGGTGGGCTGGGATTCTATTCTAGAAAATGCAGGTCATGACGAATTGGTGTACAAACTCACCCTGAAATACCTCCGACAGGATGGCTATGATATAGGGAACTGGAAAAGACCGCATGTGACAAAAACTATTGTTTAGGATCTACAGCACAACTTTCATTCTGTGACTTTATCTTTTTGGCCATTATGATGGGTGTAGTAAGAAGAACCGGAATTGATATGGCAATAAAGATTGTCTGAATCTGCGCCTCAAAGCTTGTCAAAAATAAAGTAAATGTTGTAGCCCCTGCCCCAAAACCAAAAAGCATGGTGAAAATTGTACCCGCACACGTGGGACAACCCACGAAAAGTCCAGTCACTGCTCCAACTGCACCAAGTTTTCCTCCACTTTTTGCAATTGAAAATACTGTTGAAGACATTGCAAAATTCAGGCCAACCAAAAATGACACTGCGACCAGTAGCAGTAAGTTCAATGGAATTATTTGTAACCCTATGTGTTCTGTGAAAAATGCAAAGATCATTGGCATATATCCTGGGAGATCACAGCATGGTGAGAGTTCTACATGTGGAGGTTTTGGAAATCCATAGTCTGTTGCGTTAATGTCTGGTTTGTAAATTATTATTCCTGAGGTAAACGCAAAAAATAGTCCATATCCTATTGCACTGATGATGAAAATCTGTTTTGATCTCTTGTTGTGTATTGCATTTGCAATGATTGATACGATAGTAGAGTCTGCAGATATGATCTTTATTTTGTACGTTTTGTACAGTCCCCAACCAATTGATGCAAAGGATGCAAGCAATACAAGATATGTTGCAACTGCAAGTCTTTGCAGGGCAGGCATTGCAGAAGGAGTAATTATCAAATTACCGTTTTTTGCATAAGCCAAAAATGATACTGCAATAGCTAGAAAACCGACTAGTATTAGGATAATATGTGAACGTCCAGGTGTTTTTTGTTTTTCCACTTGTGCCAAGTCTTTACTCTGACATTAAATTCTATCTCAGATTTTCTCCAAAGTGTTTATCTTGATGAAACCTCATATTTGTTTTAATCATGAAGATTGATGAGCCCCAAGATTCTGACTATGCTGAGACCAAGATAACCTATGTGGGTTTTGTTGACCCCTATGGCGTTGAGGGGCTTTTGATATTAAGATCAGGCGACGGTAAAGAATTTCACATGCGTGCATTTTCAGGCGAGGTTGCAAGGCATATCACAAACTTTACTGAGGGCCAGCGAGGTGCAATTCCTACCATATACAACATGGTAGAAGAGATTGCAGAGCTCAACGAGCTTGTCCTTGTAAAAATCAAGGTATACGAAAGCGGGAGCGTCTTGCGTGCCAATGTTTACTTTACTGGCAAGCATGATCTTGTGATGCGTAACTATAGGGCATCTGACGCAATAGCACTTGCAACATTTTACAATATTCCAATCTTGGTTAGGAAAAACCTACTAAAAGAGAAAATGGAAGCCTAGGTCAATACCTGATCTAGTTTTCCTTCTTGTTGGGCAATTCTTAGTTCCATTGCAATTCTGCGTCCTACTCCAAAAATTTCTCCATATTTGTATTTTGTATATGGGCTGGTTGTTGCAAGAATTGGATTTCCTGGCACTCTAAGTGATACATCGTATACTACGATATCAAGTTCACGTGTTATGACACTCTGCAGAGAAAATGGTCCAATGATTCCTGGTGCATATTCTTTTTTCACCGCATTGACAAACTTGTCTCCGATATCAATGACTTTTTCAAGTAATGACTCCCTGATGCTTGCAGGTGTGTGACCCACTTCGATATTTTGTAATTCAATGTTTGTCTCAAGTTGTTGTTTTGCAGGCAATGAAACAAAGTCGTGCAGATTTGTCTGTAGTCTTCTTTCTATTCCAAGAAAATCTACCTCTTTTGATATTGGTGTATGGAAATAATTAAAATTAAAATAAGTTCCTATGACAAACTCTTCGATACTTGCAGTCTTGAGTGCATCTCTTGAAATTAAGCCTTGTCTGATTTTTGTCTCTGTCTTGTCTTTGTATTCTGCATATGATGATACGTTGAAAAATGCGCGCTCTAGTTTACGCTTTTTTTCTTGGACTTTTACTATTACTGGTCTGTCAATGTCTTTTGGATTTTTGAATAGTCTTGGAAATCGTATCTTTGCTTTTTGCAACAAATAGTATTGGTTTTTCTTGTTGGCTCGCTCCTCTGCCTGAAACAACGCCCTGTTTCCAAATAGTGGTACCTTGAACTTGTTTTCAACACCTTCGTATCCAAGATATGCCGTTAGTGCTCTGTGTGGGACAACGATTACACTAGAATCTCTTAGTCTTGCTTGAATCTTGGGAGATAACATGTCTTGGAATTTTTTTACTATGATGATATCATCTGCCAGTCTTGCAAATCTCTTGTAAGGAATCTCTCTACCCCTTTGACAAACCACAACTGTCTTGAAATTTTCATCTTTTGCCCCGTCCATTATCTCAAGGGCCGAGTGACTTCCAAGTGTGCCAATGGTGGGCTCTGAATACTTGCTTACAATGTCTAAAATTTCAGACTTTTTAATCACGCCGTATCTATTTTACTTGGGTAAAAAAGCGTTATCTAAAGTAAACCTGACTTTTGCTAAACTATCTACGGGAATAATGTTGATGATTTGAAAACTAGCGGGGGATTGAAATATTAAAAATTACTTGAGATCTTCTTTATCTTTAAAGTCCTTGAGCTCTTTTTCTGATTCAATCCTGCCTTTCTCAAACTCGCCTTTTGCTTTTCCAAAAGTTCGTGCAAGTTCAGGGATCTTTTTTGCACCGAAGATTAAAACCCCGATGACCACTACAGCAATTATTACATTCTCGTATGCCATTAGTGGCTTAAATGCGGCAGATCAAGATTTAAGTGTTGCAATATTTTTTGCCTGTTTTTCTGATATTGCCATGCCTATTAGATACAATACAATCATTGGGCCTGCGACAAACCACATGGTAACTCCACTCCCATCGGGGGTTATCGCTGCACCAAGTATTACCATTGCAATTATTGCATACCGTATATTGTTTCTCCAGAATTTTGGATCAATTAATCCTGATGCAGTCAATGCATACATTATCAGCGGTAACTGGAACGATACTCCAAATGCAAGAACAAACTGGAGTACAAATGTGATAAAATCCATTATGTTTAGAAATGTAAGCAAATCTGCAGACTGGCCATACTTGTAAAGAAATTCTAGGATGTATGGCGTAACAAAAAGATATGAAAACAAACCGCCTATTGCAAAAAGAATGATTGCCGGAATTGTTATGTTTCTAATTATCTGGATCTCTTTTCTGTGCAATGCTGGTGCCAAAAATCCTACAAACTCTTTTACTATGATTGGCATTGCAAATACCATGCCCAAAAGTATTGCAATATAAAACTGGGAGAAAAATGCCTGACCTGGAGCTGTCTGGATTAACTGTACCGTTGATGGCAACAAATGATGTTTCATTGATACAGTCACTTGGGCTGCCATGTTGTCAAACGGACTAAATGTTGGATAATACAACTTGATGCTATTATACATAAACGGAGTTAGATGAAAACTCAAAATGAAAAACGAGAATGCTGCTATTGCAAGGACTGATCTGAATACTCTTTTTCGCAAGTCTTCCAGATGCTGGCTAATGGTTAGTGGTTTATCCATTGCAGATTATAAAACAGGTTGATCCGTATTAATAGTATTTTTTCTATTGCTAGTAACTATAGTCCTGGAATTGGAAGTATCTTACCTGCTGGCAAGTTACTCTGTTCTTGTTCTGGAACACTAAAGTTCTCAAGCTCTATTGTAAGTTCTGTACTTACCTCAAAATTGTCGCCTAGCTGGACTGCAAGATCTGCAATCTCTTTTGGATCGTAAATCTCACGTGAGCCTTTTAGGAATATTCTTGAACTCTTTTCTGCAGGCTCTCCACCAAATTTATCCTTGAGGAATTTGGTTAGTCTGTCTATCTCTTCCTTTTCTATCATGTTGTGATAAAATACGATACCTTTGATTAAATCATAATCCCACGGGGTTCCATTTCTATACGAGTATACTCCAAAGACTGCACCCTGATCGTCCTTTGGACATTTTATCTCCCAAATCAATACTTTTTTTGGATCATACACAGCCTTTCTGACATCTTCTACTGTGAGTTTCCAATATCTCAAGCGACTCATGTTCTAGTCAATCGATAAAATTCACCGTTAATGAGCCTTACTAGACACAAACTACGGTGTAACGTGTGATACTTGTATGAAAAACTAGTTTTGATATTACTAAGAATCTAATGTGATTTCCAACATGTTCTTTATGGATCTATTGTAGACAACGATTCCAGGTCATCTCTTTTTTATATCGTACGAGTTATCTAAAATCTTAATCTGTCATGGATAGAACATTTGACTTTCATGGCTCCTTGATGACAATCAAGTCGCTGACTGCTGAAACTGGCGGTGCTTATACGATACTTTATGCGATACATCCTCCAAACGTAGGCCCTTCATTACATCTGCATACTAGGGGCAACGAGTGTTTCTATGTTATCAAAGGCAATTATAATTTCATACTCAGAAATGAATCAATCAATGCAGTGCCTGGTGATGTAGTTATTGTTCCAAAAGATACTCCTCATAAATTTACAACAGGTGCAAGCGGTGGAGAGGTTTGATAATTAGTCCTCCTGATCTAGAAAATTATTTTTATCAAGTAAGTGTCTTGCTGAAAAAAGGCAGTGTATCCTGGGAAACAGAATCAAGTATTGCACAGCAGTATGGACAAGTCTTTTTAGAACACACGAATCACTGGAAATAGATTATTTTGACTAGGATACTTTCACATGTTAAAACAATTTACATTCTTGGAGTGATTCTTGCCATATCTGGATTTACTCATCTGTGGAATGCTGTAGGATTTCCGGATATTTTCTACGATGAGGGAGTGTACATGGAACGGGCAATGCATGTGTTGAGTGGTCTTGGTGTGCAAGACAGGTATTTTCATGACCATCCTTTTTTTGGGCAAATCTTTCTTGCTGCATCTCTGGGACTGGTTGGATTTCCAAATTCATTGCATCCTACAACGGATCCTGATTCTATTGCATCACTTTATCTTGTACCGCGAATAATCATGGGGTTACTTGCAGTAGTTGATACGCTTCTTGTCTACTTGATTGCTGATGCAAAATATGGGAAAAAGATTGCACTGGCATCATCTCTTTTGTTTGCAGTCATGCCATTCACATGGGTGATGAGAAGAATACTGCTAGATTCTATACTGTTACCATTTCTCTTATCGTCTATACTGCTTGCTCTCAAAACAAAGGATGCTAAAAATAAATACCTCATGGTGCTTTTGTCTGGACTTTGTCTAGGTATTGCGATATTTACAAAAATTCCAGTTTTTACAATGATTCCATTGGTTGCAGGTCTGGTGTACTTTAACACTGGAAAAAATGCGAAAATGCTTTTGCTCTTGATGCTTCCCGTGGTCTTGATTCCTCTGATGTGGCCACTTCAGGCCGTAGAGGCACACCAATTTGATATTTGGATAAAAGATGTCATTGGGCAGACACAGCGGCCAAGTTTTGGCTTGCCGTACATATCGCTAGTTTTTTTCAAGCTTGATCCATTATTGTTTATTCTTGGAATCACTGGTACAATTTTTGCAATTGTACGAAAAGACTATTTTGTCTTGTTTTGGTTTATGCCCTTTGTAATATTTTTACTCTTGATTGGATACAACCAATACTTTTACTGGATTCCAATACTTCCAGTATTTTGTATATCTGCGTCAATGTTTATTGTAAATCTTCTAGAGCATATCAAAAAGAAGAACAAAATTTTACCACTTGGAATAATTCTGGGAATCGCAGTCTTTGGGCTTGTAGGTACACTACTGGTTATCAGTGTCAATGTGACAAGCACCCAGTTCCAGACAGAATCGTTTGTCTTGCAAAATGTATCTGGTAATGATACTACGATACTTGCTAGTCCTGCGTATGCGTGGATTTTGCACTATGTATTCCACAAAGAAAACGTGCCCAATGATTATTCTTTCATATTGTATAATCAAATCCATACTGGAAAAATACTTCTTGTGGTCGATCCACATTTTCTAATAGATCTAAACCGTGGCAAGAAATTGCAAGAATTGTACAATGACTCTAAAACAATAACTACATTTGATGAAGATCTTTCAAAGTATGACATATCTTCATACCCATATTCGAACATCAAGATGAATCTAGATGGGACACACGTTGAAGTAAAAATAAAATGATACTAGATCTGTATTTTCTGGTTACACTTTCTGCATATTTTACTGATTAGAAGAAAAGATGCGTCAATCTTTTAAACGAGCATGGTACCGTACACCTCACGGGCATGAAATCCTCTCATCTTGTGATGTTTATGATACCTAGTCTTGTCATCAGTAACATTGTTCCTGAACAATGTGTAACAATTCTTTATTTTATGAATTGGGGATGTAAAGCAAAATGGATCTGAAGGCTCTACTCATCATTTCGCTTGTGGCAATGCTAGTTTTTCCACAGTATGCCTTTTCCACTGATTCTGGAAATTCAACATCTACCGTGCCTGCGGTGACAAATTCTACTGTCTCACAAGGATCTTCAGGTAGCGTATCTAGCAGCAACTCGTCAAATACGTCTTCTTCGAACACGGCTTCTAGCTCTAATGTGTCCACATCTGGGACTAACTCCTCCACCACTTCTACTTTACAATCAAACACAAATACAAATTCAAGTAAAACCTCAACACCTACCCCCATCAATAACACCGTAACTGTTGTTACAATTGATCCTACGTCAAGTGTAATCACTCCAAATCTTGCAACTGTGCAACCCGGATCATCGATATCATTTTCTGTAAAAATAACTGATACCTCAAGCTTACCAAGTATCCCTACTGGTACTATATCGTGGGGTGATGGAAGTATGGGAGGTGCGTTTAGCTCTACCATGTGTGCATTGCTATCTGGTAGTTGCATCGTATCATACACTCCACCAATTAATTTTGTAAAAGATATTACAATAACTGCAAACTATGCAGGTGATGGAACTCATTCTGCGAGCTCTAGCATTTCAACTATCAAAGTCACTACATTACACCCAGTTACTGAAACTATGACATCAAGCTCTGAAACCATATCTCCTGGAACTCAAGTCCAGCTTACTGCAACAATTGCAGACAGTTCAAGTTCTCCTGTTACCCCGTCTGGCATTGTATCTTGGAATGATAACAACATGGGGGGCACATTCCGCCAAGCCTCCTGTGTGTTGTCATCTGCAGCATGTGCGGTATCATACACGTCGCCTACAAATTATTCTGGTAGCATAACTATAACTGCCAACTATGCCGGTGACTTGATTCATAATGCAAACTCGGGTCAATTCACTTTGGCAATATCTCATCTGGCTAGTACCACTACAACCGTTGCACCAAACACTGTAACAATAAACCAAGGAACTGGAACGCAATTTACTGCATCAGTCACAGATACGTCCAGCCTACCAACAATCCCTGATGGTATGGTATCATGGAGTGACGGTGGTGCTGGAGGTACATTCAGTCTATCTTTTTGCAACTTGTCCTCTGCTTCTTGTTCTGTATCGTACACTCCATCTAATAATCCTCCAAATTCACTCACAATAACTGCAGAATATGAGGGAAACAGTGCACATTCTGGCAGTACGGGTACATCTGTTGTGACAGTACATTTTCAACACCAGACTGTAACGTCAGTAACTCCAAATCCTGTTACTCTAGTTCAAGGAACAAGTGTTCAACTAACTGCAACCATATCTGATGTTTCTAGCCTATCCGCAACAGTAGCTGGAAATGTATCCTGGAGTGACGGAAATGCAGGTGGTTCTTTTGCTCAGGCCTACTGTGTACTTTCATCCAGTATGTGTTCTATATCGTACACTCCTCCTGCTGACTCTACTAACCCTGTGACAATTACTGCAACATATAGTGGAGATGACTCGCATGCTGGAAGTTCTAATGTTGTCCAGTCAAAAATATTGGTACTTCCAACTTTCATTTCACTGAAATCTGATCAGTCATACTATGCATATGGCGATGTAGTTACACTGTCTGTTAATCTACCAGGCCAGAGCATGCAAAGCATTGCAGTTGGAGTTTCAAATCCCAGCGGAGATAATATCGTATCTAGAACAATAACAACTGATGAAAATGGTACAGGTACTTTACAATTCAAGATACCTGATACATATCAAACCGGCGTTTACCGAGATGTTGTAAATACAATCGTATACGGGAAAAATTATACAAACTCAACAGAGTTTAATGTGATAAAATCTCACGGGGTCACAATTGATTCTGTACAAATTACAAACCAACAAGGAAATCCAGTATCGATTTTACCACAAGGCCAGAACGGATTTGTCAAGGTCTCAATATCTTCAGGAGAAAAAATGCCTGCACTTTTGACACTCAACCTCTTTGATGCAAACCAGAGTAGCCTTGGAACAACTTCGGTCAAATCAATTGTAAATCCTGGAACATCTACTATGACATTGTCATTTTTCATCCCGTCTAATGTGCAGGTAGGACTGGCAAACGTATTCACTGATGTGTATTCTGACTGGCCAAACAACGGTGGAACTCCGCTTACTGCCGAGTCTTGTCTTGCAGCAGACTTGCAGGACGTTTCCACACTTCCGGCATCATATGTGCCTGCCTCCCCTCATAGCTGCACAAACTCACCTAGCGGACTAGGCGTTGGAAGCACTGTATCAACTGCAATGACAAATAACCAGGCCCAAATTACACTTGGAGTTGCAATCCAAAATGATTCCATGGTATTCATGAGTCCAACTCAAGCACATCTTTTGGCACTTGCATATGATAACGGAACTACAAGTAACAACAATTCTGTAGGAATAGTAAATGTTGATCTTAACAGTCTTGATAAGACAAGTGCTGCTGCAAATGCAACAAGTGTAGGACCTACTCAATTTACAACATTGGCAGGTCCTGATCTTCAGAATAATCCGATGGCAATGAAAATCTTGCAAGAGATTGAAATCTCTAAAAAACAAGTGGCAAACATAATAGGAAATGAAACTGCTGCAAAACTTGACCAACAGTTAATCTTACAGCAACGACAGGCTGCTGCAAGTCAACTAAAACAAGACCTGACAACACTTGCAGAAGCAAGCGCATCTACAAGCTCTAATGCGGCATATGCTAGTTTTCTTACAACCGTTGATGATAACCGAACTCATCCAATATTCCAAGATGAATTTAATTTCATGAAACAAAGAGTAACTACTGCAAACACTGCAATGCAATCTGTTCTAAGCAATGGTGGAAGCCTAGGTCAGGCGCTTGCAACTTTTAACAAATATGCAACAATAAATCATGTGCAGATGGTCAGCCTAAATAATGAATTAAATGTTCAATACGGTCTTGCAGACAGTAGAATACAATCGTGCTTTGACAGCACTGGACAGCTTACTGTTGTTAATGGAGTCAACACATGTGTCCAAAACATTGAAAACAATTCTACTGGACCAAGTGGAATATCCATCGTATCAGTGCAAGCAACTGACCAGCAAGGAAATCCTGTATCACTAATCCAAAGAGGACAGATGGGCTATGTCAAAGTGGTAATAGAATCCAATGTAAACTCCCAGTCTCTCATAACCGTAAACCTCTTTGATTCTAACATAAGCAGCCTTGGAACTGCATCTGCCCAGTATGCATTGAGCCCGGGGCAATCTGAAGTTGTTCTACCATACTATGTTCCATCCCAGTCTGGAACAGGACTTGCTAGCGTCTATGCTAATGTATTTACTGGCTGGCCAAACAACGGAGGAACATCACAATCAAATGAACTATCATATTTTGTCGGCCTTTCATAGGACAAACGGCGCCAGACTTTTGCCTCTCTTGACAGTCATGGTGTTGGCGGCACCTGGTGTCATGAACTCTTTTGCCCAAGAGGCAGACCAGTCAATAATGCTTGCCACTAACAAGGAGCAATATCTTCCAGGTGATATAGTACAACTGAGTGGTACTGTGTCAGGGCAGCCAAATGCACTTGTTGGGCTGCAAATAAAAGACTCGACAGGAAATCTGATACTTATCAGGACTGTCCAGTCTGATCAAAATGGCAACTTTGCATTACAGTTCAAGATTCCATCGACTGCAACATCTGGGGATTTTAGCATAATTGCAAGCTCAAAGATAAATGGGTTTGTTGTCACGCAAACAAAAACAATGACTGCAACAGTTCCAGAGTTTGGCCCGCTTGCAATGCCCCTCTTTGGAGTGTCGATTCTTTTGATTGTTGGCCTCTTTGCCTTTTCAAAAAATCTATTACAAACAACAACATAACCATTTGTATGAATTTTGGTCTCTGTTTTCTGTGTGGATTACACAGAGAACTTGGTGCGTATTACTCTAAAAAATATGGCAAGACAGTCGAGATATGCATTGACTGCCATAAATCAAAGCCACTTGAATAACAAAAAAGTTGGAAAGGGTGGTTTTATCCGTATGTCTTTCCACACGTGTTGCATTGCCAGTGATTTGATCTTACCGACCACTGGTGTTTGTGTTGTATCTGAGTCGTCATATTCTTTCTTATATTAGATATACAAAGGTAAGCATATAAATTAGAAAGTGATATTAGATATATCAAGTGAGGAAATGGTAAGTTGAAAGAAGAAGAATGCAAACATTTGCTTGAGTCTCTGAAGGCGTGCCCTATTGATAATACTTTTAAAATTATTGGAAAAAAATTCACCGTGCACATCCTGCGTAACATGACAAAGCTTGGTCAAACAAGATTCAACCAGTTCTTGGATTCTGTAGAAGGGATAAATCCAAAGACTCTCTCTGCAAGACTGCGGGAAATGGAGAAAAATGGCATAATCGAGAAGCGAATCTATGCTGGAACTCCAGTAAAAATTGAGTATGCCATAACAAAAAAAGGACTGGCGCTAAACCCTGTTCTTGAATCCATGGCTGCCTTTTCTATGCAATACTGCTCAAAGGACATATTCAAAGATGGCAAACCAAGACTCTTAAAAGAGATTTACTCAAAACCGTCAGAAGCTGCTTAGGATGCTTACTGTGGTGATCTCTGGGTGACTTACCCTGAGTTAATCTGATACACATACTATCACTTACCATTTTAAATACTTACGAGTGTATAGTAACTATACAAATGATATCTAATAAAAAACAAAAACTCGTATTTGAAAATAAGAACGTATGCATACATGGTAACCTGCATGGGCCACTGGTAACAGACAATGTTCGCGGTGAGATACTGTGTGCTAGTTGTGGTGCTGTAATTACAGATAGGACTGAAGACTCTGGATCTGAACAAAGATCATTTACGCCAGATGATTATGCAAACAGTACAAGAACAGGACTTGGTTCTGCATTATCAATTCATGACAAGGGCCTGTCCACAATAATTGGACATACTGACAAGGATGCATCTGGAAATTCCATCTCTACATACATGAAGTACACCTTCAACAGATTACGAACATGGGACAGCAGAAGCAAGTCTAGCTCTGCTGAAAGAAACCTGCGTTCTGCATTTGTCATAATGGGTACAATCCAGCCAAAGCTTGATGTTTCTGATGCTGTAGTTGAACGGGCTGCATATCTGTATAGAAAAGCATTGACAAAAAATATCATCCGTGGAAGAACAATATCTGGAACAATTCTTTCTGCATTGTATGTTGCATGCAGAGAATCTGGTGTGCCACGAACATTGCAAGATGTTTCCGATGCTGGAAATATCTCGTTCAAGAATCTGTCAAGACACTATAGGGTATTTGTCAAGGCACTGGAATTGCATGTAGATTCGCTGAATCCATCAGAGTTTGTCTCAAAGATTGGAACCTCGGTTGGTCTAAGTGAAAAGGCAAAAAGAGATGCACTTGATATCATAGAAAAAGCCAAGCAAAAAGGAATTGTAGATGGAAAAAACCCCGTGTCTCTTGCTGCCACTGCCTTGTTCCTGTCTGCCATACTAAATGAAGAAAAAGCCACTCAGGATAAAATTGCACAAGCGTCTGGCATAAGCAGCGTAACTATACGAAATGTTGCCAAAGTGATACGAAAGAGTCTGGAGCTATCAAAATGAGCACTAGAATAATACGGGCAAACGAGCACTATGAAAACAAGACTGACTGGCTTACCACCTACCATCACTTTTCGTTTGCAGACTATCAAAACCCTGACAAGATGAACTTTGGACCATTACGTGTATTCAATGACGATAAGATACAACCTGGTACAGGATTTGATTTTCATCATCACCGAGACATGGAGATCATAACCTATGTCATAGAAGGAGAACTTGAACACAAGGATAACCAAGGAAATCAAGGAGTGATCTATCCGGGTGAAGTCCAAAGGATGACAGCAGGCTCTGGAATAATGCATGCAGAATCAAACCATTCAAAAGAAAAACCATTGAGACTGCTCCAAATGTGGGTATTTGCAAACAAGAAAGGATTGGCGCCATCTTGGGAGCAAAAGAAATTCACAAAAGAAGAACGGATGAACAAGCTAGTGCCAGTAGTTGTATCTGAAAACACATCTGACTCTAATGCATTGCACATCCACCAAGATGCAGCATTTTATCTTGCAACACTTGAATCTGGAAGTAAAGTGGAACACAAGTTAGGTTCTGGGCGACAGTCATACCTGTTTGTAATCGATGGCAAGATGACTCTGGGAGAAAATGTAATGCAGACAAGGGATGCTGCCATGATATCAAAGGAAGGTACCATGACAATACGTGCACAAGCGCCAACTGAACTAATACTGGTTGATCTGCCGGAAAAATATGCAGTCAACAACTAGATATTTTTTCTAGAACAATTTTTTTTCAAATCAATATGAGATTTATAGCAACTTGTTCAAGCCAAAATAATGCAGTACAAGTGGATAGCGCTAACAAATACTACGATATGCATATTGATGGCATCACTTGATGCCAATATTCTAATTATTGCGCTGCCACGTTTGGTCCCTGACCTACATGTCTCCCTTATTGAGACAATCTGGATAATTCTCTCATATGGGCTTGTTACAACATCTGTCCTTCTCAGTTTTGGCAGACTGGCAGATATGTTTGGCAGGGTAAAACTGTACAACTTTGGCCTGATACTTTTTACGATTGCATCATTTCTCTGTAGCCTTGCTCAGACTGGGCCTGAGCTGATATTGTTTAGGATAATCCAGGCACTGGGAGCGGCATTTTTGTTCTCAAACAGCGCAGCTATTTTGACAGATGCCTTTGATGCAAAAGAGCGTGGCAAAGCTTTGGGACTAAACCAGGTCTCTATTGTGATTGGTTCTGCATTGGGTCTGGTGCTTGGAGGAATATTGACAGAGACACTTGGCTGGAGGGCAATATTTTGGGTCAACATTCCAATTGGAATTTTTGCAATCATCTGGTCTCGGGCAAAACTTCGAGAACTGGGGTCTATTGTAAAAGGCAAGATAGACTGGACCGGAAATTTGGTTCTAGTTGCAGGTCTTACATTGGTGATGTTTGGAATCACTTTTGGTTCTTTACAAGTGGTAAATTTCCTTGGCGCTATACTTATTTTGTCTGGCGGATTTTCTTTGTTGGCATTGTTTGGATATGTCGAGTCCAAAGTAAAAGAGCCAATGTTTGATTTGTCACTTTTTAAAAACAGATTTTTTTCTGCAGGAAATGTTACAATATTTCTAAATTCATTGGCAAGGGGAGCTCTAGTGCTGATAATGGCATTTTATCTCCAAGGTCCATCCATGCACCTCAGTCCTTTCACAGCTGGTCTTTACTTGATTCCAGTATCGTTTACGATTGCAACATTTGGACCAATAAGTGGATGGCTATCTGACAGATATGGCTCAAAACTGTTGACAGTTACTGGATTGTTATTATCTGCTGTAGGATTTTTGGTACTCTCACAGATTGGTGCTAAAACAAGTTTTGATGGCTTGGTCTTGCCGCTTTCACTAGTTGGTGCAGGCATGGGACTTTTTGCATCTCCTAACAGATCTTCAATTATGAATTCCGTTCCACCTCAAAGGCGAGGAGTGGCAGCTGGTATGAGTACCACACTTGTAACGCTTGGAAATATCATGAGTCTTGGAATGTCATTTGCCTTGATTGCAAGCACTGTTCCGTTATCTGAATTGGAGTCTATCTTCTTGGGCTCTTCTGGCCAAACAGAGTCTGAGGCAACAATTGCTAGTTTTATGAGTTCAATACACATAATTTTTTACATATCTACAGTTGTGCTTCTTGTGTCCATAATACCTGCCATGATGAACCGTTCGCAAAAAGAACATGTGATATACTAAATGACTTGGTGTCTCCAAATCAAACATTAAACATAAAGGCCTCATTTTTTATCACTAGTTTTGAGTGCAAGTGAAAAAACTAGATGTCTTTGAATCTGCCATGTCTAAAATACAAAACGAGTTTTCCACATGTTCTACAGTTCATGCTGACTGGGAGTTTGTTCTCACAGACAAGAAAACTGGAGAAACAAAAAATACAAAAAAATTCAGAATGCTTGCAATTCAAAATGGTGATAAAAAATATCAGCACATTGCAGTTATTATTCCTGAACTGAGCAGCGAGTATGTCCAGATTCCTGATCTGGTGGAGAAATTTCTATTACAAATACATAGTGAGACAAGATCAAAAGATATTCTGGACACAAAAATGCCAGATATGAACATCTTCCAGTTTACAGGTGATGTCTATTTGTACACTGACAAGTTGCTTATATCAGAGGATGCGATACGTAATCATTTCCAAAAAAATAATCTTGTCCTACAATCTAGACTAGTTAAACCAAATGCATTCCTGTAGAAAAATCTGCAATCGCTCCAAGATTAGAACTTGTTAATAACGACTAAATATTCGATGATAAAATCATGTGACATGGAAGTCATTCCAACAAATCGTCTTGAATTATTATCTGAAATGGAGGAAAAGTATGAGAAAAAAGACAAGGAATACTTTGTAGGTCTGTTAAATGACAAAGATTTTGTTATACGATGCAGGGCAGTCTGCATTCTTGTAGACATGGGGGGCGAAGATGTTGTTCCACATGTTGCAAATATCTTGAAAAATGATTCTAATGAATTGGTGCGACATGAAGCCGCATTCTCACTTGGACAGATGTGCCTAAGAAGTGGCATAAAGCCACTAGAGGATGCAACAAGAAATGATCCTAGCTTGTTTGTACGACATGAAGCAGCTGTTGCACTTGGAGTCATAGGCTCTCAAGATGCCAAGGAGACATTGCAAAAGGCACTGGAAGACTCGAGCGAACAAGTAAGAGATTCTGCAGTGGTTGCATTGTCAAACCTGAAATTCATGGAAAGCCTGAGCAAGAATGAAAAGTTTGCCAAGCTGACTGGCGGCTAGATTGGCGTAACGACAGTTCCTTCTGGGGTTGACTTGAAGTCATAAATTGCATCAATGTTTGAATTTTCAAATATTTCTGAATCATGTGTGATTATGATAAACTGGGAAATTGCATCAATGTTTGATTCAAAGGCTTGTGCAAGCACATTTACAAGCGATTTTCTTCTCTCTTGATCCAAGTGAGTAGTTGGCTCATCAAGAATGATGAAATTCAAGTTTGATGATCCCATGAAATGGGCCATCCCAAGACGTAGTGCAAGTGCCACACTTACTTTTTCTCCACCGCTCAATGATTCTAAATCCAACTCTAAATTTCCAGAGTAACATGTAATTCCAATATCTCTTGACTTGTCTTCTAGTGTTATCCTCTGAATTTTTACATTAAATGTAGAAAGATAATCTGAAGCCTTTTGTGATATGGTATTCAATGCCCAGGAGCGAAGGCTTGTGGCAACGGGCCCATCTCTGTTGTAAATCTGACTGCGTATTGTTTCAAGACTTGATACATACTGCTTTACATCTTGTAGTTCTGATAAAATTAAAACAATTTTCTCAGACTCGTCTTTATGCAATCTTAATTTTGTATTTACTGCACCAACTTCCTGGTCTAGTGTACTGAGAATTCGTCTTTGTTGCTCTAATTTTGATTTTAGATTTCTAAAGTTATTGACGTCAAAGCCTTGGGTCTCTCGAACTAGTGTGGAGATTGATTTTATTGCATCTGTGGAATACTCGTCAATTGCATATTGTACTAGGTTTCCTACGCTTATCTCAAGAGGAATATCTTTGGTATTGACCTGCAGTTTTGATATTTCTTCTCTCATGTTTATCAAGTCGTCCTGGCTTTTGACGTTGTTCATCAACAAGACCCCTTCTGCCTTTATGATCTGCTGTAGTTTCATGTCTAGTTCTCTTTTTTTGCTCTGAACTGTTATCTTATCTCTTGTCAAAAGCTCTGTATTTTTCTTTAATGTCTCAAGCTCTGATGTGATATGTTTTTCATCAAACAATGGGTTGAGCCTATCAACTTTAGAGTCGCAGACAGGGCATTTACCGTCTACCAAGTGCAACCTGTTTGCAATATCTTGTTGGCCTTGTATGGTTGCTATTTTTTCACCTGTTTTTTTTGATTCAAAATCAATTCTGTCAATTTCTGTCTGTGTCTGCTTCATGTCCGACTCTACTTGTGACTTGAATGATAAAATTGATAAACTGTTTGAGCACTCGGCAAACTTTCTTTCTTTTTCTACAAGTTCGCGTTTCATTGAAACTATTGAATTTCTCAAGTATCTGAGGAGGTCCTCTTTTTTGTTTTCTAATTCCTTTATTTTCATTTCCTTTGGAATCTCTGATTCAATGTTTTGTTGTAGTGCAAAAAATTCATGCTCTTGTGTTATCTTGTCTGCTTCAAGCTTCTTTTTTTGTGGTTCTAAAGATGAGATTTCTTTAGAGAGTGCATCAATTCTATTTTGTAATGCATCAATACTTGTATCATCATAACCCAGTCTTGATTTTACAGTTGTCCTAAAAACATCAATTGTTTTTTTCATTGATTCAAAAGCCATGTCAAGCTTGTCTATGCCAATTATTGCATTGACCAATTCTTTGAATTTCTTGGGGTCTGCCTCAATTATTGTCTGTAGTTCGCCCTGTTGGACAATGGATGCCACCTTGAGTTTTTCATAGTCTAGTCCTATCAAGGATTCAATTGTTTTTGTCATGGATTCTCCAAACTGTTTTCGTTCTCCTGCCGCAAGTGGAACTAGTTCTCCGTTGATCTTTTCATGTAATACTGCCCCGACTGTCCCCTTGGAGTCTATCTTGCGCACGGCCTCAAACTGCCTATTTCCAATGGAAAACTCTACTTTGGCGTATGCCTGGTTGGTTCCTCTACGCAAAAGACCCTTTGTTGACTTTCTGACATGCTCTCCAAATAATGCAAATGTTATTGCGTCAATGATGCTTGATTTTCCAGCACCGTTTTGTCCTACAAATACTGTTACTCCTCTATCAAATGTTAATTTTGTATTCTTATGAGACAGGAAGTTTTCAAGCTCAATTGATTGCAGCATGTTCTACTCCTTTTTTGAATCTTGCAAAATTATCGACTACTGCTTGACTTGCCTCATCTGTGTTGCCTCTTGATAGTAATGGTAAGAGTTCATTTATTGCAAAATTTGCCATGTCTGTAGAGCCAAGTATCTCTTTTGCAATTCGATACATCTCATCTTCAATCTTCAATGGCTTGTCTGTAAAGACAGAACCGACTGACTGCTCGTTGGAAACATGTCTCCAAAAGCAACGTAGCGCCAAGTCTGACAATTTGGAAATTTGTGCTTGTACCAATCCGGGTTCTGATATTTCGCCTGTAACTTTTAGTTCTATTATGGGCTTTCTTGTAAGCGATTTGATCTTTTCAGAAATTGCATCTACCTCACTTGAAATGTTATCAATCGAAGCATTGATGGAAAATTGTGGACGTGTGTCAAGTTTTATCCAGGTCGGATATGGCTCTTGTCTTGAAATGTCTACTTGATAAAATCCCTTTTGTGTTTCTTTTATTCCCTCACTTGATGTAAGTTCAATTGACCCAGGATATGCTAGTGGGCCTCCTAGGTGAGAAAACTGTTTCAACTCTTTTTCATGGAGATGACCCATTGCATAATATGTGAAACTCTTTGGCAAATCTACTGAATTTATCTCTCCTGCAAACTTGTTGATTTCAGTAATTCCCTGGTGCAAAACTAGTATCTTGTGTCCCTGGTGTTTCTTGGCTTCTACATCAGCTCTTGCAAAATCTTCTTCAAATGATTCAATCTCTGTCTTTCTGCGTTTGTCAAATCCTGTTATGAGCACATCTTTGTAAACAAATGGCTTGCCGTTTCCAATGTATTTTGAAAATTCTAGGTTGTGGTATACAAAGGGAACAGGTGTTGCCCTCATTCTGCTAATGTCATGCTCTCCCAAGATGAAAAAAGAATCAATGTTATTTTGTTTTAGACGTTTTAGGGCATTTGCTAAAACAACAATTGCCTTTCCACTTGGATTTGGCACATGAAATATGTCTCCTGCAAGTATGACAAAATCCACATGGTCTTTTATGGATATGTCAATTGCCTGGTCAAATGCTGTGTACATGTCATTTTCACGCTCTTCAGAGTGGTATTGTACAAAACCCAGATGAGTGTCAGAAATATGTGAAAAGATCATCTCAATCAAGTAACAAGTCTTTTTGAATCATTGACTTGGTTGATTCTTTTGCAATGTCTTTGAACTTGTCAGCCTGATTCCATTCTGATACTGCGTTTAGGTCAGATCCTGATTTCTTGCTCTTGACTTCATCTACATGTACAATTGATGGCAGGTTTACCCACTGTCCAATCAACACAGCATCTCCTATGTTCAAAGATGAAAGCTGTGAGAGCAGATCCTTGCTTAGTGACTCTGCTGCAGATGCAATCTGCTGTTGATCATCATCTTGAACTATCTTCATTATTGCAAGAGAGCCCATCTGACTTAGTACATTGGGATCAATGTTTCTTGGTCTCTGTGAAACAACTCCAAGACCAATTCCAAACTTACGACCTTCTCGTGCTACCTTTGATGCCCAGTATTTTGTATCAGTATGTTCCCCCTTTGGAATGAAAACATGTGCTTCTTCTATTATCACAAATATTGGCGCAAGAAACTTGTTGCTTTTTTTACCTGATGATTTTCCTTTTCTTTCCCAGACTGCATCTTTTCTATGCTGTAATAATTCCTGTAAATAATATGCCAGTCCGGCGTTTGCCTGTCTTTCGCTGAGTTCTGATATGTTCAACACATTTACTCGGCCTTCTTTTATGAGATCTACTGGATCTCCACAGTCTGGGTCTAGTATGTCTGAGAATCTATGTTTTGCATCGTCTATTTTGTCCAGTACTCTACTTGCACTGTCTGCATAACCCTTGGTGGTACGCCCAAAAGATGAAGTGCTCTCCTCTAGCGCTTGCCAGAAATCCTTTGACTGTTTCACTGACTCTGTAAAAGATTCACGTAATGCCCTTTGCTGCTTGTCTGCATTCTCTCTGAGCTCAATTACTTCAGCTAGCTTGTCTGCAGGCAATAATCTTGGATTTATCTTTGCTAACATGTAATTCATTTTTGGAACATCGAGATTTTCATAATCATTGTGGTAATCAAAAATAATCAAGGTACCATTCAATGACGCAACATGTCTTGCAATGAGGGATACAAGATTACTTTTTCCCATGCCAGTCATTGCAAGTATGGCTAGATGTCTTGATACAATCTTGTTGACATTAATCTTGGCCTCAATACTTGAATTTCTTAAAAGCGAACCAATCCTGACCCATTCTTCTGTTGTGGGCCCAAATATCACTCCGAGGTCTTTTTGGGTTGCCTCTAGTATTGAAGTGCCCGGGAGCGGTGGCACTGCAGGCAAGATCATCTGGCCTTTTTGCAGTTTATCCAAAAAGCCTAATATTCCAATTTTTACCTTGTAATTTTTGTCTCTTGAATTAATGTCTGCAACTTCTTTGCTTTCTACGGCTTCATCAAAATTTCTAACATCTGTTAATGCCTCACTTGATATTATTGATTTTTCAACTAGGCCTAAAATTTGTCCATCCTGTGAATCAATTATTACATATTCTCCAACTGAAAGCGGTTTTGATGACTGAGCTGTAACATCAGTTGGTCTTGACTCTCCGATTACTACACCTATTGTCAACTCAATACCTCTCTTGAACCAATTTCATTTCCAAGTCCATATAGACTAACAAGTCTTGCAAGATCTGAGTTGGATATCTTGCAATTTTCATGTGCAAGCTTCAATGAATATGGATATCCGCCAACGCTATTTTTTGTTATCATGTCTAAGAGTAATTTTATTTCATCTTCCTTGTGGTCTAAGCCCAATAATTCGATTTTGATCAATGGTGTGGAATCTCTAAGCCTTGCATAGACATATGATACTACTTTGCCTGCTCCAAGACTTGTATCAACAAATATCTTGCTAAATCCTGGTGTCTTGACTGCGTGATTGTAATAGAAAATATCGCCTGCCATGGAGCCTAGTCTTTCAAATTGTTTTCTTGCAGATGATGTCTTTGATATGAAAATTACATTGTTTCTCTTTTTTATTGCAGATGTGATGGAATTTCCAAGTGATGTCTGTCTTGTAAGAAATTGTGAATAAAGTGAGCCATCTAGTATGACCAAGTCTGCCTTGTCCACTGAGTTGATACATGCCTCAACTTCCATCTTGCTTGCCTGTGTCTCAAGTTCAGGTGTGGGCTGGCCGAGTCCCTGGTTGTGGTTTTCAGTTATTATTTTGCCGTCTGATTTTACAGACACGCCAGTTACTACCCATAATTCTAACCCTTGAAATTTTGTGCTGTTGTAACTACTGTCTATTCCTGCAATGTCAGCATCTTTTTTCTGTGGGTTGTACTCAACCCAGTTTTCTCTGGCGGTTTTGATTATTTGATCAAATTTTTCTCCCTTGAAAATGGATCGTGCCTCATCTCGCTTCTTTATGGCGTCACGATATACCGTATTGAGCATAAAACACCTTTGCCTGCAGAGATAAAATGTTTCTCGTTTGAATTATGTTTGTCCAAGAGTTAACAGGAAATCAACACTAGTAGGACTAAATAATGAAGCATGCCATAGTGATATTATGTTCGAGAATGAGAGAACATGGGCAAGGTTTGTAGAAAATAATTCAACTGATAGTTTTCATAAAAACTTTGATGATGCTGTAGGCCAAGTGCAAAAAGACTTTGGCAAGAAATATCCCATGATAATTGGAGGAAAAGAGATCTTCTCTGATGATGTATTCCAAGTCAGGTCTCCTGCTGACAAGAATCTAATACTTGGAAATTTTCCACTTGCTACAAAAGATGATGCTCTACATGCAATTGAAGCTGCAAAAGAGTCGTTTTACAAATGGTCTCTAGTACCATATCGAAAAAGAGTCCAGATATTTCGAGAAGTTGCTGATATTTTCTCTCACGATAAATTCCGTCTTGCTGCAATCATGAGCTTTGAAAACGGAAAGAACCGACTTGAGGCAATGGGCGACCTTGATGAATCAATAGACTTTATGAGATTTTATGCAGAACAACTTGAAATAAACCAAGGATTCTCAAAGGATACAAAAAATGATAATCCAACTGAAAAGACAAAAAGTACACTAAAACCATATGGGGTCTGGGGAATCATATCTCCGTTTAATTTTCCATCTGCAATCGCAATAGGAATGACATCTGGTGCTCTGATTACTGGAAACACCACTGTACTCAAGCCTTCAAGTGATGCTCCAATTTCTGCATTCAAGTTTGTTGAATCTATTTATCCAAAACTTCCTCCAGCTGCAATAAACTTTGTAACAGGTTCTGGAGGTATAGTTGGAAAAACAATACTTGAGAGTCTACTGGTTGATGGCATCGCATTTACTGGTTCACAAGAGGTAGGTATGACTGGATATTCTACATTTGAAGCAAGCAGACCTAGACCATTTATTTCTGAGATGGGTGGCAAAAATCCTGCAATAATTTCTGCCTCATCTGATATTGAAAAAGCAACTGATGGTGTACTGCGTGCAGCATTTGGATTTAGTGGGCAAAAGTGTAGTGCATGTTCACGAGTCTATGTACAAAAATCAATTGCAAGCAAGTTCTTGGAAAGACTTGTTGCAAAGACTGTAGCATTAAAAATTGGCAAGCCATGGGAAAAAGACACCTACATTGGACCTGTCATAAATGATGCCGCGGTAAAAAAGTTTCAAAAAGCATCTGATATTGCAAAAAAAGATGGCAAGATACTATGTGGTGGCTCTCTTGTTTCTGATGATACCAACAAGAATGGAAATTTTGTCACGCCAACAATTGTTGCAAACCTTCCACTAGATCATGAATTGATACGTGAAGAATTGTTTCTACCGTTTCTCTGTGTCGAGGAATTTGAAAACTTTGATGATGCACTTGCTATGGCAAACAAGAGCAGTTATGGATTAACTGCCGGAGTCTTCAGCCAAGACAAAAATGAGATTGAGAAATTCTTTGAAAAAATTGAGGCAGGTGTTACCTATGCAAATAGAGCAGCCAGCGCGACTACTGGTGCAATGGTTGGTGCCCAACCCTTTGTGGGGTGGAAAGACTCTGGAATTTCTGGCAAGGGTGCAGGTGGAGCATACTATCTTTTACAATTCCTAAGAGAACAGACTCAGACTCGATGTGAGTGAATAAATGAACTTCCAAGCAATAATATGTTACGTTTTCTTTCCCTTAGTCTTCTGATTGAATAAGGGAGCCAGTTTGTGCCATATGGGATATACTCTGAAACTGTAAATCCACTTTTTACCAAAACCGGTTTTAGCTCATCTCGTATTCCTTTTAACATCTGAAACTCAAACTTTCGTTCATGTTTTTTGGATAGTTCCATTGCAAGGTCGATTAATTTGGAATCATGTGTTGCAATTGCAAACTCGTTTCCCTGATCAAATAATATATTCATCAGTTTTCTATAGTTTTCATCCACTTCATGTCTTGTCCTGTATGCATTCTTTGAATTTTCATGATATGCTCCTTTGACCAAGCGAATCTTGGCGCCCTGTTTTAGTAATGTATCGAGATCCTTTCCAGTGCGTTTAAGGTTAGCCTGTATGACTATGCCGACCCTTTCATATTTTTCAAAGAGGTTTTTGTATATGTTAAATGTGTCATCTGTAAACTCTGATGACTCCATGTCTATCCAGACAAAAGACTGGAACTGTAATGCCTTTTCTATTATGGTGTCAAGGTTTCCAAGACATTCTTTTGCGCTGATGGCAAGTCCAACTTGAGTAGGCTTTATCGATAACCCCCCAATAATTTTTGATCTACGCAAGCTTGAGACCAGAGTGAGATAGTCTGAAACTGTCTGGTTAACTTTTTGTTTTGATGCCATGTGCTCTCCTAACTTGTTCAAAATGGCACTCATGCCGTTACCATTTGCCTGTCGTGCAGACTTGAGTGCATCTTCCATGGTGTCACCTGCTATCCACTGTTTTGCTATCTTGAATAGGACTTTTTCTATGAGTGTAGATTCTTGTTTTTCCAACCGGTCTTTGCTCATTTGATTATGTGGCTTTATGATAATTCAATATTTTGTTATGTCAAAAACCTAATAACAGATTTAACAAGGCCAAATCTCTAACAAGTTTAGATTGAAACGAGTGGGATTACTTGGATGCGGTGCCATAGGATCAGAGATAGCACTTGCAATAGACTCTGGCAAAATCTCTGCCAAGCTTACACACATCTATGATTTCTCAAAAGAAAATTCAAAGAATCTAGTTGACAAACTACAGAATAAACCAATTATAACAGAAAATGTTGGTCTGCTTGCAGCTTCTCCAGTTGACATGATAATTGAAGCAGCATCACAAGATGCAGTAAGAGATGACATACTAAGCATATTGCAAAACAGAAAAGATGTAATGATAATGAGTGTAGGGGCGCTCTTGGATGAATCGATATTTGATATTGTAATTGATGGATGCAGGGATTTTAACAAGCGTGTATACCTTCCATCTGGTGCGATAATTGGACTTGATGGAATTCGTGCCGTAAAAGATGAACTTGAATTGGTAACACTTGTGACAACAAAAAATCCAAAAGCATTGAAGGGTGCAAAATTCTTTGAGACCTCAAACATTGACCCTGATAAAATTACACAATCTACTGTAATCTATGAAGGAAGTGCACAAGAAGCAGTGAGGTTATTTCCTGCAAACATCAATGTTGCAGCACTTCTCAGTCTTGCAGGAATTGGCAGTGAAAAGACTAGGGTAAAGATAGTTGCAGACCCGCACACTGACAAGAATACTCATGAAATCCAGGCTGAAGGAACGTTTGGCAAATTTTCAGTCAAGGTGGAAAATGTGCCAAGCCCTAGCAATCCCAAGACAAGCAGACTTGCAACCCTTGCTGCAATAGAGTGCCTCAGAAAGATTTGTGGTACTTCTCTTAACATAGGTACATGATTGGTAAATTTTGCCATTTGGATCAATTACGGCAATAAATTTGTCAACATCATGACGCTTTAAAGATGAACTAATGCTATGGTTCTGTGTATGGATGTCAAGTCTGAGATACTAAAACTCAAAAAAGAAAAGGATGTTCTCATTTTAGCTCACAATTACCAATTGCCTGATGTACAAGATGTTGCAGATTATGTAGGTGATTCATTAGGGCTTTCAAGACAGGCTGCAAAGACTGATCACAAGACGATACTTTTTTGTGGTGTCCACTTTATGGCAGAGACTGCCGCAATTACATGTCCTGACAAAACCGTATTGATTCCAGATCTTGGTGCTGGATGTTCCCTTGCTGATACCATAAATGCAGATGAGCTCAGAAAATGGAAGTCAGAGCATCCAAAAGCAATCACCGTAGGTTATGTTAACACATCTGCTGAAGTAAAGGCAGAGCTTGATTATTGCTGTACTTCATCTAATGCTGTAAATGTTGTAAAATCAATCCCAGAAGACAAGGAAGTTCTTTTCTTGCCTGACATGTTTTTGGGCTCTTATGTTGCAAAGATGACAAACAGACACAACATGTTCATCTGGGCAGGTGAATGCCACGTACATGCAGGCATACGATCTCAGGATGTACAGGAAAAACTCCGCGAATACAGCAATGCAGAATTTTTAGTTCATCCAGAATGTAGTTGCACCTCTTCAGTAATGTATGATATTGCATCAGGGGATTATGGCTCAAGACAAGTCCAAGTCTTGTCAACAGAAGGAATGATGAGCCATGCCAAAAATTCTCCGTCAAAACAATTTGTTGTAGCAACAGAGACTGGAATATTGTACCGAATGCAAAAACAAAACCCCGACAAGGAATTCATACCCATGTCTGAGAATGCAATATGCAAGTACATGAAAATGATAACACTTGACAAGGTCTATGCATCACTGCAAGAAAACAAGTATCAAGTTAAAGTTCCAAAAAATATTGCACAAAAGGCTCAGATTGCAATAGAACGAATGCTTGCAATCAATTAACTTCTAGGCTTAGATCAAGACCTGAAACTGAACTTGTTAGTTTTCCAATAGATATCATATCTACACCTGATCTTGCATATTGGGTTACGTTTGAATGATTTATTCCGCCTGATGCCTCTATTCGTACTTTATTTCTAAGGTTAAGTTGCTCTAGTGCTTTGATTATTTTTTTAATTTTTCCAGGCGGCATGTTATCCAGCATGATGATGTATGCACCTTCTCTTGCAGCAGTAATTGCATCATCTAGGTTCTCTACTTCAACCTCGATTTTCTTGTGCTGTAATCTTGCACGCTTGACTAGATCATAAAGCGAGTCTGACGCAGCAATGTGGTTGTCCTTTATCATGACCGTCTGGTCAAGTGACATTCTATGTTTGTGTCCGCCTCCGATTTCCACTGCATCCTTGTCAAAGATTCTAAGACCTGGTGCGGTCTTTCTTGTAGAGTACAATCCAACCTTGGGGTTGACAGCATGGATTTTTTTCACATATGTATTTGTCTGGTTTGCAATACTGCTCATTCTTGACATTAAATTCAATGCAGTTCTCTCACATGACAATATTGAGTAAGTGTCACCAGAAATTGTCATGATTTTTTGATTGGGAGTGACAGTCTGTCCATCTTTTTTGTGTATGGCGACTTTGCATTTTCTGGATGTAAAAATCTCTTTTGCATATGCAACTCCCGCAACAATGCTTTTTTCACGAGAAATTATGCTTGCAGTAATTTTTTTTCTTGCAAGTAATTTGCTTGTAATGTCTCCGCTCTTAATATCTTCGGCAAGAAATCTTTCTAGTTGTTTTTTTGTACTTGATTGCAACCTATGTTACCTTGAGTGCATACTTGCCTTTCTCTTTTATTCCAAGAGATTTGGCAACAAGAGAATTTGTTGGGTCTACAACAAGAACTGAACTACTCCAGTCTGGACTCAAATCGGATGATTTGCATATTGGACATACTTTACCAACTGTTACAAATTTGCATTTACGACAAGCCAGTTCTCTAACCATCTATAATCACTTGTCTGATTTCTTTCCTTTCTCGGCTTCTGGTTTCTTTGCCTTGTCTGGTGTTGCTGCAGCAGCTGGTGCTTTTGCTTTTTTGATTTCTTCTTCAATCCATTCATCTGCACCCAAGAATGGTTGTCTGCATGTAATGCCGACTTTCATTGCTGCTGTCTTGCCAATTGATACGGCTGTAATTCTTGCACGAAGTGTTGTTCCAATCTTCATTGTTCTTCCACTCTGGTTTGCCAAGATCATACCAGACTTGACATCGCTTTTTAGGTAGTCGTCCATTATCTGTGACAAGTGTAACAATGCATCTGTTGCACCAATTCTGACAAATGCTCCAAAGTCTGTAATCTCGACAATTTCTCCACGGACAATTTCCTGGAGTTTTGGTGAAAATGTTAATGCTGTAAATTCTACTCTATGATATGTACCGCCGTCCCCTGCAATTACTTTGCCCATTTTTTCTACCTTGGTTTCAAGTATCATTATGACATAGCCAAGTTCTGGATTTATCATACTCTCATATTTTTCTCGAAGAATTGTGATTGCTGCCTTTTTGAGAGATTCCCCAAATAGTTTAGGCGGTATTCTAACTACATCAGTAAGGGTCGATATAGAAAACATGAACCTAAGAAAAGTCAGAAAATTTGAATTTATGAATCTTTGGATGACTTGGATATTATTTTTGCCTATGTTTAAATATCGTACTCAGGATTTTTCACTTTATGGTCTCAGTTGATCAAGTACTTTCGACTTTGAGTCTGGTAATCGATCCAGATCTCAAAAAGAGTATCGTTTCAATGGGTATGATAAAAGACATTGAGATAAACGGTAGCGAATTAAAATTTACACTTGAACTTACTACTCCTGCTTGTCCGTTCAATGATGAAATTGAACAAGATGTCAGAAAAGCAATTGCCTCGATAAAAGAAGTATCAAAGCTTGATCTCAAGGTGACAGCCAAAGTCATGGAAGGACGATCCCTCAGTGTTGACCAGATGCTGCCTACTGTTAAAAATATTATTGGTGTTGCAAGTGGAAAAGGCGGTGTAGGAAAAACTACCGTATCTGTAAACTTGGCACTTGCATTGGCAAAGACTGGTGCAAAGGTTGGACTACTTGATGCAGACATCTATGGACCAAGTGTTCCACTGATGCTTGGTATGAATAAAGCTGCAATGGAAGTTGACAATAATAAATTACAGCCAGTTGACTCACACGGAATCAAAGTGGTGTCATTTGGTTTCTTTGCAGAGCAAGCCCACCAGGCCGCAATTTACAGAGGACCAATAATTTCTGGAATACTAAAACAATTTCTTGTTGATACAAACTGGTCTGACCTTGACTATCTCATAGTTGACCTTCCACCTGGTACTGGTGACATTCCTCTTACACTTGCACAGACCATACCCATTACTGGTATAGTTGTTGTTACAACTCCACAAGATGTTGCAAGTAATATTGCAGTCAAGGCATTTGGAATGTTCCAGAAATTAAACATACCAATCATGGGTGTAATAGAAAACATGAGCTACTTTACATGTCCAAAATGTACTGAAAAACACTATATCTTTGGAAAAGACGGCGCCAAAAGAATGAGTGAAAAACATGAACTGCAATTCTTGGGTGGAATTCCTCTGAACCCTGGTATCATGGAAGGCTCTGATAGTGGACGACCAGTACTGGTATCTGATCCAAATTCTACAATGTCGCAATCATTTATGGCTGTGGCAAAAAACGTCGCTGCACGATGCAGTGTTCTTGCATCTCAGTTAAGCGATGAGATGAAAGATGCTGCAGCTAACTAAAAATAGTTGAAGACAAAGATTACCTTGTGCGCCTTCCTGAAAGTCTACGACCACAGTTAAAAAAACCGCTTGGACTTCTAATGCAAGATTCGTCAGTAACTAAATCTAGTATTTCTGATAAGATTCCTAAAGGTGCACTTGTGATTACCGTGGGCGATGCTACAACTGAAAAGATGCTATCATTTGGTCTTACTCCGTCACTTCAGATAGTAGATGCGCTGGAGAAAAGAAACAAGAGGGATTTGCCTGCTGGAACAACTGAGACTGTATTGACGTGCACAAATCCTGCTGCAGAAATAACAGAAGAAAGCATTTCTGTAATTCGCAAGGCGCTATCAATGACTTTTCCAGTACGGATTATAGTTAATGGTGAAGAAGACTTGCTTGTACTGCCGGTTGCAGTTTATGCACCTGATAATTCTGTAATCTTGTATGGTCAACCAAATGAGGGGCTTGTCTTGGTACACATGACAGAAGAGGTAAGAAATAGGGCTAAATCTATAATGAATTCTATGAGTTAATGGGGAATGAGGAGACGGTGGCTGTATGATTTATGATTAACCTAACGAAATTTCTGACCCCACTTAACCACTTTAATGGTTGAAACAAAAAAATCCACCAGTGTCAATACGAATTTTGACAATATGCATTAAACTTGGGATTTACAGTCTTTGATTTTGTGAAGCTAGACTCTGATCTGCATTTTAAGATACTTGAAAAAGTGGGAGTCTATTGTGCAAGATTTAGTATTTCAGAGCCAAAGATATTGTTGACAACAAAAGAGGTCCTGGAAATGCCAAAGGAAGTAACTGAAGGAAGACGAACTTCAGCATACAAGTATCTTGGGGTATCATACATCCAAGACAATGTTGTCTTCATAAATGTCAGAAAGATTCCAGACGAAAAGACCCTTGAAAATACGATTGTACATGAACTGATTCACATGCGTTTTCCATATCTGAGCCATGGAAGGAGGTTTAACAAAATGGTACGACGTGGTCTTGCAGGCTGGACATTCAAGCCATATGCTAAAAGACGCTAACTGGTTTTATTTTTCTTCTACAACTGTGGTCATGTCAAGCTTGTCTATCTGAGATTCAATTGTATGTCTCATGGTTTCATTATGTTGGGGGCAGAACTTGAAAAAACCATCAACTGTCTCAAAACAACCACATATCCATTTTGTCTGTATGTCGCCTTCTACTGATAGTCTGTTATAGTCGCTTTTCTTTGCCATGATATGATTATACCAAGCGTGACGCTATTAGAGTTTTTAAAAATAATGATTGAATTAAAAAATTTAGACGGTATCTTTACGGGCAGCCTTCCATCTTTTGGATGAAGTAGCCTTTCTTTTGGATTTCATTGGCAATGGGTTCAGGTGCACCTTGTGAGTGGCAGAACTGGCATTCTTCCGTTGAAACCTTTGACTCGCTTTCTCCGATGGTCTTGAGCCATTCTTTTGCATACTGGATTGCTTTGTCGTGATCCTTCTGGCTTGTAATGACGTCAAAATGCATGGTGTGGCCGTCTTTTGCTTCTACATATGTATCGTATACGTGAATTTCCATGTTTGTTGTTCTAGAATAGGGATATTTAGAGTTTGTAGGTGAATTGATGCAGATATAATATTGACGTAGAATTCACAAGCCAAAATGCGATCTGACTTGGTTTGTAGAATATGATTAATTTTCAAAGTAGGCAATAATTGGAAAATTCATGTCAAAACATGTAAAAATTCTAATAAATATTGATAACTGAAATATAATTCTCAGGTAATCTTGCTAAAGCCTTTTACATTAGTTTGGGTATAGATTGACGATGTGGGGCGCTAAAGCCGAATTCAAATGTAAAGATTGTGATACGACTTTTACAGACAAGGATCATCTAGAACGACACAAACACGTTCACAAAAAGTAGAATTACGAAATCTTTACTGGAACTGGGACTAGACCTGAATCGTAGATGTACGCCTTGAATTCGTTATTTTGATTTGAAAAAATAATCCATGGTACTGGATTGATTTCCATGTATTTTTTATCAGTTGATGATGGGTATGCAACAGAATCTGGATGTGAATGAAATATCCCTATGACTTCGAGTTTTTTCTTTTCTGCGGTATCATACGCAGATATTAGTTCTTCAGGTGCAATGGTAAAGTTTACAGGCGAAGCTTCAATATTTTTTGTAAGAAAAATTTCTTCTACTAGGATGTTTCCATCTGCTGTACCGCCAAATAGTATGGCACATGATTCGTTTGGGGCAGTCTCCCGTGCATGATTTACAAGAATCTGGACTTGGGGTTTGGATAAAATTACTGCTTTGGGCCCAGTCATCCTACTGTTACTTTTCCAACCATCCATGGGTGGACTGAACAAAAGTAATCTTGTGAACCTGCCTTTGTAAATGTAAACTGGAATGTTTTTCCTGGCTTGATAAGGCCTGAATCAAACACATCTCCTTGGACATTATCACTTGGTTTACCGCTTGTCACTGTATGTGCAACACTGTCGCTATTTGTCCAAGTTACGGTAGTTCCAGATTTAATGCTAGTTGGATTTGGAGCAAAACAATTGTTTGTTCCAACACATGCTGCATTTGCACTTGCACCTGCACCGCTTGTAATGGTAACATTTGCAAATACTGGCTTGGCAGGAGCTACTATGGTTATGTTTCCTGACATGAATGGATGAACCGTACATAGATACTGGTATGTTGTATCGTTAAGCTTTGATGTATCTAGTCTGAATGTATTTCCTGGTTTTATTATTCCTGAATCCCATATCGTACCATCTTGGCTAGTTACTGTATGTGCAACTTTGTCATTGTTTGTCCATTCGATAATGTCTCCCTTGGGAACTGTCACTGAATCTGGGTTGAAACTGGTATGTCCTTGCATTGATGCGTTTGCAGGAATCTCGATTGATATCACTGGAACATTTGATGTAGCTGCTGGTGTAGTAGAGTTTGTTGAATTCTGAACCATTGGCTGGAAATGGAATTGTGCCCCCGGTCCGATAAAACCAAATGCTGTGTAAGAGCCAACACCTACTATCATTGCTGCAACAAATATTGTTGCTATTGGCTTGAAATGCTTTGGTGACTTCATTGAAAAGAATGCTAGAACTATTGTTGGTATGAGAATTATGATAAGTAGACCCACAAATGCTGGCAATGATGTGATTACCTTGTTCAAGCCTATTGCGTATGCTCCAACCGAACCTGCTATGCCAAAGATCACAAGAGTGGTTGCCTTGGCTCGTGGACTGGTGGAAACTCCACCACTTAGGATTCCTGCTGATAAGAAAATCATGCCGATAAACATCGTTAAACCTGAAAGAGCCTGCATTCCTGTAAGGAAAGTATTTGCAATACCCAAATATGATAAAATTACTCCTGCAAGACCAATTGCTGTTAGTCCCATTCCTGGCATCATGAGGTCCCAGTCACTCATTTGTGGATGTTCCATGAAGTGACATACTTAATTCTTTTGAACCCCCAGATAATCTTCGAAGAAATTAAATTCCCTGTGAATCGGCTAAAGATCGTGGGATTAAAGGAAGTACTTGAAGTATCAAAACCTAGAATCATAGTTTTACTTGTTATTACAGCAATCACTTCAATGTATGCGGCAAGCATTCTGATCGCACACAAACCTCTTGACAATATCACACTTTTACATCTCATAGTGGCTGGAGCATTATCGTCTGCAGGCTCTAGTGCCCTGAATCATTACTATGACAGAGATATTGATCCCTTGATGAAACGAACCAGCACAAGACCAATTCCATCTGGAAGAATGTCTGCACGTAGTGTCTTAGTGTATGGACTTGCAGTAAGTTGTATTTCTGTGGTTTATGCTTGGGTTTTTCTAAATCCTATTTCGACATTTTTCATCGCGCTTGGAATATTTTTCTATGTCATAATCTATACAGTCTGGCTTAAGCGCAGCAATTGGTCTAACATTGTAATTGGTGGATTTGCAGGAAGCTGTGCAGCCATGGCAGGCTGGGCTGCAGCTACTGGTTCTATGGATGTTCTTGGAGCATTGGTTGGCATCTTGGTCTTTGTCTGGACACCTTCTCACTTTTGGTGTCTTGCAATGAAGATACGAGATGATTATGCTGAAGCCAAAGTACCAATGCTACCAGTCCTAATTGGCATGCAAAAAACTTCAAAGTATATTCTACTCAATACTGCAATATTGTTACCGTATTCTGTCATGCTTGTTGCATTTGGATTGGGATATGTGTATCTTGGAGTTGCTCTGGTGTCAGGTGGTCTGATGCTTGTTTATCACTATAAACTAACAAAGACTCCAACTTCGGACTTTGCATGGAAGGCATACAAGGTGACTGCACCATATCTTACAATCATCTTTGTAGGAATTGCACTTGATGCAGCATTTCACTTTCCAGTGATAAGATAATTATTCTTGGATTTCTTCTTCTTGGCCTACGCCAGGAAATCCTGACTCGTATTCTTTTTCCAGGTTTTCCATGTTTTGTTTTTCAATCTCGTCTTCGTCTTCTTCTTTTTCAGATATCTCTATTCTACGTTCATCCTTGGTTAACCAAGTGACCTTGATCAAACCATAAATCTCCAAGTTGAGCAATGTCTTGTTGAACTCATCTTCTGGGATTGAAATGCCTGCCTTGATCAAAGCTTTTGACAGCTCTGAATCAGTGAGGGATCCTGCAATCTTGATCTTCTCATAAATGGTATTTCGTAGTGGAACTGTCATGTCTAACCGTAGAATGCCTTATCCATTGGCTTTGGTAGCGCATAAGAGATATTATCTTTAACTGTGGAATACCAATCTTCAACTCCTTTTGTGATTGATGGCTTTACATTTTTGAGTGCGGCAGAAAAGTCTCCGCTGGTAATTTTTGGACTGTTGTTTCTCATTGCATTTACTGCAGATTCTCTGCACACTGCAACAAGATCTGCTCCACTATATCCTTTTGTTGCAACTGCAATCTCTTTCAAATCGATATCTCCAGAAAGTGGCATCTGTTTTGTAAGTAGTCTGATTATCTCAAATCGTCCCTTCTCGTCAGGTGCTGGAACAAAAATTACTAGATCTAGTCTACCAGGTCGTATCAGGGATGGGTCGATAAGATCAGGCCTGTTTGAAATTCCTAGTACGATGACTCTGGATGCTCCACCGTCTTCCATTTCAGTTAAAAGCTGGCTTAACAGTCTCTCCCCCACTCCGCCTTCTTCATTTGATTTGAAGCGAGCAAGTGAATCAAGTTCATCAAATATTATTATACAAGGCGAGGATGTCTTTGCCTTTCGAAATATTTCCCTTATTGCTTTTTCTGATTCGCCAACCCATTTTGATAAAATCTCAGGGCCTCTTACCAGTATCATGTTTGCACCACTCTCTGTTGCAAGTGCTCGTGCAAGCAATGTCTTTCCACATCCTGATGGGCCGTATAGTAGTGCACCCTTTGGTGGCTTGATTCCCATTTTTTGGAATTTTGCAGGCTCTTTTATTGCAGTTATCAAATTGTCTTCTAGAGTTCTTTTTGCATCATCCAGTCCGCCTACTTCTCTCCACCATACTTTTGGACTTTCTACGTAAAACTCACGCATTGCTGTTGGTACAATTTCGTGCATTGCATCGTAAAAGTCCTGTAATGTGATCTTTAACTTTAATAAAATATCTGGAGCAATTTTTTCAGTCTCGTTTTCAATCTCTGGCAAGTATGTCCTTACTGCTTTCATTGCAGCCTCTCTGCATAATGATTTGATATCCGCACCAGTGTATCCGTGCAACTCTGCAGCAAGTGTCTTAAGATCAACATCTTGAAGTGGCATGCCACGTGTGTGAATCTGTAATATCTCTAATCTGCCGTCTGCATTGGGAACTGAGATTTCAATTTCCCTGTCAAATCTACCGGGTCTTCTCAAAGCTGGGTCTACACTTTCTGGCCTGTTTGTTGCGCCAAGGACTATGACATTTCCTCTGTCATTGAGGCCGTCCATCAATGCCAAGAGTTGGGCCACTACTCTTTTTTCTACGTCTCCGTATGCCTCTTCTCTTTTTGGAGCAATTGCATCAATCTCATCAATGAATATTACACTTGGAGAATTTTCCTTTGCCTCTTTGAAAATGTCTCTGAGTCTTGCCTCTGTCTCACCGTAATACTTGTTCATTATTTCTGGACCGTTAATTGAGTAAAAGTTTGCCTCTGATTCGCTTGCTAGCACCTTTGCAATCAATGTCTTTCCACATCCTGGTGGACCGTACAACAATATTCCACTGTGCGGCTCTATGTTGAGTCTTGTAAAAATTTCAGGATGTTTTAGTGGGAGCTCTACTATTTCTCGCATTCTTTTTGTCTGTGTCTTAAGACCACCTATCTCTTCAAACGTAACTCTGATTTTTTTATCAATTGATGTTTCAGTAAGTATGGTAACCGTAGTACTTCGCTCTATTTTTACAACAGCCTTTGGTGCAATCTTGTGAATCTTAAAGTCCATTGAATTTCCAAGAATCATAACTGATATCTCGTCACCTTCAGAGAGTGGTAAACCTCTGAGTCTATTTTTTACAAAGTCTGTAAATTCTTTATCGACTGTAACGTTGCCGTTCACTGGCATTAATGTAACACTCTTTGCTGGTTTTGCAATTATTTTTTTCACATTGACTAGGTCGTTTATTCCAACACCTGCATTCTTTCTTGTTTGACCGTCAATTCGTATGACGTCTGGTGTCTTGTTGTCATCATCTGCAGGCCAAACTATGGCACAACTTGATCTCTTTCCAACAATTTCAATCATGTCGCCTGCTTCTACTTTTAAAAATTCCATTGCCTCAGGTTCTATCCTGGCACGTCTTTTTCCAACATCTCTTTGTTTTGCTTCGCCGACCCGCATTTGTAGCAGTTCGTCTTTTTTTACCAAGAGGGCACCTACTTCATATCGACCGATGTTCGGCTCAAACCTAACACTTCGAATTCTCCTACCCCGTCAATTGAACGCACTGTGTTTTCAAGGGAGTCCATTTGACCTTCCTTGTCGTCTAGGGCAAATTCTGCATTAAGAAAGTAAAGACCAAAAGCAAGTGGTTCTTTTACATATTTTGAAAGTACGATGCCTTCTTTTAATGAAGATGTTATCTTTTTTGCAATATCATCTAGATCTATCTCAGTTCCAGTTGGGAGGATTTTTGCTCTAAGTGAAAGTCGGGCCAATTTTTAAGGTCCTTCAAAAGTGCATGAATTACACTTGTATACTCTTGCAGCTTCTCTGCAACTTTCACATCTCCAAAGCAATACGGAGCCACAACTAGGACAGTTAAATTTTACACACTTATCGTTAGGCATTATTGGTCTGTGACAAGAACTGCACACAGGTAATGCTATAGTTGATGACATGATAAAAAGTCGATTTCTACCGAATTTATACCTTGCTTATCAAATATCACTTAGTTTAACAATCTTCTCAATTCATTTCCAAGAATTGCCTGGATTGCTTTGACCGATCCTCGTACACCCAATAGTTTTGCAACTGATGTTGTATGAAAATCAAAACTTCCTTCCTTTGAGATCTCATCGAGCATCTTCGGTGTTATTGATTCAAAGATTCCATCAATTGATTTGTTGTCCAGTCTTTCAAGTAAAGAGCGGGCAAGAAGCATATTCTCAAACTCTTTACCAAATTTTTCATGCCATTCTTTTTGGTATTCTAAAAGTTTGGATTTGTTTCCTGATTCTAAAAACTTGGAAATGGCATTTCCAGCAAGTATTCCCCCAACTCCTGATGAATAAATTCCGCCTGCAGTGGTAGGTTTTGCTTGTCCTGCTGCATCTCCGATGGTGACAACATTTCCTGTCACAAATTCTTTGATTGGTCCTTTGACCCAAATTGGTGCAAATATTTTTCTGATGGTAGAATATTTTCCCTTTGACTTGAGAAATTCTTCTATTGCTAATGCTGGATTGATTCCTTTTCCTGCTACTCCTATTTTTGCCTCGTCTCTTCTAGTGGGTATGACCCATGCAAAAAATCCTGGATACTTTTCTTGATCTAGATATACTTCGATTCTTTCCTTGTCTATCCAGTCTGCAAAGATTTCGTATTGGGCAGACTGGAGTGTTCCAGTCCTATCTTTTTGAACAAGTGATGTTACCCCCCTTGCATCTACAACAATTTTGCATTTTATCTCTCCATCTGATGTTCGCACTCCTTCCTTTGTTATCTCCCTTAGTGATGATTTTACTCTGATTTCAGCTCCCTTGACTTGGGCTTGATGTGCAATCTGCTTGTCAAACTCTCGTCTATCCAAAACTATGACTTGCTGTGGTCTTGCATCCAGAGTAAAATTTTTTCCAGATGGTGCTACTATTCTTGCAGAACGTATCTTGTTGTCAAGTGTGGCCCTCATGGGTATGATGCCAAGGTCGTCCATTGCAGGTATACTGACCACACCACCACAATGCTCAGGTGTTCCAAGCTCCGAATCTTCCTCTATTACTAGAACACTGTGATTCTTACTTGCAATCTCTCGTGCACACAAGAGTCCTGCAACACTTCCGCCTGCTATTACTACATCATAATCCATATCGTCTTATTTTTTGTCACGTCTGCACTATTAATTCACTACGGATTTTTAAAAACTTGATTTTGTTGTGTTGTATCAAAAAAGGGAGATTAATCACATACCACTAGAATTTTCTAATGACTGTGACCGCAGCCACAAGAGTCGTGACCATGTGCGGCTTCCTCTTGACCTTTACCTGAACACTTGGAGCATTTATCTGAACCAGTGGCAGAAAAGAATCCGATTCCGCATGATACGCATTTCATACCGGGCATGTATGCACTAAACACTGCCGTTATTTATTGATATTATAATCCGAAAATGTAAAACATGCACTTTTGTTATATTTTGATTCAAAAGTTTAACATGTCCTAGTGTAATTTCAAATTAGTATGGGTGTTATAAAACAGGTAATTGTAGTAAGAAAAGATCTTGGAATGGGCGCCGGAAAAATTGCCGCTCAAGTTGGACATGCATGTGTCTTGGGAGCAGAACATGTTAGAAAATCAAAACGAGAGTGGTTTGACCAGTGGGAAAGATATGGCCAAGAAAAAGTTGTTGTCAAAGTATCTAGCTTGTCAGAACTTGATAAGGTAAAAAGAGATGCAATATCACATGATCTGCCCTGGTCTGAAGTTACCGATGCAGGTCACACTCAGATTGAGCCTGGAACTGTAACATGCATATCAATAGGTCCTGCGCCAGAAGAAATGATTGATAAGGTTACAAAGGATCTAAAACTTCTCTAGTCTGCTAAATCTTGTGTTCTCGGTCTTTTACTTTTACGTCATATGATGCAGTGATGTTGTCACCTATCTTTGCATTGGCGCATGGTATGTGTGGTATGTTAAAGCCATCACTTGTTTCTACTGTACACTTGTCTCCTTCTTTGTATACGACTCGGACTTTTTCTGTTACCATGTCAGGAATCAAATTCCAAAACGGGAAAACTATTGTTGTCATGACAATAATTGCGGCTGCAATTGATCCATATGCCAAGAGTTTCTCATTCATACACTTGATCGAATTATTCCGTTATTTAGGACTATTGAGGCTGTGACCAAATTCTGTGGGAAACATGTACTACGTTTACTGTACATGAAAATCTTAGAAATATTATTATTCGAACCAATATTGTTAAATTTCATGTTTATTGTTACAGCCGAAATTCAGATAAAGAAAGGCTCTGAAGCGGAATTCAAGGACTGGATAGGCAAATCAAATGCCGAACTTGCAAAGTTTGATGGTTTTGTAAGAAGGAGATTACTTGAATCGCGTACTGGCAAACATGTAATCTTGATAGAGTTTGAAACAAAGGAACAGTTTGAAAGCATGCATAAAACTCAGGAACACTTTCAAATTCAATCAAAGGGGCATTCTTACATGGACGGACCGCCCAAGCCAACCTTCTACGAAGTAGTGTCTCAATAGGCCTTCAAATCACTTGTTGTATATTTTTACAAATAATGTATCTTCATATGATTATTGTGCACTGTCTCAAATTGGGTTACATGACCGCAGTGTACACATGAAAAAAATTGGTCTGATGATTGCGCTGGCAATGTCTCTAACTTGAAATCATCTAATGCTACTATTGAGATTATGTTTCTGTTCTGTATTACTGCATAATGCTTCTCAATTGATAGTGAATTGAGAAAATCCTTGATTGCTTTTATGACTCTATTGGAGTCAACATCCTCATCGTTTACAGGAGCAAGCATAAACTCATGTATCTTCAATGCAGGTATTGCTCCTACTTGGTCTGATGTGTAAACTGCGAGAGGTGACTTTAGGGAAGGTACCACTCTACAATCTACTGTTATCATGTCTACCAAAGTTATGTGATGATATTTTAGTTTAACAATGTGACACTAAATTTTTACTAATCTTGATGTTTTATCAGATTTGTCTTAGTAAGATTTACATTTATACTTGAATCAAATATGCCGTGGGCACAATTTATGAAAACGCCGCAAATGATTTCCTAGAACTTGCAAGTGAGCAGAGACTTAAGATAATTTTTAAACTATTAGAGCAAAAATCAAAAATTTCTAACATGGCAAAAGAGTTGCATGCTACTGTACAAGAAGTGCACCGAAACTTTGAGCGTCTTTCAAATGCTGGTCTAATAATGAAGGACAAAGATGGATACTATGATCTAACTACATACGGAAAGACAATGTGTACTCAGGTTCCGTCTCTGTTATTTTTATCAAAGAATAGAAAATATTTTGAAACTCATGACTTTGGTGACATTCCAATGAAATTCATTCAACGAATTGGGGCTCTTGCAGGAGGGCAACAGATCAAGGGATTTGTCAATGTATTGGAGCAATGGAAGCACGTGTACAAAAATGCAGATGAATACATCTACGAATTGTTCACAGAAGTTCCTTTGGACCTGATTGAACCGTTACTTGCAAGGGTAAAACGCGGTATTACGCTAAATTACATATTTTCTGATACTGTGATTGTACCAAAGGGAAGAAAAGAACTGCTCCACAAGTTGGGCATAAAGGAATTGCTTGACAAAGGACTGGTTGAAAGAAAAATGAAAGAAGGCGTCAAAGTCGTTGTCGTACTAAATGAAAAAGAGGCATGTATCTTGTTTCCAACTCTTGATGGTGATGCGGACATGCGAGAAATGTTCTACAGCAAAGATCAGCTATTCCATGAGTGGTGCCTTGATTATTTCAGGTATTGCTGGTATAACTCTGGACCATTCCAAGAGAATAAAATTTCAGAATAGATAACCGTTATAGATTTAATCTCTTATCGTTTGTTGAGTCTCATTGCACCAGTCTAGTCTGCTGTATCTTCGATGTGTCAAATGTGGGCATGATCTGAATCTGGAAACATTTGAAACTACAAATGAAATCATTGAAGGATTACTTTCCTGTAAACACTGCACTGGGAGTTACCCAATAATTTCCTCTATTCCATTTTTGGTCGAGGATCTTTCCTTGTTTTTTTCTGTTAGGACAAAGCTTGGGGGATATCTTTTGCTGAATGTAAAAAATAAGAAATTAAAATCTTTGATAAGACAATCTCTGCAACAAATTAAAAAAGTTGGAGATGACACAACGGATCTAGAAAAAAACTGGGTGGAAATATACAAGAAAAGCAAACCTGCAGCATTTGAGTCAAAAATAAAAAATATCGTAAAAAAACTTCCTCGATGTAATTTTGTTGTAGAACATGGCTGCTCAATAGGGAAAATGTCTGAAATTGTTGCAAGACACCATAAAATGTTCTTTGGTATTGACAAGTCATTTTTTGCATTGCTTGAAGCAAAGAAGCGTAAAATAAAAAATGCTGACTTTGTACTTGCTGATTCTCTATCTGGACCATTTGGTACAATGAAATTTGATATTGTTCTTGCCCTCAATGTGCTTGAATTAATTGAGCCTGTAAAACTTTTGACAATTATCAAAACACAAGCCAAAAAATTTCTAATCTTATCAGATCCCTATGATTATGAGCGAGGAAAAAGTTCTGTTAAAGTTAAACTTGATGCAAAATCACTACGATCAAAACTACAGCAACTTGGATTCAAGTTAACATGTGACACTACCAAGCCAAGTTTTATCTCTTGGAAACTGGATGTCAATCCAAGACTTGAACTAAATTACAAAGTAGATCTAATTTTGGCAGTTATGTCAAGCAAATAATATTCAAAAAATGTGTTATTTTTGATGTTGTGACAGTACACTGCATTCAAAATTGGTGTAAAAATATTCACTGCCAGCATTATGGAAATTCTTCTTTTGATTTAAAGCATAATTAAAAAAACCTACCATTGTTGAAACTTAACGCAATACCACTAGTTGCAATGATAATTGCAAGTGCAATGCTTTTGCCAGTTGGTATGTCTTATGCACAAGTTTCTAACGGTACCATGTCTAATCAGACAAGTACAAACGGAACCATGATGATGTCTTCTAACAGCACCGGTGTGATGAACCAGACAATGACCATGCCTTCTAATTCAACAGGTGTAAATCAAACTATGACTCCGCCAGTTCCACAAGTTAATAATACGCAAGCAATGCAAGTTTCTACTTTTATCCATCAAGCAGTTACAGACTTTAAACAACAAGGTGATGATACACGTCAAGTAATATTTGACTGCAGAGACAAGATATCTGCATCTCCAAGTGATATTGATAAAATAAAACAAGATTGTTCTTTACAACTTAACACTATCAAGGCAAAATATCAAGATGAACGAAGTCAATACAATGGCTTGATAAAACAATATCGAGCAAGTGTAATGGTTTTCCTAAGTGATGCACGTGGAGAATCTGTAAGTCAAACCGCTATGGCTAGTGCAGTTGCACAGTTAGCCATGATGATGACCTCTATGCCATCTGGCGCTATGGGTCATGCAGCTACTACAAACAACACAAACTGTGTGAATATACCTGGTCAGCCTGCAACCTGCTAAGCGTTTCTAACTAGTCAAAATTCCACAAGATATTTTACTAGTCCATAAATTTTAAAAATAAAATGAAATCAATCAATTTTACACTTCTTGGTGATGAATCGCTTGCAAAGGATTTTGGAAAAAAAGGAACAACTACAGATATCACAATCTATGACAAGAAAGAATCTGGTGTTTTGCGTACCTGGACTATACCGACTTCATTTCCAGACAAGATCCAGTCCTTGTTCCAAGCCATAAACATGGGAGAGTATGTCATATTTCATGTAACAAAACTTGATAAATTTACAGGTGAGCAAATAATTGCACTTGATGTACTTGGGAAAAAACAAGGAATTCTTTCTCATTCTTTTGATGTTGACAAGAACACTTTGCTTTCTATGATAAAAGGAACTGTTGTGGAACAATACAAACTAGTAGAACCTGAAAATCTAAAAAAAGAAATTGATTTACTAGAGCCAATTTCTAAAGACGGTCCAACTGCTATTGTAATTGATCATTGCTTTGATGTAAAGGGTGTTGGCACTGTCATACTTGGCAAAATAACTCAAGGAACTCTCAAAGTATATGCCAATTTGAAACTACTTCCAAAAGGCTCTGATGTTGTGGTAAAATCAATCCAGATGCATGATGATTCTGTTGAAGATGCAGTATCTCCTGCACGAGTGGGCTTGGCAGTAAAGGGTGTGGGGCCTGATGATGTACAGCGGGGTGATGTGCTTTGCATGCCTGATAAAATGCTGATTTCACAAGAAATTGAGATTGATTACATTCAAAGCAAGTTCTTCAAAGATAAGGTGGCTGAAAACCAAATGTTTCTTGTAAGCATTGGACTACAAATACGACCAGTAAAAATTATCTCGCTTAACCCAATGAAGCTTTCACTTGGAAAATCTACTGTATATGAAAAAGGGGATGTGTGCGTCATTTTAAAGCCAGAATCTGCTTCTATTCGCATTGTGGGAAGCGGAAAAATCATAAAATAAATAATTTCTAAAAATTAAAAATACCTAATTTTTGAATTCACTAAAATAGGCCAACCATGTATCATATCATGAGATTTGACTCTGCTTGACAATGTCGCTTTAACATCATGGTCTGTATTTACAGCCGTCTGTATGGTTCTAGTGGGTTTGTTTTATAGACGATTTACTAGAGCAAAGAAAAATGAATCTAACGCATATTGAAAAATGTAATTTTATTTTCTTTCTTCCTTTGTTATCTTCCAGTCTCGGTGTCCAAACCTTGCAGACTCAAACTCGATCTGACCTACTGCCCTGTCGCCTTTTTTTACAATCCCGTATTCATTTTTTGCAACCTTGACCAATAGTTTTCTTGTCTTGTACCCTCCTTCTATGACCTTTATCTTAAATCGCTTGCTTGCCATCATGGTTATTTCTCGTGCAGCTTTTGGATCTCCAATTAATGAAAACATTTCAAATGAACCAAAATTCTTTGTGTGAATTTCATAATTGTATAACCTTGCCTCAAACTTGCGGTCCATCTTCTTTGCCTCTTCATTCATCCACTCTACTGCTCGTTCACCATATCCTTTTTCGATCCCAAAAGTTTCAGAATCCATGATTGTATATGTTGTCTGATTAGTTGAATATAACTTGAAACAAATGATCTGAATAATATTATTAGCACGAATGAATTAGGGTTCTCATGAAACGTACTGCTACTGATATACGAAAGGCCATTGAATCCAACTGGAACGAATACCTTTCACGTTATGGCAATCTCTTTTCTTCTAACCATGTTGATGGTTCTACACCGCCTTCTGTTTTTGTTGGGGCGTATGGTTATCCCAAAGTCTTGGTGGGACCAATGTTACCTCCAGTTCATGGGGATACAATGATCTTGGACTTGCCAGAAAAATGGACTGGAAAAAGTCTTGAAGATATAGTAAACTATAGGCTAAGCCTGGTTCGCGGGATAAAACCTGTAAAGATAGACGATGTTGGGCAAAAGTACATTGAAAGCCTTCAGGAGATGTCCATGTCTGAAAAATCAACTGACGCTGAGATGGAACTTGTAAAAAATGCATCACCCACAGTCTCAATTGATGGTGACAGTCCTATTTTTGGGCCCATCGGTGAGATAAAATCTGCAAAGTTTGCAAATTCTTCTTCTGACAAAAATATGCAACGTACATTTTATGACCATGATCTTTTGGCAAATGATGCACTGGTGGAACTTTACAATAGGGGAATAGAGATCTCACGAATCCAGAAATGCTTTAGCATAGGAATGTTTGGCAAGACACGAAAACTAGTCCCAACTAGATGGAGCATCACTGCAACAGATGACATAATTTCAAAATCTCTTGTTGAGAAAATAACCGAGTATGATGTACTTGATACTTCTTTGGTGTTTTCGTATAATCACTTGGGTAACTTTTTTGCAGTTGTCATGTTTCCAAGTCGGTGGATGTTTGAAATGCAAGAAGCGTGGTATGATGAACAAGGAAATATTGGATTTGGATCTGATTTTGAAGACATTAAGGGAATGACTCACTATCCAGAAACTGCTGGGGCACATTTTGCTTCAAGGCTTGCAGTATCAGAGTATCTTACAGAGAAAAAAGCACAGGCTGCTGTTATGGTGCTTCGAGAGATCAGGCCTGAATATGCCGTGCCAGTTGGAGTCTGGCAAGTACGAGAGGGAATTCGCATGGCGCTAAAACAAAAACCATTGGAGGTTTCAAATTTTCAAGAAGGACTAGATTTTGCTTGCAAGAAATTGAGCATTGGAAAAAAAGAATGGCTTGCTCACAGCAAACTATATCTGGCAAAAAAACAAAAATCAATATCAGATTTTTTCTAGTTACTAGAGTTTTTATTTAACGCACTTTGGACTTAACTTGTTGCAAAATAAAAGCGTCATATTTGCACTGGCAATACTTGCATCTCCTGTGATATTTGCACTGGTGGTATTTCCCAACACGTTCAGTCTTGGGTGGAACCAAGGCAGGGGAGGGTTCCTTTTTGCGATGGCGTTTATTGCAGCAGAACTGATTGGCCTCAAACTAGATATCCCAAAAAAACGCCTACTGATGATAATCCCGCTTGCTGGTATAGTAATTGGGTACCTCATTGGCCTAGAATTTGGCTTGAAATCTTATTTGGTATCAGCTGCACCAAGTTTCCATGTATTACTAAAAGACTCGTGGACTTGGATGTGGGACTTTATCATACTTGCAGCATTTTTCATGGTAAGCATGACCGTATTATTTGGCAAGAGGTGGATTCGAATATCACCTGCAGGCCCGATATATGCTGCAGGGACTGCAATCATTTTATCACTTGATGCATTTTTTCCATATGATTCACTTGGCCCGTTACAGTATGTTGTACCATATCTTGTAAAACTAGATGTATTTTTGATAAACCTGTTCCACTTGGGAATGGCAACTTCGCACGGGAACGTGATGTTCCTCAATGGAGATCATGGCCCCTTTGCACTGCAAGTATTCTGGCCGTCCGCTGGTGTACATAGTATCATAATCTACTCGCTTGTGATGATGGCATTTTTGTTAAAGATGAACATACCGCGCAACAGGAAGGTCGGGTACTTTGTCATGGGAGTCATAGGAACAATAACTGTAAACGTGATCAGGATATTGTCACTTTCAATCTTTGTCCTCAAGGTATCAACTAATGTAAACGAGTTTGAATCATTCCACGGGATTGCGGGAGAAATAATGTTCTTGCCATGGCTTTTCATATTCTTGCTCATTGTAACATATGTTGAAACAAAACGAATCAAAAAATTAGGGGCAGGAAAAAATGAACCAGATCAAAGTAAATAATGATCTAGAAAATGGAACCTATAGACTAGAAGAGATTTTTGTCAATCTAAAAAATACTGGAATTCTTTTAAAAATATTTGAAACAAAAGAAGACCTTGATGATGTATTTGAAAATGTATCTGTCATCATAAACGAGAAGACACACTATATGCACGTGCAAAACGAGGATGCGTCAATCGTAATAGGTAAAAACCACCTCAAAAATTCTGAAAAAAAAATCCTCTACTTGGATATCATCCATGAGCTGGTACATGTAAAACAACAAAGACAAGGCTTGGATCTGTATGACAAGTCATATTCCTATGTTGATAGGCCAACTGAGATTGAAGCATATGCAATTGCAGTTGAGGAAGCACGAAATCTTGGGATGGCAGACAGTGAGATATTTGACTATTTACATGTGGAATGGATATCTCATGATGAGCATAAACGGCTGGCATCACGAGTCGGCGTCTTGATTTAAAAAAATCTTGTAATGTCTACCTGTCCACTAATCTGTGAAAAGTCTGAAACTCGTACACCCAGTCGCCTTATGGGTAATTTTTGGTCCTCAAGTGAGTCTTTTAGCAGTTGAATTACAGCTTTTTTCAATTCGTCCAAGCTTGATGTTGGATTTCTAAGAGTTTTTGATTTTGTCCTGTTGGATAAATCCGACTGGACAAACTGTATCCCTACTGACTTGAAAAGTATGTTATCCTTGATTATGGTTTCATGCAAGTCATCACAAAGTTTTTCCAAATCTTTTGCAAGAAAATCAAAATCTTTGGAATCTTGTTTTAGTGTTACAATTCTGCTATACTGAATGGGGTCATGTCTTGGAGAGACTGGGTCTTCATCTATTCCTCGCGCTGCATTGTAAATGTAAGACCCCCACTTTCTTCCAAATAACCCATTTAGTGTAAACACATCTACGCTACGAAGTTGTGATATTGTATCAAGGTTCATTTCAGAAAACTTTTCTTCTGACTTTTTACCTATGCCAGGAATTGTCCTTATTGGTAATGGTCCAAGAAATGATTCTATTTCTTGGGGCTCTACTACTGTAAGACCATCGGGTTTTTTGTAATCTGATGCAATTTTTGAAACAAGTTTGTTTGATGATACTCCTATTGTACTTGAAAGCTTCATTGAGGTGCGCAATGCATTTTTGAGTTGTTGTGCCAGGTGAGCTGCTTTTTTAAAATCTTGTTCTGTTCTGTTTGTAACATCAAGATATGCCTCATCTCTTCCAACGTACTCGAAAATGTCTGCATGGTTTCTGATTATGCTCATGGCCTTCTCTGATGTCTCTGTATAATACTCAAAATCTGTGGGCAGAAAAACTGATTCTGGAATGTCTTCTAGCTTCTTTTTTGCAAATTTAATTGGCATCCCAGACTTGACTCCGTATTTTCTGGCAACATAGTTTGCAGTTGCAATGGCTCCACTGTCTCCGCCACGATCAGAGTAGACACATACTACCACTGGCCTTGTCTTGAGTTCTGGTCTGCGTATCTCTTCGCACTGGGCATAAAAATAATCAAAGTCAATATGGAATATGATTTTTCCATCCATGGTAAATTTATGATTTGAAATCCTTATTACGTTATTGCTGCAGTCTTGTGTATTTGCTATAATCTAAATATGCTCCATGGGTATACATGACGTGGATTATCCGATTGTAGTGGAACCAGAAGGCGTAAAGATTAGATCAGAAAAAATGCAAGTTGACAAATTATACTATTGCATATATCAAGAAAAAATATTATTGTTCTATAAAGAACAAAATGAAATGCTAAACTGCTATGAAATCGCAGAAAAAGATGTTGTTGAAGAGGTAAAACAATCACAATCAGAAGACATTGAAAAAATCTTGCAACAATATGTAGAAAAAAAGAATCTTGGTTAATTGTACCTGATGTAGGTTACACTTGACTGGAAAGTGACAAACCGTGTTTTTGTTTGTGCTAACTATTAAATAAAACACAACAAGAGTGGTCTTGTGTCAAGACCGCCTAATATTGTGTTTATTGGCAAAAAGCCCATTCTTACATATCTTAATGCCACTCTTACACTTCTTGCAAACGAGCCAACTGTAACCATAAAGGCAAGGGGCAGAAGCATGGTCACTGCTGTTGATGTATCACAAATGATAGTCAAAAGAATGAGTGCAATGGGGTACACGGTAAGCGGTGTGAGGATCTTCTCTGAAAGGCTTGAATCAAACGATGGTAAAGAACGAAATGTCTCAACAATTGAAGTTGACGTTTCTAAAAGCCAGAATGCTCAATAGACAACTAAAGTGGATTTTGGCAATAGTTGTAATTGGTTTTATCGCATCAGTTGTTTCATATAAAATGGAATTATCAAACACCTGTCCTACACGCCAGCTAAGCATTGCATCTGATATCCAAAAATATGACAAAACTCTAAACCCTCAATTCTGTGATGCATTAAATTCTAAAATATCACAATTCAATGATATGTGCAAATCAAATATTGAGGAATTGGACTGTGGTTAATGTCTAGTATGTTGAAATCTTTGTCTCTTGTCTGATATGATTTTTTAAAAAATCCATCACTTCACCTGTACTGTCTTTGTAAATGAATTCATCCTTGTTGTCTATTGATATGTTGACGCAGTATCTTTTTGAAGTCTTGTTGATAAACACGTGCTCTGACTCATTATCTATTCTGACTCCTTCATCAGAATCCAAAGTCCTTAAAAATTTTTCAAGATTTTCTTTTTCTATACTTTTTTCTTTGTAGATCATCCGTAAATTGCATCTCGTAGTGGACCTGCTTCTTGTTCTGTTTGCTTGAGGCTTTGTTCTACACCTTTAGCTTCATCAAGTAATAAATTGAGATTGCACGAAGATCCTGGAACGATCTTTGACATGGCCATGCAGATATCTGCACCTGCTTTAAAGTCAGGTCCTGATTCTTTTGCCTTGCATAATAATACGATGACGTTTATGCCAGATATCATGCCTTCATTTAACAAAATTCCAGGAATGCCTGGAATGGTTCCATTCTTTAGCACCGGAATGTCTACTTCACGTAGCTTTTTCTTTGCTGTTTCAGTACTTCCAACACCTATCACAAATGGAGCTTCATCGTCACTTTTGATTGCAGAACTGCTTATGATAAAAGAGCACTTGTGGTCACTTGCCCATTTTAGCATGACCCTTGCAACATCGCGATGAATTGATTCGTGAGGTGTAAGATATGATGAAAACACTGCGACCTTGAGATTTTTATTTACTAGAATTCGTGCTGGAAAGTTTGGCACTTCGTCTCGTACGATACTAATTGGAGGAAACAACTCTGAATCAAGAACTCCTGCCAGTTCAAACTGGGATGTGGTATTGACAAGTGATTCCGTTGCAATTGCATTTGCCAGACCTGTGTAGGGAAAACCATCAATGAGGTAACCGTCTTTTACATCGATTGGAATAACTTCTCTGACAAATACTTCGTTTCCCATGATTTGGACTCAATACTTGGTTTTAGATATGGATATCGTTTTATGTGGCAAAAACAGTATTTCTTTATGGAAACACTCTACATACTCGTCAATTGCGATCTAGGTTCAGAAGTAGAGATAATCAAAGAACTTGAAAAAATTTCTGAAGTCAAAGAAGTACGAGGCACATATGGAATCTATGATATCTTTGTAAAATTGCAAGCCGATTCAGGTCCTGCACTTGAAGCCGTAATTACACACAAGATACGAAGATTACCAAAAGTTCGTTCTACTGTGACATTAACTCCAATCCTTTCACAAGGCGGACGTTAAGTCGAAAAAAATGCTCAAACTTTTTAATTCTTTTTCTTTATCTAAAGAAGATTTCATTCCGTTTGAAAAAAATCTGGCAAAAATATTCATCTGTGGTCCCACTGTCTATGATTACACGCATCTTGGACATGCAAGAATATTTTTGACATATGATCTCTTGTCTAGGTGCCTAAATGATCAAGGGATGAAGACTGATGTTCTTGTAAACCTGACTGACATCAACCAAAATGTGTTTCACAAGGCAAAAGAAAATTCTACTACCTACAAGGATGTGGCCAAATTCTATACCTCTGCATTTGCAGATGATTTACAATCACTTGGAATACAAAGTGTCAACAGGCTTGCATATGTATCAGATTATGTATCTGATATTGAAAAACAAGTAAAAAAATTAATGGAAAAAGGTGTTGCCTACATGGCACATGGAAATGTATACCTTGATGTTTCCAAAGTGAAAAACTATGGCAAGATTTCACAGCAGACAAGGGCTCAGCTAAACCTGCATAGATTAGACATTGGTCCTGGAAAGAAAAATCCTGAGGATGTCATGCTGTGGAACTGTACTGAAGACTTTGATTTCTCGTGGAAAAGTGAGTTTGGAACTGGTATTCCTTGGTGGCACATGCAAGATACTGCAGTTGCCTTTGAAAATTTTGGTACAAGTTATGATGTCCATGGGGGAGCTCGAGAACTTCTATATCCTCATCACGAGGCTCATCTTGCACAATATCAGTTGCTGTCAGATTCTGATGCGCCAGTAAAGGCCTGGGTGCATGTGGGTCTTGTATTCTCAGGAGGAGAAAAAATGTCAAAATCCCTGGGCAATGTTGTCTGGGTCAAAGACTTGATAAAAAAATATGACTCTGATCTTATCCGATTGTATATTTTCTCAAAGCATTATCGTGATGACATGGATTTTTCTGAAAAAGATCTGTTGGCAAAAAAACCATTGCTTGAATTGGTTCGCCTAACTGGAACTAGGGTTTCTGATACAACTGATGAACACATTTCAGATATGATTGGTGATTTTCTGCATTCCCTGGGTGATGACCTTGATTCTCCTGCTGCTCTTGCAGTGCTGGAAAGAATATGCCTTGAGGTGCAAAATGGAAAGCATATCAATAAAATCGATTTTAACCGTATATGCACAATACTTGGAATCAAGATATGATGATATCGCAAATCGAATCAAATGATACCGGTTTTACTAGATTGTGGAGTGATGCTATACCAATGCCTTGCGGCACGCTTTTTTTGAATCCAAAACTTGCAGATGACATTTTTTTCAACAAGCTGACAAGTGTTACGTGCATTGATGATACCATGATTGAAAAATCACTGGAGGATTTTAAGAAAAATCATTCTGTGCCATATGTTTACTCATTAAATTATCCTGAATTTGAAAACATGCTTGAAAAAAAGGGATTTGTACATCATGATACGCAATATGTGTTGAAAAAAAATTTACTACCACAAAAGAAACCTAATGCAATCAAAATAACACTTGATAATATTGATACCTGGACTGGAATTTTCTGTAAAGCCTATGACTGTCAAGCGTGGTCACAAACTGTATCTTCCATATTGGAGAAATCTATCTCATATGTGGATTATTTTGTAGATGAATCTCACAGTGCATGTGTGGCACTCTATGAGGCAAGTTCCATCCTGGGGCTTTACTGTCTTGGTACAGTTCCTGATAAGAGAAATCGTGGACTGGCAGCTTCATTGATTGATTTTGCATTACACGAGGTAGACTCTATGCACTTGGAATTTTTGATGCTTGAAACATACAAGAGAGATAACCTCTTGGAATTTTATTCAAAACTAGGCTTTCAGGAAGTTTACTACAAGACGGTCTATACTATTTGAGATTGGCAAGCAGTGCAGAGTAGAGAAACGGTAGAATCGTTGTAGCCTCTGCATGAATTGTGGTTTGTTTTGCGCTTTTTGTAACCTTGCCCCATGAGATTGCTTCTCTGACCAATGCACCACTCAAACTTCCATCAAACTCTTGGGCAGTTGTAATGTATACTGCATAGTCTAGACCCTCTCTGTACTGGTTCCACCACAAAGTATGATGCTTTGATATTCCTCCACCTATCATCAATGCGCCTGATTTTTTTGCCTTGAAAATTAATCCTGACAATAAATCTCCGTCTGCTGCAACATTTAATCTAAAATCTTTATGATTTTGTGAGAACATCCAGATTTGGCTTCCTACTGCACCGTCCATTATTCCCGGGACAATCACTGGTATGTTGTTTTTGTTTGCCCAGTAAAGAAATGAATCTTCTCCAAGATTTTCTCCAATCATTTTTGTAACATCATGAGTTGCCATTTCTTTTTTGCCTTCCTTGAAAGCTTGTTGTAGAAAACCCTGCATTTTTTCTTCAATCAATGGGCCATAACTTTTCAATGGAACCAAAACATTTCCTAATCTGTGAATGTCTTGTTCTACAAGTTCGCTGTCATCCATTGTAAATGATCCTTCCAAATAATTAGAATAGTGTCTTGCGATGTCATGATCTAAAGCGCCACATGTTGTAATCACAACATCACACATTTTGTTTTTGACCATGTCTGTGATTACACCCCTGAGACCTGTTGATACGACAGCTCCAACAAATGACATGAACTTTAAGCAATTCTTGTCTTCTACCATTGAAGTAAGAATGTCAAGTCCGTCTACTAGATTTTTTGACTCAAACCCACCTGACTTTGACATTTGATCAAATATTGAACTGATGCTGTCGCCCTTTTTGATGTGAATATCCTTGACAGGCTTGCCGGGTTTTATCATTAACAATAAATTAATTCTGGGCTATAAAATCCTCTGTTCTAAATCACAAGTAATTAATATAATGGATTATTTGGTAGCTATCGAAGTTGGGTAAGAAAATAAAGATTGCAATAGCCGGTGTTGGCAATTGTGCTTCAGCAATCATCCAAGGCGGAAAATACTATACACAGAATACTCATGATACTATCGGTCTAACAGCATACAATATTGGTGGATATGAGCCAGGAGACATTGAAGTTGTTGCAGCATTTGATGTTGCAGATACCAAAGTTGGAAAAGATGTATCAGAAGCAATCTATGCAAGACCAAATAATACAATTACTGTAGCCGAAGTTCCAAAGATGGGCGTAACTGTCCAAAAGGGTCCTACTCTTGACGGCATAGGAAGACACCTGAGCAGAATTGTCACAGTCTCTTCAGAGCCTGATGTTAATGTCAAAAAAGTCCTAGAAGACAGTGGAGCAGAGATGCTTGTCAACTATCTCCCAGTGGGAAGCACTAATGCCGTAAAGCACTATGCAAGCCAGGCACTCGAAGCTGGTGTAGGATTTCTCAATGCAATTCCGGTGTTTATCGCATCCGAGCCAAAATGGCAGCAGATGTTTGCCGAGAAAAAAATTCCGCTTGCAGGAGATGATGTGATGAGTCAGCTTGGAGCAACCGTGGTCCACAAGACATTGGTGAAACTCTTTGTAGACAGAGGTGTACAGATTGATGGCACATACCAACTAAACATTGGTGGTGACATGGACTTTTTCAACATGCTTGATGAAGAAAGACTAGAAGACAAGAGAATCAGCAAGACAAGTGCAGTCAAGGCAATGGCAGACTATGATATCCCAATGAGAATTGGTCCTAGTGATTATGTTGATTTTATCGACAATGAGAAGATTTGCTATATCAACTTGGAAGGAAAATACTTTGGAAAGATCCCAGTCAAGTTAGATCTCAAACTAAAAGTGATTGATGCATACAACAGTGCTGGAATCATGATCGATGCAATCAGAGGACTCAAGATTGCACTTGACAGAAAATTATACGGCCCGATGACTAGCATCTCATCTTACTGCTTTAAGCATCCTCCAATTCAAATGCCATACACTGAGGCAAAGAAGGCATTTGGAGAGTTTGTAGAAGGCAAGCGCGACAGTTAGATCTCACATTATAATTTTTATTCAGCAGCTCAAGGAAACTTGTCAATAATCGGTTATCTCGGTTCAGGCATTATCGGATGCATTGGTCCATATACGTAAACTAGAGATATTTGGGTTCAAGTCGTTTGGGTACAAAAATACCATAGTAAACTTTGAGCAAGGACTCGTTGCAATCTCTGGCGCAAACGGTTCTGGCAAAAGCAACATACTTGATGCCATCTCATTTTCACTTGGAGAAAACTCTCCCAAAATAATGAGAGTGGACAAACTTCGTTCATTATTACATGATGTGGATAATGCCAAGCACGGAGCCAAGATTGCACGTGTCAGCTGCCACTTTGATAACTCTGATAGAAGAATCCCAGTCGACTCTAACACTGTTACAATTACACGAGAAATGGATGAAAACGGCGAAAATATTTACTATTTAAACCAAAAAAAGGTGCTCAGAAACCATGTTTTGGATATACTTGAGGTAGCAAACTGTGGAATTCACAAACTCAACATTGTCCAGCAGGGAACTATTACAAGAATTTCAGAGTTTAACGCAGAAGAGAGGCGAAAAATAATTGAGGATATCATCGGTCTTGCATACTTTGACGAAAAAAAGATTGAATCACTAAAACAACTAGACGAGGCAGACAGGCGACTTGAGATTGCACTTGCCAGAATGGATGAAATAAAAAAACGCATTGATGAATTAGAACTGGAACGAAACAATCAGCTTCGATATGATATCTTGGATAAGGAACTCAAGAGAATGTATGCAATCCAGTCTTCAAACAAGCTGCGAGATATCGAGACTACAAAAATATCAAAAGAGCGAAATCTCAATGCAATAAAATCTGAAGCCAAGAAACTTGATGAGCAACGAAGTGCACTCCGTGATGAAATAAAAAAACTTGAAGAAGAGAAACAAAAATTCATGGACGAGGTAAACGTATACAACCAGGCCAAGGCGACAATTGACTCTGAACTTGCATCTGCAATGCACCAGTTTGAATCTGCAAACAGCAAACTTGCAACAAATGCAAGAAGGCTATCACAAATTGATTCCAGACTTCCTGAGATCCAATCTGAACTTGTTACATTAAATGAAAGACGTGCGTTACTTGAAAATCAAATTACAGAACTGAAAAATTCTATTGGTACCATAAATGAAACTAGAAAATCTGCAAATGCAGAACTTGCATCTGTTGACACTGAAATCAACCAAGTTCTAAAACAACAATCGCAAATTGCTACAAACAAACTTCGAGTTGATGAAACTGTACGAAAACTCACTGATCAATTAAACGAAACAAAACTATCACTATCTAAATTTGAACAAGAACGTGCGGATATCCAAAGTAAGATTGACCAAAACTCGCTGAGAGTAAAATCCATACTTGAAGAAAAAGAAAATCTCTTGGGTCTTGAAGTAAAACTTCGACACGTAAGAGCAGGCCATGAGGCAGCAATCAATGATTTGAAGTCAAGGCTTTCAAACCTGCGCGAAAAACGTGTCAAGATAGAAAAAGACATTGAAGAGACTACGATAATTTTTGAAAAGGCAAGCAAGGCTGCTGCACAATATGAAGCAAAGATAAAAGTCGTAAAAGAAGTAATGCACGAAGATTATTCTATTGCAAAACTCAAAGAAGATTCAAAGAGGCTTGGAATACAGGGCCTGGTCTTTGAAATACTGACCTGGGACAAGCAATACGAGCGACCTCTGCTTGCAGCAGGCTCTGACTGGCTCAAAGGATTGGTTGTAAATGATTTTGCAACATTACTTGGACTGGCAGAATTTGCACAAGAGAAAAAATTGCCAAAGATTAGGATAATTCCACTTGATGCAATATCTGATTCAAAAATATCTGTAAACAAAGAGCCTGGAATACTTGGAGTCTTGTCTGACTTTGTCAAGTGTGATGATAAATTCACGTCGCTTAAAAATTTCATTTTCGGAAATATTGTATTGGTTGATTCAAAGGACAAGGCATACGAATTATCAAAGAAAGGCTACAAGGCAGTAACTGTTGATGGACAGTTCTTTGAAGCAGACGCAAATGCCGTTATAGTTGATGTAAACTCCAAAGTTTCCCACCTTACAAAAATTATTTTGTTGAGTACCTCAGTAGATGGGCTTGTCCAATCACTTGAACTGCTACGAAGATTCATCCAAAACAAAAAGGGGCAACTAAAAAAACTGGAAAGAATAACTGACAGCCTTGAAAACAGGTACAACTCATCTGAGACTGGCTTTGCAAATGTGGGCCTTGGTCTTGCAGACATCAAGGCAAAACTCAAGAACTTGGGTCTGTCTGAAGATCAACTCACTTCAAGAATCTCGCAATTACGAAGAAGAGAAGAGAGCATCATGGTCAACATATCAAAATTACAATCATACGAGTCGTCACTTGACGAGCGTATCTCACTGACTAGAGAAAATTATGCTGATGAGGGACAAACAAGGGTGGCAAGCCAACTCTCTGCTCTAAATGAAAAACGTGCCAGTCTGCTTGGTTCTCATAGTACCATTTCAACCCAGTTCAGAGAACTAACTGGAAACCTGACTAACCTTGACAACGAAGAAAATTCACTAAAAGCAAATGTGAGAATGATATCCCAAGAACAGTCTTCACTAAACCATGAAAAATATGACATTGAAGTCCAGTCACGGGCTCTTGCAAAAGAAAAGGAAGCATCTGATGCAATGCTTGTAACATTAAGAGAAAAAGAACAGCAGCTAATCTCTACATCTGGAACATCAGTATCAACACTAAAAGAATATGATTCCAAGCTAAAGGAGATTTATGAATCCGAGCGAGTGCTAAGCAAAGAAGTCAACGGCATGGAAAGACAGTCTGATTCGATAGAACGTGATGTTAGAGACTTGGTAGAAAATGAGGAGAGAATTCGTAAAACACTACATTCGTATGGTTATCAACAAGCACTTCTAGAATCATTTGATGTTGACCAGATTATAATTGCACTAGAATCTGAAAGGAAAAACTTGTCTGGCTCGCTTAATACTAGGGCACCTGATGCATATATTGAAATCTCAAATGGGTATCGCTCCATGTCTTCGAGGAAGAATGAACTTGAAGCAGAACGAAACTCTATTGTAAAATTCATTGAAGAAATTGACAAGGGCAAGCGCCAGACCTTCTTGGAATCATACGATAAAGTGGATAAAGACATTCGTGAAATCTTTAGCAAAATGACTGGTGGAAACGCATGGCTTGAGATTCAAAACGAGGATGACATATTTGCATCTGGAATATCATATCTTGTACAATTTCCAAACAAGCCAAAAAGAGAATCAACATCAATCAGTGGTGGTGAAAAGACCCTTGCTGCAATTACATTTTTGCTAGCGCTCCAAAAACTAAAGCCATCACCATTCTACTTGCTCGATGAGGTGGATGCACACCTTGACGCATTAAACACTGAAAGACTTTCTACGATACTTGAAGACAGGGCCAAGGGAAGCCAGATGATAATGGTATCACTCAAGGACTCTGTAGTCAAAAAGGCCACACTAATTTACGGAGTGTTTCCAAGAAATGGTGTTTCACATGTTGTGTCACATAGAATTTCTAATGTGCCAGAAGTTGCAAACTAGTTTATCTTGACAAAGCATGCGACTTGTCTTTTTTCAGAAATTTTTTCAAGATCAGGTTCTTGCATACACTTGTCAATGACATAAGGACATCTTGCCCTGAATCTGCAACCTTGGTATGTATCCACATCTGAAGGCTCGTTGATTCGTATCTTTTTTTCCTTGTACAAGTTATCTGGGTCTGGCTCTGAAATGGAATCAATAAGCGCCTGTGTGTATGGGTGTCGTGGACTGGACAAGACTTCGGTGATTGGTCCTGTCTCTACAATTTTTCCAAGATATAAAATTGCAATCCTGTGACCAATGTATCTTGCAGTGGACAGGTCATGTGTGATATACAAAAAAGAGATTCCATGTTTTTCTTGCAATTCTTTTATCAGTTCCAGTATTCCAATTCTTACTGACACATCAAGCATGGAAACAGGCTCGTCTGCTATGACAAGTCTTGGATTTGTTACAATCGCGCGTGCTATTGCAACTCGTTGTCTCTGTCCACCTGATAACATGTGGGGATATTTTGATGCGATATCTTCTACTGGCTCTAGCTTTACTTGGTTGAGTGCTTGCAATGCAAGACTGTTTCTTTCTTCCTTGGTTCCAATATTGTGAATCTCTAGTGGCTCTTTTACTATGTCCAGTATGGTCATCCTTGGATTAATTGATGCATAAGGGTCCTGGTGGACCATTTGACAACCAAGCCTTATTTTTTTGAGGTTGTCATTTTGATTTGTTATCTCTTGTCCCTCAAAACTTATGGTGCCAGAATCTGGCTCTAATGCTCGAAGTATGAGACGTGCAATTGTAGTCTTGCCAGACCCTGATTCCCCTGCAAGCACAAATGTCTCTGCCTTTTTGATTGAAAATGAAATACCGTCTGCTACACGTGTAATTTCCTTGTCTGTACCTACGAGTCCCTTTTTTACAAAGTATTTTTTTAAATTATTGACTGCAAGAACATCATCCATTGGTTCATTGTGTGTTTGCAAATATATCAAGCGTTTTACGATATACTGGATTGTCTGGCAGGAAAACAATTTTGAGCAAAATCTTGTCTAATTTGTGATTCCTTTGGATCATAATATGATCGAGAAATATCTGACTTGATGTACCCCATAAAGGATAATCGCTAATCCGTTAGGCGATCAACGGGCAAATATCTGATCAGCGCAAAGTTTTAAAAGGCTAAGATATGAGAAAGATTCGTGAAATTCCAGTTACTTGCAATTGTTATGATGACAGGACTTTTGTTCAGTGCAGGATCAGTTTACTTGAATCATGCAGTATTTGCAGATGACTCTTGGTCAGACATTACTGCAAGACAACAAGCAGCAGAACAAAAAGCCATGGCAAAATACATGAGCTACTACCAATTTGCAAACTTGGATCAATCCAAGAGAAACTGGGACGGACTTACAAGTGTCACTACTGACGAAACAAGCAGAGGAAGAAACATTGATGCACAAGCACAAGTTTCATTACAAAACGCAATCGCACAATTTGACAATATTCACGTTAGACAATTAGCAGATATCGCATCAACCGATTATACTGGATTAAACAGCACTAGCACTGATACTCAAGGCAGAGACAGAAATGCAATGATTGACGAAGCAAGAACCACATCAGTTGCACAAGCCCAAGATATAGTCAACCAACTAGTGAAAATCCAGCAAAATTATGCAAACTTTGAAGCAGGACCAACAACTGATTCTGTTGCAACTTATGATAGACAAACTCAGATTACAAAGAATATGGATGATGGTGAAGCCCAGGCAGCAGCCTTGGTTAACCAACTTGCAAAGATTGATCAAGTGTATGTAGACTTGAGTCAATACGTTGACCCAGCACAGTTCGCATACAAGCCAAACTCTGTTACAAATGAACAGACTCACGGCGGCAGAAACTTGACACCACAAGAAGCATATGCACTAGAAAAAGCAGTAATCATCTTCAACCAGATTCACGAAAGACACTTGGCATTGCTCCAATCAAACTATTACGGCTTGAGCAGTGTAACAACTGATGAAAACGGTGCAGACAGAAACACCCTACTTGCAAATGCAAAACAAGTCTCAATGGACAATGCATTGCGAGTGTACAACTCGTACTATAACGGTGTAGGCATCAAGTAAAATACTGCAACAAATTTTAGATTTTTAAAAACTAGTTATTCATGCAACCAACACATTACAAAACCTGATTCTGTCTTGATTTTTGGAGGATCCTTTTTGCATTTTTCCATTGCTTGTGGACATCTGTCATAAAATCTGCAACCGCTTGGTGGGTTTACAAGGCTTGGGGGATTTCCCTTCAAAGGGATGATTCTTTTTGTTTCCTGCAGTTTTGGTATGGATTCTAGTAATGCAATAGTATACGGGTGCTTTGGATTCTTGTAAATTTCTTGCATATTGCCAAACTCAACGATTTGTCCTGCATACATGATTCCAACTTTTTCTGCAATCTCTGATATGATGCCCAAGTCATGGGAGATTAAAATAATCGACAATCCTTCTTTTTTGAGTTTTTTCAATAAAATCATAATCTGTGCTTGTACTAGTACATCAAGTGCAGTGGTCGGCTCGTCTGCAATCACAAGTCTTGGTGTCATGATGAGCGCCATGGCAATGATGACTCGCTGCTTCATTCCACCACTAATCTCATGTGGGTACTTGTCTAAAACTGGATGTGATAACCCAACTGAGGATATGGCTAATTCAATTGCCTGTTTTTTATCTCCTTGAAAATTGTGTTTTTTTAGGATCTCTTCGAATTGCTTTTTTATGGTAAACACTGGATCAAGTGAATTCATTGCTCCCTGGAACATCATCGATATCTGTTTCCACCTGATATCTTTTGTAAATTCGGAATCTGATGTCTCCAGTATTGATTTACCGTCAAAAAGAATCTTGCCTGATACACTGGCATTTTCTTGAAGGGTTTTCATGATTGCAAGGCCAAGTGTACTCTTGCCACAACCACTTTCTCCGGCTATTCCAAGGGACTCGTTTTTGTCAAACGAAAACGTCACATGGTCTACGGCCTGGACCTTTTTTCCTTGGCTTTGGTATTGGACAGATAGATCGTTTACAGATAGCGTGACCATGGATTTCATATGAAATAGTAGTACATTTGAGTTTTGAACTGCGATCTATTATTTCAGAATACCTGTTTGCAATTTTCGCATGATTTATCTTCTAGTTTTTGCAAGCAAAAAATCGATTTCCTTGAGGACACCAATTTGTAGCTTTGACGCCATGAATGGCATACTGTGCCCACAATGTGAATCAAAGTTAGACCAAGGAACACTTACCAAGGCAGACGTTGACGCATCAATAAAACTAGTAAAACTTTCTCAAAAGATACCGCAGATAGAAAAATTTACGCTAAATTCCTGTCGCGGGTCTAATGGAAACTATGTACTGTACCTTAACAGCCCCGATATCATGACGGTAAGACAAAGCAGGGAACTTTACCGTATACTTCAAGGAGAATTTGATGGAAAGATTTGGCTTGTACACCAGGGCTCTGATGACAAAAAATTCATTGAAGATGTTTTCTTTCCAATTAAAATACTTGGGATAAACCAGGTCTGGGCTCCGGGCGGTCTTCAAAAAACCAAAGTCATTGTATCAGGCAAAAAAACACCGAGATTTCCAATAGATGTGGATAAGGTAGTTGCAATATCTCACGATCTTCGAAAGATAGATCTAGTAGTAGAATTTGAAAGAAAGCAGGAATAATCTACATGGAAATTAAAAAAACCCACAACATAGGCACACTTGGACCTGCCATGAAGGGACAAAAAGTTGTGGTTGGAGGTTGGGTGGAAGACTTGAGGGAACTAGGAAAACTCTCGTTTATCACTTTACGTGATGTTACAGGTGTATCACAAATTGTGGTTGCAGGTTCTGAAAACTTGTCCCAGGTAAAAGACCTTACAAAACAAAGTGTGGTACTAGTAACTGGTGCAGTGCAGGAATCTAAAGCACGTGATTTTTCATTTGAAATTAAAGCAGAAAAAATTGAAATCTTATCAAGAGCAGTTCATCCTTTACCAATTGACCCCCTTGGCAGACTGGAAAGTGGAATTGACAACAGGCTAAACGCAAGGGCACTTGATCTTCGAAACCAAAAGACTGCATCAATATTCAAGATAAGACATCATGTACTGCTTTGCATAAGAAAAATGCTTTCAGAATCTGGTTTTCTTGAAGTAAACACTCCAAAAATTATTGGTAGTGCAAGTGAAGGTGGAGCAAATCTTTTTTCTCTGAAATACTTTGACAAGCAAGCATACCTTGCACAGAGCCCACAACTTTACAAGGAGCAGCTTACACTGGGACTAGAAAGAATATTTGAGATATCGTCTTTTTACAGGGCAGAAAAATCCCACACTGTAAGACACTTGACTGAATTTACAAGTGTTGACATTGAATCTGCGTTTATGGATTATACTGATGTCATGGAAATCTTAGAACAACTGGTGGTATCAGTATTTGATCATGTGGAAAAGAACTGTACCGAAGACATCAAAAATCTGGGAATTGAAATCAAAAAACCACAAGCACCTTTTGAAAGGGTGACATACAAGCAAGCAATTGAAGAACTTGGAAAACAAGGGCTTTCTCTTGCATTTGGAGATGATTTACTTGATTCCCATCTGAGAACACTTGGAGAGATTCATCCTGGGTTTTACTTTTTGACTGACTGGCCTTTGAAGCTAAAGCCCTTTTACATCCACGAAAAAGAAGACGACCCAGTGGTCTCAAAGTCATTTGACTTGCAATATGGATATTTGGAACTGTCATCTGGTGGCAGAAGACTGCACGATCCTGCTAAAATCAAGGCAAGACTAGAAGAACAAGGACTCGACTCGGCACAGTTTGAAGACCACTTGAAGGCATTTGACTGGGGAATGCCACCTCACTCTGGCTGGGGCTTGGGGCTTGATAGGCTCATGGCAGTCTTGACACAGATTGACAATGTACGTGAAGTGGTACTATACCCACGTGACCCTGAAAGGCTATTTCCATAAAAAGATAAATTTTAACCAAATCAAGATGACTTGTGCGACAGTGTGATTTTTGCGGCTCTGAGTTTGGGGACAGGACATGCTACTTTTGTGACAAGCATTGTTGCACTTCATGCATGACTGATGACCGTACACGGTGCAAGCGGTGTTATATTGCAAAAAGAAAACTTGGTTGGCGTATTTTCAAGAAAAATAAAGTATTGCTTGGGTTTATTGCATTTGTCTGGGCATATACGGTATTCCCAGTCCCGTTCATAAAAGGAATTGACCCGACATTTTACTGGATATCACTGGGGGTTGCAATAATGATTATGATTCCAATAAGTCTTGCAATGTTTTTCTGGTCAAGAGAACCGCCTGCGTCTGATATCAAGTGATGCGCGATATTACATTTTGAGTAAATTCTTTTGTACTCTTGTTACCGCCAATGTCTTTAGTCTTTATTCCTTCTTTGACAATTCCATAAACTGCATCCTCGATTTTTCTTGCTGCATCATGGCATGACTTGTCGTTATTTTTTGTACCAAGCCATTCAAACATCATCTTTGCAGATAAAATAAATGATGACGGGTTTGCAATGTCTTTTCCGGCGATATCAAAAGCTGCACCATGGACTGGCTCAAATAACGCAAACCTATCTCCGATGTTTGCAGCTGGGGCCATACCTAGTCCTCCAACAACCTGTGATGCCTCATCAGATAAGATATCTCCAAATAAATTAGTTGTAACTATAACATCAAAAGCCTCTGGCTGTCTGATTAGATTCATGGCACATGCATCGACATACATGTGCTCAAATGCAATCTGTGGATAGTTCTTTGATATGTTTTCACATGTCTTTGCAAATAGGCCGTCTGTCTTTCTCATTACATTTGACTTGTGGACACATGTGACCTTTCTTTTTTGGTCTCTGCGTATTGCTGTTTCAAATGCATGTTTTGCAATCCTCTCAGATGCACTCTTTGAAATGGAACGTAATGCGATGCAAGTATCTCCGACATCAAACTCCATGCCGGTGTACAAGTCCTCTGTATTCTCCCTGACTATGACCATATCGATATTTTCCTTTAACGCTGGCATGTTTGGGTATGACTTGGCAGGCCTGATGTTTGCATACAAGTCTAACAGTCTTCGTAGTACTACGATTACATCTGCTGCACTTTCCCCAACTGGAGCTTTGAGGCATGCATCTGATTTTTTTATTGTATCTAGTGTCTGATCTGGTAATGCCTTGCCAGTTTTTTGTAGTGCAGCATCTCCTGCCTCTAACTTTGTAATCTCGACTTTGACTCCAAGCTTGTCATTTACTGTGTCCAGTACTGAAATTACAGATTCTGATAATTCCGGGCCTATGCCATCGCCCGTGATGAGTGCTATTTTATACATTTACTGTCCCAAGTTTTTTTGTTTGAGAATTTTCTTGAGCATGATTCTGTTTATTCCGTCTATCATTGCCTGTACACTTGTAATTACGATATCTTCTCCTATTGATTTTGCAGATGCTTGGTTACCATATGGGTCTTCTACTTTTATTGTAACTTCACACAATGCCTCTGATCCTCCAGAGATTGAATCTAGTCTATAGTCTTTGATTCTTACTTTGGATATTTCCCCGGTGATTTTTTGTATTGCATTAATTGATGCATCTACTGGACCTACACCATAATCTGTAGCAGTAAAGTCTTTTCCGTCAATGTTTAATTTTACAAATGCATATGGCATGTTTCCAATTCCTGTTGATACTGAAAAGCCAATTAGGTGAACCATTCTTTTCAATCCTGGCTGTTGCATGACTTCGCCTGCGATACTGAGAAGCTCAACGTCTGTTACATGTTTTCCTAGATCGCCGAGTTTTTTGACCCTGTCCAAGATTTCATGAGTCTGCTCCTTTGAGGGCTGGATGCCGTATTCCTCAAGCATTGAAGATATTCCATGTGCACCTGCATGTTTTCCCACTTGGAACCATCTTGTTCTACCAACAAGCTCAGGGCTGATTGGCTCGTATGTCAATGGATTACTTAGCACACCGTGTGTGTGAATTCCTGACTCGTGACCAAATGCGTTTTCTCCAACGATTGCCTTGTTTGGCTGGACATGGACTCCAACTGTTTTTGAGATAAATCTGGAGGTCTCATAGAGAAGTTTGGTATTGATGTTAGTTTCATATTTTTTATCAAATTGGAGACACTGTAATCCCATCACTAGTTCTTCTAATGATGCATTGCCTGCTCGCTCACCAATTCCATTTATTGTAACATGTGCACACTGGGCTCCTGCTTGTATTGCAGATATTGCATTTGCAACTGCTAGTCCAAAGTCATTGTGACAGTGGACACTGACAGGCAAGTGGGTTGCATCGATTGTATCTTTTGTAATTGATGCAATATACTGGGGAGTAGAATAGCCTACTGTATCTGGAATGTCTAGTCTGTCAGCACCTGCTTCTGTTACTGCCTTGAATACTGTTTTTAGGAATTCTCTGTCTGTTCTTGTTGCATCTTCTGCTGAAAATTCTACTTTTAGACCAAGCGACTTTGCATATTGTACTGCATCTACTGCTTTTGCTAGTGCTTGCTCTCTTGTTAGTTTTAACTTGTACTGGAGATGTATGTCAGAAGTTGCAATGAATGTATGGATGTAATTCAATCCTACTGCAACTGCAGCGTCGATATCTTTTTTTTCAGTTCTTGCCAATCCACAAATGTCTGCTTTCATGCCAGCAGATGTAATTGACTTGATTGCCTGTCTTTCTCCGTCTGATATTATTGGAAAACCTGCTTCTATTGCATCAACTCCTAGTTCGTCGAGTTTATGTGCTATTGCAAGTTTTTGGTCTGGAGTGAGTGCTACACCTGGTGTCTGTTCGCCATCTCGTAGTGTGGTATCAAAAATTCTAACTTTCATTTTCGTATCCTCCTCTTGCTAGTGCACATATTCCAGTTCTTGCCATTTCTAAAATTCCATAACCCTTGACAAGATCCACTAACGCACTAACCCTGTCAGGTGTTGCAGTGATTTCTATTATGATTGATGATTTTCTGACGTCATGGACATCGCACTTGAATGCGTTTGCAAGGTCTGTTATCTCCTTGATGTCCGTTGGCTTGGATACTTTGAGTTTCATCATGACTAGTTCTCTGTATACGCTCTTTTTCTCGTCTAATAGTTTTACTTCTAATGTATCAATTAGTTTGTCTAACTGCTTCAATATTTGGTTGAGTTGTTTTTCGTCTGCCTCTGTAGTGATTGTCATTCTGGACACTTCGGGGTTTTCAGTTATCCCTACTGATATGCTGTCGATGTTATAGTTTCTTGATCTAAACAAGTTTGTAATCTTGAACAAGACACCTGGCTTGTTTTCTACTAGGACGGAAATTATTGACCACATGGTATCTCACTAGGATGGTAGTATCATGTCCTTAAGAGATGTACCTGGTGCAACAAATGGCAATACGTCTTCTTGTGGGTCAATTGGAATATCAATTACTGTAGCAACATTGCTCTTTATCGCAGTCTGGACTGCCTTGCCGATTTCATCTAATGTGGTGGCTCGTATTCCTTGTGCACCATATGCTTCTGCTACCTTGACATAATCTGGACAATTCTTGAGATCAACTCCAATCATTCTCCTGTCGTAAAATGTTCTCTGCCACTGGGCTACCATTCCTAGTGTGAAATTATTTAGCAAGAATACTATGACCGGTAAATCTTCAAGCACTGATACTGCAAGAGAGTTTTCTGTCATGTTGAAGCTTCCTTCTCCTGCTATGTCTAGCACTGGGACATCTGGTTTTGCTGCCTTGGCACCAATTGCTGCTGGGAATCCCCAACCCATTGTTCCAAGACCTGTAGAGCTGAAAAATGTTCCAGGATGAATAACATCAAAGAATAATGATGCCCACATCTGGTGCTGTCCTACTTCGGTGGTTACAATTGATTGTGTAGGTAATACTTCTCTTAATTTTTTGAGAACCTTTGATGCTGCTAATGGATGGGGATGAATCTTGAGATTTTCTCTATAGTAGTCCTTTGTTTCTTTTACTCTTTTTGCCCATGCACTTTCTCCGTTTCGCTTGATTGCTTTTTGGATAAGCATCTTAACCATTATCCTAAGTGATGTCTTGACATCTCCGACTACTGCAACGTTTGTTGTCTGGTTCTTTCCTATCTCTGCTGGGTCTACATCCATGTGTATTATTTTCAAGTTTCTCTCAAACTCTTCAAATGTTCCAACTGACCTGTCTGAAAATCTTGAACCGCATGCTAGCACACAGTCTGCTTCTGTCATCATCTTGTTTGCTTCTGCATGACCGTGCATTCCTATTGGTCCAAGTGAGAGCGGGTGATTTTCTGGAAATGATCCTTTTCCTTTGAAAGTTGTTACAACTGGTATCATGAGTAGTTCAGCAATTGATTGTAATTCTGCAAATGCGCTTGAGATTATGACTCCACCCCCTGCTAGAATGATTGGCCTTTCTGCTGATAGTAACATCTCTGTTGCCCTTTCAATCTGTGTTATATCTGGGTCTACCCATGGATGGTATCCTCTGATTTTTACTTCGGATGGAAAGTGCACCTCTGCTTCATTTTGTTGTACATCTTTTGGAATGTCAATTAATACTGGACCTGGTCTTCCAGTTGATGCAATGTAAAATGCCTTTTTTACAACCTCTGGAACTTCATTTGGACTCATTGGTTGGAATGCATATTTTACAATAGGATTTGTAATTCCGATAATATCACTTTCTTGAAATGCGTCACGGCCAATCATTTTTGATGGTACCTGTCCTGTAATTGCAACCATTGGTGCAGAATCTGCTTGTGCAGTTGCAATTCCTGTAACAATATTTGTGGCACCGGGTCCTGATGTTGCAAAACAGACTCCTGGTCTTCTGCTAACTCGCCCAAAGCCGTCTGCCATGTGTGATGCAGATTGTTCATGTCTTACCAGTACATGTCTAATGTTGCTCTTGTAGAGCTCGTCGTATATTGGCAAGTTTGCACCTCCCGGTAACCCGAAGGCAATCTCTACGCCTTCTTTTTCCAAAGCGATCATCAAAGACCTAGCACCAGATATTTTTTCCATAATTTTCTATCTCCGAAAACTGCTGTATCTTACAGCACAAGCTCGACTTGCAACAAAATACTTGAAATGCTTGTCGAGTCTACTTTTGTCATACTTATGATTTTTCCCTCTAAAATTGTTAATAAATATATTGTTGGCCTTGGGTGCCTGAATCTGTCAAAAACTTGCCTGGCTAGGCATGATGTGTCCTGTCAGAAGACTTAAACTAGATTTGCCTCAAGCAATACCGATTTTGAGCGACAAAGAAGAGATTCTTGATATCATAACGACATTTTTCAATGCAGGAAAAACAAAAAATGTTGCACCGCTAAGTGTTATACAACTAGAAGATCCTAGGTTTTCTGCGTACAGTGATGTTCCTCCGTTTGACCTCAAGGACTTTGCAACTACAACTGCACTTGAACAACTACGATTTGTTAGCATATCAGACTATGACTATGAATTAAAAAATCTACGAGTTGACCTGTTTGATACGTTTGCAGTTGCAACTTTTACCGTATTCCAGTCTGGCATGATTGTTGACAATTACAGTTTTCGTGGGCAACACATGACAATGAACAGTAGGGCAACATTTGTCTTGGGGAAAAACCCAAAGTGGAAGATTGTACACTTGCACCTGACAAAACTTTCAGATTAGAAATCTACTTTTTTGGCTTGCTCTTTTGAGCTGGTTTATTTTGTTTTGGTGACTCGTCTTTGATCTTTTTGAAAATTTCATGAGCCTCTTTTACTGTGGCCTTTTGGTGAACGATTGCCCTTACTGCCTTTATCATTGCAACTGGGTGGTCGTTTTGCCAAATGTTTCGTCCCATGTCAACACCTGATGCACCTGCATGCAAAGCATCGTGGGTTAAATTAAACACGTCAAGCTCTGTTGCAAGCTTTGGACCGCCTGCAATTATAACTGGAACTGGACAGGATGTTACAACTTTTTCAAAGTTTTCACAATAGTATGTTTTTACCAAATGTGCGCCAAATTCTGCAGCCATTCTGCATGCAAGGCTAAGATATCTTGCATCACGTTTTTCAAGTTCTTTTCCTACTGCTGTAACTGCAAGTACTGGAATTCCATATTCTTCACCTTCATTGACTAGATTACCTAAACTGACCAGTGACTCGTGTTCATGTGCTGCTCCTACAAATATTGACATTGCCATGGCAGATACGTTAAGTCTGACTGCTTCTTTTACTGATGTGGTAATTTTTTCATTTGAGAGGTCTTTTCCAATGATGCTTGCACCACCTGACACTCGAAGTACTACTGGTACTGGAAAGTTTGCATCAACAGATGTCCTTAGGACACCCCGTGTTAGCATGAGAGAATCTGCAAAAGGTAATAGTGGAGCAATTGTTTTTCTTGGGACTTCGAGTCTTTCTGTTGGTCCTAAAAAGTAACCGTGGTCTACAGCAAGCATCACACCTCGCCTATTTTGTGGCTTGATTATTTTTGCTAGTCTGTTTTTGAGTCCCCAGTCCATATCATCATCGAAAAAATTTGCCTTAGTTAAGCGTTTCTGAATTTGTAATTATTATTTTCATGGAATCGTTTCCTTGGTGGGCATAATCTAATGCCTTGGCAGATTCTTCAAGAGAAAATGTATGTGTTATCAAATCTTTTACATTTACTGCTCCCTTTTGTATCATCTCAAATGCTTCATTGGTATCTTTTTCAGAAGCTGCATAACTTGGCGTGATTGTGATTTCTTTAGAATATACTTTGCTCATTGCAAGTGACATGGTGACATCTTTTGTTGGAACGCCAAATAGAACTATGGTTCCTCCTTTTCTTACAAAGTCAATTGCTTGAGCTATTGCATTGATGCTGCCTGTTGAAACCATTGCAATGTCTACTCCACGGTTTTGTGTCTTGGCAAGAATTTTTTGATATGCTTCTGGGTCGTCTGATCTTATTGATTCTGTTATGCCCAATTTTTTTGCAAAGCCCAATCTGAAATCATTAATGTCTAAACAAAATATGTCTTGTATCCCGTATGCCTTGCTTAGCATAAGGTGCATCAGTCCAGTTGGTCCTGCCCCTAGGATTGCAATGGAATCGCCTTTCTTGAATTTTATTTTATTCCATGCCCGTATGCAACATGCCAGTGGCTCTATCATTGATGCCTCTTCAAAACTGACATGGTCTGGTAGCTTTATGATTCCGCCATGGGATGCATTCCACTGGGGAACGATAAACTCTTCAGCCAAGCCACATGGGGACAAGTTTGTCTCTGAATATTTTTGGCACATGGTCTCATTTCCATGTGTACAATAATGACAAGTATAACACGGGACATGGTGATGTGTAAAGACCCTGTCACCTTTTTTAAAATCGGAAACACCTTCTCCTACTGCAGAAACTATTCCTGATGGCTCGTGACCTAGTCTCATTGAAGGCTGACTGTACTTGCCGTATATTTTTTCCAAGTCCGAGCCACACACTCCACATGCTTTCATTACAACCAGAACCTCGCCAGGACCTACTTGAGGTTTTTCTACATTTTTAATCTGGACATCTGATGGTCCTGAAACATAGGCTGCCTTCATGGTTTCCAACTGGACGCATTGACGTTTTATCTTTTCCGAAAGTCTGGCATCTGGAAAACAAGAAATGCAATATAAAGAAATTATTTTCTTATGATGTCAATTAAATAAGGCCCTATTTCTGAACAATTTATCATGGACTTGTGGCGTGATATTGAGACTGGCCCAAAAGTGCCTTCTGTGATTAATGTTATCGTTGAAATTCCAAAAGGTTCTCAGAACAAATATGAATATGACAAAAAGCACGGTGTCATAAAACTTGACCGAGTTTTGTTTTCACCGTTTTTCTATCCTGGAGAATATGGAATAATTCCACAGACATTTGCAGAAGACGGTGACCCAATGGATGCGTTAGTGCTTGTCACAAATCCAACATATCCTGGCGTACTAATCGAATCACGTCCAATAGGAATGCTCCAGATGAAAGATGGTGGAGAGATGGATGACAAGATTTTATGTGTTGCAAAAGATGATGTCAGATTTGAAGATATCAATGATCTCTCTGACTTGGAAAAACACGTAACAAAGGAAATTGCTCACTTTTTTGCAACCTACAAGCAGCTTGAAGGAAAGAAAGTTGAGATACTTGGGTGGAAAAATGCGGCAAGTGCCAAAAAGGCAATATCTGCTGGAATAAAACTATACCAAAAGACCTTCAAAAAGTAAACTCTGGTTTAATTTCCTGATAAAAAAATTCAAACAAAAATAGTATTAACCCGTATCACGGACTAGTCATTATGAATGAAGGCGATATTGCACCAGACTTTGAACTTGCTGCAAATGATGGTAGTCTAGTAAAACTGGGCTCTTTTCACGGAAAGAAAAATGTCGTACTGTGCTTTTATCCTAAAAATCATCTATTTGGATGCCCGTCAAAGAAAATATTCCAGATGGCACAGGCAACAATTGAAGCCTATCCGCAGATAAAGGAGCAAAATGCTGAACTTTTTGCAATATCTGTTGACACCGTACAAGATCAAAAGAAGTTTGTTGAGGAGTATGGCGTACCATATCTTCATCTAAGTGATACTGCAAAGACTACGTGCAAGGCATATGCTGGCCTGAACATTGCAGGGCTTGCAAAGAGGTCAACTTTTATCATAAACAAAGATGGCAAGATTTCAAAAATTTTCAGAGATATCAGTCCTGAAAAACATGGTCAAGAAATAATTTTGTCGTTGCAGAACTTGAAGTAATCCATTTTTACCAATTCAATATATTTTTAAAGATGTTAGTTAAGACTTGACTTGTGCTAGATTTAGTAGCCAAGAAAATTTTCCTTACAAAAGGTAAGGGTGTGCATACTGACAGGCTGACAAGTTTTGAGTATGCACTCCGAGATGCAGGAATTGCCGGAACAAATTTGGTTTTAATCTCAAGTATATTTCCACCTGGCTGCAAGGTGATTCCAAAAGCCGAAGGCCTCAAATTGATACGACCGGGCAGCGTAACTTTTGCAATCTACTCTAGACAAGAAAGCAATGAGCCACACAGACTAATGGCCGCATCTGTCGGAATTGCAGAGCCAAAAGACAAGACAAAGTATGGCTATCTTTCAGAATATGTCTCATTTGGGGAGACTGAAAAAGAGGCAGGCGACTATGCAGAAGACATTGCAGCACAAATGCTTGCATCCTCACTTGGAATATCCTTTGATGTAAACAAGAGCTGGGATGTAAAAAGACAACAGTGGAAGATATCTGGACAAATTTACAAGACTAGAAACATAACACAAAGTGCTGTTGGTGATGCAAAAGGTCAGTGGACTACGGTATTTACAGCAGCAGTATTGATTCTCTAAATTTTATCTTCTTTTCAAAAACAAGTAGATTGCGGCTCCACCTGCTGCAACTATGCCGATTAATGCGTACATGGAATAGTTATTTTGTGCGCTTGGAGTTGGTGTCGATATAGTTGTGTTATTTTGATTGTCTGACGGAATTGTATTGCCTAGAGTAAGTGAGGCCTGGTCAGTTGATACTGATGTATCTTTTCCAAATAGGTATATTGCAGAAATTCTCTGTCCATACTCTGGGTCCATTATCCATCCTGATTTGGTTAAGTCTGCTGGTAACTTTTGACCATCCTTGATTGTAGTTGGTGCCAAGTTTCCACCATGGCTTGTTATTGCAACGTTTTGATTTGATATTACAGTTACATCCAAGATGGAATTCAAAGGAAAGAATCCAACATCAAAGTAGCTTGACTTTTCAAGCTTGTCTACTCCTAACAGTTCTAGCGGCTTGACTGATGTCACCTGACTCTTGATTGGGATTTGTTTTGAGACTTGGAGTTGATAAAGTTGTGCACCTTGTCCTGGAGTAATTGCAAATGTAACTGTGGAATTGGAATCTTGAGCCATCTTTTGTGCAGCATTGAAAAATCCACCATCGTCACGAATTTGTTTTGGTATTAAAATTGCAGTTAATCCGTCAAAAAGATATGAGGAATCAGGTCTTGACATTGTGTATATTACAGATATAGTTCTATTTCCTGATACTATTCCAGATGTGCCAAGTGCACCACTCAGGTCTCCTTTTGGATTGATATAGACACTGTTAAACTGGGCGTTTGTTGCAAATGCCTTGTTCATACTATCAATTAGATTATCTCCAATTTGTCTAGCGGCAGTTTGAATTGTTGTGATATTGTAGCTTTCAACAAGTGCTGGTGATACAATGTTTACCAAGATACATCCCTGATCCTGAACTCCAGTGATACAGTTTTGTGCATTTGTTATTACAACTGATGTTACATTTGCTGTATTGCTAATTCTTTGGCTAAGATCTGCTGGGACTCGCATTTCAACTGGGCTTGTTGATGCCAATGTGATAAATGCCGTAGTCTTGTTCTGTACTTTTTCATCAACTAGAATGTGTGCTGTTTCACGGTATGATGCAAGTTGTGGTTGTTGTGCATAGACTGCAACAAATGATGATGTCATCAGTAATGAGAAAATAATTGATAAAGCAAGAATGTTTTTCATTTACTGCATTTTTTGAAATCGAACTATTAAGTTATTCTCTCAATTTTTCTATCTTTATTGCAAATCTTTGAAATGGCTCTTCCTTGAAATGGCTCTTGCATACAAGCATGGTTTGTTGTGGATCTGGTCCACAGTCATAAGTGACCAAGTACGCGGGTTCTTTGTTACAGCATCTTGGATATTTCACTTGGCAAGTAATGGTTGTCATAAAATAAAATAGTATTCAACGTATTACACCATCCTTTTTTATACTACAAATCCGATCCTGCTTATATATGCAAGACATGGAAACCGCTAAGGAAATTGATTTTGCAGAACTTGAAAAAAGTAGATCTTTTAGGATGTTCAGACAAGCGGTAAAATCTGACAAGACGTTTTATTCATACAGATATGCATTAAGAGAGTTTTTGAAATATTCCAACCTTTCAAGTTTTGATGAAATTACTGTGGTGGAACCAAATAGGCTTCAAGGGATTCTGGAAAACTGGATTATGGATTTATCTACAAAAGGCATCAAAGGGGCTACCATCCGTGTCAAACTTGCACCTGTTGAACTATTCTTGGATATGAATAGGGTTACATATTTCAAAAGAATACTGCACAAGATAATTCCAAGAGATGAGGGTGTACTTGGCGGAAGTGAACCTTTTACAACCGTGGAAATCCAGCGTATGTTGGAGAGCACAAAAAAATTACGAACGAAGGCATTTGTTCATTTTTTGGCATCCACGGGAATAAGACCGGGTGCAATAACTGATCCAATTTTGAGACGAAAGCATATTGCAGAAATGCCTGACGGGTGCTTGGCAGTAAAAGTGTATGATAATTCAAAGGAGGGATATTGGGCATTTTTAACACCTGAGGCTAGACGCGCATTGTATAATTATTTTGATTCAAGGAAATTAAACGGTGAAGTTCTTACTGATGAGTCTCCAATCTTTGCAAATGAACGAGCGCATGCGAAAAACGACCATTTTGGATACAATAGTTTCAAAGTGATCACTTCAAATCTTTTAAAATCTGCTGGAATAGCTAGAATCAAGAGTGGCGAGAGATATAACAAGGCAGGAAATTATGGCTTTAGAAAGCGATTCAATACAATTCTTAAGATAAATAATCAAGTTAATTCTAACATTGCAGAAAAATTAATGGCACACAGAAATGGTCTTGATGGTACTTATCTTCAACCAACAAGAGAAGAGTGCTTTACAGAATTCAGAAAGGCAATACCTGATCTGACTATTGATGATGCAGAAAGACTATTGATTGAAAACAAGCTCAAGGACCAAAAAATACACGAAATGGAATCTGAAAAGGATGCAAAAATAGCTCATCTTGAAAATGAAGTGGCAGAGATTAGAAAAGGATTGCAGGAACGTGTGAAAGTAAATTGGGAAGATCCTGTAACAAATTACAAAGATCATCAAAATCAGGTAACTTTTCAATGCACTATTCAACCGAATAACAAAGTACTAGTCTCTACAAGCCATGTCTGATCACGAGTCTACTGGATTATTTTGATATGAATTAATTATAAATAATTCAAATTAATTATAATTGATTCTTGTTGTTTATAGTTACTTGACCTGTTCGAAAAACTGTTTATAGTAGAAAAATTGTGTTATTCGAACATGTTTGTGACTTATTTGAAAGGTACTTGTAACTCGCTAGAACGTACTTGTAACTTACTACAATAGAAGTAACACTTAGTTGAATTGAACAAGCGGGTTCAAAAATAGGCACGGTTTTGAGCGATTTTTTTCTGTTAGTTGAATTGAAGTAATTACTTGAAAAGACTTTTAGACTGACTTTTGCATTTACGTGCGCATCCCAAGGTTTCTAGACTTGTTTCTACGTTTATATGAATTATTTGTAAATTTCTAAACTTGAAACTGCAAATTTTCTTCTACATGTGATAAATTTTCTATTATGATATAATGATGCAATTACGATCAAGATAGTCTACTTTTCCAAATGTTGGCTCGATTATATTGAATTCCAAAACTAAATGTGTGGATATTGATTTAATGGATGAGATTGCAAATACTCAACGAGAATATGTTAAGGCAAGATTGAAGGCAGAAAAAACAAGGGATCCTGAAGCTGTAAAGAAGATAAAACAGGCACAAAAACTGCTTGAAAAGGCTGAAAATGAAGCCAATAAAACGATGGATCCTAAATTGAAGAAGAAAGCAGATGAATTACTCAGAAAATTTCAAGTGATATCAAATAAACTCGGGTATTGATTAGTGATGCTAAACGTAGATTAAATCATGTGCTGCCTATTTTAGGACTTTAAAATAAGATGTCAAACAACAAATTCAAGCAGAAACTACAATTTTGTTAGATTGTAATCCTGACATTCTTGAGATTCATTTTACACATCCAACGCTTAGTTTGTTGGCTATATGTGAATAAATTTCCAAAAGGTTCCAGGTCGGCAATAATTATTCAAGAAAACAAAATGAATTCTATACATAATCAAAGTCTCTAAAACAATCCTGAGAATGAAGAAATCCCCCAGGATTTTGTATAAGACCGGGGGTGGGTTTGGTCAAATTTGTTCAATACCGCCTCATTTTGATATTCTGGTTCTCTATAGTTTGAAATAATTTCAATATGTAGTTGATTTACGAAATCATGTTGTGAATACATGCAAGCTAAGAATGTTACTTGCTCCCAGAGTAAGCGTGGCTTAACTACTTTGGTGCGTTGTACTGGATATGCTTTACCATAACCACGGTATGTCGTGTGAGATACATGACATGGACAACAGATCGTGCGGTATGAAGACTAGTCCACTTTATGTACACAAAAAGCAAAAGGAGAATAAAAAATGAAAAGACAAAACAATAACACAAAAACTGTATTCGTAATCACTGCATCGATAGTAGTTTTCATGATGATATTGTCTCCAACCACCGTGTTACCTAATGTAAATGGTCTACCCACACGTTTACCATTTGCGCCTTTTAATGATCCGAGAGTACCTTTGCAGGCAAGTGTGTTAGAGAGTCAAATATCAGAAGATCTGAAATCTCATCCAGGATGGATAGGACAGCTATCGTGGAATAAAACTAGTGCACAAATAGATTATCTAGGACCGCCTAAAGTGAGTCCAAACTTTGACTTGAGTCAGAACCCAGGTCATCACAAATCCGATCCTCAACTTGTAAATGATGTTGACGCGATAAAAGGAGCAAGTGGGGGAGGAGGAACAAATGGACAAACTATGCAAGAGATACAGAGTAACTACAATCTAATCCAAGCTCCTAGTGCTGTTAATTACATACAGCTCCTGAATGCCTTCAATTCCAATAGTAATGACTGGCTTCAAGTTGGAACTGTGTATGATAACTTAGGCCAATTCTCTACTGGTATTGGTTGGAAAGTAGTATTTCAAGCTTGGACCGTCGGCACCAACTGCGGTACACCATTTGTCAATACGCCTTCTTCGCTTATGGGTACATGGAGTAATCATGATCCAATCCAATCATTCATTTCTGGTACATCTACTGCGGGCCAATATTCTTTGAGTGCACTTGATACACTTGCACTTCTTGGAAGTTCCACGACAATTAGTATTTCTGGAGATATGGGAAAAAACACAATAAACTTGGGACAGAGTGGTACACCAGGAGTTACTTGTTATTATGGGAACGGAGCACAGATCGAAGAATGGTCTACTGGGACTACGCCGTATAACTTCGTATCTGATTCATATGACTTCCAATATACTTTACCATCCGGATCAACAACAACAATTGATACTGGATTCGATGGTTTAGTTCAGCAAGTCGGCTCAGGAGTTACAGTTTCACCAACAGACAATCCGTCATCGATTACATACGATTGTGGATCCTCTAGTACGTGTTGATAATGACATCTACAAATGATGCATGGTGAATATATTCGGTGTCTGTGGAAACATGGAACTGAATTCCCTAAACTTTATTTTTAACAGAGTGGTAATATGCTTATGAAAACTTACCCTCTTGCAGGTCTGATATCCTGTATATTTGCAATAGTGCTTCTAACTCTAGATGTCAACACTTACGTATACTATGTTAAATGGCTCGCTATTAGTAAATCATTTTTTGCATACGATCCTTCACCAAATCTTATGAAATTTTATACTGTGTTTTCTATTATTTTTTCATCAATAGGAGTTACACTGTTAACTATTCATTTTAAAAAATGGAATGAGAAACATACAATAATGAATTAGTAACCAATGCGAATTAATTATGAATAGTTATTTTTTAAATGATGAACATACCTTTGATGGGTATTGTACCATTAGTTCAAAACCTACCCATAAGATTGGATCCTGTAATGCTCACTTGTAGAATTGTCCAGTTCTCAGCAAACTTAGGAAACAACTCGTACATTTGTTGATGTGCACTAGAACTTTTCTGTTTTCGGTTATCTTATACTGTAATGTTTTTTCGTTATAAATTAGTATTTAGTTTTACTATATTTTGCTGATTCGAAACCTTCCAAGTTTCGGGTGGGTTTCGCACCTGTATTTCGAAACCCAATGAACGGATTCTATATTGCTTATTTCAATTCATGAATTGGGTCTCGAATTAGATAGGGTATACCGGGGGTGGGTTTGGTCAAATTTGTTCAATACCCGAACGATAAAGACTTTTTAAAGCATGATTTTTGTGGTTTAAAATAGTTTGTACTTTACTAACAATATCTGGAATGGCAGTAGTCATATGGTTCTATATGATGTAATGATGTGAAATATGCGCATATCTTAAATAGAAAATGACTTGTACTATGTCATGTCCCGGACGAATCAAGTTCTGGATTCAAGCTATGAAGCGATACCTCAAAGAATAGAATGGAAGACGGTTCTACGCATACTTGGTTTTTTACGCCATAATAGTAAATCAAAGAAAACTCACATCTCTATGACGTGTAATCTTGGCTACAAAAGATGTGTTCAGTATCTTAATTGGCTTGAAATTATGAATCTTATCAGAAAAGACATAGGCAAGGATGGTTCACATTTGATAAGCGTAAACGAATGTGGAATTGAATTAGTTCTAAAGTTTTCAAAATAATAGTTTAAATTTTCAGAAAAATGTATTAGAACAATCTTACTTGTTTCTGTGATACTACTGCACTAGTAAGCGCGGCTTAATTACTTTGTTTGTATTGTACTGGACAATGACAATAAAGTCCTCTCAGAAAGAAACAGAAAAGAAACAAATGAATGGACAAACCTATAGAAAAATCCTACTTGCATCTGCAATATCAATCATCTTGATATTGCCCAACACAATGATATTGCAATCTAATGCAGCAACTGTACAACATTCACATCCTGAGCTGCCATCAAATGCACTTGCATTACAGCAAAAAATTGATGAACAAACAGATATTCACCCAGATTGGATAGGAATACTTGATTGGAATTCAACAGGAGCTGAAATTAAGTACTTGGGTCCAGCAAAATCTAATCCATTTAAGGTAGATCCTAGTAAATGGCATCACACACCAATACTTGTTAATGAAACAAGACAAACCACTGTATCCAATGGAAAACAAGCGTCGGTTTCACCTCTAGTTGGAGGAACTTACAGACCGGTCAAAGTGTATGATTCTATATACTGGCATTACAACCTAGGAGGAAACTCGATCTACGAAATAACCGACTCGTATACTTTGACTACGTCAAATGTATCTGGTGTTGATCTTTTCCACTGGTTAGATGCAAAAACTTCTACTACGGGGTATTGGCCTCAAGTCTCAGCAGTGTATGACTATGCTAATTTCTTTGGCTTTGGTCAAACTTGGTCTGTAGCTTTTGATTTATGGAATACTGGTTCATGTACTGAACCAGCAGGATTTCCATTTACTACCACTCATGCATTTACCACTGGTAGTACAGCTACAGGATACATCAGGGCAGATTCCACCACAGCAGGCAAGTATTACATGGGTGTCACCTCAGGAGGTTCTGGGGCATCTACAACATTCACCATATCTGGAGATACCGGACATAACATCGATGTAGGTTATACTACTGGTGGAGGTTGTCAATATCCTAGTGGATCAGAGGTAGAAGAAACTGCAAGTACTAACACTGCCATATATTATTATGGAACATTAACGTACAACTACAGTTTCTATGACACATCAACAAGCAGTGCAAATTCGTATGTATATTCATACAACGGTAAAGGTGGATTTGGTGGAAATGTTTCACCATCTGCAACACCTGGAACTCCCTCTAGTATGACATACACATGCTACTTCAATGCCCCATATTGTCCATAACTCTTTCTTTATTTTTTTTTATATGCAATGTGTTCTAAAATATATGTTATAATTTTTGAAGAAATTATCATACTTTATACTTAAGAACAATGCGAATCAATATAGATCAAAATGAAAAACAATAAAATTATTGGAAGATTAGTTCTGGCGGCGGGATTATTTATTTCGGTATTATTTGGTGGTTTTACAATAATGGCCATTCATACTGTAGAAGAACAAAAAAATGGAAATGCATGTAAGAATCCTGCCAGCAGTTGTCCTTTGCCAGATGTTCAAGGTTTTGAATTTTATACAATAATTGGAGTAATTTTATCGATCATTGGTATAGTCATCATTATGAGATGTAAAAGAAATATACCAATTTAAAATTTGATTAAAACCATTGATGGGTATTGCAATATTAGTTCAATACCCACATCATGCTCTTTTTGGTGATTTTACGGAGTCCAAAATTATCACTAACGCTGGTATTTTTTGTAGATCCAGTTTTGTACAAAATATTCCAAAATAAATTTTCATAAGACAAAGTTAAATCTTAGAATGTTATTACGCTTCCATGGTTCATATAATTTCAAACAACAGTCTTCACATCATGGTTGAGGACAACAATCTCCCTGTGGACTTGAACCAAAGTCAATTCATTCGTATTTTAAAGCGGGGAACTAAACTGATTGATTAATTCCGCCAGGTTGAATATCCTACTGAAGGCTTAGATGTATCTTATGGAAGATTTTTACCAATAAATCTTACATATTCTTTATTTGCTATCTTAATCTATATTTGCGTCATATCAAATGACTCTACACACTGATAAACAAACAGTGATTGAGATAGCAATACAATTTCTTAGACAACACTTTTCTGTTCAAGACATTGACGCCGCTTTAATAGATAAAGTGTGGGTAGTTACAGCACGGATTGTGATATTTAACAATGTAATGATAGAAAAGATACGAATAGACATCAACACACGAAAGATAGAGAATTATACATTGATAGCAGGCGCAAATTAGGGTCAATAAATACACGCCCTTTGCATAAGATTAAACTTTGACTTGATGCACAAGAATTTACATTTTGTAAAATGACTAACGAATTTTAAACTGACTAATTACTAGACAAACTGTTACATCTTAATGAAAAGCGATATAACTTGAGATCCTTTGTTCTGAATATGTCTCTTTTGAGAAAGTAAAAGTAATTCATTCATCTCTTCACACATGTGCAAGAATCTCATTCCGATCTCAGTTGTAGTATAGAACAATGTCTTTTCATTATACGTTACCATCTTCTTCTCATTGAGTAATGTTAGGTACTCTTTTACTTGTGGAAAGGAAAGATATGTCTCAAACATTAATTTTGATCTTGTAGCTCCGCTCCTAGCAGATTGTAAAAGTTCAGCAATAATTTCTGTCCTGCCTCTGTATTTCATGATCCATATTCAAAACGTTTCTAGCCTAAAAAGCATATGTAAAAATTAACTGTTAAATTCTTTGATAATAATTCTATAGAAGAAAGTACTATAGAATTTCTTCCATAGTCTTTTATCTATAAAATTCATACAGTTGCAAATGTCAGAAAAATATACCAGACCATTTTTCTATACTGGTGTTATCCTGATATTATTTCTTGCTCCAGTTTCACAAATAATTCCAATAAATTTCATGCAATCGCAAACTGCAAGTGCAACAGGTGGAATCGTCTTGAATGGTACCAAGACAACATCCGGCTCAGTAGTATTGCCATTATTCCAAATCACACTTTCTAACTTTAATGTCGGTACTGGAAGTGACCGTGTGCTGGTAGTTGGTGTAGAGGCAAACACTGCATCGGTAAGCTCAATCACATTTGGTGGAGTATCACTGACAAAAGCGGTATCCTCATTTACTAACAATGATGCTGAATTGTGGTACCTGAAGAATCCCAGTAGTACACCTGCAAATATTGTTGTTACATTGAGTGCTCCTGCTCAGGTTGTAGTTGGTGCATACTCTTTCTTTGGAGTGAGTCAGACAAACCCCGTCCCTACTACGGCAACAAATCATAATACAATTGCTAATAGTCCTACGATATCTATAACAACTGCATATTCGAACAGCTGGGTTCTTGACTCTACTGCAATCAACGGAGCTGCAACACTAAGTAGCCCCACTTGTACGCAAAGATGGAATATTAATGTACCAAATGCGCTTAATGGTGGAATCACTGGGGCATCAAGTTCAACAATTAAAGCATCAGCAGGCTCTGTAACTTGTAGTTGGACTGCAACTCCTGGTGAACTTTGGGATGATGTTGCAATTGAGGTGAAAGCATCTACTGTCTCCGGTGCACCAACAAATCCTACTTCAACTGCAACTTCTACCACTCAATTAAAACTAAGTTGGACTGCACCGTCTGACAACGGTGGATCATCTATTATAGGATACAAAATTCAAAGGGCAAGTACTGCTTGGGTTGATGTAGTCAACAATACTGGAAGTACCACTACTAACTATAATGTAACTTCCCTTGCGGCAAACAGTGTTTACAAGTTTCACATTGCTGCGTGGAATGATGTTGGACTTGGTACATACTCGTCAAATGTGACGGGAACCACACTGCCTAATTCTCCTACTGGTCTCACGGCCACCACGATTTCATCTAGTGAGATAGATCTCAGTTGGACAGCACCGACTGGCGGTAATGGTACCTTGAACGGTTACAAGATCGAGAGGTCAACTAATGGAGGCAGTACTTGGTCTACTATTGTGGCAAACACAACCAATACTGGAACAACATATTCTAACACTGGACTTGCATCTGGTACCACTTACACATACCGTGTATCTGCCCTTAACAGTGGGGGAGCAAGCTCTCCATCCAGTACGGCCTCTGCAACTACTTCTGGTACTTTATCTAGTTGGCATTCTAGTACGGGAATTTTAGAACCACTGTATTGCGACCCTTATAGTTATTCTGATGTTTCATCTACATGCACTAACATTAGTGCGTTTAAGTGGCAATCTGTCAACGATTCTGCTACTACATATCCTCATGTGCCTTTCTTTGTGATTGTCAATCCAGATAATGGACCTGGAAATGGGACGGGTGGAAATTGTTCTCCAAACTATTCCTCATTTCAAAATAGAACAATGGATTACCAGAATGGAATAGGCAATCTGACAAAGGCAGGTGTCATTGTATTAGGATATGTACGTACAGATTGGGATTTGGGAGGCGTACCTTATGCCACTGCAACATCCTGGGTAGACCAATGGGCAAAATGCTATAAACAAAGTGGGGTAAAAGGAATATTTCTTGATGAGATGTCAAACAATCCTACTAGTGGAATTTTGACTTACTACCAAAATCTGACAAATTATATCCACAGTAAATTTGTATATAGTATAGGAAATCCTGGTGATGAGACGTCTCCAAGTTTTATTGGAACTGTAGATAAAATGGTAATTTATGAGAACACAAATTCTTCTAATGCGTGTGGAAATATAAACAAATTAGATAACGCAACTCTTCAGGGCTTCAACATTACTTCAAACAATTGTAACTCAGGATCTGACAATACTGGCTTTCCTATAGACTCTTGGCACACGCAATATGACAAGAGTAATTTTAGTTATCTCGAATATAATCAACCATCTATAACCAAAAACGAAGTTCAAAAAACAGCACCTTGGGTTAGTCTCTTATTTATTACTAGTGATACACCTTCAACTGTTTGGACTGACATACCATCATATCTTGCCAGTTTGACAAGTTATCTCAATAATACGTCAGCATCATTACATATTCAATCACTCAACGATTCAAACAATAATGCAACTATTACTGGCTTTGATCAGCTCATCTACCAAGGTCCTAGTGTGAGCAACTATACTCTCACAAGAAGCCAAGCATTCACTCCTGTTACATACAACGCTACTCAGGGATGGCCATATACAATAAACGCAACAAAGCTAGCAGTGCATGCGGGCAATTGTATGGTTCCTGATTACTGGGTTTATAACAATATCAAATATTCAAATCCAGTTACAATCACTACTCCTTCAGGTACGGCCACTCTAAACGTTTACTACCGAGCAACAAATGCCGGCTGTTAACCTTTTTGACGCCTATTCCGGATGCAAACTTTGTCCATTATGTTAAGCATGAAATCAGTGGGTATTATGCGGTGTTATTGGGCTGTAACCAGTCTTTCAATAGTGGATGATCTGTTGATAATCTTACTCTTACACATCTAGTTTCAACTGGTAGAATCTTCTGTTTTTATTTTCTATCATATTATATGCATATTCAGATATGTAATGATGTTAAGATAGAAACAATTGTTCAAGATTAAAAATGAAAGAGAAAACCATCATGTTGCATGCCTTCTCACAATTGGTTTTGTTTTAATATTGCTTACATCATTCGGAATAGTACATAACGCATTTGCTGATAATGTTATGTCTACCATTACCTTAGGAGGCAAGTCAGAATACCTTGGTGTAAATCCTGCTACGAATAAGATCTACGCATCTCTTGTGGACAGTAGCGCAGTCTCTGTAATTAATGGTGCAACTGATACTGTTACAGGTGCAATAACAGTTGAAAATTTTCCACACGGTGTTGGTGTGAATCCAACTACAAATAAGATCTATGTAGCTAATCAAAATAATAATACTGTCTCCGTAATTAACGGGACAACTGATAGTGTAATGGATACCATAACGGTAAGCAATCCATGGGCTGTAGGTGTGAATCCAACTACAAATAAGATCTATGTAGCTGCCCCACAAAACGGAGTATACGTGATCGATGGAACAACTGATAGCGTGACAAAAATATCTGGCATGAATCCAAACAGCATAGGTGTGAATCCAACTACAAATAAGATCTATGCAACTAACGCTCTTGACAATACGATCTCTGTCATAAACGGGACAACTGATAGTGTAATGGATACCATAACGGTAAGCAATCCATGGGCTGTAGGTGTGAATCCAACTACAAATAAGATCTATGTATCTAACATAGGCAGTAATACAATCTCCGTAATAGATGGTTCAACCAATAATGTAGTAAGTACAATACCTGTTGGAAGTCATCCAAACAGCATAGGTGTGAATCCAACTACAAATAAGATCTATGTGGCAAATGCATATGATAATACAGTCTCTGTAATAGATGGTTCAACCAATAATGTAGTAAGTACAATACTAGTTGGAAATAATCCTCATGATGTTGGTGTTAATCCCAACACAAACAAGATCTATGTAGATAATTTTAACAGCAAAACCATTTCTGTAATTGATGGCAGTACTACTATTCCATCTGCCCCACAGAATTTTATGGCAACTTCTACATCGTCATCACAAATCAATCTATCTTGGTCTGCTCCAGCAAACAATGGTGGCCCTGCGATTACTGGATATGTGATAGAGAGATCAACTAACAGCGGTTATACTTGGTCCACTTTACAATCCAACACCGGTTCCACAGCTACCACGTATTCTGACACAGGACTTTCTCCAAATACAACTTATACATACAGAGTATCTGCAATCAATTCCGTCGGAACAAGCAATCCATCCAATATGTCATCTGCAACTACTATGGCTATACTTACTGTAATTGCAAAAGATGTGTTAGGCAATCCAATTACAGGAATATGGGTGGAATTACATTCTGTAAATGGAGATACAATTGCTACTGGATACACACCAGTAAAGTTCGATGTGGTTCAAAATACACAGTACACAGTCTATGCTGCAAATTATCTAAACTATGTATTTTTACATTGGGATGGTGGAAGCATGAATAATTATAAGAACATAACACCTACTGGAAATGAAACTTTGACTGCAACATATACACCATAAAGTAGTAACAAAATTTTTGATAACTTGATCCAGTAAGATCCGAGTCTGTAGGACCTAGTTACTATTTCATAATGAATTCAGGTCTATGATACAACCTTTGATGGGTATTACAATATTAGTTCAATACCCACATCATGCTACTTTTGGTGATTTTACGGAGTCCAAAATTGTCACTAACACCAGTATTTTTTGTAGATCCCGTTTTGTACAAAATATTCTAAAATAAATTTCATAAGACAAAGTTAAATCTTAGAATGTTATTACACTTCCATGGTTCATATGGACTTGTAGTAATCAATCTAAAACCAGTCGAAATTGTACACAACTATACTGAGGTAGGCTGTGAGATAGTTACAACTACAGCAAAACTTGATCCTCAATCAAATGAAAGATATGGAACGCTTTCTGGCATTGTGGTTTTAGCTGGAGGCCCTGCCAATCTGTCAGGTCCAAAATCAAACTATGAGGTAGATGTGTATACCGCAGATGGAACTACCGTTGTAGGAAAAACTTTCTCTGATGTTAATGCACATTATTCAATACAACTTCTCGCTGGAAATTACACAGTTTATGTTCCGGATTATCCTCATAAACAAACTCATTTTATTTCAGTGTTTTCAGGTAAGAATACAATTTTCAACATAGTATATGGCACAGGTTACAAATAATTGGAAAATGAAAACTCATTACCTTTAAGAGATTTTCTTCCTTCATTGTGTAACTAGCTTGTATCCATTGTAGTTTTTGTAACTCTCATTATGATACCACTAAAGGCAGCAGATGAAAAGAAGTACCATGCCCAGAAATACAATTCATTTACATGATGACACACACTTGGATGACCAGCAAGTTGAGATTCTGCCACTTTGGCTGCAGTACAGGTCAATTCGAAAAATCCCCCAGGGATAAAGTTTAGCGATATAGGTGAGACGGCAACAGTATAAGCAAATAATGGAGGAAGCACAAAATAGAATACAAGAATCAATGGAAGAAATGTAATCATCATTGGTCTCATGTTCATCTGCATCACTTCCATGTTCATCTTGTTCATGTATGCAGATTTTTTGTTGAGCTCATCTGTCTTTGCCAGATCTTTTGATTTGAATGCAGCCATTCTTTCCTTTTGCCAAGCCCTTGTTTCTTTTAGGAGTCTTTTGAGTTTCTCTTGGTCTACCATCTTTCGTTTTATCAATGCATTAAGCAGGTTGAGGCCTACAGAAATGCCCATGATGCCAAAGGCAGATGCAATCATTCCCTTTACTATCGGGTTTGCACTTCCTAGTGGAGATCCTAAACCTAGAAAAAAAACATGTGACAGAAATACGTGTATCAATACGAAGACAGGAATAATCTCCATTATTTCATCAACCTATAGACTCAAATGATAGTTTAAAATGAATTAGTATTTCAACTACAGAAGATTTCTAAATAATAAAAAAGGGATTTGAGATAGTTATTGAATCTCTAGGGTTATTATTCTGAAGTTGGATTCGCCATTGTCCTTAAACAGGCCTACTGAAACACTATACTTTCCAGGTTGAACATTTTGAGATGCAACAATAGTCAAATTCGTTGTATCTCTTGGAGCATAACCTTTCAACGTGGTAGGTGACAAATCAAAAACATTCTTGTCCAATGTGGCAGATATGCCATTTGGCAACTTGTTCATTCCAGTACTAACGAAAGAATGTTCACTTCCATGTAGTGTAATACCAGCTTTAACATTCAATGGAACATCTTGCTGGGAAAATATGGTTACTGGGATGATTTTGACATCACCTGGTTTCATAACTATGTCAGACGTAGGTAGCGATACATAATATGTGATATCGTACAGATGAAGATTTTGTGCTACAGTGGTTGGAGCATTAATACCCATTATGCTAGAAATGGCAATTACAGCTAGCAATGCAGTTGTAACATATACTACTTTTCTGATCTTATTCATCATATTCACCTAGCAAGAATCACAAATCTCCAAATAATTGGTTTGTGCGTTGTAGGGAGAATTCCAAAAGTCAGCCTTTGAGGTTCCAACTGAATTTTGTAGATTAAATGCTTCAACACCATGATATGGTGCTTCATAGTACGTGTTTGTACCGCTATTTGACATGCGACAACTAACTGCCACTGTATCTGACACTACACCAGAACCTGTCACAGTAGGTAACGAACATTGATTTACTGGGTTACTCCCATTTTCGAATATGGTATTCGTAATCCAATATGCTGTTTCCCCATTAGTTGCTGGTAAAAAGTCTCCTGAATATGTAGCACCTACCTCAAAGTAAACGCTGCTAGCAGAGGTAGTCAATGATGGCGATGAACCAACGTTGACATTATTATCGTTGTTAACAGCATTAGCTACTTCATCATCAGTTTCAAATGTTGCATATGCTATGATCTTATTAACTCCGGAGGTGGCAGCACTTGCGCATGTTTGAGTATTATTGCAACCACTCGGTGTTGAATAAGTGAGACTCCAAGGTCCAAAATCTCGTATCATTGTTGCGTATGCAGGAAGTGTAGATTGTCCTAGGATGACTGATGCGATAGCAACTATTGCGACAATAGTTGTTACAGATTTTATTTTGTTGTTCTGTATTTTCATTTTTATTCTCCTTTGTGCTTTTTGTGTGTATAAAGTGGCCTAATCTTCATACCGCACGATGGATAAGCCATGTCATGTGAATCACATGACATATCGCGGTTATGGTAAAGCATGTACTGGACAACACAACATTAGTAAATAAGGCGCACTCACTCCCAGAGTAAGTAATAGATCTGTATTATGATCTTCTGTAATTATAAAAAATTTATGGAAATAGAAGTTTTTTACTAAATTCCATTCCTTTTTTATAATAGGGAGGCAGTAGATGGAGCCTAGACTCTTGCTGAACAAGATACTATAACAATACCTGAATTTTCATTTGCAGTTCCCGTTTTGCTAATTGGTATTATTTCAGTGATGGCATTTATAGGACTAGATTTAGAAAATGAAAACTCATCACTTCGATGGAAAATTAGGTATGATGGAACGCAAAACAGGCCATTTCCGGCCCGATCCATGTTTTTTAAACTAACAATGTTACATTTCATCTGTATTGATCTTATAGAATATTTTTAGCATATCTGAATATGTATTGAAAAATAGAATAGTTTGAAAGTCTTGATTAGACGAGAAAAAAACCAACATGTCAAATTACTCACCATAGCATCCGCTTCAATATTGTTTACAATTCTTGTGCTATCGACAAGCAACGCATTTGCTATGGGAGATGCCCCCTCAACCTGCTCCAATAGATATGATGGACCGATTGTCTCTTTTTTAATAAACAATGGTACTCAAACATTTGATCCAATAGCAAATCCAGGTGTTACATTCAACGTGAATAGATACTCAAGTTATAATGTAACATTTGTAATCCAGATTCCAAGTACAAGTTCCCAAAATAATTCTCTATCAGGCACTACTTGGTACGACACCAGTGCTCCCGGATATTTCTTGGGGCAATGTGTTGGCGGCACAGATCCAAATCAAAATGTAACAGTAAGTAGATCCCAGATACATCCAGGAAACTTTGGCAACGAAGGAATACAACAAGTACAATTCAACACATTCACGTATGGCGGGGTTACATTCAATGTTAACTGGTTATCTGCTCCTCCAACTATATCACAACCTCCCACTAATCTTACTGCAACTCTAGTTTCACCACTTGGGATAAGTCTTAGCTGGTCTGCCCCAACAAACAATGGTGACGCACTGGTTACTGGCTACATGATTGAAAGATCAACTGACAGTGAAAACACATGGTCTACAATAGTTGCAAATACTGGCAATAGTAATACCACGTATGCAGATCCTGGACTTGAATCTGGAACGACCTACACTTATCGAATATCTGCAATAAATTCAGTTGGAACAAGCTCTCCATCAAATACTGCATCTGTGACCACTAGTAACATCTCGATTTATGCGGGTTTCTTAACTTGTTGCTATGGTGATCTGAAAACAGAAGGTGGTGTAAAAAATCCAGTACCTGGAATAAATCAAGTACCGTTCCAAGTATATGCGCCAAATGGCAGTTTGGTATACAATAAAACCGAATCAACATCTTTCCATGATGAGCATGACATATCACGGAGCGATGGTAAAGGAAACTATACTCTAGTTGTTACATACGACAATGAGTTGATTGTAACAAAAGAAATCCCCTCATGGATTAACAATAATTCCGTGTACTTTTCAGCAGGTGAGTTGTCCGATGGAAGTGCCAGTATTGGGGGTAGAGCATATGCTGGTATTTTTGGAGAACAAGACTCAGTGACCATATTTGATCCTAGCAATTCCGCCACCGCAACTTATACAATAGGAACTGGATTACAAGGACAACTACAACTTGAGATATACACTACACAGCAAGCTTGTGTTGCTGACAGAGGAGACTCCTCATTATGTCCAGGACCATTTACAAATACTGCATTTCCTACATCGGGTAACTATGCAATTGTTCTAACTTATCCTACTGGTGAGCTAGCTGGCAAAACAACACTGGCATATACTAGTATGATACCATCATCACCAACTGGGCTAACAGTTACTGCTCAGCTTCTCAAGATAACTCTAAGCTGGATAACGCCAAATTATACCGGTGGAACGCCAATTACCGGCTACATGATAGAGAGATCAACTGACAACGGCAACACGTGGTCTACCATAGTTGCAAACACTGGCAGTACTGGAACGACTTACTCTGACACACATGTGCTACCGCTAAAAACATACACGTACAAAGTATCTGCAATTAATGATGTTGGAACTAGTAACCCGTCCAATACTGCATCTGCATCAATAGCAAGCAAGCCGACATTTCCATAAAATCAAAATCATTTTCCATACAAAGACGTATAGATCAGATTGAATAAGTTTGAAATTTAGATGATGAAAATGTGATTTCAACAGTAAATTAGGCACATTGGAACGCAAAAATGAACTGTACAGTAGCGTGTCCGGCCTATCCTTTTCAAACTGGACAAAATCGATAGCGTTTTGACATTATGATGGTAATCTATTTCTAATAAATTGGAAAAAACTTGTCTTAACATGATGTTTTTTCACATATTCATGTTTTCTGGTTACCCCCACATTTTCATGAAAAATGATAATTATATAAATATGTAGGGGTAACTACTTTCATGGTTACAATCAAGAAGAAGAGGATAAAGGGGCAAACCTACTACTATCTAGAGCATAGTATACGAGATGGAAAGAAAGTTCAGAAGAAGGAGATCTATCTAGGGAGAAAGATTCCATCCGACATAGAAGAAATCAAAAAGGCCATGCTTGAAGATATCTACAGTAAAAAATGGTATTCTGATGTTGATAAGATAAGAAAGAATTATTCCAACAATCAAAGAAACGTTCCAAAATCCATACGAGAAAAGGAACTTGAAAGTTTTGCCACAATCTTCACATATGACACTCAGAGGATAGAAGGTTCTACACTTACCCGCAGAGAAACCGCAGACCTTTTGGAAAGAGGAATCACACCAAAAAACAAACCGATGAGGGACGTGCATGAAGCACAGGCTCACAAGGACCTCTTCTTAGAGATTTTAAAATCAAAAAAGGATCTGTCTTTACATGAAATAATGGAATGGCACTGGAAACTCTTTGACAAAACTAAACCAGACATTGCAGGCAAGTTAAGAACATATCAGGTAGGGATAGGAAGTAGCAAATTCATGCCACCATCACCGGTAGAGGTCTACCCGATGTTGACAGAGTTCTTCAGGTGGTATAATAAAAACAAGAACAAACAACACCCAGTTGAGATTGCGGCACTGGCTCATCTGAAGTTTGTTACGATACACCCTTTTGGAGATGGAAACGGAAGAATCTCAAGATTGATCATGAATTTCATACTAGGCAGGAAAAAGTATCCGATGTTTGATATTTCATACGAGGGAAGAAATAGCTATTACAATGCACTTGAAAGGTCACAAGTGAAGAAGGAAGACAGGATATTTCTCCAATGGTTTACCAGGAGATATATCAAGGAACACAGGAGATATCTCAAGTAAAGTGGGAGTCTAATTGCCAGTATTTGTAATTGACATACTTTGATGGGCATTACAATGTTAGTTCAATGCTTGATGGCTGACATTTTAACAATTTTACGCACAAACGGATCTCAAATTAGAACGCAAAACAGGCCATTTCCGGCCCGATCCATGTTTTTAAATTAGAAGAATCCTACCACAGTTTCTTAAGTTTGTAATGCGTAGTTTATCGTATTTTAATGTCTTATTCTTTTTATAGATCGTATTAACATTATACAATGTATGCAACATTCAACCTCCACAGTATCTAAAAAGACATATCAAGTAATTTTAGATAAAGATGAAGATGGTATGATATTTGCACGATGCAATGAACTTCATGCTAATGCAGAGGGAAAGACAGAAGCCGAAGCAAAAAACGGCATCAAAGAAGCAATCGAATTGATGGTCGAGGATCTAAGCAAAGACAAAGGTTATAGTCTTAAATTTATTCGCAAATATAGTGAGTAAACTTCCTCGAGTTTCTGGTAATGCCATGATAAAATATCTTGTCAACAAGAAAGGATTCAGGAAATCACATCAAAAGGAAAGTCATGTTTCATTACGTAATGACGATGTGAACAGATTTACCTCGGTGCCATCCAAAAATGACGAATTGGGAACTGGTTTAACTAAACAAATTCTGGATGATTGTGGAATAACAAGGGATGAATTTACTCTAGATTATCAAAATGGGCTGATAAAATAGAAACAGAGATTAGGAAATGAAAACTCTACATCTTTCAATAATAATATCTGCGATATCAGTACTTGTAATCTAGTCATACAAAAAAGTAAGGTAAAATACATTCAATGAAATAGTTCTCGATCTAAACTCTAGGTTTAAATTATAATGTACGTATAACGTCTTTGACATCGGTTCAAACCGTAGGGGAACATTGCCTGGCAGTTGGGGGCGCTTGACTGCCAGGCGCTTTTAATTAATTACCTTTTGTAGTCTTGCCGTCTGGTTTTTGATATACTCAAAACCTTCTTGCCAGAAACTCTCTGTTGATATGTCGATTCCATGTTCTTTGAGCAGGTCTTCTGGTTTTTTTGAGCCTCCTGCTGCTAGTATGTCAACATAGGTGGAGGCAAATGATCTTCCTTCTTTTCTGTATCTCTGGTATAGTGACAATGATAGTAAATTGCCAAAAGAGTAAGAATAACAGTAAAACGGCGAGTGGTAAAAGTGCGGGATGCATGTCCACTCTGTTCCAAAGTCTGGTGTTACATCTACAGAGTTTCCGAATTGATCCTTTAGTGTCTTCATGTACTCTGATGTGATATCCTGTACCATGGCTCCATTGCCAATCTTTTCATGAGCTGCTATCTCAAAGAGTGTAAAGTATGCCTGTCGCCCTACTGTTGCATACATGTCATCTAGGTGTTCTGTCAGTATTGATTGCTGTTCCTCGTCTGAGACTTGGTCTAAAATTTTATTGAAAAGTAACATTTCAGAAAATGTAGAAGCTGTTTCTGCAAGTGGCAGGGGCGCTTCAGCTATGAATATTGATTTTCCTGATGCTGCTATACTATGTATTGCATGGCCAAGCTCATGGGCCAAGGTGAACACGTCATTTGTCCTGCCCTTGAAATTTACCAAAACATATGGTGTTATCTTGGGAGTTATTGTACTGCAAAAAGCCCCACTTCTTTTTCCCGGCCTGATGGTTGAATCCACATGTTTCTGGGCAAATACTCTATTTGCATATTCTCCTAACTGTGGGCTGAAATCATTTAATGTGTTCAAAACAAGTTTTACAGCCTTGTCATAGTTGTATTTTTTTTCTTCTCTTTTTTGAATTGGTGCATAAATGTCATACCTACGTAATTTTTTCATTTTCAGGATTCTTGCCTTTAACAAAAAGAACTTGCGAAACACATCTGCATTTTTCTTGCAGACTGCAAGAAGTGCGTCTACTGTCTTGTCATCTGTATCGTTTCCGATATTTCGAACCGATATTGGAGAAGAATATCCTCGTATTTGGATACATTCGTCTTTCCAGTTTGAGACAATGTTTTGATAAATCTCTCCTAGTACGCCCTTGTTTTTGTCAAACTCTGATAGCAGTGCCTTGTATGCAATCTCTCTTGTACTAGGCTTGGGACTTCGAATTAAAACTGACAATTCCTCTCGATTGTACCTTTTGGTCTTGCCGTCAATTTTTACCTCAAAAGTAAACGCGTTTGTTATCTTGTCATAGATTTTCACAAGTGCCGAGTGTCCTGTAACATCTAGTGTATTGATTATTCTCTCTTCTGGCTCTGTGAGGGAATATTTTGCAAGTAACCTCTTGTATCGTAAAAATTCGTGCAACTCTCCTGATGACTTCATCAATCTCTGGGCGTTTTTCTCGTCAATCTGTTTTTTCCACCACTGGTCAAAGAACAAAGTCTGGTTTTCTAACTGGGCCCCAAGCTTTCTCATCCTTGAAACTAGAGAAGTAGCCTTGTCTGACTGGGTATCTGATGAATATTCTAGCGATGCATAGCCTGAAACCCTACCAAATTCATCTGTGATATCTTCCAAAGTATGAAGCATTGACATGAATTTTTTCTCAGATATGGTGGGCTTGAGTATTTTTTTGTTCTTTTCAAAGTTTTTGACGTCATTTTGGATTGTTTTTAGGCGTCTTTCAAAATGCGGTGACTCTGGATCCTTTACAAGTTCGCTCAAATCCCACTTTCCTTCTTTGAAAACTTGCATCTGACTCTAACTTTTGGTTTCTTCTTAAAATACTATGTGGAAAACAACTTTGGTTTTACAATTTTGGACGATATTGTAACAGTATGATTTTTCAGAAAAATTATCCAGTATCAATCATATGAACAAATTGTGCACACGTCTTAAATATGAAAAATACGTATTAGATGCCATGAGCATGACAGCATGGCATTGTTACAGATGTAATCTGACTTTCAAAGACAAGACACATGTTGACATGCATAAAGAAATTGCACGACACGATGCAAGACAAGTAGAAATCGCACAATAGATTTCTACATTTTTTTGTAACACTGTTGGTTATGACAAAACCTTGCAAGTATTTATTTAACCCAAAAATAAGTTAGTCGTTCGTGGATCATCACAATTTCAAGGGTAAAGACATTCCTCACCTGAAGATAAAACCCAACATGGGAATTGATGATCTGGTAGAGATTTTCTCAAGTACTGGTTATAATGCACGACAACTCGGTGATGCTGCCAAATTATACTGTAAAATGATTGAAGATGATGCAACCATATGTCTTACAATAGCAGGTGCAATGACTCCAGTTGGTTTTGGAGGTCTGTTCAAGACTCTGATAGAGCGTGGTTTTGTTGACTGGATTGTATCAACTGGTGCAAATGTATACCATGAAGACCATTTTGCATGGAATTTGCCTGTGAAACAAGGACACTTTGAGGTCGATGACATGGTACTTTATGAAAAAGACATTGTTCGAATCAGAGATGTATACATCAAAGGAGATGAAACACTCAAGGCTGAAGATAAAATTGTGCAGAAAATGTTTACAAAAAGTTTGCTTGACAAACCGTTTACTACAGCCGAGTTTTGCAATGAAATGGGAAAATATTCAAAGCAACATTCCAAGAATCCAGAACGAAGCTTTGTTGTAACTGCATATGACTATGATGTTCCTGTCTATATCTCCACTCTAAAGGACTCGTCACTTGCACTAGACTTGGCTCCGCTACGACTTGAAAACAAGATACACAGTCTTGACTTTGTTAGAGAAATAATAGAACAAGCCGCAATTTTGTACAATTCCAAAAAATCTGGAATCTTGGAGTTGGGTGGTGGTGTACCAAAGAATACTGCCCAGCAAACAGGTCCACTGCTAGATCAAATACTTGGACTAGGACATGGGGGACAAAATTACATTATCCAAATCACTGATGCGCGACCAGATACTGGAGGTCTCTCTGGCGCAACACTGCAGGAAGGAAAGAGCTGGGGAAAAGTAAAGGATGCCCACGAAGATGTGATAATGGTATACACTGATGCAACAATTGCATTTCCAATACTTTGCCTGTATGCACTAAGCAATGAAAAGCCAAGAAAACCAAAGAGGCTGTACAAAAAGTTGCCAAAGTACTATGAAGACCTGTCCAAGGCATACTTTAACAAAAAGCGTTAGAGAAAAAAATAATTTTTCTATAAATTAATTGCATAAAATAAAACCAATTAGATGTGATAGTTACCAGTCTAGAATCTACTGAATCTTGCTTTTTCTGTGTCTCTATCGCCTTTTGTTGCCTTTTTCCATTCTTTGTAATGCTCTTTACACAGTATTGCCTTTTTCAAACCGTGTGGTATGCCCACTCCAGTTCCATCTACTTTTGAGGCGGTAAGAGAACGAACACCATCATTGTCACAGCCTGTGACACTGCATTTTGCACCTTTTGATATTAGGCCCATGAGAGTTCTAAAACGCACTATTATATCAGATTTTTTGATGATTTTCAGCGATTGGAAATATTGCCAAGCACACTCTTAGATATATGGTATAAATTATTGTCAGATATGTGGCTGGTATCAGATGCTAAATAACTTTAGAGAAGGGTTAAAACCTGCCCTGCAAAACATTGGTAAAGTTTTTGCTGCTACAGGCCTGTCTGCAAATTTCTGGACCGCAGTTGGACTGGGTTTTGCATTTGCGTCAGCCATTGTATATGCAATTCATCTTGAATATTCTTTTGTACTTGGAGGAATTTTGCTTCTTATTTCTGGGTTCTTTGATATCGTTGACGGCCAAGTTGCACGCATTACGGGCAAGTCATCCAAGAAAGGCGCATTCCTTGATTCTGTTTTTGACAAAATTGCCGAAGTTGCAATATTTCTTGGAATCTTAATCGGTGGATACTCACAGGGTTATCTAATACTTTTGGCAATAGGACTTTCTTTGCTTGTAAGTTACACAAGGGCAAGGGCTGAATCTCTTGGTGTCCAACTACAGGGAATTGGAATAGGGGAACGTGCAGAAAGACTGCTCGTGATTGCAATCATTGGAATGATTGGTTTTCTAAATTATGCCGTAGTTATTGTTGCAATAATTGCTGGAATAACATTTGTTCAGAGAATAATAACTACATCTCACGGAATAAAGGACTGATTATCGTAGTCTACCAGTCTGACGTCTAGAGTCAGCTGATCTAATTTTTAGAATTCCAAAGTGGATTGCACATGAAATACAGTACCACTTGAGTACGGTAGGTGCTGCAATGTATGCTCCTTGAGCTCTTAGCTCTTTTGCCAAAGTGTGTTCTACTAGGTTTAGTCTTGATGTGACTTTCTTTGCCTTGTCTCGTGGAACGGTAGCACCACAGTTTGTACACTGGATACGGTCAGAGGAACCCTTTCCTCCTTTCTTACGTCCACGACTAGCACGCTTTAGTGGCATGTTTTACCTGTATGGAGCCTCTTTATAACGATATTTGACCGGCCATGTTTTGCCAAATCCGTGTTCTAATGGAGCCAATTTTGGTTATCAATACGTGATCTTGTCAGATCAAAATATGGTATGTCATTCCATGTTGGCTATGATCTATGGTTTGACCCAATTGATATTCATTAAAATTTAAATTTAATATTATTGTAAAATGAGTTATGCGCGGTCTCTGTAATGTTTGTCTTAGCTCAAATGTTGAGATTATAATAGAAAAAGGCAAAACAATATGCCAAACCTGCCTGAATAGTCAGAAAAAGGCCTAAATGGAAAGCTATTGGCATCAAATCCAATGAAGGTTGCAATATTTTCTCATTGTACAATAGATGAGATATCACAAAATGGTGCAGTAGTTGAAACTGCTGGGGGTCCAGCATGTTATTGTGGATTGACTGCAAAAAACATGAAGTTTGAAATTGATCTTCATACCAAAGCAGGTTCTGATTTTACGTTCAAATCTGAACTTGAAAATAAAGGAATTTTTCTATCACAGGGTTCAATATCTGAAAAACCAACTACTAGATTTGCATTAAACATATTTGGAACAGAGCGTGAACTATATCTTAAGACAAGATGTGACCCAATTGAATCGATAAAATCTGATGCAGATGGTGCAATTGTAAGTCCTGTCTTTGATGAAATATCTGAAGATACTCTAGACCAAATAAAAGAAAACTTTGATTTTACATTGCTTGACCCTCAAGGATATCTGCGCCGTACTTCAAGTGACAACAAAGTTTTTCTTGAAAAAACTATTTTGGATCTATCCAAGATAACTGCAATCAAGTCAGATCCTGATGAGGCGTTTTATCTTACAGGGCTGAGAGAAAAAGAGGCAATGCTTGCATTACAAAAAAAAGGTGTCAAACATGTATTGTATACTGACAAACAAAACATTACAATGCTTGTAAAAGACAGGATGTATCACCTAAAAATTCCTAATATGAAAATAAGTGATACTACAGGAGTCGGCGATATCTTTTGTGCCGCATTTACTTGTTCATATCTTAAAGAAAAAGATCCTATCTGGGCAATTTGTTTTGCAGTAGGCGCTGCACAAGCTGCACTTGAAACTGGTGCCACAGGTCTTGATAAAGTTCCACCGGGTGGTGACACTGAGAGAAATGCGGCATATTTGTATAATTTGATGCAGTTTTCAAGTGTCTAAGCTTTTATTGTGTGAGAGATGAATCTAACTCGTGAAAGTTGCAATCTATAGTCAAGACCAGGAACAGACTGTAAAATCAATAAAACTCACACTTGAAAGCCATGGAATCGAGTCTGTAAACCTTGGAAAAAAATCGCTTGGAAAAGATGTTGACTATGTAATAGTAACAGGTGGAGACCGTGGAGTACGAAAATATTTCCACCATGTCACAGATTCTGCAATTCCAGTGCTTGGAATCAATGAATACGAATCTAGCGGTTTTTTGGCACAGACTGATCTAAAACAATTTCCGATATATCTTAACAGACTAAAAAAAGGTGATTTTTCAATTGAGGCCTTGCCACGAGTTGGTGTAAAAATTGACGGAAAGCAAATCTATCCTGCACTAAATGATGTTGCAATATTTTCCTCAAAGAGTGCTACATTGCTAGAACATGTATTGCGAGTAAATGGGGAGGAATTGTGGCATGATAGCAGCGATGGACTCATAGTGTCTACACCAATTGGTTCATCAGCATATTCCATGTCTGCAGGCGGTCCTGCAATATATCAAAACTCCAAAGTCTTTTGCATTGTGTCTGTAAACTCACTTGATATTACGAGGCGTCCGTTGATAGTTCCAGAAGATGCCTTGATCGAAATAGATGACATCTCATCTAGCCTGCGTTGTGAAGTTGTAATTGATGGAAAGGACAGATTCAAGGTTGACAAGACTGTGGTCTTTACAAAATTTTCCCAGCCTGCAAATGTAATTCGAATGAAAAAAGACTCTACTACAGTTTCTGCACTTGCTAAAAAAGTAAAACTTGCAGACGAACTCTTGAACATGCCACCAAGCTCAAAGCTGTTGCTTAAAACTTTGGAATATGAGGGCTCGCTTACGCAAAAAGAGTTGGCTGAAAAAACACTGCTCCCCGATAGAACTGTCAGACTTGCATTGAGTCACTTGCTTGAAAAAGGATATGTAAAAAGAAGAGTCTCACTGCGTGATACTAGACAACGAATTTACGAAATTCCAAAATAGACTAGGCATTGGCCGATGCCCTGATGAATGCCTCAAATGATTCTTCAGGATATCCTGGCCTACTGCTAAACTCTGGATGGTATTGTACACCTAGGTAGAATTTGTGATTTGGAATCTCTAGTACCTCCATGCGTTTTTTGTTATCACTATACCCTGAAAACTTCATGCCCTTTGAAGCGAACATGTCTAAATATTTCTGGTTGAACTCAAACCTGTGCCTATGTCTTTTGTGAATCTTGGTGGATTTGTACAACTTGAATGCCATTGTATTTTCTTCAACTGTAATCTCATGTGCCCCTAAACGCAACGAGCCTCCGAGGTTCTCAACTGTTTTTTGCTCTGGCAATAGGTCAATCACTGGGTTTTCTGTATTTGGTGCAATCTCTGTAGAGTTGGCATTTGTCAGTCCACAAACATGTCTTCCAAATGCTACTGCTGCCAACTGGAAACCAAAACATATTCCAAGATATGGAATATTTTTCTCTCGTGCATAGTTTGCAGTACTGATTATTCCTTCTGCTCCTCTGTCTCCAAATCCTCCTGGAACAATTATTCCGTCGTATGATGCAAGTTTGCTCACATCACCGTTGAGTTCTTCAGAATCAATCCAGTCAATCATCACATTTTTGCCAATCTTGGCGCCTGCATGTTTTAGTGCATGGTTTACACTGACATAACTATCTGCAAGTTTTACATATTTTCCAATCATTGCAATTCTGACAGATTCTTGCACATTTTGAAATGAATTTATGATTGCATTCCACTTGTCCCAGTTTGCCGAAGTGTTTACCATTCCAACCTTGCCAAACTTTTTGAATATCACATCAACGATACCTTGGTCGTATAACATCTGTGGCACCAAAAGTATTGATGTTGCATCATGACATGAAAATACATCTCGCTCTGAGACGTTTGAGAATAATGAAATCTTTTTTCGTGTTGCAATCTCTAGTGGTCTTGTACATCTTACTGCTAGCAAGTCTGGTTGGATACCGATTCTTCGTAGTTCCTGGACGCTGTGCTGTGTAGGCTTTGTCTTTTGTTCTCCTACAACATCAAGTGATGGGGCAAGTGTGACATGAATGAAAATTACATTTTCAGGACCTTCTTCAAGTCTCATCTGTCTTAGGGCTTCAAGAAACGGCAGACTCTCAATGTCTCCAACCGTTCCACCACACTCTATTACCAACATGTCAAGGTTCTCGTTTTTGACTATCTTTCTGATTCTCTCCTTGATGGCATCTGTGACATGCGGAATTATTTGCACACATGCTCCTAGGTACTCTCCTCGTCTTTCTGCTTCTATTACACTTGAATAAATCTGGGCTGTAGTGATATTGTGAGTCTTTAGCATGTTTTGGTTTAGGAATCTCTCATAGTTTCCAATGTCCATGTCGCACTCTCCTCCATCTTCAGTGACGTAGACTTCGCCATGGGCAATTGGGTTCATTGTACCTGCATCATAGTTCAGATATGGATCAAATTTTACGCAAGAGACTTTTTGATTAGAAAGCTGAAGTAACTTTGCAACCGATGATGAAACAACCCCTTTTCCAAGGCCAGACATGACTCCTCCTGTCACAAAAATGTATTTCGTAGATTCTGTCTGCATATCCATGATGGATTTGAGATCCTTTTATTTCTTATTCTGTGATTGTGGCTTTCTTTAGACTGGATGCAAACGATCCAATTTTACTTTCGATCTTTTCAGGAGATGTACTCTCTATTAATCTCAAAAATGCACTTCCTACAATTATTGCGTCTGCTCCTGATTTTATTATGAATCTTGCCTGCTCTGGATTGCTTACTCCAAATCCTACCCCTAGTGGAATTTTTCCGCCAAGTATTTTTTTGGCATTTTTAATTGCATGAGTTGTATAATTCTGGAACTGTTGCTGGCCACCAGTTGTTCCAAAGACTGAAACTAGATACAAAAAGCCTGATGATAAGTTTGAAATTTTCTTGATTCTGTCTGGTGCAGTATTTGGAGATATCAAAAATATCACATCCATTTTATTTTTCTTTGCTGCTTGCAGAAAATCTTTTGATTCATTAATTGACATGTCAGGCAGTATCAGTCCATCAATTCCTGCATTTTTTACAGTCGAAATGAATTTTGCATAACCATGACTATACAGTATGTTGGTATACGTCATCAGGACTAGTGGAATGTCAGTCTCTTTGCGAATTTTTTTTACCATTACAAGAAACTTGGCAAGATTCATGCCCTTTTGTAATGCTTGAAATCCAGCGTTTTGAATTACAGGACCGTCTGCCAGAGGATCTGAAAACGGCATTCCAAGTTCAATGATATCTGCACCACCTTTTACAAGTCCTCTTACTGCAGAAATAGTATCTCGTTCACTAGGAAAACCTGCCATGACATATGCTATCAAGGCCTTTTGGTTTTTTGACCTTAGGTCTTTGAACTTATCTTTTATTCTTGACATTTTTACTCAAATATCTCCCAACTTCTTCTACGTCCTTGTCTCCTCTACCTGATAGTGTAACTACAATACTCTCACTTTTTGGCATGTTTTTTGCCATCTTTACTGCATATGCAATCGCATGAGCTGATTCTAATGCTGGTATGATTCCCTCGTGTTTTGAAAGCAAGAGAAATGCTTCTACTGCTTCCTTATCATTTACTGCATCATACTTTACTCTCTTGGCATCTTTTAGATACGAATGTTCTGGCCCAACTCCTGGATAATCAAGTCCTGCTGATACACTATGTGTTTCACTGATTTGTCCCTCCTTGTCTTGAAGCAAATATGTTAGCATTCCATGGAGGACTCCTTTTGATCCTCCTACAAGTGTCGCAGAGTGGTGACCACTCTTGATTCCTTCTCCTCCGGCTTCTACTCCAAACATTTTGGTATCTTCATCAATTAATGGATAAAATGTTCCAATTGCATTAGAGCCTCCGCCAACACATGCGACAACAGAGTCTGGAGATTTTTTTTCTAGTTTTTTCATTTGTACTAGAATTTCATCTCCTATCACTGATTGAAAGTCTCTTACCATGACAGGGTATGGGTGTGGGCCTACTGCTGATCCTAAAAGATAGTATGTTGATTTTACATTTGTAATCCAATCGCGTATTGCTTCATTGATTGCATCTTTCAGGGTCTGCGTTCCTTCTTTGACTGGATGCACCTTGGAGCCAAGTAAATTCATTCTAAATACATTTAGCTTTTGCCTCTGGGTATCTTTGTAACCCATATACACTTCACCGTTTAGTCCAAGTGCAGAGCATGCCATTGCAGTTGCAACTCCGTGCTGTCCAGCTCCTGTCTCTGCAATGATTCTTTTTTTCTTCATTCTTTTTGCAAGTAGCGCTTGACCCAGTGTATTGTTTATCTTGTGAGCCCCACCGTGGAGCAAATCTTCCCTTTTAAGATAGATCTTGGCACCTCCTGCAAACTTTGTCAAGTTCTTTGCCAGGTATAATGGAGTGGGTCTCCCAGCATATTGTGTAAGGTAATAGTGTAATTCTTTCTTGAATTCTGCATCATTTTTGTACTTGAGGTATGCCTGCTCGAGCTCCTCTACTGCGGGAACTAGGGTTTCTGGGATGTATCTTCCACCGAATTCTCCAAACTTGCCATCTTTTGGGTATCCTAATTTCATATTGCTGACACCAACTCTGATACTAGTCCCTTGATATCTTTACTCTTCATTATACTGCTGCCTACCAAGAAAGCATCGGCACCGCATTTGTTCAAAAACTGGATATCTTTTGGTGACTCGACACCGCTCTCTGAGATTATAATTCGTTTTTCATTTCTGTTTTCTAAAATTGATTTTGTAGTATCAAGTGAGATCTCAAGAGTATCTAGATTGCGATTGTTTATTCCAAGTATGTCTGCTTTTGTTTTTGTAGAATCTGCAAATTCTTTTTGCGTATGTGATTCTAATAGTACTAGGAGATTTTTTGTGTGTGCATATGACACAAACTCATCTATGTCCTGTGCAAACTTCATATCAAATATTGCCTGTATCAAAAGAACTACGTCTGCTCCCAATTTTTCAGCAGCGTCAATTTGCACTTTATCAACTACAATATCTTTCATAAGTAATGGAACCTTGATCTCTTTTCTAATCTTTGTAAAATAATCAGGTGAACCGTTGAACAAATATGGCTGGGTGAGAACTGACAAGCCAACTGCGCCTCCGTCAACCATCTGTTTTGCAATCAAGACAGGATCGGAAATTTGTCGTATGTTTCCAAGTGATGGGGATGAAAACTTGACCTCTGTTATCAATGATGCATGCTTGTTGTTTTTTATTTGCTCCACTAGATTTTTTTCTGATTTCTGATTCTTGTAATTGATCTCGTATGTACCGTCACTAATTGCCTGCTGTGAATTTTTGGCAAGTTTCTCAAGCATGTTTTTCATTTTTTCTCAAACTCCTCCACTTTTGTCACATCTCCACAGTATTTTATGAAACTTCTAAAAAGATCATATGCCTTCCCATTCTTTATTGACTGGAGAGATACCTCTAAGGCCTCGTCAAATTTCTCTGAAAACCCACCTACAATCAGCCCTGCAGCTGCATTAAGGGCCGTAATCTCAAGCATTGGTTTTTTGGCAGTTCCCCTCAAAACTCCAGCAAATGCGTTTATCGCCTCATCTTTTGTTGAGATTTGGAAATCTGCAAGTTTTGCCTTGCCTAGGCCAAGTTCTGCCGGGTCAAGTACTGAGCTTGTCACCTCGCCCTTGTTTAGGTGGTAAATGTAATTTTTGGATGTAGTGGATAATTCATCAAGACCATCTTCTGAAATCACGGTCATCACATTCTCAGATCCTCTTGATTCTAAAAGTGATATTATTCTACTGAGATATTCTTTAGAGTACACTCCAACTAGTTGATTCTTTACTTCTGCAGGATTGCACAATGGACCCAATAGATTAAACGCGGTTCTCTTGCCAAGACGTTTTCTTGCCTCTGAAACATTTTTCATGGCAGGATGAAACTTGGGGGCAAACATGAATCCTATTCCAAACTTTTCAATTATTTCTTGAACTCGTTGTGGTTCCATGTTAAGGTCATATCCAAAATATTCAAAAATGTCCGAGCTTCCACTTGTGCTGGATACTGATTTATTTCCATGTTTTGCCACCACTACACCTGATGCTGCAATCACAAATGACGCGGTAGTAGAAATGTTAAATGTGTTCATCTTGTCTCCTCCCGTTCCGCAAACATCAATGATTTTTTGATTTATCTTTGGGTGTATGTGTACTGCATTTTGTTGCATTTTATCTAGCATTGCAAGAAGTTCTTGATCCGTCTCTCCCTTTTCTGTCAGATTTCCAAGAAAACTTGTGGTCTCGTCAGCAGAAACTTTTCCAGATAAAATCTCGTCCATCGCTCTAGTCATATCATCATAACTAAGATTCCCATTTGAGGAAATTTTTGTGATATACTCTGAGATCATTTTTGCACCAACTTTATGAAATTACTCAAAATCTTTTTGCCTTCTGTAGTCATTATTGATTCTGGATGGAACTGGACTCCTTCTATTAGGTATTTTTTGTGGCGTATTGCCATTATTTCCTTGTCATCTTGAGCAACAGCCGTAACTTGAAGGTCATCTGGAATTATGGTCTTGTCTCCTACTAGGGAATGATATCTTGTGGCTCTGAAGGGATTCTGTACGCCCTCAAATAATGGCGATGCGGTGTATTCCACAGGGCTTGTCTTACCATGCCTTACATTTCCAGCATTGACCACTTTTCCTCCAAATGCATGTATGATGCCCTGGTGGCCAAGACACACTCCAAGTATTGGTTTTGTGGGTCCTAGTTCTTTTATCACCTTGGTGCATATTCCAAAATATTTTTCATCTTCTGGTGTTCCAGGTCCTGGTGAAATTATTATTGCGTCATAGTTTCCTTTCTTGATGTCTTCTATTGTCACCTTATCATTTCTAATGACATCTGACTCTACATCTAGTTCTCCTAACAACTGGGCAATGTTATACACAAATGAATCATAATTATCGATAATCAAAAATTTCATTTTGTTGCCTCCTTTAGTGCAGTTATCATTGCATTTGCCTTGTGCTCTGTTTCCATCCATTCGTTTTGGGCAACTGAATCTGTGACAATTCCTGCACCCGCTTGGATGAAACCTTTTGATCCGTTCATGAATATACTTCTTATTCCAATTGCAAAATCACAACAACCATTGAATGAAAAATATCCTACAGCTCCCGCATAAGGTCCTCTTGCATCAGGCTCGAGTTCATCAATTATCTCCATTGCACGAATCTTTGGAGCCCCTGATACTGTTCCTGCTGGAAATACTGCCTTCATTGCATCATACATGTCATATTTTTTATCCAATGTTCCAACTACATGTGTTACAATGTGCTGGACATGGCTGAATTTTTTTACTGCCATTAGTTCTTTGACATGCACTGTTCCATACTTGCATACTCGACCAATATCATTTCTACCAAGGTCTACAAGCATTGTATGCTCTGCAATCTCTTTTTCATCATGGAGCATCTCCTCTTTTAGCTCCTCATTTTTTCTCTCATCGTTTGTGATTGGTCTTGTACCTGCAATTGGAAATGTTTCTACCTGACTTCCGGTAATCCTCAATAACATCTCTGGACTGGAACCAATTATGGTTCTTTTTCCTAGTTTCATGTGATATAGATATGGTGAGGGATTTATCTGACGCAAAATCTTGTACACCTTCAGGTGGTCTCCGTCTGCATCAAAATTGAATTTTCGTGATAATACAACTTGGAAGATGTCTCCATCGTGGATGTATTTTTTTGCACGTGTTATCATTTCTGTAAATCTTTCTTGGTTCAAGTTCTCTGAAATTTCTGAAACAGAAAACTTGCCACACTCTATGTCGGTGTATGATATTTTGTCTATTCTATTTTTATCATAATAAAAATAAAATGATTTTTTCTTCTTGTTGTCGTAAAGAATTCCATCGGTGTATATTCCAAATTCCATCAAAGGCTCGTCTGAATCCTTGTGGGAATCTGGAATATTTTCCCACAATCTGATTGCATCATAATTGATAATTCCTACTGCACCTCCGACATACCTGTATTTTTGATCAGGTATCTGGTAGACCAGTTTTTTGATTTCAGCAAGTGGGTCACTTGTCTGAATTGTAATGGACCCCCCGCTCTTGTAATGGAGAACCACTTTGTCAAAATATCCCTTGATGATTATGGAGGGGTCAAAACCAATCAATGATGTTTCTGATAGTTCCTCTGGACCTGTAAGAGATTCAAAGAAGAAAGAATGTTCAAACTCACGTGATATCTTGTTGTATAGATCAAATTGGGAACCAGTATAGTCTAGAGGTATTATCTTAAGGCTTGAATGCCCAAATGTGGCCACCCATGCCAAAGCACACTCTTACTCTCTATTTAAAATTAAGCCGCCTCATGGGCTGTACTAATTACGGTATGGTACGGTACCTTTATATGCGATCTTCGTGTATAATAGACCATGTCTCAGATCCTAATTCCTGATTTTGACAGGAGCAAATCACTACTGTTCCAGGATCTATACTATGCAAGAAAAAAGCCAATGGTAAAGACGACTGTAACAGAGGCTGCATGTGTGGTGTGTCAAAAGGGTCTAGATGATGGGCTTTCCATTACGGCAAAAAGAGTTGGCTTGAACTTGAGACTATTCTGCCAATATCATATTCCGCAAGAATAGGTTTGTAGTTTTACCAGATTGGTCTTGTGATTGCACCCTCGGCTGCAGATGACACAAGTGACGCAAATTTTGCAAGAGCACCTGTTTCATAATTTGGCTTTCTTGGTTTCCATTCTTTTCGTCTTTGTGCAAGATCATTTTCTGAAACCATGATATCAATGGTATTTTTTTCAAGGTTGATGACAATCTCGTCTCCTTCATGTACTAGTGCAATATTTCCTCCCACTGCTGCTTCTGGGGCAACATGGCCTATCATGAATCCTCTAGTTGCACCAGAGAATCTTCCATCTGTTATTAGTGCAACTTTTTCACCCAAGTTTTGACCAACAAGTGCTGCGGTGACACCGAGCATTTCTCTCATACCAGGCCCACCCTTTGGACCCTCGTATCTAATTATCACAACATCATTTTCTTTTATTTGTCGTTTTGATATTGCATCAAATGCATCTTCTTCTCTATCAAACACTCTAGCTTTACCTCTGAATTCTGTTGTGTGGACTCCTGCAACTTTGACCACTGCACCTTCTGGGGCAAGTGACCCTCGAAGTATTGTCAGAGTTCCAACTTCATGAATCGGAGATTCGATTGATTTTAACACTTTTTGATGTGCATCAAATGGTATTTGCATTGCATCCAAATTTTGCTTGACTGTTTTTCCTGTTACAGTCATGGCATTTTCATGGATGAGGTTTTTCTTTTGCAAACTTTTCATTAGTAATGGAATTCCGCCTATTTTATCAAGGTCTAGCATAACGTATGTCCCACCAGGTCTCATGTCTGCTATGTGAGGTGTCTTTCTTCTGATTCTCTCAAAATCATCTAGTGTTAGTTTTACTCCTATCTCACGAGATAGTGCAAGCAAGTGTAATACTGCATTTGTAGAGCCGCCTATGGCATTAGCCACTACGATAGCATTTTCAAATGCCTCATATGTTAAAACGTCTTTTGGCCTCACTCCGATTTCAAGCAAATTCATTACAGCTTTTCCACTTTCATATACCATTTTTTCTCGTCTTGGATCCTCTGCAGGTGGAGATGCATTTCCTGGAAGTGCAATTCCTATTGCTTCACTAATTGAGGCCATGGTGTTTGCAGTATACATTCCTCCACAAGAACCTGAGTTTGGACATGCTACGTTTTCTAAATTCTTTAGAGCCTCTAATGTCAAATTGCCTGCATCATATGCTCCGACTGCTTCGTAGACATCTTGTACTGTAACTTGTTTTCCTTCGTAAACTCCTGGCATGATTGTACCACCGTAAACAAAAACTGATGGCAAGTTAAGACGTGCCATTCCCATCATTGTACCGGGCAAGCTCTTGTCACAACCTGCAATTCCAACTATTCCGTCATACTGGTGTGCTCGCACCATTAGTTCAATAGAATCTGCAATAATTTCTCTGCTGACAAGGGATGACTTCATGCCCTCATGTCCCATTGCAATACCGTCACTTACTGCAATTGTTGAAAATTCTCTGGGAGTTCCTCCTGCATTTTCTACTCCGGCTTTTGCATGAGTTGCCAATCTTCCAAGATGGATGTTGCATGGAGTTGCCTCATTTCCGCTGTGAGATACACCGATGAAAGGTTTTCCTAAATCATTATCGTCTAAACCCATGGCTTTGTACATGGCTCTATGGGGTGCCCTTGCCGGACCATCAACTACATTTCTGCTTGATATTTCCATTATTGTCGTTATGGTTCACACCCTATTTTATACATACTAGATAATCTCATGTATGAAATTAACTCCAAGTTGAAAGGCCTTTATTCGATCAGATGCCTGAACTCTTTTTTGATAATTTACGAATAAATTGAACCCAAGAGTTGAGAAGTATGAATTCTACTGAGTTTTTAATAATTGGAATGCTAAATTCTTCGTATGAATAGGTACGGACTATATTTTGCTGTGATATTGACTGTAATTGTTGCGTTCACTGTAATTCCTGCTTATGCTGAAGTAACTTCGCTTAAAACTAATACGTCATTTTACAAGGGAGGAAGCAAGATCTATTTTTCAGGTACCATCTTAGATACTGATCCACCCAATGTTACAATATTGCTATTTGATCCTACTAACAAGTTTATTTTACTTTCATCTGGTGCCGCAGACAGCAATCACCAATTTCAGATAGTGGTTGATACTTCTACTTCTGACAACCAACAAAAATTCTCAATCAAAGGTGTGTATAACGCAACTGCATTTATTGCAACAAAGGAAAATGGCAAGACTGTGAACTTTATTTATTCTCCTGATGGTTCGCCAGTGGCACCATTTCCGCCAACCTCTCTGACTACTGCTACTATTTCATCAACTGAAATTGATCTTAGCTGGACTGCTCCAACAAATACTGGCGGTGCACCACTTTATGGATATAAAATTGAGAGAGACGATGGAAGCGGTTTTAATCCAGTTCAAAATACTCAGACCACATCATATCAGGATACTGGACTTACTTCAAACAAGCTATATTCCTATAGGGTGTCTTCTGTAAACCAAGCTGGTACCAGTAATCCTTCTAATGTTGCAACTTCAGTCACTTTATCTCCACCTGCTACAACTACACAAACTCCTGGCTCTACAACGGATCAACCATCGTCTCCTTCTTTGGATGAATTGTTAAAACAAAGATTAGCGGATGCACAAAGATTGCAGCAATTACTTAATGGACAAAATCCTCCTCCAACAAGTACAACTCCTCCGTCCACAAGTACATCTTCTGGTACACAACAGACTATCAAACTAAATGAAAACATGGTGCTTGATGATGTGGCTGGAAATTTGGGAGCACAAAAGTCTGATAATATGTCTGGAACAAATCCAATACCTGGCAGTATTGCAAACATAATTTATCCTGTAATCTCTCTTGTAGGAGTTGCAATTGTTGTCACTATACTTTATTTGAAAAAGAAAAGAAAACTATTCGGTAATCTTGTGACACAAAAGAAAGAAGATGTGATACCTGTAGAGACTACCCCTGAACCAAAAAATGATGACTATGCAATGATGATTCTCAAAAATAGATTGGCAAAGGGAGAAATCACAATTGATGAATTCAAGGCATTAAGAGACGAACTCTCAGAACTCTAAGTGATTAACTTGAATCCGTCTAGTCTGGCTAGCTGCTCATTGATTTGAGTCTCGTTTTCATTGCCATATGATATGAGCATTCTGTCTTGATCCTTGAACACATAGTTCTTCAAGTCTGGCACCTGGTGGTGGTTGACATAGAACTTTAGTGTATAGTTTGCATTTGTACAAAATGCTCGGCTGTCTGGGAATGTGAAACACTTGTCATCTAATCCAATACGCAATGAATTGAAGAGAAATCCCATGGTGACATTTGTTGCCAGTGCATGTACTGTCTCACCATTTCCTTTCTGGAATCCAATGTATGGGCTCTTTATCTGATATGCTGTAGACGAATAATCAAACTGTTGACCGTAAATCATTGTCAGTAATCCTGCATGGATGTGAATTCCGTCAAGAGGGCCTGAACCAGGTGGTTCTCCTTTTGGTGTAACCTGTGATGATAATATGTAAAAATTATAACTTGAGATTCCAAGTACTGCTACAATTCCGGCAAGAATGCCTATGGCTATTGCTTTATTCTTAAATTGGGTTCTTTGTCGTTTTTGGTAAAAAGTCTCTCGTTCTTGCACTCGCTCTTCTCTATCTTTTTTTCCCATTTGACGATACAAGTCAAAATTTTACCCTAAATAACAGTATCTGAAATAAATGGATGTATTTTACATACAATTGAAGGTGAGTATAAATAAAATACATCACTGCAAAAGATATGGACTGTCTTTTTTGTAATATCATAAACAAAAAGCATGACGCACATGTTATTTTCGAAGATGATTCTCATATTGTTATAATGGACAAGTATCCTATACAGAAGGGTCACTCGTTAGTAATTCCAAAAATTCACCATGAAAAGATCATTGATATGACAAATGAAGAAGTTGGTGCATTATTTTCCAAAGTACCTGATGTAGCGCGGGGTATCATTGCAGCAACTGGGGCTGATGGGTTTAACCTTGGCCAAAATAATGGAAGATCCGCAAACCAGATAATTCCACATGTGCATGTACATATCATTCCTAGATATCAAAAGGTAGGCAATCCCTGGGCTCGAAGGATGATTGCAACTGATGGTGACCTAAAAGAGTTGGCAAAAAAGATTAGAGATAATATAAAATCAAGCTAACTCTGTTACAATTGAATCCATGTCTGATTTTATCAGACCGACGTGCTTTTTGGCATCTCTTCTTGAAACTATTTTCCCGTCTTGAAATACAATCATTGTTGGCACTGATTGAATGTTGAATCTATCCCAAAGTGGGTTCTCATCTTCGTCTATGATTGATGCAATCTTGTTTGCAGTTTGAATTTTTGCAGACTCAAATGTTGGTTTGAAATTAGAACAATAGGGGCACCATGTTGCATAAAACAAAACCACTGTCTTTTTGCCAGTTCCTAGTACCTTTGAATCAAACTCTTCTGGTGTTACATGTTCCATAAACCTGAATATGATTTTAAATTATTTAGAGATATGTTTTGGCATTATTGATTGGGGTTGTATCTCAAAAATGCTCCAACTTTGCCTATGCTTGAAAGCATTGCCCCATATTCTGTTGAACCTGTGATGACTTCGACTTTTGCACCTGTCTGACCTGCAACCAAATCCAAATAATCGACAATGTCTTTATCATTTGATTCCATGTCCATGCTTTTACAGCTTGGGCATGGCTGACTGAGAAGCTCCTGTGTTCTTGAAATTACTTTGACACGGTCTATTATCTCGCTTTGTACATGCTGGCATCTTCTGCATGTGATGTCAAGTTTTCTCAAGTTGGTATCATCTGTAATCAGTATTATTGATACGACATTTCTCTTGAGTAAATCAATGATTTCATTGAGACCGTATGTCGCAAGCCCTCTTGAAAAATTTATGTCGTTGAATAGCTTGTCCACCAGTTTCTTTTCTTCTACCATTCGATAATCTGTGAGAACATCCTGTGCCTTGGCAAATGCTTCACGTACTCCTTCTGAGCCTGCATATGAGCAATCAAGTGTTGCAAGTATATTATTTTGAAGTCTATATTCTAGATAACTTTCTCTTAGGAAATTCTCCTTTGTCGGTCCTGGACCTGAAACTATCAGACCTTTCACAGGATAGATGTCGATAAAATATTCTCTTGTGGTATGTGCAACTCTGTTATAGTATTCATTGAGCTCCATCTCTCGCAGTCTTTCAAATCTTCGGGCTGATTGTCCTCCCTGTCTGTGTTTTCCTGCAACACCAGACGATGTCTCTGATAATACATCTAGCTTGTCACCACGTAATAATCCCCATCCTGCATCTTTTGCATCGAGTGCCAAAAAACCAATCATGTTGTCGTCTTTTAGCATGTCTTTGAGAATATCTACATGGAAATGATCATCACACCGGTAAAGAAACGTCTGCAGTTCCTTTGGAGGTTCAATCTCAAACAATTTTACCACCTCACTTCCAATTGGTCCTCCACCAGCTGGTGGAAGTGCACCACAGAACATGACCAGCCCCTTATCAGGCGATGACTTGTATAATTTCAACCTCTGAATTACTCTTGATAATGCATCTACTACGTGTGTTCTTGTAAGATCTGACTTGATGTTATCTGCAGTCCCTTGTTCTTCACGAAGATTGTTTATGACTTCGTGTAATGCTTTTTTCGGGGGGACATAGAGTGAAATTAATTCTGTTCCACGTCCAGAATGGTCCCCCAATTCCTCTAGCATCTTTCGTAGCTTGTATAATTTTACAGAATCTTGTTTTTCTATCTTGGGCTTGACCATGGGCTATTACCTAACTATTAGAAAATTTGTTTATGACTTGTTGGAATACAGATATTGGCTGTGCGCCAACTACTTTTGTAATATCTTTACCACTGAATATGATAAACGATGGCGTTCCATCTATACCTATATTTTCACCAAATTTTTGATTGTCTAGCACTTTTTGCTCATATTTGTTACTGTACATGCATTTATCAAACTTGTCCAAATCAAGGCCAACGGTTGTAGCAAACTTGTCTAGTGACTTTTGAGTTACCCATCCTGTTTTTTCTCCAGCCCAGTTCTTGTACAGCTCATCATGGTATTGCCAATACTTGTCTTGGTCGCCTGCACAGTATGCTGCCTCTGCAGCCAAGACTGAGTCAGGTCCATTTAGTGGAAAGTCTCGAAATACAAAGTTGGCCTTGCCAGTGTCAACATATTGTTGTAATAATGCATCTTTTGTATTTTCATGAAATAGGTGACAGTATGTACACTGATAATCTCCAAATTCTACAATGGTTACCTTTGCGTTTGGATCTCCAAGTATCGGAGAACCATTTTGCATAATCATCTGTGGCGTTAGATCATTAGACTTGTTTTCATGAGGTGTTGCCATGTAGTATACTGCAACTATGGTAATTACTATTGGAATAATTGCAAAATAGTATCTTTTCACTTTTTTTCAATGGTTTTTCTTTGAATATTAACTATTTGAACCGGGATTCTAGTTTGGACTCAATGTGATTATGGGCTCTGGTTTTTTTATGCTTATTTCAGCCCTGCTTATCCTGCTCTTGTACACCTTGAATTTTTTTCCACTGTCTGACAAAACCCACTTGTCAACTTTTACCAAGGTCAGCTCTTCCAGGTCTGAAATCTTTTTGTAAACTGAACTTAGTGGAATCCTGTATTTTTCTGATAATTCTAATGCAGTCATTCCTTCTTTGATGATTGAAAATAATATTGATCTTGATTGTGCATCGGCCAATGCTTCCAGAATTTTTTGATTTACATCATATTTTTTGAGTTGCGACAGTGGAACTTTTTTTTTCAATATTTTTTGAATTAGGCAAGCCTAACTATTTAAACGAGACGAGCCATTCTAAAATTTTGGAACCAGTCCGTCGTTTAAATAAGTTAGCTAGTCCTAATTTGATCAATGATTGACTATTGGCAGCTTTTGTTGCTTGGTGCAATAGCTGGTTTTACTATATTTCTCGGTCTTCCTGTTGCAGTATTACAAAACCTTAGTCCAAAGAAGAAGGGATTTCTCAACGCATTTGCACTTGGAATCTTGGTATTTCTAATAATTGATGTATTCAGTCATGGTTGGGAGACTGCCTCAACTGCAGCAACAGATGCAGCTGCTGGAAAGGGTTCGATTGAAAATGCAGTAATTGATCTTGTTGCCTTGTTTGGTGGAATTGCCATTGGCTTGCTTGGATTGGTACTCTATGAAACAAAACTCATGACAAAAAGTTTCCCACAGATACTCTCACTTGACAATCTAAAGGAAGGCGATGATCATCTCCACAAATTATTCCATGAAGCAAATGCATACAAGCTTGCCATGATGATTGCAATAGGAATTGGAGCACACAACTTTAGTGAAGGTCTTGCAATTGGTCAGTCTTATGTTGCAGGAGAAATAGGTCTTGCAATTATATTGATAATTGGATTTGGGGCACACAATACAACTGAAGGGTTTGGCATTGCTGGTCCTCTTACTGGAATATTGAAAAAACCAAATGCAAAATTCTTGGCTAAAGTTGGATTGATTGGAGGTGGCCCTACATTTGTTGGTACAATGCTTGGCAGCTTATGGGTATCGGATGTTGCGTACATTTTGTTTCTATCCATGGCTGGAGGAGCACTGATCTATGTATCAATGCTCATGTACAACACTGGGAGACGACAAACTACGAATGATATCTTGATGGTCGGAATTTTTGTAGGTCTGTGTGCGGGATTTATCACTGATCTCATTGTAACACTTGGCGGCGCATAAATTCTTCTAGAATTTTATTCAAAAATAAAACATTACGTAACTATCTTTGATAGACTATTCTTACTGTCTGCATTTTTTATCTCACGGGCAATTCTTCGTCCCATACTCATGGGTTCATCATAGATAAGTGACGAGTATGGTGAACCGTCTACGTAGAGGTTTGTACCTGCCACTATTCTTGCAGAGAACTCAAACGTAGTAAATTTGGCATTTTCATCATATACGCCTTCAAGACAGAAAGGCCCTGTCATGCCGGGGGCAACAAGCCTTTTTGCGGCCTCTACAAATCTTTCTCCCATGGCATATACGTCTTCAAGTAAAGATTCACGCAAAACCAATGGACTGTTACCTACGACATTAAATGATGGAATTAAATCCACATCGATTTGCTCCTGTGCCGGAATTCTTCCAAGGCCGTCAATGTCTGACTCGTATCTTCTATCAACACCAAAAAATTCCAACTCTCCGCTTAGCTCCGAGTAGAAATATTGTAAATATGCAGAAACCCCCAGAGCATATTCTTGCAAGTACAAGTCTTGGTCGCCCTTGATTATTCCTTCTCTTACAAGTTTGTCTCTTTTTTTGATATAATCTTCTTCATTAGTTGCAAGAAAGTATCCCTTACCTCCTGCAGCTCCGTGTCTTTTTGCAATTGTTAATCCCTGGATATCACTTGGACCTCGTATAGATCTTGGGATCTTTAATTTTGATTCAACCATGAGTTTTTCTTTCATGTTTCTATCTGACTCCCATCTGAGAATCCATTTGTTCCCAAAAATTGGTGTCTTGATGGATTCAATTTCTTCTGAACTCATCTGAGCTATGAGTGTACCATGTGGTATTATGACAGCATTATTTTCTTTGAGGATATTTGCACATCTTTGGTCCATTATTTCCTTGAATGAATCAACCAGTACAAACTCGTCTATGAATTTAAATCGCCGATAAAGTTTTTCGCGTTTTTTCTCACATACTAGTATGGTCTTGAAACCTTCATCTTTTGCCCCTTTGAGTACCTGAAGGGCACAGTGTGAACCAAGGGTAGCAATTGAGGTCATATCATGTAATCTCTTTTCAGGGGTTTATGAAAGTTCCATGGGTCTACTTGCAATAAAAGTAAACACGTCATCGATCAAGTCTATGGAAAGATCTGACTTGTATTCTTGAGGAATGTTCTTCATCAGAAAATCTATGACTGATTGATTTTGAGGTATTTTTCCTTCCTCAATCATTTCTGAATAAAGTGAGACTAGATGAGACGTAATTATTATTGTCTTTTCACGACTTGAAAGAGTCATGTGTATGGCTTGAGCCTATTTTAATTTAGAGGTTTCCAGTATATTTCTCCAAATGTTTTCTACCTGATCTCTGGCTGGATAAAATTATGGTTTACTGTGGATCTTTTCTACCATGTCAGTTCGTAACTGGCCACATGCTGCTGAAATCTCTACTCCCTTTTCAACACGCACTGTACAATTTACATCTCCATTACGAAGAATTTGTTGGAATGCCAGTACTTTTTTTCGGGCTGGACGATTAAATCCTCCGGCAGTAGGATTCATTGGAATCAAATTCACATGTGCGCCGTTACCCTTTAGAATATGTGCTAGTTCAGATGCAACTTTTGTGGAATCATTGATGCCGTCAATTAATGCATATTCAAAAGTGACACGTCTTCCAGTTTTTTTGAAATAACGTTTTGCTGCAATAATCAGATCTTCTACTGAGTGTGGCCCTGCTGTTGGTACAAGTCGTTTACGTAATTCATCATTTGGTGCATGAAGTGAGATTGCAAGCTTGACTTGAAGATCTTCGTCTGCAAGACGGTCTATTCCTGCAATTACTCCAACTGTTGAAATTGTAATACTTCGCTGCCCAAGTCCAAATGCACGAGGATGTGTTAACAATCTTACAGCTCTTACCATTTCATCATAATTTGCAAGAGGTTCTCCCATGCCCATGAACACCAAGTTTGTAACATGCTCTCCTCTCTGGCGCAAAAGTCGTGCAAAGTGTAGTACTTGGGAAATAATTTCTTCAGCTTTTAGATTTTTTTCAAAACCCATCTGACCGGTGGCACAAAATACACAACCCATTGGACAACCAACTTGGGTGGAAACACAAACTGTTGACCGCGGATGTGTTTTATCCTGGGATGGATTATACTGCATGAGGACTGTTTCGATAAGGGTTTGATCATCAAATTTGAGAAGTAATTTTGTGGTACGACCGTCTTCACTGACCACTCGGTGGACTTCATCTTCAGAACCTATTGTATATCCTGCAGCAACAAGTGCATCTCGCATAGCTGATGGAATCTGGTGTAAATCTGACATTTGCTTTGGCGATTCATGATATAGTGCACGGAGAAGCTGCTCTGCTCTATATCGTGGCTGACCAATCTTGACTACAAGATCATCCATCTCCTCTGGCAAAACTCGATAAAGGTCAATCATCTTTGGATATTCTCTAGTTATACTTTCATGAAAATATGACTCTTCTGCAGTTTTTAGAATATTTACGCTCACTTTGTAGTGGCAAGCCTAGTGTATTTTTCAAATGAAAAATTATTCTTTCTTTGCTTTGTCGTACCCCTTTTTTGCAGATTCCTTGGCACCTTGATATCCCTTGACTCCTAACTCTGTACCTTTTTCAATGCCTTTTTTTCCAAGGTCAACACCTTTTTCTGCACCTTTCTGGGCCATGTCCTTAACTTTGTCTAAAAATCCCATGATTGTATTTTCATTATCAAATATTTATCATTATTCATGAGTGTAGTAACCTCTGATCTTATTTTGAAAATCTAAAATGTGCTAATTTATTCAAAATAATTACCGTGAAATCCAAATGGAATGTGGTGCGGTACTTCTGCTCTTGCTACTTCTTCAAAAGTCGTAGCATCTAGTATGAGCAAAAATGACTTGGCATTTGTTGCATCAAGTACTGCAGAAAGAATCAGACCTTCATCTTCTTTGGTTGCATCAGGTGCACCAACAAAGACTGGCTCGCCAGGATAGCAATCTTTTTCAGACCATATCTTTGAAGACTTTCGCAAAATATCTATTTTGACTAGCTGATTTGCAAAATCACTTGCACTGTATGTTGATATTCCATAAACAAAACGATAATCCTTTGTGTTGTATTGTTTGTAGTTTATGCGTGGTAATTCTACTGCTTCACTTGAGAGCATCTCATATTCTACTTGTCCTCCTGAAAGTGGTATGCGATATCGTCTGATGTGACTAGTCGGGATGGTATCGGTTTTCTGTCCTCTTAGTATGTCCAGGTATAATGCATTGACAATGGATGAATCTTGATAGGCTATGATGTCAACAAAGATTTCTTCTTGTTTTTCAAATGCATTGACATGATGGAAAGCAAAGAAAGCATCACTCTTGTATGTGCCAACAAGATTTCCGTTTTGTCTATTTACTATTATGAATCGTGTTCCGTTTTCAGGTTTCCATGAAAAGTTTTCTATAAAGGGTTTACCGCTCAGCAAAAGATCAAGCGGTTTTACAACAAATGGATACTCGACAAGTACGACATAGTTTTCTGTCATGGCAAAACTATGCATGTATGCTGGTTCTTCGACAGGTATGGAGCCTATCAAATTCCTATGATTTGTCTTGTCTGCAATCTTGTAAACATTGTAATTGCTAGAGCGAGAGATTTTTGTGGCATAATTGACTAGTTCATTTTTCACAAAATCATAATGTGGGTGTGCGGTGGTAAGTCCTGACTCTATTTTATCATCATAGGCAAAAACTCCTACAGTCTTGAGGGTGTTGATGTCAAACTCTACCGGAAGTGGAGTTTCAGTCATTGCTACAAAACGCTCTGCAATTTTTGTGACGTTCACATTGGCATTATCTGTAAATTTAGTGGAGAACATGGAAGATACGCGTTTGAATATTGAACGACACGGGTCAGTGGCAAATTCCCTGTAACTTATCTTGTCTGTATCCCTTGCAGATTGGTATGCCTTGCTTTCTAGAAACTTGTTTGCATAGGAAACTTTGCCTTCTTTGAATGAGAACTTGTGCAGCATGGCCAACCCATCAAACCAGTGCTGAAACTTTTCTTTTCCAACTTCAAACTTGGCTGGTCCATTTCTGATTAATGTGCCTGAAAGCCACTTGGGAATAGTTCCTTTGACTTGTAGGCTTTCAAGATCAAGTTCCTCACTTAATGTAGAAAATCCAAGTTGGAATTTGTTTGTCACAGTATATGCCATATTGCAATACTACGTAAACATTCTCAAAAAGTACCATGGGATCGGTTATACCATCTGGGTGAGCTAGTAGTAACATAAATTAACACTAACAAAAAGACATTTGATGAAAACATGATAGGTACAGAGCTTGGAGACTGGCGAAGAACCATCTATTCTAACCAACTTGATCCATCGATGGATGGAAAAGAAGTTGTTGTAATGGGATGGATTTCAAGTGTAAGGGATCATGGAAATTTAGTGTTTGTTTTGTTAAATGATAAAGAAGGACAGATGCAGATTACTGCAAAAGCTGGAGTGTGTCCAGATGAGATCAAAGAGAGTTTGGTAAAACTAAAGGAGCAATCAACCATTGCAGTCAAGGGTGTTGTAAAACCATCTGCAAAGGCGCCAAGGGGAGTTGAGATATCTCCAAGTGAATTGCGTGTATTTTCAATTGTTGAAAAAATTGCCCCATTCCAATGGCAGACAAAAACTGTTCCAAATATTGATACAAGATTAGAATTGCGGGCAATTGATCTTCGTAGAAATATCTTGCAACATATATTCAAGATGAGAAGCCTAGTTCTAAAATCAATTCGTGATTATCTATATGAAAAAGAATTTCTTGAAGTAAATACCCCCAAGATGATTGCCACTGCAACAGAGGGAGGTGCTGCACTGTTTCCAATATTTTACTATAACAAGGAAGCATTTCTTGCACAGAGTCCTCAGCTTTACAAGGAACAGCTAACCCTAAGCTTTGAGAAAATTTTTGAAATCGCTCCAATATTTAGGGCCGAGGCATCAAGGACTAACAGACACCTCTCAGAAGCAATTTCAATAGACCTTGAGGAGGCTTTCTCTGATTACAACGATGTCATGTCTCATGTAGAAAATATAATAAAAAAATCCATTAAAACAGTAAAAGATTACTGCGAGTCGACAAAAACTACTGATTATATAATTCCGGAAATTCCTGAAAAAATCCCACAGTATACGTATACTGAGTTGGTAGACCGTATGCAAAAAGCTGGGGCCACAACAAAATGGGGAGATGACTTGTATCCATCACAATTAAAGAAAATAAACCTAAGTGGATTTTATTTCATCAAGGACTGGCCACTTGCACCAAAGCCATTCTATGTCAAGGCAAAAGGTGATGATCAAAAAATATCAGAATCCTTTGACTTGATGTTCGGAGATCTTGAACTGTCTTCCGGTAGTACGAGAATTGAAAAAAGGATGGAATTAGAAGAGAGGATGAAAAATAAGGGCTTTAAACTTGACGCGTTTGATTATCACTTGCGTGTGTTTGATTATGGAGTTCCTCCACACGCAGGATGCGGTATAGGTCTTGAAAGACTAATGATGGCCCTTACAGGTACTGAAAACGTTAGGGATGCTACATTTTATCCACGTGATGTTGATAGGCTTACGCCGTAGATGAAGTAACATGGTAGAAAAAAAAGAGATTGAACACCTTGGAGATTTGGTCAAAGTTGAACTCAAGGAACCAGAAAAATACATCAAGCAGGTAGAACAAATTCTAAATTATTTTGATAGACTTGACAAGGTAGACTTTCACTCTGATGATATCCTAAGAACCGAAATTGCAGCTGAAAATCTCAGGGACGATACTCATGAACCATATGAGGACTCGTTGATTGAACATCTCAAAAAAGATCAAAATAACTTCATCCGCGCTCCAAAAATGGTTTAAATGAATCTTGGAATCTCGGCTACTGAATTTGTCTCACAGGCAAAAGAAGGAGCCATATCTGTAGAAGAGTTTGTCGCACAGACATTGGAGAGGATAAAAAAAACAGATGAAAAAATACATGCGTTTATCACAGTTGACTCGCAAAATGCTCTTGAAAAAGCAAAGGCAATTGACAAAAAAATAAAATCAAAAGAAAAAACTGGCATCTGTTTTGGCATGCCAATATCAATCAAAGATAACATTTGTACTGCAGGACTAAAGACAACATGCGCTTCCAAAATGCTTGAGAATTTTGTTGCGCCCTATGATGCAACCGTTACTGCCAGGTTAAAATCAGAAGACGCCATAATAGTTGGCAAAGTAAACCTTGATGAATTTGCAATGGGTTCTACAACCGAATTTAGTTATTTTGGTGCAACAAAAAACCCATGGAATGCAGAATATGTGCCAGGCGGATCGTCCGGTGGAAGCGGTGCATCAGTGGCAGCACTTGAATGTCTTGCATCTTTGGGCTCTGATACTGGAGGTTCTGTTCGAAGCCCTGCAAGTTTTTGTTCTGTGGTTGGACTCAAACCAACTTATGGTCTGATAAGCAGGTATGGCCTTGTTTCTTATGCAAACAGCATAGAACAGGTAGGTCCAGTAGCAAAGACTGTAGAAGATGTTGCATTTTTACTAAATATCATATCTGGTCATGACACACACGATAACACTACTGCAAACAACGCACATGTTGATTATACCAAGGATCTAAAATCTGGAATATCTGGGAAAAAGATTGGCATCATATCACAAATGATTGGTGATGGAATAGACAAGGACGTGGCATCTGCTACAACTAGTGCCGTATCAAAACTACAGGATCTTGGGGCTGAATGCATTCCAATATCTCTTGACGCAGTAGAACATTCGGTTGCAGCATACTATACTATTGCCTCTGCTGAGGCAAGTAGCAATCTCTCAAGATATGACAACCTAAGATATGGATTTGATTTTAGCACTGAAGGATACGAGTTCAAGGCATTTGTCTCAAAGGCACGAAGCCATTTTGGGCCAGAAGTGACAAGAAGAATGTTGCTTGGGGCGTTTGTCTTGTCTGCAGGATATTATGGCAAGTATTATCTCAAGGCCCAAAAAGTCAGGACAATGATAAAGGCACAGCTTGACGAGGCGTTTAAGAAAGTAGATTATCTAATATCTCCAACAATGCCAATTTTGCCATTTAAGATTGGTGAAAAAATTGACGATCCTCTAAAACTCTATCTTACAGATATCAATACTGTGACTGCAAACCTATCTGGAATACCTGCAATCTCTGTTCCATTTTCAATGTCAAGTTCAGGACTACCAATTGGAATTCAACTGTTTGCAAATTCATTTAAAGAAAAAGAATTGCTCCAGGCAGCTCATGCATTGCAAGAAACAACCACGCTCCCGGAGATGTCACAATGACAAGAATAGGTCTAGAGATTCACTGTCAACTTACAAAACTTGCAAGCAAGTTATTTTGCTCATGCAAGGCAGAATATCGAAACCTTGAACCAAATTCCAACATATGTCCAGTCTGTGCTGGTCTTCCAGGATCACTTCCAATGTTAAACAAAAAAGCAGTAGAAAAAGCTGCAATGATATCTCTTGCACTTGGCTGTAAAATCCCAGAAAAAATTGGCTTTTTTAGGAAAAATTATTTCTATCCTGACTTGCCAAAAAACTTTCAAATTACACAGTATAACGCGTATGGTCCCACAAGCATTGGCTCTGATGGGAAAATGGAGATTGAAGGAAAGGAAATTCGAATCAGACGTATTCAGCTAGAAGAAGATCCTGGAAGGCTAGTCTATGAGGGTACTTCTGAGAAGACAATGATTACCTTGGTTGATTATAATCGAGCAGGTACACCTCTTGTTGAGATTGTAACAGAGCCAGACTTTGAGACTCCAAAACAAGTTCGCGTATTCTTGAATGTGCTTGCAGATTTGGTTGAAAACATTGGGGTGTCTGACCCATATCTTGAGGGTGCAATGAGAGTGGACGGAAACATTTCAGAAGGAGACGGAAATCGAGTTGAGATAAAAAACGTAGGATCTTTTAGTGATGTCGAAAAAGCACTTCATTTTGAAATTACAAGACAGCAAAGCCTAGTAGAAAGAGGAATCACGGTACTTGCAGAAACAAGACATTGGGATGAGGCAAGAAGAATAACCGTATCATCCAGGTCAAAAGAAGAAGAACAAGACTATCGATACCTGCCAGAAGCAGATATTCCAATTGTCTTGATTGGAAACCAATCAATTGAACAGATAAAAACACAAATGCCTGAAAGTATAGTTGCAAGAAAAGAACGATATATCACAAAATATGGCATGCCTGCTCAGGTTGCTACTGTTTTGTCTTCTGACAAGTTCTACTCTGATCTGTTTGACAAGTCACACAATGAGAAAAATGCCAAGGAAGTATCAAATATTATTACAACTGACTTGATGGGTTTTGCTGACACAAGAGAAAAGAAACTTGAATTAAAAATTACACCAAAACATATCTCTGATCTTGCAGATTCCATACTTGCAAACAAACTCACAAGAAATTCGGGAAAACTGGCACTACAAGAGATGGTAAAAACTGGAAAGGCACTAGTTGATGTGATATCAAGCCTTGACTTGGGGCATGTAAGTGATGCAGGTTCTATTGAAAAAATAATTGATGAAGTATTCAAAGAAGAAGAAAAAGCAGTAGCAGAAGCAAAACAGAATCCTGATACAATTAACTATCTAGTTGGCAAAGTCATGAGAAAAACAAAAGGCAAGGCAGACCCTGCAACAACTCTTGATATTTTGAGAAAAAAGCTCTCTTCTTAGAAACAAATTTTTACGATATTTAAAACGGTGATGTTTTTACAATATTGATTGTTTTACATCTTGCCAAACTCATCTTCATCAGAGTATGCTCGCTCTGCATGTTCTTCTATGTCAAGACCTGCCTCTTCGACTTTGGCTGACACTCTGACGCCAATTAGTTTGTCTATAACCTTCATGATTGCAAATGTTCCAAAGAATCCCATTACTCCTGCAACTCCTACACCCATTGCCTGAATGAGTAATTGTTGTGGGTGGCCAAACAAGAGTCCATTTGGACCGCTTGGGTTTACCAATGTACTTGCAAATATTCCAATTCCTAGTGACCCAATTATTCCAGCAACACCGTGGACTGAGCTAACATCTAGTGCATCATCTATCTTTAGGTGCTCTTTGAAGAACAAGACTGCAAGATATGATCCTATTCCAATTGCCATTCCTAGGACAAACGCATGTTCGACACTAATGTATCCTGAAGCTGGTGTAATGCCTGCAAGTCCTGCAATCGCACCGTTGATTGCAGCAATTACACTTGGCTTGCCCGTGCGCATCCATGATAATCCTACCCAAATTAATGCAGATATTGATGATGCAATGTGGGTGTTGATGATTGTATTTCCTGCCAAGCTTCCAGATGCTAGTGCACTACCTGCATTAAATCCAAACCATCCTAGCCATAATAATGAAGAACCTAAAACTGCAATTGGGATACTGTGTGGAATCATGATGGATGGACCATAGTTGAGTCTTCTTCCAAGGACTAGAGCAGCTGCTAGTGCTCCCATGCCCGCACTGGTATGTATGACAATTCCTCCTGCAAAATCTACTACTCCCATTTGACCAAGCCAGCCGCCGCCCCATATCCAATGAACTAGTGGATAATAGATCAACCCACTCCATGCTACGATGAAAATAACATATGCGCTAAACTTCATCCTCTCTGCTATTGCGCCTGTCAACAATAGGGGTGTGATAACTGCAAACATCATCTGGAATTTTGCAAATAAAACTCCAGGGATTGTAGGTGCATAATGTAAACCAGAATCATATGGTACATTTTTCAAAAATGTCCAATCCATGTTTCCGGTAAGGCCCATTCCAGTGTCAGGTCCAAATGATAAACTAAATCCAAATGTAAACCACATGACACTGAGAATTGCTAATCCAAAGAAAATCTGCATAAAAATCGAAACCGTATTTTTTCGTCGTAGTAATCCAGCTTCAAATAATCCTAAAGCTGGAATCATTAACAGTACCAGACTGGAAGCTATGAGCATCCATGCTGTGTCTCCTGTGTCAATTGGCAAGATTTCTTTCAATGAAAAGATGAAGTATAAAAAAATTTGTTTTTACTGGATTCTGGTGGATCTCAAATTATTCCATAAGATTTTTTAATGTGTATTTTTATTTTCCTACATCTTGCTAAAGATTGAAGTAATACTCCCAGAAAATGAAATAAAATCAATTAGTGACGCACTAAAAAAATTATCAGTAGGTGGAATCACTGCATACAAAGGATGGGGCAGAGGTAAAACAATTGCCCGTGAAATTCATGCTTCCAAGGGAACCGAGGTCTTTACACCTGAATTTGGGGATAGATTCATCGTGGAAATAGTAGTTGCCGACGAAAAGAAAAATGAGGTAATTGCAGCCATTCGAAGTTCTTCCAAATTTGGAAAAATATTTGTCATACCAATTTCTGAAGCATATGACATTCAAACTCCTAAAAAAGATGAACAAGCCATCTAAGAATGTCTTTAGAAAATATTATTTAGAACTCTTTCTGTCATGGTTTACATGATCCGTATTGATGCGATTGTTCCGCAAAATGATATTCGTGCCATAAGTGAAGCATTAAAGAAAATTGATGTTGGTGGAATCACAATTATGAAAGTACGGGGAAGGGGTAAACACGCAGGACCTGCACTTCATGCAGCCAAAGGCACAGAGACATTTATTCCTGAATTTTCAGACAAGTACATCTTGACTGTAATTGTGGATGAAAAAGATGAGAATGAAGTGGTAAACATTGTACGTAATCACACTAAAGTTGGTAAAATATTCATGTACAAACTTTCGCGTGCAGTAGATATTGCTACTGGTGCAGAAAATGAAAAAGCAATCTAGAAACAAATTTTGCTAAATTCACATGTCATTATTTTTCATGTATTCTGGTATTGCCATCTTACTTGCATGGTGGTATCTGGATAAAAAATACGGGAGAGATACTCTTAGAAATGACATCTAGTTATGGTTAGTAGTGAAAATCTGAATTGAAGAAAAGAGACTGTGCTTGTAAATGTGGATGTACAAGAAATATTTCTAGTGCATATTATGACATGTGCATATTCTGCAAGTTAGGTAGTCATAAGCAATAACAAAACTATTGTTTTTTCTATTGTATTTGTTTTATCAGGTATCTATATTTTGAAAGTTGGTCTCATCTTTGCGTACATGATTATGACTGCAAATGATATTGCAAATACTGCAACAGACAATGGGCCAAATTCTGGAATTGCAGGTGCTGTAGTATTGGTTTGATTTTCAGTGTTTGAAGGCTGTGAGGAGACACCTTGTGTGTATTCAAATGTGGTCTTGGCTGTCTTGTCTGCCCCTCCATATGTCACATCAATCTCATATGTTCCAGCTGTTTTCCACGTGCTTCCTCCTGCAATTGCTTGGGTTGAATATGTCCCGTCTGAACCAGGATTTGTCTGTGCAATGTACACCATATTGTGTGAACTGTCTCTGATTACTATTGATATTGGGACGTTAAGTTGGTCTGCCACTGTGCCAGATATGGAAATTGTATTGCCATCTGCATAAGATGTTTTATCAGTTGATACTGTGATTGGAGTTTGTGCTGATACAGCTAAAAATGAAACTGTCAAAAATGCAATTGCTACAAGGTGTATCTTTGAATTCATTGTCAACACGTTAACCTTCATCATTTGATATTTAAGATTTCATTCTTTTTCATACTAGTCTACCATGGGACCAGTCTTGAGATCTTTTACTGGTTGACAGTAAAACATGTCCTGTTGATCCTGAAATTCTACATTTTTCAAACTCGGGTACAAGAGTCATATTAAAATAGAATATTGTGTGGGAGATTACTCATGCAGGGTTCAAACGCACTTGATAACTATGATTCCAAAAAAGCAGAAAAATCACTAAAAATGCTATTCGCAGACAAGAGTAATGAATTTCGAGAACTGGCACACGGCATAGGCTATCCTACATCAAACAAGGACTGGGAATTTATAATATTGAATTTCTGTCTTGATTTTAGCGATTGCTTCAAGGCATGGTCAAGTAAGGATATTGATGCTGATCACATGCAGGTGCACAAGTGCAATACCATGATGAGACAGATTGGTCTTGGAAAATCTAACATGACTGAAGTTACACATCTTGAAAACATTGCATATAGAATTGCAGAAGACTTTAAGGCAATTTACAAGAGAATCGAATAACTCTAAAAATTAATCTTGAAATTTTTTAAAACGTTGAGGTTATCCCTCTGACGCAGATTTTCCGCCGTCTACGTTAAGGATGGCCCCCGAAATCCATTTTGCCTCATCTGATGCAAGATATACGGCTGCATTTGCCACATCTTCTGGTTGACCTATCTTGTTTATCGGTTGTTTGTCCTCTAGAACTTTTCTTGCTTCTGGATAATCAAGATATGATTTTATCATTCCCGCATTAACTATTCCAGGATTGATGCAGTTGCAGCGAATGTTTTTCCTTGCATATTCTACTGCCAATCCCTTGGTGAACATGTTGATTGCAGCTTTTGTTGTACAATATACTGTAAGGTGCACCTTTGGTATTGCTCGTTCTGCTGAAATTGAACCAATGTTTATTATATTTCCACCATTTTTGTTTTCAAGCATCTTGATCAGAACTGATTTTGTTATTCTAAATGTGCCAAACAAGTTTGTGTCAACTAGAGAATTCCAGTCCTTGTCTTGCATCTCATGGAAATGTATTGGATCTGTAATTGTTCCAGCATTGTTCACTAGAATGTCTATTCTTCCATAGTGGTCTATTACCTGATTTATTGTTTGAATTACTTGGGCTTCGTTTGTAAGGTCGCATACCATTGCAACTGTTTTTGAATCATAATCTGTAATTGATTTTCTTACTTGCTCTAGTTTGTCCATGTGCCTTCCAAGCAGAATTACTTTGGCTCCTTCTCCTACAAATTTTTTGGATATCTCAAGTCCAATGTCACTTGAAGCACCTGTAACAATTGCAATCTTGTCCTTTAGTCGCACATGGAGTAATGGTGATTATGCTATATGAATAATAGGCATGATTTTCATATACTAGTCTATTTTTTTGACAGTTTTTGAATTTCTTGTGTAACTAGAGGCAAAAAGGCCCCTACATCAGTTACTATGCCCAATGCCTGCCATGTGCCCCTATCCATGAGTTTTGTCACTGTTGGCTGGCTAATGTCTACAACAATTACTTTGACATCTGCTGGTAACATGTTTCCTGTGGCAATTGAATGTAACATTGTTGAAACCATGATGACAAGTTTTGCATCCTTGACAATCTCTTTGTATTTGCGCTGGGCAACTGTCATGTCTGTTATGACATCAGGTAGTGGACCATCATCTCTTAACGAGCCTGCAAGTACAAACGGAATTTTATTTTTCACACACTCGTACATGATACCTTTTGTCAAAACTTTCTTTTCCACCATTTTGTGGATTGATCCAGCTTTGAAGACTGAATTTATTGCCTGCATGTGGTTTCTGTGACCTCTTACTGCAAGTGTGCCGTCTTGAACATTCATTCCAAGTGATGTGCCAAGAGTTGAATATTCTATATCGTGAACAGCTAGAGCATTTCCGGCAAGAACTGCATTGATAAATCCAGATCTTATCAATGATGCAATCGAATCAGATGCACCTGTATGTACAATTGCAGGGCCTCCAACCAGGACAATCTTTCCTCCTTGTTTTTTTATCTTGTAGATATCTTCTGCAACTTTTCTTGCAATGTGTTGTGTGGGTCGTTCACTTGAACTTCCACTGCTCATGAATTGAAACAGGTTGACTCCTTCTCTTGGTCTCTCAGGTGGTGTTACTCGTATGCCTTTTTCTCCGACAATTATCTTGTCTCCTTTTTTTATGTCTCGGATTGGGGTACAAACGGCACGGTTCCCCTTTACTATGATGCACTTGTCCATCATCATATTTTCTACTTTGATCCATTTTCCCATGTGGAAAATTTCTGTATGATTGTTAGTTGTACTGTAAAAATCATCTGGCATTACCATGTCTTTTTGTGCTTGTTTTAACGAAATTGTTTGCTGGATCTTCGATGTTGCGCCTTCGCGGTATACTGCCTCTAGTATCTTGTCGAGGTGTTCTTGCGAATGGCCTTGAATTGAAAGTTTTGCATGGCTCTCATCTTTTTTGTGTTTTCCCACCTTGAATTCTTGGACTTGAAATTCTCCCTTTAGATCCATTATGACATCAAAAATTTTGGTAAGTATCATGGAATCAATGAGGTGTCCTTTTACCTCTATGTCATGGGAAAACTTTTTTGCCATTTCCTAAAATGAGTGGGTTGTACTAATTTAATCTTGATGTTATTTGGTTGGTAACTGTTATGATATTATCACACTGGAAGGACTACGTCACCTGCGTGCTCTGCAATGTTGTCTGACTTTAATCTGTCAACTATTGCATTCTTGCGTTCTGCATCAAGGCCCCTGACAAGAGCTTTTGAGATTCCATTTTTGTCACAAATTACTACCATATATCCAGTGGTATCGGTCAAAACATATCCGCCGACATCACTCAGGACTGCATATAGATTTTCTTGGCCTACTGGCTCCCACACATTTGTTTTGTTGTCTCGAAGAGCTAGAGCAGGCATTGCCTGATCATTGCATAATGTATTGAGATATTCACGTGCCTCTTTGACTCGTTTCTCACCCATCTTGAGTGCAACAAAATATTGCATGATTGAAAAACTGATTCTTGTTATTTATACAATAGTGTATCAAGTATGTCTAACAATTCTTTTGACTTGATCTCTTTTTTTGCTGAATCAATAAACACGCCAAGTTTTTCATTTGAAAATCCCTCTGAGGAATATTTTGCAGCTTGAATTGCCATCTCTAATTTGTCGATTTCATGTAGCAAGATGGATTCCTTTGTGTCTGCCATGGTGTACTCATCCCATATGTTTTGATATTTTTCTGCAATGTTTTCTGGTAGTTTTGCAAGAATTTCTTTCATGGCTTCATTTTCTGCTGACATTTTGTTCTCCTTTGATATCTCCCCGGGCATGAAATCCCCTGTAACTGATTCTGCCAGATCATGCAAAAGAGCCATCTTGAGAATTTTTTCCGTATCTAGACTGCGCAAATCTGAGAAGACCATTGCCATGATTGCAGTTCCGTATGAATGGTCTGCCACGGATTCAGGGTGTTCTATGCCAACTTTACTTTTCCATCCCTTACGTGGAACTCTTTTTAGCTCTGATACTAGATAAAAAAAGTCAAACAGCATTTGTGGGTTTTATCTTACACGCCTGTTTTAATCTTTGAGTATGTCTAAGATTCTAGTACATCTTCAAACAAGATTAAAATTGTAACAATACTACAAATAAGCAACTTTGAAAATCTATACCAAAACTGGTGATGATGGAACTACCGGTCTTATCGGTAACAAACGTGTAAAAAAATCCAGTCCACGAATTGCATCCTATGGAATGGTTGATGAACTAAATGCTGCTATTGGCATAATTTTATCGTCAAAATTAGGAAAAGATATCACCAATTTACTAACAAAGATACAAAATGATCTTTTTGTAGTCGGTGCAGACCTTGCAAACCCAAATATGAAAAGCAAATCAAATCGAGTTACATCTGAGATGATAACTTATTTGGAAAAAGAGATAGACCGTTTGGAGGAAAAACTGTCTCCAATAACATATTTTATTTTACCAGGGGGAGACTTGGTTGCCTCGCAGATTCACTTGGCACGGGCAATATGTAGAAGGGCTGAAACAAATATGGTAAACCTGTCTGAGGTTGATAAAATTAATAATCTGTGTTTAATCTACATGAATCGGTTATCTGATCTTCTTTTTGTTCTAGCACGTACAATAAACAAAAGAAAAAAAATTTCTGATGTCGCTTGGAAAAAGTAAGAGAGACACACTTTAATTCCCCGGGAATTGGATAATGAAATGTGCCGCCGTAGCTCAGCCCGGGAGAGCACTCGGCTGAAGACCGAGCTGTCGCATGTTCAAGTCTTGCCGGCGGCACCTTCTAGTTATGATAATTTTGATATAATTGAGACATTATTTTTGATATTTTGTGCCTGAAAATCTCTGAATTATTTCACTTTATTTTTTCTGTATTGTTTCAATGTAATTGCATTTGTTACGAGTAGTAATGCTTGCAAAACATAGCCTCCCACAATTAGTACAATTGCATTATAAAATGGGTGTAATGTAGACATGATTTCCAAATGTTTTGGAGATATGGTATTACCCCCAATTACCATGCTAGCAATAATGAAATTTGGAATGTATGCATACCTGAAATTTTTTAATGAAATTATTGCCAGCGCTATAAATGATGATTCTAGTGCAATGGCTTGTACGAAAAATTTTGGATCTCCCAACGGGATTCCAAAAGCACCTACTATGCAAATTGATACAAGAACTGAAACTAGATATCTTCCCGGGTTTCTCAATTTGGTTTCAGATTCTATGTGACAATTAATAAAATTAATTATTTTAGTAGAAATTCAAAACATGTCTTAAATAGGGTATTTTTCAAAGATGTTTTAGACACAAAATGAGCTCAGAATCTAATGGTGTATCAAATTATTGCAAAAAAATACTAGCACTTGATCCAAAGATTAGATTTGCAGGCAAGATTGTAGATGAAGAACTGGTGTCTACTGCAAGAAAAGACGGTGTAATACCGTTGCTTGATAAAGATCTTGCCGCATTGGCTCACCATCAGGTATCTGTCAAGGCAATGATGGATAAAATGTTCACTGACAAGCTTGGAAATACCGATTGGATAGTAGAATCAAAAGGCAAGGTCAAACTATTGACAATATTCCAAAAAGACGGGATACTCATCTTATCTACCGAACCTACATCTGATCATCATTCCATAATTGAAAAAATAAAGAATCTCAAGTAGGCTGTCGTTTTTAACGGCATATGCGAAGATCGCTTTTTTGTATTGAAATTGAGGCGAAATTATTTACTAGTAGAATAATAAGACAAGTTTAAAAGGACGATACTACTTGTTGGATAATCGTCTTATGACAAAGGACAAGAAAAAAGAAGCCAAAAAGCCTGCAAAGAAAGTGGCTCCAAAAAAGGAAACTTCTAAAAAAGAAGTGATAAAAAAGGAAGCACCAAAGGCCAAACCAAAAGAGAAAACCAAACTCAAAGAGGATATCGTCCAAGAAGATGACGGAATAATCGTTGTCGAAGATGATACAGGTCTTGACAAGGAAGCAGAGTTAGAGGCAAGAAAAGCATACTTGGAAGAAGCACGTTCCCAAGAAGCAAGTGACGATTAGATTTCTACCGTTTTCCTTCTTGATCGAAAAGACTTATCCGTGATTATGCTCTTTGTAGGTGTAATGAGATCTCTCTGTCTGATTACTGTAAAACCTGGCAAAGTTGATCCTGTGATTGCTTCTCTGAAGAAAGCAAGAAAAATAATCAAAGAAATAATGGTTGTAACAGGAAGGGCAGACATTGCAGTTGTTTTACAGGGTACAATCGATGAAATCAATAATATCGTGATTGATTTCAAAAAGATAAAAGAAATTGTTTCGACAGAGACTCTGATTGAAGTGGAGGTAGATATGGGTTGGTCAAAGCCGTAGTACTAGTCAAATCTCCAAAAAAACTTATCGCTGCACGACTGCGTATGGTAAAGTCCGTCTATGATTCATTTGCTGTAAGCGGCCAGTTTGATGCAGTCGCACTCATAGATGTCAAGGAGTTATCATCAATCAAAGACGTTACAACAGAAATTCAAAACATAAAAGGCGTCGAGCGAACTGAGACACTAGTTCAAGTAGTCTAGTCTTACCATAATCTTTTAACACTGCGAACGCTCTACTGTATGCATGAATATCAGACACCTTGGAAGCGTCATTCTTGCAGTCTCTGACCTGGAGAAATCTCTAAAGTTTTACCATGAAGTGATTGGATTGCCAATCAAAAATAGCAGAGAAAACTGGGTAGAGTTGGCAAAAGAAGGCGCCACTGTCATACTGCACCCTGCGAGCAAACCAATCAACACCGGAACCTCAATTGAAAACGGCATAGTTGTAGGATTGGTTGTAGGAGATATCGAGTCTGCAGTAAAAGAACTCAAATCAAAAAATGTCACAGTATACCGAGACGTTGTGTCTCACAAGGCAGGCAAAAACTGTATTGTGCTGGACCCTGACAAGTACATGGTGTCATTATTTGAGCCTCTGTATGATGATGGTGCAAAACAAGCTCGTGGTTTCCACGGATTTGCTCCACTCTAAATAATTTTTTTAATTTTTGCAATTATTTGATTTATGACATTTGGTGTTGCAGACTTGTTAACTGAGATATAGTAGATTCCTTCTTTTCTTTGGAATATGATAAGAGTCACTTTATTGTGATTGATTATGGCACTGTCCATGTTTCCGAGTGCAGAACTTGCCTTGTTTCGCATTGCAAGCATTGTTGAAACCAAAAAGAATTCATTTCTTGCAGGCTCATCTGATAATAGTGTGGCGAGCCCTGGCCTGAATACTCCAGTCAAGGTTCGCCCATATTCATTTACCAATCCAACATATCTAATTGATTTTGACAGTTCCAAAATGCTTTGACATTTTTTTCTATGTTGTGTTATCTGTTCAGTCCATTTTTGACTGGGTGTCTTTTGCACAATTATGGTAGATAGTTCAGGCTTTATAAAAGTTGGAAACTACTTTTTCTTTTCTTTGCCAAGATCAGATTTCAAGGCCAAGTTTTCTTTTCGCAATCTTTCATTTTCTTCAGTTAGTGAATCCACTGGATTCATTGTTGCATGCATTGGGTGGCCTGGCATGAATCCATTTGGTGTCATGTTAAACAAGCCTGCTGCATATCTTTGAAACATTGTGTGGTGACTAGAAAGTTTACTCATCATCATGTCGGCATCTTGGATTATGCGGTCCTTAACCATTCCAGCACTTGCTATTCCCTGTGGTGGATTTGCACGTGGTGGTAGTCTTGGAAATGCAAATGGTGAATTTAGCATATCCATTGGATGGCCAAAAGCTTCCATCATTTTTCGTACGTCATAAGGCCACATGAGTGAAATTTCTGCTTGCCTCTATTTCATGTTTACTCACGAAATCACGCGTTAGATATAGAAAAGTGTCAAGTGCTAGTCGTTTTTTATCAAATTCTGTCGATCGCCGATCCTTATAGAATGGCCTGATCGACATAATTTTGATGTCAAAAACAATATCAATGAACTGCATAAAATGTAAAAAAAGTATTGGTTCTACAGATTTATACAAAATTGTAATGTATATTGTTGATCAAAAGTTTACAGATCATCACTATGAACATGTAGAATGCCCAGACAAATTCACCGTCTAGGTGTGCATCGCATAAACACTGTAGGTCTTTCCAGTCTTCTTGTCTTGGTAGGTCCATTGGTTGTTCTCCCATACAATTTTCTCAAAGAGGCTCTTCAGTGATGGGTGCAATTTTTCATAAACATCTTCACCAACCAAAATTTGGTTTGGCTTGGCAAGTGCAGTAATCTTTGCTGCAATACTTACTGCAGGACCCAAAATATCTACATGTGAGCGAACTTGGTCTGAACCATATCGTACAATTACATTTTCACCAAAGTCCATTCCTATCTTTACACGCAGTTCTGGGTAATCATATTCACTAAGTATTGGGTTTATTCCACGTTCAATGACATCTATCATTGTTCTTGCACAGTTGACAGCACTATCTGATACAACAAGGGGACTCTCCTCTGCAATAAAATATCCAATGACTGCATCTCCAACATACTTTAGGACATAGCCTCCATGATGACGTATTACAGAACGCATCTCTTGTGAAAACGAACTAATTATTATCCCGAGTTTTTCTGGGGGAAGAAGTAATGCCATGTCAGTAGAGCCCACCAAATCTACAAACATTACAAGCATGTGTAGTTTCTGTGCAACATGTTTTCTTAGAAAAGTATCTGACTCGTCAACTGAATAATCATATTCATATCCTTTCTTGAGTGAACTCCACACCCTTTTCTGAGTCTCCTTGATCAGACTTTCACTATCTAACGTACCTGACTTGCCGCCTCCTAACATCATGTCTATGATACTGTTGGTACTCTTACTTTCTTCAGGATGGTTTTCTGACTCTTCACTCATTTTTGCTCATTCCAGGGGAAAATTGGCTCCACATACGGGACATACGCCTCTTTCTCCCTTGTATTTTATATCAAAGTATTGTATTATCTCCACGTTACAGTTCCAGCATACTATCTTCTTAAAAGAGGCCTTTGTTTCCTTTTCACGCACCATGGCAAAAAATGGTTTTATTAAGTATTTAAAGTACATACCGATTTTATGGGGCCGATATCGAAAATGATTCCATGCAGATACCGACTAGTAATCCAGATCCTTTCATAAAATCAATGAGTGACAAGGCAGAAAGTATCAGGTCATTATTCTTGGAACATATTACAACTCTGACAAATAAGGTACCTCTGAAAGTAATGCTTGGGGATGGAACTGTAACAGACCAGGAATCGTTTGACCCTGCTAGAGTAAGGCAATTTTTTGATGACCTTCTAAAAAAGACCCCTGAATGGGAAAACCAAGGAGTCACTGCAACTGCAGAAAAAGACCTGCGAAGAAGTTTTATAAAATTTGAGATAAAGGAAGGAAACTATCTGCTTTCTGCACACATGTCATTACAGTATCATGCATTATTGTTTTACAAACTTGACCATCGTGTAATTGAGATCCAAAAAGAACTCGCTGACATTTCAGACATGATTACAAAACTTCAGGTTCAAGTTGGGCCAGAAAATGACAAGATAATTCAGGAAAAACTCCAAAAAGAAGGCTACCAAGGCATGGATGAACAGAAACTGTTTGAAGTATTGTTTAATCGTGAAGATATCACTCAAGATATCGTAAAGTCAATCGAGGTTTCACATGCAGAGCACACAAAACTTGTTGCAAACAGGGACAGATTGTTTGGCGAGCTTGACAACATGCTCATAGAAGTATACCATACAACACCCGTATTGATTGATGAAAATAAAATGATCGCAGCAGAAGAAGGCTGTCTTTGCAATTTTAATTTGGAATATCTAAAGAAAAATACCCGTCAAGGAAACATCAACCTGACAAGAATTTCTGCACAGACAAAGACAAATCTGCTCGTACTGCTTGATAGTATCATAAAAATTCTAAAAAACTAAAAAATTGTTTATATCAAAGCATTTTGAAAAGCATGTTACATTTAGTCAAGGGATCAGGTACCATTACATGGTGCCACAGTTTGGGGAGTAGACACCATGTGACGCCACATGACCCCTTGACTTAGATCTGTCATCTTCACAGAATATTATTTAGCCCTTTTTGATCTTCGAAAATTTTGTTAATTTACGACACAATTGTATGTTTTTTACTTAAAATCCATCAATAAAATTGATAATACACATCAGTTTTTGGGCATCCGGGGCTCAATAAACCAAATATACCAAGATGGGGCTGAAAACTCTGTTGAATGTCACTTTTGATGATATCGTAAAATCACAAAAAATCCAGCGCAATGTGATCAGGAGAACCCCTCTTGAAAGTTCACATTCGTTTAGTGTAATGACGGGTTCCAAGGTGTACCTAAAATCTGAATGTCTCCAAAAGACAGGCTCGTTCAAGTTTCGCGGAGCATATGCAAAGATTGCAAGTCTTTCAAAAGCTGAAAAGAAAAAAGGAGTCATTGCAGCTTCTGCGGGAAACCATGCACAAGGTGTAGCATATGCATCATCGCTTGAAAAAATTCCATGTACAATTGTAATGCCTGTCACTGCATCCCCTGCCAAAGTTTCTGCCACTAGATCATATGGCGCAAATGTAATTTTGGAAGGTGCAATCTATGATGAATCTTCTGCAAGAGCTGCAGACATTGCACAAAAAACTGGTGCTACCATGGTTCATGCTTTTGATGATGAAACAGTAATTGCTGCACAAGGAGTAATAGGACTTGAGATAATGGAGGATTTGCCAGATGTTGACGAAATTTATGTACCGATAGGTGGGGGAGGACTTGCAGCTGGAATACTAAAAGCAGTCAAGACAAAAAAACCAAAGGTCAAGGTAATCGGGGTACAATCATCAGGATTTCCTGCGATGAAAAAATCATTTGATCTTGGCAAGTTACAATCAGTTTCAGGTCACAGGACAATTGCAGATGGAATATCTGTAAAAACTCCGGGACACTCTACATTTAAAATCATAAACGAGCTGATTGACGATATCGTCCTTGTTGATGATTCGTCTATCGTAAAGGCAATGTTTCTTCTCATGGAAAGATCAAAGACTGTAGTCGAGCCGGCAGGTGCAGTAGGCTTGGCATACTTGCTTGACAAAAAACCTGCCAAGGGCAAAAAGGTTGTCTCAATTTTATCGGGTGGAAACGTAGACATGTATCTATTGGGACAAATTGTGGCAAAAGGACTCACAGAAATGGGACGAATGGTCAAGATCTTTATTCTTTTGACTGACAAACCAGGTGCTCTCAAAGAGGTAATTGACCAGATATCCTCATTGAGCGTAAATATCGTAGACGTGATTCATGATAGGCTAAGCTCAAGCATACCTGCAGGCACTGCTGGAGTAACATTGAGTCTTGAGACTCAGGACTCGGACCATGCAGAACAACTAATCAGATTCCTGAAAAAGAAAAATGTCCAGTTCAAAGTAGTTACCTAGGATATAATTTTCTTCAAAATTATTTTATACTGTTTGGCTGACTAGTGAGAAAATATTGAATGCCAAAACTATGCCGACAAAAATGCATGCAATGATAGTTGTTATCTTTCTGTTTACAAATTCTCCCATTAATTTTTTATTCATTGTAAGTATTACCACAGGTATTACTGCAATTGGTATCAACAAACTTAGGACGAACTGACTGTATACCAATATGTGTAAGGGATCAAACCCTAACACCACTGCAATAGTTGTTGGGATTACATTTACAAATCTTGTAATTATTCTTCGCATCCACACGTTGACCTTTTTTCCTAAAAACCCCTCCATGATTATCTGACCTGCCAATGTTCCTGCCGCAGATGATGCAATACCTGATGACAATAGTGTAACCAGAAATATTATTCCGGCAGATACGCCAAACAATGGCACAAGTGTCTTGTAGGCTTCGGCAATTGATGAAATCTCAGAGTTGTTTGGATAAAATGCAACTGCTGCCATCAGCAAAATTGCTGCATTTACAAGAGCAGCGATTGTAAGCAAAAATACCGTCTCTGCAAGATGAAGTTTCCTCATTCTTTTTCTCTCATCTAATGTCTTGCCGATTGCTTTTTCTTTTGTAAGAAAAGAATGCAAAAATACCACATGTGGCATAACCGTTGCCCCGATTATACCAACTGCAACAAACAGCGCACTAGAATTTACAAAGTGTGGAGAAAAGGAACCTGATAATATGCCATGAATACTTGGCGGTGCAATTATCATCTCATATGCATAACCAAAGCTTATGACTGAAACGAAAATTAAAAACAACTGTTCCATCAAACGGAACTTTCGTGAAGTCAGAGCCAAGATGATTATGACATCAGCAGCTCCAAATATTGCAGCATAAATCATTGGCACTCCAAATAATAGATTCAACGCAATGACTGTACCAAGATATTCTGCAAGGTCTGTTGCAGCAGCTGCAACTTCTGAGCTTATCCAGTATGGTATGACAAACAATTTCCTACCTAATTTTTCTCGCAAAATTTCAGCCAGGCTCTTCTCTGTTGCAATACCGAGTTTTCCTGACAGGTACTGCATCAGCATTGCAATGGCACATGAAAGCCACACTACCCAAAGCAGTGAATAGCCAAACGCTGCACCACCTTGCAGATCAGTTCCATAGTTCCCAGGGTCCATGTACCCTATGCTGACAATTAGCGCAGGGCCAGAATATGTGATAAATCTCCTAAGAAAACTTGTAAAACGCGATATTTTGGAATCAGGTGGCATCATACTATGTTTTCGAGGTATTCTCATCTTCATATAAAAGTTAGCTAAGGCTAAATTATTTAGTACGATCTAACTTTGAAAAACGTACAAAATCATTAATAGACAACAAAATAAACGAGATAAAGTTGGTCTCAAAAAATAACTGGAAAGGAAAATCTTTTCTGACATGGTCTGACATTGATTCTCAGGTAAAGGTTCTTTGTGCCAAGATAATAAAGTCAGGCTTTGAGTTTGATACAATTGCAACCATATCTAGGGGAGGATTGGTTCCAGCACGACTTGTCGCAGATAATTTTGATATAAAAAAAATACTAGTAGACAAGAAAAAAATTCCTAAAAAGACTTTGTTTGTAGATGACATTTATGATTCAGGCGATACATTCAACAAGGTATTGTCTATTGTGGAAAAACCCAAGAGTTTCTTGTATGCTACTATGGTGGCACGAAGGGGGGAAAAATATCCAAAACAGCTAGTCTATGCCAAAAAAACACTAGGTTCTGAATACGTTGTATTCCCATGGGACAAGTTGGAATTTAAAAGAGAACCAAAATCTCATTAAAGATTAAGTATTACGATATCTTTGAAAAAACATGAATCCGTTTGCATGCTCTAAATGCTTTGTAGGGTATAGGCCTGGTGAACTGATACAATGTCCAAAATGTAGTCAGGAATTCTGTGGTACCTGTTTTAAACAACACAGCCATTAAATCAAAAAATAAGTAGTGGTCTTGGGCCAATGTATCATAATGGAGTTTGGCGGCGATGATGTTGATACACTTGCTTTAATGTTTGACAAATTACAGTATATCTTTCGTGGCTATGATCAATACATTCAGGCCTTTACTGAAATGCAAGGACTCTACAAACAGGGCAAGCTTGCAGAAAGGGATTACTATTATGGTATGACTGATGCGGCTCTGAAATATTCTGCACTAGAGTTTCTTGGACTAAAGGCCATGTTTGAGATAAAAAAAGCACTAAACCGTATGAATAATGCTTCATCAACATCTCCATCTGCTCCTGGAGTGGCATCTGGAAAATCCCCGCCTGGGCCTCAAAACTCTGTTGCGTCGTTTATTTCAGCAAAAATACTACCTGGACGAGATGAACTCATGAGTACGATGTCAGAAAATGGAAAGAAATGCACATCATGTGGCAAGACTGTATCAAATGTGGCAAAGTTTTGTACAACTTGTGGCAATAAGATGTGAACTGATTAATTTTTGTAAAATTCAAGAACTAAATAATCCTACTTTGAAAAATAAATCTGGATCGGTAGTCTAGCCTGGTTAGGATATCGCACTCACACTGCGGGGGTCGCTGGTTCAAATCCGGCCCGATCCATCTATTTTTAAAATAAATGAAAACTTATGGCATGGGTTGTGTGGCAGCCATGCCTTCCTCTTCCATCAATGCTTCTCTGTAATATTTTATTTTTCCAAGGTCGTTGCTGTTATAGGCATCTGCAAGATCCTTGTTGACATGTAGAACACCTTTGTTGATATTTTCATATGCTCCACTTCCTATGCGGGAAGGTAAAGCATCAGCTTCTGCTTGGGTAAGAATTTGACTTCCTGGAGGGACAAATTTGTTGTCTGGTATCACCACTCCATTTGTTACAAGGCTGAAAACACCAATTGCCACATTATTTCCAACTTTGGCATTAAAGACAAGACTCTTCATGCCGATGAAAGTATTATTTCCAATCCATGCAGGTCCATGCACCATTGAATCATGTGCAAGACTCACACTACTACCGATAAATACGGCATATCCTTGATCAAATCTAGAATCATTTGCAAGTAATCTGTCTCCATCTTGAGAGAATCTTCTTCCATCCATGTTATTTCCATCTAGTGTAGTTTCTAGTGCATGTAACACTACGCCCTCTTGAATATTGGAATAATCAGAGATATGAATCGGAGTACCTTCATCGGCTCTACAAACAGCCGTTGGAGCCATGAATACCATTTTTCCAATATAGCAATCTCCAATAACAACAGCAAAAGGGCTTATGAATGAACCATCTTTAATTTCCGGCGATTTTATTTGTGGATTGAAATCTGTTGCTACATTTTGGTGAATATTTGGCCATTGTATGGTACTTGAAATTGCATTGGATGGAGAAGCCATTGACATGCCAACATTTTGACCAATTACAAATGCTGAAATTGCGATTGCTATGATAATTGAAACTAGAAAATATTTATTCACTGCTTATCTATCAATGATTAATTATATAACAATTTTACTTTGAAAAATTTAATTGCAAATGGAGCACAAAAATGAACTGTAAAGTAGCATTTTAGGCGCACCAATCTACCATATCCCGAACAATTGATCTTATTACTATGTTTTTGAGATACAAATCTACTTGTATTAGAACCTAAATTCTTAATTCATTAAATTCGAAACTACTTTAAATTAAGGATCGAAGAAACTCTGATGTTGTTCAATTTGAGGTTTTTCAGTTTGAAAAAAAAGTTGTTAGTATTAGTTTTGACAGTATCGTTAATTTCTATAATGACGACTACGATTTTATTTTTAAATTTTAATAATATACCATTATTTCAATTAAAACAAAATATTATTGGGATTGGCTTGGCATTAATGATTGCAATAAGTCTCATCACAGTTTTTCTATCAAAGCGTCTTTCTGAGCCGTTAACAAGACTTCGGGAGGCCGCAGATAAAATAGCAAAGGGAAATTTTGATGTTAGAACCGATATAAAAGCACATGATGAGATTGGACAACTTTCAGCATCATTTGATTCTATGGCACAAAAGCTTCAAGAATCCATGATTGCAATAAATCTAAGAGAGGAAATCATAAAAGAACAAGAAGATATTCTTTTACGTTTTTCTCAGAAAAATGAAGACAGTTGTGTATGTATAATTGACATTGTACAATCTACACTGCTTACTGCTAGTTTGTCAAATGAACAAATCAAAAATTTTTATGGAATTTTCATTAATTCTATAGCTGAGATTGTAAAAAAATTCAATGGTATGGTGGTAAAAAATATCGGAGATTCATTATTATTTTATTTTATAAAAACTGATTCTGATGATAATGCTTATTTCAAAAATGTAATAGAGTGTTGTCTAACAATAAGCGATTCAAATTCAGAATTAAATAAAAAAATGACTAAAGTAGGCCTTCCTGAAATCTCTTATCGAACTAGCGTATCTTATGGAACAATTAGTATTGCAAAGGTAGCTACATCATCAGTTGATGATATTTTTGGCGTGACTGTAAACAGATGCTCTAAGATAAATCGATTTGCCTTACCTAATGGAGTAATTATTGGAAGTGATTTTTATGAAAAGGTAAAAAACTTTGATGATTACCAATTTAGAAACATGAATGCTACAGTTGGAGATCAATCAATTTATTCAGTATTTCTAGTTACTAGAAAATAATTATTTTATTTCATGCCCAGAATACAAAATAAAGTTAAACTGGTACAAATTGGAACGCAAAAATGCATTGTACAGAGAGCATTTTCGGCTCGATCCACCACTTCAAAACAATAGCAAACCAGTAATACTTCTACTACATCAGACAGGTAATGTCTGAAAGACAAAAAATCAAAAAGATTTTGGTACCATTAGATGGTTCAAAAAATTCCATACGGGGTTTAAAGACTGGAGTTCATCTTGCAAAAGAACATGAAGCATCACTTACCGTCGTTCACGTAGTACACGCATCACACAAAAAAGAACTAAAACAAAAGAAACTAGAAGAGGACATTCCACCAGAATTCATACTTTATGCAAAAAATCTCGCGGTCAAAAATGCAGTTCCATTTTTTAGCCGAATACTTGCAGGAGATCCTGGGTATTCAATAGTAGAGTATTCCAATACACACAACATCGATGTTATTGTAATAGGTGCCAGAGGTTTGAGTGCTCTTAAGAAGATATTTCTTGGAAGTGTTTCAAGTTATGTGATGCACAAGTCCAAGATGGCAGTAATGTTGATAAAATAATTTGAAACGTTTTGACTTTGAATCGCATATAGTTAAGAAACAATGTCGCTAGAAAAAACTGAAGAAGCATTTTGGCATATCTCATCGTCAGATCTAGTTCAAAAACTCAATACGTCTTTTGACGGTCTTACTGACAAAGAGGCAGAAACAAGACTTCAACATTATGGCTTCAACTCGTTGAAAAAACAGAAAAGATCTGGAGGGTTTGTTCTTTTCATTACACAGTTCAAAAGTCCAATTACTCTTATTCTTCTTGGTGCAGCCGTCCTCTCATTGTTTTTGTTCGATTCAACTGATGCTTTGATAATATTTGTAATTATATTTTTGAGTAGTTTGTTAGGTTTTTGGCAAGAACGTCAAGCTTCAAACTCGGTCAAAAAACTACTTGCAATGATTCGTGTCACGGTACCAATAATCAGAGATCGTATACAAAAAGAAATTCCATCTGAGAATATTGTACCGGGAGACATCATCCTTCTTTCCGCCGGTAGTAAAATCCCTGCAGACTGTGCAATCTTGGAATCAAAAGATCTCTTTGTCAACGAAGCAGTATTGACAGGAGAGACATATCCAGTTGAAAAGGTAATTGGAACAGTTTCCCCTGATGCCCCCATCTCAAAAAGAATCAATTCCCTTTTCATGGGAACATCAGTAGTAAGTGGTAGTGGAAAAGCATTAGTAGTCAAGACTGGACAGCAGACAGAATTTGGGAATATCTCAGATAGGTTACGACTTCGTGTTCCAGAGACAGAATTTGAGCGAGGCATAAAACAATTCGGTTATTTTCTCATGCAAGTAACATTAGTCCTAGTAATTGCAATATTTGCAATTAATGTTTATTTTTCAAGACCTGTTTTAGAATCACTTCTTTTTGCTTTGGCACTTGCAGTGGGGCTTACCCCTCAATTACTGCCAGCCATAATTAGCGTTAACTTATCACATGGTGCAAGACGCATGGCTACTCAAAAGGTGATTGTAAAGAGACTTTCTTCAATTGAAAACTTTGGTAGCATGAACATTCTCTGCTCAGATAAGACCGGTACTTTGACAGAAGGAATAGTGAAGATTAGATCATTTCTTGATACAAGAGGTGTAGAAAATGAAAAAGTGCTGTTTTATGCTTATCTTAATGCAGTTTATGAAACAGGTTTTACAAATCCAATAGACGAGGCTATTAGAATCCATAAAAAGTTTGATCTTAGCAATTGCTCAAAGCTTGACGAAGTTCCATATGACTTTAATCGCAAAAGAATAACTGTATTGGTTTCTAAAGAAAATAAACATGTGATGATTAGCAAGGGTGCATTACTGAATATTCTTCCTACTTGTTCATCTGCAGAGACTCTACAGGGGATTATTGAGATAGGTCAAGTAAAAGAATCGATAATTCAACAATTTGAAGAACTCAGTCAACAAGGCCTTCGTGTTTTAGGAATTTCCTACAAAGAAATCGATTCGGTCGTCATAAAAAAAATTGACGAGACATGTATGACTTTTTTGGGTTTTCTAGTATTACACGACCCATTAAAAGACGGGATAGTAAATACGATAAAGAGTCTAAAAGATCTGGGCATTTCCTTGAAAGTTATAACGGGTGATAACAGATTGGTTGCATCAAGTCTTGGTAGCCAAATCGGTCTTTCAAATTCAAAGATTCTCACAGGTATAGAACTTGCACACCTAAGTGATGATGCATTGTATCAACAGGTAAACAATGTAGACATTTTTGCAGAGGTAGAACCAAATCAGAAAGAACGCATAGTGATGGCGTTAAAAATTTCAGGCAATGTTGTCGGTTTCATTGGTGATGGAATAAATGATTCTCCCTCACTTCATGCTGCAGATGTTGGCATTTCCGTAGACAGTGCTGTTGATGTTGCCAAAGAATCTGCAGACATTGTTTTGTTAGAAAGAAATCTGGATGTACTTGTTGAAGGAGTAAAAGAGGGTCGAAGGACATTTGCAAATACTCTCAAATATGTATTCATGGCCACCAGTGCAAATTTTGGAAATATGTTCAGCATGGCAGGTGTGTCACTCTTTCTTTCATTTCTTCCTTTGTTGCCAAAACAAATTCTGCTCACCAACCTACTCACTGATCTACCTGAAACAACAATCGCAACAGACAATGTAGATTCAGAGTTAGTAAGCAAGCCACATCGCTGGAACATAAAATTTATCAGAAAATTCATGATGATGTTCGGGATTTTGAGTTCCTTTTTTGATTTTCTTACTTTTGGGACGCTGTTGGCAATAGGTGCAACTGTAGATGAGTTTAGAACTGCATGGTTTTTAGAATCCGTAGTTTCTGCCTGTCTTATTGTATTAGTTGTTCGTACTAGGCAACCATTTTTCAAAAGCAGGCCGGGCAAACATCTTCTGATTTCCACAATTGTAGTTATATCAGTAACATTGTTACTTCCTTTGACTATATTTCGCAACATATTTGAATTTGTGTTACCCCCAATGTGGTTTCTTGGAATAATCGCAGCTATAATTGTGGCTTATGTCATGTCCGCTGAAATTATGAAAAAATATTTCTACAAAAAAGTACGAGTATAAGTTACCTATTCTTATGAAACGAACTCTCAAGTACTGAAAAAGTAGTACACCCATAATGGAATAAGTAGTTTGTGACAACTATCTTCGATATAGGATGACATAATTAACAATATGTCTAGTCTTTGTGCTGATGTTTACCCAACCTACAAATTGAACAAATGTATTTTCCATCCTTTTCGGGTGTCATAATGATGGAATTGCAGTGGCATTCACTGCATTGACACTTCATAGTCATTCTGACAGTATACCGGTATGATGGTTCTTAATATTTTTCATTTCTACAAACTCCGTTTAAAATCATCATGACCTTTGAGCAAGTCACTTGCCAACCTCCGGCCATAACTTCTCATGATCTGCCCGACTAATGCGAGTCCAACATGCCCAGTTGGAAACTCTATCAGTTTTTTTATCAGAACTGCCTATTGCATCCATATGGTTTTGCTTGAAGATGGAGGAATAAGATCATCTTTTGTGCCTACTATGTTCAGTGACGTATTGTGGAATCAGGTTTCCAAACCGGCCAGACAGCTGTCATCATTACACCTATTACTGCAAAGATGATTACCCATGCAAGCAATGGCCGTAGATTTTTTCCGTTTGTGTGTTCTTTGTCTGATGTGTTCATGATCTCATTACTTCATTCAAAAATATAATGAGTATGTACTCAATGTAAGATAACGTATGACGTAAAGCAGTTAAAATTTATGAAGAAAAATTTATGCATTTGTCCTACCCGCATCAAAAATGAAATCTCTGCAACTTTTAATATTGTAACTCCTAGCAAGTAGAATAGAGTTTTAGATGAATACAAAATTACTGACCCCATTACTTATTGTAACATCAATAGTTATTCTCACTCTGGCTGTTTTTGTAACATTTTTCCAACAAATAGCACCACAAAATGACGATGTTTTATTTCAAGCGTCTTCACTAAATGCTCTTGTAAACGGATCTTATACTGGAAAAATTACCTCACATGAACTTCTCAATCATGGTAATTTTGGATTGGGTGCAGTTGAATACATGGATGGGGAATTGGTGTGTCTTGATGCTAAATGTTATAGGGTAACTACTGACGGCATGGCGCATGAATTATCCCCCCAATCTAAAATTGCATTTGCAAGTATAGTTTTTTTCAAGCCAGACAAAACATCAGACATTTTAAAACCACAAAACTTTACGGGACTGCAAAAATACCTAGATGGCAAACTTGTAACAAAAAATGACATATTTGCCATAAAAATAGACGGTTTCTTTAGTGACATCACTACTCGTACTGTGCACAAACAAGACAGGCTGTATGTACCGTTATCTGAAGTTGTTGCAAACCAAACAGTATCACACTTGTCTAACGTACGAGGTACACTTGTTGGCTTTTACGTTCCAGATTACATGAAAGAGATCAATGTAGCAAAATATCACTTTCATTTCCTTACTGCAGACAAGGAATTTGGAGGACACGCATTAGGTTTTAACATGATAAATGGAACTGCATATGTATCAAAAATCAATGAAGTCAATATTATTCCATAAGATTATTTCAAAACAAAATTATTTGATTTGCAATCTCTGCCACACTGAACTTGTCCATCTGTGATATGACACTGAGTACTTCAGTGATATCAATTGGCTTTTCAACTATTTTGGTGGGATGCAAATAACTGATATCATAATTTTTCAATGCAGAGCCAGTAACAAGTATTACTTTGGCATCGGGGTCAAACTGTCGTATTTTTTCTATTCCATATAATCCATCATAGAACGGCATTGCAGCATCAATTAATACAAAATCGGGTCGTAGTTTTTGATACAACTCGTATGCCTCTTTTCCATTGGAACCAGTCCCAATTACATTGATGTCATGAATCTGGAGCAAACCCACAAAGGCATCTCGCACGTCTTTATCATCATCTATTATCAAGACATTTGTCCTGCGCACAAGATCAGTCTTGCTATTTGTCATCATTGTAACTATAATGATGTTTGACACCTGTAATAATAGCATAAAGTTGTACAGTCCGGACAAGCTATATTCTTGAAAACTTTTAAAATAAAATTCTAGAAAAAGACAGAAATTGTATTTATAAAAAAATATCAGATTCAAGTGCGGTTGTTCTTAGGGAATTTACCCTGAGAACTTCCGCTTGTAGAGAATCTGCAATAGTAATTATCGATATAGATAGAAAAGAATGTGTTTGTTTATTATAAAATAAATCTAATTTCCAATGTAACGTATGTTTGAACCAAACACACTGATTGATATATTCACCTAATACGCAAAAACTGCAAGTAGAAACCGTGGAATAAAACAAAACCATGTAGAGTGGTTAATCTGCAACCACGGTCTCTATATTTTTCCTATAACAATCTGCAAACCAATAAAACGATATATCGCAGTATGGAACAAATTATGAAATTGAGTTATTTGCCCATGGTATTTTGCGGAGTGCTTTTCATGTTTATGACATTTGGAATTCTTGTCATATCTTCTGCATATGCTCAGGTCAGGTCAGAAGTTGACATTCAGGCGGGTTCAAATTCTAGTGAGAATGCCACATGTGTTTCAAACTCAAACTGTTTTTCTCCAAATCCCTTACATGTTGCACCTGGAACAACCGTAACCTGGAAGAACTCGGATTATACTGGTCATACCGTTACAAGTGTAAACAGTTTGTGCAATGGACCGCACATGACAATCCAAGTTGCAACGGATATCAAGAGTGTTGATCCTACTGTAATGGTTCGCACTTCACTTACAGGTGTAACATATGCCAAGCTTGCACAAAACCAACCCTATGCCGAAGAAAACGTAAACGCAGATGTTAGAAGGCTAGTCTATGAGGCATATGTCTCACCATCTTCAAAATCATTTGAAGTTGTGGTATCAGAAGGAGTAGGACACAGCACATACTCTGTGCAAAAAGGAGTTCAAGTATCAGGATGTGATGTAGGTTCAATATTTGATAGTGGCGTGATACCGTCAACAAATACATTCGAGTTTACATTCTTAAACACTGGAAATTACAATTACTTTTGTACCATTCACCCATGGATGATGGGCCAAGTGATTGTAGAAGGTAACTCATCTATAAAACAACTAAATGCCCTGGAAACATCAAACATTACTATCAATACAATTCCAGAATTTCCTCTTGCAATTCCTGTCATGTTGATTGGTATTGCATCTGTAATTGTGTTCTATAATGCGAGATTCAGATAATGTCATACCACATTTAGTGGAAAAGTGTCACGTTTGCATTCCTGACATGCATTTATTTTTAAGAAGTACCATTTTTATAATTGCCAATTACAAAATCTTGTATGTCAGTCTCAGAATCAAATTCAATTGCATGCTCTTTGCTAATTGACCTAAAAGGCTGCCAAGAATTAAAAAAACTCAAGCAAGGAACACAGTATTCAATAGATCTGACCAAGGAGCCTAGCATAGTTTTCAAGGATTCAGTAGGAAACAAAAAAGAGATGAAATTCAAGCAAAACTGTACTGTCACAATAACATCTGAAAAGATACTCTACAACCGTGACGATGTCACAATAAAATCAGTATAACATCATGAAAATACTTATGGATGCCTGATAATCACATCCCTCATGGAAAACCTACTTAACAATGAAGAGATTGATTGGCTAGTCAAGTTCTTGGCTGGAAAAGGAAGCAATGATGAAGTGATTGAAAAAATAGTTCGAATAACTACAAAGCTTGAGAAAATGAAGCGCAGATAGAATGGTTTTAGCAAACCTGTTCTAAGTTTTTAAATATTGTATATCATCAATCCGGGTTCTTTGCGGCATAAAGTTTAATTCAACAATTCAAACAAAAGCAAAACATGCGAATATTGCAGTTACATTGTGATTATATCGAATATACTCCAGTAAAAAAGGAAATAAAATCTGCCGAAGATCTTGATCCTCAATCAAAAAGATTCGAAGAGATTGTTGTTGCATTTGTTGCAGTAGAAGAGTCAGATAATGCAGATGTTGCAAAAAGGGCAATTACTGAAATTTCAGAATCAATGAAAAAAATAGGGTGTGCCAAATTATTACTATACCCATATGCTCATCTGAGCTCAAAACTTGCATCACCTACTACGGCACTTTTGCTATTACAAGACATGGAAAAAAATGCCCTAGGCCTTGAGGTGTCAAGAGCCCCATTTGGATGGACAAAATCATACAAACTCCAAGTAAAAGGACACCCACTTGCTGAAAATTCTAAAACAATTACGGCAGGAGAAGAAAAAGAATCTTCATCCAACGCATTAAAGGCAGAATCCAAGATCCAGTCTTTCTGGCACATACTTACTCCGGATGGAAAATTACATGACATTGACAAATTCAATTTTGCAAAATATCAAAATCTTGAGGTGCTTGCAAAATATGAGGCAGCTAAAAAAAGGGCAGTAGATGAGCCTCCGCCACATGTAAAACTGATGAAAAAATTAGCCATTGCAGATTACGAGCCAGCATCAGATGCAGGCAACATGCGATTTTATCCAAACGGCAGACTAATGAAATCACTAATCGAAAGATATGTCACAGACAAAGTGATGGAGTATGGAGGATTTGAAGTTGAAACTCCAATCATGTATGACTCACATCATCCTAGCATGGAAAGTTACTTCCACCGATTTCCTGCACGTCAATACAGCATAGATTCTGAAGGAAAACATCTCTTTTTGAGATTTGCAGCATGTTTTGGACAGTTCTTGATGGCAAAAGATTTCCAGTTATCATACAAAAACTTACCACTAAAATTATACGAGCTTACAAGATATAGTTTCAGAAGAGAACAGTCTGGAGAACTAGTAGGTCTTCGAAGACTACGCGCTTTTACAATGCCTGATTGTCATGCAATGTGTGCTGACATGAATCAAGCAAAAGAAGAATTCAGAAAAAGATTTGACTTGTCACGCGATGTCATAAAAGGACTGGGCATTGATGAAACAGATTATGAGATGGCAATTAGATTTACAGAAGAGTTTTACAATGAAAACAAGTCATTAATTGAAGAAATTGTAGCCAAACTTGGCAAGCCTGTACTTGTCGAGATGTGGAAGGAACGATTCTTCTATTTCGTACTAAAATGGGAATTTAACTATGTAGATAATCTTGGAAAAGCATCAGCCCTCTCAACTGACCAAATTGATGTAGAAAATGGACATAGGTATAACATTGATTTTACCGATTCTGAAAACAAGTCTCAAAACCCAATCATATTGCACAATTCTCCCAGTGGAGCAATTGAGAGGGTGATATACACATTATTAGAAAAGGCAGCAAAAGACCAAAGGGAAGGAAGAAAACCAATGTTTCCACTATGGCTTGCCCCCACCCAAGTAAGACTAATTCCAGTAAAACCAGAATTTTTGGATCATTGTGAAAAACTTGCAGACAAACTCACAGAAAACAACATCCGTGTAGATGTAGATGACAGAAATGAAAGTGTAGGAAAAAGCATCAGGGATGCAGAAACAGAATGGATACGATATATCATCGTAATAGGCGAAAAAGAGGCAAATTCACAAATACTGTCAATTCGAGACAGAAAATCAAAAGATCCTCAAAATCTTTCAGTTGATGAATTTATTGCAAGTATACGAGAAGAGACCAAAGAAAAACCGTTTATGAGAATAAACATGGGCCGTAGTGTGGCAAAAAGACCACAGATAATGGTATAATCAAGACGAGTCCAAATCTCTTGGGTCAAGTTGCAATGATTTGTTGAAACATTCCAAGGCTTCGTCATATCTTCCAAGACCTCGCAGTGCAACGCCTTTTTTGTTGAGCAAGTTAGGATCATTTGGCGTTATAATGATTGCTTGTTCAAAATAACTCAAGGCTTTTTCAAAATCTCCATCTAGTATGAACTGACTTCCTTTTTTTACAAGATCTAAAATATTTTCTTCCACAATTTTGTATTGCGCTTCTGCCTTAAGTTACTTGCGGGACAGATTCATTGCAATGACTTCGGACATTAGCTTTGCTGCAACCGATGCTGTTGCACCGTTATCATATGAAGGACACAGTTCTACTATATCCATGCATCGTATTGTGTTATCTTCTAGTGCGTATATCATGTCAAATAGTTCTCGTGAGGTGATTCCCATCGCTTCTGGGTTGCCAACTCCGGGTGCAAATGCTGGGTCTAGTACATCAAGATCAATGCTTACATAGATTTTATCAAAAGTTGACATGAAATCTTTTACCATCTTTGGACCTCTTCCTTCCCTGATGTCCTTGTCTGTAACTACATTTACCTTGTGTTCTGTCTTGAATGCAAGTTCTTCTTTTATAAATGATCTTGCACCAACGTGAACAATATTTTCTGCACCTCGTTTTTCTATTATTCTTCGAAGATATGCCGCATGACTTAGTTTGATGTCTGCATATTCATCTCTTAAATCATAATGTGCATCAAATACGATATAGCCAGTCTCTTTTGGAAATGCCATGTATGTTCCATATGTAATCAAGTGCTCTCCTCCGAGAATTATCATCTGCTTGTTTCTTTCTGCAAGTTCTGTAGTTATTTTTCCAATCATGTCAAGTACTTCTGTTGCAACTACTGTGTGGTATGTGTTTCCAAGGTCCTCGATGTTTACACTTTCCAAATCTACGTTAAATCTTGTTGAAAATATTTCTATATTGTTAAAGGCTTGTCGTACTGCATCTGGGCCAAATCTTGTTCCGGGTCTAAAGGAATGTGTTGAATCAAATGGTATTCCATAAACTATTGCAGATACTTCCCCGTCTTCACTTGGACTTGTTATCAACGGATTTCGATTCATGTATAGATCAAGAAAACTCATTTGGGTAAGGCTCATCATTTTGTGCTGGTATAATAATATTTCAAATCTTGACGATATTGTAAATTAAAAAAATTAGAATTTTTCAGAGATTGGTAAAAATTATCGGTTCTCAAAAAAACCTCTTTTTTTGGGCCTGGAATTGTAATGTATCCATACCGCAAGGAAAATCTTTGAACTAGAGTTTTTTTGTCTTGAAAACAGAGCTAATTGTATATGACTTGTCTTGCGATCGGACTACATTCCATGTGTATTTGTTCATCACTTGGTCTTCTGCAGTGGGTGCATACAAACTGGTTTACTACGCTGCATATAGTGCAGCGTTGAAATTCCTGCATGGTTACACCGCAGTTTCTACATGAATCTTTTCGCATAGTTGTAATTTCTACAACTTTGCATATAAATTATAGTGATGTGAGTCTTGACACCCAAGTGTAAACATTTGACCAATTTTTAGGTTTTTAGGCACAAGCCAAGTCACATCTTCTGTCAAAAATCGATCAAAATGTAAGAATGGCCTACTTCCAAAAGAACTGGTCTAATCCAGTCTGTTTTGGCTCTCCAATCAGACTTGCAAAATCAAGGTCCATCGAAGACAAGATCTGGTCAAACGTACTTTCCATGAATTCCATGTATTTTGGAGTATCCACTTCATCAGGTCTTGCAAGCTCTACTGGTTTTACCCCTGGTTTGTTGATGATCTTCACATAATCTATGATATCTCCTTTTTTTATCTCGCGTATTGGTTCTAACAGCTTGGCAGCACGGATGTGCTGTGGTATTGTCTTGACATATTCAGAAGGCGCCTTGCTTATCATTACGTGGAATGCAAGTTCTGCAAGAGGGATTTGTCTTGCCTTTAATCTCTTGGCATATCCGGATATCATTTCACCAATCTTTGTCTTTGACTGGGTAAACTCTTGCTCGTTTTGTACATGGGACAAGATTTCTAATATTTCATAAAAGAGATGTCTGATAAATGGCGGCGTGTGAGATTTCTTCCCTGTCAATCCCTTGACATCTACCTTTCCATCTTTTTGCACACCGAGATAATTTTTCTTTCTTGTACTAAATACAACATAACGATATTCTTTGTCCAAGTCAAGGTCTACACCAAATTCTGTTTTTGCCCATTCGACTACACCGTGTACTTGTTCTTGCGACGGTGCTTTCAAAAATAATGAATCAGTGTCTCCGTATAACACTTGGATTCCAACTGACTTGCATTTTTCAATTGTCTCCAAGATGGTGTATCTTCCAACTGCAGTGGTGGCTTCAGCAACAGGTAAACAGTATAACGGAAATATTTCAGCGCCCATAACACCATAACTTGCATTCAAAATGACCTTGAGCGCCTGGCTTACTACAGTATACAATTGTTTTTGATCTGCAGAAAGACTAGGGTTTTTGGACAAACTCTTGTAATAGTTTACACGTAAATCCCTTAGCGAGCCAATCAATGTGGCAGTAAGACCATTTTTCTTGGTGCAAACCCAGTGGGTCGTACCCGGTATCATGTTTGTCTTGCATTCGTCATGAATACATCGTACTGTCTCATAGGATAGATTTCTTACCTTGATTATGCTTGGGTACAGGCTTGCAAAGTCCATGACAGATACGTTAAAGTGAATTCCTTCTGTTGGCTCTACCACAAGACCGCCGCGATATTTCTTGTCTTTTATTACAGCTTCTGTTGATGCCGCTCCAGATTTTAGATCAAGCTCATCACGTCTTGGAATCAAATAGTTGTACTTTCTGTGTTCATAATAAAACAGACTTCGAATCCATTGTGATACACCCATTCTTGATATGTCATCAATTGGCATGCGGCCAATTCTTGTAATGACAACAAGCAGGTTCATCAGCAAATCATTGTTAAAACTTGTAAGTTTTTGCGTAATTCTTGCATCGTTAAAGCAATAGTTTGCAAGCTCGTATAGTGAAAGATCTTCTAGTTCTCCTTCATATTCTGTCTTTGATTCATCAATCAGTCCTTCACAGATGCTGTTCAGTGAAAAATCATTGTACTTGTGCGAAAACGCATAGATTTGAAATGAACGATTTGAAAATGTCCTGTACAAATCAATGTGCACGCCTCTTTTGAGCGTGGCAGAGTCGCGCATCATTATCAATGGAATTTCTTTTAGTGGAACACCTAACCTTTCTGCCCTGTTATACATGAAAGGCATGTCAAATTCATCGCCGTTAAATGTCAACACAAATGGATAATTTTCTAAAATCTTGAATGCGTCTCGAAGCATATCTGCTTCTTTGTCTTCTTCATAGAAACTTATTTTGACATCCTTTGGAAGCTCATCAGTTCCCAGGGGCATTCCTGCTCTTTTTAGTACAAAGACTGCTTTGAAGTCATCACTTGCACAAAATCCTATGGCTGTAATTTTTTTATCAGCAACTTTTGCATCGGGAATTCTTCCTGTCTCAGACTCTACCTCAATATCAAACGTAATTCGTCGTATGTTTGGCACTGGCTGGTTGAGAAGATTTGCCCATTCTGTGATGTGATTCTGAAATTCTTTTGTATCAATCATGCCAATGTTTGTTACTTTGTCATACAACAGGCCTTTGAGTGCAAGCTGGACCTCATCTGGTATTTGGTATGAATATTCCTTGAGCTTGCCGTCATCTAATGTGTAATATCTTCCAACAATTAGCTGATTATCATAAAGATAATTTTCATAATATTTTATATCAGATTCCCATGTCTCCATGATGTTTCTTATGCTCTTGTCAGTCATCGTTCCACCAATTGCAAGAGGGTCTGTTACAGTAATTTTTGTCACGTCAATCAAGCGGTCTTTTATCAAATCTTGTAGCTTGACACTTTCAAGTTTTAAAATGTCAGTTCTGCTTGACAAAAATTTTAATTCTTCAGGATCTAGTTTTGAGTAACAGTATGGTTTGTGTCCAGTGTTGTCATACCAAAGTTTGAGCGTTTTAGATTGTGGTTCATAAAACTTTAGCATCGCACATTTTTTCAGACCATCATATGCTGCCGACACCAATAGTGCAGGTGGCATAGTGGTTGTTACTTCTTCTACTGCATTTGACATTTACATCATCACTTTGGTATGAGATTTGCATGCGGTTCTTCTAAAAGTACCTTTATCCAATAGTTTATTCTATTTCTGTCAAGAACCACTACTTGCAGTCCGGCTTCGTGCAACAATTCATAATCTGTCTCAGGATAGCTCCCAAGACATACGATTCTTTTGATTCCTATTGTTATTGCCATCTTGCTACATTCTAGACATGTGATAAATGTAGTATACATTGTAGCGTCTTTTGTGCCAGACCCTACCCCTAGTATAGCACAATGCATTATGGCATTTGCTTCGGCATGGTTACACAGGCATCTATCCAAGCCTTCCCCTGAGGCAACTTTGCCTTCCATTCTAAGCTGACATCTTTTACAGCCTCCCTCAAAGCAATTTTTGACTCCGGGCGGAGTTCCGTTATACCCTGTAGCAATCTGCCTATTGTCTCGTACAATTACTGCCCCGACCTGCCTTGTAATACAATTAGATCGTAACTTTGCAAGCTCCGCCTGGAGCATGAAATATTCATCCCAAGTAGGACGGTCAAATGACTTGCTCACATCAGAAACTGTATCGCGCTTCAATATAAGATTACAAATTTTCAAAGTGAAAAGGAAAGAAAGTAGAGCTCAACTCTTTGTTCCAAACAAGCTTTTTACCTCGATATTGCCAAACATGGATTATTGAGTGGCAATTTCGTAGAACACAAGTACATCAAAAAATCAAGCATAGAGCATAGGGATTATCAAAACAACTTGGCAAAACAGGCCATGTCTGAGAATTGTTTAATTGTACTTCCAACAGGACTTGGGAAAACTACGGTTGCATTGCATGTTATTGCAGAATTTTTGTCACGTGGAAAAGGAGGGGTGTTGTTTTTAGCCCCAACTCGAGTCTTGGCTCACCAACATTATGAATTTTTAAAAAATAATTTGCTAATAGATGATGTTGCACTAGTTACTGGTGAAGATCTTCTTGCAAAAAGAAAAAAATTATGGATAAACAGCGTAATTTGCGCAACACCTGAAATTGTAAAAAATGATCTTGATAGACAAATTGTATCGCCCGGTCAGTTTTCTCTAGTAATATTTGATGAAGCTCACAGAACAGTTGGTGATTATGCATATTCTGGAATTGCAGAGCGTTTTTCAAATATGGATGTGAGAATAATTGGCATGACTGCCACATTGCCAAGTGAGAAACAAAAGGCAGAAGAGATGATAAAGATACTAAAAATTGCAAGCATTGCACAAAGAACTGAAGAAAGTCCTGATGTAAGCCCATATGTACAACAGACTGAAACTCAGTGGATTACAGTAGAACTTTCACCTGAGATGAAAGAGATTCAAGCATTGATCAAAGATACCATTGATTCAAGATACTTGGAACTCAAAAAACTAGGATTGAATCTTTCTGGTAGTAGGTCAATGTCTGAACTTTTGCGTGTACGAGAATTTGTCTTGCGACAAAACCGACGTGCAGCCAAGCCTTTGTTTACTGCAATACGGCTGATACATGCACTAAATGTATTTGAATCCCATGGAGTTACATCTTTTCTTAGATTCTGCGAAAGAACACAAGAAAAGAAAGGCGTTGGCATCAGAGATTTGTTTGAAAACGACTTGAACTTTGGCAAAGCAGTAAGACTTGCAAAACAAGCCCAGTCAAAAGGAATTGAACATTCAAAGATAGACAAGTTACGAGAAGTTTTGCAAGGAATTTCTGGAAAAGCACTTGTCTTTACAAGCTATAGGGATTCAGTTGATGTAATACATCAAAAACTAAACGAGATTGGAATTCCTGCCGGATTTTTAATCGGAAAGGCTGGTGAAACAGGACTCAAGCAAAAAAAACAGATTGAGACAATACAAAAATTCAGAGATGGAGAATACAAGGTGCTTATTGCAACTAGAGTTGGAGAAGAAGGCCTAGATATTTCTGAAGTTAATCTAGTGGTATTTTTTGATAATGTACCAAGCTCAATTCGTTATGTACAAAGAAAGGGCCGTACTGGAAGAAAAGATTTTGGAAAACTGGTTGTCTTGATTGCAAAAGATACAACTGATGAAACGTATTATTGGATAGGAAAACGCAAAGTTACAGCTGCAAAAGGCATGGGAGAAAAGATGAACAAGTTCTTGGAACAACAAGAAACACCAAAGGCAAAGGCTGGACTAGATTCATTTTTCTAACCCCCGCGCGCTCATTTTCCACATCCAAGTAAAATCACAGTTAAATATCATAGAAATGCCACACACTTTTGATGAATGCTTTCAGAAATATGATGTTTCTAGTACCACTTCTTGTTATTCCATCAATCATGTTTCCAATTTATGCAGATTCTTCTGGCATTTCTGCTGCTGCAAACAAGGACTCGTATCAGCCAGGAGACAAGGTGATAATCAGCGGATCTGTTGAAAACATTGTCAACAGCAATCCAGTTACAATAATTGTGCGAAACCCCATGGGAAATGTCTATGATGTTGGTCAGGTAAACTTGTTGAACAATTTGTTTGTCCATGATTTTGTATTAAATGATGATTCCCTTGGTGGAATGTATGATGTCAACATAAAATATGGAACAGCATCAACGCAATTGCATTTCATGTTGAACTCTGGTGCATTAAGTACAATCCAAGTATTTGATAGTGCGCCTAATCATGTGATAAAAGTTAGAACAAACGGTACAAATCTGATAAAATATGGTGATGTCTCTGTATCTACAGTTGATAAAACAATTAAAATTTCAATGGACACATCAAAGATACAAGGTAGTTCTACAAACCAACAATATCAGATTCCAAAAACAATCATTGATGCCCCTGGTGGAAATATACTGTTGAAAGTTGACGGAAGCCAAATTCTATGTGCACAAAGCGAGACTGATACAATGAGAATACTTGATTGTAGCATTCCTGCAAACTCTACTAGTCTTGAACTTCTCGGTACTGTAGTTATTCCAGAGTTTGGCCCCCTGGCAGGTCTTGCAATATCAATATCGGCAATTACAGTAGTAATATTGTCACGAACCTCCAAGATTCATTTTTAGGTTTTTTGTAAAACTAGTTTTGCAGACTTTGATCTACTGTAATATCTCGTATCACATCTTTTAGTTCTTGAATTTTTGTAGAATATTTCAAAATCTCTTTTTGAGATAGATATTTTTCACTTTCAAATTTTTTGACATGAGATTCACATATCCACAAAAATTCCAAATCATACGATATTGAATCATGAGAATAGCATTCTGCCATGGTTCCAGGGTGTTCTTTCTCAAATTGTATCATTTCAGGCAATCTTCCCACATTGTTTTTGACTAGACTCAAAAACGAATCTAATTCCTGTTTTAGGGACTTGTTATCACGAATCTGTTGAGTCCACACTGGCTTTGTCTTGTCATGGTGAACAAGTTCCTTACTGGATAAATCAATCCCAAATGTATCTAAAACGTCTCGTGTAATTTCGTCTCGTACACTCTCTGACATTTTTATCAACTTGTCAGTAGTATCTTCCTTGAGTTTCATGGCTTGCATTTCACATGTTATGTGATACTATACGGTGTTCAAATAATGTAACAAATTGGTTTAGAGACTTGGTAGTATGATATGATGAAAAATAAAAGAAAAGTTCGGATGCTCTATGACCTAATGTTTCCAGAATTTCCGCCGTCTGCAACGTTGTAATTGCACCACTGATTGGCAGATGTGCTTGATTGGAATTCAGGATCTAGTTTGTACGACCAACCCCAGTGAATTTCATTAAAGTTGCCTGTGTTGCTAAAGTACGCCGATGTCCAATCGTATGCATCTGGTGCACCTGTCTGACTGCCATAGGTATTGTGAAGTATGTCAGTCATGGTACCTCCATAGTTGAATGTGCCAATGTTTCCATTTGTCGGATTTGCACCTGGTGTGAATGTTCCAACCATTGTAGATACATAGCCTCCAGTTATTTCACCAAAGGATGATTCATTTTGTAAATGTGTTCCAGTTCCCGGGTCTAAACCGCCTGCGGGTGTTACAAATATGCCATCATAACTTTTTAGTGCATAAAATGTACCATTTGCAAGTTGCCATACCTTTAGATGTTCTTTGAAATGATCAAGTGCCCAATAACCTCCTATGCCAGAGTCTTCATCATTTTGTGCAATGTATGAGATATCCAAGATTTGTTTGGCACCTTTTGAATGAGGTTCTGCCAAAAAGCTTTGACTTGGACAGACGTTTTTCTTTTCATGGGATTCATCATGGTCAAATTTGAGTTGTTTTGGTTTTACATCCCTGTCAGAAAATGCATTTGATGCATAGCTTGTTCCCACAGTTTCGCTAAATGCTAAAACTGATAATATCAATACACTAGCTAGCACCACTGCATGTATTGTTCTAGTCATTAAACCCCAATGTGTTTTGTAATATTTAGATTTAATGTAATATTGTTCGTTATTTTGTTCAAAAATTTATTTGATGAAATACAACTTTATGATGGTATTGTATTTTTCACAAGATATTTAACATCTTCACAGACATCAATTGGTGTATGATTACATACATTCTTGCCACATGCATTCCTGGAAATGAAAAAGAAGTAATACAAAAAATCAAGGAACTTCCAAACATAGTAGAAGTAAATGGAATTATGGGAAAATATGACATATTTGTCAAGATCCAGGCAGATGAAGTGATGAAGGTTGACTTTACAATAGGCAAGTTAAGAGGCGTTCCGCACATTACAAGCACAGTTTCAATACCTGTCTTGTATGGTCAAGGCGGAACCATAGATGACGAAAAGTAAGATTTTACACATTTCCTGATTTTTGCAAATATCATACCTGAACATCAAGATTATCTATATTGGTCACGTAATTAGTACATGGGAAAAGTAATCGAGGTTGTAGACCCGGAAAGAATCAACCGGGTACCTGATAAGACAATTGTATTAATGTCTGGAGGAAATTTTTTGGAACAAGGTCATGTTGTAAAAAACGTCAGCCTGAATCTTTACATCCAAAAAAAGGATGAGAAACTCGGACCGTTTTCATTGATTACTGTACTTGTAGAGACAGACAAGGGACTAGTTGAGATGACATATGATGAAGGATATCGCGGTGTAAATGCAATAGAAGAGGCAGCAACATTTCTTACATCACATATTGGCATTTCAGGGCTCATATTGAGGTCTGTCATGCAGCTTGACCAGTCTATGGACAAAAATAATTTATTGGTGTTACAATCCGATGATCAAGACGTGGAATTTTATGAAGTTTGAGCGAAAACCAATAGAAATTGTTCCAACTTGTGCCATGTGTTCTAGGCCTGTAAAAGCGCATGACAAAGAACAGCTGAAATTCTGTACAGAAGAGCGAAGAAGATCACAAGAAGCAAAAAAATCCAGTGAAAATAACACAACATAGATTTGGTTCGTTACAATGCTGTTCCACCTGACTCTTACATCAGGGTGAAAAAAGGGCTGCAAAAGGATCATGTCTTGTCACAATATCCATCATTTCATGAATCCATGTATGATTCGTTTGAAATTGTATTGCTTGAAGGAAAAGTTGCAGTATATTATTACAAGGATGGCACACTTGCAGTTGAAGGAAATGATGCTGATGTATTTTTTCGAAGAATAGTGCGCCAGGTCAACAAGATAATTTCAAAGAAAGACTATCTCTGAGATGTATCACAGATCAAGTTCGCTTACATCCTGCAATTTTTCTGCCAAGTCAAGATACGTGTACGGGTCAAGTTGCTTTGCAAATCCCTTGTCTATATTTATCAGATAAATGGAGTGCAGTCTAGCATTTAGGATGTCCTCAATTTCAATTGGTGGATTTTTGTAGAATCTATCAACCAGATTTTTTATTCTTTGAACTTCTTCCATTTTCCTGTCACTCGGGGGCTTGAGGAATAATTTTGGAATTGGCAAAATTCCAACAACTGGTGTTGCCAGTGCAAATTTGGAACAATGTTTACTGTATCTTGCTATCTTACTTGATATTCTTGCCACATAGTAATCAATAGTATCTAATGCATGATCAGGCGGAGTAAAGCCAGTTTCAATTTCCATGATAAATGTACCATCACCTTTTGTTGCAAACACGTCACAGACAAGAATGTTGGAAAGTTGTTTTTCAATGTCTACTGTATATCCATGAGATATCAAATTTGAGGCACAAATTATTTCAAGTACAGAATGATTTATCTTTACAAGATTTTTTTTGTACATCTCGATTAATCTCTCTCTTACAAAATTTATTCTAGACTTTATTTCAGGAGTTTGTCCAACAGTTAGTTTCTCAGCCACAGTGTATACGTCTTCTGTGAATTTTTCTAAATCCAAAATCTACTATCTTAAATCTAGCACGGGGTTTAAGAGGATAGCTAAATCAGGTGCGGTTTATGTGGGTTGAAAAATTTTAAAAAGATTTTTTATCAAGATAACATTAGGTCATACGCATGGTAGAACTATCAAGTGAGGATAAACTGGTATTGTTACAGCATGCAATTTCAAAGTATGAAGACGAGAACACTTTGCTTGAAAAACTCAAGGCAGTATTACCACAAAAGGACATTGATAGGGGCATTGCTACGCTTATTGCGACCCAAAGAGTACGAAGAATTGGCCCTGACGCATTACAGAATAATATCAGCCATGTTGGGGAGCTCCCAGAGATTCTACCACACATCAAGCCTATCATCGATAGCCTCTAGAGGATCTTTTTTATTTTAAACTTTATAATTCCAAAATACATGGCCACATTACCCCCAAATATGGACAATTCCGTTCCTGGCTATGTCCATAAAATGGACAATTGATTTTTCAAGTTAAATGTCTGAATGAAAAATATCATTTTTCAAATCACACCCAAATCCTGAAAACTTACAAATAGATGTAATCAGAACCAGTACGCATGACAATTAAAAATATTACAGTTTTAGGTTCTGGAATAATGGGCCATGGTATAGCCCAAGTTTCTGCAATGTCAGGGTACAATGTAGTTCTAAGAGATATTGAAAAACAGTTTCTTGACAAGGCAATGGAAAAAATCAAGTGGTCACTTGACAAACTAGTGTCAAAACAAAAAATCACAGAAGAGCAAGGAAAAGAAATTTTTGCAAGGATTACACCAATTGTAGATTTGGCAGAAGCACTAAAGGACTGTGACTTGATGATTGAAGTAGTGCCAGAGATAATGGATCTCAAGAAAAAAGTCTATGCCGAAGTTGACAAAGTTGTGCCAGAAAAAACAGTTTTTGCATCAAACACCAGCACTTTGCCAATAACAGAGATAGCAAATACTACATCAAGACCCGAGAGATTTATTGGAATTCACTTTTTTAATCCACCACAGTTAATGAAACTAGTTGAGGTCATACCAGGACAAAAAACATCAAAGGATCTAGTCGATACAACAATTAATTTCGTAAAATCTGTCTCAAAAGAGCCTGTTGTATGCAAAAGAGACGTTCCAGGGTTTATCGTAAACAGACTATTCATTCCACTAGTGCACGAAGCTGCATATGCAATGGATAGAACAGGTGCAACAAAAGAAGAGATTGACTCTGCAGTGAAATTCACACTGCATTTTCCAATGGGAATATTTGAGCTTGCAGACTTTACTGGCATGGATGTAATTCACAAGGCAACCATAGAAATGCATTCCCGTGACAAAAAAGTAATCAACCCACATCCTATGATTGAGAAATTATACAACGAAAAGAAACTAGGACAAAAAAGTGGAGAGGGGTTCTACAAGTATTCTGGAGAACAGTATGAACGAATCAACCTAACAGAAGAGCTTGCAAAAAAATTCAACCCAATCCAGTTACTTGGAAATATCTTGAACAATGCAGCATGGCTGATTACAAACAAGGCAAGCGATGTTCAAGAAATAGAAAAAGCACTATTGCTCGGAATGGGCCTCAAAAAACCATTGTTTGAGACTGCAAAAGGATTTGGCATGCAGGATATAGTACAAGAATTGCAAAAACTCGCAAGAGAAAACAAATTCTACGAGCCAGATCCATATCTTGTATCGCTCAAGTAGAATTAATTTTTTCCAATATTGTCTTGACAGCTTCTTTTGGGGATGACACTCCGATTATCTGTATACTTTTTCTGTGATCAAGGTATTGGTCTGCATATTTTTCTGCAATGCCTCCACTGTTTTTTATTGCAACAATTGGTCTTTTGTGCATGTATGCAGCACAAGTCTCAGATAATGTTCCAGAGCCGCCACCAATTATTATCACACCGTCTCCTGATAATGCATTTAGAAAATCCCTTGCAAGACCCATGCCACTAGGAATTACAATATCACAGTACTGATTTGCAAACGAAGCCTCACTTTGCGGTATGATGCCTACTGTGAGACCCCCGGCATCTTTTGCACCATGACATGCAGCATTCATAACTCCATCAAGTCCACCTGTTATCAAAACTGCTCCTGACTTTGCAACTTCTACGCCTGTCTCATATGCAATCTTTTCAACTTCAGGTGTGATGTTACCATTATGTCCTATTATCAAGATCTGGATTTTCTTTGGCAATTGATCCAAAATAGAAAGTTGAGCTAATAAAAATTGTATTTAGAAAATGGAAAAGAGAAGATACCTAAATCTAGGTACTTGTCTCTGTTTTTGGAGTACTTGTTGTAGATACTGTGCTCTCTGCAGGTTTTGTTGTTGCAGTGTCAGTCTTTTTCTTTCTAGGAGCACGTGGTTTTTTTACTTTGACTTCGGTACTTTTTGATTCAGATTTTACTTGAGTGTTAGGTGCTGTTTGTGGTTTTGGTGTCTGAGGCTTTTGTTGCTGTGGAGGTCTTTGACCTTGTGGACGTTGTTGATTCTGTTGAGGTTTCTGACCTTGTTGTTGCGGTCGTTGACCCTGTTGAGGTCTATTGCCCTGTTGTTTTTGTTGTGGGTGCTGTCCTTGTGGCCTCTGACCTTGTTGAGGTGGACGCTGACCTTGTTGTGGTTTCTGTCCAGGTCTTTGTTGATTCTGTTGTTGTGGTCTTTGTCCCTGTTTTTGTTGCTGACCTTGTTGTGGTCTGTTATTTTGTTGTGGCCTGTTTCCTTGATTTGGTTTTTGACCAGGTCTTTGTCCCTGCTGAGGTCTGTTACCCTGTTGTTGTTTTTGTTGTGGACGTTGTTGATTCTGTTGAGATTTCTGACCTTGTTGAGGCGGTCTTTGTCCTTGTTGTGGTTTCTGTCCCGGTCTTTGTTGATTTTGTTGCGGGGGTCTTTGTCCTTGTTGTGGCTTTTGACCTTGCTTTTGTTGAGGCTTGTTATTTTGATTTGGCTTTTGTCCTTGTTTTACATTTGGACTAGCACCAGGAATTGGTCTCATTCTACTCCAGAGTATGCTCATTCTTGCACGATATCCTACCCCATATTCCAATTCATCTGGAACAAGTGTTGCAGGATGAACAAATCCTTGACTTCGAATTGCCATCGCGCGTCTCATTGCTATGTTTCTAACATAATCCCAGTCTACTGATTCAAATCCATCTACAGGACCAGTCAAGATTCCATTGTGCATTGAAAACACCAATGCTGATACGATTGGAATTGCATAGTTGATGCTTGCAGGTGAGTTTAGCTTTACTGGCATCAATGGCATGTGATGACTTCCTCGAGTGTTTCCAGCTACTAGGTGTGGATTGTTAAATGCAGCACCTGCTTCTTCTGTTGCTGGAAAGTCTTTCTGGGTTCTAATTATACAAATTGGATCATCTTTTCCAACATATGTTCCTGCAATGTTGTGCAGTCTGTCAGTTGATGCTGCCAATATTGGTTGATTGTCCTTTGTGGTTACTGTTGATACAACATATCTTCCAGGATACATCAAGGCTGCTTCTAGTGTTGGCTTGTCTTCCCACATGTTTAGTGTAGCAATCTTGCCTTTTTCTACATCCATTACAGATATCCTGACACCTTTTGACAGGTTCTGGTTTACAATCAATCCTGTGTTTGATAGTGTATCTACAAACATTCTGTAGAATGGATAGTTGAATGCACCAGGCTCTGTCTTGTCTGCTGCATAAATTGTAAATGCTTCATTTGGTCTTTCATCAAAGGTCATTTCTGCAACGCCAGGTCCCATGCCTTTTACGTTTCCAGAAAATGAATCCTTCAAGAGGTCTTGACCTGCACCATAGAGTCCTTCGCTTTTTGCAACTCGTGTGGCAGCTTCAAATGCGCGCCATGCAAGTCCGTGAACTTGAGAATTGTTAACACCCTTTGTATGTGTCATGACAATGTGAATGTCATCACCACAATATCCGATATAGGAATCAATCAAGAGTCCTTTACCGTCTTTTCTTACTTGGGGCTTTACAAGATTTCTTACTGCATTTAGTAGGCCATCACTTGGTCTAGTATGTCCACCGATTCCGCCGACATCAGCTTTGATTACTGTTACTGTAATTTTCATTATTTGTTGTGATCAAATAGTTCGATTTATACCATGTGAAAAAAATTGATCTAGTTGATCGAGTCAGAAAATAATTCAATTTTTGACCAAAAAAAATTCAAAAAATGAAAATGCTAATAAAGCCCTTCTCAAGTAACATCCTTCATGAGTACAGCAGCATCACGAAAACCTCACTTGAACATGATTGTCGTAGGACACATCGACAACGGCAAGTCTACAACAATGGGTCACTTCTTAATGGAACTTGGCCTAGTAGATGAACGAACAATTGCCTCACATGCAGCCGAATCCGAGAAGACCGGAAAAGGTGACACTTTCAAATATGCATGGGTCATGGATAACATCAAGGACGAAAGAGAGAGAGGTATTACAATCGATTTAGCATTCCAAAAATTCGAATCACCAAAATACTTCTTCACATTAATAGACGCACCAGGCCACAGAGACTTTATCAAAAATATGATCACAGGCGCCTCAGAGGCAGACTGTGCAGTTCTAGTCTTGTCAGCCAAAGAAGGTGAAACAGATACAGCAACCGCACCAGGTGGTCAAGCAAGAGAACATGCTTTCTTACTTAGAACACTAGGTGTAGGACAGCTAGTAGTTGCAATCAATAAAATGGATGACAGCAATTTCTCAGAAGCAGCATTCAAGGCAGCAAAAGAAAAGGCAGAAAAATTGCTAAAATCCGTAGGTTACAAACTTGAAAAAGTAGCAATCATCCCAGTATCCGGTTGGAAGGGAGACAACCTCGTAAAGAAATCAGCAAACATGACATGGTGGACAGGAAAAACACTATACGAAGCATTTGATGACTTTACAATGCCAGACAAACCAACAGGAAAACCACTTAGAATTCCAATCCAAGACGTTTACACAATCACCGGTGTAGGTACCGTTCCAGTAGGACGTGTAGAAACCGGAGTTGCAAAGCCAGGTATGAAAATAGTTGTAATGCCATCAGGCGCAGTGGGAGAAATTAAATCAATTGAAACCCACCACACTGAAATGCCATCTGCAGAACCAGGTGACAACATTGGATTCAACCTAAGAGGTATTGAAAAGAAAGATATCCACAGAGGCGATGTAATCGGAACAACTGATTCACCACCAAACGTGGCAAAAGAATTCAGAGCACAGATAATAGTTATCCATCATCCAACAGCAATTGCACCTGGATACACACCAGTAATGCATGCACATACCGCTCAAGTTGCAGCAACCATAGTAGCATTTGAAGCAAAAATAAACCCACAGTCCGGTGCAATTGAAGAAGAAAATCCAAAGTTCTTAAAGGCGGGAGATTCTGCAATCGTTAGAATCAAGCCAGTAAGACCATTGTGCATCGAGACATTCGGTGAGTTCCCAGAAATGGGTAGATTTGCTCTCAGAGATATGGGTGCAACAATTGCAGCAGGCATTGTAAAGGACATTACTGAGAAATACACAAAATAGGGATCTGAATGACCCAGACAGCCCGAATCAAATTAACAAGCACAAGTCTTTTACGACTTGATGGGGTCTGTACTGAAATCAAGGGCATCGGCGAAAAAACCGGTGTCAAAGTAAAAGGTCCAACACCATTACCAGTAAAAACACTAAACGTTGTTACAAGAAAGTCACCATGCGGTCAAGGTACAAACACATACGAAAAATGGGAAATGAGAATTCACAGACGAGTAATTGATCTTGGTGCAGATGACAGAGCAATAAGACAGCTCATGAGAATTAAAATTCCAAATGATGTTTACATTGAACTTACTTTGAAATAGATTTTGATAAAAATGTCTGAACCAACACCAGAAATACCAGCAGAAGAGAAACCAACTAGCTTTAGTGTTTTCTATTCATGCATGCGTTGTGGAACTCAAGTATCCCAGTCTGAGCTAACAAGATTGCCAGAAATAAAATGCATCTGTGGTTTTAGAGTATTTACCAAGGTCAGACCACCCGTAGTAAAAACAATCAAGGCTTTCTAGTAATTTCTTTTTCCGTTGTAACTATGCATGCGTTGCATGTGAGTACGCATTGCCTCCATGCTTGGAAATTCTTGGTTGCACATTTTACAATCATATGCCTTGTTACTGTGATACAATTGTTGATGCTGCATCAAGTATTCTTGCTGCCGAAATCTAGCATCACAAATTTCACACTTGAATCTTTTGAAAATATTCATCTATCCCAACTTTGCCTTGTGCGAGTCCCAGCATTGTTTGCACAGTTGCCCGTCTAGTACCCAGTGTTTTTTTGGATTATACCTTATCATGCCAAGTTTTTTTCCACATACTTGACATGTTGCCCTTTGTACCTTGAATGTAAGGTCTTTTTTATCAAAACATGTTTTACACAATAAACCTGTCATATCCCACTGGTATCGAGGTTCCCACAAATCTGGAACATCTTTTTCCATACCACATGTGACACATTTTTGCCTCAGGCTTTGCTCATAGAACTTTTTCATCTGGGACACATAACAATCGCCACAAAGGGGTCCTTCTATCTGCCATTCGCTCTTTGGCTTGTGTTTGTGGCTTGTCTCTTTTTTACATATAGTACACATGACATGTTTTTTGCCAAATATATTCATGAGATAAAATAAAACTAAATCCATTAAATAGTTATCATAAAGGAAAAGAGTTGAGAACCCTCAGTTCTCGAGAGGTTTATTGGCCTAGTGCTTCTTCGAGAAGCTGGCCTGCGTTTATCATTCCCTTTTGCTTTGCAATCTGTTCAATTTTTGCATATTGTTCAGCTGTAAAACAAACTGGCATTGAACGGTCTTTCATGAATAACAACAGCCTTTATGATTTTATATCCTTTTTGTTGATTTGCTTTGATCGTCAAGATCGATTTTATTACTATTCCTTGAAGACATACTTGCGTTGGCCACGCAATTCTGGACTGCTTCCAACACCAACTAGGACAAACTCTTTTTTGCCCTCCAATATGTTCTGGGTTGGGCTGAGTTTGCTTTCATGTATTTGCTCATATTCTTCTAGTGATACCTTTCGTCTGTCACCAATTTCTGCCTCCAAGTTCATGTTCTTGACAATTTCCTTGTATGCTGGCATGATTACACCACTGAAGACCATTGCACTGCTTCCACTGCCATACGAGCCAAATCCAAATCTCTTTCCTTCCAAGTCAACACCTTTTTGGAATTCAAACTCCATGCAACTTCTAAAGCCCATGTAAAGTGATGCAGTGTAGAGGTTTCCTACCATGCTTGATGCAATAAGTGAACTTGAAAGTTTTGAATCATATGCCTCTTGGAACTCGTCTGTCATGGTAAATCGTTTAGTAAACTCGTGGTCTTTTTGCATAAACTCTTCGTCTGCAAGTATTGATTCAATGGTACCACGAGGATCTTTTGGAACAGGTTCCTGCATTCCCATCTTTTCAATAATTCCTTTCCAGCGAGGTAGACTTCTCCACTCATGTCTGAGTAGATATGTCAGGGCTTTTTTGCCCATGTTGCTGTAGGGTAAGTGCATATTGACAAAATCAATGTAATCAAGAATCGTTTCTCCCTCCTTTAGTTTTATTATTCCCGTTGATAGTGCCTTATCCTTGTATGCCATCAGTGCCTTTTTGACCTGTATCATGTAAAGCAAGTTGGAATACTGACCATTTACAATCGGAGTCTCTTTTCCAAATGGTCTATAGAAATCATATTCATTTTTAATTGAAGTTGATGTAACCTTGGGATCAAAAGTCATCAGTCTTGGGTTGTCATTTAATAGCATTGCAACAGCACCTGCGCCCTGGGTATACTCTCCACTTGAGCCAAGATCATATTTTGCGATATCGGACACCACAACTATGGCAGACTTGCCCTCTGCCTCGCCTGCCCTAATCCAATTTGTATTATCATACAAAGCATAAGAACCGCTGACACATGCAAACTTGCATTCAATTCCACCACAGTGTCCAAAGGAATCATTCCCATAGACCTGCTCTAGCATGCCAATTACGTAAGAATTCATGGCCTTTGATTCATCAAGTGATGATTCGGTAGCAACATACAGTCTGCCGACATCTTTTGGAGCAATCTTGTTTCTCTCCATTATTCTAAGACAGGCATTTGCTGCCATACATGCAGGATCCTGGTTAGTATCGACGATAGCCATTTTTGATACACCAAGCCCTCGCTGTAGTTTATCCGGGTCCATACCACGGGCTTTAGCAAAGTCTCTTGCGTCTACAAACAGTTTTGGAATGTAGATGGCAATGTCATCTATACCTGCGGCCAATAGCTTCAGCTTTGCAATTGTAGATATAAGGATTTTGAGAATCAATATTGATCTCAAAGTTTGATAATTTTTATTACATTATGGCAAAATATGTGAAATCTATTACGATTTTAGCTTGGATTTGAATAAACCATCAAAGACCTCAAAGGGCTGTGCGCCCACAATTTTTGTCACAGACTTGTCTGGTGCGATTATGAAAAAGTCAGGCGTTCCAGTCAAGCCCAAATCCTTGGCGTTTGAAAGGCTACCCTGGACTGTAGATATGTACCTTGATTGGGTCATACATTGCCCAAACTGGGTAGCGTTTAGTCCTACATCCTTTGCAAATGAAAGCAGGTTAGCAGATGACGCCCATCCGGTATTTTCACCATTCCAGTTGTTATACAAGGTATCATGATACTCCCAGAACTTGCCTTGCTCTTGGGCACAGTGTGCTGCATGTGCAGCATTCACAGAATCCTGCCCAATTATGACAAAATCCTTGAAGACCATGCGCACCTTTCCTGTATCAATGTAGTTTTTTACAATGTCAGGCTCTGTAGTGTGATAAAACTGGTTACAGTAAAAGCACTGGTAATCCCCAAACTCTATCATTGTAATAGGAGCATTGTCAGAGCCAAGTATAGGAGAAGTATTGTCAATTAACAGGTTCATCGCGGCTTTAGGTGTCGTATCATTTTGTGATGAGATTTTTCCAGTGTCGCCTTGGGTACTTGCAGTCATGGGATTGTGAAATCCTTGACCAAACACTATTGATACTATAACTACGATAGCAACAACTGCACCGATCCCAATCCCTATTGATGGGAGATGAACTTTCAAGAATTGAATTAAGCCCAGAAGATTATTTAGTTCTTCTTAAAGGGGCAAGCCAAATAAATAGGATTTGTCATAACAAAAACTGTGAAAAAGGTTTTTGTCAACGGATACGGGTCAATCGGTAGCAGAATAATTCAATTCATAGCAGACGACAAGGACATCGAAGTAATTGGAGTGGGCAAGTATTCTCCGGATGATAAAGTTGCAGATGCAATATCACGAGGATTTCATGTCTATGTCCCAAAAGCAAAAACAGATGCTTTTAAAAATTATAAAATTTCAGGCGCAATCGAAGATGTGATTTCTCAAAGTGATCTTGTCATAGATGCATCCCCTGGTGGCGTAGGATATGAAAACAAAAAGACATTGTATGAACCAAAAAATGTTAGCGCAATTTTTCAGGGCGGTGAAAAAATTGGCGGCGATGAATCGGTTGCAGGACTCATCTTCAACTCGCGCGTAAATTATGAAAAGGCATTTGACTCAAAATATGTGATGCAGGGAAGCTGCAATGTAACAGGAATGGGACGAATACTCCAGCCGCTTAAAGAAAAATATGGTAAAAAACTCAAGCGATTTGATGCTACACTGTTGAGAAGGTGGGCAGACCTTGAGGACTCAAAGACGCAGGTAAAAGACTCTATCGAGTGGACAAGAAAACCTCACCATAATGAAGATGTTAAAAGTTACATGGGTGCAGATACGCCATTATTCATCCGCGCTCTCAAGGTTCCAACAAGGCAGATGCATGTACATCTCATGGACATTCGTTTTGATGGTCCAGCACCCAGTGCACAAGAAATTATAGATTTGTACAAAAATGAATACGGTGTTGCAACATTATACAACGCAAAAGGAACTAAAGATATCAGGGATTATGCAGAATCAATAAAATTCAATTTCAAAGATACCAACATGATTCACATTCATGCCGATGTTACCGAAGTCCAAGATGATACTGTAAAACTTACCTACTCTGACGATCAAACAGGCATTGTAGTACCAGAGAATCACCTTCTGATGCAGGCAATGCTATTCAAGAGAAAACGAGAAGATGCGTTCAAACACACAGAAGAGTTGTTCCACATGGAGGAAAAGAAAAAACTACTCCAAGAGCATTTTGCAAAGAAATAAGAACAAAACTTTGAAACAATATTTTAGAAAACGCCCAAAACCAATGTCAACTTATAAAAGAGACAACTCAAAAATACAATACATACCAATTTGTTTGAAATTCAATCAGGACGTCTATTGATTAAAGCACAGGATTTAAGATCAATGCAATATTTCCATGTCGAGGTAGTTAATCATGGATAGTGAAATAATTTTTAAAATAATATTGCTTGCATTGCTTGTTGCATTATCAGCTTTTTTTAGCGGAGCCGAAGTAGCCCTAATTGGAACAAACAAGGCAAAAGTAAACCAATTGCTAAAAGACAAGGTCAGAGGGGCAGTATCGCTTTCAAAATTAAAATCAAATCCAAATCGAATGCTTGCAACAATTAACCTTGGAACCGCATTGGCAAATGTAGGGTCTTCTGCACTTGCCACTGAAGTTGCCCTGAAATTGTGGGGCAATGGCGGACTGGCAATATCTATTGGAATAATGACTTTCATACTGCTAGTTTTTGGCGAAAATGCCCCCAAATCATACTGTAATGCAAATCCGGTAAAGGCATCCTTGTGGGTAAGTGGTGTAACACTGACTTTCAGTTACATATTTTACCCGTTTATCATACTGTTTGAAAAAATTACCCATGCAATACTTTGGATGCTTAGAAGTTCACACCATCCACCACCAATCACTGAACAAGAAATCTACAATGTGATTGAACAGGGATTGGAAGATAATGCTCTGAAAAAACATGAGCGTGAGCTTGTGCATGGTGCACTAAAGTTTGATGATATTGTCATTCGTTCTGTAATGACTCCTAGAACAAAGATGTTCATGCTTCCAGCAAAGATGATTTTATTTGATGCAATGCCATTGATAAGTAAAAGTGGTTACTCGAGAATTCCGCTTTACAAAGATACGACAGACCAAATTGTCGGCATACTAAACGTAAGAGACCTGTTAAAAAATTTAGAAAGAGATGAAAAAATCATTACACTTGAATCACTTGGGAGAAAGCCAATTTTTGTATCACAGGAACAGCGAATAAGCAAACTGCTAAGGGAGATGCAGGGAAGGCAGACCCACATGGCAATTGTAGTTGATGAATTTGGTGGAGTAGAAGGATGTGTTACACTTGAAGACCTACTAGAAGAGATTGTAGGCGAGATAATGGATGAAACCGATATGGAGGAGCTCAATTTTAAGATGCTTGACAAAAATACCATGCTTGCAAGCGGCGATGTGGAAATTGATACTGTAAATGAAATTCTAAAATCAAATATTCCGCAAGGCGATGATTATTCCACTTTGAGTGGACTATTGCATGACAAACTAAAAGACATTCCAAGAGCAGGTGACAGGGTTGTTATAGAATCAGTCAAGATGACAGTCGAAGAGGCAGCAAATAATCAAGCAACTCGCATCAAGATAGAAAAAATGTCTAGTTAGGTTCTTGGCGGTATTGCAAACTTGTTTTGCGGATTTTTGTGATAATCAACAGGAATACTAGAATCCTTCTGTCGTCCTGTAAGTATGCCTACAACTGTCTCATCTTTTTTGATTATGCCCTCGCCGATTAATTTTTTCACACCTGCTGGAACTGCACCTGATGCCATTTCACAGTCAAATCCATTTAGACCAACAAGTGCCATTCCATCAAGCATTTCTGCATCTGATACCTGGGTTACTACACCGTTTGTAAAGTCAAGTGCTCTCAAACCCTTTACAATATTTGCAGGCTTGGCAATCTGGATTGCAGTGGCTTTGGTCTTTGGCCTGATGTTATTTTTATCCATATGTTCATAGTATCTCTTGATAAGGCCAGTATCTGATTTTCCCTTGTTCCACCGTAGTTCGGTATTTTCAAATTTTCCATTATACAAGTTGTACAATGTATTTGCGCCTTCTGAATTTACAACAGCAAGACGAGGAATTTTTTTAATCCAGCCCCATTCGTATAACTCCATGAGAGCTTTACCACAGCTTGATGTGTTTCCAAGTGCACCTCCTGGGTAAACTATCCAGTCAGGAGGATTCCAATCCAAAAACTCCAAGGCTCTAAAAACAATTGTCTTTTGCCCCTCTATTCTAAACGGGTTTACAGAGTTGACAGTATAGCCACCTATTTGGCCTGCCTGTTTTAGTGAAGCTGACAATGCATCATCAAAGTTTCCTTTAATTTCAACAACCTGTGCACCAAATTGAAATGCTTGACTAAGCTTTCCTGGTGCAACCTCGCCTGCAGGTATGTATACATCACATTCCATGTTTTCATTTGCAGCATACATTGCTGCAGATGCAGATGTGTTTCCAGTTGATGCGCATATTATTTTTTTTATCTTGACAAGTTTTGCATGCGTTACAGCAGTTGTCATACCGTTATCCTTGAATGAACCGCTTGGATTGTATCCCTCTGGTTGAAGCCATAAATTTTGGAGTCCGACATATTGTGAAACTCTTGACATGTGATATGGTTTTGAGAGTCTTCCCTCTGCACCATCAAGTGAAACTAGATACTTGGAGCACTGGTCTATATCCTCAGTGTCAATCTGACAAAAGTTCAACAGTTCACGAAAACGCCATACTCCACTTTCATTGAAAATATTATTTGAATGATTTCTGCGTTTGTAAAAAACTTCTTTTAGAGAAGTAGGTGGAACTGAACTATATCTTACATCAAGCAAGTGACCTTTTTCACATTCAATTCTAGTATCAGTTACAGGATATTGTAGACCACATGCTGGATCAATGCATTTTAGATATGCCTGTGACTGCATTATGCAAAATTTAGTTGGTTCGTATTTAAATCTAAAGAATTTGTATTTTAGACCAAAACCTGAGGCGGTGTGAAAATTAAATTATTTTTTCGGGCCTGAGCGCATATGAAAATTGATACAACATTTGCACTCTTTTGAGATGCACTCCTCTTCTGATACATGTCCACAAATGCCGCATTCACAATGAGTTTGCATATTTCTTCTGAGAATTAATTGCATTTAACCAATATGAGGGTTCTCGTGACATTCGAGTTATTTTTTTGATTTTTTGGGTTTTTCAGATGGCTTTTTTGATGCCTTTGCCTTGTCTTCCAAGTGTTTTGCCTTTGCCTCTTCTGTTTCCTTGCTCTTTTCATCTACTGCCTTCATGACTGCTTGGATCAATCCATCCAGATCACTGTCAGAGACTGGCGGCTCTACTGCAGCTGCTATCTGAGTGATAGTATTTGATATAGCAGAGCTAACTTCGTCAAAGCTTTCTGGATCTTCATATGCTGCATTGTATAGTGCCTTAAGTCTTCTAACGTCAGAAAGTACCTGATCGGTCAATGTTAAACGGTATTTTTTGCCATTTATGGTAATTTCCTGACTTATCATGCATGGACTCGCCATCATGCTTTCATAAAGTTTTCTGTAAAAAAGAACTATTACGGCTAGAACATACCGGATTTTTATATTAATATGACATTAGCAAGTTCATTGAAACAAGTATCTAACGAGGTTAAAGCCATTGAGTTAGAAGAGTGTCGTTCTTACAAAATATTCAAAAAAGCTGTACCTAATCAAGTAACACTTCATAACTACAATTATTCATTAAAGGAATTTCTAAGATATACCAACTTTACAAATTATGATCAAGTATGCCAAAGTGATAAGATTCAAGAAATATTGGAAAATTGGATAATGGACTTGTCTGATAAGCAGATTAAAGGTAATACAATAAGGACTAAACTTTCGCCAGTTGAATTACTACTAGATATGAATAGAATAGTGGTCTACAAGAAGATACTTCATAAACTGATTCCAAAAGACAATGGCATTGCAGGCGGTGGGATGCCTTTTACAAATGAAGACATCAAACAAATGCTGGAATCTACCAAGAAACTTAGAACAAAAGCCCTAGTGCATTTTATTGCATCCACCGGGATTAGACCAAGTGCAATAATAGACCCAATACTTAGAAGGAGTCATTTAGTTGAAATGTCTAATGACTGTCTAGCAATTAGGATCTATGATAACAGTCCAGAAGGATATTGGGCATTTTTGACACCAGAAGCAAAGAAAGCACTAAACCGATATTTTACAGCAAGGAAGATCAATGGCGAAACCCTTACCGATGAATCACCAATATTTGTAAACGAATATGACAAGATTGACAAGGACGGAAATAAAATAAAGTTCTCGCATTTGACATATGATAATCTGGCTACTATCATGGACGATTTGGTACAGCATGCAGGAATCAAGAGAAGTAAGACTGGTAACCGTTATGATAAGGCAGTCGTATATGGATTTAGGAAAAGATTCAACACTATTTTGAAGATCAATAATGAAATTAATTCAAACATTGCTGAAAAATTAATGGCTCACAAGAATGGTCTTGATGGTACTTATTTCAAACCTACAAGAGAGGAATGTTTTACCGAATTTAAAAAAGCAATACTTGATCTTACTATAGATGACTCACAAAGGAAAACTATAGAGAATGAGAGCCTCAAGAAAGATAAAACCGAATTAGAAAATGCATTACTAGATAAGGAAAGATTAAGAGAAGATGTAGAGATTTTGAAATTACAAGTGAAACGAATAAGGGAATCAAAAGAAGAAGATAACCCATAAACATACGTTAGTTGTTTTTTGAATAGATCTCTCTAGTCTTTTTCTCACGGGCTTTCATTATCAAGTCATCTCTTGTTTTTCTATTTGTTTCACCTGTCATGATACCAAAAATATGAGATAGTTCCTTCAAACTGGAATATTTTTGCTGTTTTAGTATGTCCAAGAAATTATCAATGTCTTCCATAAATTTTGAATCCAAGATAATGCCACTAGTTTGTGGATACAGTTGAATAAATGACGACATTATTCTTTGCCTAGTTTTTGGATTTGATTCGTCTTTTGACCTTTTAAAATATTTGATCATTTTTTCAAACGTAAGCGATGTTTTTACAATTCCATCTTCAAGAGACAGTGTATTGGATAGCCAAGTCTTTCGTAATTCATTTCCTTTTTTATCATTAGTTTGTTTTTGTATTTTCATTGGTACAATAGTACTCTCAATTAATGCCACAAATACATACAATCCTAAAAACTCAATACATGTTTTTACATAACTTTGTTCAGGCGTTATATTTTTCATTTTATCAGTGTCGGATATTTCATTAAATATTTTTTCAAAGTTAATTTGGAAACGGCTTTTCATACTTTCCTTGAAATACATACCATGAATTTTTGATATAGTATGAGAATCAATCCTAATTCGATACAAAGTTCGAGGTTTTTGTTCTAATCTTTCTATAAGATCGTCTTTTATCATGTCACTTAGTTTTCTATTGAGACCTTTTGCTTGATACTCTAGACCTTTTTCTATGAGATGCATATTGATTTCACGGAATGTGCTATTTCCATTGTTCTGAAGAAATTTCATTATTGTTTCGCCTCTTGCATCCGGGCGTTTTAGTATCATTATGGTATTATTTGGATAATACCATAAATAATAAACTTGTTAGGTTTATGATATGCGCGAACCTGTTACAATCAGCCTTGAAGATAAGACCATCAAGAAAATCGACGACAGTAAAGGCAAGCATGAGCCTCGCTCACGATTTGTAGAAGATATCATACTAGAATATTTTGAACAAATTTCATCTACTGTACAAAGGAAGGGAACAAAACGGAATCAAAAATGATGGCGTCGGATGATAAAAAATCTAATGCCTTGATACCTAGACGTATGTGCCGTGATACTAACCCCAAAAAATATCTTGTCACTTATGACGGAGGCGTGATGGGCAATGATGTGATACTGGTCTGTGAAGAGCACATTACAAAACACCCGTTTAATGAAAAAATACTTTCCAAAGAAATCATTGAACAAAATCTGGATCTAAAAAGAAGGAATCCTTGAGCGATTATATGTCAATTTTAATTAGCGGGTGAATTTGTCGTGCAACACTATTATCACTTGCTACAAAAATCCATCAAAATTTCTCTCTCAGAGCAACTTTTGAAGCCATGAGTAAACATCTATCTGAGAAGCAAAAGATGGAATATCTGCCGTTGCTGATAAAAAGAGACGGCGGATTCAAGTGTTTTTACTGCAACTACCCACTTGGCTACTACTCGTTTATCTATGAACACCTAAACGATAATAGGAATGACAATAGGCTTGAGAACATAGTCCTGGCATGCGGATCATGTAATAACAAAAAACCGGACAATTATGATATGAAGATAAAGGCCAATGAGAAGCTCAAAAAGAACGAAGATAGCAATTTCGTGAGAGAGAGAAATTACGTCGAAGATAAAACCCCCAACGATGCATCTACTGAAATAAAGATCAACCAATCTAACTTTCAGATTACTGAACAGTATGTAACAGAGCGTGTAGCAACTGATGGAAGTATCGAGTATAGAGAAGCTCTTGATTCATGTGTATACCTATGCAAGAGTAGAACCGGGCATGGCAGTCAGCAGTCAGTTAGGAATTATCTTGCTACGCTAACTTGTGCAGTAGCGCCATTCCAAATAATCAAAGATGAAAACAGTACAAAACTAATAGTGAAAAGAACAACTAACTAGATAGACACTAGACAATACTAATAGCATATTGAATATCGGATCTCTGATGAATCCTAACGTACGTTTTTTGATTTATGGTTCGCAACGGCCTCGTATTATATCATATAATATAGTATATCTTAAGACTGATAATTAATGCGTATGAAATAGAAATAACGATGGAAAAAAATGTCCGACATATGTAGGACATTCTTAACATTTCGGACAAATATGGTGGTAAACTGTGGAAAGTTATAGCATCTAACTTTGGGTAATGCGAAAAGTCTTCAATATCTAAAAAAATTAGAGCGAAACTATTTTGCTCATTAAGGGGTATTCTATAATCATGATGAGGAATCTAAGTAAAGGTGTGTTTGATCTAGGATCTCTGATGTCTATTAGATCATCTATTTATCGAACATCTTTCTGTCCAATTTATTGACATTACTTATTTTTGCTAGTTGTTCAGATGGGTTTGTAATTGTATCTGATAGGAAACAAACTTATGATTTGAATCTAGGCGCAGAGTTCACGAAATGTTTGTTGTCTGGTAATGGGGATTTCTTTATTGCTTTATCGGGAATTAATAATCTGCCAAAAGTATTGTTAGATCGATTAAATTCAAATTCTATTAATTCACAAAATATTGAATTAGAAATTAAGTCTATCATAGATAATTATTTCAATGTGGAATCTCATAACATCGCTGTAGATTCAAGCATACATGGCTTTTTGGTAGTCAAAACTGATGGTGTCTATAAGTTAAAAGAGATCGAAGCAATTGGTCAAGTACCAACATTTAGTGAAAATGATTATGTGCCTGTTATTTATATTGGTGATATGAAGGCACAACTATTTGCTAAACATTTTCTACAAAACATCAATTTAAGAGAAATGGCATGTGAGGATGCGTCTAAGTATATTGTAGCAACAATGATGGAAGTATCTAAATCAATTAAGACAATTAGTGATGAAACCCTTGGGTATGATATTGTAAGATTTTTAAACTCTGGCACAATTTCTCGACGAATGAGATTTACAGATTCTGATATCGCTAGCTTGGATATTAAATTTGATATTAACTCTGATAAGAAAGTTTTTTCTGATAGTGAGGAAGTTGGTACATCATGACAAATCAAGAAAAAATAGATGAAATCATTGATCAGATCAAAAAAGAAAAATGGGATTACTGGAAAAGTAATAAGCTAACTGATTATCTTTCGGCAAAACAAATTAAATTGTCTAATGATGAATTAATCGATTTATCAAAAGGGATTGTTGAAAGAGATCTATTCTTGATGCTATATGCAGTGTCGAATCTAATGCAAGACTTAGCTTCTTCGGATGAACAATTCATTGAATTTCTTACTTTTCTGTTAAATAAAATCAAAAAAGATATGGCACAAGGACCCATTATTGATGCACTGTTAAACATAGGCAAGTCAAATCCCACATTGGGACTGGAAATTGCTAGAAAACTATTAAAAAATGATGATGTTGCATCATATGCAAGTTTCTTAATTGGAAGTGCTGTGAATGTTTTACCTTCCGATTGTAATATCTTGATTGACGAACTATTGCAATCTGATAACCCTAATCATAAACTAACTGCAATCAGAACACTACGTGTAATATCAAAAGAGTCTAAGATGAACAATATTGAAAAAATATTTTCAATATTAGAAAACACTTCTAAATCTAGTTCTAAAGAAGTAAAGGTAGAGTGCTTTGAGGCATTCTTAGATCTACATAGCTTTGACAAAAAATTATCGGAAAAAAATATTGAAATTCTCACCAAAGACTCGCTAGAATGTAAATTTTCATTAGCACATAGAATTTGGATTAGATCTCCATTCGACGAATCTACCAGTATGAAATTTCTCGAAATCTGTTCTGAGGAATCAAACATTAATGTAAGACAACATGTATGTTATGCGCTAACTCATTTTGTAAAAAACCAATATGAAAAAATTTTAGATATTCTGGCAAAATATGTAATTAGAGATGGATTTGGTTATGAATCGATTGGATATGTTCTTGAGGAATTAGGAAAAGTTAACGCTGAAAAATCTGCAGAGATCATTATTAGTTGGTTAACAAGTAATCGCGATGCAAGACTGAATTTCCATATACCTATAATGATTGGACAACTTGTTTCTAAATCTGATAAAAAACTTGTATTGACACCAATATTTCAATTGATTAAATCTAATACAAAATTTGCCGGAAAAGGATTGGATATTTTACTTGAGATTATGTCCAATTCTTTTGAAAAATCCAACGATTCTGAATTTGTTAGTCAATCTTTGGATTTTCTAAAATCATTAGCTACTGCAAACAGAATTGATGTGGATTCTGTTATTAAGAATGAACCAAACCCAACTCTGCTTTGCGCAGATCTTATTCATATGCTCAAATACTATTCTAAAGATATTGATTATGCTATAATACTAGATAATCTAAATGAGTTTCCTAACATACGGGAATTATTTGGTTTAAAATGGTTTGAACAGAAACAGCAAGAACAAAATCGTACACATCCTCTTCTTAAAATGTTAGAACAAAAACTGCCTAAAAAAGAAGAATATGAAAAATTTATAGAATCTATTGTTACTGCACAAAACGAACGAGAAAAATTCAACGGTGTATTTAGATTGAAAAATCTGATGAGTACTGCACTCTTTCTAAATAACTTGGACAATAATATTTACACATTAAAAACCAATAAGTATCCACTCAGAAGTTATTCGGATAATCTGAAAAATGAACAGCAATTTGATTCAACTTTGAGTGAAATTGATTTTGTTGTACCATTTATTCCAAAATTTCCAGTGGTTTTAGAGCCTAAGATTAACTCAAAAAAATTAGATGCCCAAATTGACATTGATTCTCAATCTCTCTATGTTGAAATTATTAGTCCTAACACATTCAAGCCTCTTGAACGATTGCATGGTGTACATGGTATACCAAATAGAATCAAAGGAAAAATTTATGATGAATTCAAGAGTCAATTAAAAGAACTCACTTCAATGAATCAACCCGTCATTGTAGCTATTGATATAGGTCGTTCCGAGGTAAATTATGATTTTGTAGAAGATTATCTTTTTGGAACATTGAAATTTACAATGTATTTGGATAATGGTACTGGAAAAACTGTTGGTACAACTACACACCGAGATGAATCAGAATCAATGCATTCTAGAGAATCTAATACAGATTTGATAAGTGCGGTTATTTGTTATAAAACAAAACTTTATGATGATTTGACATATAGGACTGAAGGAAAGATTTTCAATAATATGCACGCAAAGGTGACTTTGAGCCGTTCTGTTATAAAAACAATCGAAGATACGTTATTTACAAGAATTTCTGACTGAATAGAATCATTACCATCTGATTTCTTTTTATTGTTGTTTCAAAATTGACGCATTTGGTTTGAAGAATTTTGACTGTTTAAGACAAATTTTGTAGATTTAGATGATAAAATTAGGAATAACTGTATCTTGGAAATGAATGACGTAAGGATGTTGTAATACTGTTGTTATTGTCTAATCCTCTTGTGATAATACTCAGTCTTTGCCAGTAACTAATTCTAGTTGCAATGCCTTTTTTGCTCTTCGCATATTTCTCTTGGGCTTTTCTATGGGCGTCGCTTACACCTGGTCTTGTACGGTATTCCTTCTGATATGCTCTATCCTTTGCTTTTCTTTCAGGATTGTTATGATATGCTCTATGCCACTGTCTCTTAGTTTCTCTAATATCTTGTTGTTCTCGTAAACTCTTTGAACTTATACGACTCAAATCAATCCACCAATTTTTATAAAAATTGAAAACATCGTGGTCGTAACTACAATTTCATATCTTTGCATTAGATCTTCAATATTAGGATCAGACATTTAACTTTTGATCAAATCATGTCTGGATAAACAACTTTAAGTTTTCAATCAATATGTAGTCATTCCTGATAATCACTTTAAAGATAAAAGATAGTTACTTGGAATATCATCATGTTGTTATCTGATAAATTATTAAAATGGAACAACTTCAAACAAAGTGCTCAATTTGGTAATGATACATATTTGTCTCTTATTGTCTATGGGAGAAATTTATACAGTGTAATAAACACAATTGAAGCATATTTCATAATGTTGGAAGGACTTGAAAACAACACAATCAAACTGAAATGTGATCAGAAGAATCTGCTTCAAGTAAAGCAACACATCTCGTTAGATATTTTATTTCATATCATGATTGTTATTGAAACTACAGTTGTACTATGTCATGCATTATCAAAAAATTATGTTGAAGTACCACAAACCATGACGTATTATAGAACTAACTTAGTTGATGAAATTTTTAAAAATATTAAGAATAAAAAATACGATTTGGAGAAAATTCTTGGGTTACCAAAACTTCAATATCTGAACCTGTCTGTAGATGAACAAAATATCCTACAATCATGTTACAAGGAAACAACTGGAACATTTTCTGAAGTACTTATGCACTGGATGGATTTTTATGAAAATTTCAGAATTATATACAATAAATCCAAACATGGTTTGGCGTTAATGACAGGAGGAGGTGTTAATGCTGACAAACAAGTGCCTGAATTTAGCAAATCACATCTTGTTGCATTTACTAGCTTAACGCAAAATAAAATGCCACCAAGAACATTTTTCATACCTTCCAAAGATGTAAAGAAGTTGGATTCTACATGGTTTAAAACACAAAGTTTTATGAAATTTCTACCAGAATTGTTTTCTCAAATGAAAGCCGTTCTAACTGAGCTTAAAGATTATGGTACGTATATCTCACGAAATCATTTACTGTATGCCAAAAATTGTGGCGAAGATTATCTTCCATACAAAGATGATGCTGGAATCAAAGAATTCGGCATCTTTCCAGGTCTGAAATACTCTGAAAATGAACAACGAGTAATTGACCGATTAATTCGTGATATTGTACCTAACATGAATCATGAGAAGAAAGGTATACAGTACGATCATACTAGTAACCATGAACAACTGAATAATTCCATGAAAAATGACGTGATAACTAACATATTTTTTGAGTAGATGTTGTTTTTGCTCTTATATAGCAACTGGTTATTCTATTCTGTATGCTGAGTAAAAGAGAAAAAGAAATTGTTCAAATCTTCGGATTAGCTTATGTTTTTACTCTAATAGTAATCGGTATTGTATATTATGGATTTAAGGTTGATACGCTAAACCCTTCCCCTGTAGTAGATGTAAGGAATTGGGTTTCGTTGGTAGTTGCATTAATCATTCCTACTGCAATAGTAATAGCTATATGGAGAGATTCCAAATATGATCAAAAAGAACTTGGCAGTATTGTTAAAAATATTGCTGATCAGCAAACTGCAATTTCAAACTTGGTTAATGACATAAAATCTGTTACCACTAAAGTAGAGGACATAATCCAAAAACAAGAAGAAGAAAAAGCTAAAAGATATCAGAATGTAGTAAATAAGATTCATTCGTCACTCATGAATATACAAGGAATGATCATGGCAGTGGAACGTATATTGAAAGATACAGAAGTAAGAGCGGCATCGGCTGAGATAAAGAATCATCTTGAGCTTAAAGATTATTTCATTAGAGATCTGGAAAGAACATTACTGCAATATCCTGCTATGATTCCAGATGAATTATTGTCTGAGATTAATAGAATTCTTGATAATGCTAAACATCATCCTAAATACAAAAGTGAATATGATGTTGATATGACTCATTGTTCTGAGTTAATACAAAAAATGATTGAAATTCGTAAGAAATTGCCAGAAATTCAGAAATAATGACGCCTGATATGATGAACCACGACATAATAATAAAAAAAGAGGAATTAGAAAATGCGGCCAAGAAACTAGAAAAACATATTCATAGACTCTTTAAAGATGCTGAAATACTATTCGATAATGAAAGGTATATTGGCGCAATTCCGAGCATTATTATAATATTCGAAGAAATTGCAAAAATGGATTTAATTTTACACCATAGGAATGAAAATACGAACATAGTCAAATCCGAATGGCTAGAGCTTACAAGACCTAAGAGTCATATCAAAAAATTAACTCAGATCTATGATAGAGCTAAACAAGGGTGTGAAAAAATGAGTGAATCAAAACGAATTGAATTACAACAGTTGTTAACGAATTTAGCATTTCCCGCATTTACAATTGAAAAGAAAGAAGATTCTAAGGATTTGATTAAAAAAGCAGATAATGCTATTAGTAATCTGACAAGTTTTAATGAGATAAAAAAATTAGCGTTATACTTTGATTGGAGAGAAAACCGTTCTCTTGTTTTAGAGGACATGATACCAGATAGGATTGGACATCTTACAAGTTTTCTTTTTCATTTTGCTAAACTACAATATCTACTAATTTCATTAAACCACAAATATTCTCAATATTTCTACACAGTACCCAAAGAGATCAATATTATGCCAAATGATCCTATATGGAAAGAATTGGATGATGTGTATCAATATGTCCAATCTACAAAATATGAAACAAGTTTGAAGATAGCATATAACATAATTTTTGAAATAAAATCTTTTTCAAAATTTATGTATGAAAATAGATCCAAATATGGTTAGATAAACTAAATTTTCGCTCAGTCAAATATTAAAAAATATGTGAATCGCTACATCTGATCTTCTGGGCAGAGGGCATCCGCGTTAATTATAAAGACACGGGCAGTCGATCTAATTTCTCTTTATAAATGACTGGGCAGTACAATTTCATGTGTCATATGCAGACCTGCTAGAATACAATCAATGGTGGAAAAACGAGGATGCAATTAACGATGATCCTCAGATTCAGAAATGGGACGCATCCATTCTAAAATGGAATCCTAGACTACGGCAAACATTTCAACCAGATGATTTCATTTACTCACTTCGTGGGCCAAGACAAGTTGGTAAAACTACTCTCATTAAATTGGAGATAAGAGATCTACTTCTCAAACACAAAATTTCAAAGTGGAATGTAATGTATTATTCATTTGAAATTGAAAATAGTGCACGTGACGTAATTACTGTAATTAATGAATATCTTGAAAGAACAAAAAAACTTAGAAGAAAATCATCTAGATGCTTTATTTTCTTGGATGAAATCTCAAATGTGAATAACTGGCAACATGGAATTAAAAAACTTGTAGACATGGGAAAATTAAAGAATTGTACAATAATTGCTACAGGCTCACATTCTATTGATCTAAAACATGCTACTGAATTATTACCTGGTAGACGTGGAAATGCTGTAAAAGAACCCCTTAACAAAATCATGCCGCCAATGAAATTCGCAGAATATGTTTATTCCATAGATGAAGATATACGAAAAGCTGTTGATGAAAATCGTTTACTTTCATCAATCAAGAGAACTATGATAATAAATCAATTATTGAAAGGCAAGATTGACAAACAACTTAACGAGATGTGGTCATATCAAAAAGAACTTGATGCACAACTTTCAAACTATATGATTACAGGAGGGATTCCTTTGGCAATAGATGAATTTCTAAGAACTGGAACAATTCAAGAAGGTACATACGATATTTACCTTCAAGCAATGATAGGAGATCTAAAGAGAGCTAGAAAAGATGATTCTTACATGGATCAACTTATGCCAAACATAATACAAAATATCAGCAATCCTGTTTCATGGAAAAATCTCAAGGATAATACAGATATTGGAAGTCATCACACTGTAGAGGAATATGTGAAGACGCTAACTGATATGTTCACACTGTCATTTTTCTATAGATATAATACAGCTGAAAAAAGGCCCAAGTTTGACAGCCTCAAAAAGGTATACTTTCATGACATGTTCTTTTTGCATGCTATTAATGGTAGAATAACACAGAAAGAACCGTTCAAGCTTAGTCTGAGCCTTCTAAAGGATACTGAGATGCAAAGCCATCTTATGGAGAATATCTTGTCAGATCATCTCATAAGATTTGCCTTCAACCGTTCACCAACCAAAATGACCTTTGATTACCATAATTCTGTATTCTATTGGAGAGGAAAAGAAGAACGTGAAGTAGATTTTGTAATAAAAGAAGAACATTCAGCGATTCCGATAGAACTTAAGTATCAAAACAAGATTAACAGAGAAGACTATTACGGATTAATTGATTTTAAGAAAGCGTCGGGTGAAAAAGAAGCTCTCTTGATTACAAAAGATGAACTTTCAGTTAGTGCTGAAGCGACAAACATACCATTATCACTATTTCTATTGTTGATATGACACATCATTATGATACTAGTAGACGTGTTGAAATCCAACAATTATCACAATATTATTCTGAATTTGAAAAATATGGTGAAAGATATCCACTTTATTGTGCTAGGCTAGATATATTGAAAGTAGAAGGAAAAACAATAGTTACAGAAGAGATTTGGAATTTGTCAATAGGAGAACTTGCTCATGTAAAAGTGAAAGTACAGTATCAAGTAATCTCTACAAATGAGATTCAATATGAAATTATTGAGGGGTATGGTTTAGGAAAGAAAAATAGAACCTGGTTTGAAAAATCTGGTGATTCGACAAGTTGTCATATAAGTATGGTCCCTCTAGAAATAATTGAATTGTTTTATGACAGAACGGATGGCCTTTTCCAAAAGGTTCAGAATTATTTGGCATCTCGTGACTCTCATTTCTTGGAGGGCGCTACGCTTCCATATGAGAGCGGAGATGTATGCCCTCATTGTAAGATCGGCCGTTTGAGTATGACTGGTAAACATGAAAATATTGAATCTGAATCTGGAAGTGCTAGCTTCCGGGATTTTATTTGCGATAGTTGTGGAAAGAAAGTATCTTCCTTTGGCCGTGGCATGAATGGATGAACCAATAGTCAATCTATCCACTAATTTTTGAGCATAACCTAGAATGTTCTAACAAACAGATTACTTTAATTCATAATGCTAAACAATCCAATTATGAAAAAAGGTGACAAGACAAAAAAATATAATTTATATCTAAAAGCTGCAAAAACATCTCTAAATAATGCTAATCTTCTTCATGATGAAGCGAGTCTTTTGATTGATGTTGATCATTTTGCAAGAGGTTTTGCGTTATGTGTTTTGAGTTTGGAAGAATCATCGAAAGCATTTCTTTTCAGATATATTTCTCTGAATCCCCATGATGAAGATAAAACGCTTAGATTAATTCGTGATCATGAAAAGAAATTATATCAATCTGAAGCGATTCTATCCTTTTCCTTTAAAATGGCTCAATTCCTTTTTGAACTTACGGAGATAATGCTGAAAGGAACAAAAGACAAACAACAACTTGACAATTTTACAAATCGGTTTGATAAAGACGCATTCGAATTGTTTAGGGACGGAATAGAAAATACATTAAAACAATTGCATAGAAAGAAACTTGATTCTCTCTACGTTGATATTCGTGATGGTAAAATAATTGATCCGAATCAATTATTGACCAATAAACAGGTTAAACAAGTGTTAGACCTTGCCAAAGTACACAGTGAGATAATAACAAATGTCGTAATGGCAAAAGATGAGTTATTAACAAACATGTGGAAAATACTATCATTATCACCATTTGAGGACTATAACAGAAATTTCAAAGATATGGAAGAATTTTTAAAATTTATGACTGAAATACAAAATAAAATAGAGAATCCATCTTAAGCTTTTATACAAAATGCTTATTATGATTTAGTATGATTTTTCCTAGGTTTAAATTAATTAGTATGAAACTGCGACTTTCTAGCATTTTGTAATCAACACAGATCATATTGGATGTAACCTAGGAAATCCAAGAAAGTAGGTAATTACACCTAATTTAATGTCAAATTAATAGATTTTAATGGTAAAGAACACAGGATAAAAAGAACAATTACCAGAGAAATAACGAATAAGGCATTGATTAGGAAAGTTCCAAGCAAGGCAGAGCGATATTTTTCCACAGGTATTAGCATGATAACATCAAGAGGTCCACAAGGCCCAAATGTTATGACTGCCGAATGGACAATGCAAATCTCATACAGTCCGATGCTAATTGCAGTTTTCATCCACAAAGGATCTCATACAATCAAAAATATCAAAAAAACAAAAGAGTTTGGAGTAAATGTGGCATCACAAGAGCAGACAACGGAAGCAAGTGTAGCTGGCGGATATTCCGGTTCTGAAATAGACAAGCTAAGTCTCAAAAATGTTTTCCACATATCAAAACCTCACAAGATCAAAACACCCATGATTGCAGGCTGTACAATAAATGCAGAGTGTAAATTAATCAAAACAGAAAATCTTGGAGACCATGTAATGATGGTAGGAAAAGTGATACACATCAAACATGATGATACCAAGAGTCCGCTAATGTATCACAAAGGAAGATACTTTGGTATTGGTGGTACGATGGAGCCTGGAAGAAAAGAGGTCATAGTAAATGGTACAACATTAGACTTTTTCAAAAATCTTGCAGAAGGAAAATTTGTTTTAAAATGTGTTGGAGTACTGGTGGAATCAAAAAATAAAATTCTAGTCATGAAATGGCCCAAGACTGGATTTGAAACCATTCCGTTAGTCATGCCTCCGCAAGGAAAGAATCATCGAGACTACCTCGCAAGATACCTTGCAGATATGAGATTACACATCAAAGTGGAAAAAGAGCCAATTATGAAGAGGTTTGTTTTAAAAAATGGAGCAGAAATTCAGCGAATAAATTTTATTTTGTTTAAAGGAAAGAGTACAAAATTGGTACCAGATAATTTCTGGAAATCAAAATCAGATGAAATTATTTCAAACCTGGTTTAGATTGTGATATAATCTAATGCCACTGCATCAGCTAACAGTGATGCATGTCTTGAGTTTATGATGTAGCCATTTTTAATGTCAGTAGTTGGAACCCATCTATTTGTAGAACTATAATGTCGTTTTTCCTTCATCTCTTTTTCAATATCATGTAGGTCGCATTCTCCTTCCTCAATTTGCTGCGTGTTGATGTGTTTTATTGTAATGAGTATCTTCTTGACTTTTACTCGCACTCCGAATCTCCAAATGTGATCCGATGTATCATCTTCTACTTCGAGTAGTTTTAGTTTTATTTCCTTTGTACCTAGTGCATCTCTGCTTACTAGACTACGTTCATCTACAAAATCTTCAAAGCTCATTATCTGATGTTTATAATATCACATTAAAGAAGTATTCGATCTATTTCCTACCATGTTTTTTAATAAAAGGCATTACTCCAGATTCTAGTGTTAAGGGGTACCTCTTGCCCTCTAACATGGCATAGGTATCCCCATCATATGTACAAATAAAATCAGTTACAGGATATTTTTCATCCCAAATTTTGAAGTATTCTCTTAACTCACGATGCTCATACTTTCCAGTGCCAATTCTCTTCTTAGATGAAAATTTGAATGCAACAATCATTTTTCTTGTCTGATATAGTTCAAACGTATGTATCCACTTGAGGCAACGTTGGATCTGATCAAATGGGACCCTCAAGGTAGTATTTGTGCCAGATTTTGCCTCTATTGTATAAATGACATTTTCCCTAGTGCTTACCGCCAAAATGTCCGGCAATCCTACACTTGGAGACCCAAGCCTGAATGCTTTCCAGTCTTCAACGGCATTGAATCTTTTAACAAGTGTATCTTCCCAGTTGTAACCTCGTTGTCTTCTGGTTCGTGCTATGCGCTGATTCATTTTTTTACTATTTTTTTTACGTTGTACTGTTTTTACATTATCAGATTCTGTTTGTTCAATAGATGCCACTTTACTTCTGAGTTCAGAAGCGAAATTGTCGATATAGACTAGGTGGTAATTATACTAACACCTAGGTGCCTATTTTTTACAACACCGTGTATTACTGATAATATTTCAAAACTAGTAAAACTCTGCCTCAGCATTAATATGTCATAATACCAATAACGACATCATGTCTGTAAATGACAATCAAATAACATATCTAAAATACAAAGAGTATGGAGATCTTCTAAAAGTAATACTATATTCCTCCCAGTCTGTTCTTGGCGCAGTGCCTTTGGTGTATCATGTGAACGCAAACGGCCAGAATGTCATCTTTATACAAACGGGAGCCATAGGCGGAAACGTAATACACTATTTGACAAGTAATGGTCCTCCAACAAAGAAATTCATCGAGCTAAAAAGACTCACTGGTGATTATACATTTGTAGAAAAAATTGGAACTGATGGAATGTCACTTTACATCCCAATTTTAGAATTGGAAAAATCAAACCTCAAATTTCCTTGAGATTGCAAGTCACTCTACACTAAAAACAAATTTTGGAGTGTCATCATAACTACAGTATTCCAAGACTAGGCCGTGACCAGGATTTGGACGCAATGAATCTGATATGGTTCCAAATACCCTGATATTTCCTTCAAACTCTGCGATACAGAAACTCTTTCCATCTTTACTTGAGATCTCTACGAGTTTTGCACTCTTTGACACGGGTTCCCATACCGTATCTCCTAGACATTTGTTACAAAACTCACTTGGAGGCCATACAAAATGTTGACATTTTGTACACTTGCTGCATACAAAGTTATTGTTTTTCAATTCGTCTTCAAATCGAGTCATGATTCTAGCACCAGAACAGTAGATGATGTAGAACCTGCTGACATGTTGTGTACAAGACCTGTTTTTGCATCACTTACTTGTCTTTTCTCTGCATTTCCTGTCAATTGTTGATAAATCTCAACGACTTGTGCAATGCCTGTTGCCCCTAGTGGGTGTCCAGCTCCAATCAAACCTCCACGGGGGTTTATCATTTTATCACTTGTGTCATACAAGTCTCTCACAAATTTTGCACCCTGTCCCTTTTGACAAAATCCCATATCTTCAAGTTCTATAATTTCACATATGCTAAATGCATCATGAAGCTCAACTACATCAATATCATCAACAGTCTTGTTTGACATACGATAAGCATCAGCAACTGCATTTTTTGTTGACTCCATGGAGGATAAATCATTATTTTTGGTAAAACTTGCAGAAATAGTCTTCTGACCAATACCTGAAATCCAAATTGGGGTGTCTGTTATTTTTTTTGCCCGGTCTTCAGAGCAAACAACAATAGCTGCGGCTCCGTCACAAGGCATGGAACAATCAAGTAACCGTACATTTTCAGTTAGATTTTTAGACGCCATGACATCTTCAAGTGAAAATGACTTTTCAAAATATGCATACGGATTATCCAGTGCGTTTTTATGATTTTTTACTGATACATATGCAAGATCTTCGAGGCTTGTACCGTATTTTCTCATATGTGCACTTGTAAACATGGATGACCAGAAAATTGGGTGTACGTATTCCCCTCTTGCCATGTCCCAATTAAGAACAAGGCCAGGATTATCAGATTTGTCCCCTCCCACCACAAGTGCAACATCTGCAAGTCCAGAGGAAACATAAGCATAAGCTGAGACAAGGGAGTTTGTGCCAGAGTTGCACAAACTTTCAACAGAATGAGATATCTTCGGTTTTATTCCAGACAGTTCAGATATGATATTTGCAAGATAGTTGCGATTTGCGTTGGTGGATGTAAGTACTACATCAACATCATTTTGTTCAAGATCTTTGGCATTCTCAAATATGGGCCTAATTGAGGATAGCATCAAAGAATCCAGTGGTTTTTCAGTCTTGTTGAACTTGGTAATTCCTGCTGCGGCTATTGCTACGCGTTTCATTTCATATCTCCTGCAAGAGTTTTAACAAGAAGATCAAAGGATTCGTTGACTGTTCCTACCGGATTGAATTGGAGTATTGGCAAGTCTATGCCTGCATTTACAAATTGACGTATTTTTTGTCTTACATCATCAGGAGTTCCACATACAGCTAGAGAATTTACCATTTCGTCAGTCACAAACACATGGTTATTCTTTAAACCATTTTTTCCATATTCTTCAAATATTGCCATTGTTTCTTTTTTGAATCCATGTGATGCCAGAAATTCACGGTAAATTGCTCCAACTGAAACATAAAATGCAATGGTCTGCTTTGCACGGTTGATTGCTTTTTCCGAATCATGGGAGATACACGTTATCAATTGACATGTAACGTCAATTTTTTTCTTTGATTGCATTTTTGCAATTGTTGTTTTTAATTCTGGTAATGGCCTCAAGTAAAATATTACACCGTCGGCAATTTCCCAAGTAAGGTCCACCATTTTTTGGTTTATGGCTGCAAGATAAATTGGAATTCTAGTTCTTGATGGTTTTATCAAAAGACCAAAGTTTTTCAGGTGAAAGAATTTACCATCATATGATACCTTTTTTCCAGACATGGCAAGGCGCAATACATCAACATACTCTCTCATCCTTCCAAGGGGATTAGAAAATTCAGATCCATGCCAGTCCTCGACAATTGCTTTACTGCTAGTGCCAAGCCCTAATACGAATCGCCCATTTGACAAAATGTCTAGTGTTACAGAAGACATGGCCACCAATGCAGGACTTCGTGAGTAGATATTGATAATAGAGGAGCCAAGATTAGGTTTTTTTGCAATGTTTGATATCTGTGACAAAATGGAACAGCAATCCATACCCCATGTTTCTGGAATCCATATGGAATCAACCGAATAGTTATCCAACACTTTTGTACAGTCTAAAATCTCTTTGACAGATAAAAGAGAGCCAAGACTAAATCCGAGTCTCATGTTACTCACTTTGAAGAAATGAATTTCTCATATCCGTTACCATTGATAAGAGACTCACATTCTTCCATGTCCTTGTAAGAATCAATGGACTTCCAAAAAACTTTTCCATATTTTACAGCATGTAGTTTACCATTTCTTGCAAGACCCGGAAATGTAGTGTCTTCCAGATTGCCATTTTTGGGCAAGTGTTTTAGTATGTCTTTTTTCAGATAATAGATTCCAGCATTCATCCAATAATCAAACATCTCAGGTTTTTCTTCAAATCTCTCAACTTTTGATCCATCAAGATGAACAATTCCAAATGAGGTTCTAAGTGGTATAACAGCAACAGAATTTGGATGTACCTGTAGTTTATTCAAATCCAGGTTTGTCAAAACATCACCGTTTGCAACAAAAAAATTCTCAGCATCAATATATTTACTGGCTTTTTTTATGGCGCCCGCAGTTCCCAGAGGTTCAGTTTCAATTGAATATTCTAATCTCACCCCTAGATTTTTGCCCTCTAGATGTTTTATCACTTGATCTGCTCTATAACCAGCACAAACTATGACGTCTTTAATTCCAAACTTTTTAAAATATTTTATTTGCCACTCGATGATGGGATAATTACAAACGGGTATCAAAGGCTTTGGTAAATAATCAGTCAGAGGTTTGAGTCTTTTACCAAACCCTCCAGAAAGAAGTATAACTTTCATAAATTTAGAGTTCTTTAATTTGAATTAAAAGATTTGGAAAACTCAAGTGGCATCATTAGATTTTTTCTCAGTAAGATAATAATGTAATTCGGTGTAGCATTCCACACAATATTCTTCATCATTTGTGTGTTCACAATTGTATGTTTTTTTAGCATCTTGACTGCATTTTACACAGCTAGTCATTGTACAACAATGTCTTATCTGGACTTTTTAATCTTGATAGCTCCAAGAGCCATGATAGCAATGCCTATTCCAACCACCCCACCAAATTCTCCCTTGGCAGCAGATGGAATGTTGTTGTTTGGTAGAGCAAATATTATTCCAACGCCGACTACCATCAATGCCCCGCCTATTATTATCAAAATGCCCAAAACCTTTGAGGGTTCCTTGCGTGTGATAAAAAATGACAATATTAGTAAAATTGCAGGTATGAGACCAAATACCATGCCACGTGTCTTGGCATCAGTATGCAGAAAAGCAGTATCTTGAGGACCTAGATTCTCAGTTATGGTCATTATTGCATCTACACCATAAATTGAAAGCAAGATTATGGAAATGACGGATAATACAATACCTGCTTTTAGGACCATGATACAATTTCGAGTCTGACAATTAATAAGTCTTGAATTTTTTCATTCGATCATATGGTCCAGGAAATACAATAAACAGATGTCAAAGCATGCCCATCAAGTTAAAGATCATATCTCCAAAGACTAGTTGCACGATAAAACCGCCAAAGATGTAGATCATGTATGGTACTCCAGGAGTAACCCACGTATCAGATAATGAACAAAATTCCGCATTATCGGCATTTTTTAGTGTAAAGTCAAGCTTACGTGAATTTCCATCTCGTTTCTCAATGGAAAAACTAAATTTCGGATTTTTGGAGCGATGACCTATAAACATGGCAATTATCTTGTTTTTTTGTGTTTCATTCTCAAATCCCTCAAAGATGTCTTCATGTCTTAATATTGATACAACATTTCTAATTACATTTACAAGTACAGGAATGATTGAAAGTAAGACTGCATTAATCAAGGTCGTAAATGGATTTATCTGATAACCAGAAAGCGTGGCCCCGGGTGCAAGAGATGCCAAAACAATCAATGCAAAAGCATCAGCGCCTCCAAAAAATCCAATACGCCACACAAGTAGAGCAATAGGTGCAACAATTAATGAAACTCCGATTGTTACAAGAGAATGCGATATGTCTGATGTAAGAAACAACATTACTACAGACAGGCCTCCAAAAATCATCCATATTCTGTCATCGATCTCTCTCTTTTTGATATCCGTATATGATGCAACACTGAGCATGATTATTGCCAAGGAAATTCTAACAGCATTTACATCAAATGGCATCAATTACTACAAATTCCCATCCGTAAATAAATCAAGATTTCTCAAATTTATTTGCTGATATACCTCAATTATTTGACCCAATTTCTAAAGATGATTACATGTATGTATGAAACAAAATAATTTCATCCTGCCACAAATACAATAATATGACATACGTCTTCTAAAAATAAATCAAGTAAAATCAGTTCTGGAAAATATTCAAATCGTTATCATGGTGTATATGGATTAATTTTTTACCATTTTAATTTACTAGATATGGTAAAGAATTGAGCGGGTTATGTATAGATCTTGTATCTGGTAATCTAATCATACCAATTAATTGACTATACAATACTGCGATGCACCTATAGAGATTGCATATCCATCATTAGATGAACAGCCTATTCGCATGATACTATATCTTATAAGACACAAATTTTTTGTGGTGGAGTTATGACAATTTAAAAATCATTACGAGGTAGGTTGTAACAATCATATCATCAAATGGGCATCTTGCTTTAAAATACAGTTTACAGGCAGCACGAACCTCAGAATAATGAAATTGAACCTAGTTTGCGTTTGTTTATTTTATACAAACAATTGCTCATATCATCGTATGAATTTACATCAACAGGATGAATTCACTCTCATTAACAGAAAGAAACGCACATCCTTTAATTGTCAACGGCATTAGACAAAATAAGCAGTCACGTAGATCAATCGGCTTATATACTTACAACAATAGAATCCGATCTACAATGATCTATGCCACAGAATGCAATTACTATCAAGCAAGAAGCATTTCTGTGCTCAAGGTAGACAAAACTTCGATCTCATATTCTAATTTTACAGGTTATTTCGATCAGAAATTTTCTAGTTTCAGGAGTGTCTTATCATGAATACCGAAGAAGATCTATTTTCAACATTGAAATATTTTGGCCTAGAAGGAGATGACGCCAAAATTTACTTGGGTCTGCTTCGAACAGGAGAGGTTACAGTGGGGAGTCTTTCTGCAAAACTAGATGTCGATAGAGGTAAGGCATACAGAGCACTTACAAAGTTACGAAATCTAGGATTGATTACAACTACACTTTCAAATCCTACGATTTGTAAATCTGTAAATCCGGAAGAAGCGTTTCGAGGAATCATTCAAAAGAAACAAGATGAAATTACAACAATGGAAAAGCTGTCAAAGCAGGTTGTTGCAAATCTTGAGGAACTAAAACGACCAACTCCAGACAATTCCATGTCATCATTTTCAATAATACAAGGCAGATCAAACATCTATGCAAGAATTGGAAAACTGGTAAACGAGGCAAGCGATGTAGTGTATGTTGTAAGTACGGTGGAAGACATAATGAGAATGTACCATACTGCAATTCCTGAAAAGATAAAGGACTGCATCAAAAGGGGTGGCGAAGTTAGGATAATTACAGAAGTTGAAAATAAACAGGCGATAAATCTTGTACAAAAATTAGGTGCAACAGAAACAAGACTTGGAAAACTTCCCTCCAAAGGAAGAATGGTTGCAGAAAAAGATAAACAAATTGTAATGTCTGGCTCCATGAAAGGAACAATGGATCTAAACGATGATGCCGATTCAATAGTTCATACAAATTCAACTGAGATTGTAAACAATATCTTTAGTTTATGTGAACATTTGTGGAAAAAATCAAAACCTGTTGAAGTCGTCTACCAATCAGCATAAGATTTATTCCAACACATACAAATGTACTATTATATCAATCCGTTCAATCTGAAATAGAATATTAAATTTCGTTCAGATTAACCATACACCATCTTATATCAGGTTTTAGAGTATTTTTCCTATATTGAGGACCATATTACTAATTCTAATTATAATTTCTAGCATAGGAATAATGAAATCATATGCTGATGATGATTATAGTTTCGGAGTCAGGCTAATACCTCAGAAACTAATCGAGAACTCAGACGGGGTCTTACAGGTTTATGCCATGCACAATGGCCACATTTACCCACAAAAAATTGAAAATATGATATTTTCTTCAACGGATTCCTCAATAGTTCAAGTAAATGGAATAGAAAACAATGATGATAATTTTATCACAAATATCAAGTTAAAAACATCGGGACAGGGAAGTGCAAAGATCGAGTTGGGCGCACCAGGTTTTGTTTCACAAGAAATTCCAATAACAGTATACGGAAATGAGAATTATCCAGTTAAATTATTGGTACAATCCACACCGTCAACTTTTTCACTCAATGGTCCACATACAGGATATTTTACAGTAGAACTGATAAACAACAATGGTTCACCTGCAATTGCACAAGATGACATTCTTGTCAACCTTGAAACAGCAGACAGTAGAGTTGTAACATTGACCGATACACATGTCGTGATAAAAACAGGAGAATATTATGGAACAGGCAAATTTGAAATAAAACAAATAGGAGCTACACAGATATTTGCATCAACAAATTCACTCCAGTCTGCAAGTGCCACCGTCACGGTCAGTCAGACAGACTCTCCAACAATACATTTGTATGTATTTCCACAAAAGATAAACAACTACCAGTCATCCATATCATACGCAGTTGCACAATTGACAGACTCTTCTGGTGCTCTTACTCCTGCAAAAGAGGACATAACAATTCCTGTGAGGATAAATGATCCAAATGCAAATGTGACAAATTCGAGCCCAATAATACAAAACGTGGAATCAAACGCGCCAATAATAATAAAGAAAGGTTCCTACTGGGGATACACGAACATTGCTGTAAAGGCAGCAGCAAATGGAACATACAATGTTTTTGCATCAGCACCAAATGGGTATGTCAATGCAGAACAGAATCAGATAACTGCTTTTACAACAAAGTTTTATGATGACAAGTCAGCACGACTTGACATATTACCCATATTGGCAACTGGAAAAGAAGAACTGATAGGAGTTTTACATCTAGAGGATAAGGATGGAAACCCAATAATAGCAAGCCACGACTTTCAGGTAGAAATTGACTCATCAGATACAGACTCATTGGTAGTTGACAAGGTCATACTAAACAAAGGATCAGGTGTGGCACCAGTATTTGCCAAGGTTGGTACCAGCATACCATCTACCATATCACTACATGTTGTAACATATGATGATCAAACAGTTACGCCCGTAATTTCTTTACCAGTAAGTAATTCATTCAAACTTATAGCTCAGCCCTTGGTGCCAAAGATATTGAGTAATAGTAATTTCCCAGTTGCCATATATCAGGCCGATTCATCAAATATACCAGTCTATTTTTCAAGTGATTCGGCCCTCAAGGTTATACCTGACGGCTATTTTTCAATCCAACAAGTTGCAATTCATAGAGGCGATCCCATAATCTTGACAAATGCAAGTTCTTCAAAGACTGGCACATCAACCATCAATCTAATCTCTGACAACTATCAGACTTCAATGAGCCTTGAGACAGTCAACAATTCACCCTCACAGGTAGTATTAGATTATTTGAATCCGATATTTTTGAATATGAAAAATACTCTGATAGCTCAGATCTTTGATTCAGGCTCAAATCCGGTGTTTGCACAAAAAGACATCACTCTGAAACTTGTCTCAAACAACAAAAATGTACTGACACTTCCAGAGAACATTACAATAACAAAAGGACAGTACTACATACCACTTGACATAACTCCAAACGCCGTAGGCACATCCCAAGTATCAATACTTGCAGATGATATGCCACTTTCCACTTACAAAATAACGGTGGACAGCATGTCTCCAACATTAAATCTAGTAACTCCTACCTCGGCTTTGCCAGGTGAGACATTCATGGCAAGTGTTACTGCCCAAGACCATGGAGACCCATTGCGGAACATGAAGGTACAATGGAAGGTGGGCGGAGCCATCATTCAAAACAGCGATTCAGTGACAAATCAGAACGGGACAGCAAATATCATACTATTACCTAACGCTGGAAGTACAGTAAACATTACCACTAATGCAACGGGTTTGGGGTACATTCCGTCTCATGTAAGCAAGATGGTAACAATCAACGGGACTGGAACAGATTCAGGCTCAAATGCAACAACATCGAGAGTCTCAACACTTGGAGGAGTGCAATCAAACTTGAAGTCGTTGAAGGTGGGGGGGATTGATACCTTACCAATACTTGTACTTGGAACAATTGCAATAACCGGAGTTTTAATCAAAAAGAAGAGCATATTGTCTTTCAAGAAAACCACCCCCGGTACAAGTATGCAGTCCAAATGATGCCAGTCAAGATGGTGCACATGCTAAATTTTCAAAAACAGTGTGTTCCAATAATTAAACCAAACACAAGTCTGTTCAATGCGAACATACTAGAAAATATCATTTAAAAGTTTTAAATTAAATTCATGAAGTCTGACATTTCAATAAACAAACACTTCATCATAGGAGCATGTAGAAATGAATAATAGTTTTTTGTTAGATTTACAAAACAAAATATTTGATAAAATAAAAATTCACAATAAAAAAGAATCAATACTCTTTTCTCCGTCAACTTTGGGAAAAGATCTTAATCATTGTACCATTGAGGAAATTTTGCCGCACTTGTTGGTATATTCATCAATGGCAACAATCGAAAGCAAAGAAAAAGTTTGGGTGGCAACATCTATGCTTGTACGTTTTCTTGCAACTCACACTAACAATTTGGTAGCAATGGAATCAGATACACCAGTGGGCATGATTGGAAGCAAAGAAGTCTTACAGGGCGTGTATTCAAATCCTACTCATGATTTTTTTGTAGAGCAGTCAGTTCATGATATAATGAGTGTTAACATGGAGAAGGCTTCTCCAAAAATGCGAGTATATGATCTGTTAAAGAAAATGAACGACATTGGCAGAGACTTTGCCTTGGTTCAAACAACTGATGGTGAATTTTCAACAATATCCGCAAGACGTTTGTTAGAAGTTGGAATACTCTGCGATACGAGAATCAAGGTCTCAGATATGCCTTCCAAGAAAGTGGTCACATTCCAGAAGGAAGACAGTTTAGGATTCCTCATTGGAGAGATGTTAAGAAACAACACAGATGTGGTTATTTTAGAACATACGCCATTATTTGTGACACCACAGACAATATTTGAAAAAATATCAGAGTTGAATTATTTGGGTGAAATTGATAATTTTTTGGACTCAAAGGTAAGTACATTGAATCTAAAGACTGGCCGCATAATTTCTGATAATATCACAGTGCCTGAGATGTGTAAGATCATGCTAGGTATGAAAAATGCATTTGTCATGACTCAAAATAATGTGTTAACACCATGGGATTTGATTACAACCCTAGCATAGGAGAATAAAATACACATGACTCAAAGAATGCAAGATAAAGAAGAATCAATAAAACAACTGCGAGACCAGCTTGGACATCTAACAAATGAGCTCAACAAGACTACGGAATACATCCAGTTGTTGGAGATACAAGATGAATCAAAAACAAAAAGAGATAATCTAGACTCGGAACCAGAGCATGAAATTAGTGAATTACTTCAAAAACAAAATACCATTTCACATGAAATTATTCTAGTTAAAAAAAGAATTCAAAAATTAAGCGCCAAGACCATACTCAAGATAGAACTTTTGATACTACCAATAGTAATTGTTTTACTATTTTTTGTAGCAACAAACTACGCAATCCAGCCATCTGCAGACATTAATTCATCCATAAAAACACGATACATGACAGAAAACCTACGAGGAAGTATTACGGATGATTACAAGTATTGGAATGTGGCCAATAATACACCACTTGTTGTAAATATAGAAAACAACGCAGGTGCAAGCGACCAAAATATTCAAGCCGTGAAAAATGCCATAATGTCAACAGATATGATAACAGACGACAACTCTCAGACGTATCAAGCAGATTCCGCACCAAGCAAGTATTTCAAGGGATGGCAGGGGGCTGTAAAGACCATATCAGATACAAAGCACTATGTCCCAGAAAAATTCAACATAATCCAGTCTCCAAGTGGCGAAGGCCAGATAGTGATAACGCTCTCCACAATCAAGGATAGCAACGGGTATTCCGGTGTAACAAGGACCATAGTAGATGGAAATCAGATACTAAAAGCGTTCATTACGATATATGATGCAGGAAAATTAACCGACACTCAAACAGAGTCCATAGTAAGACATGAGTTTGGACATGCGCTAGGCTTGCCACATACAAGCAATACATCCGATCTCATGCACGATTCCATCGCTGCAGATCATTCATACATATCAACATGTGATATCAATACACTTCAGAAATTATACAATGATGTAAAACCATCTGACGACTTTTGCAATAATGAATAAATTTTTAATGTATTAATTTTATGGCGTAGACAACTAGAATGTTCGTCCCTTTTGTAGTTGACATAAGACATCAAAATATGCCTGTATCTGAGCATGTGATGGATTCAATTCCTTGATTGCAGAAATATCCACATTTAGTTTTTCCAATTTTTGATAAATCTCCTTGTCTTCTAGCGTATCTACTAATGCCTGAAGATGAAATGGTTTTTTCATTATCTCAGTTATCTGTTTGAGGCTCTTGACTGACTCAAAAAATGTTTCTTGAACAAAACCTGATGCAAATATTATTCTCTGATGTGAATTCATTTCCAGAATTTCTTTTGCAGTTTCAAGCCCATTTTTTAGCGGCATTTGATAATCCAAAATCACGGCATCAAACGGAGAAGACAAATCATCAGATTTTTTGATATTTTCAGACTCGATACGGTAGATCTTGATGCACTCATCACCATTTGCAGATGTAGTTACTTTGTGACCTTTTTCTTCTAGCATATCTTGGTACTGGTCCAAGAGATCCTTTTCATCTTCAGCTATCAGCACATGCATGAATAGACATGAACATCGTACATATATCTAATTTACCGTAATAGCTTGTTTATTTTAAACAGACACAGACTAATCTAAAACCCATTACGTATGAAACATAAGATCTGAGGACAGGCCTATCATTCCCACCGACACGCCGCAGTTCTCAGTTCTTGTTTTTTCACATAGTTGAAGATATGACCAAATTGGAACTGGGTTTACTAACAAAATTGCAGATTGTTATATGAGTAAGAAAAACAAGATAAAAAGATGATGAATAGGCAGCAATATTCACTAGTTATAGCTATTATTGTAGCATGTAGCCTTTCAACCCATATCACATATGCGCTGACAGACATTGATACAGGCTGGGGAAGTAGGGGCATAGGAGTCAATCCAACTACAAACAAGATATACGTCACAGGCTCTGTCACAGGAGTCATATCAGTAATTGACGGTGCTACAAACAAGATATCAAATTATGTTTCACTAAATCAGGGTTCAGTATTTTCAAACACGGGCGCTGCACGCATAGATGTAAACCCGACAACTAACAATATTTACATCACCGACAGACTAGGCGGACAAGTTTCAGTAATAGATGGAAGCACAAATAAAATTATTGCAAATGTACCAGTACAAAATAATCCCTGGGGCGTTTCGGTAAACCCTTCCACTAATACCATTTATGTTACAAATTTACTTTCAGATTCAGTATCAGTAATTGACGGTGCAACAAATAATCTGATCTCAAACATCCAAGTGCAAAGCGGTCCGTGGGGAGTTGTAGCAAACCCAACAACTAATCGCATCTATGTTGCAAATAGTCTCTCAAATTCAGTTTCAGTCATTGATGGTACAAGGGACATGATAATTGATACAATACATGTAGATGGAGGTCCGTGGGGAATTGCAGTAAACCCATTGACTAACCTCATATATGTCAGCCATTGGGGAACAGGTACTGTATCAGTTATCAATGGAACCAACAATCAGATAATAGCCGACATACCTACCAGTGCAGGTTCGTGGGGAATTATCACAAACCCATTGACCAACAAGATTTTCCAGACAAGTGAGCAAACCGGAGAAATTTTCGAGATAGATGGAAATACAAATACAGTGATAAACAAATTCAAGTCAGGCATTGCAGCCCAGTATATAGCGATTAACCCAATAACAAACAAACTCTATGTTTCAAGTCTATTTTCAAATAATCTTGAAGTAATTGACGTTCCCGGGATAAAATCAAATCCAGATACTTCTTTGAATGATACCAATCAGATATCAAACTATCCCAACATGACTAACAATGCAATAAAAATAACACCAAAACAATTGGCGAATCTGATTGGAAATGGTACAAAACTGAACATGAGTCCAGAGCAGTTATCTGAGATGATGGGAAACAACACAAACCTGAACATGAGTCCTGCAGAGTTGTCAAAGATCCTAGGAGATAATGCTACACTTGACCTTACCCCTGACAAACTACAGGGATTTTTGGACAATAAAACAATAGGTGACTTTAATGCCAGCATTTCATTTTCTCCTGACCAGTTGGCAAACCTTACCAGATCTTTGAACCAAGCCAATCAAGGTAACATTACTGGCATAAATCAAACGGGTCTGAATAGCATTCTATTACATGTAATATGTACAGTCAAGTCAGATGAACTTAGCAAACTTTTTGAAAGCATGGCAATACCACTATCAAGCTGTCAGATTAGAGAATAGAGTGACAACCAAAATCTGCAAATAGAAAGCTCATTGTAACCAAACAATCACGTGTTTTTAAGCTACTTTGATACAATTTCCTAGTGGATGATAAATTATTTTGTAATCATTCATCTCAGGTGACCAGATGAATCAAGATAATGAAAAAATACAGATTCAACTAAGCATTATAACTAGAATACTAGAAAATGAATTATCAACAGCTGGACTCTTGTCAGATTTTGAATTACGTCAATTGCAAATATCTGAAAATACCAGACAGCGATGCATGCCATCAATTGTACTCTATGAACAAATCATAAAAAAACTATCATTCAAAGAAATAGAAAAACAACAAAAACTTGGAATAATAGTTTTTGGTCTTGCAAATTTCCATTATAATTTAAAAGAATATTCAAAATCATTAGAAATGATAGATTTTATGTTATCATCAGTTCCAAGTAATTTTAAGATCCAATACAGCCGGGGAAAATTGTATGAATTAATGGCACAACCAGAAAAAGCACTAGAGTGCTACAAGTTAGTACTTGAGACAAAGCCACACCATGTGTCTGCGTTGTACAACAAGAGTGTGCTTGATTCCATGACTGGAAAATATGATGATGCGATAAAATCTCTGGACATACTCATCATGCTTGATTCAAGAAATACCACTGCATTATATGACAAGGCAATCATCTTGCTTGAAAAAAAGCAGTTCAGTGATGCAAACATGTGCCTTGACAAAGTTCTTGAAATAAATCCAAAGCACCTGTCTGCGTTATACAACAAGGGCATTGCACTTGAAGAACTTTCCAAGTTTGAAGAGGCAGTAGAGTGCTATGAATCAGTATTGAGAATAAAGCCAGACCATGTGTCTGCGTTGTATAATAAAAAAACACTCTTTGATAAAATATGTCAACAGAGTAAATCAATCGAGTCATTAGACAGGTTAATTGCAATAAATCCAGAGCACGTATTGGCCCAGTACAACAAGGGAATGTTACTTTATAAAACAAAACAGTGTGAAAAATCAATTACATGCCTTGACAAGGTGCTTGAAATAAATCCAAAACACCTGTCTGCGTTATACAACAAGGGTATTGCACTCGAATCACTGTCAAGGTTTGAGGAAGCTATACGATGTTATGAGTCAGTATTGAGAATAAAGCCAGACCATGTGTCTGCATTGTACAACAAGAGTGTTCTTGATGCAATGGTCGGAAAATATGATGAGGCAATAGAATTGTTGAATGGATTAATCAGAATTAATCCAGAGCACGTATTGGCAGTTCAGGATAAAGGCATGGCCCTACTTGGGACAAACCGTTTTGAAGAGGCAATTATCTGTTTTAACAAGGTACTTGATCACAATCCAAGACATTTGTGTGCGTTGTACAGCAAGGGTATCGCACTGAAAGAATTATCCAAGTTTGAAGAGGCAGTGGAATGCTATGAATCAGTATTAGAAATAAAACCAAGCCATATTTCTGCATTATACCATAAAAGTATACTTGATACAAAATTAAAAAGACATGAAAAAGCAATCACATCATTAGACAAGTTGATCATGTTAAATCCAAGAAATATCACTTCATCATATCACAAAGCAATCATCTTGCTTGAAAAAAAGCAGTTCAGTGATGCAATTACATGCCTTGACAAGGTGCTTGAAATAAATCCAAAGCACCTGTCTGCGTTATACAACAAGGGTATTGCACTCGAATCACTGTCAAGGTTTGAGGAAGCTATACGATGTTATGAGTCAGTATTGAGAATAAAGCCAGACCATGTGTCTGCATTGTACAACAAGAGTGTTCTTGATGCAAGATCAGGAAAACACGAACAGGCAATAATGTCGCTAGAAAAACTAGTCACAATAAACCCTGTCCACATTGTAGCATTGTGTGACAAGGGTATACTTTTTCTGGAAATGAATCAATTTGTGGATGCAATTACATGCCTTGACAAGGTGCTTGAAATAAATCCAAAGCACCTGTCTGCGTTATACAACAAGGGCATTGCACTTGAAGAACTTTCCAAGTTTGAAGAGGCAGTAGAGTGCTATGAATCAGCATTAGAAATAAAACCAGATCATGCATCTGCATTATTTCACAAAAGATCATTATTTGAGAAATTAAAATTGTACCACAAAGGTATGTCTTTATTTGAGACAAGTTATTTTGAAGAAGCAATCGTATGTTTTGATGAGATATTAGACTCTAACCCAAAATATCTGCCTGCATTGTATCACAAGGGCATCGCATTAGAATCCATGTCAAGGTTTGAGGAAGCATTATGGTGTTACCAGTGCATCATAAATCAGAATTATCAATATGGTGAAGTGGTCTTGCAGGCAGGTAGAATCCTAGCATCTTTAGAAAGACATGACGAGGCCATAAAATACTATGATCTGGTTTTAAAATCAAATCCAGACAATACAAGCGCGTTATATTATAAATCATTTAGCACATTCAAGCAAGGAAAAGATGAAGAGCTTGCCCCATTGATTGATCATATAATTTCATTGGATTCTAGATACATCAAACTCCTAGAAAGTGAAATTGATTTTGAAAAATACATAAAAGCATTTTAAATAAGAATTTAGTTTTATCCTATGTTGAAAACTTGTTGTACAATCCAAACACACAAGTTTCTAAATAAGTTGATCTGAGATAGCATCTATAGGTACATGACTCTTAGGATATTGGTAGCAGAAGACTACAAGGATCTTGCAGATTCATACAAAATGGCACTAGAAGAAAGAGGACACGAGGTAATTATAACAAAAGATGGTATTGAGTGCCAAAGAGTATACAAGCAATACACAAAACTGCCAGACGGACAGATAAAACCACATTTTGATCTTGTAATACTTGACCAAAATATGCCTGGAATGAACGGAATCGAAACCGCAAAAGAAATTCAAAAAGTAAATTCAAAACAAAAGATAATTTTCATAACAGGCTATGGTAATGAAGTCATACAAAAGCTCAAACAGTTGACCAATAATGCATCAGTCATGAACAAGCCATTTACAGTTGAGGCATTGATTGCAGAGGTTGAAGGATGGCCAGTTTCCAAATTACGTGAAATGCTAAAAAAAGGATTCAAGGAATGGGATGGACATACAGGAACATCAGTTCCAGTCGGCCCAAGCAGGACAGGCTAAAAATTAGCCATACAAGACATGCACTTAATTTGTTTACTATGAACATACAAGATACTAAATCAACTATACCACATTATTAAAATTGTTGAAAGACTGGTCTTTGAGGATACTGGTAGCAGAAGACTACAAGGATCTTGCAGATTCATACAAAATGGCACTAGAAGAAAGAGGACATTTGGTAATAACAACAAGAGATGGCATAGAGTGTCTGCAAACGTATAATGATTATGTAAAGCAAGGCGTAGAGAGCGAAAAGCCATACTTTGATGTCATCATACTTGATCAAAACATGCCTGGAATGGACGGCATTGATGTTGCAAAAGAGATACAAAAAATAAATTTCAAGCAAAGGATAATTTTCATAACAGGCTATGGCAACAGTCTGATAAAAAAACTCAGACAGCTAAGTGAAACTGTTGAAGTGATGAACAAGCCATTCACACTGCAGGCTTTGATCACCCAGATTGAAGGATGGCCAATTTATCTATGGCGAGAAAAAGCAAAGCAGGGATTCAAGGATTGGGATGGATATGAGGGTACTTCTGTTCCAGTTGGTCCAAGCAGAACAGGTTAAGGTAAAAATGAAAAACTCAATTGTTTACATGCAAGATACATACAAGAACATACAAACCGATTTTCAGGCATTCCACAAGTGACAACTATTCATGACAACCAGAAACATTATTTTTGGAGATGAGTGATCTTGGAAAATCGTAAGACAAGTACAAGCTTGAGAATTGGAATATCAGTATCAATGATAATAATGATGTTAGGTCTTGCATTATTTCTTAATGCATTTACAACATATGAGATTACAAATCAGATGAAAATTTTATCAGATTTGAACATGCCAGTAGGTCAGGGAATAACTAGAGCATATGTAATACAACAGATGCAACAGAATAGCTTTGAGGATGCCATTACATATCAAAAACTAGATAGTCAAAAAAATTATGAACTTTCCAAGATCCAATTTGAATCATATAACAACGAGTGGAATTACGAAGTGAAAAAGATAAAGAATCTAGCAGATACATTTCCAAACTATGATTTAGATAATGATACCGCAAGAGATCTTGGAATAATGAGCACAAATCTAAATGAAATAGAATCAACACATCTACAGTACACACAAAAAGCAAGCCAGATCTTTGATGCATATGATAACGGGCAGACAAACGATTTGACCCCCATTGTGACTGCAGTCAAGGCCCAACAGAATCAAATCAGTTTGAAAACAATTCTACTAGATGACGAGGTTCAAAAATTAACAGACAGTCTTAATGCAGGAGTAGAGGAAAGTAAACAAAAATCATTTACCTTGCAGATGATAATAATAACATCAACTGGAATCATGTCACTGGCCCTGGGATATTTCCTTAATTTGATAAACAAGGATCTAGTACAAGAAGTGATTAAAAAGACAAGATCTCTTCAAAAAGCAAACAGGAAACTAGAGAGGATGAATGTTTTAAAAGACGATTTCATAAATATTGCATCACATGAATTAAAGAGTCCGCTTCATCCAATATACGGTTTTGTAGAACTTGCACGAAACGGAGACATTGGAAGCGAAGAAGCACTTGCAGGAATATCAAAACAGGCTCGACAGTTAGAAGAAGTAGCCAATAGAATTTTGGATGTAAGCAGAATAGACAATGGAATATTGCACCTATCATATGAGAAATTTAGTCTGAGCGACTTGTTGATTGAGATAACATCTTCATACCGATTTAACTTGGATGAAAAAATAAAAATTGAGACAGCTTTAGAAAAAGGAATTGACATAGAAGCAGATAGGGTAAGAATAGGTCAAGTGATTCGCAATTTGTTAAATAATGCATTAAAGTTTACAGAAAAAGGAAACATCAAAGTTATCATGCAATACAACATGCAGAAAAATTTTGTTGAAGTCACTATAAGTGACAATGGTCATGGAATACACCCCGACATACTTCCAAACTTGTTCAACAAGTTCATAACAAAAGGTCCCAAGGCAGAATCTTGGAATGGGAATGGATTGGGCCTATATCTGAGCAGAGAAATAATAAATGTGCATGGGGGACATATTTTCGCATACAATAACAAAGATGTAGGAGCCACATTCAAATTCACAATTCCAATAATGAAGCATCTAAATGCCAAAGAACTACACCAAAAAATGATGAATTGAGTATGTTCAGATCGAACACACGAATCTTAATCAAACAAATAAATCAAATCAAATGAGAACACAATGGGGTTACACATCTTAGCAGCAGACGACAATGAGTTTGCCGGACTACAGTACAAAAAAGTCTTTGAAAAACACCAACATGAAATCACCGTAGCAAAAGATGGAGAAGCATGTGTTGAAGCATACAAGAAAAGATTAGAAGAAAGCCATTCAGATGCAAATCCATTTAATGTTGTCTTGCTTGATTTTGTCATGCCAAAGAAAAATGGCGTACGTGTAGCAAAGGAGATACTTGAATTACGACCACATCAAAAGATAATTTTTGTATCTGCATTTGGAAATGGGATTTTAGATGATGCCGCAATATTTCTCAAAGATGATGTAGAGATAATCCAAAAGCCATTCTCTTTGGAGTTTTTGGTTAACAAGATAGAAAATAGCCACGCACTCAAAAATATGCGTTAGAATACATATTTCTTCCATTTTGGATACTAATAATCAAAAAAATTGCAGAGTCGTTTATCTATAGAAAATCAGCAATTAATCATATTGACTGATACCATAACTCTAGACCTTCCACATGCCATGATACAAGGTATCAACAAGGCAAGCAAAAAAGAGGGATGTACAAACCAGGAGTTTATACGAATTGCAATATCCAAGATGCTTTTTGAGCAGTTCAAGCCTGCACCAGAATCAAATACACTCACTACAAAAGACATGTGTGTAAGACCAAGTGAGGATTCAGTTGATGGTAGTTATGAGATTCCACTAGAAAGAATAATTGCAGTAAGATATACGTTGGATGATGGAAAAATTATACACATAATGCGCGGAAAAAAATCACAGCAAGTTTAATGCATAATTATTTCCAACGACTTAAACAGCATAATTATTATTTACTTGGTATTTTGGTGCGATATTTTTGGGTAATCGTATTGTAAAAATTGTAGGAGGTGATTTTACTGTCAACGTACCTCCGTGTTGTTCTACAATGTTTTTGCATATTGAAAGCCCAAGACCAGTACCTGTTTGTTTTGTGGTAAACAAAGGATCAAACACTTTTGATTGTATCTCAGATGGAATTCCAGGACCGGTATCTTCAAATTCAATTTGCACATTATAACCCAAATCCATTATTCTCATTTTTATCTCACCCTTGTCATCCATTGCCTGTATTGCATTATTTAGTAAATTAGAAAACACAGCTTCAAGTTTTCTAGAATCACAATTTATGGATACATCCATGTATGGTTTTGACAACAAGACCTCTGGAGGAACCAATGTGTTACCAATTGCACCATCAATCATAGAAAGCAAAGAGGTTTGCTGCAGCATAAGATCTGATCTTTTTACAAAATTTAGTACATCATCTATCTGATGTGTCATCCTTTGAATGGCTCTATCAAATCTTCCAAAGTGTTGTAATTTCTCTTCGATGCGCATGTTTGGTTTGGCCCTCATGATATCCATAGTATTTTTGACAATAGATAGTGGATTTCGTAGATCGTGGGCAAGTCTTGCTGCCAATTCGCCTATAACCGTAAACTTTTCAGCTTTTATCAAGTCCTGGGTCTTTTCATCCACCTGTTTTGCAAGAAAGTCTCTTTGCATGGATAGTTCTTTTTCTTTTGATAGCACAGTATCCAACTTGGATTTTAAATCTCTAGTCATCTGGTCATAGTGGAATTTTTGTTTTTCAAGATCCATGTTGGATTTTATCAATTCGTCATTTTTCTTGTTCAGTGAAGCACTAATGTCAAGTAAAAATCCCACCTTGTCCTGTAGATCATGGTTAATGGTAGATAATTCCTTGATTTTTTCCATAGATTCGTTTGCAATATTCGTTAAGAGTCGCTCTTTTTCCTGAAGTTCACTTCGTGTAGCATCCAACTCTTTGAAGGCTTTGCCTGTAAGTACACTCAGATCTTCTACTAGGGACTTTTTTTGCGGTTCCGGTTGAGACTGGGACAATCCAATTTTTATTCATCCAACAGATACATTAACCCTTATGGTTGTGTATTTCAAACAAACACGTGGTACAACAAAATACCTTGTATTATCGGTAGAACAGACAACTATAAGGCAAACAAGCCATGCAAGTACGGTTTCAGGTTTTTAGTACAAACAAGCTAAGTTATTTGCACATCGAGTTACCAAAATAAGACAACCTGGTGAAAACACATATTCAATCACATCTTCGTGCCATATGATGGCTCCAATTATTCAAACAATGCATTTCAAGCAGCACTTGCAATTGCAATAAAATTTGAATCCAAGATCACAATTGCTACTTGTTTGTTTAGGCCCCCTGAAGAAGAACCGTTTTACATTTCAGAACACGCAAAAATAGTAGATGAATTAAAAAATAATGCAATAACAGAACTTGCTAAATTGCAAAAGATTGCAGTTACAAAAAAGATTTCAATAGAAGCGCGTGTGATGTCTTGCAATTCAGTAGTGGATACATTGACAACTTTTGCCAATGCAAATAAAGTCGATCTCATAGTCATGGGAACTAGAGGGAGAACTGGATTCAAACCATTACTCTTAGGAAGCGTATCAGTTGGCGTGTCACAATATGCCTCATGTCCCATACTGCTTGTAAAATGATTTTTAATTGACATGATGAGTCAGTACTAGTTTGTCAGCAATGTCTTTGACGGACTGTAGATTTTCCGGTATAATATAACAAACCCCAAGAATTCAAATTGTTCTACAAGAAGTATCATGTCAAGATTAACCATCCACCCACCCATCATGTCATTCATTATTGCATATGTCATCGATATGATTCGGTCTGCATAATTAACATTTGATCCATCAAGGACTGTATTGGCTTGTTTGAGGTTCATAATTTTATGAATGTCGTCAGGATTCATTTTATTTGTATCATAATTTGAGAATAGAATTTGTGACACCAAATGTTTTTCATCCAAATATATCGTATTTCCTCGTTCAATCCATACAAGTGTGCTTGCAAAATATGCGATCATCACTAAAGAAAAAACAATTGCAATTTTTCCAGACTTGCCTTTTATTGTTTTTGTCAACTGGTGCAAAAACAAAACACCAAAGCGTCCAAGCTTTTTCTTGTGTGCAAGAAATATCAATACAAACATTAGTGATGAAACAAGACCCAGGCTCCCAATCCAATGTGCTGAAAAATAAGCATAAAAAATCATTCGTACAGGTAAGAATATGCCTGCAATTACTCCAAATACAATCAACTTTTCTTTAAGATCAGATAATCTGTCCCTCAGTGCCTGTCATTCCCAAGTATTATTGGGTCAAGGTTTGATATTTATCTATCTGAGAAATTATCAGATTTACTAATATTTGAAAAATTTACTCATCAAAATATATCAACACTTCCAATTCATCTGGCACTAGAATACTAGAAAAATTATAATTTCTAATCATTATAAAATTAGATTATTTTCTCAAATTTTTTGAGATTTGATGTAACAAGCATTTCCCCTGACTGCAAGTTAAATCTAACCCATCTCCCAAAATTTTCACCCGTATCTTCAGAGACAAGAGGTATGTTGTTTTCTTGTAAGATCTGCTTCAAAAATGCAATGTTTCGTGGCCCCACATTAAACAAGCTAGTTTCTGATTCATGAGCAAATATTGTAGCTCCCCCTGCCATTTTTGCCTTAATTCTCTTTGGGTCTGCGCCTTTTTTTACCATATCATTCACCATGTATGAGAGTGCCTCATCGGCATATTTTCCAACATCATTTTTTCCTGCAAATTTTGTACCATCAGATTTTTTTGGCAGCATGACATGTGCCATACCTGCAACCTTAGATACAAAATCAAATAAACAGATTGCAACGCATGAGCCAACAAATGTTTTCAATTCTTCTGTTTCGTCAGTTATTATTTCCAAGCCTCCCATTTTTATCTCAATTACACGATTCATTAAAAATCAAACTCTATATCACAAGTTTTTTCACTTCAGAAGGATCTTGAATCAAGAGCATGTGTATATCCATACCAGAGTTGACTCCACAGAGTTCTATATTTGAAACAACCAAGGTATCCGATTCATTCCCAAAGTCCGATACCACTGCTTCTACTAATGTTCTAAAAAATTCAACCGCATATCCCGGAACTGAGGAACAAATTTTGTATCCCGTATCAATCGATATTGCATTAATAAGAGACGCGGTAAGTATATTTCCAATTTCAGATATGGACGATGTGGCAATTCCTGTCAGTTCGTTGGATATTGGCTTGCCAAGTAATTTTGCTGCCAGTGTTTTTGACTCTTTCTCTGGCAGATATAACAACATACCCATGTGAATATCTCCAGCACATTTTACATATACAGCAGACATGACATTCATTTCTTCAAGATCTGATATTATCAAATCGAGATTAATTATCGGTATTTCTTGTGTGTTTCGAAGAAAGTGTGTTATTGGCTCTTCCAGAATAGAACTCAATGATGGAATTGTTTTACGAACAATAAAAGAGTCTAGGACCGAATTTAATTTTTGCAGGTCATTGCAACTAGTACTCAAGATTTCTACAACTCACCATATGCCACACAAAGAAACAGTGATTGCACATCAGACATGTTATAGTTTGTCATCATGTTATTTCGACCTGATAACCTTGCTCATTACCATTGCAACATTTGATCTATCAAACGGCTTTATGACATAATCACGTGCACCAGATTTTATTGCATCCTGTACGATATGCTTTTGCTCAACTGATGTAACCATGATTACCTTTGCTCGAGGATTGAACTGGATGATTGCCTTGAGGGCCTGGATTCCATCTGCCTTTGGCATGTTTACATCCATTGTAACAACATCAGGCTTGAATTGCTTGTATGCATCTACTGCTGCAACACCATCTCCTGCCTCATAGATTTGTGATACTAGTCCATGTGATACTAGAATGTCTTTTAGTACAACTCTCATAAATGACGCATCGTCTACAATCAGTACTTTGACTGCACTAGTTGTGGACATGTTTATAACCCCACATAGTTTGCCTTGAGATACTTTTCACATTTTGACAGTAATACGACTTGTCCATAGTAATTATTTCAGGATACAAAAAAGGTAAACCCCATCAAGAGATTCTCTATAAAAGATTGTAATATTAGTACGCTTGTTCGATTTGATCATACAGTAATAAAGAATATGTTAATTTACAAAAATAATATTTTCTAGTTATCTTGTTGTAACATTTTTTGATAGATTCTTTCTCGTGCCATTAATGGATTGAATAATTTTTGACATCGTCGTCCAAACATTGTTTCATCCATGCCAAGCACCAGATAACCAGAATTTTTCAAACCTCTGTGAAACTTCGTAAAGATCAACTCCTGTGCTTCTTTTTCATAATATATTAATACATTTCGGCAAAAAATGACATCAAAAGACTGCATTGTGTCAGACAATATATCGCCTACTTTGAAGGTCACCATGTTTTTTATTTCTGAGATAATTTCATATTCTATGTTATTGTTATCATCTCTTATTTTTTGAAAATTATTTAATATGATACTAGGTGGTAAACTTTCAACACCTTTTGCAGGATATCTTCCACGTTCTGCAAATTGAATTGCAAACTTGTTGACATCATTTGCAATAATTTCTACCTCAAGATTTGATAATTTTCCAATTGCTTGCTTGAACATCATGGCAATAGAATAGGGTTCTTCACCTGAAGCACATCCTGCACTCCATACACGTATTTTATTTCCATCACCAAGACTTGATAATATTTTTGGGAGTATAGACAGCTGAAACCTGTCAAATACGGTCGAATCCCTAAAAAAATTTGTAACATTAATTGATAGAGATGTAAATATTTCCTCAAATTCTTTGCGGTTATTTTTTAGGGCAAGTATGTATTGAGAATAGTCAGAAATATTCAGTATTCTCATTCTTCGATCCAATCGTCTTTTTATAAAGGCAGGCTTGTATCTGGCAAGGTCTAGACCATAGCCTGCAAAAATTTTGTTAAATTCAGCCACAATGTCAGCATTTAATGTCAGATCGTTGAGACTCAATCATTCTCACCAAGATCATTTGTGCTTAAAATATCAGAGTCACAACTTGTCATTATGGAGTAGAAAGTGTAGAGTTTTTCCAACCTGTATCACCTGTTAGGATTCATTAGCTTTCTGGCATTATCATAATCCTGGATTATCAACATGTGTAATCTCAGACCGCTATCTTTTCCAGTAAATTCAACTTCTGTTACCATATCGCTAGTAGGACACACAAATTCTGATGCGTGAGGCTCCAATAATGCAGAAATTGACGTCATTGCAAAATCAGGCGTAGAAAGTTCCACTTTCAGCCCAGTGTGATCAGATAGTGCATTAAAAAATGAGCCTGACATGATATTCCCTACCTCAGATATTGCGGATTTTGATAGATCGTCAAGTGAATCAATTTTATCCGTGCACATTAATTTTGCAGCAATTTGTTTTGCATCTTGCTCAGGTATCGTATACAAGATCCCTAGGCGAATATCTCCACCACCGTGCAAAAATACAGAACACGCTACAATTTCTTTAATTACTGTACCCATATTTCCAATTTGTGAAACTTCCAAATGTGTTTGTTTAACAACATGACTGATTGACTCTCCAAGAAGCGATGATAGTGCAACAGATGTTTTTTGAGTTATGTATGAATCAAGAACTCCCTCGAGGGCATTCAATTCAACTTGGTTTAACGCATTAGTTGACATTTTCATATTTTACACCAACAATGACGGCTCTAGAATTAATGCAACTTTTCCATCAGGCAGTATTGTAGCATCAGAAAAGGTATTTAGTGAGTTTGACAATCCATCAAGACGTTTTATTACGACTTCTTGTTCTCGTTCAAGCGAATCTACAATCAAACCATAAGACTTGCCATCCTTCTCAACTACAACAATATTTATCTGAGAATTAGATGCCTCGTCAAGAGTAGAAACCAGACCCAAAATTTTTGCAGCCCGAATTATTGGTACAACTTTATCTCGAAGCGTTATCATTTCTTTGCCATGTACATTTTTTATTTCATCCTTGTCTACTGTAACAGTGGTTGATATGCTAGAAAGAGGGAGTACGTATTTTTGATTAGATATATTTACAAGTAAGCCACCAATTATGGCCAAACTCATAGGTATTGTCAGTATGATATTGGTACCCTTTCCTTTTTTCGTGATAATCTTTACCTGTCCACCTACATTTTTTACCTGTGTCATGACCACATCCATTCCTACACCCCTGCCAGAAATATCGGTAACAGTCTTTGCAGTCGAAAGCCCAGGAGTTCCAACCAAACCGACAATCTCTTCATCAGACATGCGTGCAAGATCCTCTGCAGTCATGATTTGTTTTTCTAGCGCTTTTGTTTTGATGGCCTCAAGGTCAATTCCCTTTCCATCATCTTCCACATGGATTTCCACACGGTCTCCCATCCTACTTGCACGAAGACGTATTGTACCTGTTTTCGGTTTTCCTGTTTCCTTTCTTTCAGAGGGGGTTTCGAGTCCATGATCTACCGCATTTCGCAACATGTGGAGAAGAGGATCAGTGATGGCATCCAATACAGTACGGTCAAGTTCGATACCAGAATCATCCACATCAAGTTTTACTTCTTTTCCAAGCGAAGTTGAAACATCTCGTATCATTCGTGAAAACCTATTGAAGACTTGGTCAATTGGAACTAGTCTAATTTTCATTGTCTGATATTGGATATCAGTTATCAACCTGCCAAGAGTCATCAATATCTCGCGGCCTTCGTCAGAATCATGAGTGTGCAATATCTGCTCTAGTCTCATTTTTGATATCATCATTTCACCCACCAAATTCACAAGTGAGTCCAGATCTTGCATTTTCACTCTAACAGTAGGCGATTTTACTTGTTGGGTCAATGTAGTATCTGATTCATCATTATTTTGTTTTAGATCTGACGGATTTTTTACATAGTTTTGGAATTCGTCAAGATTAATTTTTTTTGTTTCATCCTGGATTAATTGTTTTAAGAGGTCGATTCCATAAAAGATCACGTTGCCAAGTTCTGTGGTTATGGTCTCTTCACCTTTTCTGAATGTATCAAAAATTTCTTCTATTGTTCTGCAAATCTCACGAATCTGGTCATAGCTCATAGTTGCAGCCATACCTTTTAGAGTGTGAGCAGATCGGAATAACACATCTACGTGTTCCCGAACATTTGGTTCTTCTTCAAATTTTAGTAGATGTTGGTTTAGACTTTCAACATGTTCTAATGCTTCCTGCACAAACATCTCGCGGTATTTACTATTATCAGACACTCTGTTTTACCACCTTGATAATTTCATGTGCCAAGTCATCAGCATCAACCATTTTGTCAACAGCATGTAGATCATTTGCAGCTTTTGCCATGCCAAATACTACCGAAGATGATTCATTTTGAGCCAGTGTAAGGCCACATCTTTTCTTTACCATCTTCATTCCAAAAGCTCCATCTTGTCCCATTCCAGATAATAATACTCCTATAGTGCTTGCGCCAAACACTTCAGAGGCAGAGACCATTGTGACATTTACAGCAGGTCTTACGCCAAATCTTTTTGGTCCATGATCTAGTTTGATTTGACGAGAAGGTAATACCATCATGTGCATATCCCCAGGAGCAAGTAGTACAGTTCCTTCCATTATTTTGTCACCTTCTACTGCTTCTTTTACATGTAATTTGGAAATTGTATCAAGTCTTTGTGCAAAAGTTGAAATGAATTCCTTATTCATGTGTTGTACAATCAAGAATCCGGCAGGAATATCACTTGGTATATCTTTTAGTATATTATTTATTATGCGAGGGGCCCCGGTTGATGCTCCAATTACTACAACGGTAGATGCCACTCCTTCAGATATAGTATTTGCATTTTTAGATGGTTTCAGTTTTGAAATTGCCTTTGGAATAAGAGCATCCCTATTAGAGTGAGATGCAACTTCAATCTTTGACAATAGTGCACCTTTTAGTTTTTCAACTACATGTGGGTCATCAGGTGGTATAGAGATAAAATCAACTGCCCCAAGCTCAAGTGAGTCTAGAATTAATTTGGCGTTAGAGGGACTATAATTGCTAACTACAATAATACGCAAATCTTTTTCTGGTAAGAGATTTACATTTTCAATAAAGGACAGTCCATCCATGTTTGGCATTTCCATGTCTAAAAGTATGATATCTGGTGAAAGATGTCGCAGTTTTCGTAATGCCTCTAATCCATCTCGTGCAGTCTCTACTATTTTGATATGATTTTCCGAAGACAGCAAATCACTTAGAAGCGATACCATGTAAGGCGAATCGTTTACTATCATCACACTTATCTGATTTTTCTCAGATGCTGTCATCATGTTATTTCGACCTGATAACCTTGCTCATTACCATTGCAACATTTGATCTATCAAACGGCTTTATGACATAATCACGTGCACCAGATTTTATTGCATCCTGTACGATATGCTTTTGCTCAACTGATGTAACCATGATTACCTTTGCTCGAGGATTGAACTGGATGATTGCCTTGAGGGCCTGGATTCCATCTGCCTTTGGCATGTTTACATCCATTGTAACAACATCAGGCTTGAATTGCTTGTATGCATCTACTGCTGCAACACCATCTCCTGCCTCATAGATTTGTGATACTAGTCCATGTGATACTAGAATGTCTTTTAGTACAACTCTCATAAATGACGCATCGTCTACAATCAGTACTTTGACTGCACTAGTTGTGGACATGTTTATGCTCCCTGCACAGAAGATGTAGTATCTTTCAAGAGTTTTTCCATGTCCAAGAGCACAACAAGCCTGCCTGAAATTTTTGCTACGCCCTTGACATATTCTAATGATTCAAGGCCTCCAGAAAGACTAGTCTCTACTTCTTTTGGTGTGATTCGCATCACTTGATCAACTTCATCAATCAGAAGACCAGTGAGTTGTCCTTCAACATCTGCCACAAGAACACGTGCCTTGGGACTAGGAATACCATCACTTGAAAAACCAAGTTTTTCTTTTACGTCAATCACTGGAACAATCATACCTCTCAGGTTCATCACTCCAAGAACATAGCTTTTCGCATTAGGCACTTTAGTGATAGATTCAAGAGGGCGTATCTCTCTGACTTGCTCTATCAAGACGCCATATTCTTCTCTTTTGTGTAACTTGGAGTCAAGTAGACTAAAAACAACAATCTGTAGATTTCCTTCAATTATTGTTTCACTCATTATATCATTACCTCTTCTTTTATTTCTCCAGATTTTCTTATTTTAGAATTAGAAACTTCGGGAAGTTTGAAACCCGCAGTAATCTTTGTCAGATCATCTGCCATTATTGCCATTTTTTGTACCGATGCTGCAATCTCCTGAGTTCCAGCAGTTTGTTGTTCAGTGGCAGCTGATGCTTCTTCAGTTGCTGAAGCATTTTGTTCCGAGACAGCTGCAATCTCAGAGGCGGCCTTTGACAATTGTTCGATTTCACCCACTTGAACTTGTGTGATGTTTGCCACATCCAGTACGTTTACTGATACTTCTGTTACTTTAGAAGCTATTTCATTTAGTGCCTTTAACGCCTTGTCTATTACAATTCTGCCTTCAGATACTTCCTTTGTGCCACCCTCTATGCTCAATACTGTAGCCTTGGCATCTTCTTGTATCTGTTTTATCAAGCCATCTATCTCTTCAGATGATTTTGCAGAACCTTCTGCAAGTCTTTTGACCTCATCTGCAACTACTGCAAATCCTCTTCCTGCCTCACCTGCACGAGCTGCTTCTATTGCAGCATTGAGAGCAAGTAAGTTAGTCTGGTCTGCAATTTTGCGTATCACGTCAACAACTGCGGTAATTTCCCCACTTCGCTCTGCGAGCTCTTTTATCTTCTTTGCAGATTCATTTGTGACACTAATTATCTTTGACATTCTAAAGTCTGCTTCGGCTGCAGATTTAGAGCCTGTTGCAGATATCAACCCCACTTCTTTTGTGAGATCTGCAGTGATTCCAGCTTTTGAAGCAAGTTTTTTCATTTCATTTGTAAGCTTAACCACTACTTTGCTTGTTTCTTCTAGCTCTTGGGCCTGAGTCTGTGAACCTTTTGATATCTGCTCTATAGTTGAAGAGATTTGCTGTACAGACGAATTCATTTGTTCTGTTGAAGATACAACTTGTTCAGAATTTGATGCAACAAGAGATGAGCCATCCCTTACCTGAGATACCAATTGACGCAGACTAACAACCATATTGCTAAACTCATTAGTTAGTTTTCCAAGCTCATCATTTGATTTTGATGTCGATAATTCCACGGTAAGATCTCCATGACTAATTTTTTCTGCAACAGATGCCATATGTAGTATAGGTTTTGTAATAGAGCGTGCCATAAAATATGCAGAAATACCTACAACCCCTTGCATTATGATGCCAGTAACAACATATCTCAGAGTATCATCACTACCAGAAGTATGACCGGCAGCAGAGTAACTTGCAACAGAGATAGTTGCGATAGATATGGCCGAGGCTACATTGACCATTGCAATGATTTTTGTTTTAAGACTTTTTTGGAAAATTGACTTGAGGTTCATTCTAATGTAAATTCATCATGATGGAACCATAATATGTACACGTGTGTTTGAATTGATCATACATGAGAATTACTATATTATTTTGACACAAATTTTTTGCGTTAAAATAATTTAAAATTCTGAATCAGAATTTTGTTTTTGTATATCTTCAAGTTTCTTTTGTAGTTCTTCTTCTGCCTCTATTGCTCGTAGTTTTGATGAAACAATATCGTGAAGCAATTCAGCATCACGTCTTGCTAGTGCACGTTCCTCAAGTTTTAGCAATTCCCTTTTGACATACCCCAGGTGAGATAGACCCCAACGATATCCGTCTTCTTTGCTCAGAGGTTCCAGATCTTGTGTTCCCATGGCATCCCATATGCCATCAAATGGGTAACCATCGGAAGCATTGTTCATTACTGGAAAATCTCCACCAAGGAATTAAAACAATTACGCATGTTTTGACCTTATTTTAGACCATTTCGGTTCTAAATACGATAGATCGCATCCAAGACGGCACTACAAAGTTTTGTCTACTAGGTCTTTAACCTTTGAACAATTACAGAATGCCATCCAGAAGCATACGTCTCATAGCCAGTAGAGAAAGCATGTGCAACACAGCATTTTTCATCATCATAATCAGATATTGTAAAGCCCTTTTTCTCCTTGAAAAGTTCATTTTTACCTAGGAATTCTATTTTATCATCAAGTACCAAATCCTTTGAATCTGCAAGAAGAAGACCATTTCCATCCACAATGCAAATTCTTGTTTTGTCTTTTTCCTCGTCGGCAATTGGTACGCCCTTTACAATTTTTTGTGCCAAGTCTTCCCAACGAAATATAACTCCAAGCACACCAATAATAGGACCGTTTTGCTCACCGTGTTCTCTAACGGTACAAGAAAATACAAGACTTAGTTCATTATTCACCATGGGGCACTTGCTGACTGTTTGAAAACCAAATTCTTTTCCACTGCTAGTTTTCATCGCACTTGAAAACCATCCAGTGTTTTTTACATTCATGCCAACCGACTTATAATTTTCAGGCCTTCCATTTGCCACTACATTTCCATCAAGATCACACAGTACTAGATCAAAATATACAGTATAAGAATTCAGTATGATGCCAAGTCGTTTTGATACAAGATCAAAACTTTCCTTTGATTTTTTATGTAGCGCATTAACAATAGTATCATCTGTTGCCCACCAACGCACATCACATGATCGTTCATACAAGTTCCTGTCAATTAGATCAATGTTAGTCAATGCAAGATCAGAGAGTCGTGTACCCCGAACAATTGTTGCTTGTGTTTTTATTAAATTTCCTAATTCATCAATAGAACCACGGCTTTCATTTCTCATCTTCTTACTTACTATACCAATTTTACCTGAGAGATCATTCATTTGTTCAGCTACAACAGAAAATGCCTTTCCTGCCATACCAGCTCTGCTTGCTTCTATTCTTGCATTGATTGCAATCATATGCGTCTGACCGTTGAGTCTTTCAATTTCATTTATTGCGGCCTCTACCTTACTTGCAAGGATTTCAGACAATTCTGCCACTCTTTCAAGTGTAAAACTACCACCTTTTTCTTTGGCACCTTGTTTTAGAGAAGACTCTTCGGGTCGTGATAAAGTATTACTCATTGTAATTTACTCCATGAGAGAAAACATCAGACAATACACCATAAGCAAAATAACACATTTTTGTCATCTTTTTAGCCTTATTTCCATCATATAGGATAGCGTTTGTACAGAATAAACACACATGAAAAATAAATTGTCATAATCACAAAACATGTGTCAATTTTCATTGGAATATAGTCATTGTTTGTTCAATCTATACAGACTTGTGGATAATACCACCTAACACAACCCAAAAACAATGAACTCGGCAGTAAGAAGCAGAAAGACTCGTAGAGGAGTCATCGGTATAGAGTCTGCAATAGTTATGATAGCATTCGTAATCGTTGCTGCAGCTTTAGCCTTTGTCGTTCTCAACATGGGTTTTTCAACAACACAAAAGGCAAAGACAGCAATTTCATCATCTGTCACAGAGTCAAGCAGTGCACTTGAGATTGCAGGTAAAGTAACAGGATTTGGAGATGTAGCTAAATCTCAGCTAAACGCCACAATGATACCTCTCAAGGTAGCAGGTGGAGGAGACGCAGTAAGTCTTGATCCTACTTTGACTGACATCAAGTATTACAGCAATTCAGTAAGATATGACAACATCTTTGGAGTAGGTTGCGCACTAGGAAGTAGTGGAAATGTAATCAATGCATCCTATGCAATAAAAATTGGTGCAACTGGCAAGGCATGCATAGACCATGATCCAATCACCAATCTTGGAGATAACCAATATCCAAACGGCACAAAGGCAATGGTTTACTGGGATGTCAACAAGAACAACAACAACATACTTGACGTAGGTGAACATGCAGATTTGGTAATTGTTTACAAGAACGGTGACCAGCCAAAACAGCTAGATACAGTCAAGGCTGAAATCATAGTTCCAACTGGCTCTGCGTTGACTATAGAAAGACAAGTGCCAGCAGTTACAGAAACAACTGTGGACTTGGGGTAAGCAAAAAACTTACTCAACAACTCTTCTTTTTTATTTTTAATTAATTTCTAGAGTTATATTTTACTGATAAAAAATCATCTAATTATTTTATCATTTTAAGTGACATCATATTTAAAGACAGTACAATATACCATTTATTGTCCCGTACAATGTTTGTTCGGTTGTCGCACACTGTTGGATATGTAGCAGGCACATCATACTACAACTAATGAATTCTACAACAAGAAGTAGAAAGACTCGTAGAGGAGTCATCGGTATAGAGTCTGCAATAGTTATGATAGCATTCGTAATCGTTGCTGCAGCTTTAGCCTTTGTCGTTCTCAACATGGGTTTTTCAACAACACAAAAGGCAAAGACAGCAATTTCATCATCTGTCACAGAGTCAAGCAGTGCACTTGAGATTGCAGGTAAAGTAACCGGCATAGGATACGTCTCAGGTAGTGTACTTAATGCAACAGTGATACCTCTCAAGGTAGCAGGTGGAGGAGACGCAGTAAGTCTTGATCCAGCTCTTGCAGACATCAAGTATTACAGCAATACTGTAAGATACGACAACATCTACAAGAGCGCATGTGTTCTAACATCAACAACATATACTACTGTATCATCAGCAGTTTCTGCTGCAGTTACAGCAGGGTGTGTCACACAGAACCCAACAAATGGAACAACAGCATCAGCGCCATCCACTACACAAGCAATCGTATACTGGGATGTCAGCAAGAACACCAACAGCATACTTGATCAAGGTGAACATGCAAACTTGGTAATTGCATACAAGAGTGCAGACAGACCAGCACAATTAGACAACATCAAAGCTGAAGTTGTACTACCAACCGGTTCTGCATTGACTGTAGAAAGACAAGTGCCAGCAGTTACAACTCAGATAGTTGACCTAGGATAAGCAAAAACTTATTCCACAACTTTTTCTTTTTTATTTTTAATTAAAAAAGTATAACTTGTTTTAAAAAATAATTTTAAAGTAGAAAAATGCCAAGAGAGTAGAAACGGAAATCAGGTATGATTTTATTAACTCGCCAAGTTTTTATTATTAGCATAATCAAGTATCTCACCTTATAGAATGTAGATTCAATGTTTGATCATTCTATACACACTGTTGGATATGTAGCAGGCACATCATACTACAACTAATGAATTCTACAACAAGAAGTAGAAAGACTCGTAGAGGAGTCATCGGTATAGAGTCTGCAATAGTTATGATAGCATTCGTAATCGTTGCTGCAGCTTTAGCCTTTGTCGTTCTCAACATGGGTTTTTCAACAACACAAAAGGCAAAGACAGCAATTTCATCATCTGTCACAGAGTCAAGCAGTGCACTTGAGATTGCAGGTAAAGTAACCGGCATAGGATACGTCTCAGGTAGTGTACTTAATGCAACAGTGATACCTCTCAAGGTAGCAGGTGGAGGAGACGCAGTAAGTCTTGATCCAGCTCTTGCAGACATCAAGTATTACAGCAATACTGTAAGATACGACAACATCTACAAGAGCGCATGTGTTCTAACATCTACAGCATATACTACTGTATCATCAGCAGTTGATGCTGCAGTTACAGCAGGATGTACTGATAAAGATGCAGTAAACGGAACAACAGCTCATGCACCAACAACCACACAGGCAATCGTATACTGGGATGTTAACAAGAACAACAACAGCATACTTGATCAAGGTGAACATGCAAACTTGGTAATTCAATACAAGAGTGCGGACAGACCAGCACAGTTAGACAACATCAAAGCTGAAGTTGTACTACCAACCGGTTCTGCATTGACTGTAGAAAGACAAGTGCCAGCAGTTACAACTCAGATAGTTGACCTAGGATAAGCAAAAACTTATTCCACAACTTTTTCTTTTTTATTTTTAATTAGAAATGATACACGATCCCAAATAATTGTAAACCCGCGTATGGTCAGAATTTTCAGGTTCAAAAAATTATCCCATTGGTCTAATTTGAATAAGCGCTAGTCTATTTTGTCATTTTCAATCATATTTTTTGTGGGTCTACAATATGGTATTTTAGTACTCTTTGTAATATTCACCATAATACCAATATCATATGCATTTGCAGACAATTCTACTATACCATGGACGGTTACAATAAAAACCAGTCCTGGAATAAACAGTACATCATTTTGGCCTCCAGAATTACATGCAAGACAAAATGAGACTATACAATGGATAAATAATGACACTACAACTCACACAGTTACAAGCGGTGTTTTAGATCATCCAACGTATGTTGGCAAAATATTTGATAGTGGCATAATAAACCCAGGAAAAAGTTATTCTTTAAAAATTAGCGAGCAGATGTGGTCAGGATATTACTATTTCTGTAAGATTCATCCGTGGATGACAGGAAAAATTGACGTTGGGCCAGCATATTTGGGAATCTCACCTGATTTTAACATTGAAACAGATAGAAAATACTATGCAGAAGGAGACAGTATTAGAATTTCAGGCATTGTTAACAATACATACCAGATCACGCCTGTTATAATACAGATATTTGATAATAAACGCAATTTGGTATACCTGGACAAAACCAATACACTTTCAGACCATAGTTTTTTTTACGAGTTAAAGGCTTCAAGTTCAGTTTTTAAGACAAGTGGTGACTATAAGATAAAATCATTGTATGGGTTTCCATCCACCGTTACAGATGTCAACATAAGTTTCAACGGTTCACAGAATTCAGGCATAACATCAAATATAGATCACATACCACATTGGATGAAAAACAATGTAAAGATATGGAAAGATAACGAAATAAATGATAATGAATTTGTCAACGGAATCCAGTTTTCTATAGAGAAAGGATACATGTCAATACATGCATCAGATATGTCAAAAATCAACCCAGGCATAATCCCAATATGGATCAAAAACACTATAACAGAATGGTCAGATGGTACATCATCTGATGATGAATTTGCTTCAAGCATTTCATATTTGATAAGTCACAGAATAATTCAGACATGATAGAATTTTAAAAATCAAACCCCATGTTTGATCATAATAAACATACTTGAGGATTAAACCCGGACATATCTTATCATAAATAATGAAATACCGACTACGGAGAAATCGTAGAGGAGTCATCGGTATAGAGTCTGCAATAGTTATGATAGCATTCGTAATCGTTGCTGCAGCTTTAGCCTTTGTCGTTCTCAACATGGGTTTTTCAACAACACAAAAGGCAAAGACAGCAATTTCATCATCTGTCACAGAGTCAAGCAGTGCACTTGAGATTGCAGGTAAAGTAACAGGATTTGGAGATGTAGCTAAATCTCAGCTAAACGCCACAATGATACCTCTCAAGGTAGCAGGTGGAGGAGACGCAGTAAGTCTTGATCCTACTTTGACTGACATCAAGTATTACAGCAATTCAGTAAGATATGACAACATCTTTGGAGTAGGTTGCGCACTAGGAAGTAGTGGAAATGTAATCAATGCATCCTATGCAATAAAAATTGGTGCAACTGGCAAGGCATGCATAGACCATGATCCAATCACCAATCTTGGAGATAACCAATATCCAAACGGCACAAAGGCAATGGTTTACTGGGATGTCAACAAGAACAACAACAACATACTTGACGTAGGTGAACATGCAGATTTGGTAATTGTTTACAAGAACGGTGACCAGCCAAAACAGCTAGATACAGTCAAGGCTGAAATCATAGTTCCAACTGGCTCTGCGTTGACTATAGAAAGACAAGTGCCAGCAGTTACAGAAACAACTGTGGACTTGGGATAGAGGAGGATATGATTTGAAGATCATTGCCTCCAATCCACTTTTTCTAATTACAAAACTATCTAGTAAAACACGAACATTTGTAGCAGTAAGTGTAATTGCATGTCATGGTCTATTTCTCTACGAACTCTTGCCAGAATACCTGTTTAGTTTTCCCACATCACTATATTATTTTGTACTGCCAGTTGTTGCCATTGCAGGAGTTCTTATTGGCATCCCTAAATTCATGGCAAAAAAATCACTAAATCAACCCAGTCAAGGCATCGACCAAGGTATCATGCAAACAGAAGCACCAATAGAAAATATCTCTTTTGAAGCACCAAAACAAGAAAGCGGTATGATAATGACAAATAATCCTGGCGGAATGTCAGATATCATCATGCCATCACCTGTATCAATGCCAGGTGAGACAACTTATGCTCCAACAATGGTACAACAACCAGTAGTAGATGAAAATGTTCTCAATGATATGGTTACACGTGCTGTAGACCCATTTCAAAGGGAACTAGTAAGAATGCAAGATACTGTAAGTGATGTTAGAAATGAAATCAACTCGATTCGAAGTACGATTCAGGATCTGACACTTACATTTGAAACATCACTGACTGATCTCAAGGCATTTCAAGCAGAGATTGCAAATCCACTTAATTTCATGCGCAAGTATTTTGATTCAATGGACATCAAGGGACTCTCAGACCCAACACTTCCGTTACATACAGAACAATCACCAATGCATCACATAAACAACTCTCCAGAAAATTCGATGCCAAATAATGCAGAGCAACAAGCAGAGACTAGCATTGTAACAACAAACAGTTTGCCCACAACATCAACATCAAAACAGATTGAGGACGTCCAATCCAAACAAGAATTTCAAGAATCTCTCCCATTCAATCAATTATTCAATGGTAGTCTTACACTTGGTAAACTCATGAGTACAACAACAATTTTGGAAGAGATCCTCCAAACTGTAGACAGGAGCTCAATTGACATCCTAATAGAACAGTGTAAAATGATGGGGCTAAGACAAGAAGACGAGCACGTCATATACAACATAATCAATCTGATGGACCAGTCAGGGCTATCAGTCAAGGAGATACTCATCATGTTATACAAATTTGGCAAAGTCATGGGAATAGCAGACAAGGAAGCTGATTTGACATATGCCAAAATAATAATGAATCAAGGAAAATCACATGGCCCACTAATGACAGTGGAGTCAAAGGAGAATTAGTATGGGATCAGCCGTTTTTACAGAAGCAATTCTCATTGTAGCTTCAGTCATAATAGCTGGAGGTCTTGCGGGTGTAGTAATGACAAAAGTTGGCACATTCCAATCTACTTTTACTCAAACAACTGAGAATCAGAAACAGACCATATTAACAAACATCAAAATCCTATACGCACAAAATCCAACATCTACAAGTGTAAGTGCCTGGGTGAAAAATATTGGAACGTATTCGATTACAAATACGCAAAATATTGATGTGTATTTTGGTCAAACGGGTGCAATGCAGAGAATCCCATACAACGCAGGATCTCCATCATGGACATTTTCTAGTCCAGTAACTAGTTGGGACAAAGCAAATACGGTACAAATCAACCTTTCAGATTTATCGGCCATTCAATGTAGTAGTGTATACGAATTACAAGTAACAACACCCAACGGAGTTAGCGATGAATACTTCGCTACGTTCTGCTAGGTGATATTCCGTGGGATTAAGCATCGCAATTTCGGGCGGTATTGTTACCTTTACCATAGTGTATGCAATGATGTCATTTCCTGCAATACTTGATGATACCACAAAGGTCAGTACATCTTCAGCACAGATGTCAAGCACCTTAAATTCAATTTTACACACAAACATCAGTGTTTCGAACTTACAAAGTATTCATAATTCTACTATTGTTAATTTCTCAGTAGATAATACTGGAAATACCATTTTATGGAATTACAACAAGTTTGATGCCATAGTTACATATCAGACAGACACAGGAAGCATGCCAACGCTTACAGAGGTTTTACAATATGCAAAAAGTTGTGTAGCATTACCATCTGACAAGTGGTGCATTCAAAGCATAACAAATGATCTTGAACATCCAGGCATACTAGATCCTAAGGAAACACTCAACATTGAGGCAAATCTGCAAAATCCGACAAGCCTAGGAGGCATCATTACAGTCAACATTGGAACAGACAATGGAGTTCTTTCTACAAGTTCGGTGAGAATAACATGATAAAGACAATTCCAACGGGTAATGAAGAGGTAGATAGGCAGTTAGCAGGTGGAATTCCAACACCATGCTTGATGATGATAGAAGGAGAGCATGGTACAGGAAAGAGTGCACTTGCAGCCCAATTTATACAAGGCATGTTATCGTCAAAAATGAAAGTATTGTGTGTTACAGAAAATACTGTCAAAGATTATATCGAAAAAATGAAGACAATTACATTCAACTTTACAACAGCATTTTTACAAAATCGATTTTCAATACTTCCACTGCACGTATACGGAGCAGTATGGTCACAAAAGCAATCATCATTTCTATTGCCAGTAATTGGCAGATACATTAGTAGCAACTCCAAAAATTTTGATTGTGTAGTAATAGATTCAATATCTCTTTTGACAATGTATGCAGATGCAGGACAGATACTTGATTTTCTAACCAGGTGCAAATATCTTGTATCAACAGGCATGACCGTAATCCTTACGATGCATGAAACATCAATTCCAGAAGACATTTCCATGAGGATAAAATCCGCATGCGATGTTTACTTTTCACTTAGTACTGCAAGCATAGGTGGAAAAGCAGTCAAGGTGATGAAAGTGATAAAATTGATAGGCTCAAGCGAAGCGTCAGAGTCATCATTTGCTTTTGAGATTGACACTAACTTTGGAATTAAGATTGTACCAATATCCACAGCTAATGCATAATAGGATGAAGACATGAGAACAACAAATCAAGGTAAAATGAAATGGTTCTAAGTCTATCTCTAGTCAGTGACAAAAAATTCTCAGAGGCGCTAAAGAAATCTGCGCATCTGTTAAACTACTTGTCAACATACGTAGAAAGAGGAAATCCCATTCCATTATTTACAGAAAAACTTGAGGGCGAACATAAAAAACTCAAGGACCCCAATCTGATATATCCAATATCTGAGAACACGTACATTCACATCAATCCACACTCCAATTCAGCGGATGGATATGTAGAATATGCAGTCATCGAACCTGATGAACCAGACCGTGCACTGATGGAAAGTGCAGACAAGTTATTTGCATTACATGCAGGAACCATGAATCCACCTATTGAGCTCACAGAAAGATTCAACATGATAGACCAATATCTTGACAAAACCATCATGTCTACAAATGCGGCAATAGATTATTCCAAGATGGATATATTCAAGGCCAAAAACTTGGCAGTGTTTGATAAGGACATACCTAGTCTAAAATATCATTTTTTGCGCAAGCGTGCTGGCATGGGTCTACTTGATCCATTCCTAACCGATCCACATTTGGAAGACATTTCAATAGTTGGTGCAGGTAACATGTATGTCATACACAAAATGTTTGGAGCACTAAAATGCCCAGTCTTTTTGAGTGTTGAAGAAATTGATGATCTAATTGTCAGCATGGCAGAACAATTTGGTAAGACAGTATCTCATGCAAAACCAGTCATAGACGCCACACTTCCAGAAGGATCTAGAATTAACATTGTGTTTGGAAAAGACATAAGCAGAAAAGGAACGAATGCAACAATCAGAAGATTTGCAAGTACACCTCTATCCATAACCCAAATCATCCCAAGCAAATCCCTGCTTTCAATCGAAGCTGCCTACTTGTGGATGATGCTTGCAGAGGGAATGAGTGTATTCGTCAATGGAGAAACTGCATCAGGAAAGACTACCACCATGATGGCAATTACCGCATTTATTCCATCCAACTGGAAAATTGTAACCATTGAAGATACACCTGAGCTCACCTTACCACATGCCAACTGGATAAGTGAGGTCACAAGAGATACTGGAAATGCAAATTCAAGTGTGACAATGTTTGATCTTTTGAAAGCAGCGTTAAGACAGAGACCAAATTACATATTTGTAGGAGAAATCAGAGGTGCAGAGGCAAACATTGCATTTGGTGCAATGCAGACAGGTCACCCGGTAGTTAGTTCATTTCACGCTGCAAACATGACTGCATTGATTCAGAGACTCACTAACCCTCCAATGAACATACCAAAAACAAATGTTGAAAATCTAAACATTGCAATGTTCCAGGCAGCTGTTACAGGTCCAGATGGAAAGAGAGTAAGAAGAGTGCTATCCATAAATGAAGTAATTGGATACAATCAGGAAGGGAACAATGTAATGTTTATCCCAGTATTCAATTGGGACCCAGGTAGTGATACAGTCAAGTTCAGAGGTAAGGGAAGTAGTGCACTATTCATTTCAAAAGTTTTAGAAAAGAGGGGAATGTCAAGAAAAGACGAAGGCCTGCTATATGAGGAGCTTGCACTGCGAACAAAGATTTTAGATAAGATGATTGAAAAGAAAATTTTCAATTTTTACGATGTTTATGATTCAATATCTCGATGCAGGGAAATTGGCCTTGAGCAATTTATGAAGGAGCTTAATGCATTATGATGGAAAAACTTGCCATCAAGGAGAAACTTGCAGAACTTCGACGATCAGACGAAGATTTGTTATACTTTATTGCATTTCTGTATGCATTGTCTACAGGCGAAGTCGGCTCTGTTGACATGATAAAAAGTGGGCAATCATCAGGATATGGAAGATATTCAAATTCATTCAAAGAAGTATTCCGGCTGGGGGTAGGGTGGGGGTACGGTCTGGCAAGGTCTTGTGAAATGATTGCTGCAAAATTAAAGGATAATACAGACCCATTAAAACAATTACTAGTAAAATTATCGCAAGTGATAAGACTTGGAGATGAGTTGAGAATATTCTTCACAGATGAGATGAATTTTGCCATCCACACATATACAATAAGATACGAACGTAATTTGGAAACCCAAAAACTATTCCTTGAAATGTTTTATACAATTTCATCAACTGCGTCTTTCATGATTGCAGCCAACTCTATCATGGCAATGCTCATGGGAAATTCCAACTCTGAATCAATATTTGTCATGTCTTTTGTTGGTGTCATAGTAAGCATGGGTTCATTCATAGTAATCATGTACATGCTATTTCCAAAAGACAAACTAGCATCCACGAAACACGATACCACACCAAAATTTCGAATGGCGTTATTTGCAGCACTTGGTGCAGGCACTTCTATTGGAATAGTCCTTGCCTTGACCAATCTAGTACCACTCACACTTGTCGTAGTCATTGCAGTATCACCATTATTCATTCCCGGATTCATAGCCAAAAGAATGGAAACAGAATTACGAGAACATGACGAGTGGTATCCTCCATTTATCAGACATTTTGGAGAGATTTACACCATGGTAGGCTCCATGGGGCAGGCACTTGATGCAGTACTTAGAAGTAATTTCGGGCCATTACAAAAACAAATTATTGCCTTTAAGAATAGAGTAAAAAACAGGATAAATCCAGAAATTTGTTTTGAGATATTTTCAATGGAGGCAGGAACCTCAGTAATTGAATCTGGCAATACCATAATGTCAAGGGCACTCCTCAAGGGAGCAGATATGAACCAGGTGGGCAACAAGGTTGCAGAGATTTCATCCAAATTAAATGAGCTCAGATCAAAAAGGATGCAGACATCAAGAACTTTTGAGACAATCATAATAGTACTACATGGACTTACAATGGCAATCTTTGGCCTGATGAGTACACTAATCGAAGTATTTCACACATTGTTATCAACAGTGCCAGTATCAAACCAGGCATTTACACTCAGTCCAATTGATCCAAATTTCATCCACATGATGTTACCACTAGTCATACTTGTCACTTCAACCATCAATGCGTTAGCAGTAAAAGTGGGTCAGGGAGGTATGTTCAAGACAGTGTGTTTCAATATCGCAATGTTAACAGTATTAGGAGGATTGACAATGTATGGTACTACTGCCGCACTATCACAATTTCTCACAAACCACATCTTGGATACATATTCTCCAGGTGTTGCAGCGGGTACTCTTCCAGGAATAGGTTCTGGAACCTGAGTAGATTCAAAAAAAGAAATTACAAACAAATGACAGTAACAAGTAAAAAATAATTACGAGTCTATGTATTTGATGTCGGGCACACAGTCTTTGCAAGCAGATTATTGACTGTCTTCATTACTGATTGCATATCAAATGGTTTGTAGATTATTGCATCTGCACCCAACTTTTCTAGCTTGTGTATAGTATCTGCTCTCACATCGCCTGTAATCATCACCATTATTGCTTGTGGTTTTATTTTCTTGATGTTTTCAAGTGCATAAAATCCATCATATTCTGGCATCATCACATCAGAGAAGATAATATCAGGAGACATGTCTTGGAATATCTGAGCAGCTTGCCTTCCATCAAATGCCTTGCCTACCACCGCAACATCATAGATTTCTAAAAATTCAGTAAAAAGATTAACTGTATCTTCATCATCATCAACTACAAGTGCAGTATAGGTATGTTTTTCCCTATTTGCCTCATCAGACATATATCATTATCGTGAACATCCATGATCTAATATTAATCAGTGTGTCAAGATCAGACAAACAGATTAGAAACCAGTTTATGAAAAATGAGTCAATCACACAGATAAATTAATACTATATAATCAAACATACAGACAGATTTTCGGTAAATTTCACCACCAGAATATGTAAGATGGACGTCTCTAACATCAAAATCCGACTCCAAACCACATCTAAAATCGATTTTACATTGCAGGTATCCATTAATCACAAGATTTTCGGATTCTGCACCTTACAACTGCTAACAAGCCCAGTAATGATGTCATATAGAAAAATTACATGCAAGTTGATTTTAATAAATTACCTGCAAATAAGGCATGTCCGGATTTGACTCCCTCATAGGGAAAGCCCTAGTACACATAATAAAGAAAAATCTCGGTCAGAGTACATTAGAAAAAATTGAAGATAGAATATCTGAAAAATTTGGTATAAATTTGACTCAAGTATCCAGTGATTTTCCAAAATTAGATCTGATCTTCAAAGAATGTTTTGGTGACGGAGCAAAAGGAATGGAAAGACAGTTACTACAACACATAATATCAGTCCAGCAAAGCAAAGTAGGAGATAAGGAACTGATAACCATTGAAGATTCATACATCAACAGAATAATACTTGAAGCAATAGGCGATGATGATAAAAAGAATATTTTGAATGCAGTTCTAGACAAACCAAGAATAATTTCAGAGATCTTGGAGATTTGCAAAATCCCCCAGACGTCAGGATATCGAAAAGTCAACAGCCTCATCCAAAACGGACTATTAATAATTAATGGATACGAGTCTACAGAAGATGGAAGAACCATAAACAAATACCGCCCAGTGTTTGACAATATTCAGATTCATGTAAAAAAGAACAAAGTCCTAGTGCAAGTTCAACTAACAAAAGAATATCTTGATAACAGCAGTATCTTTAGTTTGCATTTTCAAAACTTAATAACTCATGTTCCATGATTATCAAATTTTTCACATGACAATACGATAATGGTGTTTTACATGTGTAATATCCCATTACACACAGATCCCTAAAGAGTGCTAATTGTATTAGAGTAACATGACAATGGATACAACAAACATTTCAATTTCAGAGGCCATGTTAAACATACAGCCAAGTGAACACGAAGTATTATATGATAAAATTAAAAATGAATTGTCAAAATTTGGATTAACTTCAAACCAATCAAAAGTTTTTCTGTTTTTAGAAAAGAATGGTTCAAGCACAGCCACCCAAGTGAGCAACGCCCTCAAAGTGCCAAGAACTGAAACCTATCACTTATTGACAAACTTACAAAACAGGGGCTTGGTGTCGGCATCTTTTCAGCATCCAATTAAATTCATTGCGTCACCGCTTGATACTGCCATAAATATTTTGATCAATACAGAGAAGGAACGAGTCAAGAATCTAGAAAATAAAGAGCGAGACATAGTAGCACTCTGGAAAACTTTACCTCATTTTGGAATAAACAAAGAAGAAGTAAGTGATGGAAAATTCCAAATTTTACAAGGTCTAAACCAGATGTCTGGTAAAATAAGTGAAGTTGTTACAAATGCAAAAAAATCCATCCTAATGCTTGCTACAGAAAAAGACTTGATGAAATTCTATCATGCAGGCCTTCTAGAGCTATTGAAAGACTCCAAAGTAGATGTGCAACTCGTTTCATCATCTTCAAGTAAAACAGAGTACATTTTTTCAGATTCTCTGAGAAATAAAGTAAAAAGAATGCCACAAAAAATTAAAGAGGATTTGTGTTTCATCATAAAAGATGATGATGAAGTAATATTATTCATAAAGAAAACTAATGAAACTTCACAGAACATGTTAGCCATGTGGACAAACTCTTATTCCATGACATATACGTTGAAATTATTATTTGGCTACATTTGGTCAAATTCTCGATATTTTAAATCAAAAAATAACAAGTAACAAAACTAAGTTTTCAGCACAATAAAAAAATAATCAGATCTAAAGTACCGGAGAGTGTATTAGCCTCAAAATTAAATCGCCATATATAATCTGAATTATGAAACCTCCTGTTATGTACAACACATAAGGTAAACCTGGTGTAACCCATACATCTGACTCATGACAGAATGATGTTTTCTCTGCATGTTTTAGTGAAAAATCAAGGTGTCGTTTTCCATCTATTATCTGTTCAATGCAAAAGCTGTGTCTTGGATCCTTTGTTCTATATCCAACAAACATTGCTACTATTTTTTTCAAACTTGATTCTTCAATACCATTGAATATGTCATTACCACGAATGACAGATACCACATTTCTTGCCAAATTGATAAAAAGTGGAATTACAGTAAGAATTGCAGCATTTTCAAGCGTGGTAAAGGGAGATATCGGAGATGAAGTCAAGCTAGACAGAGGAGCAAGACCGGCAAGGACTATCAAGCACAATGCATCTGCCCCTCCAAAGATTCCAAATCTCCACAGTATCAGAGCAACAGGAGCTACGATCAGTGACAAGCCCATAGTTTTTAGATCAAACCAGAAATTAGGATTGATAAACAACAATAACACTGCCACCCCTGAGAAACCAATCCACAACTTGTCATTAATTTCTCTTTTTTTAAGATCTATTACAGATGCCAATCCAAGCATGACCAAGGATACTAGAATTCTCACAACATTGAGATCAAAAAAACCGTCTAACAATTCGCTTTCTCTCCAGGCACATAATAGATGTATAATGCAATTTCCAAAATTGGAAGACCAATCTTATATCCAAGAGATCGAGAAAAAAGAACATGAAATTTTTGCCATCTTTTCACAATCCAAAGATTCGAGGATATACCACATACTATACCATAATTCTGGCGGTAGTAACAAGTGTGGTAATTTTGACCACATTTCAAGTAATACATCAAAACATCATCCAAAACTCGATGACATTCTTTGAAGGATATTTTTCGTTATTCATGCTAATCCGCAATGAGAAAACTGGTAACGGATTTTTAAGACATGTTACATATGTCAAGTCACTCACGGCATCCTAATTTTCCTTTACACGTGATACTTTATCTTTTAATCCCGTAATCATTTCTGATAGATTAATTTTTTCAGATATTTCTTCAAACATTTCTCTTTTCTTAAAGATCAGTATTCCAATTCCTGCAACCAATGGTATAACTAGCATCAATGGATCAATACTGCCTAATATCGATAGATTATTTTTTGGAACATTTTCAGATGGGGTACTTGCAAGGGGAGCATTAATTGTGATATCTTTTGAAGACGTGGTCACCTGGTATAATCCACCTGAGACACTTGCTCCAATGTGAACCTGTCCAGGACTATCAGCAATGAAAGTCATTTTTGCAGTTCCATCAGAATGTACATCAGAATCCATACTTTGAATTTTTGCACCATCAACTGTCCAGTCAACTTTAAGATCTTTTAGTGGAACTTGTTTGTATGTAGCAGTTATTTCAGCAGATATTGGAACACCTGACTCTCCAAAATCTGCTGCTTGAATATTTACATCAGGTGTGATACTTATCACACTGACATCAAATTTTGATAATGGGATTTCATTTGCAAGAAGTGCAATTTCTGATGTACCTTCACTTTTTGCATGAACATTAAATGTAGTAAAATACGATCCGCTGTTAATTTTCACACTGTCTGGCATTTCAATGATTGTTGGGTCATTTGAGACAAGTTTTATTGTTATGTCATGATCAGCATATGCCGGTATTTGTTGACCGTCCAACAATTCAATTGAAAACGTATTTTGAAGTCCAGCTGTGATTTTTTCAGGATAATCAAACTCTATTGATTTAGGATTATCAGATATGCCCTCTATTGAAAAAGTGGAGGAAAAAACTGGAGATATTACAGATAGATTCTGTGTACCGTCTTTTAGTAGAACGCCATTAGATATCAGAATTGGTACATCTTTGTGTATGGACAGTGTTCCTGTCTGGATAGAGTCAGATGGTGAGACCATTAATTGTAATTCATCAGTAGAAAAACTAAGAGCGTCGGCCTTTGTAAGATAGTAAGCAATCGGAATTTTTGTATGTGTTAGAACTTTTGGAAGTAATGATTCTGCCTTTAAGGAAATGGAATCTATTGGAACTGAGCTTATTGACTGGGTTACAATTTGTGGATTATCGGTAACAACATCAAGAGTTACAGGATTTGCGGTTTTGCCAACTTGTGCAAATACTAGTGCAGATTGTGAACCTCTATCCATCGGTACATCAGAGATTGAAACAACGGATGGATCAGAAGAGTCAATTTCAATTTTCAGATTATCCTTTGCGATAAGCATTTGACCGGATGGATCTTCAAGATGTATGACACCTACAAGTTCTTTTTGACCAGTGGCAAGAATTGGAAGAGAGTCCAGTCTAGCAGATTTGGTATCAAGTAAGGTGTTGTTAGTATTACTAGTCAATTGTACAGGAGGTGAAATTAGACTTCCAGTTGCAGAAGCCACCACATTAAAAGTTCCACTAGTTCCAGCAGTAACTTCAATTGGTACATATGCCCAATAAGTCCCTTTTTTTATCACTGCTTGCTCTCCAATTTGAAATAGCGGACTTTCTCGACTAGTGTTAATGGTACTAATACCGCTAGCATTTGTTATTTGCACCTTTACAGGAATGTCATTTTTTGCTAGAACTGGATTTCCAGATTCGTCATGTAGTTGTACAACAGCATACGCAGATGAAGCTGCATAAGCATTAATTGTTTTTGGATAAACATAGAGCTGTATAGTATTTTGAGAATTAATATTATTAACAACAACTGATGTTGATACTGATTGCATAGAAGTTGAGGAGGCAGATATCTGTGCAGTACCTGCACCGGTTACCACAATTGATCCAGTGGCATAATATTCGCCTTTCTTTATTATAAGAGCATCATCTTTTGGTGTTACAATGTTATTATCAGATGTGGATATTGATACAACCATATCAGATGTCACAGGGGTTGGAACATCATTGTTATTGGTACTTTCTACTGCAATGTAACCATATACCGGACCATTTGTTGCGTATATAGATGGAGTTGCTTTTATCATTAATTTTGTTGCCATATTAGAATTGGTGTAGATAGTTAGATCAAACTCATTTGAAGCAAATCCGGGTGCTGCAAGTGCAATCTTGACATCACCTGCAGCAAAAGCCTTTATTTTTACATTAGATATCATATGAGTTTCATCTTGCTCAATACCCAATACTTGCACTATTGAAGGATCAGACGATGTTGCAATTAATTTGTCAACTGGAATATCACCAGTTGTTGAATAAACCTCTATAACACCTTCTGAATTTTCTACAATTTTTCCAGGAATTATCTTCATCCCCAGATTTGCAGGAGCAGAGACATCGGCATATGCCGGAATTAGTATGAATGACATAAACACCAGCAATAATAGGTATTTCAAATTATCAGTACCTGACTTAAAATTCAATATAAGATCAGGTATGACTTTTTTTATGACATACTATGATGAGGGTTTGGAGAGTATAGACCCAATGTTGATCACGTGTAACTGTATCATGCCAATTGAGATCAGAGTCACAATGGTAAGCAACATGGAAAACACAAATCCTCCAGAATAAGCTCCTTTAGTGATTTTACCAATAAAAAGACCGGCAAGCCAGGCTTGAACTACAACAGCGATTGAGACTACTTCAAGTAACGAGTTTGATTGTCCTGACTGCTCAATACCATTATGAACAATATTTTTTCCTTTATCAATTTCAGAAAAAGAATCTATCGTAAGTAGTGTAGTAAATCCAGTAATAATTATCAGCATAAAACCAACTATAACATATGGCTGTAACATGTCACGTTTATTTTTTGTAATATTACGAATTTTTTCACTTGCATCAGTCAAAGAGTCAAGAGTATTCACATTCCCCCCTCCAGAAGATATTATTTCAAACAATATTCTAAAGCTCACCAATACTTGAAAATTTTTGATTTCTTTTTCAAGTGTTTCAAAAATATTGAACAGTGGAATACCCCATTCAAGTTTGTTTGCAATAGTATTTGCTATAACATTAAACGATTTGAAGTCTTTTCTTTTACATGCATGAACTATACATTTTTCAGGTCCCATTCCAGCCTTTCTTGCTTCAGTGATATCTCGTAAAATTTGAGGTGTTGCCTCTTCGGCATGAAGATTTGTGATATAGATTTTTTTAAATGTTATAGAAGGCCAGATGGATGCAATCACCAGAGATATTCCCAAAATATAGGCATTAGCATGCATGTTAGAGAACAAACCAGTTGCGACAAGAATTATTCCAATTAGAACAGGTGGTAATGCAAACTTTAGAATTTTTTTTACTTCAAGTTCTGGAATATTAGAATAGTTCATTTTTTGCACCATTTTCATAAATCCAATAGAAACTACAGGTGAAAAGAACAGCAACGCATAAGGTGGTTGTGAAGGAGCATTATCACCTGAACTACTAAGAGGATTTGAACCCATTGCTGCTACCAGTATAAAGACTGCCAGTATGACTATTTGCATGGTAAGCCATCCATGAACTACACCGCTGAGTTTTTCAACAGATTGTTTTTCTACATTTTCAAGTCTATCGTATGAACCAGTCATTTTGCTTTTTAAATAATTGACCACATTACCACCACTTTGGATGGCAGAAACATATCCACTCAGAAATTCACCTAATGCCTTGGAAGATGGCCTGTCCTTTGCTTGGTCTAGGGCAGTAAGCGGGTCTATTCCTAGCAAATCAATTCTTTTTAGAATTTTAACTATTTCTCCCTGGATGATAGGTAAAAGATTGATTTCTTTTATTTTCTGCAACATAGTATAAGGACCAAGTCCACTGGAAGCAAGAAGCGACATTATGGTAATAAAATATGGTAACTCTCTGTCTATCTTTTTATTTTGTTTTTTTTCGTAATCTGCCTGATCAAGTTTTTTTAGTGAAATCATTTAGACATTTCCTAATTCTATTTTTTGTAATAATGATTCGGGATCTCGATAATATTTTCCAACCACTTCAGCTACTTTTCTATAATTTCTAATATCATTTTCAAGCATCCATTTGAGAATCATGATTCTTTTTTCATGTTCCTCAAGCAGTTCGTTTAGATCACGACCTGACGCATCTGCCATTTTTTTGAACAGATTGCTATCTTTTAGATTATCATCAAAATTATCAGTTTTTGGGTTCCATGAAAAAGCTGCATGTGAATTACTGGAAGATATTATTTCTGATACCGCAATTGCTCTTCTGCTGCTCTGGCCCGTAGAACTTTCTTTTACTCTCTTTATGACTACGGCGCAGTTCATTAGAGAAATATATGCAGGCGGAATATCCATTGGTTTTTGTTGCAATCTCTTTATTGCAGATTCAAGACCATCTGCGTGCATGGTACACAAACCACCGTGACCTGTAGCCATGGCTTGAAACATGACATACGCCTCAGAGCCTCTGATTTCTCCCACTACAATATAGTCAGGCCTATGTCGTACTCCGGCCTTTATCAAATCATACATTCCTATTTCACCTTCCCCACTCAAACCAAACCCACTTCTTGAAACCAGAGTGAACCAGTTTTCATGATTGATGTTGATTTCTGCAACATCTTCTACTGAGAAAATTTTATAGTCAGGGTGAACAAGACCCGTGATTGCGTTAAGTATTGTAGTCTTTCCACTTCCAGTTGAGCCTATTATTATAAAAGACTGTTTTGCTTCTACCAGCATCCACAAATATGCTGCAATTGAAATGCTTATTGTTCCAAATTTTATCAGGTCAATTACAGTATAAGGATCTTCTCTGAATTTTCGTATTGTAAAACTAGTTCCTTTGGGAGTTACTTCCTTTTGATATAGAACTGAGATTCTATGATTTCCTTGTAATGCCAAATCCGATATTGGAAATGCAGTACTGATATGTTTTCCAGCTCGAAACACAATTCTAGAAACAAATGAATTTAATTGTTCATTTGATGCATACTGGATATTTGTTGGGATGCTGTCATAATTTCGATGCCATATGAAAATGGGTTTGTCAGTTCCACTGCAGCTTACATCCTCAATATTTACATCATGCATTATTGGATCTATCAGGCCAAATCCCACAATATCGCGTTTCAAATAATATTTCACCTTCTCCATACTACTCATACTAGAGTGATTTAGAAACATCTTTTCATTATCCTTGAGGATTTTATTCAAATGATCTTCAAAATTTTGACTGCCATCAGATTTTGATGGAGATTCAAGACTTTCTTCAATGAGTTTGTAGAGTGTTTGAAAGATTGTTGTGTCTTCCCTGTTTAGACGTAATTCATCTACAAAATAAAGATATGTGGATTTTTCTTTATTATACAATATATTCGCATAACTAAATGGAGGCTGTAATGGATATTTTTTTACAATTTCATAACCAAATGGAATCTGACTTTGACCTTCATCAATTATTTGACGTTCCAGAAAAGTTTCAATTTCTTGAGATTTTTTTGATCTGTCTTTCATTTGCTAGTCACCAAAAATAAAAAAGAAGAGAAGTTGGGCATTTTTTTAAACCCCCTCTATTTGCTTTCTACAGTAACAGACTGCGGTGCACCTACACTACCAGCATATACTGCAACACTACTTTGGGAACCTGCATCCACTGTACTCAATATGCCATTTGGCACTTGGAAATACACTATGGCTCTATCACCTGGCTTCAATGAAATTGGACCAGATGCTTGCGTGAAACACACTGTAGGATTGCTACTACCCAAACCAAATTCGTTGATATAGAATTGAGTGGTGGCAGTTGTACATCCAGTTGGTGCTCCCGAGGCAAAGCTCTTCATGAGTCCAGTACCTGTAGTTCCAGTGTATGTTAGCTGAGATTGAAAGTTTGCTGCGGTAACGGCTGTTTGATTATTGCTATAGTACCAGCTTGCAAATGGTACCTGAGTACCGCGTACATTAATCTGGTCTACAGACAGAATCTTGTCACCACTATTTCTAATCTCTGCAGCTCCCCACACATATGTTGGCGAACTCGTAGAGTTTACCCACACATGACTACCTTGAACTGCTATGCCCGAGGATTGGGCGCCTGTCTGGAAGAGGCTAGTACCATACAGTACAACACCCGTTCCAAGAACTACTGATGCAACCAAGATGATCAGTGTAGTAAGCACGGCACTGATTGCCTTTCTGTTCTTTGTTCTAAGGAACATATTCATTATTAGCAAGTATAGTAATGAAGAATATCTCACCTAGCATGTAATTTTGACTTACACCTAGTCTGATGAAACAGTCTTGTAGGCAGTAATGAATTTGGCTACAAGTTGTCCAAGATTAGATGATCCGCGTACATTATGTCTAAAATGCTTCGAAGTGGATTTTGATACACCAATAGCAATTAATGACACACCAGAAGCATCAAGTTTTTTTGTAATTTTAACAAGATGATGATTTATTTTTTCATAACCAGATGGATGCCCGTCAGTGATAAGAAAAATATATTTTCTCTCGCGGGCATCATTCAATAGCACCCTACGTGCTAATTCTATCGCATCTGGTAATAATGACAAACCATTATTTTTTAATGAACCGATACGTGCTTGTACTTCGTGATCATATCTTTCTTCAAAATCTTTTAAAATTTTAAAATTATTATCAAAACTGAATAAAGCCCATGCATCAGATTTTCCTGTTAGATCATTTGCTGCTTCTGCGATACAAACAGTAAATTCTTTTATTTGTTCAAATCGTAAACCCATACTTGCACTATTGTCTATTAAAATTACCCATGCTTCCTCAACTCGTCGAATTTCATCACGCTCAAAAACATCAACAGATTGCGATTCGGATGCCATAGATTGGATAACCATTTGCATGTTCAGATAACCACGTTCATCAGTTTTAGGATCATCGAAATTATTTCCCACCATTCGCATCTGTTGATGAATCTTTCTCAATAATGGAGATATTTTTTCTTTAATTTGCAAAAAATTATAAAAATTTCCTCGTGGAACTACAATTGAATCAAAATTAAGATCTTTTAAATTCTTTTTATATTTTCCAAGTATTTTTAATTTTAATTGTGCATCTTTTAACCAAAGATCATCAAGTTTCACCGTGTTTTCTTGAAATACGCCATTTGGTTTAAAATCTGGACTTTTTTGTCCAGTTTCCAGCATTTGTTGAACATCGTGTCTTTCATAATAAGGCATGATTTCCCTAGACAACAATTCCCTATTTTTATAAAGTAAATTTGCAAATAAAATGACATCATTTTGTTTGTGCATCACATTTGTTCGTATTTTTGCGATTTTTTCTTTATCAGACAAGCCGAAAATTTTAGGATGTTCGACATTAAAGGATTTAGAAGAATTTTTTTGATTTTTCGACATGAGTTCATTCTCAATATTTTTCATACTTTTCCATATCTCATAATCAGTATGAGAAATATATTGTTCAACAAACATATCTTCAATGTAATCGATTACACGTAAGCAAATATCTTCGGTTTTAGATCTTTTCCAAGAATCATATATAGAATATCCTGAAACGCAAGCATGAGCTGCAAGATGATAAATCGTGGCTAGAAACAGACACCAAAGGTTTTGTCTTTCATTGAAATTATCATCATATAACATACCTTCAAACAAATATTTGCCATTCTGTTTTCGTGGCAATGGGATGATGATTTCTAATTCAGAATCATATTTTATCACTGGAAATATCGTTCTTTTTGAGAAGACAAGATTTAGACTGCCAGGTTTTATCTGAGAAAAGTTGTAGAAAATATTTTCTGCCAAGCCTAAAAAACTGGATTCTTTTTCTTTCATCAGATTCCAGCTATTTTACAAATTATTCTTCTTACCATTCCTTGTACTTCAACATCGTCACTAGTAAGAGAGATTATGGTTTCTTCTGCTGCATCTTTTAATGAGGCACCATCAGAAATCAATAATGCCCAGTTTAAGAGATCCCCTATAGAAGGACCATAGGGAAGATCTCCAGACTTGTATTGTTTTCGTAGATCTGCACCCACTCTAACTATTATTTCAGCATCTTGTCTGCTCAAGCCATTAGTTTTTTTAATCAAAAGATCCACTTCTTTTTCGTCAATCTTTGAACCCACACTCATATAGTCAAAGTTTAGCCAGACACTCATTCTTCTTCTCATTGCTGCGTTTATTGGCTTAGTGCCGGCAAATTCAGAAGAGACGGGGTTCATACTGATTATTAAAAACGCATATTTATGACGTTGAATTATTTCATTATCTTTTTCTGTCAGAACCATGTGACCCCGTTGATCCAAAATAGGATTCAGTCTGGTAGCAATATCCTGCTTCATCATGTTTGCCTCATCAAGATACAGTATTCCACCATGTCTACTCCAGGATGTTATCAGTCCATCAATCCAGTTTTCTTTTCCAAGACCAACATATCTTCCAAAAAGATCAAAAACCGATGTTTGTAAGCCACAGTTAATCTCCCATATTGGAAGACCAGCAAGTTCGGCTATTAGATATACAATATGTGTTTTCCCAGTACCGCTTGGCCCAATAAGTGCACATTGTTTGAAAAATGATAAGGCTCTAGCAATTCGTTCTACATATTTTTCTCCATTATCAAGATAAGGAGGAGTATCTCTAGGTATGAGTTCGGAAATCTCAGGTGAAAATGAAAACTTTTCTGGATCAAGATATTTTTTTATATCATAATTTTTAGACAGAGCATGAGTACTTTTTTTTAACGTAGAAACATGAATATTCAGGGTGAAATTTTCATCGTGAATCTTAGAATTTATGACTTCCTTCATCCGTTGATCAGGCGGATTTTTGATACTCACATGTTTGAATTATCTCAAGCATACTAAAACACATGACATGTATCATCATACTACAGACAGGGGGTTAAGTTTCATAATATTTTCTTACATCTATGAATCTAAAAATAGAATTGAACTCAGTAACATTTTCAAAGTTAAAAAAGGAACAGGGTTTTGTAAAATACAACATAGAGGCATCACTTGATGAAGTGGAAAATAGAGATTCTGAAATTATACTAAAATATAGACTAATTCTCTTGTCAAACCCCACAAATGCCAAAATAACTGTAGAAGGAATGGCTACACTCCATGGAGACCAGAATGAGATATCAAAGCAACTAAGTCCAGATGAGAAAAACATACCAGTGGTTTTAAATTTGATATACCAAGAGATCTTTCCGTTATTTTTTATCATGTCAAAGAGTATGCAAATACCATGTCCCGCGTATAGACTATCACAAATGTCGTATGTCCCACAGGTAGAAAAGAGCATATCCGAAACATTGCATGAATCAGATAATGTCGACGTAGTAGACGGATTTTCTAAGCAAAGTGAATTGCACACACAAGTTGAACTCACATCACCACTAGATCAAGAACAAATCATAGAACAACACGTGTAAATGATTGGATAATACTAAAGTTTAAGAAAAATTCTCATCGTTACAATTTTTTAATTATCACTACAATTTTTGTTCAATCATATTTCTTTCACAGATATATTGAGATTTCTCCAAGCGCAGATACCAGATGTACCACCTGCTTGTTTACCTATTTGGACATATTCCTTTGTTCCAATACCAAGTCCAGAAATTTGAACAGTATTTGCAAATGGAATCTTTGCATTAGCAGTAGGACTCGTGCTATTAATTGAAACACCAACCTTGGTATTACCCAATATGCCTTGTGGAGCAATTAACGATGTGCCTATCCTAATATCTGTATTACATGTACCATTTTTTGCAGTATGAAACGTAAATCCTGAAACAGTAATTTCAATTCTGCCGGTAACTTGAGGAGTTATCGTAGCTAACAAATTACTCATGTGACCAATTCCGTTAGTTTCGTTGGCTGGATTTACAGGATTTGTGAAATTAATCTGAGGTTTTACAACAGTATTTACTACAACATTTTGTGAGGCATTGTTATAGAGATATCCGTTTTGAAGTGACGCTTGGAAATTTACTTTATAGCCACTAGTACCATTAATTTTATAATCCCACTTGAAAAACGTCACATCACCATTATTCAAAAGAGGGTACGAAGTTGGAGTAGGGCCTGAAATTAGAGTAGTTTTACCAAAGCCTGTGACATTTTTGGCAACAATATTTGCTTGGATGTTTGAGAGTGCACCACCATTTGTCATATTATTTGTGACACCAAGAAGTAAGGTAGTATTGAAATTATTAGGTCCAGAATTTGGCAATGCAAATAATTGTAAATATACCGGGGCTTGACTTGCAGAGTTTACAAAAAATTCCTTGATATTTCCACGCATTGTGACTAGTTTAAGATCATACCCCTGAGTAGGTTTAGCATAAAGTGGTATGCTTTGTCCTATTTTAGAAAGAGAATTGCCAGGATATACAACTTGGTTAACATCATATTTTGAAGTACCCCAAGTAATATCAGATTTATTCTGCACCCATAATCTATTGATGCTTACAGGAATACTTCCAGAGTTTTGAACAGTAATATTGAATTTATTGTTATCAATTGTTACTTTGGTTATTGAAAATTCCTCATGATTTGCATCTGCATCGGCTTGACTTTTTGTTACAAATGCACTAGTAAAATTATTCAACAGATTCATATCATAAGTAACAAATGTTACTGCGGTGGTAAAGATTATGATAAAAAAGACAGCACCTACTACTGTGCTGATACCTTTTCTATTCATGACAATCATCTGTGTAAAAGATACAAGTTAGATCACCATAATCTGTATTGATATTTGAAAACATTACTTTAAACATCATACAATAAAAATTGTTTTAATCTTCAATAAATGATTCTGGGTGTCACATAAAATAATTACAAATAACATTACTTTATGAGTTAATTATGGAAATTTGTAAAAGTGCAGGTAGTTACTCCTTTAGGTACTGTTACTGTAACTTTTGTAGCATTGGGTTGGAAGTATGTATTGTCACATGTTACACCTTGTAGTGTCCACCCAGGCGCAGGGGTTTCACCTACAGTATACACTCCAGGATCTACAAAAAATACACCTGACTTTCCTGTTCCGGGATTTCCAAGCTGTATGGAAGTGGTAATCTTCATGTCAGAACCTGTCGTATGACGCTCTGCATAAAAAAAGTCAAATGAGTATACATTTCCTCGTGTGATTCCAAGAGCATTAGCTTGGGCATCCAGATTTATTGTGCCAGTAGCTGTTGAATGAACTCCTCCTAAATCCATAGCAAGTTTTTTGTTGATAAAGACCCATACATCGTCATCTCCTGCAAAGTCAAAAGTTTCGCCACCCTGATAGGTAAATGAACTGTGAATCTCATAAGTGAATCCAAAATTATGTGGTTTTGGAGGATTTTGTGCATCATTGCCACTGTTTCCAAATAATTGATTATCTATAGGAAAGAATGCTTGATTGTCATATTTCCACGTTTGTGGATTGGTGCCTTGTTCAATCAGTGTAACATTCAATTGTTTTTTTACATTAAGAGTTGAATTATCATGAAACCATTGGTTAAACCATTTATAGCCATGATCAAGAGAATAAAAAGTTCCGTTGTTGTAAACCGGTTCTTCGTCAGAACCAAGATTTGGCATAACAATATTTTTGACTACGGTAAAATTGCAAGGACAAACCGCCTCAAAATCAGGGTCTGCACCACCATGTGTCCATGCTGAACCATTAAAATCCCTGATAGTACCTGTAAGTACCATGTTACCATTTGCGTCTAGGTTCACAGTATTATGATTACCAGAAGTACTAATTGAGAAAGTTCCAAGATCACCATAATAAGTAAAGTTACCATCTGCTTGTTTTGCTATCTTGTTAATTATCAATTGCCCATCTGCAGGAGTACCTAGATGATGTGTAAAAATAGAACCACGTGCAGTAATTAATGAAATGTCAATCGGATCTCCTGCCCAATCATAACTTACCAGTTTAGAAAAAGTTTTACCAGGAGGAACCGCTATTGGTGGAATTCGTAAATCTACAGAATGAATTCCTTTAATTTCAATTTCGTTAACATTGAGGCCATCAATTCCAGTGTTTATAAAAGTGACATTAAGTTGTTTTTGCGAAGTCTTGTACCATTCGTGTTGTGGTGCAATTGATTCTTTAATTTTATTTATGTTTGTAGAATAAGTATTATCTATGATTTTTTCATTTGTATTTAGATTATCTTTAGCCCATGAAACACCAATGACTCCAATTAGTGAAATACCGACGAGTAGTATGGCCCCACTAATTACAGTGGATACTCCTTTTTTGTAATGATTGAAATGTCTAAACGAATTATTTTTGTCCCACTGTCTCATATGTTGATATGCGCAATTATATCAAAGAGTGATAATTAACAAGTGTGAGTATTATAATGTGACATGTTTTTATTTTACAAGTTTGCTTTCATGGTGATACATCAGTAGTAATGACCGAACCTTTTGCAGTAGTTACTATTATGCTCAGAGGAACTTTACTTTTCCACCCATAAGAAATTTTTGTAGAGTTTGTTTTCTGCGGTAAAATATTCCCGTGTACTATAGGAAGATCCACAGTATTTGTCGAGTTTTTAATTTGTATATCTGTAACAGTTATGCCTGTAGAGCCAATGTTATACAGTGTAACATTGACGAACTTTGAAGGAGTACTACCAAACCACGTATTTTCTATTACCAATTGTTCAGTAAACTTGTTTACATTTGTAGTATAAAGTGCCGTTGTAATAGATTTTGAGATGGAAAAGTTACCATTAGACCACATGACTACTGCAGAGCCAAGAATCACAGTAGCTACAAGAAGCACCATTCCAGTTACAATTGAGCTTAATGCCTTACGACTAGAAAAAATCATCATTTTCTGAGTTTTTGGTCACTTTGTTACTAATATTGATAGATATGTCTTGTCTGAAACTAACTAGTTGCCAATAAATGCACGACATTTTTTACAATCAAGCATACGGTTGAAACTAATAGTGTAATGTACAAATACATACATAGTTTTTTCATATAAAAAACCAAATTTTGTGCATGTCTATGCCAGACAATACGGACCAAGACGAACTAGTATCATCAATAAAGGCAATAGATGAACTTGTAGAAGAAGCCATCCAGATTTATGAATTAGACAATGAAAAAACCAACTTGACAGATGAGTTATACAATTCTTTGAGAACAATAACTAACTACCTAGGATTTTCAATGGATGTTGATCCCAGACTATTGAGCTTGTCTCAAGATACCCGAATAATTCTCATGCCGTCCCTTGATTTGCTCATCATAAAACCTAATTTTAAATCAGAACAAAAAAGACTAGACCAACTTAGCTTGGATGAAACATCAAACATTCTAAAATCAGTAATTCCAAACTTGATAAGCATGACAAGAGCCGACAGGATTTTGAAGAATCAAAAAATTGCATTTGTGCGAGAAGCTACCCATAGATTAAAACGATTACCAGGCTCTAGCACAGAAGACATGATTGTCAATGATTCATCGCTTCATGTAGAAGGAGTATAATAAATTTGAAAGAAGAAATATCACATTTTCACTCAATTGAGGCACTTCAATTACATCTTGGAAATAGTTTAAAGGAACTAAAAGAAAAATCTGAAGAATATTCAGAGATAATAGGAGAGAAGATCCGGTTTGAAAATACAACAAATGACTCTACAGAAATTTCAGAACTAAAAGAAAAACTCGAAGGTGTATCAGATTCAAAGAAGAAAAAAACAGTAAAGAGGCGAGATCAAACAACTAACTGGCATGACTTGGGCCCAATTTCATTTTATGATGGAATCGGAACCAAGGGAGAGCTTGAAATTTATTTCAAGGCATTAGAAAAAACAAAAACTGAGATAGAAAAGATAGAAAAGATAAAAAATTCCATAGACAACCTGATTTCAAAGGGCATCAAAAGAGAACTTGGATGTATTGCACTGCTAAATCAGGATTTAACACTTCAGATATGTTTTGTAAAGACGGGGAAACCAAAAAGCAAATTTGCGTACAAATCAAGTTTTATCATACCCAGTGAGATAATTCATGAAATCAAGATTTGATGTGACTATAAACGTCATCTAACAAGGTATCAAATAATACAAATTTTATCAAGCATTATGCAACGGATACAGTATTCCATCAAAAACCAGTTTTGATCATTTTACCTCGTGGTAGAGGTAAAAAAATAAAATCGTAGATTTGACGCAACATGACATCATATGGCGCACATCACTTAAAGGAACAAAAAATGAGATCCAGTCATTGAAACTAGAAACTTCAAGACCAGCCGGAGAAATATGATGGACCCACATTTGGAAATGAAAGAAGATGAACTTTCAGTATCAATCTTTGATGCAAATTCAGGCTCTGTCAGATACGAACAAAAGATAACATGTGACAAACTAAAAGATGAACTTGCAAAATTTGGACTCACAGCAAACCAAAGCAAGGTCTACATCTACTTGGGAAAATATGGCTCCAAGACAGCTCCTGAAGTATGCAAGGCACTAAAGATGCCAAGAACTGAAACATATCACTTACTAACTACATTACAAAACAAAGGACTGGTATCAGCAACGTTTCAGCATCCTACTAGATTCTCAGCAGAGCCGTTGAATAAAGCAATATGGGTTCTTGTCAATGCAGAAAAAGAACGAGTCAATACCCTGGAGAGTCAAGAAAATGAAATAAAAAAACTGTGGGATTCCATTCCGGAATTTAATTCAGTTCAGGAAACCAGAGAAGAAAAATTCCAAATGCTTGAGGGAACTAACCAAATAAACAGCAAGATAAAAGAAATGATCAAAAGTACAAACAGTGAATTTCTCATATTAGGTGCAGAAAAAGACTTTTTAAAATTCTACCATGCAAATCATCTTGAAAATTTTGAAGACTCTAAGATTAATTTCAAATTACTATCATCTATTTCTGAAAACGCATCATACATTTTTGATGACATGGACAGATCAAAGATAAGAAGGATTCCATCAGGAGTACATGACAATCTCTGTTTTCTCATAAAAGACGGCAGGGAAATAATTCATTTTATCAAAAATGCAAACCAGACATCACAGCAAATGAATGCCATGTGGACAGATTCAGAAACATTGGTGTATTCCATGAAGACACTTTTTGACTTGTTTTGGTCCACATCTGAGAACGTGCACGTGTAAACCTACGACATCATTTTAGGATACACAATCTGGATACCCATTTCATTTAGTTTTATTGGAAAAATTTGTTCACTGTGTTTTGAACCTCGCATCTTGAGAACTTGGATTGTTCGCTCCATTGAATATTCTTTTCGTACATGACACAGCAATATTACTCCAGAGGATACATACCATTCAACAGGAGATTTTTCATATGAATCCACTTCTGAAATTAATATGGACCTGCAGTTTTGATCTTCTAGTGCATAGACTAAGCCTTGTAGACCCTGCCTGATATAGAAATTATTCACATACTGTAAGGTAAGAACTGTAAGCGAGTCAACGACAACGCGCTTTGCACCTATTTTTTTTATGCTGCTAAGTATGAGTTGTGTAAGGTGCATAAACGGCAACGGTTCTCCATGGTAAAAGGACTCATCCAATGCAATAAAGCCCTCTTTTTTCTTGAAAGGTCTTGCATCAATAATCATCAACTGACCTGCATCAATTAATTTTTGAATATCCCATCCAAGCAATTTGCAGTCATTTTTTATTTCAGATGGACTTTGTGAAAGTGTTACAAAAATTCCAGACTCATCAAAATCTTTTGCACCAGAATATAGAAATTGCATTGCAAATGTAGTCTTGCCGCTGCCAGGTGGTCCTGACAATGATATTGTCTTTCCTTGTTTTAGTCCTCCAGCCAATACAGAGTCAAATCCTGGAATTCCAGTTCTGACCTCAATTACTTCATCCATCACGTGAAAATCTGGAAAATTGTATTTAAAGAAGAGGAAGCTTTTACAAATGACATAGTGTAACATGTGAAAATAACCAAAATATGAAAACCATGCCCACTCGATAACTATTTTTAAAACAGATTATGCATCAGCATGGTGACCAAAAGTCTTGGCATAATTGGAGGTGGACAGCTTGGAATGATGCTTGCAGAGGCTGCAAAAAAAATGCCAGATTACATCTCAGGTGTAACAGTACTTGATCCCACACCAAAATGCCCTGCATCAATAGCGGGGGCAAAACAGATCATTGCAGATTTCAAAGATAAAAACTCCATAGTAGAGTTATCCCTCCAGTCAGATATCATTACATATGAAATAGAATCAGGCGACAGCAAAGTGTTAGAATCATTACATGGTGAAGTCTCGATAAATCCATCTCCCACTACACTTAGAATAATCCAAGACAAGTATCTTCAAAAACAATTCTTGCGTCAAAACAATATCCCTGTTGCAGAGTTTGATATAATAGAATCACTAGAAGATCTAGAAAAAAAAATTACCAAATTTCAATATCCCGCACTATTAAAGGCTAGACGTGATGCATATGATGGAAGAGGAAATTTCAAGATAGAAAATCATTCCCAAGTAGAAACAGCATATCAACAATTTACTGGAAGGCAGACCATGATTGAAAAATTTGTAGACTTTAAAATGGAAGTATCAGTCATAGCAGCAAGAAATATTCACGGTGAGATTGCAACATATCCACTAGTAGAGAACATTCACAAAAACAATATACTAGAAGTTACGATTGCACCTGCACGAGTAGACAGCAAGATTTCATTAGAAGCAGACAAGATTGCCAAAAAGACGATGGATGTTTTACATGGAGCAGGAGTGTTTGGAATTGAAATGTTTGTGACAAAAGATGACAAGGTGCTAATAAATGAGATTGCCCCACGAGTACACAATTCAGGACACCATACGTTGCAATCAAGTGAGACGTCACAGTTTGAACAGCACCTCAGGGCAATACTGGGATTGCCTCTTGGCAGTACAAGACTAAAACATACCACAGTCATGTGCAATATCTTGGGTCCAAAGGATTTTGTCGGCAAATACAAGCCAATCACACTTGAGCAAAAAGATGGAGTATATCTCAAGATGTACCACAAAGAGGAGGCAAAACCACAGCGAAAACTAGGCCACTTTAATGTCGTAGACGAGCAAGACACAAAAGATGTGGACGCGTTACTAGAAAAGACAAGAAAAATAAAAAATTCCATTAAATTTATTGCGGATTAATTTATTTTTTGACTAGAGCAAATATGCCGCCTGCACCATAAGCAACTGCAATCATTATTCTAGAGGTGATAACAGCTGTTGTCTGGTTTGATATAAGCGAGGTATCAAGTACAATGGCAAGAGGTATTGCGGCTAACGATATTGCACCTACGATTATTTGTTCAAGATTTACAAGGTTGCTATACTTTTTCATAAAGAAAAATGTTGATGTGTTCCCAAGCCCAATTCCAAATAATATGAGATACTGGTAAAATGTAGGTGCGATTCCAATTGCTGCAAACGGAGCAGCCCAACACAAACCGTTAATGGCTTTGACCATGGAAGGCCATGAAACACTATTTTTCATCCTTCCTTTGATAGATGATAGTAAAGTCCTGAATTTTCCAAGAATTATTCCAAATGTTATTGCAAAACTTGCAAACCAGATTATTCCATAGTAAAAGATTGGTTCATGGTGCTCAAATGATATCTCACTTAGAATAGAAGCAGAGCCAACTGCTATTGCTACGCCTATAAACAAGACTCCAAATGCGCGTCTTACTTCTATGGGAGATTTTTGCACAATTCCAAGTCAGATTTATCTCAGATATAATTTAAGAGATTGAATCACTCTAGTAGAAAATACTATCACCCAAAAACGTTGAGTTTAATTATTTAATTCGATTCTGTCATATTCGATGTCTTATTTGAAAAAACCGCTAGTTGGCATCATCATGGGGTCAAGTTCAGACAGCAAAGTGATGCATTCTGCCGCAACAGCACTAGACGAGTTTGGAATAAAACATGAAGATCAGATTGTCTCTGCACACAGAACGCCTACAAGATTACTAGAGTATGCAAAACATGCAGAAAAACAAGGATTCAGAGTCATCATTGCAGGAGCAGGAGGCTCTGCCCACTTGCCAGGAATGATTGCATCCCATACAACAATTCCCGTAATAGGAGTACCAATAATGGTGTATAATGACAAGGCAAACTCTGACAAGTTCAAGTTTTCAGCATTTGGGGGACTTGACGCACTGCTATCAATATCTGAGATGCCAACAGGCTCGCCAGTTGTAACAGTAGGTGTCAACAAGGCTGCAAATGCAGGCCTGTATACAGTAAAGATTCTTGCAAATGAATTTCCAGAATTAAAAAATAAACTAAAAAACCACAAGGAAGTCCAACACAAGTCAGTTCTAAAGGAATCAGATGAGATGAAAAAACTCGGTCTTGCCAAATTTGCAAGCAAGAAATTTAAAAAATAAATTTAATTTCCACGATTTGATATCTGCATCACAGGAATTGAAAAATATATGGGGTATATTTTTCCCGTAGTAGGGTGATTGTAATTCCATCGCTTATCCTGAGGATCAATTTTCATAAACTGGACTGCCATTTCTTGTGACAACATTTTGTATGTTTCCTCTCCTATTGTCATTTGATTGGGTTGAGCAAGTGGTAAAATTTTTGAAGCAATTGTTATGCTGTGTCCTATCAAATCAGGCTCGGAACCTAAAACTACAATCCTGTTTTTACCAACATCAATTCCTATTCTTACGTTAATTTTTGGCAATCCAAAACTTGCAAACATGGGATTCAACGAATGGTTCACAAGCATGTTCATTGACCGTGCACATCGTACAGCATTTTCTGCCATGTTTCCAAAATCTTTAAGCTCTGGGAAAAATGCAATCACTGCATCACCTGCATATTTGAGTACAAACCCTGCATGCTTTGACACCACAACTGCCATCTCTTCAGAGAAGACCTTGATGAGACCAGAGAGTTCTTCTGAGCTAAGAGAGGTTGCAATCTTAGTAGATCCAACGATGTCAACATAGAGAACTGCAGTGTTAATCTCATTTTCAGGCCACAGACTCAGAAATCTGTTTGATATATACTTGAGAAATGCCTGAGAGTAGGAATCGCTTTGTTTTCTTTTGTATAAAGAAAAGTTTCTCTGGATTCTAGTCAGACTTTGAATCAAAAATGCATCATCAGGTGTCATGATTTGAAATTTTTCAATAGGTTTTACTTGAGCAATTACAGATTCCAAGTTTTCAAGTGGAACAAACTTTTTTTCTATTACATCATAGTATCCCTTTTCTCCCTCAATTGCCTGTGGTTCAAGTTTTACTTTGCTAGTTGTCAGGCCAAATGGAAAAGATGTTTCTTGTTTTTTTGCTGCAATTAGTATCACACTATCGTATTCGCTTAAGGCAAGTCCTTGTTCATTTTCAACTCCAGAACTAATGTCAATTACACGAGAGATTGGAAATATTGAAATTTTTCCAGTGTTAGAGTTTGATCGTATTACTTCAATTACATCATGCTCAGAGTTGTCAGATACAGTTGTCTGCAGTATGAATTTGTCCCGAAATTCAGATCTGTACATGCCAGTACCTTTTGCTGCATGAACTTCAGAGCCAACTGTGGTTCCTCTGCTTTTTGCTTTCGTGATATTTACAGTAATTCCCATCATGTCAAGCGCGTCAGTTACAGCAGCCAAATCATTTCGTGGCAACTCGGCTTCGATTCGGATCATTTCTAGATGTTCTAGGTTAGTTATCCAAGGTAGTAATTTAAACTAGTTTTTGATTTTCGTCTCAGGTAATTGCCAATCATAACTTTAATTTACGATATCCCAAGTAAGGATGTCTTGGAATTAAGCGAGATTTTGCACAATGCCATCTCAGAGTATGGAGAACACAGACTACTCTCAGATATAGTCCAGGGTGAGAGTGTAGATGTCATAAAGAACATCTTTGAGCAATGCTTGTCAAAGATAGAAAAAGAGGATGTAAAACCTGATACACCTGTCACAATCTCTGAGGGAATAATGCACTTTTTGCTCACTGCAGCCATGATTCCAAGCAAACGCAAAACTGTGTTCCAATCAGTTGACATTGATATTGCAGTTCCGGATACAGTAACACTTGGGTCATCACCACAGGATGTCATTGTTATTTATTTTCCAAAGACAGGTGATATCAATATAATTAAATCTCAAGTTGAAAAGATGAAAAAAATCCAACCAAATCAGAACAACATATGGGTTGTTCTTGAAAACGACATTCCACTTGATTCAAAAACATACACACTCAAAGGATCCATGACGTTTTCAAACATAATAAATGACTTGATTGGTTTTACATCAGGTAAAAAACAATCCAAGCTAAAGATCTTCAAGATATAAGAGATTTTATATCAATATTTTTTTCAACATGTGATACCATCATCTCAGGATTGTCATAATATTTGATAAACGGTAACACTCCCAAGATTGGAATATTTGTAATTTCGTGTATTGTAAGTGGTGCATTCTTTTCTTCAGGTCCACCATTTTCGTCATAATTATTGACAAGTATTCCCTTGACTGGAATTTCATTATCAAGACATGTCTTGACTGTCATCATGGTGTGATTTAGAGTCCCAAGTGTTGACCGTGTAATGATTATAGTCTCAAGGCCCATGTCTTTTATCAAATCTGCTACAAAGTAATCTCTAGTCAGAGGAGTCAGAATACCGCCTATTCCCTCAACTAGCATCATCTGGTGTCTGTTTTGTAATTTTGCAAACTGTTCAAAGATCACTTTTTTATCAAATTGTATATCAAGTGCCTTGCTTGCATCATACGGAGAGACAGGAAGTGGCATAAATACAGGATTTATTTCATCTTCTGTGTCATGCACACCTGCTGCATGATACAAGACAGATACATCAGATGATTTGAAACCGGTCTTTTGCAATACTCCAGTTGCTACAGGTTTCATCACACCAACATCTACTCCAAGTTTTCTAATGCATGAAGCAAGTGCCGCAGTAACTGTTGTTTTTCCAACACCTGTATCAGTTGCAGTGATAAAGTATGATTTCATAAAAGACAGTCACCAGTGTCATTTAAGAATCCACCTTATCATTATTAATCCCGACGCACTAGAAAAATTCCATGCGTAGTTTTGTTTGGCACCCATATACACAAATGAATGATTGGGAAAAATTTGATGTAATTTCAAAAGGCAAGGGAATGTGGCTCTATGACAAACAGGGTAATGCACTGATGGATGGAGTTGCAAGTATGTGGTGCAACGTGTGGGGCCACTCTAACAAGGAATTGACAGATTCCATCATAAAACAGACAAAAAACTTGCAGCATTCATCCCTGTTTAATTTGACAAATGATAAAGCAGAAGACTTGGCAGAAAAACTAGTAAAACTTGCACCAGAGATGCACAGAGTGTTTTACTCTGATGATGGTTCAACTGCAATGGAAATTTCTGCAAAAATGGCATTACAGTACTGGAATAACATTGGTGAGAAAAAGACAAGATTTGTCTCACTTGAGAATGGATATCATGGGGATACGATAGGTGCCATGTCACTTGGATATGTGCCTCTTTTCTTTTCAAAATTCAAGTCAGTATTGTTTCAAGTTTTGAGAACTCCAACTCCAAATCGATACAGAATCCCAAAAGGATATTCGTTTGAGGACTATCAAGAGTTTTGTCTAGAAAAAATCGAGCAGACATTTTCAAAAAATGACGACATTGCAGCGTTTGTAATGGAAAGTGGAGCACAAATAGCAGGAGGAGTTGTCATTTATCCAAAAGGATTCCAGAAAAAAATAAGCAAAATGTGCAAAAAGCACAATGTCTTACTCATACTAGATGAGATTGCAACAGGCTTCGGAAGACTGGGATCAATGATAGAATACCAAAAACAAGAAAGTACTCCAGACATAGTATCATTTGGAAAAATGCTATCAGGTGGATATCTTCCGCTTGCTGCAACACTTGCAAGCAAAAAGATCTATGATTCTTTTCTTGGTGAGTACCAAGACATGAAACACTTTTTCCATGGACATACGTTCACCGGAAATCCTTTAGCATGCGCAACAGCACTTAGAAATATCTCATTGTACAAAAAATACAATCTCATATCAAAGATAAAAAAACGCGCAATACAAATGGAATTGCGTATTAAGGAAATATCAAGTCTTGACATGGTAGGTGATGTAAGACATGCAGGCATGCTAATGGGAATAGAACTAGTATCTGACAAAAAGAAAAAGACTCCAATATCTCCCACAAAAAAATTACCACAAAAGATTTTTGTCGAAGCAAAAAAACATGGAATCTATCAAAGGACATTGGGGCCCATAGTAATGCTAGTCCCACCACTTGCCATCTCCGAAAAAGAACTGGGTTTTCTGCTAGATGGAACAATCAAGACGATAAAAAACGTCTCATCTCAGACATAAAATGCCACAATACTGGTGAAAAATATCTAAAATCAAGGCCATGTGTTTGTGCCAAAAATCTAGTACGGATATCATTGTAAACCCATATCTTGTACCTGGTTGACAATTAAAAATAATCTTAATTAATGGATTTAAAATAGAATAAGCATTGAATAGCGAAACTGAATTTATAATTTCTTGCAAAGACAAAGTATTATCAGGACACAAGATATCACAAGAGGAAGCCGAGAGACTCATAAATACACCAGATGACTCCCTTCATGTCCTATCTGATGCAGCTAATGAAATTACCAGAAAATTGTGTGGCGACGTAGTAGATGTTGAAGCCTTGATAAATGCAAAAAAAGGTAAGTGTCAGGAAGATTGCTCGTTTTGCTCCCAATCTGCATTTTTCAAGACAGGTATTGACACATACAAGTTGTTACCGCCAGAGACAATAGTACAAAATGCAATGCTTGCAAAAGAAGATGGTGTAAAGAGTTTTTGTCTTGTTTGTGCATGGCGTGGTCCGACAGAAAAAGATTTTGAACAAATTTCTTCAATCATAGAAAAAATAAACCAGGATGTTGGAATTGAAGTAAACTGCTCACTTGGGTTTATCAATCAAGACATGGCAATAAAACTAAAAAAACTTGGAGTCAAACGCTACAACCACAATTTGGAAGCACCAAGAAGCTTTTTTGAAAAAATATGTACTACTCACACATACGATGACAGGATGAAGACAAACCACATTGTCAAAGATGTGGGTCTTGAGTTATGCTGTGGAGGAATAATTGGCATGGGTGAAACAAGAATGCAAAGATTAGAGTTAGGACTAGATCTTGCAGGGCTCAGTCCAGAGGAATGCCCGATAAACATGCTAGTACCGCAAAAGGGAACTCCACTTGAACTACAAACAAGACTCTCAATAACTGAAATACTACGTACAATTGCAGTCTTTAGATTTTTGATGCCAAAAACAATACTCAAGATTGCTGGAGGAAGAGAGGTTTACCTTTCAAATGACCAGGAAAAAGTGCTCCTAGGAGGTGCAAACGGCATCATAACGGGAGGATATTTGACAATTGGTGGTAACAGACCAACAGATGATTTCCAGATGATATCAAAGATAGGCCTTGAAGCCTAGAACCGATTTTGTCAAAGACAAGTTAAAGCATCTCAAGAGTGCAAACCTGTATCGAACACTTGTTTACAACAAAATCTCAGGTCCATATATTACAATTCTAGGAAAAAAACTAGTCAATTTATCATCAAACGATTACTTGGGACTTGATTCTGCACACCACCCTTCACAGATACAATCAAGCTCAAGGCTGATTGCAGGAAATGACATTTCATTTGAAAAACTTGAAAAAAACCTTGCACGGCACAAATCAAAAAATTTTGCACTTGTATTTCCAACTGGATATATGGCAAACTTGGGTGCAATTTCAATTCTGGCACAAAAAAATGATTTGATTCTAAGCGATGAGCTAAATCACGCAAGCATAATTGATGCATGCAAACTGACTCGTGCAAAAAAAACAGTCTACAAACATAATGACATGTCAGATCTGGAAAAAAAATTGCAAAAAAAATCACAACGCAAGTTTGTGATAACAGAAGGAATATTTTCAATGAATGGAGACTATGCAAGACTGGATGAAATTACAAAACTGTGTCAGAAAAATAATGCATTTCTCCTACTAGATGATGCGCATGGAGATTTTGTGGCAGGCAGAGATGGTAAAGGGTCTGCAGATCATTTTAGAGTTTCAAAAAATGTGGATATTTACATCAGCAGTCTAAGCAAGGCACTTGGCGCATTTGGTGGGTACATTGCAGCAAGCAAGGAAATAATTGATCTTGCCGTAAACACATCACGGCCATTTATCTACACATCAGCATTGCCCAGTTTTTTGGCAGAGTTGGCACTAGAAAGATTCCAGTCAAACAGGGAAAAAAACAGACTAGAATTATGGAAAAAGACAAGGTATCTTAGTGACGGCCTAAGATCAATGGGGTATTCAATTGAATCTCAAAGTCAGATTATTCCAATCATAATAGGAGATGAAAAAAAGACGCTTGAATTTGGCAAATATCTAAGAAATAATGGCATATTTGCCCAACCCATACGATATCCCACCGTAAATTTGGGCTCGGCAAGAATCAGAGTATCAGTCACAAACTGGCTGACAGATGATATCATAGTACAGTCACTTGATGTTTTTGAAAAAGCAGGCAGAAAGTTTGGCATTACATGATACCCAGATTTGGAGGAGATTTGGAACAAGGTATTAATAAAAAAACAGCATCAATGGAATCATGGTAGAACTAACTGTAGGAATTGCAGCCATAGCAGGACTGGGTTCATTTCTTGCGCCATGTATACTACCAATGATTCCAGCATTTTTGGCATACATTTCTGGAACAACACTTACAGATCTTCAAAAAAATAACGGCACTGTAAATTTAGTTGCAAGCAGACTAAACATAATACTAAATACGCTATTTTTTGTTGCAGGGTTTACGATTGTTTTTTCAATACTTGGAGTTATTCTAAACAGCATACTTGCAGCATCAGCAGGACCATTGCTTGCAGGGTTCAATCATGTTGGTGGGATTATAATAATTGCATTTGGAGTTTTCATGTTATTGTCATCAAAGATTTCAAAACTGAATTTTGAGAAAAAGATTTTACCAAACAGGACAAAATCAAGTTATCCTCTTTCATTTGTATTTGGCCTTGCGTTTGCAACAGGTTGGACTCCATGCATAGGACCAATCTTGGGAAGTATACTGACTCTTGCTGCAACATCGCCAAGTCATGCATTTATTTTACTTCTTAGTTATTCCCTAGGACTGGGAATTCCATTTATCCTGATGGGAGTATTCTTTTCAAGATTCACAGGATTTATCAAATCAATGAGCAAACATTTGAAATACTATTCAATAATAATGGGATCACTTATTGTAATCTTGGGAGTCTTGGTTTACACAAATCAACTGGCTACAATTGCAAGCTTTCCGTTGCTAAATAACATACTATTAGGGTAAATATCATGAGAAAAGAGATTAAAACCGCAATAATTGGTGCGATAATCATCATAATCGCAATAGGTGGCATCGGGGTATTTTTTACGTCACTTGATAAAACAGTGCAAAATTCAGGAAACCAGATAGATACAACTGGTAAAAACAATACTACACCACAAGGTAACTTTGCAGCATATCCTGATGAAAGTAATTATCCACAAGCACCAGATTTGACGGGCATTGCAAGTTACATCAACACCATACCAGAGGAGCTAAAAGAAAAAATGAAGGACAAGGTAGTGTTGTATGATTTTTGGACATATAGTTGCATAAACTGTATCAGAACTTTTCCATACCTTAAAGCATGGAATGACAAGTATGCAGACAAGGGCTTGTTGATAATTGGAGTACACTCCCCAGAATTTGAATTTGAAAAAGATCCAAACAATGTAAAAATGGCAGCGCAAAAATATGGTTTGACATATCCAATAGTTCTTGACAGCGACCACAAGACATGGGATGCATTTTCAAACAGATATTGGCCAGCAGAATACATCACTGATGACTTGGGCCACATACGACATACCCACTTTGGAGAAGGAGAATATGATCAGACAGAAAAAGTCATCCAACAGTTACTTGATCAAAGAGCAAAAAGACTTGGACTAAACATCACAGCAGATCAAAGTGTTGTCAACTTGGAATCACACGAGTTTTCACTAGACCAGACTCCAGAACTTTATTTTGGTTATGACTTTGCAGATGGACGAAACTATTTTGGAAACTCGCAAGGATTTTCACCAGAAAATACAGTAAGTTATACAATTCCGTCAAACTTGGAAAAAGATCATTTCTATCTTGACGGACAGTGGCAAAATCTCCATGACAGTATGAAGTTATCATCAGACAATGGAAAAATAATCTTACCATATACTGCACAAGATGTACACATTGTGGCATCAGGTCAAAATACTGCAATACAGATACTACTTGACGGCAAACCTGTTACAAGTAATGATGCAGGCCAGGATACCAAAAATGGCACTGCCATAATCTCAGAGAATAGACTATACAATATCATATCATCAAAGCAGGCAGGCAGTCACACACTTGCCATAATTGCACACCCGGGTTTTGAAATCTACACATTTACCTTTGGCTAGTCAAGATATAATGTTTCCAAATTCGAATTTAGAAACATATTAAATCGATTAATGCGATACATAGTTGTAACCCAAGCTTGCTGTCACTACAGTTACACACCAAGTAAGAACAAGGCTGTTTAAAATGACATTTCAAATCAAGACACAATTAAAAATGAACTTTACAAACAAATGGAACGTCCAAAAAGAAAGCATTTCTCAGCGAGTAATCGACAAGGTAAAGCCAGATGCACCATTAAAGCCAAAGATTGATGAGGCACAAAAGAAATTACAATTACAAATTATAAAACTTGATTCCATTTCAAAAAAATTAAAAGAAAAAGATGATTTTATCTTTAAAAAAGTTGTAGAGGCAGTAAGATCACACAACAAGGCATACTCTAATGCTTATGCTACCGAATTACATGAAATAAGAAAAATGAACGGTATGGTAACAGGTGCAAAATTAGCAATGGAGCAAATCCAGTTGAGATTAAACACAATATCAGAACTTGGAGACGTGGTTGTAACACTAAGCCCCTGTATGTCAATCATAAAGGGATTAGGTGCAGGCCTGAACGGTCTAATGCCAGCCGCAGATTCATCCATGTCGGACTTATCCAACATATTAGGAGAAATCATGTCTGGTGCATCAGTGAACGGAGAGAACAACTTTACCGTAGACACTACAAATTCCGAGACAAACCAAATACTAGAGGAGGCACAATCAATTCTAGAAGGACATGTGAGACAGTCCTTACCTGACCTTCCTCCGATACTTGGTTCTACAACCAAAGCGCCAGAATCTATCTAGAGCGCTTTTTACTCAATTCTACAAAGTGTTTCTTTATTCTAGATATTGTAGGATAACTGTATCCTAGTTTTCTATAATTTGCAATCATCATCTTCCAATTTTTTAGCCTCCACTGTGCCTGCTCTGATGTCACAGAATGAATTTCTTTATTGATGATACTTTTTCTTCCTACTTTGAGCACACCTGCATCTTTTGCAGTCCACCTATTTTTTGCAAAATGTAATCCAGACAGAATCTCTTCTACAGGTATTTCGGCAAAATACTCTTGGATCTTTTTAACTTGGGCATCAGTTGGCTTTTTTGACGTGCGCAGTGTGATTTCACATGTTTCCATATTCGAATTTTGAAACATACTATCTAATTAGTGTAGGGGTTAACTTGTACCCAGTTACCATGTAAACTAGATTTGTCGCCAATTTTTCATGAAAACTATATTTCCATTTTTGGCAGACCATTTTTTTATACTACGCACTATGAGTATAATCAATGACTCACCGTCTCACACTTGGTGGAAAATTACCCTCGTTCTCAGAGATATTCACAGAGTATCTTTCAGACATTTCACTTGAAGTTGAGGCAATCAAATTAAGAAACATAAAAAGCGATGCAGATGGAGTAAACGAGCACCTGGCAAGAATAGACAATGCGCTAAAGGGCATAATGGATGCAAAACTAGCATTGGCAGAAAGTTTACGTAATTCTCAATCACAAAATTAGTTACAAATAAAATCCAGTTATTTTACTCATCAAGGAATCTTTTCATGCTTTCAAATTCACTTGGGGAATAGTCATTATTGGTAGAATCCATCTTTTTCTTCATCTTGGCAAACTTTTCAGCAAGTAGTGAAAGATCTACTAGTTGTCCTGTCTCGGTATTTTTCAATTCAACATAATGAGATATTCGCTCTTCGAATCTATCAGGTGTGATTTCTTTGATTAAAACCTCTCCAGTAGCAATGATTTTAGCCAGTTTTTCACGTTGTTTTTGTTCCAGTTTTTTTTTCTCACTTTCAATTTTTTGTTTGTGATCTTCATAGCCTGTTTTCATGTCTTTTAGTTCATTTTCTAATTTGCCAAGAACATCATTTACAGAGTCTAGCATCACCTTTGATTGTTCGGGATTTGGCGCATTCTTCGCAGTTTTTGTGCCAACAGACTGTCCTCCAACATGCAATTCTTTGAAAGATTCGTCTGTGACCAGTTTTACAGATATTGCTTTTGGCACTTTTTTTGCCAACACTCCAAATATCATAAGACCTATGCCTGCAACTGCCATTCCTATTATCACATATTGTAAAACATAGAGTATCTGATGCATTGACGGATACCCCATCTGGCGTAGCATTGATACTGAATTCATATTTCCGAGAGACATGGTACTAACAAATGAATGCGTCATAGAAGATAACGTGGAAGGTAGGTAGGAATGCAATGGAACTGAAATAACTGCAAGTAACATACCTGCAATTACCAATGCTAGCCTCATTATACAACAGACAAAATTGAACTTAATATCCACTTGTTTGTATCACGACCTGACAACATGCGCTGATACCATTATTTCCATATTCGAATTTTGAAACATTATGCCTGTAATGAACAAGTAAAAACAGTCCCAGGCCTAGTTTAAAATTTCACCAGGATTTTACAATACCATGGATGAGTCAGACATTCGTGCAAACAGAATTCCAAAGGGTTTTTTACACAAGGAAAGAAAATGCGAAAAAGGCTTGTGCAGTAAAGAAGGAATCTATTCTTCAAAACTTGGATACTTTTGTCTTGATCACATACTTGACTATGACATGATTTGCCCCACCCAAGATTGTCCAAGAAATGGCCTTGCCATGGACAAGCTAGTTTCCAGCATTGAAAAAGACATCAACGGAGATTTGCACCAGATATTTTTGTGCCAGTCATGCAACTATAGACATGACCATACAGTGCATGTATGACATATCAAAAAACTCAAGTTTGAAAAGAATTAGCTAAATATCCAAAAAGTTCTACTAGAGACTTAAGATATCATGGTGACATTTTATGTTCGGCTACCCATAACTGACCAGGCCTAGAATCGTGAGGGTTTTTGTGATTCTCTCACGATAATTACTTTTACCAAAAAATATCAGATAGTTTGAAAATGTAAAACCTAGTGTTTCTCGACATACTTTACAGATTCTGGCATGACATTATTGATAGATTTTGAATCTTTCTTGCAAGGCTCACAGTCACAAACAAACAAGCCCTGCTTTCCCATGCAGGTATCATGTTTTCCTTCAAAGCATTTGTAGCACATAACCATGGAAATCTAACACTTGATGGCATCTTGGTCTATTTCTACCCCCCTATTTACCACAAAACTTGCTTTGATCATGACCCTAAATTTTGCTCAAAAAATGGTCTAAAATGGTCGATTTTAAAAAATATCCATTTTTCTGAATTTATGCTCAAAAGTTAAACCCCTAATTATTTTCGACCAGATAGGCATAATGTGATTTTTTCAAAAATGACTGATTTTAGGGGGGGTGTAACACTTGAGCGTGCTAATAACCGCCAAGGGCCAAAACACCCCCATTGCCCAGTAAGAGTTCTGTTTTCTTTTCAGCCCCTGAAGAAAAGCTAAACCCTAGGTTTTTGGCCCAAATTTTTGGAATCAAAAATATCACAAAATATTATCACCATATCCACGCATGAAAAATTTGAAAACTTGGCCTGGTTTTATGGTACAAACCAGGGGGTCTTGGACCAAAAGTTGGCAAAAGATGCCCAAAAAAGATGACTGGTAATTTATTGAAAATATTTTGGTTACGCCATATTGTGGGGAGTCGTTCTATTTGCTCCAATATTTCTAATGCTGTACTACTATCCCTTTTTTTGATAGCAGTTGCAAAATCAAATCCTAGTTTTACGGCATCTGGAGTCAGGTTCTTTACCCTGTCAAGATCTCGGCCTTCTTTTTTCATCCGCTCCCCCAGTGTACATGACTTCTAATTGTCAGACATGGTATTGCTCTGAAACAGTAAGCGGTTCGCAGAGACGCTGCCTCCAGTCTGTTAGTTCAATTTTTTCAAGAATGTCGTCCAGTTTTTGAGTATAGAAGACTCTCAACAGTTTTTAAAATATTTCAAGTGATACCTTAGCATTTTTGTCAGACAGTAGCTGTCTTGACCATTTCTGGAATTTTTTCTCGGGCTTGGACAATTTCTATTTCTACTGTTTCTATTGGCTCATCTACCACATTTCGTTTGATTGAGAACATCTTTGGTTTATCAAAATCTTTAGTGCAGTCGGGACAAGCATAAACCAGAACCCTATATTCATTGGGAGCTTTTGGGTTTGAAAGGCGAGGATAGTAAACTAATCTACCCCCACAATCCACGCAATATCTATTTGCGCGTCTTGTTCTGGCCAATGCGGACCTCCTGCATGTATCATCATAATATGATCCGTATTAGATCCATATTGTCTAATAGAATAAACCAAAGCGTGATCGCATTACAATGTTTCTAAACTCGAATTTAGAAATACAGGATAATGAAACCTGCAAGTTTTTGACCAATGAATTGCCATAATCAAAAATAAATATTTCAGAATTCGAATTTAGAAATATTAAAGCGCCGCCCGCCAGACTTGAACTGGCGACCCGCTGGTTAACAGCCAGCTGCTCTACCACGCTGAGCTAGGGCGGCAACAAACTTGTTCGTAGGATAAGCGGATTTATTCTTTGCTGAATCTATTTTTCGATCTTGTCGAGTTTCTCAAAAAGATAAAGACCGTCAAGAAAGACTCTGTGATCTTTGTTTTTGACTTTGGTGTTTTGTTGTAGAGCTCCTGCAGTCTGTGATACGTCAGTCAATACAGGTCCAGTGATGATGACATCATCGCCTTTTGGAACTACTTTGGTTTCACCAAATATTCTTGAAACACGTGCTGCACGTTCACCTTGGAAGTTTTCCACATGGATAGAACCATCTTTTACCTTTACAGTGATTGGAAAGTGTGCATATACGATTTTCATTTTAAAAGTATAGCCACTTTGTACGCCCTTGAATAATGTGTTGATTATAGATTCTGAAGTCTTGAATATTGCATAATCTCTTTTACGCATACCAACTGATTTTAAAAGTACATTTTTTCCTTCGATTTGTAAATCTACAGGTATTTTTTTGAATGTCTTTCTTGTCTTTCCAAGTGGACCCTGAACATGCAATATCTTGTGACTTACTGATGCCTTGACAGCATCAGGAATTGGTATTGACACTTCGTGGACTTCGGTTGTTTTAGTAGACAAATCCTATCAATAGCCCTCCCAAGCCACTCTTAATTGCTTCATGATGCGACATTACTCCTTGATTTGTAGTTACAATCAACATACCACGTGAGTATGACGGTAGATATTGTTGCTCCCATTTAGCATAACCGTCTTTTTTTACCTTGAATCTAGGTGTAATTGCGCCACATTTTGTGATTTTTGCCAATAGCTGAATCCTGAACTTGCCGCCCTTTTTGTCATCTACGTGTTCAAACTCACCGATGTAATTGTGATTTTGTAGTGTCTTGAGTACATCAGTTGCAAGTTTTGAGGTAGGCAGTACGACACATTCTCCTTTTCTTCTTGCCTCTGTGTTGTATAGTGTTACAAACATGTTTGCTAGAATATTAGTTGCTGGCATATCTATCTCACTTGAACTTCCTAAACCCTAACGAGTCTGCAACTTCTCTGAAACATCGTCTGCATAAATCTAGATCATATTTTTGAATTACTGCATTATAGTCACCGCATCTTTTACACCATCGAGAACCTTTTCCAAATTTATGGACTGTTCTTCCTGTTACCTTGTAATCACGATTTTTCATGTTATACTACCTGAATCCCAAACTCACGGGTTAGAAATGCTTTTGCTTCTTCTGAAGTAATGATATGAGTTTTACCAACACTTGCTTTGTGCTTGCTTCTCAATCTGATGTTAAAACCTGGTCTTGTAAGTGAAATGGAAATATCAAGACCCAAGATTCCATCTTGTGGATCGTATTTTACTCCAGGAATATCGATGTGTTCTTTGATACCAAATGAAAGATTACCAAAGTTGTCAAATGATGATCCTTTCATTTGATTACCCTTTGCTGCAAACAATCTTTTGATTAGTGCAATCGCTGGTTCATTTCTTAGTGTAACTGCAACACCGATTGGTTCTCCCTTGTGTACTCCCCAGTCACGTTGAGTGGCTTTTGCATATCTTGGAGATGGTTGTTGACCTGAAATGTGCTTTAGTGCACGTTTTGCTTTTTCAATTGGTTCACCAGATTTACCTACACCCATGTTCAAAACTACTTTGGCAACGGAAATTTTCTTCATTGGAGATTCTGTTTGTTGTGCCATATCTATCACTGAATTTGTATGACAGGTTTGTCTTTTCCTACTGCCATTACCAGATTTGCTGGAATTTCAATTTGTCTTTCGCCCAAGTCAACATCTGCTCTTTTTGGCAAGATGAATGTTCCTGATTTTAGTTCTATGAGTTTACCCATACGTCCTGCGTTTACTCCACTTGTGATCATAACTTGTACTCCTTTTTCAAGAGGTATAACATCTAGAATTTTTGTTCCAGGCACTTCAACTACACATGTATCTCCTACACTTACCTTGGTGTCAGAAATTAGTGTTCTTCCATCATGGAATCCAAGTTGAGTTTTCTTGCCTGCGATTGTTACTTTTTTGGTTACTTTGAGTAATTTCTTTGATTTTTCAGAAGAATTAATCTTGATTGGTTTTAACACAGTCAAATCTTTTGGAACAAGTCTGTAAATGTCTGGAACTCCATCTAGTTCTACTACATCCATTAAACCAATTCCATGATGAAGTGAGTTTCTTACAACACCATCTACTTTGACTTTACCACCATAGATTACAGATTTTGCTTCTCTAAGTGAAGTTGCAAGTTTTAGTGTGTCTCTGATAAATACTGCAGTTGGGATTGATACATCTTTTTTATGACCACCCGGCTTGACTGTAACTACAAACCTCTTGTCTTTTCTAGTAATTCCCCAGAAAAGTGGAGCCATTTGTCTTTTTAGTTTTTTACTGCCAGAAATGCTAACCATTACTTAGTCCCCTTTTTTTCAGTTTTAGATTTGTCTTTTTTATCATCTACTTTTACTTCCTTTTTTGCTTCCTTTGGTTTTTCCTTGCTAACCTCTTTTTGTTCTTTTGGTTTTACCTCTTTTGGTTTTGCTTCTTTAGTTTCAGCTGGAGCACTTTTTGCAGGCTTTGGTCTTTGTCCTTCTAGTCTGTTTTGTCTCCACTTGTCTTCAAGATTCAATGAAGTGATGATTACGTTTGATGGATGAATGTAAATGTCAACATTTCCGCCTTTGAGTTTTTCACGCTTGATACCTTCTATGGCAATTCCTCTTTTTTCAGTAGATACTTTGGTAACTTTACCCTCAATTCCCTTGAACTCGCCTCGCAATACCTTGACGCTGTCGCCTTCTACAACACGCAAGCTTTTGCAATGATATTTTTCTTTAAGATCTTTAGCAAGATGTGAACCTAATTGTTTGCTAAGTAGGTGTGCTGAAGCAGTGTAAAGCATTCTTTTTCGGATTGTTGTCGGTTTCATTTTTTATACCACCATCGATGCCAAGTTTGCAATTCTTGGATATTTTTCTGCTGCCTCTACTGCTACTGGTCCCTTGATTTCAGTACCCTTGATTTCACCTTCAGGTGTTACAAGAACAGCTGCATTATCTTCAAATGTTACTCGTACTCCGCTTAATCTTCTTACGGCATATTTTTGTCTAACAATAACTGCACCAAATATCTGTCCTCTTAGTTCACCAGGCCCCTTTTTTACTACAACGTTGCAAAAGTCTCCAACTGCTGCCGCTGGATAACGAGCAACTCTAGTCTTTGTTTTTTGAACCATCACAATTTCTAAAATCTTTGCACCAGTATTATCTGCACATACTACTTGAGCTCCCAATGGAAGTGCTCTTGTAACATATGGACGGAATTCTTGAACTCCTTTTGCAGATACTGCACGACTTTTTGTTGCGCCCATTAGGATACTACCTCAACTACAACAAAAGATACACTCTTTGAGAGTGGTCTGCATTCAGCAGTAAGAACAACATCGCCTTCTTTTACATCAATACACTGAGGTCTGTGTGCGTGCAACTTGCTTTGGCTACGTGCATATCTCTTGTATTTGATATCTAATCTTGGAAATTCTTGTTGTACCACAACTGTCTTTGGTGCTTTTGCACTGACTACTTTGCCTTGAACAAGTTTACCCCTGATACTTAGAATACCGTGGAATGGACACAAGTCATCATCACACTCTGTCTTTGGTGCCTTGACTGAAAGTCCGATATTTTTGGTCATGCTTTTACTCCCATTCTTTCATAAGATCTTTTTGCAATTGTTTTTCCATCTACAATAGCAGTTGCACCATTGATAGTAAATTGCCAAGTGGAATTTGATTTTGGCATTAGTTTTACACCAGTGCTGGTTTGAATTGAAAACATGGATTTTGTTTCATCAATTATTTTTCCGCTCAAACCAATTACCTGTAAATTGCTAGATTGTACAATAGATGTTTCAAGTCCAATTAACTCATGACGTGTAATATTTTCAATTGTAATCATTTGGTTTTCATCTCATTTAGTCTAGTTAATACTCTTGCGATATCTCTTCGAAGAGGCTTTACTTTTCCACTGTCTTTTCTTAGAGTTCCTTTTGATGCTTCAATCTTTAATTTTGTCAATTCAGAACGCAATTGTCCAAGTCTGTCTTTGAGATCAGTTTCATTGAATTCTCGAACTGTTTTCATCTTTATGCGGGCCATTACTTGAGCTCCTCTTCTACTTCTTCGAATGTTTCTACAGTTTCAATCAATTTTTCTTCCAATTCAATTACTTCACTTTCAGTGCGTGGCTTGGTTGGGTCAATTTGTGCTTCTTCTACAATTTCTATCTCTTGTGGAATTTCCTCAACCTTTGGTTTTGCATCTTTCTTTACTACCTTTAATTCAAATTCTGGTATGAATCGCTCTTTTCTTGCAATTCTGATTCGAACTCCGATAAGACCCATTTTTGTCTGGACGTGTACGATATCTTCTGAAACTATAACGGTTGCTTGGTGTCCTGCTCTTGGAAGTACACCTTTGCTGTGCTTTTCAAAACTAGAACGGTCACCTCTGAGTTTACCTGAAGTTGTAATTTGTACACCCATTGCACCTGCTTCCATGATTGTCTGCATGGTCCACATGACTGCACGTCTGAATGCTGTACCTCTTGCCAAGTGTTGTGACATTCTGTTGCACATTACACTTGGTTCAAGTTCTGGTTTTGTGATTTCAATTACTGAGATTTGCGGATTCTTTAGTCCAAAGTCTGTTTCAAGAACTTTGGTAAGATCTCGGATTCCACTTCCTTTTCTTCCAATTACGATTCCAGGTCTTGTGACATGTAATCCTACTCTGGTTCCGGTTGGAGTTTTTTGAATATCAACTTCTGAAAAACCTGCTTCTTTGATTGCTTCTCTTAGATAATCTTTCAAGAGCATCAATTTGTAACTATCATTGATTACGTTCTTTACTGAAGACATGACTATAGTTCCTGAGCTACTAGCTCTACATGTGTAAGAATATCCACTTTAGGTGATGCTCGTCCCATTGCACGTGGTGTGAATCGTTCGAGTTTTCTTCCCTTGTGTACTGTTGCATTAACTATTTTTAATCTGTCAAGATCCATTCCGCGATATTCTGCGTTTGATTCTAAATTATCAAGCAATCTGAGAAATTCAGATGCTGCTTTTTCTGGATATCTTCCGGCCATTACACCAGTGTCTGACTTGTGGCCTACTTCATTGTTGTATCTTTTGAATGGAACTGCGCGTTCTAAATTAGTGACAGATTGTAAATAACTTCTTGCAGATTCAATAGACTTACCCTTTATTGCATGTGCAATTTCTCTTGCGTGCTTGTGTGATATTGTCTTTTCTCGTAATGCAGCTCTGACGTGTCTTGTCTTATCATAATTTTGGAAAGCGTAGCTAAAATGCATAGATATCACTTTAATGGTACGTACAAGCTAGACCTTGATGCTCCTACACCAGGTGCACCGTGAATAACTCTCTTGTTGGTTCGCACAAATTCTCCGAGATAGTGTCCAACCATTTCCTGTCTGATTGTAACTGGCAAGAATTCTTTTCCTGAATAAACATGAATTGTCAATCCTACAAAGTAAGGCAAAATTATGACATCTCTTAGGTGAGTCTTGATTTGTCCGCTTGTTTTTCCGGCCTTGGCAGATTTGACTTCTTCTAAAAGTTTTCTTTTACCGTCTGTAATTCCCCTTGTAAGTGATCGTCGTGCTCTGGATGGCAAGAGTTCAAAGAGTTTTTCTAATGAAAGACCTTGCATTTCTTCTAGTGCCAGTCCTCTATACTTGTACTCTTTAACCATTTATGCTCACCATTACTTTAGTTGATTCAAGTTTGACCATATTATAGCATTCCTATCTTTGTAGCCAAGTCTCTTGCCTTTTCAACTGTCTGGAATTTTACAAACGCTTTCTTTCCGTATACGGTTCTGCATATGTTAAGTCCTATTGGATCTTCTTTGTAGAGAAGTTTTATTGCTTCCATAATCTTTGGCTTGGTTGCTTCTTCTCTTACCAAAAAGCAGATTCTACTTTGGTTTTCAACTAGTGCAAATGTCTTTTCAGTAATGTACGGCTTTAGTATTATGTGGCTTGCTTCTTCAATATTCATTTTGTAGTCACCATGATTTCAAGGTGTGGAGATTTTATTTTTGAAATCTCTTCGATTGCACCTTTTGTAAATACTGTTAATCTTATTGGCATTGCACCTGGAGCCAAGTCTAAAACGCTGAGGTTTTTTGCATCAACCACATCCACTCCTAAAAGGGAATGAGCTGCCTTGGACAAATTCTTGGAATCTTTTACTACAAGCAAGATACTTTTTCCGACCTTTGTCATTCTGCCTCTGAGGAGAGGTTTTCCAGAGCGACCCTTTAGTCTGCTTCGTAGTCTTTCAATGTCTTGTGATAAATTCAACGAGTCGAAAACTTTAGCCAATTCTTTTGATTTGTGTATTGATTCAATCTGATCTGATACTACAACTGGAAATGATGCAATCTTGTCTACTTTATGGCCTCTAAGTTTTACCAATGTAGATGATGTTGTTGCTGCCAATGCAGAACATAAAGCAAGACGGTTTTCTTTCTTGTTTAGCATTTTGTGTATGACTCGCTCGGATGTTGGAGGATGTGCCTGTCTACCTTTACGTGTCATTGCAACTCCACCGGCCTGGCCTTGTCTTCCACCTCCACCACCTGCCATTCTTGCAACTCTTGCTTGGTGATGACCTGTTGGAGGGCTGTTTGATTCTGCAACTACGTCCATACCTGCGTTTGGATATCTACCCTGTCTTTGGAAAGCGTGAGATTCCAAGTGGATGTATGCCTTGTGGATTAATTCATTTCTAACAGGAGTTGAAAATACTAGAGGCAATTCAATATCGCCATCGCTTGTACCCGTTGTTGTAAAGACTGGAACTTTCATTTGTTAATCATTACCTCTAGTATTTTTGGTTGTGTAACCTTTGACAATTTTGGTCTGACAGGAGCACGAAGTTTTACTAGTCTTCGATAAGTTCCTGGAATTGAACCGCGTATTACAATGTAATCGCCTTGAACTAGACCAAAGTGTTTGTAACCACCTGCTGGATTAATTTTTAATTCTTCATTTGCAGTATTGCTTACTATCATTATTCTGCTGTTGTATTGTGTTCTTTGATGGAATCCTCTTTGTCCTGCTCTTGGGACAGTGTACATGATTGTTGCAGGACTGATTGGACCTAGTGTACCAAGAGCTCTGACACTTTTTCTTGACTTGTGTTGTTTCTTCTTGACACCCCATCTTGTGATTGGACCTTCGATACCTTTTCCTTTTGTAATTGCTGCAACATCAACTTCAACACCTTTTTGGAATACTTGATCAATTTTTACTTCTTTTCCCATAAGATCTTTTAAGAATGCAAATTGTTTTGGAATATCTCCGCCTTTTACTGCAACTTCAAACACATATGGTTTCTTTTGTTCAAGTCCTGCTTTGCGTGGAAGAATTGCTGCAATTGCAAAAAGTTCATCAATGTAAGAAAGAGATTTTTCTGCTTTATCAATTGCTTTTTCATCTAGCTTTGTTTTGAAAAGTCTTGAAAGTTCTTTTGGTAAATCTTTAGCATAAACATCAAAAGTTGAATCAATTCCGTATCTATCCCTAGAGTAACCCCTGATTCCAATTATTGACATTGGTGGAGTAACTACAACTGTGCCAAGTCCGACAAGCTGTTTTCCAAAGTTTGGAGTCTTTTCACGATCGTCAATGCTTGCAATTCTCATGCATGCAGCTTTGAAACCGGCATAACCGAGAAGTTTTGGTTGATCTGTTTTTACATCAGGCCAAGTTCGTATTCGGGCTTCCATGCTCTTCGCTCTACCCCTTGGCAAATATGCAAGGCTTCCCCTCCTCGGCTGACTATGCTTCCTATGACCCATTGTTAAACGAAATTGTCGAAAAGCCCATTATAAGTCTATAATTAGAGAACAGCAAGTTTTTATTTTTCAATAGATCTAGTGCCACAAATGCATTAGGTTGGTTACTGCAAATATGCCACCTATGATAATACTTGCAACACCTGCAATCATTGCAAAAAGTAAAAATTTCTTTTTGTCTAGTTCTTTTTTATCCAATTATCTTGTCACCCAAAAGATCCCACATTAAAACTAGTTTCGAGTCAAAGTGTTCAAAACTGCCAAAGTGCCAAGAATTGCCTCTTCTAGTCGGACTGTTTCTGTTGCCTGGTCTGAAAAGAAATTCAATATGCTAGATCGTGGAATGTTTCCAATATTTTTTCCCAGGATCTCATAGACTCCTTTTTTTGGGGAGCCAAAGACAATTAGGACGTGTTCGCGTGCGATCTCGTCAAAATATTTTTGTGTCTTGTGAATTGGCTTGCCTTTTCTTGATGCAAGTATGATTGGCAAGCCCCAAGTGGCAAGAAATGTTCCAAGATTTGAGACTTCTTTGACATCATATCCCCAATATTGTGAGATCTCTTCTTTTTCTATTTGTTTTACAACCAAAGCAGGATATCCTTCCTTGAATTTTACCAAAATTCTTTTTCCGTCTTCGTCCTTGCTGTAAAATGGAATTAGTTGTTCAAAGCCAACATTTACAAACTTTTTTCCTTTGTATTGTACCACAACTCCATCTCGTACATCACCTGCCTTGATCTTTTTTGGATCGGATGTCTGTACGTGTGATGGAATCTTGAGCGGGCTTAGGCTGCCTGCAAATTGAAACTCGTCACTTATTGGATAAAGTATTTTGCGCAGATACTGTGGTGTTTCAAGATAACGTAAAAGATTTCGAAGAAGCGATCTGTCTCTGTCTGATCCGCTTGATTCTTTGTAAATGTGAATTGTATTTACACGAAATATTGAGCATGCCCTTGCAATCTGAGATATCTTCATTGCCTTGTCAAGCGGAGTTGGCTCTTCAGATAACGATGAATCTGGAATAGCTATTGAAATTTTCAATGTATGTCCTGATATTGTAGCGCTATAAAATATGAGATGCTACTTTGGTCTCTTGGCGATATTGTCTTTTGCCTTGACTGCAAATTGTTCAATATCTTTCTCGCTTGTTCTTGTCAATTGCTTTGTTGCAATTGGGATTTGTGCCATCTTGATGTGTTTTGTGCCATCCTTTTCTTCGCTAACAAGATAGATTGATTCGATTGCCATTGCTGCTGCATCTTCTACTGACATGTCCTTTTTGTAATTCTTTTCTAGGAATTCTGTGACTTGGTCTGCGCCTGCACCAATTGCAACTGCATCATATGAGATGTATGTTCCACTTGGGTCAGTCAGGTATATGGTACTGCCACTTTTGTCAATTCCTGCTATAATCAGTGCAACACCAAATGGTCTTACACCGGCATATTGTGTATATTGTTGTGCTTGGTCTGCCAAGTGTTTTGCTACTGCCTCTACTTCGATTGGCTCGTCGTATATCATTCGGTTACTTTGTGAAAAGAATCTTGCATTGTCTACTTGAGATCTTGCATCTGGAATGTAACCTGCTGCTGCAACTCCAATGTGATCGTCTACTTGGAATATTTTTTGTGTAATATCAGAATTTTGTAATTTTCGTGGTTTTTCTTCTACTGCAAGTATGATTCCATCCTTGCTTTTGATACCAATTGCTAGAGTACCACGTCTTACTGTCTCTATAGCATATTCTACTTGGTAAAGTCTGCCATCAGGAGAAAAGACTGTAATTGCTCTATCATAACCTGCTGCGGCTGGTAGCATTTCAAAATTCATCCTTTGAAGGTTTAATTTAAGTTTATACAACTCGAAATTGTGCGTTTTGAGATCTCATTTCATGGTCATGAAAATGTCAGATCACTTCATCCAAAATCAATTGAGATAACAACTGATCCAGATCTTACAGTAAATGGAGATTGTATCATCGGAGTTGGAGCTTCATGTGGTTGTCTTGGAATTCCAGATGAAATGAAAACATTGTTGCAAAAACCAGAGTCAGAGATCACATGTACAATACTAGTTGGAGATATGACGTTCAAGATAACAGGTCATGGCAGTGAGAAACTTACGCTGAAAAATCCACACGATATTGTAATTAGGAAAAGCAATTTCACATGTCCCAGAACACTATCAATTGGATGTGATGCGGCATCAGATTCCATCCCACCTCAGATAATCAAGGCCTTGCAAAATCCCAAGGCCCGTGGAATTTTTAGAATAGAAGTAAAGTGATTTTACTTTTGTAAAATCAACTGTCCATTGTTTTCAAACACTTTGGTCATTGCACGGTTTACAATTTCCATCATGATGTGCTCTTCATAATTTGATTCAGAAGATGCATTCTTGGAACTTTTTTTCTTGATTTTAGAACCTGAACTTTCTATGATATTTTTTATTACTTTTTCCAGTTTGACTGAAGTGTCTGCAATTGTTTTTGAAAAGTCAGCTTCAAAGTTTGCTGGAAGTTTTGTCCCCATTACTCTAACTGAAGTTCCATAATATTTCATGACGGCACCTCGAACTTCTTCCATCTTTACAATTTCAATCAGTCCTGCATTTTTTAAAACATCAATATGATGTCGAATTGTAGTGGTTGCTTTTTTGTATCCCATTTTGTTTAGCTCGTCAACAATTTGTTCTGTTGCAAGTTGTTTGTGGTACAAGATTTGTAGAATTTTTATTCTGGCAGTATCATCAAGGGCTTTTGCTTGGTCTGCGTTTGTGCTAAGTATTTTGCTTATTTTAATTTCTTTTTGGAGCAATGTAGACATTTTATGACTTCACTTTTCTAGTTCTCCTAAAAGATCAAGAGATCATATTTTTTTGTCCAATACGTAATTTTTTTTTATGCTCCAAGTTTGGTCATGCCACATCAATTTATCCAAATATGATACTATATTGTATCATACATAACAACAGAAATGATAGCACTTGAATCAAACCAGTAACAGTGTTATCAATCTAGTACCACTACAATCAATATCATACCTGTACAAAAAATACTAAAAATTTCAAAAAAATAAAAAATCTGGAAAACTTGGCGGACCTGGGGGGTCAAATGGGTAGCAGTGGTGGCAAATGTACTAGGGCATCAAATTAGAAATTCGAGTTAAAACTTGGTTTGAGTTATCTTTTCGTATGCAGTGATGTATCTTGATGACAATTCATTGCACAACGCATCAGACAACTGTGGTGCAACAGGTTCTTTTCCTGCGTTTCTATCATCTTCAAACTTTTTTTGGTATCCGTTTGCTGCAAGCCAGTCACGCAACAGTTGCTTGTCAAAGCTTTCCTGAATCTTTCCCACTTGGTAAGAGTCCTTTGGCCACAGCCTGTATTCATCAGGACCAATGGAATCACCAAGTACAATTTCATCCCCAATCTTGCCAAATTCTAGCTTCAAGTCAGCCAGCACAAATCCTGCGGCATCTGCAGCCTGATACATTTGATGATAAATTTCAAGAGATGTTTTTTCTAGCCACTCGTACTCGTTTTGGGTTACAAGATTTCTTTCAAGTGCATCTTTTTTTGATATTGCAATATCATGGGTTTCAGATTTTGTAGTAGGATCAAAGATTGGTGTTGGTAGTTTTGCTGCAAGTTGTGTTTGCGAGCCTTCTGGCAATGTAACTTGCCCGTCTTTCCACCTTTGAACCAAACTGCCATAGAAATATCCGCGCACTACACATTCAATTGGGATCATTTTCATCTTTTTTACTACAATCCGGTCTTTTCCCTCTGTTCTGACATAGTGGTTTTTGATTGGCAATTTTTTAAACCAAAATTCTGCAAATCTGCACAGCACCTCTCCTTTTCTTGGAATAGGAGTTGGAAATTTTACATCAAATGCAGATACCCTGTCTGAGAAATGAAACAAGATATCCCCGTCTGGAAGCTCGTAAATGTCTTTTACCTTTCCTGAGCGTAAAAACTTCAAACAGGCGGTCATTGAACAGGCTTGGATTTAAACTGATATACAATTCATGATTTGTACCATAAAAATAGGCAGGTCAGGATTTGCAGTTTTTGCCTATACGGTATTTTTGCCAGGAAGTGCTGGTAATGTAGTGGTTGAAAGTACATTTGACACTGTACGGATTTTTTTTGTTATGACTTTGTCTAGTTCTACTCTTGTTGGAGCCTGGACTTTGACAAATATGTCATACTGGCCAAACGTTCCTGTTGCCTCTTTTACGCCGTCAATTTTTAAAATATCGTTCATGACATCCATTTCATGTCCCATTTTGCTTTTTACCAGTACAAATGCAAGTTCCATGTTATTCACCCTTGATTTCGGCCCGGGTTTTAAACATAGGCTTTATTCCCAATGTGGAATAATCTCCACTAGAACAAGTAAAGCACATGGAATCATAATCCATGCCAACTGCATCTGCAAGATTCTTGGCATCATTGTACCCAAGAAAGTCAGCGCCAATTAGTTGTCGTACTTTTTCTGTAATCTCGTCTTCAGAGTATTTCTTACCATCACCCATGTATGTGACAAGTTCATCTTGTGATGGAAAGTCAATTCCAGCATAGCACGGGTATTGAATTTGTGGAAATGTTATCACCATGCTTATTTTTCTTGCACCTGATCTTCTCAGAGCTTTTATGATTGCCTTGGAACTGGTACCTCGAACAAGGCTGTCGTCTACTACAACTACATGTTTTCCTGAAATTACCTGTGTGATTGGAATTATCCAGCGGTTAATCTCCACCCTGTCTGCCTGGTGAGGTTCAATGAAGCTGCGCAGTGGTCCTTTTCTGCTGTATCTATCTTTTAGTAGCCCTTCTTCAAATGGCACACCAAGTTCCTGTGCATATCCCAGTGCGGCAGGTCTTGCAGAGTCTGGAACTGGAATTACAATGTCTGCATCTTTTATTGCAAACTTTCTTGCAAGGAACTGTCCAATTCTTTTTCTTGCCAAGTAAATGTTAGAGCCTTCCATAACACTTGATGGATGTGCAAAATAAGTAAATTCAAAAGAACAATGTGCGGGTTTTGTATCCTGTGCAAACATTTCAGACTCTAATCCTGCCTTGCTAATTTTGATTAGCTCTCCAGGTTTTACATCCCTTACAAGCTGTGCCCCTACTGCAGAAAGTGCAGATGATTCAGAAGCTACGATGTACGTGTTGTTGTCTTTTCTGTAACCTAGTACCATTGGTCTGAATCCTTTTGGATCCCGTGCTGCATAGACTGCGTTATCATCAGATACAAATGTAAAACAAAACGAGCCAACCATCTCATTTTTTAAAATTGATAATGCATTTCCAAGCTTTCCGTTATCTGCCATCAGTGAAACAAGCCTTTGTGCTGCAATCAGGGTGTCACTTACATTTTGAGGAGTAAAGGTGCATCCACCAACCATTCCTGTAAGTTCCTCGACATTTGATATTGTACCATTATGGGCAACGCAGAGATCCTTTACTTTGAGCGGCTGGGCATTTTCCAGATTGCTTTTACCCATTGTAGAATATCTTACATGTCCTATTGCTGAAGGAGATTCGTATTCGCGTGTTACCTTGTCAAACTCGGATACTGCAGAAGATACCAGTCCTAGTTGCTTGTATGGTTGTTTTTTTGGCACGGCTACACCCCATGCTTCTTGGCCCCTATGCTGGAGTGCACGTAATGCATCAATTACCATAGGAATGACATTTGCGCCATCTAGGCTGAATATTCCAACTACACCACAGTTTTCCTTGACCTTAACCATGTGTCACCAGTGCCCCCAACGAGTTTAACCATTTTTCTTGTGCTTTATCAACCCTTACTCGAACTATTGCGCTTGTCTTTTGTTGAAATACGATATCTTTTCCTGAAAACACACCAGCACGTGCATGCTGCACTGCACTTTTTGCAAGAAGTGCCATGACTTTATTTTCGTCTTGTGGTTTTATTACAAGCAAAAATCTTGAATGTGATTCAGAGAACAACAATTCATCATGAGATAATTTTTCTGAAGGAATTTTTTCAAGAGATATTGTACATCCGATATCATTTGTAATACACAGTTTTGACACTGCAATACCCAGTCCACCTTTTGAGCAATCATGTGCAACTTTAATGGTACAACTTTGTATTAAATCTAGTACGGCATCTTGAATTTTCTTTGATGTTTTCATGTCAACTGAAGGGCACTTGCCGCCAGTTACATTGTGGACATATTCATAATATTCTGAGCCGCCAAGCTCATCTTTTGTTGTCCCAACAATGATGACCAAGTCACCGTTTTCAATTTTCTGCGATACCAGCGGTTTTTTCTCAATTAGACCCAGTACTCCAATTAATGGAGTAGGCTTGATTGGACCCTTGTCTGTTTCATTGTACAAGCTGACCTTTCCTCCCACACATGGAATTTGGAAATACTTTGCATAATCAGTAATTGCCTGGACTGACTCTTTGAATGTCCAAAATATTTCAGGATCCTCTGGATTTCCAAACTGTAAATGGTCAACCATTCCAATTGGTTTTGCTCCAGTGCAGATTACATTTCTACAGGCTTCGTCAAAGCATCCCATTACACCATCTCGCGGGTTGACATAGCAATGTTTTGAATTTCCGTCAATTTTTGCAGCCAAGAATTTGCCATTGTCAAGCCTGAGAACTGAACCATCACTACCTGGTTTGACCACGGTTCGTATTCCTACCTCATGGTCATACTGGGTGTATACCCAATGTTTACTTGCAATGTTAGGGTTAGAAAGCATCCTCAAAAGGGTCTTGGAAAGGTCCTGGGGCGTTTTTGGTTTTTTTATTTTTTCAATATTTTTTAGATATTTTGGTAAAGATGAAGGTCTGTCAAGTAGCGGTGCGTTTGCAACTATCTGACTTGGAAGGTTTGCAATGGTACTTTTGTCAAGTTTTACTTTCATTAGTTTGTCTTCTTTTACTCGCCCAATTACAGAATACGGAACTCGGAATTTTTCACATATTTTCTTTAGTGAAACAAGTTTTTTCAGATCAGTGATAACAAGCATTCTTTCTTGTGATTCAGATACCATTAGCTCTGAAGGAGACATGTTCTGCTCCCTCTTGTGGACAAGTGACAAGTCAAGTTCAATTCCAACTCCTAGTGCATCAGCAGTCTCAGATATGGCACATGATAATCCTCCGCCTCCCAAATCCTTCATTGCCTTGATGCATTTTTGGTTTCGTGCCTCTAGTATTACTTCGATTACCAATTTTTCAATAAATGGATCAGGAATTTGCACTGCAGAACGATTTTCTGCCTCTAGTTTGTCAGAGGCAAATTGTGAACCTCCAATTCCGTCGCGACCAGTAGAACCGCCAATTAAAACAACATAATCTCCCTTTTCTGCTTTATTTTTTATCAGATTCTCTTTTTTCCCAAACCCTATTGATGCAACATCAACTAGGGCATAGTTTGTAAAACACTTGTCAAACTCTATCTCTCCACCAATGGTAGGAATACCAAGACAGTTACCATAGTCTGCAATTCCACGTACTGCGTTTTTGAAAAGCCACATGGCATGATTATCTTTTTCTATATTCCCAAATCGCAGTCCATCTAAAATTGCAATAGGTCTAGTACCAGCTGATAAAATATCTCGGATGACACCACCGACACCAGTTGCAGCACCGCCGTATGGTTCTACTGCAGACGGATGGTTGTGGCTTTCAATGTGTACTGTTACAACATAACCATCTCCCACATCAAGAACTCCAGAATCATAACCAGGACCAGATATCACTCGCTTTCCTTCTTTTGGCAAGATTCTGAGATGTTTTTTTGAAGACTTGTAGGAGCAGTGCTCTGACCACTCGGCTGCAACAATCTGCAACTCCAAAGGATTTGGCTTTCTGCCTATCTTGTTTTCAAGATATTCTGACTCCTGAGGAGTAAGACTCATGCTGTTACGCCCAATGTATTCAGTAAAGACTCAAAAATTAGCGATGCGGGCTTTGCATTATTGGGGTTGATGATTTGCTCTGCAGACCTTTCAGGGTGTGGCATCATGCCGACAACATTTCCTTGCTTGTTTGAGATACCAGCAATTCCAAGTGATGCGCCGTTTACTTCTTCTCCATAAGTAAAGACAATCTGATTATTTTTCTTTAATAATTCCAGGGTTTTTTTGTCTGCATAGTATCTTCCTTCACCATTTGCAATTGCAATTGGAATTTTCTGGCCAAGTTTTAGCTTGTTAGTAAATGGAGTCTTGTTGTTTTGAACTATGATTTCAGTCCATTTGCACATAAAATTCAAGGATGTATTTTTGAGTAATGCACCTGGTAAAAGTCCTGATTCTACTAGTATCTGAAAACCGTTGCATACTCCAAGAATTGGCATTCCCTTTTCAGCCATTTTTTTTACATCTTTTATGACAGGACTGTGTGCTGCAATCACTCCCGCTCTGAGCCTGTCACCATAAGAAAATCCACCTGGTAAAACTATGGCGTCGATATTTTTTGGCAATGCATCAGTATGCCAGACAAGTTGTGATTGTAAATGAAAAACATCAGTTAGTACATGGTGCATGTCACGATCGCAATTGCTCCCAGGAAAGACTATTACTGCAACCTTCACAGTCTTCATTACTTTTCAGACATATTAAATTGAATCGGCAATAATTTTTAAAAACTAAATTGGAATCACATTGATTTTATCCAGATATGGTGATCGCGTTATTAGTAAAGCGATCAGAAATATCACATGTTAGATTAGATGTACTCTGGGCCCTATCGTTTTATTACAGTGATTTGTTCTCAGAGAGAATGCTAAAGTTAGGAATTCCACCTCCAGTTACTACAGCTCTAGTTGTTGTAAATGTCCTAGTTTTTGCATATGGTATACTAAGTAACACTCAGAATACAATAATCTCCCAGTACGGGTTTGTCCCAAACGGCCTGTTCAAAGATGGCTACCTAGGAGACAGCATAGTGAGACTGTTTACCTCTATGTTTATTCATGCAGGCATTGCCCACATTGCATTCAACCTGTTTGCACTAGCATACATGGGCGGATTTGCAGAAAGGTCAATTGGCAAGCCAAAATTTATTGCAATATACCTTCTTGCAGGACTGGGTGGTGCTCTGTTTCATGGAGTGATTGCATCATTTCTACTCGGAAATGGAGATTCTGTATTAATCGGAGCATCAGGTGCAATTTCTGGCATTCTTGGAATTTCAGCAGCACTTGGAGACATTCGCGGATATTACTGGCTTGCAATCCAAGTGCTTTACGTATTCATAGGCTCTGTTGCATCACTTTCAATAGCATTTGCAGCACATGTTGGTGGATTTATCGCAGGACTTGCCATGACCAAACTCTTGATCGAGATGGAACGCCGCAAGAGAAATCCATACAAAGATTTGGCGTGATGTGATTTTTCATATCCAGTTTAGAAAAAAGATCAAGAATTAGTTTGTGAAAAATATTGTAAACAAAATTAGATATTGTTTTTGGTTCAAAGAGTGGAATCGTTTTTATTCTAATATTCGGTGGTACTAGCTATGGGTCTAGTTCGTGACATCATGGTCAGAACAGTAATCACAATAGAGCACGACAAGACTGCAAAAGATGTTGCATTGCTTTTTGCAGAAAAGGGAATAAGCTCACTTGTTGTAGTCCAAGACGGCAAGCCAATTGGACTAGTAACAGAAAGAGATCTTGCTCGCAAGGTATCAACTACAGATAGAAAAAGTACCGAAGTTCCATTATCTGAGATAATGTCTGCCAACTTTAGGTGGGTAGAGCCAATGACACAAATCGAGGATGCTGTACAAAAGATGCTAAACAAGAATGTGCGAAGACTGTTAGTTTTGGACAACAACAACTTGGTTGGAATCATAACAGAGACTGATTTGGCAAAATACTTGAGAAGTAAACTGCTCATAGAGGGCGCACTAGATGATGTTACTGCACTTAATAGAAAAGTGATAAAAAGCGGTTAGGTCAGCGTCTCAACTGATACCTTACTTACAAGAGGATTGAATATTCTAAATTCATTGCATATGCCAAGTACTGCCTTTTCTGCAGATTCCTTATTTTTTGCATCAATTACAAACCTGAGCATCTTGGCAGAGCGCACCTTTTTGACATGGGTTTTCTTGTCTTTTAGGATTAGGTCGTTTAAGATGGTATCACCTTCTGGGTCTACAATTTCTGGCTTGTTTTCAATTATTACATTGACTTTGAAGGAAGGCATAAAATGCGTTCATTCATAATCAATTTAAGCTTTGAGAAAGATATTGGAAAATGAAACCTGTTTTTGATCCAACCCAGTACAAGATAACCTCCAAGGCAAACTGGAATACTGTTGCGCATGAGTATCATTACAACTGGGCAGACCAGCAAGTGGGACCGTTCAAGTCAACTGCAGAAGTTGTAAGACTTGCAAAGATCAAGCCTGATGATAAAGTGCTAGATGTTGCATGCGGTACAGGAGTTGTTTCAAAGGAAATATCCCAGTTTTTGGGACCACAAGGACTCTTGGTAGGAATTGATTTGTCAAGGACCGCACTTTCCATTGCAAAAAAATCAATCTCTTTTCAGAATTCAAATTTTGTTGAAATGGATGCAGAAAATATTGGGTTTAGTTTCAAGTTTGATAAAGCCACATGCCAGTATGGGTTGATGTTTTTTCCAGATTCTGTTAAAGTACTAGAGTCAATCAGAAATATTCTCAACCATAACGGGATGCTTGCTGTTGCAGTGCATGGACTTGCAGAAGATGTGCCGTACTTTAGTACAATAATGAAACCTATTTTGGAGCACATTCCAGACATCAGGCCAGAAGGAACACCCACTGTTCACAGGTTTGGCAATCCTGATTCTCTAAGAGCAGAATTGGCAAGCGGTGGATTTTCAGACATTACAGTTACAAAATATGATTTTGTCTACAAGCCTGGAACCTTTGATGAATACTGGACTGACTATATGCGCTCTACTGCAAATTCGATTCGCTCCAAGATAGAAGGTCATGGGGATGCAGTCATGGAGAAGATAAAAAATGATGCAAGAAACAATGCCTCAAGATATGAGAAAGATGATAGTATCGTATTTCCTTGGACTGTACTTGTTGCAACAGGAATTAACCAATAAGAAAATTATTTTATTTTCTTGGCGTATGATGTAAAATCAGACTCGTACCAGATTGTCTCAGATTCTTTAGCTTTTTCTGTAAATATGTTAAGTGCGATATGAGCAAAGTTTGTCCCCTTTAGAGCACCATGCCAGTGCAGTGTATTTTTTGGAATAAAGGCAACATCACCTTGTCCAAGACTTGTCTGGGAGAGTTTTCTTATCGGAACAGTATCTTTGTGTATGTGGGCTTTTTTGTAAATCACAAGCATTCCTTTTCCTTTTGTCACAACTAGAATCTGTCCACCTTGGTGGTAGTGGACCTTGGTTCTTGCACCGTTATTGAAATTTGCAAGATATGCCTTTTCCCCTTTAATTTTTAGTTTAAGTGAAATATCATTTAGCCATGCATCTCCAACAAAATACCTCTTTTTGCTTTTGACAAGAGCAGTGTCAGACTTTAATTTCGATGTGTTGATTTTTTGTGCCATGGTACAACTCACAGCCTGCCAAATTCATAAGAAGATGGAACTGACTGCGGTACATCTCCTGACACTAGCACAATTTCATCATGTGCAGATAATTTTAGATTAAAATAGTTGCCGGGCACTTCGGTTCCATTTACAAATACCTTGATGTTATTTCCACCATGTGTAAGGTCTTCAAACTTTGACGAAATGCCAGGTGTGTTATCCCAGACCTCGATGAACTGACCAAGTGTAAATGTGTCCTGTTTTGGAGACTCGATGTGTATGACACCAGATGTATCATGAGTGTGCACCCAATAGAGACATTCATTTGGCTTGATTCCAACTCCTGCTGGAATTGTCACAGATTTTGAATCAACAATCAAGTCAAGATGAGCATGAATATGAAAATCTGTAGCCTCTACTGGTTGGCACAATACCCCTTGTACGGTTCCAGTAGGATTTGAGGTGTCATCAGAGAAATACACTACCATTATGATTGCCACTGCAATGACAGCTGCAATTGCAGTTGCCTTGTATCTAGAGGATTTTGAAACTTGAGGTCTTTCTTTTGAAAACTTTGCTTGGTGTGATTCTTTTTTATGCTGGTGTAACTTGTCTGTATTTTCAAATATACTTCCACAAATATCACATTTTATTTCTGTGTCTGCCAATACCAAAACCATCAGATCAGGATATAAATTTCGTTGGATGCATACCATGACATTTAGTCAAGACAGGATTCGATCATTTCTTTGAGTGTGATAACATTTTAAACCACCTTCCCAAGTCCATAACCTAATGCCAACGTAGCTCAGCCTGGCTAGAGCATCTGACTTGTAATCAGAAGGTCGAGGGTCCAAATCCCTTCGTTGGCTTAATCATGATTTTAAGGAATGTTCCACTTTATCCATGGCAAATTTTAGAAAGGTAGACAGTGGTTTTTTTATCCAATGTTTTTTGTTCCATTCCAAGATAAGTTCATCATAGAACTTCCATTCCGCTTCATCTTTTTTGAGGTGAATTGCCATCATGGACTCGAATTCTTTTGTATTCCAGTCAACAGGGCACAGTTTGCTATCCATCTGGACCAGTGTTCCGTTTTTCATCTGAAATGGGTATGACTTGCACACTCCGGGTTTGAATTCATTTACTGTACATCGAAAGATATCGCCAGACCCCACAAGAAACGTACAGGCCCCATCTTTTTGTTTCAAGACAAGATCCACCAAGCCTTCTTTTACCTTGATTCCAAGATCAAAGTCCTTTGCACCATAAATCTCAAGAAAACTCTCAGGTGCCAATCCGAGTCCTGCTGAAAGCCTGTAAACATCATGTGCGTTTACAAATATCGTATACTCTTTGCAACAGTTGGTATGACATGAAATGCATGGAAATTCCTTTGTACCAGCGCTTGTGGAAACTGTCAGGTTTTATCCATACTTGTCCCAAGTTTTATTCCTATAGATTGACACATCTGAAAAGTAAATTGCAATATACCTAATGATTACAATCAGAATGATATGCGCAAGATAACATACGGAATAGCAATTGCAGTAGCAGTTTTTGCAATTGCAGTCATAGGCGACATTGGGTTTTACTATATGACAGGACAAAACCAGAAACCTGAATCTGTAAAACTAGTTTCCCAGTCCAATGTACAAAACTTGAATCTTGTAAATGACTGTATGCAGTTTCAGACACTAGACAGCCTAACTAGTTGCAAGGCATCAATTTCTCAGCTAAAGGAGCAATGCAAAAAACCAGATTATTCTGATATGCAAATTTGTAAAGACTCTAGAATTGACCAATTTTTAGATACAGTAGATTTTAAAATAATTTCTGCACAGAACCAAATGACCGAAGTATCAACTGAGCTGAACAGTTCGATTGCACACCTAGTCAACCTGTGCATCCAGTCAGATATCTCATCATGTCAGCCAACAATGATGGAGCTAAAACAAGAATGTTCCATGGAAAAATTGGGCTCAGTTCAGGCCTGCCAAGACCCGCGAATTGACATGATAATCTCAAAAGACATCAACTATACTACAAATCCAGATTATTTTCAGGACCAGGTCTTGTCGTTTATTGACACATGTTCCAAGGCAAGCGGAAATGATTCTATTACCATATGTGCCACCACTGCAAGACAGGTAATGAGCCTGTGTCACACTGGTACCACCCCTGCGTGCAATGACGATAGACTACAACAGATAGCAAACATGGGCCTAAACTCTGTCATAATATCAAAGATAGAACAGATAAACAGCAAGCTGCAGACTGTTCTGGACAAGTGTTCTAGTAAAATCTTGAACCAGACAGAGTGCCTTGACTCTCAGAATACAATCAATGAATCCTGCAATGGTACCCTCAAGCCATATTTTCCAATATGTTATGACCCAAGGATTCAGAGTTTGACAAAATAGAAATCAATGTTGGAAAAAAGCCAAAAAGTTAAGTAACGTAAATTGGATTAAAATGGAGTGGAAAAAGGGTTTATTCTAATCAACTGCGAACTAGGTGCAGAAGATTACATCATTGAAGAGCTCAAGACAATACCACAGGTAAAAAGTGCCCATGTCACATTTGGTGCATATGATGTAATAGCGGAGATCCAGGCGAAAAATTCTCAAGAGTTCGATCAGATATTATCACACAAGATACGTGTCTTGTCACAAGTGATGAGTACCATGACTTTGAAAGCCACAACCTCAGAATCACAATAAAATATTTTCCTGTCAGATAATTTCAAAAAATATTATGATATAATCGTGCTAAACTTAGCTTGTTCAAATTATTACCGCACAAATTCAAGTGTGTTTTTGCGCTTGATATCATCAAATGTCAGACGCATTTTTGACTGCAGTTGACGACATCGATAGAAGGATACTAGAGTTGCTCATGGAAAATGCAAGAATTCCTGCACGCCAGATAGCTATCAAGCTTCGAAATGAGGGACACAGTATCCAGGACAGGGCTGTTGCATACAGGATTGAGAGATTGGAGAAAAAGCAAATAATCAAAGGCTATGAGACAATTATTCGCCAGTCAGTTGTAGAGGATTTTGAGGCATTATATCTTAAATTCAAGGCAACAAAATCTACAGAAAATCTCACAGACCAGGTATGCAATTTTGTCAAAGACTTGCCAAATTGTTTAATGACTGCAACAGTTACTGGAAACTGGAACCTTTTGATTTTGACTGCAAAAGACGAATTGGGAAAAAAATGTGAAAAACAGATTATTGACAAGTTCTGCGAATACATTGAGGATTACAGAGTCTGCAATTTAAAATTCGAGTCAATTAACACGCTTAACATGCAGTCAGTCATGATATAATAGAAAATATTTTCTCCAGCACCTGTGTATTTCCAGTCAGTGATAAGCAGATCGACTAGTCAAGATTATCAGTTTTGCAATATAATCCACTTAGAGTATGATAATTATACTAGTAAACAGAGGGTTATCTAGTTGGATAAAATCGAATACGAAGGTACAGTTTGGGCAATAAATCATGGTTTGCCACAGCCTTTACTTGATCATTGCATCAAGAAATTAGTCGACCATGGAGTAAAAAAAGAAGATATCCAAATTACAGATGCTCCATCAGATGTTAAAGTGGGAACCATAGTAGTTGACGTGTATCCATACCACATTGAAGTTGGCAAGGTAAGAACTACAAGAAACGATTCCTACATCAGTGGTAGTATAATGATAATAGAGCTAAAAGCAGATCCAGAAGGAAAATACATAGACTAGTAGAACAGGCAAATTTTTCAATTTATCACATTTGTAATTGATTTTAAACGCATAATTAGACAGGTCTTTCCTATTTACAAACAATTGAAGATAGAAAGAAAAGACATCTATTTTGTAATTGGAGTATCTGTTGTTTACTGTTCTTTGTCTGCCGTTTTCTCACTTACAAGCATTATTCTTCCAGACAAGATAACCATGATAAACCCAATAGAATATGGTAGTCTGAACATAAAGGAAATTGGCGGGCATTTCATTTGGGGTGCTGTTGCAGCGTTTGTAACACTTCGAGTGCGATACATACTGCTTGGGGGACTGCTTGCAGTGTTGATAGACTCTGATCATCTAGTGGGTTTGTTACACATAGAAGGAATACCACGAATGAGTCACTCGATAACATTTGCCATAATTGCAACAGTTGTTCTGATGTTGGTGTTTTCAAGAAAAGATTATCGTTTGGGAACCATAGTTGGGACAAGTGTTTTGACCCACATATCATATGACATTTTTGATGGCCCATATGGATTTCCGATTTTAACGCCTTTTGTAAATACAATAATTCAATTGCCAAGAATAGATTGGCTGGTATTTGAAATTGCGGCAATTGTCATAATTGGAGTTTCAAGTTTCATAATCACGAAAAAGGAAACGGTACAAAAAAGTACATCGACTCAATGAGAATCAATAGACAGTTAGTTTTCAAATAGATTTATTTCAGATTATACTCTGGCTTTATCGTGAGACGAAAAAAGGCTCCAAGTAAAATCCCACTGATGCCAATAGCAATAGGTTCAGGCATAGCAATAGTGGTTATCGTTATACTTGTCAACTATTACCTTGATCAGACAAGCCTTTCAGGCCAGAGATTTGGCGACCAACTAGCACAGATCCAGTCAGACCTAAAAAATGAAACCCAAAGTTTTGATCAGCATCTCACACAATACAAGAATGGTCAGATTTCAAAAGACCAAATGCTAAAGATTACAGATGATCACATACTTGTAGTCAAAAATATACTTCCACGATACGAGGACCTAAAGGCTCCAGATTTATTCAGACCGTCATTGCAATTATTCAAACTATCTACTGAAACACAGATTCAAAGTGATGAGACTCTAAGAGACTGGGTTGTATCAGGAGATAATACAACTAGAGCAAAGTCAGACCAGCAGTTACAACAATCATTCCAGTATGAAATGAATGCACTCCAATCATACGAAAGCGCAAAAACTGGCGGCTCACAATAAGCCTTTTTGATTGGCAAAATCTAAAATGCCGCCCAAGTTACCAAGAATTTCTTTTTTCTCAAGTGGGACAGGGGATGGAAAAATTATTCCAAGTGTTATACTCAACATGTCGTGGTCCGTATGAGATATCAAAATTTTATGATGCTCAATTTCTTTTTCTGTCACCAAGTTTTTCCAGGCCATCACTCTGGTGTAGACTTCTTGTAATTGCTGCTCAAGATAAGCCAGATTCATTTCTTTTCCATCTTCAAAAATATTAAACTTGACAAGAGGTAGCATAAGATATCCGCCTTTTACAGGATCGTGGTTTTTTAGCATCTCCTGTATTACTTGCTCTGCCTTGTCTTCTGGTTGGATATCACCATATTCTGGTGCAAAATAGCCTGCAAGTGTCTTGCGAGAATCGTAGATCTTAAAATAAGCGTCTTCTTGGTCTATGGTCCACATCGTACTATGCAGTGACTTTCTCTGCTACCTGATTTATTTTGAGTGTACTAAGACACTTGCCACAGAAATACTCTTTTCCAGTGTTAAATATGGTAGGATTTTTGCACTTGGGGCATTCCTTGTTTACTCGATTAACTTCAATTGGCATGATTGACTCTTGAGAGCAAACTCTTCAAAAACACATGTGGTCAAATTTAGTTTGCAACTTGTCTACTTAGAACAGATCCTTGACCGAAAATCAAACATTATAAACAATGCAAGGAAAATCTAGTTTGTGATTCCACAGACAACAAGAAAATTCATTGACAATCTAATTGACTATTACATCAGCGAGGCAGGCTCCTACAAGCAGATGGCAAAGACATACTCTGACGAGGTAGAAGATGTCAATGCAAATGCATTTGGAATCATAACAGGTTGCATCTACTCTGCTTTTCTGCAAGCATACCAGAACCAGAAACAAACTCCGTTGCTAGAAGACACTCAAGAATTTGCACAGATGATCAAAGTCAGGGCAGCCCAGATAAAACGCAGCATACTTGATGCCAAGGTCTAATTCATTACATGAAAAAAATAATTTTAAACGTTATCACAATTGTTCTAGTTTTCATCCTTATTTTTGGAGTAGAAGCATCACCAGTCTTTGCAGCAGGCCAATTTCTTTTAATGCCAATTAGGGTTCAACATGGTCCAACAATTTGCGCCATCGAACCACAGGCAAATGCCAAATTTCCCACAGTTGGAAAACAGTTGCTTGATGAAACAGAATATGCAGTAATTGACTGGAAGACAAAACTAAACGAGGGCCTGGGAAGACACCCTGTTTGGAATATTACCCTAGTCAAAGTTCCGCTGAGACAACAAAACGGATTTGACTATACAAAGTGTGACATCACAATACACTACTTGCCACAACCCCAGGAAAATCCAAATGGGTTTATTGCAACTGGAGTAACAATTCCGAATTTTGAGACAGGTAAGACCAATATTGAGATTTACTATCTAGACATACAACCAAACTGGGTCAAGACAGAGTGGATTGAAAATGGCCAAGGATACTATGCTTATGTTGACAAGCCATACTATACAGGATTGGTTGCCACAAGCACGCAACTTGATTCCACAATCAGGCATGAAATGGGCCATTCGTTTGGACTAGGACACTATATTGTACCATATGACAGGCTACACAGCATCATCAATGGATTAGAAGACATGCCATCAATCATGATAGATACCGTTACGGTTCTTGGTGTAAAGCATTATGATATAACATCACTTGACTTGGCACAAATCAAATCAATATACGGAAACGGTGGGTTTGACAATCAAGCAAAGCAAACATCAGGATATCAGCGAGTCTACGAGTTGAGTGCAAGCAGGCAATCATACCAGCCAGGTGAAAAAATAACGTTAAACCTTGACACAAATACATTTGGCCAAAACTCATTTGCAGAAATTATTGTAATTGATTCCAATAATACAATGATGGAAAATATTGGTGTCTCCAAAACAAATTCTACGATATATTTAGACGGCAAGTATCAGAATAACGAAAAATATCTGGCAGAACTGATAAATCCAATTACAGGAGATTTTGATTTTACAAGTTTTACAGTAGGAACTCCAAGTAAGATCCAAGATGCAAACCAGGAGACAGATAACACAGTGATTCCAACATGGATAAAGGACAATGCCAAGCAATGGGCAAGCAATTCAATATCTGATGATGAGTTTGCTAAAGGATTACAGTATTTTATCAGCAATAAAATAATCTTGCAAAACCAGTCAGATTCTAGTCACTCAAACCACATTCCAAACTGGGTAAAAAACAATGCGGGTCTATGGGCATCAGGACAAATCTCAGACCAAGAGTTTGTCGCAGGACTACAATACTTGACAGACAACAAGATGATTTCAGTTCAACAGTAGAAAACCCTAGACACAAAAATATGATACAATTTGTGAAAAGTTAAATTGAAACATTTTCAACGGTACCTTGATGTCAGAGCTAGTCCAGTATCAAATCCAACAGTTAGTTGACAATGGCCAGACAGTCCAATTGACACTTGTTGAAGATGTCCAGACAGAACCTGTCTCACAAAAACAGCTAATGCTTGATGCAATAAACCAAAAACTAGACCCAGAACTCAGGGACCAGATTGCACCATTTATCGAGGCAATACTTCAAGCCCAGCCTACGATTGCAATCAAGAGCTATGCCCAGACATCAATCGTAATTACGATGCCAAAGCGAAGATATGAGAGAATGGGCAGTCCTGCAGTAGGCCAGAGACTTGAAATTAACATAAAAAAAATCTAGACGAGTTTTTCAATATCAGGTACGGTCTCAAGAGGTAAAGAACATGTAAAGTCTCTGCAAACATAGACCTTGGTTTTAGTGCCATCGTATTCTTTTCCTGCAAAAAACTGCAAGCCTTGAAGGTCTTCAAGATCTTCTTTTCTTGAAATCATGACAAGGATTGCTTCTGGTATGAATTTTTTCAAGAGATAATTTTTCACATCAGAGTTCATTGTATTCAATATGGTAATCTCTACAGGCTTTTGCAAGTATGCATATACAGAATTTAACAACTGGCCAAATCCAAATGGATTTTCTGCAGCCATCACTGCAAGAGACTCCATTACTTTGATTGATACATCAAGGTATTTTTTTTCTTGTGTTAGATGATACAGCCTTAGCATTACTCCAGCTGCAACAGAGTTTCCAGACGGTAAAGACAAGTCATAGATGTTCTTTGTTCTGATGATTAGTTTCTCATGGTTGTCAGCAGTAAAGAAAAAGTTCTTGTGGTCTTCATCCCAGAAATGGTCAAGCAAGTAATTTGCATAATATGTAGCAAGGTCAAGGTATTTTTTTGAAGGTGCAACCTCAAAGTAGTCAAGTAGTGCATTTACAAAATATGCATAATCATCAAGATATGCCTTGAGCTTTGACTGGCCATCTTTATGTGTATGAAGCAGTTCTCCATTTTTTGTCAGTTTCTCTTCGATGAATTTTATGCCATTTTTAGCAGCATGTAAAAAGTCTTCATCTCCAGATACCCGGTAACCTTTTACAAAGGAGGTAATCATGAGCGAATTCCAACTTGTCATTATCTTGTCATCCCTACCAGGACGCACTCGTTTTGCCCTTGCTGCATAGAGTTTCTCTCGAGATTGTTTCAATATTGATATAATTTCAGATTCGGGCTTGCCAAAGTGAAATGCTATTGAGGACAAATTCATGCTGTTGTACAGTATGGTATGCCCCTCAAAGTTGCCGCCATCTGTCACATCATAGTACAAACAAAATATGTCAGAGTCTTTTCCCAGTATTTCTTGAACTTCCTTTTTCTTCCATACATAGAATTTTCCTTCTTCCCCTTCAGAATCTGCATCTTCTGCAGAATAAAATCCACCTTCAGGAGATGTCATTTGTCCCAAGACATACCGTAGTGTATCTCGTATGACCTCAAGATATCGTGGGTCTTTTGAAATTTGGTACGCTTCAGCATAAACTGGAGGCAACAACGCATTATCATAGAGCATTTTTTCAAAATGTGGTACAAGCCATCTTGAATCAGTAGAATATCTATGAAATCCACCACCGAGTTGATCGTACAATCCCCCGTTTGCCATTTTAGATAATGTCTTGAAGACAAAGTCTTGGAACTTTGCAATTCCAGACAATTTTGAGTATCGTAACATAAATGAAAGATTTGATGCATTTGGAAACTTGGGCGCTTGTCCAAATCCCCCATTTGTCATGTCTGCAATTGACAACAAGTTTACGGCTGCTTCATCAAGTATTGATCGTTCTAGTTTTGAATCAAGTGCAATAGATTCTGTTTTCTGTAATGTGTTGACAAAATTTTCAGCGGCTTGCTCTACATTTCCAGGCTTTTCTTTCCAGGCTTGTGCAAGCTGCAACACCAGACTTCCAAATCCAGGCCTACCATAGTTGTCAAGTGGTGGAAAATATGTTCCAACATAAAATGGCCTTTGATCAGGTGTCAAAAATACGCTAAGGGGCCATCCTCCACTACCAGTATTTAGTTGACACACCTTTTGATAGATATCATCAATATCAGGTCGCTCTTCCCGGTCCACTTTGATATTGACAAAATTATCATTCATTGCCTTGGCAATCTCTTCGTTTTCAAATGATTCATGAGCCATAACATGGCACCAGTGACATGCACTATATCCAACACTGAGAAAGATTGGCTTGTTTTCTTGCTTTGCCTTGGCCAGTGCCTCTTCACCCCATGCATACCACTGGACAGGGTTTTCTGCATGCTGTAAAAGGTAAGGACTTGATTCTTTAATCAGATTATTTGGCAATATACCATACAAGAAAATTACAGTATTTGTATTGATCTCTTTAACAGAAACAATAATCTTACTTGGTTTGATGACAAATTCAAGTAATGAAATTTAAAGCCATTTTTCTTGTTTTTGTAATCTCCATATTCTGTATCGCTTTACATACAGGACCGGCATTTTCCCAGCAGGCAGATACATGCCAGCCAAATACCATTTGTGCACATCCTGGTAACATGCTAAAATATAATATTTCATTAAGAGACATGAATAGTTCCCAGACCTACAGTTTTGGAAACATGGTTGATGCAAATAACATCAATCTAGTACAAAGCCAAGATGACAAGAGTGGAGTTCAAAACACTACCATGATTCTAAATCTAAAAACAGGTTTTGCACACAGTCCACAAGATGTCAATGCAGTAAGACCGTTTCTTGAAGTCTTGGCATCACCAATCAATTACAGCAAGTCAGATCCTTCAGTCACACAACTTGTGACAGACTTTAACGGATTCAAAAGAACTGCCCTGGTTGCATTCCACTCTAGTGAAAACAGCACATCAAAAATTGTATACGATATTGAAACAGGAATTTTGTTAGAGGAGCATTCTTCTGAAATTATTACAATTGGTGGGAATCCAGAGATTGTAGACTTTACAGACAAGTTGGCTAGTACCAATATGATAAGCTCAGATTCTGATGCAATGAAAAATATGAAAAGTAATGTATCAATACCAAAATGGGTTAAAACCACTGCAAAGATGTGGTCCCAAGGAGATGTACAAGATTCGGAATTCACTAATGCAATCCAGTATTTGATATCAAACGGAATAATGCAGATCCCACACCAAACATCAGGAAGCAGTTCGTCTCAGACAATTCCCACATGGCTAAAACACAGCACCTCAATGTGGGCAGACGGTCAAACTACAGACAATGAGTTTGTGCAAAGCATCCAGTGGCTAATCACAAAAGGCATAGTCCAAGTAGGAAACTAGAGTTAAATAAAACTAGAAAATGGTTCAGTTATGAATTGCAAGAGATGTCATCACACAAGTGATGCGCACATACCATCTGAAGAAAGCAAGTCTCTTGTAAAATTTGGCAAGTGTCTTGTAAGGACTTGTACGTGTTCACAATTTTTAGAGCCTATTGAAGAAATTGATGATGAGCTAGTCTAAGTTTTATTTTGGCGAAGAAGTGACTGTAACATTTTCTGATAGAGATACGGTTTTGGTACTATTAACAGAGGTGTGATTTGAAGACACAGATGCATGGTCTGCTATTGTAACATGATCAGCATTGTTTGTTGGCATACCTGATTTTTCACTAGTTGAATTTGTCTGATTCATACTGGTACTGATAGCTAGTTTCTCAGTAGCATTTGTGGATATGGTAGAATTAACTAGAGTTGTAGCACTTGTTACATTTTGTGGTATTGGTGTTACAACAGTAACATTAGCTGGTACTACCGGAGCTGGTGGCGGAGGTATCAGTTTTGCAGGAGTTAATTTAATCTGGTTGATGTTTTCAGTTGCCATCATAGGATCATATTTTGAACCAAGTATCTGCTGTAGGTTATCTTCAAATGATGAAGTGAAAGTGAGTATTTCGATTTGCTTGTCAACATTTGCAGAACTGTATCTTGCAGAGTCGTTTACTGCAGCACCAAGTACTGCGTCAAGTGTTTGTGGTGAAAGTCTTGCACCAACAGGCATCATAGTATTAAAAGACACTACGTTGTATCCAGACGTAGGAGTCATCGCATAGACTTCGGCTAGAGAAATTGATTGCGTATTATTTGCAATAGATGTATCAAAGATTAGGACTTGGCCTTTCTGACCATTATAATCTGGAGTATGTTGAGCTCGTAGTTTTTTTGCATCATCCAATGTACTTGTATGACCCAAGAGTTGGAGCTTGGCACCAATTGGCTGAGTGTAATCAAATGCAACAATGTCATAACCAGCCTTTGGAGTCATGGAATCAATCTCTTGTTTTGCCATGATATCACCTGAGAAATGATAATTGTCACCTATGAATAAAATAAGCAAACCTATGAGAACCAGAGATACAGAAATTACAATCAGTGAATAGCCGACTTTTCTATAATTATGAGGATTCTTGTCTTTTACAACAGGTTTTGGGCTGTCTGATGGCTCGGCAGAATGGGACATTTGTTTCCCAACAATTGGGGGCTGAATTTAATCTTTTATTGTGAGAACATGGAACATCCAAGACTAGGTTACTTTTTGGCTTGATCCATTTTGAAGATCTGTACCATCATCAGATCTAGTGCTTTTTTGAGATGCTCAAACTCGTCAACAAAGTGTTTTTGGTTTTCTGCAAGCACTTTGAGTACACCCATCAAAGACTTTTTTTCACGGTCGGTTGATGCTGCCTCCAATGCGCTAATTTTTGATATCAGTACATCAAGTTCTTTTTTGAGCTCATGACCATGAGGTTTGGTCTTGTCCATCAAGTGGAGTTTACCCAGTATGATATATGAATATTAAAATCAAGGCAGGCAATAGAGTAATACCGTGATTGAGGAAAAACTAGAATCACTTGGCATAACCCTTCCAACACCACCCAAGCCTGCAGGCTCGTACATTCCAGTTGTTAGAACAGGAAACTTGGTCTTTGTATCAGGACAGATCCCAGTAAAAGATGGACAGGTACAATTCAAGGGTCAGGTACCAACAAGCATTTCTGTTGAAGATGCTCAAAAGGCAGCCAAGTTGTGCATAACAAATGTCTTGGCCCAGCTAAAACTAGAGCTTGGAACACTAGACAAAGTATCAAAGATTGTGAGAGTTTCAGGATTTGTCAACAGTTCTCCAGAATTTTACGAGCATCCAAAGATAATCAATGCCGCATCAGATCTTCTTTTTGAAATATTTGGAGAAAAGGGAAAACATACTAGAATTGCATTAGGAGTTGCAAGTCTGCCTTTGAATTCTGCAGTAGAAATCGATTTGATTGCAGAGACTATTTGAGTTTTGAATTAAACTTTTTCAAGAACAAGCCAATCTTTTCTTTTGGAATGACTGCACCACATGCCTTATCATGTCCTCCACCAGAACCGCCAAGATCTGTTGCCAATTGGTTTACAATTCTGCCAAGATGTACCTTGCATGATTTTGCACCTCTGACCGATACTGCATAGATTCCTTGTTCTTCTCGTAACTTGTATGACACTCCAACTTCTTTTCCTGATAATCCCAAGACAAAGTTTACTGCCATGCTTGCACCAGAATCTGTCACTTCCATGTAGGAAAGATTTTTCATCTTCTTCATGTTGTCTTTGACTTTTTGTATGACTCCAGAAATTCTTTCTGCCTGGATTCTTGCAAATTCAAATGTGTTGTTTATTTGGTGTGGGTACTTGGAATCGCTTAGCTCATCTACCAGATACAATAGGAATTCAGGATCTTTTTGATGACTTGTAATTGTAAATGTAAGAACAGTAGCCTCCAACAGTACAAACTGTCTATCAAATCGTTGTAGTTGCGCAGCTCCAATGGGCCTGTCTTCCATGTAATCAGTTACTGCAGCACATGCTGCCAAGAATGAACCATAGTCAGACAGTTTTGTCTTGAATGCATTGTACACCTGTACGGTAGTACACTCGTTTACCGTATGAATCAGTTTTACTTTCAAAGCCTTGATCTTCTTTTTTATTGCATCTTCAATATCGTGATGGTCAATGTATGTAATGGAGACTTTATTTTTTCTTAATGCCTTTAGTAATTCTACAAACTGGTCCTGATTTGATTTGCTCAGTCCAAGGTCACAAATGAATAATGTCTTTAGTTTTTCATCATTTTTTAATGCTTCAAGCTCATTCATCAATCCAGGATAATCTACTAGCTTTGTTTCCCCACCAAACGCTTTTCTGATTAATGATGCAGAGCTTACCCCATCAGCATCTTCTTTGTGGGAAACACAGACAACTCTAGTTCGCGCCATGGATTATTCACGGGATGAAAACCCCTCATTTAAACTAAAAAACAGACTTTGCTTTCTTTAGGCTCATGTATGTTTTGAATTCTGCAACCAGTGTTTGGTGTCCCTTGACATCCTGCAGTACTACACAATACATGTCATAAAATGAGATTCCAAGTAATTGGGATTCTCTATCAAGATCAGAAATCTCTTGCAAGACTCTAGGGTCTTTGGTCTCTACCACAAAATTGTCCACCATACGGACAAATTCGTCATCCCATTGGCTCATTTCTACCAATTCATGTCAAATTTTGCTATAATTACCAAAGTTGTTAGATTAGACCAACTGCTTAATTTTTTATTTACTAGATTAGTAATAATTTAATACGTATTTTTCCCATTGTAACCCGTGCAGACAAAGAATATTGGCCTTCGAAACATCGAGGTAGCAGATACCAAGATTTCTGCAATAGACGGCATCAATGGCAAGCTGATTTACAGAGGATATGACATACTAGACCTTGTAAAAAAATCAACCTTTGAGGAGACAGCATGTCTTTTACTCAACGAGGACTTGCCTACACAGGATGTTCTTTCTGCCTTTTCAGACAAACTTGTTGCGACCCGTGAAATTCCAGAAGGCTTAGAGAAGACACTGCGAAACATCCCAAAAACTGCAAACCCAATGGATGTATTACAATCTACAGTATCAATGATGGCAGTCTATGATACTCAAAAAACAGATGACAGAGAAACTAACTATAACAGAGCAATTGATCTGATTTCAAAAATTCCAATCATCGTGGCATGCTGGGATAGGATTAGAAACGATAAAGAGATAATCCAGCCATCAAAGAAGCTAAATCATGCAGGCAATTTCCTATACATGCTTACAGGAAAAGAACCAGATACAGAGGCTTCAAGAATTTTTGACATTTGTCTAATATTGCATGCAGAACACAGTTTCAACGCATCAACATTTGCAGCAAGAGAGGTAGCATCAACGCGTGCCAACATGTATGCAGCAGTCAGTGCAGCGGTTGGTGCATTGAGCGGTGAGCTACACGGAGGTGCAAACTTTCAGGTAATGAAGATGCTTTTAGAAATTGGCTCTGTAGAAAAAGTTGAACAGTGGATAAAAGACAAGCTTGCAAAAAGCCAAAAAATAATGGGCATGGGTCATGCAGTGTACAAAACATTTGATCCAAGAGCCGAAGTCCTCCGAGAGCTTTCAAGAAAACTTGCTGAAAAAACAGGACAACCATGGTATGCCATAACAAAAAGAGTAGAAGAGGTAACAGAAGAAGAGATGAAAAAGATCAAGAGTTCAGATATTTTTCCAAATGTTGACCTTTACAGTGCATCAGCATACTATATGCTAGACATTCCCATGGATCTTAACACGCCAATATTTGCAATCTCCAGAGCATCAGGATGGACTGCTCATATCATCGAAGAAAAATTTGCAGAGGCCGCACCAAAACCAATGCTTTACAGACCAAAGGCAGTCTATGTTGGAAAATACTGTGGGCCATCAGGATGCGAATACGTATCAATAGAAAAACGTCTGGCACAGATTTAAAATTTCAAAATATTTACAAAAGATACAATTACAAAAAACTAGTTTCTGTTTGCAAGCCAGTCTTTAGCTTTAGAATCAACATCGTGTCTGTGCAATACATGGAATACCATTTCATAAAATGTAATTCCTCTTTTTTGTGCCTCGCCATCAATCCACTTTAGTCCCTCAGCAAGCTCTGGGTCATATTCTGAAAAATCGACAAGTTCGTCGACCATATTTGTAAAGAAGGAATTTGCTTCTAGCACGATAAGCAAATTTTCATTTTTCTTATTCAGTAGTTTACAGAAAATATATTGACATATTTAGTAAATATGTTGACATGGAACACATTTACTTTTTTGATGGTGATCAAAAAAAGATCTCGTGGACAATTGAAAATTCCAAGACAAGATCTGACGAGAGTAGAATACACGCAGAATATTTTTACAACATCGTAACACCAGAGCAATCAAAGTACATTGCACTTCACGTTGGAATTTTTTGGAGCATTGGTAGATTCATAGTGAAAAACGGTGACACTGTAAAAGTAATGCTGGATCAAAAATCAATGTTTGATCGTCTTGTAAAAAATAAGCCAACTGATGACATCTTCATTGAAACAAGAGTAAAGTTCATTGATCAGATAATCAGACAAAGAGATCTTGATGTCAGATATCAAATGGTAGATCCAGGCGAAAACAAGGCAAGTAAGTTACTACTTTCGTAGCACAAGACCAATGTCCATCAAGTTTGTTCCAGTACGACCAGTAAATATCAGGCCTCCATACTTTTTGAAAAAATTGTATGAATTATTTTTGTCAAGATATTGTTTTATTGTATCAAGTTTTTGATCCGATTGCCAAATTGCGCCTGCACAATCAGTTACACCATCAATCCCATCAGTGCCAACTGATGCTACAGTAACATCATTGTATTTCTTGGACAGATCAGATGCAGTATACAAGACAAGTTCTTGGTTTCGTCCGCCTTTTCCTTTTCCCGTTACAACTACAGTGCTTTCACCTCCAAAGATAATACAATTCATTTTTTTGCCAGAAAATGTTTTAGATATTTTCGGACCAAGATCTTGTACATTTCCAGACAAACAATCTAACATTTTTGCTGAATATCCAAGATCTTTTGCACGCAATTTCATTGCATCAAGGCAGTCCTTATTGGTTGCAATAATGTGATTTTTTATTTTTGCTTTCTTTGGAGTCTCAGGGATTTTTCCTTTCATGCCAAGGGACAAATGTTGTAAGATACTCTTTGGGACAAGTTTTTCCAGACGATATTTTTTCAAGATCTTATAGGCATCAGTAAACGTTGTTTTATCATAGTAAGTCATTCCTGATGCAATACTTGAGAGATCGTTTCCTACCACATCAGACATTACAAGAGACACAGCATTAGATCTAAGATACTCTAACATCTTGCCGCCCTTGATTTTGGACAAGTGTTTTCGGATGCAGTTGATTTCGCGAATACTTGCACCGCATTTTAGCAATAGATCAGTTGTTGTCTGTTTTTCTTCCAGTGTGATACCATCTGGCATGGCAACAAGAGATGAGGAGCCCCCAGATATCAAAAATATTACCATGTCACTAGAATCTATTTTGCCAAGAAACTGTATGATCGTTTTTGCTGCAACTAGACTATTCTTGTTTGGGAGGGGATGACCTGCCTTGATTATTTTGAATTTCTTGTTTGTCACTCCAATTTTATTTGGAACCACCAGTATGCCTCCATCAATACGTGTCAGTGAGTCTACGGTACTAGTCATCACATAGGACGCCTTTCCTATTGCAATGATAAAGACACGATCATATTTTGCAAGATCAATTTTTCTTCCAGGCAGAACCAAGTGATCATTTACAATAATTTTTTTAAGATACAGTCGTGGATCTGCAGCACCAATGCCTGCATCAATGATGGATAGAGCATCTTTTTTTGCAGAATTTGTTGATACTGGTTGAAAATTTCTAATTATCATTTATTGTCACCATACAACAAATAAAATTTGGTCAATTTTGAGTCTTTTTATTAGCATTTTGAAAAGATAAATCAAATGTTCATTACCTTTGTTACACTTTTTTTATATATTACAAGATACAAGCCCTAGTGTGTCAAGAAGCGGTGTGAAAGTATCAGCAATAGGATTACTTGGTTCTCTAGTAATTATGACAATTCTTATGGTTCCAGCTTATGCAGATCCAACCATAAAACCAACAAGCGCAGGAACACTAAACATTAGTTTTGAGCCAAATCCCGCAACACCAAATCCAGGAGACCAAACAGAACTTAAGATTAGTTTCCTTAACAAACAAAATACAGTCCAACAACATATTGACTATAAGGTTTCTTTGACCCAAGGAGATAATCAGGTATTTGGAACCCCCGTTACACATACTGCAGAAGGCGCAGTGACCATACCATTCCAGTTCCAGTCAGCAGGAACATATCAAATGACAGTCCAAGTCGTTGGAATATTATTCCAGCCAATCCCTCCAGAGACGGCTAGCTTTACAATCAATGTTGGAAATACTTCATCAGTACCAGAATTTGGACCAATTGCAGGAATGATTATTGCAGTATCCACAATCGGCGTGATTATAGTATCCAAGAAAACCCAGCTCCATAGTTAGGCCGTTCCAAGGCAATAGTATAATAATTGTTTCAGAGATAATTTTTTCATGAATACAGTTAGAATGCCAAAGACAATTAATTTCGGTAAAGACGCTTTATCCGAAACACAATATCCAAAAAATGCCCTAGTTGTAACAACCGCACCTCCGGATGTATCAGCCAAGTGGCTTGCAAGAATGAAGATTCAAGATTATATGTTATATGACAAAGTAGAGCCAGAACCATCAATTGAAACAGTAAACAAGGTCATGGCAGAATTCAAACCAAAGAACCCATCTGCAATAATCGGTCTTGGCGGAGGAAGCTCACTTGATGTTGCAAAATATGCTGGAATGGAGATGAAGATTCCAAAGATACTCATCCCAACAACATTTGGAACCGGTGCAGAGATGACAACATACTGTGTACTAAAATTTGAAGGAAAGAAAAAGCTCTTGCAGGACGAAAGATTCCTTGCAGACATGGCAGTAATTGACGCATATTTCATGGATGGAACACCAGAAGCAATTGTCAAAAATTCTGTATGTGATGCATGTGCACAAGCAACAGAAGGATACGACAGCAAGCGAGGAAACGAATTTACCAAGATGCTGTGCAAGTCCGCATTTGATATTCTCTATGATGCAATAATGAACAACAAGCCAGAAAACTATCCATTTGGTTCAATGCTCTCAGGCATCGGATTTGGAAATGCATCAACCACACTAGGTCATGCATTGTCATACGCATTTTCAAACGAAGGTGTGCCACATGGATACTCGTTATCATCATGCACCACAGTTGCACATAGATTCAACAAGTCCATTTTCTATGACAAATTCAAAGAAGTCATTGAAAAACTAAAGTTTGACAAACTGACATTAAAGGCACCTTATGACCAAGCAGCAGATGTCATCATGACAGACAAGGGCCATTTGGATCCAAATCCATTGCCAGTAACAAAATCAGACGTAGTCCAACTTTTGAAGGACATTGTAGACGGAAAACTCTAGTCTACTTTTTCATTTTCATATTTTCGTGTCATGATACCATGACACAAGATTTTTCTAAAATTAAAGTGACATAGGACCCAAATTAGTAACTAATATCACAAGCTTACTAGACTTAAATACATCTAGTTTGAGACAACTATAGAAGGATTTCATGACGCTAAAATTTGGAATTCAACAGGGACTTAACGTCGCGCGACTTGGATTAAACGAAGATCAAATCATTACAGCTTGTGTTCTAGCAGACAAAACAGGTTATGATTCCATTTGGTACATGGACCACAGCAATGTCCCACAATGGGACAAGGCAATAGTAAACGACCCATGGGTCATGCTTTCTGCAATTGCAGCAGTTACACACAAAGTAGAACTTGGAACTTGTGTAACAGATGCAGTAAGACGACATCCATCAAACATCGCACTTGCATCAATTACACTTGACAGAGTATCACATGGAAGAGGAACTCTTGGAATCGGTGCAGGAGAGGCACAGAATCTCAAAGAATTCAAGATCCAATGGGATAAACCAGTTGGAAGATTTGAAGAACAGTTACAAGTTATCAAATTACTTTTCGGTTCATCACCTGACCACAGGGTCAATTTCAAGGGTGAATTTTATCAATTAGAAGAAGCATGTCTGCAAGCAAAAAGTATCCGCAAGCCGGCACCACCAATCTACATGGCAGCAGGTGCACCAAGAACACTTGCACTATGTGGTAAATATGGTGACGGATGGATTCCAATTGGTTACACACCAGAGTTGTATGCAGAACATGCAAAAGCAATCAAGGCATCCATGAAAGAAAACGGAAGAACAGATGAGAACTTTAACTATGCAGTTGATATCGACGTATACTTTTCAGACGATGCAGAAACTGCATGGGCAAAAATGAAAAATGCCGTAAAAGTTAGTTTGTTCAAGCCAGAAGTTCTCAAAGTTCACGGCATTGAAGATATTGCAGGTTTTGATTTCAAGAAATACTTTACAGAATATTCCATGTCAAACCAAGAATGGATTGTAAAGATGAGAGAAGCCGCACAGACAATTCCAGATGATGTTGCACGATCATCAATTGGAATGGGCACACCAGATGACATCATCCCAGTCTTTGAAAAATTCATGAAGGCAGGTGTCAACCATTTCATTGTAAGATTCTGGGGTTCAGGATACTTTGGCTCTATTGACAAGTTTGCATCAAGCATAATGCCTTACTTTAAAGACCAGAATAACCCAAGAAAGTAGTTTTCCCAAACACCCTTTGAGAGTTTTGTAGAGTAAGTTTCTTCATTTTGATACATCGCGGAAAACACAAAGATTAGTTTGTAGATGATTTGCTATCATTTAGATTTGGCACGAATGGTTTGCTTTTCCTTATACTTTTGAAGAGACATTCATCAGAACAATGTGTACTCTGACTCACTGTAAGCTTTTTTCCACAAATCTCACATTTTTTAGTCAAGTCTTATCCCCTATTGCAACATCAATACCTTCATCATGCTCATCTACCTTTTTTCTCCACTTGCCATTTCTTCTCCCATAATGCTCTTCCCACTCTATTTTTTCAGAATCATCTTTGGAACCCCATTCGTTACCAGCATGCCCATAATTTCCAGATGACTCAGTAATTTCATCAGTCAAGGCTCAAATATTTTTCTAGACAATTTGCTTTTAAACTACAACTCAATTATCAGGTGTGAGAATCAAGTCGTCACTTTCTGAATACTGCCATATTTAGAAGATAATAAAAAATTGTGTCTGATCAGAGATCAGATCACAATACTTGTCATGGTTTAGTTATTTTCCTCTTTCTTACGTTTCTTCATTAATTCATCAAATTTTTTCTGAATAAATTCTTTAGAATGCTTAGTTTTTTTCATTACCACATATCATATCAAATGTATAATATATGATTAGATTAAGGAATATAGACTGCCGTGTTTTGTTAATCTAAATTACACCTCATTTCAAGCACATAAAACATAATTTAAACAACTAACCTGATTTTAGGGTCTTAAGATTATCACACTATGCCCTTCACGCATACATCGAGTATGATTATACGAAATGATTTCGTTTAGCCTGTCATTTGAAAAATATTTTACATTGTATGTACCTAGTTTTTTCTTACAAGTTGAACAGTAAATCTCCTTAACTTCCATGCGTAGCCATCCTATCAACGGCAAGTAATAATCCCCGAATCAATATTTCGGGTCTAGGTGGACAGCCAGGAATGTAAACATCAACAGGAACAATTGTATCAATTCCACCAGTTGTTGCATATGTATCACCAAATATACCGCCGCTACAGGCACAAGCACCTACAGCAATTACAATTTTTGGCGTGGGGGTGGCTTCATAGGTTCTCAGCAAGGCAGTTTCCATATTCCTAGAAGCAGGTCCAGTTACCAACAATACATCTGCATGTCTAGGTGACGATACAAAATGAATTCCAAATCTTTCAATATCATATATCGGATTATTAAGAGCAGTAATTTCAATTTCACAGCCATTGCATGAACCTGCATCGATTTCACGTATTGCAAGTGAACGGCCAAATAATTTTTTAATTTTTTCTTGTAGTTCCACGCCCATTTTCTCATAGGATTTGTCAGGTAAATGTTCTAGAGAAGCAGAATATTCAATTAGTTGGTTTTTTGTTTTAGCAGGATTTGCACACTTGTTTTCTATTTTAACTAATTTTGGAAAAGATTCCGCACAATAACCACACATGATACATTTGCCACTATCAAGAGTCATGGTGCAGTCATCTTTTTTGGATATAGCTCTTGTAGGACACACATTTTCCAAATCTTGATGGTCATTTGCGATTTTGGAGATAAAGGCCATCTTGCCCCTATAATCATCAGCAATAATCAAATCGTCAAGAGATCTGGTTTCTACATGATTACCTAGTATTTTCCTAGACTTTTCCATCATAGATCATTACCTGAATAAGAGAGATCCAGACTTTTGTTCACCAGTGGAAAATCTGGCACAATGTCATTTAGTACTGCGTGTTCTATTATTTTCCAGTTACAAAATGAGGCAGTTCTGATTTTATATCTAAATATTGAGTTTTTCTCACCCATCATTACCCAGTGAAGTGTCTGCCCCCTATGAGATTCAGCATATCCAAGCGCAGAACCATATGGTGTTATTTCCACAGGAACATCTGCAAATAGACCGCCAGTATCAAGATCAAGCGATTCTCTTATGATTTTAAACGAGTCGTGGACTTCGTTTATGCGAACTTCAAATCTTGCTAGGACATCACCTGATCTTTTTTCCATTTCAATCTTAGACTGCATAACCTGTTGAGGCGTCCTGTGATTATGTACAACATAGTTTGCATACGGATGATCATATCTTGTATCTACATCAATTCCCACACACCTAGCAGCAATTCCTACAATGCCAAGGTCATGTGCAGTTTTCTTTTGTATTATGCCAGTATCTTTCAATCTATCCATAAAAGATGATTTTGATTTGAGCATTACAATTACTTTATCAAAATCAGACAAAACTTCATCAATCCGTTCAAGAATTAACTTTTTCTTGCCCTCAGATATGTCACATTTTACACCCCCGATTTTATTTACTCCAAAAAGTATGCGACTTCCACTGAGAGATTCGTTGAGCTGCATCAATCTTTCCTTTAGAATGTGTAATCTTGCTGCACCAAAAGCAAAACCTGCATCAGTAGAAATCCCACCCAATGTTCCAATGTGATTGTAGGCTCGTTCCAGCTCGCCAAAAATTGTTCTTATCTTTTTTGCTTTATTTGGAATGGTTATTTGTGAAATTTTTTCTATTGCCTGACAATATGCGGTAGAGTTTGCAACAGATTCATCACCTGAAATTCTTTCAGACAATAACAGTGCTTCATCAAGTTTCATAGACTCTGCAAGTTTTTCGATTCCCTTGTGAGTGTAGAAAAGACGAGTCTCAAGATTGATTATATTTTCGCCTAAAACACTGAATCTAAAGTGACCTGGTTCTATGATTCCAGCATGTACTGGGCCAACAGGTATTTCGCAAATCCCATCACCTTCCACTTGTAAAAATGGGTATTCTTGTTCCTGTCGTATTACCTTTGTCTTGAGATCAAACTCTTTTCTCAAGGGAAACATGTCATTTGGCCAATGTTCGTGCAAAACCAGCGGCCGCAGATCAGGATTACCAATAGGAACAAGTCCAAACATGTCCTTTATTTCACGCTCATAGGTGGCGGCTGCAGGCACATGTGAGACAATACTTGGAAAACAGTTGTTTTTTTCTAATGATATTATAATAAAAATAAAAATATCTGCATCTAATTTTTCAAACACATATCTAATTACAAAGCCATTGTCAGTTTTTTGTTCATCAGTGCAGATTATTGTTGCCAGTTTTGTATTCAAATTTTCATAAACATGATTACAGATTATTTGTGTATCGTTTACATCTTTTAGATGAATGTATATTTCATTATTTTTGTTATCAATTTTTTTTATTTGATTTGAAAAATTAGATAATATTTTACCAATATGATTATCAAGAATTAACGGATTCATGTAATGCTTCCTCCATTAATTATAGATGATGCATTGTGCAACAAGGTTTGCAGTTGTTCAGGAATGTAGAAACCAAATATTATAACAAGTGTAGCTAATATTATCATAGGGATAATGGCCAGATTACCCATGTCGTCTTTTTTCATTTCCAATACAGGATTTCCAAATGTCATTTTTATCAGATGACGTAGAAACACCGCAAATGTTATCACAAGAAAGGATATCACGATCATCGTTACAAGAAATTGTCCACTCTGAAAACCTGAACTGAGTACAAGAAACTCACTTAGAAAAATATTGAACGGTGGCATTCCAACCAATGCAAACCCTCCAATCAAAAACAATGCTCCAGTGATTGGCATTACTTTGATTATTCCCTTGATTTTTGACATCACTTTTGTTTCATATTTTTGGCTAACCGTACCGCTTGCAAAGAACATCAGCGGTTTTGCTATGGCATGGTTGATTATCTGCAGCAGTGCCCCATAGATTCCAAACATTCCACCAAATCCTATTCCAAGCGATACAATTCCCATGTGTTCTACACTTGAATAGGCTAACATCCTTTTCATGTCCTTTTGAAAATAAATCGAGGCAGCAGCTATGCCTATTGATACAACCGCAAGTATTATCAGTAGTTGATTTGAGAACGCAGGTCCTAATGTACCGCTACTTACTATATGAAATCGGATTATTCCATAAAGGGCACAGTTCAGGAGAACCCCAGACAAGAGTGCACTTACAGGAGTCGGCGCCTCACTATGCGCATCTGGCAGCCAAGTGTGCATCGGAGCAAGGCCTGCCTTTGTTCCATACCCTACAAGAATAAAGACAAATGCAATTTTTACCAAATTGGGATCAAATAATTTTGAATTGTGCACCATACCTGTCCAGTTCATTGCATCCTCAGAACTTCCTGCACTGATGTTTGCATAGTAGAAAAACACAGTTCCTATCAGAGCAAACGATAGTCCCACTGTTGCAATTATCAAATATTTCCATGCTGCCTCTATGGCATTTTCTTTAAAGTACAACATTATCAAAAGGACCGAAATTAACGTGGTTGCCTCCACAGTAACCCACATCACTCCCAAATTATTTGTGATTGGAACAATTAGCATGGACAGCAAGAAGATACTCAGACCTTGATAATATCGAACAATGTGTTTGTCATCCACCAATCCAATATCGTATTGTCTTCCCATGTAATTTTTCGAATACAATACAGAAACAAATCCCACTATAGAGATTGGAAGTAAAATTACCGCTCCAAAAGAGTCAATATAGAAAGCATTTCCAAATGCAGAAAGTGTTTTTTCATTTATTATTGCATACAAAATAAAAAATACTTGGATCAGTATAAGAGATGCAGAACAAATGGTTACAATTTCGATTATTCTTTTTTTTCTAAAAACCGTTACAAGAATTCCTCCAACTAGGGGAGTCAGAAGAAGAAATACAATTGTAAGATTTGCCGAGATTGAGTTCACTAGTCATCCCTCAGGTTTTCTAACCTGTCCACATCAAGGCTGTCAAATGTCCTACTCATCCTAAAGAGAAGAATTGATGAGATAACTATTCCAACCAATATGTCTGCAAATATGCCGACTTCAATTATCAGAGAAACTCCATGCGTCAGGACTAGAGTGAACAGGAAAAGGCCATTTTCTATTACCAAAAGGCCTACTACTTGGCTAAGGGCGGTTCTCCTATTTACCAAAGCAAAAAGCCCCAAGAAAAACTGGGCCATTGAGACAGGCAAGAACACGTTTACCACAGGATCAGATTTGAAAGGAATCTGCTGGCTGAGAAAATACGACATTGTAACAAGGAATGCCGAAACAATGATGGATGCACGAAGGCTCAGATATGGATTAAAATCAGTTTTAGATTCGATTTCAAGACTCTTTGTCACATGTGTCAAAACTTTTGGAATTACCAATGATTTTATCACAAACGTGAGTCCTGCTGCAATGTAAATTTCCCAGATTCCAGTAACATATCCAATGATTGCTGTAACTACAGCAAGAACAATAGATTGAAGCCTGTATGCATTAAGCCAATCCATGAAACCACGCCTTGCAATAACTCCAAAAGTAGCAATCAACAGTATTGCTCCAGAAATTGTCAAAACATCAAATTGTATCATTCCCATAACAATCACTAAAGATAGTAAAGTACCAGTCCTACCAAAGAACTTGCAATTGCCACAGTAATCAGATCAGGAATTCTAAATAGTCTCCATTTTGCAATAGATGATTCTAGAAAGGCAACAAAAATAGCAAATACTGAAATCTTTACGATAAATATTACAAGCCCAAGACCAAGCGAAATTGCAGAAACTGATGATGCAATTCCCCAGGGGGTAAAAATATTTACAATTAATGAAAACAGTATGACCTGTTTTATTGACTGGGCCCAATCTATTAACGCCAAACTTTTGCCCGAATATTCCAAAACCATTGCTTCATGCATCATTGTAAGCTCAAGGTGTGTTGCATGATTTCCAAATGGCAAGCGACCTGTCTCTCCCAGTATGACAACAAACATGGCAATTGCAGCAAAGATCAATTGCGGATGTGGAAGTAACGATGAGTTTGATGCACCCTCTACAAGTGTACTCAAGTTTGTTCCCCCATAAGTAAGTGCTACAACAAATATTGCAAGAAAGAGAGCAGGTTCCAAGAGTGTTGAAACCATCATTTCCCTGCTGCTTCCAATCCCTCCAAATGCACTAGAGGTGTCAAGCCCTGCAAGCATCGTAAAGAACCTAGCAAGTCCAAACAGACCAACCACCAGAAGCAAGTCACCTACAAGCCCAAATGGAGAATATGAGAGAAACACAGGTATGAAAAATGCCGCAGTTCCTATTGCAGCAAAGTTTACCCAAGGTGTAGACCTGAAGATCCACGAACTCTGGTCAGATACCACCTCATCTTTGCGCATGAGTTTTACCATGTCATAATATGGCTGAAATATACCGGCACCCATTCTTTTCTGCGTCTTTGCCTTGGTCTTTCTCATAATTCCGGTCATCAGAGGTGAAAGCGCCATCAACATCAGAGCCTGGATTATACCAAGTGTGATTTCAAGAAAACTAGGCATGATTGAACCTCACAAATATCAAAAGCAAAATTATGGTAATCATAATGTATAACAGATACGAATTTATTTTTCCAGTCTGAATTTTGCGCACCTTGTCAAGCAGGAAGAGAGTTGAAGAGATTATCGGAGTGTAGAGATTTTCCTCAAAGATGTTTTTTGTGGTTGAATTGAATTTTATGGTTTTTACAAGATATGAGTTTTCAGGTATGGAAAATTCCTTGTGTGTTTCATTATGTGGTTTGAAAAGAGATTTGAATACTACGCGTATCGGTTGTGAGATAGATGTAGCAGTATATTCCATTCGCTCATTTAGTTTTCCAAATCCACAATCCCATGTACCATAAATTGTCTTTGTCGTTTTTCCACCGACTACACGAATAAAACCAAAGATACCAAGCGCTACAGCAGACAACATTATTGCCACAACAGGCATTGAAAGATTTGCAAAACTTGTCATGTCATTGTTTTTCAACGCAATTGCATCATATGGGCTGGAAGGCGAAGATGAAAGATGAAATACTGTACTTAGTAAAGAAATTCCCAAAAATGGTACAATACCAAATAAAATACAGACAGATGCAAGAATTGCCATACCTGCAATCATGTTACGAGGCACCTCTCGAATATGTAGTAGAGACGTGCCCCTTGTCTTTGAAAGAAATATCATCGAAAACAATCTAACAAATGTGGCTGCTGCAAGTCCTATTGTCAAAGCAAATGGCAGACTTGCAAATGCAATTGAGATCTGTAGTATTGTGGATGGGATCTGAGAACTTGAAAGAATTGCCTGGAGTCCTAGCCATTCACTTACAAAACCATTGAATGGTGGCAATCCTGCAATGGAGATTGCACCAATTAAAAATAACATGGATGTCCAAGGCATTTGTTTGACTAGCCCTCCGAGTTTTTCAATATCTTTTGTGTGAGTAGCATGAACCACAGAGCCAGCACCCATGAAAAGTAGTCCCTTGAAGAATGCGTGATTTATCGTATGATACATGCTTGCCACAAGGGCTAGAATGGATAATGTGTGGAGATTGTATGACGCAAAAATCACAGACAGCCCCAGTCCTATGAGAATTATTCCAATGTTTTCTATGCTCGAAAAGGCAAGTGCACGCTTGATGTCACGCTCAACTACTGCATAGAGTATACCAATTAATGCAGAGGCAGACCCTGCAATGACCATGAGTACACCCCACCATGCATAATCTGGTGAGGCTCCAAAACCTGCAAAATCAAAGACTGTTCTGATTATACCATATATGCCCATTTTTATCATGACTGCAGACATTAGTGCTGAAACATTACTTGGTGCCGAAGGATGTGCTTTGGGCAACCAAGTATGCAATGGAACAATTCCAGCCTTTGTTCCAAACCCGATAAAAGCGGACACAAACATCAAATCTTTAATCAAATGTGGAAATGAGGATGATGAAGTTCGAAGGGAATCAAACCCAAAGCTTCCTGTTTGAAGATATCCGAGTAAAAATGAAACAAAAATAAGCGCAGTTCCAAAGTGTGTCATGACAAGATATGTCATCCCAGACTTGACATTCTCTTCTTTATCATGATCATATATGACCAAAAAGAATGATGTCAATGACATCAATTCCCAAAACATTAGAAAGAAAAATCCGTTGTTTGATCCTACAACAAGAATCATGGACAAAATAAAGATATTAAAAAGAAAACCAAAAATGGATATTCTTTTTTTAATTTCATACTCTTTTGAATAGCCCATAGAGTACAGAGAAACAGCAAATGAAACGATTCCAATCAGCAACATAAAGAATGCAGATATGCCATCAACAAAGATCTCAAGATTGAAAAATGGAATTACGTGTGGAACCTCCCATGACATCGATTTGGTGGTAATTACAGTAACGGAAAACAAGATTGTCAGAATTGCGCCCATCATGGAGGGAATGAAGATCAGAGGTCGTGAAAATCTACCATTCCTAGATATCAAGCCAAGTATGGCCCCTCCTAGAAATAATGATACAATTATCTGGAATAAAATCAGATTTTCAATCATTTTTGTCAGCCTGTGTAGCCTTGGATATTATTGAAACAGTGTTTCATAGATGGGGTCTTTGACCCTAAATCTCTGTTTTATGCATTTAATTGTTTATGAAAAAAAGGTATATGTGTATGTATATGTATACATGTGTACGCATGCAGGATTTCAACAACACAGTGCAACTACTTGCTCAAAAGCCCGAATATCTCAAGACACTGCAACTAGCCGTACAAAAAGAAGAAGAAAACCTATCCAACAAGCAATACTTAGGATGGCAATGGTTTGATGTAGAGACTCACCCAGCCAAGATTGTAAGATTAGTTACAAGCAGCATAGCAAAAGTGAACTTCAAAACCAATAGTTCAACATGTTACCTACTAAAGAATCGGGAATCAGTCAAAAGAGCCATCAAACGATCATAGGACACTGAAGAAACTCGGATAAAAACAGAACATACCCAAGATTGAAACTTGATGAAGACAGTTCTGAAAACCAGTAGCATATCCCGTATATAGAACATCATACTATAACAACGAGGTTGATGTAAATTATACTCAAAGATTGAGGCCGCTTCTGAGATTGAAGATATAGCAAAAAAATTCTTCCAGTTTAATTATAGTACCTGTAATATAGTAGACACAATTCTTCAAAACAATATTTGGTCTGTAAAAGTAATTGTAACATTATTTGCAAAGCAATCAAGTAAAACACTAACAATTGATTCTAAAACCGGCAAGATCATAGGCTGTAGCTGAAACGCAATTATCAACCATTAAAACAGGATATCAGGAAATTTTGTTCACGGATCTAGTTAATGACCCATGTGTTGACTTGACTGAAAATCCATGAATTGCTGTATCGCGTGAAGAAGTTCAGTATCATTAGTGGTTAAAACTAAAACAGAGCCTCCATCAATGTCTTTTATTGAATAATTAATCAAATTCTTTTTTGTAGTCATGACATCAGTGCCTGGAACAACTTGATCATGAATATAGAATGGCTTGGTGAAGTTTCCATGAGAGAATTCGTATTGAATATCTTTTACATGATTTTTTATTTCATCCATAGTCTGTACATCACTCATGTTAGCTGACATGATCATAATTTCACCGCCTGTTGCAGTAGACATGAAGTGATGATGAATCTGGGTCTGATTGAATCCCATTGCCATATTTCCGCGTTCTAACATTGCTGTCTGGTTAAAGCCTTCTGTTGCATTAGTGATGTGGTTAACTGTATTCTGGTAATTAACAGGTAGAAAATATACAATTACAGATATTATCAATACAGCAACTATTACAAGAATCATTAGAACTTTCTTGTTCAGCCTATCGTCACCACCATTAAAATATAAAATTGTTTTTCCTAAAGATACCGAAATATCGTTAGTTTCTCAGAGTTTGGTAGATCAGATACCAATGCAAAGTTAAAGAGCGGATAGGACTTTTTGTACTCTTTCATAAAACTCCAGGCAACATCATGTGTCTTAAATTCAGTTCTAATACCGTCAATCTGGGTTTCCACTCCGCACACATCATAGACCTTGACTTGATATTTTTGTGGTCTTCTGTGAGGCTTGGCCTTCATTAACCAAGCAACTGCAAATACAAAGACTGCCATCATTATCAATGCAGCACCAATTTCTTTGAAATATACTGCAAAAAATGACGGTATTGTATTGCCAAACAAAGTGTACACATAGCTTGCAAATCCGATTACAGCGCCTACTATCAGGCCTATCGCAATCTCAATCGGATTAGAGCCCTTTTGCATACCTTGTGTTAGTGCCACTTGCATTTATCTATTAAACCATACGCAGAAATATCATCTCTGATAATCAAGATTTGTGCAACTACTTGGAAGACTTGAGATCAAGTCAAAAGAAAAGATAATCGAATTTTTAAACCAACAAGAGACCGGAAGAGTATCCAGTATAGACAAGGATGGATTTCCACAGATAATACCAATGAATTTTGTTTATGCAAACGACTCAATCTACATGCATTCACATCCAAGAGGTGAAAAACTTGAAAACATCACAAAGAACCCAAAGGTGGGTTTCGAAGTAGATCAAAGCCTTGAATTTTTACCATCGTATTTTTCATCTCCAACTGATGCATCTCAGGCAGACACATTGTACATCAGCGTTGTAATCAAGGGAAAAGCAGTCTTGGTTACAGATACAAAAGAAAAGACACTGGCGTTAAACGAACTGATGAAAAAATACCAGCCAGAAGGAGGATATGAAAAAATGTCACCAAATATGGAAGTAGTAGAAGAGGTTGCAATAATCAAGGTCACACCAGTTACAATACGGGGAAAATACAAGATCGGGCAACACTTTGATAAAAAGACAAGACTAGATATTGCAAAAAAAATACTAGAGCGCAACACTCCAACTGCAAATAATACCATAAAGATGATGGGCATCATAAAGACAAAAGAGGGTCTGCAGGTTTCAGAAGAGCCCAGTTGGTAAAGATATCATAATTACCATTTGCTTTAAATTTGAAACAGAGTCAATTGATATTGTTTGCTAGAAAATCCAAGCTTTGAGCTAGTTTCTGAATTTACGCCCATAGGCGACCAGCAACAAGCAATAGAGCAGCTAGTCCAAGGGATACAAAAAAAGAAGATCCAGACCCTGCTTGGTGTAACAGGCAGTGGCAAGACATTTACGGTTGCAAACGCAATTGCCAAGACCGGAAAAAAGACACTGGTTATATCACATAACAAGACATTGGCGGCCCAGCTTTATGCAGAACTAAAGCAGTTTTTCCCAAAAAACAATATCGGATATTTTGTATCATACTATGATTACTATCAACCTGAAAGTTATATCGTCCAGACAGATACGTACATCGAAAAAGATACCCAGATAAATGAAAAGATAGAAAAATTGCGTCTAGAGGCAACTGCGATGCTCTTGTCAGGAGAGCCCACAATCATAATTGCTACAGTCTCTTGCATCTATTCACTTGGCTCACCTAGTGAGTGGGAGACAATGGCAATTACGATTGAAAAAGGCATAGAGATTGGAAGAAGTGCATTAATCAAAAAACTTGTCAGTGCAAGATATGATAGAAATGATACCGAACTTTTGGCAGGCAGGTTTAGAATAAAGGGGGATACGATTGATGTGATTCCAGCATATTCTGATTCAGTTGTAAGGATTTCATTATTTGGAGACGATGTTGAAAAGATATCAATTTGTGATCCAGTATCACTTGAAGAAAAAAAACAGATTTCAAAGATTAAGATCTATCCTGCAAAACACTATCTTGTTGCAGCAGACGTAAGAAAGACTGCAGTCCAGTCAATCAGAGACGAATTAAAACAAAGATTGTCAGAGTTGCCAGAGCTTGAAAGACAAAGACTAGAGATGCGAACCAAGTATGACTTAGAGATGATTGAAGAGCTTGGATATTGCTCTGGAATTGAAAATTATTCAAGACATTTTGATGGAAGAAAACCAGGTGAGCCACCATTTTGTTTACTAGATTTCTTTGGGGATGACTTTTTGCTTGTGATTGACGAATCACATGTAACATTACCCCAACTTCATGGCATGTATAACGGTGATCATACCAGAAAAAAATCGCTGATTGATTACGGATTCAGACTCACGAGTGCATTTGATAACAGACCACTAAAATTTGAAGAATTTGAAAGATACATCAAAAATACCATTTTTGTTTCTGCAACACCTGGCGATTATGAAAAAAAGAAAAGCTTCCAAATTGTTGAACAATTAACAAGACCTACAGGACTTGTAGACCCAACAGTGGAAGTAAGAAAAACTACAAACCAAATGGACGATTTAATCATAGAAATAAAAAAACGCGTAGAAAAAAATCAACGTGTTCTAGTTACAACACTGACAAAGAGAATGGCAGAAGATTTGGCAGAATACTTGTCCAAGCACCAAGTCAAGGTGCGTTACTTACATTCTGAGATTGAAAATCTCCAAAGAACTGAGATAATCAGGCAGCTCAGACTAGGAGAATTTGATGTCTTGGTCGGAATCAACCTGCTAAGAGAAGGCCTTGATATTCCAGAGGTGTCCCTTGTAGCAATACTTGATGCAGACAAGGAGGGATTTTTGAGAAACATTACAAGTCTAATCCAGACATTTGGAAGGGCTGCAAGAAATGTAGATGGTTCAGTTATAATGTATGCGGAAAAAATGACCCAGTCAATGTCACTTGCCATATCTGAAACAGACAGACGAAGAAAAAAACAGGTAGAATACAATCAAAAGATGGGAATCACTCCAGCTAGCATAGTGAAAGCAATTCCTCAGCAAACAATAGTACTAGACGAGACAAAACACATGTCAAAGCACGATATCCAGACCCTTGCAATTGAGATAGAGGCTACCATGAAGCGTTACGCAGAAGATCTAGACTTTGAGAATGCAATTGAATATCGCGATAAACTGACAAGGATACAAAAACAATTACGAAATGAATGACAAATTAATAATCCGTGGTGCAAGGGAGCACAACCTAAAAAATATCAACGTAGACATTCCAAAGAATAAACTTGTAGTAATTACCGGACTATCAGGATCTGGAAAATCAACACTTGCTTTTGATACAATTTATGCAGAAGGTCAGAGAAGGTATGTTGAATCGCTCTCAGCTTATGCAAGACAGTTCCTTGAGATGATGAACAAGCCAGATGTTGATTCAATTGAAGGTTTGTCTCCAGCAATATCAATCCAACAAAAGACAACTAGTAAAAACCCAAGGTCTACAGTTGGAACCATAACAGAAATTTATGATTATCTTAGGTTACTATATGCAAGAATTGGAACCCCACACTGTCCCAAGTGTTCAAGAAAAATATCAAACCAATCAGTAGAATCAATCTGCGAATCAATACTAAAAGAATCAGAAGGAAGAAAGATCTTGATTTTAGCATCACTTGTCAGGAGAAAAAAAGGAACCTATGAAAAACTCTTTGAGCAGGTAAAAAAACAAGGATATTCAAGAATTCGAGTAGATGGAGAAATAGTAGAGATTGATGGAGAATTTCCAGTTTTAGATAAACAAAAGTGGCACAACATAGAGATTGTAGTTGACAGAGTCAAGGCATCCTGGGAAGAAAAAAGCAGACTGTATGAATCAATCCAGACTGCACTCAAAGCAGGTCAAGGAGATGTCATGGTTCTTGATACAGAAGAAAAAATATTTTCCCAAAACAATGCGTGTCCATTTTGTGGAATATCAATCGGCGAACTTGAACCAAGAGGTTTCTCGTTTAATTCACCATTTGGGGCATGTAAGACATGCCACGGTTTGGGAGTAAAGATGGAATTTGAACCAGATTTACTCATCCCAGACAAGACAAAATCAATCCTAGATGGAGCAATAGTTCCATGGTCAGGCAGGTTCTCATCATTTAGACGACAAACCCTACGAGATGTTGGAAAAAAATATGGCTTTGACCTTATGACTCCAATAAACAAGATGAGCTCAAAACAACTTCAAGTTATTTTATACGGAAGTGAAGAAGCAGTCAAGTTCTCATACGAATCCCAGTCAACTGATTCAAGGTGGGAATATACAAATAATTTTCATGGTGTGATACCAAGCTTGCAGAAAAATTTTGCCGAAACTGATTCTGAATCAAAAAGAGAAGAATTAAGCAAGTTCATGAGAGAGACTCCATGCAATACATGTAAGGGCAGAAGACTCAAAGATGAAGCATTATCAGTTTCAATAAATTCGCTTTCGATCATGGATGTGTGTGATCTATCGATTGATTCATGTTACGAATTTTTCAAAAATCTTCAGCTAAGTGAAACAGAAAAATACATTGCAAAATCCATTCTAAAAGAAGTATTATCAAGACTTGAATTTTTAAGAAATGTCGGTCTGAATTATCTAACACTTAATCGTGTTAGTTCCACATTATCAGGAGGAGAAGCACAACGAATCAGACTTGCAACACAAATAGGATCAAACCTAACAGGCGTACTATACGTACTTGACGAGCCAACAATTGGACTGCACCAAAGAGACAATGCAAAACTCATCAAGACTCTAACAAAGCTTCGTGACTTGGGAAATACAATACTTGTAGTAGAACACGATGAAGAAGTAATGAGAAGTTCAGATTGGATTATTGATCTAGGTCCAGATGCTGGAGTCCATGGAGGAAATGTAGTCTTTGAAGGAACAATAAATGAAATTTTAAAAAGTGAAAAATCAGTTACTGGAAAATATCTTAAAAATCATGATGCAATAAAACTTGGTAGAGAAAGACGCAAGCAAAAAGGTAAGCTAGTTCTCAAGGGAGCCGCAGAGAACAATCTCAAAAATATCGATGTCGAGTTTCCGCTCGGAATGATGGTCACAGTAACAGGAGTATCAGGGTCTGGAAAATCTACCCTTGTAAATGACATATTGTACAAGGCATTGTCATCTGACATTTATGGCTCCATAGACAGGCCTGGACGACACAAGGCAATATCTGGAATGGACGAAATTGACAAGGTCATAGGCATAGACCAGTCCCCAATAGGCCGTACTCCACGCTCAAATCCTGCCACATACATTGGTGCATTTACTCCAATCAGGGAACTATATTCAGGAACAGAATTATCAAAAGAGCGAGGATACACACCAGGGCAGTTTTCATTTAATGTCGCAGATGGAAGATGTTTTGCATGCGAAGGCGACGGTGTCAAAAAAATAGAGATGCAGTTTCTATCAGATGTTTATGTTGTCTGTGATGAATGTAAAGGAAAACGTTACAATTCAGAGACACTTGCAGTGCACTACAAGGACAAGAATATTTCTGATATTCTTGCAATGACAGTAGAGGAGGCACTAGAATTTTTCACAAACATTCCCTCTATTCAGAGAAAGCTTCAGACTGTTTCTGATGTAGGTCTTGGATACATCAAGCTTGGTCAGGCAGCTACTACATTGTCTGGCGGAGAGGCCCAGCGGGTAAAACTTGCATCAGAATTATCAAAGCGTGATACAGGTAGAACCGTATACATACTAGATGAACCAACAACAGGACTTCATTTTGCAGATGTACAAAAATTGCTGGAGGTGTTAAACAGGCTAGTGAGTCTTGGAAATACAATAATCATCATAGAGCACAACATGGACGTAATCAAAAATTCTGATTGGATAATTGATTTAGGTCCAGAGGGCGGAGATGGTGGAGGAACAATCGTTGCAGTTGGGACTCCAGAACAAGTTGCACAGAATCCAAGAAGTTACACAGGACAATACCTAAAACGCATTTTGAAAAATGACTCTTGACATATCAAAAGTCGTAATCCCATCACACCCTGGCATCTACATCATGAAAGATGAAACTGAGAAAATATTATACATTGGTAAGGCAAAGAATCTAAAAAATCGTGTCAAGTCATATTTTTTGAAAAATCAAAACTACAAGACACAAAAACTTGTAGAAAAAATTGCAGACATTGAGTTTGTTCTAACAGATAATGAGGAAGAGGCGTTTTTGTTGGAGGCAAACATGATCAAGCGATACAGACCTCCGTACAACATAGAGCTCAAAGACCAACAGAGATACACATACCTCAGGATAACAAATGAGGAGTTTCCTCGCCTCATGGTGGCAAGGAGAACAAGAACTGGCCAGTTTCTAGGCGGAGGAAGAGTATACGGGCCTTTTACACATGGTAGCTCAAAGATGCTATCAATTGGCCTGTTACGTAAGACGTTCAAGATAAGAATCTGCAAAAGGCTTCCAAAGGAAGCCTGTCTAGAATACCATTTAGGAAACTGTGAAGCACCATGCCAGTTCAAACAGGCAGGGGAAGACTATGGTAAACACATAGCTGATTTGGAATCAATTCTAAAAGGTAAACAACGGCTAGAAGACTTTGTAAACAATTTGAATTTGGAAATGAAACAAGCATCAGAGAATCGACAATATGAAAAAGCAAAGGAGATACATGAAACATTACAGCGGTTATCTAATCTTCAAGTCAAACAAAAAATGGAATCGCCAAGAATAGGATCTGATGAAGAATATTTCGGGATAAGAATAAAAGATCAATCTGCTCACCTGATGAGCTTTCGCTTATCAAATGGAGTGATAAAAGACAGGAACAAATTTTCTTTTGATTTGGTTGGCGATAACACATTTTCTAGCTTTTTATCTCAATACTATTCCACAAATCCAATTCCAAAATATGTTGTAGTAAGCGAGATGCCAGACAAAAAAGAGATACTCGAAGAAGTGCTTGCTCGATCATCCGGATTTTCAGTACACATCATAATGCCAACATCTGGAAAAAGACGCGAAATCATTGATCTAATCATGAAAAATATATCACTTGTGATAACAAAGGGTGCAGACCCTGCACTTGTGGAACTCCAAGAAAAACTAGGATTGTCAAATATTCCAAGAACAATAGAGTGTTTTGACATTTCAAACCATGGCGAAGATTATGCAGTAGGCTCCATGTCGTGTCTCATAGATGGAAAGCCCCACACCTCAGGCTATAGAAAATTCAAGATAAAGACAGTCAAAGGCAGAGATGATTTTGCAATGATAAATGAGATAGTCAAGAGACGATATCTTAGACTAAAGGAAGAAAAATCAAAGATGCCAGACCTCATACTAATTGACGGTGGCAAGGGTCAGCTAAATGCAGCACTTGATGCATTACACACAATTGGAGTAAATGTTCCATGCATATCACTTGCAAAAGAAAATGAAGAAGTCTATCAGCCTAAAACCAACAAGCCAATAATCATGCCAAGAAGCAATCCTGCCCTCAAGGTCTTGCAATATGCAAGAGATGAGGCACACAGATTTGGAGTTGCATATAACAGGGCAATTCGCAAATTTACATGATAGTATAGTTTTTCAAGCATCAGATAGATTGGTCCCCCTTTAAATTCCAGGACGTGTCAGTAATATCAGGTGCAAAAAATTGTCAAGAGATTACTCATCATTTAATTTTGCAGAGCGTTTGATTAAACAAAAAGGTTCAGGATCTCACATTATTGTAGGAGTATTGATTCTCATCATTGGTATCGGCGCAGGATTGGCAATCAATAATTCGTGGATAACTTATGGTTCACTTGTTTTAGGAATATCGATCATCATCTCCGCATTTCTAATGATCATCAAACAATACGAACGAGCAGTAATACTAAGACTAGGAAAATATCATAGACAAGTAGGACCAGGCGTTCAAACTAGACTACCTTTTGCAGACAACATACTGGTTGTAGATGTAAGAGAAAAAGTGAGTGAATTCAAAGCTGAAAGAATGCTGACAAAAGATAATGTTCCAGTAACTATTGATGCAATACTTCGTTACAAAATAATAGAGCAACGAGCAAAGGATGCAATACTAAATGTAGAGAATTTCAATCAAATGATACAGCAGGTTTCTCAAACAACACTTCGAAATAATATCGGTTCTTCATTATTCCAAGATGTGCTTTCAAAAAGAGAGGAGATCAACCAACACATCAAAACCACAATTTCAAGCGAAGCAAGCAACTGGGGAATGGAAGTTACAGGCGTGGAAATTCGTCAGGTAATAATACCACAAGAGTTGGAATCTGCAATGTCAATGCAAGCTCAAGCAGAGCGTGAAAAAAGTGCGAGAGTTACATATGGAGAGTCCGAGGTCCTAGTCGCACAAAAATTCCTAGAGGCAGCAAAAGTATATGCTGATAATCCTGTAGCATATGCACTAAGACAGTCCAACATGCTATACGAATCGATAAAGGTTCAAGGAAACACCATAGTCATGGTTCCATCAGAATCACTCAATTCAATGGGATTTGGAAACTTGGGAACAACCATAGCATATCTCGAAAGCACCAAAAAGGCAGTGAAACAACAGAAATCAAAGGACGAACCTCAACAAGAACAGCCAGGTTCAAAGTAGAAACATACTTTTCAGACTATGACTGACTTTCAATCTCCCCCTCCAATATCACAGCCACACAATCCAAACTCGTCAGTTTTACGTCCACACACATCACATTCATCTACAAATTGCACTTCCCACGGTTCTTTAGAATAAAGGTGAAGATGCACATTGATTTCTTTTGGAACAACATGTTGTAGAGACAATTCCTACTCCCAGTCATCCAGCAACTTGAGACAATAGTTGCATACGGGATAACCATTTTCTTCTTCAAACTCTGTTTTACATCTTTTACAAATTTTTGATTTTTTCAGTAGAGCTATTTGCAAATTATACTACTCCAGATTTTAACATTACATGTGATAACAAGTTCCATTGGATAATCCACAAAATATTTTTCAACCGCATTTTGTGTCATGGGTAGTCTTCCACATCTATTACGACTCCGTCGCTAATAAACAGAATACCATGAGAAAATCAGATAATCATTTTACATGTAATCATCAATAGAGCCTTCACGTAAGGGTTGAGCATCATATCCCATCTTGACAAGGTCTGCAGCAAATTCATCTACAAATCCATGAACTGTATAGATTTTCTCGGGATTGCATCGCTTTACCAAGTCAACCAATTCATTATAATCACAATGATCACTTAGTGGAATGGAATAGTCATGTCCTCGTGCAAAGGAAAATCTAGAAGATTGTGCCCATCCACTAAATCCAATTGTTATTGCATCATACTTTGATTTCATGTGTTTGACAAAGGCGTTTCTTCCACTCATGTTTGGTGCAATCATAAGCCATGGTTTTTTCTCTAGTAATCCATTTGATTCAGCCTCGGTATGACCAATTGATTCGCTAAGAGGTACACCAAACTTTCGGTACAGATCATTGACTTTTTTTACAGAATCATGATAATATGGTTGCCAATGAGAGAACAAATATGAGAGAATTTGTGCCTTGCCAAGCTCATATCCAAGCAAAATGACGGGCTTTCCTTTTCCATATAGTTCTGAAATTATTTCATTTACTCGTTTTACAGTATCATCAATCGTAGGAAACACATATTCTGGCATGCCAAATGTGCATTCGGTTATCAGCGTTTTGCATTTTGGAGCCATTGCGCCTTTCATAAATCCCCTATCACGAATAGAAATATCACCTGTGTAAAATAGATCATCAAACAAGAGACCCTTTGCTCCAAGTATATGACCTGCATCAATCATAGAAAAATTCTCATATTCTTCAACAGAGTTTTCAATCAAATAGCCTCGAAGTTTTGCAATCTCAGTTGTCTGTCTTGAAGCAATGAGTACGCCCTGTCCTTTTTGGTTATGTAAGTGATCCAAATGTGCGTGGGATACAAAACTAATTCCATTTCCAGTTCCGCGTTTAGGATCAAGGTTAACTGTCTTGTCACCATGCATTACTACAATTCCATTTGATGTCATCCTAACCTTTGAACTCAATTTGAGATTTGTGCCCATCAGATTGGATATAAATTGCAAGATTAATTCAGCACAACATCTGGTGTAATGGATTAAACACCGATCTATTGATCTTCAATTAAAATTAGTAAAGTGTTTATTCATATTAGCACAAAACCAAGTATGCTAAATCTTGCAATATTGATCTCAGGCAGAGGAAGCAATATGGAAAATATCTTGAAGGCAATCAAGAAAAATAAAATCCCAATCAAACCAGTACTCGTAATTGCAAACAAACCTGATGCAAAAGGCCTTGACATAGCGAAAAAACTAGGCGTAAAAACAGAGATTGTTGAGAGCAATGGCCTCAAGGGAGGAAATTGGGAATACGACTCTAAACTGGTATCAGTCTTGGAAAAATACAAGGTCACGCCGCAAAACGGCCTCATATGCCTTGCAGGATTTATGAGAATAATGAGTCCAGAATTTATCAGACATTACAAGGGAAAAATATTGAATATTCATCCAGCCATACTACCATCATTTCCAGGATTACACTCTCAAAGACAGGCACTTGAATACGGCGTAAAATATTCGGGGTGTACAGTTCACTTTGTAGATGAAGGAGTGGACACCGGCCCCATAATTTTACAGGCAGTTGTAAAAATAAAAGATGATGATACTGAAGAGAGCATAGCCAAAAAAATCTTGAAGCAAGAACACAAGATATACCCAAAGGCAGTAAAGCTCTTTGCCAAGGGAAAGATCAAGATAGTTGGCAGAAAGACAATAATTTCCTAGACATCAGGTCCGCCAAAAAAATACATTACAACAAGTTCTTTTTTGTTTCCGTGAAACTTGTGTGCAACTTTTTTAGCAACATAGTATGACATGCCTTCTGAAATATCATGATTTTTTCCATCAATGGTAAGAAATCCATCGCCCTTTACAACATAGTAAACCTCATCACTTTCATGGGGCTCTTGAGTATCTTCTTCACCCGGTCCCAATCTGAGAATCCCGGCTGCAATGTTTTCTTTGTTTAGAAACGTGTGAAAATACGTATCACTTTTTGCAATTTTTTTCACATATTCATTTGTGTCAAATACTATTTTCAACAATATTACTGTAGGCAAGTGCTTAATGATTTTAACTAAAAATCACATCTGTACGATGAGCAAATTTCCAAAGATTAAATATCCAAAAAATCATTCAAGTTTGTTTGACTGGACAGAAAATAGACGGAATTTTAGTTGCATCATCAGTTAAGGAGAGAGTAAGGTCAGCCGTCAAGGAATTGTCAAATGATGATATCATACCATGCCTTGCCACGGTTCTAGTAGGCGATGATCCTGCCTCTGCCACATATGTGAGAAACAAGCAAAAGGCATGCGCTGATGTTGGAATCACCACAAAAGACCACAAACTTCCTGCCACGTTTTCTCAAAAAGAGATGAATTCCCTAGTAAACCTGTTAAACAGTGATGAGACAGTTCATGGGATTCTAGTACAGCTTCCACTACCAAGTCAGTTGGATGAATTTACCACAACTTCTAGGATATCACCCCTAAAAGACGTGGATGGACTTACGCCTTACAACATTGGCCTTTTGACATCAGGTAGATCAATTCTCAGACCTTGTACTCCCTCTGGAGTAATGGAATTGTTGGACTATTACAAAATAAATCTAGAGGGAAAAAATGTAGTCATAATAAACAGAAGCAATTTGGTTGGAAAACCACTCTACAATCTCATGCTTGAAAAAAACGCTACAGTAACCACATGTCACTCTAGAACACAAAATCTCAAAGAACATTGTCTTGGTGCAGATATAATAGTAACAGCAATTGGAGACAGAGCAAAATTCATCTTAACACAGGACATGGTAAAAGAAGGTGCAGTAGTAATTGATGTTGGCACAGCAAGATTAGAAGGAAAACTCGTGGGAGACGTAGATTATGATAATGTGATCAAAAAAGCATCATATGTCACACCCGTTCCAGGCGGAGTCGGGCCAATGACCATAGCGATGCTTTTAAAAAACACCGTCACAGCTGCATCAATTAGTAAAGAATTTGTCCAACCCAGTTGAAAAAGCAAGGCTACGCAAACAGCTCCTAGATGCACGAGATGAACTTTCGCTTGATTTTATAAAAATTGCAAGCAACAAAATCCGGGACAATCTGAGAAAGATCGACTTTTACAGACAAGCCGCATCGATTGGCACATACTATTCAATTGGAAGTGAAGTTCAGACACATGATCTGCTACAAGAATTTTTCAACCAAGGAAAAGAGATTGCACTACCAAGAGTTGATAAAAACGACCTTGTCTTTAAAAAAATTTCAAACTTGTCAGATCTTGAACTTGGTAACTTTTCAGTAATGGAACCAAAGGAGAAATGTGAGACAGTCAAAAAACTAGATGTCATACTAGTTCCAGCAATTGCACTCACCCGTGAGGGATATAGGTTAGGATATGGGTTTGGGTTCTACGATAGATACCTGCATGGAAAAAAATCAAAGAAAATAGGTTTAACATATTCAAAACATGTGCTAAAATCATTTCCTCATGACGACCATGATGTCAAGATGGATTGCATAGTTACAGAAGACTCTGTTATTTACGCCAAGTAAAAAAGGGAAAGCCCCCCGTTTCTTCGTAAAAACATGACGCAATCAGGACATAACGTAGGTTATGATTTGTTGGAAATTGTTTAAAATCAATATGCGAGTTATGATGTGAATGGGTGGTAGACTGAAATTTGCAAAATTCATGTTTTATGCAATATTTACAGTTGTTTTCATGACCATGTCATGGCTTTCTCTTTCAGAATTTACATCATATGAACAATTTTCAAGTATGTCATTAAAGAATGCAAATGATAAAGCAGGGATGAGTGTTAGCGGTGGAGATAATTCGGAGTTGATACTGACCAATAAGGAAGGTCACAGTATTAATCTGATTGAGAAAATCAAAAATTCCTTCTTTGAAGTCTTTGCTTTTGAATTGGCGGTTTCTCTGTTTACAGGAATCCACAGCTATGCAGAATGGAAATCTTTTAGAAATGGCTCAAAAAGGACAGCATAACCATTATAACATAAAATTTCTCAAGGGCTATGGTTTTTCAATCAAGGTAAAAAATTCTAAAATCATATTGAAAAACACTGCTGATCCTTTCAGCGAACCTGAGGTCGAAGAATGGTTTGTCAATAAAATGCCGTATGAAAAAATCATATTGAGCGGTAAAGGGTATGTTTCAACAGAAGCCCTTGCGTTATTGTCAGAGCACAATAGGAATCTAATCTTGCTTGACGTCTACGGAAGACCAATCACATACTTGAATCCCGTAGTTGAATCTCTGACAAATACACAATATCGAATTGGCCAGTATGATACATTTCGAGACGAATCCAAGCGGGATTACCTGTCAAGACAGATTGTTAAAGCAAAACTTGATTCTCAGATCAACTTTCTAAAGTCTACAAATAGACCTGAACTAGATTCAGGTATTTGTAAACTTGAAGGCATGAGAGATCAGATAGTGCATTCAGTTCCGATTCTGATAGAGAAAAATTCTGCAATGGTTTACTTTAAAGAATATCAGAAATTAATTCCAAAACGGTTCGAGTTTAACTCTAGGAATAACAAATCCCTTACGTCGTCCAAGAGAAATGCAACTGATGTCATCAACGCTTTACTCAATTATGGCTATACTGTTTTAGCTGGAGAGATTTCCAAGTTCATAAACGGCATTGGGCTTGATGCCTACTATGGTTTCTATCACAAGAACCAGTCAGGCTTTCAGATGCTAGTGTATGATATCATGGAGCCTTTTAGGTGGCTGGTTGATTATTCTGTCTGGAAGATGGCAGAGTCAGATGCCAAGGGGTACCGGATTAATCTCAAGGACTATTCTCGTACAAGGGAAGGTTTGATTGTCATGGATTATTCTCTGATCAAGAGGTTTTTGGAACTGTTAGAGAGGACGTTCAGGAAGGAGCGAAGGTATGATTTCAGTCGTGGGAAAAAGACTTCAGATGGTTTGAAGAGTGTTCAAGAGATTACGATTGCTAAGATTGCGATTCAGAATTTGGCAGATTATTGTATTGATAAAAGAATTACTTTTCTAGTGTAATCTATGACTAGTATCAGAAAACAATGCCTCTGAAAGATCCTGAATCTAGAAAACTATATGATAGAAAAAGATGGATTGTGAGAGGTAAAAAACAAAATGAACTAAAAAGGTTTGACAGGCTAAAAAACCCGGAAAAATATAATGAAAGAGATAGAAAAAGATGGATTGGTGAAAGACGCGATAAATCTAATAAAAAAAGACAAGAAAATGGAATGAATGAAAGAAGAGCCATCAGAATAGAGGTTCTAACTCATTATTCTAAACAAACACTAGGTTGTGCTTTTTGTGGTGAACAAGAATTAGAATTTCTTTCTATTGATCATATTGATGGCAAAAAAAATATTAAACACCCAAAAAACCTAGACGGATGGCACCTGTATTTCTGGCTTAAAAGAAAAAACTTTCCAGAAGGTTATCAGGTTCTTTGCAGGAATTGTAATTTGTCCAAAGCGTATATGAATAAAGTCACAACACTTTCTTTGGAACCTAAAAATATTTTGGCGAGAAAAAGATTAAAAAAACTAAAGATTGAAGTTTTTTCATATTACTCAAAAGATGTACCCAAATGTTCATGCTGTGGGATCTACCAGTTAAATTTCTTAACAATGGATCACATTCATGGTAGAAAGATCGATGATGGGGGATCGAAACTGAGAGGTAATGCATTATACACATTTCTAAAAAAATCAGGTTATCCATCAGGATATCAAGTTCTATGTGGAAATTGTAATTATTCAAAAGACGCCAAAAAGAAATTTCTAGGAATCTGCGCACACAAAAGGCAGTAATAATCTAAAATTGAATATCAATTATATCAAAAATTTTAATGTCAATTGAGGATTCATTTAAGAATATGATCCTTTGATTCTCTAATCAAACCTGATTGTCACATTACTTCTAACAAATTTCACTTCATAATCTTTAAGTGATTTTTTAACAACAACTAAGGAATCAAGCCTACCTATTGCCGTCTCAACATCTTGCTTTGTCTTTTTCCATAATTCATTATTGAAATCAACATTACCATTCATAGGAATGAAGCATAATTGAGCTAACTCTATGATCGTACCTGCAAAGTATGAAACTTCAGGTGGCAAATCAGATTCTATAACTTGAAGATCTTGTTTCATAACATTGAAAAATTGTATGTTTGGAATCTCCACGTTCTCATTATTTACATTAAGCGTTATTACATGCGAGAATCCAAATTTTGCAAAAAATGTGGGATTCATTTTTTGCAATTCTGCAACGGGCAGTTTTTCCACATTGACAAAATATTTCTGAATTGTTTGAAAGTCTGTAATTAATTTTGAACCATAAAAGCTTATTCTTGCGGTTCTAGTCTTTTCAAGTTCATTGAGAAATATTTTTTGTTCTTCCTCAAATTTATTGATCCGTCCAATCAGTTTTGATATTTCATTTTGTTGTGTAACTGTCTGTGTCACCAATTTTTGAATTTTATCTGATTGCTTTTTCTGCCCTAAGGATATTACTATAACAATAATAGTACCAGCCATAAAAGTAATAATTGCGTAAAAAAATGCTAGTGTATCAGATGTTTTGTGTTCTGATTGTAGAATTTTAATAGAATCCGTGAATTTTTGATAATCTGTTTGATTAGTTGGAGCATTTTGTGCTAAAGCAGGGACAATTATTATGCCTAAAAATAAAACTAGTAGATATTTCACGAAATAATCTAACTTCTACACGATATTTAACATTAGATTGAAGTTTAGAATTCAGCAATTGAGTTGATTATGAAATTGGTCTTAAATACGACATGAATTCAAGAATGATAATACATGAAAATCAGATCAATTCGCATATCAAACATTCTGAGTTTTGAACATCATGAGAATATTGCTGATGCTCAAGAAATAACATTCAATGATGGATTAAACATATTGATAGGACCAAACGGTTCTGGTAAAAGCAATTTTTTAGAAATAATAAATGAATTGCTTAGAAAAGCACTTTTTAGAGAATCTGTATATGATGAGCAGAACACTATTAATTATAAAGTAAATCCCACCAATCTATCCTTACGAAATACACTCACATTATCGGGACAAAATGTCTTTAGTTTAAAAAAGCATTCTGAGAGCATACATGAAACTAAACAAGTAGAAATTATTTTAGAATTAAGTGAATACGATAAAGAAAACCTGAATTTCATTCAGAATAATGTGAACAAAATAAATGAATTATTTCGTGACTATACTAATCAACCCCCACCTTTTAACACCGATGTCTTAGTATCAGAATTGCAATCCGCGAATTCGATCAAGTTGTTATTCAAAAATTCGCAAAATAAGAATGTGTTAGAATTGGAATCCCAGTTAAATCCATTAGAATTTTTTATTTTTAATTATCTTCAGTGGTTTGAATTCATACAGAATATAATCACAATTGCAAATAATGAGAAAAACATAGGTTGGAAACCATTAAAAAATTCTTTTGCAATTATTGGAAGCTATCGAAATTTCAATCAAATGGACCCCAATTTCTCGTTTGATGCAAATTGGACTGAACAGTTATCTACAATTAAAAGAAAAGTTCGTTCTGACAGCACCAGAATATCAAACAATGATGAACCTGCAATTTTCCTTCGCATAAAATCCAAGTTATCGGACGCATTAAGTAGAAAAGAATTAGAAATGTCAAAAGATGGAATCAAAAATCCTGATGGAAAAACTCCATTGGATTTACTTCAAGATCCTGTTCTTGATAGCATAAACAAACTTTTACGCCAAAATCTTTCATTATATCTACATGTTGAGAGAACACAACAACGAAAACTCACATATGGCTTTAGTTTCAAAGATGTAAAAAATAATGATCCTGTAGAAATCGCCGATTTAAGTGCGGGAGAAAAAGGCATCATTCATTTTATTTTTAGCATTTTTGCACCAGATCTTAAAGATGGTTTGTTGATAATTGATGAACCAGAAATTCATCTTCATCCTCAAATGCAAAAAAAATGCATGAGCATAATCGAATATGCACAAAAAGATCTAAATCTACAATGCATTGTTGCAACACATTCTCCAGTTTTTATTACTCCTGAGACAATAAATTCAGTATATCGTTTCTACAAACCTACTAAGTTTACCAAGGTTGTACACCCACTAAAGATTACTGCGAGTGATAAGGATCTAATTAACATACTGAACTACACTAATTCATCAAAGATATTTTTTGTTGATCAGACAGTTTTAGTCGAAGGACCATCTGATGAATATTTCTACAAGTTCTTTTTAGATCATTATAAAAAAAATGATAATATTGAATTTCTGGATATTGGTGGAAAAAAGAGTTTTTCTACTTGGAAGGAATTTTTGGAAAAATATGGTTTATCTGTGTATTTCATAGCAGATCTTGATAATGTTTTTGAAAAGGATTTAGAAATTATTGATGATAGTCTACTATTAACTATGAAGTCTGTTTTTAACGCAGAATCTTACACGGTGAGTAAATTGGGCACAGATCTTGAATACGAGGATTCCAGAGAATATAGAAATGATTTGCTGAACCATGTAAAACAGAATCAAATACAAGAATGGAAAAAAATTGAACCAAAAATAATTTCAAAATATTCTGATAAGATTTTCATTCTAAAAGAGGGCGAATTGGAAGATTATGTTGGGATTAAAGGTAGAAAGAAAAAATTAGAAAAAATAATAGATTTTTGTAAGAATAACTTCTCGAAGTGGAATTTAGATGAAGTGTACTCTACTAGAGTTCAAGAATTGAGAACAATTTTTGATACAATCATAACATAGAAAATGCTTTTACTCTAGGATCCTTTTCAAATATTTTTTCCATATTGTTTAGATCTTTTATAGATAGGCCATAGATTTCACCGTTTCTTACAAATATCAAATGTGTCTCTCTCCCCTTCTCATTCACTACGGTACCGAATTTTGTTTCATGCAAGTCTATTTTCTCAAATAACAACTCTTCGATAGTAAATTCTTGTTTGAAATATGCCTGCCTGTCTCGCATTTTATCCAAAGTAAGTACTGGAATGGAATAAAGTGTGACTTTCGTTCCTATAAAGACATGATCAGTGACATCAATTCTTTCTACTTTACTCCATGCATAAATAATGAATTCTTTAATCACGTCTAAAAACTCGATTGGGTTTGGCATGGTAGTGTGTTCATTATGTTTTCCACGTCTATTTTCACGTGTAAATACAAACCCCGACTTACCGTTATAATCATAGAAATGAACGTGTGATTTCTTTTTTACATCTTTAACATAGAAATCTACTTGACCCGAATTAGTTTTCCTCATTGCAAAAAATTCATCTTCAAACCTGAATCTTCGTATATTCTCAGGAATTTGATCAAAGATATTTTTCAAGTCTAATATTTGGATTATCATTAACAAGATAAAAAGCTAGATGGTTTTTACAATCATGTCATAGTACATTTCAGACAGTTTTTCTACACTATTTCTCATATTTTCGATTACTTGAGGTTCAAAGCCTGCAAAGATTGTCAACCAGATGTTTTGGATTACATGTGCTCCATACATGAAATTGACCAGATCTTGCTCAACAAAATCATTGAAAGGTTGATGAATTTTTTCATTCCTTTTTAATCGTAATCTGTCTAAAAGTTTGTGAGATGAATCTCCAATAATTCCTTTCTCATGAAGATAATCGATTTTCCATTTTAATGATTTGTCATTAACTTTTTCATATGCTTCGAAATTTATTTCGTCTAAATTTTTTGCTGCAAAATCTGAATCAATATTTAGATAAAATGAAGATTTTTTGAAAGCCCCTTCTAGTTTCATTACCATGACAGTGACTCTCCATTCCATGTCCTTCCAATAATAGAAATATCCTTCAACAATAGATTTTATGTTAGGTTCTAGCAATTGCGAATAAACCGGCTTACATCTATCACAGAGATTCAATTCAGCAAGATCACGTAACTGTTTCAAGGTTTTTGGCTCTGGCATTATGAGATATCTTAGATCTTTAATTCATAAAAATTGGATCCTAGTATGAGATACATCGAGAATCCATGACGGATACTATGAGATCTTGTGCGATACCTCTAAGATCTCAACATATGCGGTACCGCACGAAAACCGCCGAATCACGCACGATTTTTGATACAATATAGGCGGTTTTGGATACATAACTGCCGCATATGGGCGGCATTCCCACATTTCCGCATAATATCAACACGGTATCACCGAGTGCATCATAACAGAACAAATCGCAAGATGAGGATCCAAACTATATCGTACGGGATACAGTGGACTCGAATTCAGAAATATCCTTGAAAAATACCTCATCCATGAAATTTTCAATAAACTTTTTCGAGTCACCATTAACTGATTTGCGAAATTGTCGAAAACTTTCCTTGTATCCAAATAATAGATAAAGAAACCATATGCGGATCTCACTGTCTTCAGGTAAACTGTCAATAATTCTATAGAGTCGTTGTATCCTTTTTTTGATTTCAACTAGCGTTTTCTTGTTGGAGTTACTTTGCGGATTTGAAACTGCCTGAGAGAATAGCAATATGTTTGAGATTTTAAGTAGACTTGAGAGTACAAACTTTACTATTGCAGCTTGTTCTTCAGGCGTAGACTGAGAAAATATTGACTCTCTTTTATCTAATACCGCATCAAACCTTTCAAAAAAATCTTGTATAGTAGCTTCCAGTAAATCCATCTTGAATAAACCATCAATGTAATAGTACTTATCATTCACATTGGATTTGATAAATTTGATTCTGCCTTCGCTCACTAGTTCATCAATTAATTTTCTACACGCCGTATTCTTGATCTTGATGTTTTTGTTACAATATTCTATGATTTGCTTTTGATTTGGTGACTGACCTTTGTCAGATTTTTTCTCAATAAACTGGAAAACTTTTTCTTTCCAAACTTCCCGCTTGCTTTTATATGCTGTTAAACGCGATACACCTGAATTCAGTTTTATCGCTTTTGATCAGAGATTGATATTATTTTAAGATCATCAATACATGCGTAAACCCAAAAATCATATCAAAAATCTAGACTTGGGAACAAGAAAGGTAAGTAACATGAATTTTTCAAAAATTGTTACTCTGCCCAAGACATTCACCGAGAACTTTCTTGGTGGTACAATGAAGGTCAAGATGACCTTGACGGGAGAAGGAAACCTCATCCTGACTCCAATACGATCAGGAGACAGGAAGAAATGAGTACAAAACTATCCAAAACAGGCACAAAACCGCACAAAACCAAGGCGGAAAAGCAAGACCTGACTCCGTTTATCAAAATCGGAGAATACACGTCAACAAGTGAGACAAAGCCCGATATCCTAGAACTCAGATCAGAAGGCCCGCAGACATTTGAAACAGAATATTCTACATGTGCATACGTCTGGCAGAAGGTAAATGACAAATTCGAAAAGCGGATTATCTCACTTCATGCACATGATTCAAGAAATGTTTCATTGCTAAATGGCTGGAATAATGCGGCCAAAAGAGACAATCTAAAGAAAGGAAGAAAATTCAAGTTCAAAACATGGCTTGGAGTTTCTAGGAATAACAGACCAATAAGAAGATGGAGGTTTGTGTTCTAACTTTTTTATTTTTAGGATGATATCATGACATCATTTGACGCAAACAAGATCAGAAAAGATCTTGCCACACTCAGAAAACTTCCAAAGATAAAGGAAGTAATTGCGCTTCGCAAGAGATTACAAAAAGAACTTGACAAGCTGACTAAGACGAAACCCGTAATCACACAGCCAAGCAAGAAAGAGAAAACAATTTTCTCAAACAAAAAAAGAAGTGGCAAGATGAAACGCTATCACAATTACATCAGGCAAATCCAGAACAGCTATCCAGATTTAACATACTTAGAAATCAGAAAACAATTAGCACGACGAAAGAGAGGTGAGGATGTACCAATACCTGATGCAGTATGGGAAAATCCATCCCCATAACTGATTTCAAAGATCTTGACAAGATCTTTACAGGAAAGAAACAAAATCGTGATAAAGCCAAGTCAGATTTGCGTAAAGTCCATGCGTTAGACACGGAAACTTGGCAAGGAAATATTTTTCTTATTGCAGATTCGGACGGAAAATTCCTAGATAATATAACACCCGAATCTGTGATAAATTTTCTATTCAATAAAAAATACCAAGGATCATGGAATTTTTTTTATCATCTAGAATATGATGCAGAGGTCATCTTGAAACTATTAGAAAATGAACTGTTCTCATACAAGAAAAATAGGAAATTACGCTTCAAATTCAAGGAATTTACGCTTGAGTACATACCTAACAAGTGCCTAAAAATCAGGAAAAGACACCATTCGTCGGTATTTTATGACATTGCCCAATTTTACAATGGAAAATCACTAGTTAAAGCATACCAAGAAAACATAAGAAAATTAGACGATGAATATCTGAAAATAAAAGAAAAGCGTGACGAGTTTTCACCATCATTTTACAATCACAACAAAAAGATGATCAGAAATTATTGCATCAAGGATTGTACTCTAACAAAAGAACTCTCAGAAAAATGGGTTAAACTATTTCATAAAGCATTTGGGTTTTATTCGCTCAAATGGTACTCGTCAGGATACTTGGCAGAGCGTGTCCTGATAAATCATGGCGTGGCATTTCCAACCTTTGACTCGATACCATATGAAATCCAAAAAATGGCTTACCGCAGTTATGTAGGCGGAAGATTTGAGATGCTAAAACGAGGTTTTATTGGAACTGCACATCTGTATGACATCAATTCTGCATATCCTGATGCGATTAGAAAAATTCCAGATCTTTCCAAAGGAAAATGGATTAGAAGTAAATCAATCCATCCTGATTCTAAGATGGGATTTTTCAGGATTCGTGCAAACATTCCTGACAATGAACACATCCCGCCATTTCCATTTAGGATAAAAAATAACATCATCTTTACATCTGGAAAATTTGAAACGTATGTTACATTGGAGGAATTGCAAGTCTGCAAGGATGCAAGATTTTACAAGATTCTGGATTCATACCAGTTTATTTCAAGATCTAAAACATATCCATACAAGGAATTTATCGAAAAAATGTACCAAAAGAGGCTGGAACTAAAGAGGAAAAATGATCCGATGCAGTTGCCAATCAAGATCATACTAAATTCAATCTATGGCAAGACTGGCCAAAAGATCAACTGGATAATTGGGAATTTGTTCAATCCTGTGATTTTTTCTTTTATCACGGGCTATGCTAGGGCGCAACTTTACAGGTTTGTCCAAGAAAATAACATCGAGAGACAGGTCGTTGCCTTTGCCACTGATTCCATCGGTTGTACGAAAAAACTAGATGTGGATTCTGACAAATTGGGCGAGTTTTCTTTTGACGGCTCGGCTGATGACGTCTTTTTCCTTCAGAATGGGTTCTATCGGTTCAATAGAAAATGGAAACAGAGAGGATTTGGGAAACTGTCAGGTAAGGATATTGAGCACTTGGAGACATTTGAAAAGGATGGAAAACTGTTTTATAAAATTAGGATCATGCGAAATTCAAGATTGAGGTCATCGATAATTCAAAACAAGATATCTGAAATTGGCAAGATCAAGGAGGTTACAAAGCAGTTCAATCTTAATGCGGATAGAAAGCGATTATGGTTAGGGAAGATAGAGAGTATGGATTCGAAAGTGATGAATGAGTCTATGCCGATATCGTTAAATCATTTTGATAAAACCATAATCTGATATTCAAATGTCACATACACGATTTTTTATGATTTTTATTTTTTGTTGTTTTTTAGTTAATGTAATTCAATTTGTACTTCCAGAAGCTACAGGAGTAACAGAAATATCTTCTTTAAATAAATCAAGTAATGACACATTAGAACTTGAAATTAATAAATCAAACACATTCCTAGAAAAAATCAATAAAACATTGAATCAAACCAATGTGCTATATGGAAAACAGACCATAACATCTGAGAATGTTACTAGCTATCTGCAAGAAATCAAACAATCGTTAAACCGAACTAATACAATTCTAAAAGATTTAGATACGTCATCAATAACCAGTTTCGATCTTACTCAGAGGTTAGAAGATTTTCGTTTTCAAGTAGGAGTTATAGCTGGAATAGAATCTTCGATAATTGGATCAGTTACTGTATTGCTCGGTGAGAGACTCATTACAAGAAAAACCGAGAACCGACAAATAGATAAAACTCATGATTTGATAAATGATGATCTTAATAGAATTAGCAATAATGTCAATCTCATTCTTTTAGAAATTCATTTACTACGCTCGCAACTCAGAAATACACAGAATATACAACAAGATATTCTACAAAAAAGCGGATTAGTTGAATCTAACATTTCTAGAATTCTAGTCAACATCAGATTGTTGAATTGGAATGCCATTGTGAGCGGAGGTTATTTGATTAAACTTAAAACTGAAGAAATCAGACACTTACAAAGTTTGTATGATTTTCTAGAAGATGCTAGAAGAAACTATCTTAATACATATAATGTAGTCACAGACAATATTGTAAAAATCTGTGCCATGGGCTTTCCGCCAAACGTTGCATTACCTCAAATTACAGATCAATTACAAAATTTGATGGTATTCTTTCATTCAAAATATCCAATAGTTATAGAACGAATCCAAAAGAGTGGTTCTGAAATTAATTGGGTTGAATTGAAAAATTAACTTTCTAACGAATCATAACTTGATCTATGCCAATTCTGTTAAATCATTTCTCTAAAGAAAAAATTTGACAACTTACAAGACAACTACATAATCTTCAGAATATTGTTGATCAAATCAACAACAGGGGCAGCATGATTTATGGCATATTCGACCACTTTTGAACTAAATTTTGGTTTTTCAAATTCTCCATTGGTAAGCGATGATTCACTTCTCATAAGTTCTAAAGCCGATACAAGTGGTTCTGAATTCGTACAAGATATTGAGATTCTTTTAAAATCATCACGCTGTACTAGATCCAATATGGGCTTAATCAAATTTTGTCTAACATGCAATATTCCTCCGGATGTTATTTGATAAATTGGCTTTGCTGCAGTGCCTTCATTGAGATTGACAATTAATTTCTCATCCTCTAATAAAATTAAATCCTCTTCAACTTTTTCCGTAGTAAGATCACCTAATGCAGTATCACAACAATTCAATAGCAATTGATCTGAAGACATTGTTTTTTTATCATAGTTTTGAAAAAGCATAAACAAAACCCAATTCTGAAAGACTGAGTGTTTATTGGATGTGACCGTCAATAAACACTTCTAACATATTTGATATAATAAAACATAACGCAAGTAGTTATCTAAACATCTTCAGTTTCCACGCCTAAACGGGGGGTTTACTATTTTTATTTACGCCAAGTAAGACCTTTTTTGCCAATATCTTTCCTACAATACTTTGAAGGCCAGTTGATTTTTTCGACTCTCAGGTAAGCATTTGCAATTGCAGATTCTAGTGTGTCCCCAAATGCAGTTACTCCAAGCACTCTTCCACCACTTGTCAAAACTTTGCCATTTTCTTTTCTGGTTCCAGAATGAAAGACTGCGGAATTTGGAGTAGAGTCATCAAGACCTGTAATTTCCTCATCTTTGGGATATGATTCTGGATATCCTTTGGATGCAATTATCACACATACTGCGCTAGATTTTTTCCAAGAGATCGGAGGTAATGAAGAAAGTGTTCCATCAATGCTTGCTTGGATATATTCAAACAGGTCAGAGTCCATGCGCATCATGATTGGCTGACATTCTGGATCTCCCATTCTTGCATTAAACTCCAAGACATATGGTTTACCATCTTTTAGCATGATTCCAGCATACAAGAATCCTTTGAAGACGATTCCTTCTTTTTTCATCGATGAGATTGTCTTTTCAATAACATTTTTTTGAATTTCATTGGCAGTGAAATCATCAATCACAGGAGTTGGAGAATAAGTTCCCATCCCTCCAGTGTTTGGACCCTTGTCATCATCATAGATTCTTTTGTGATCCTGACTTGTGGCCATCGAATATGCAGTGTTTCCATCAGAGAGTGCAATAAAAGAGGCCTCTACACCATCGATTCTTTCTTCTAGAATAATTTTTGAACCAGCATCACCAAAATTTTTCTGGACTAGTATTTTTTCAATCGCATCAACTGCCTCAGAGTAATCATTGCAGACAATCACCCCTTTTCCAGCAGCAAGCCCATCTGCTTTGACTACCAGTGGATAATCAACTGATTTTGCAAATTCTATTGCCTTTTTTGGGTCATCAAAGACTTCAAAGCGTGCAGTAAGAATTCCATTTCTTTTCATGAAATTTTTTGCCCAAATTTTGCTCGATTCCAGTTGTGCAGCATTTTTGGTTGGACCAAAAACCCTTAGACCTTTTTTTATAAACTCGTCAACTATGCCATTTGAGAGAGGAACTTCGGGGCCCACGACTGTTAGACAGTTATTCTCCTTTGCAAATTTGGCAAGACCTTCAATATCATCTGAAGAAATATCCACGTTGTTTTGTGTTCCACCATTTCCAGGTGCAAAATAAATTTTATCTACTTTTGGGCTTTGTCCTAGTTTCCAACCCAGAGCATGCTCACGTCCTCCCGAGCCTACAACCAAAACATTGACCAATGCTTTCGACTTCAATTATGAGGTATATATTCCAAAGATTGGTTTTAGAAATACTCATTAAAGCACCAGACAACCATTATTTTATTGAACCAAGTAGATTCAACAAAATCAGTATATCTTTTCACACATGGTAGAAGAGATTTAGAGACAAGTGCAACAGATGCGCTTGTTGCAAATGGTTTTGCAAAAGAAAAGATAGTTTCTGCCAAAGCTGATGCAGTAGGAAATGTAGGTGATTACATGGCAATGCTTTGGATGCCACCGACTCCGGATCAAATAAAGATCCAAAAAATAACAAAGGTGGAAGCAGTTCCCGCAGAGGGAATGATTGGACTCTGGAAAGGAGTTTCAAAAGAAGATCTTTTCACAATACCATTAAAGTAAATCATAGATTATTTTTTACTCCAGAATTATTTTATTTAGAATTTCTTCACATGTTTTATCCAATCTAGTTCATACAACATATAATTTCTTTAATTTATGGATCATGAAAATATGCGCATATGTATGGGACTAATATTGTAATACCCATCAAAGGTAATGTATCAAATTTCCAATTACAATACCCATCGTAACAAAAAATCTTTCAAGAATGTTAATATCATAACAACCAATAGGATTCATCATGTCTAATTTCAATAACATCGATAAGGAAACAACGAATCTCGCTAAGAGATTGTGGAATTTAGGTGCTCAACATTCTATTAATAAGGAGAATTATTCAGATTACATAGAAATTTGGAGAGAGATTTCTTCAAGAAATGAGGATTTTGGAGCAACTTGTCTTTTAAAATTGGCAATGTTGATTGATGCATACACTTCACATGAGTCAATTTTATCTGGAATTATAGAAGTAAGAAAAGGTAAACGTGGAATAGTTGAGGTAACAGCGGTTCAACAATCTGAAAGAACGGACGGACAATCCATAGAAGTAGATTTAGTCGCTAAAAAGAAAAAAAATCATGCCTATGAGGTTATCGTAGATTCAAAAACAAATGAGAGAAAGCCGCTAGAAGAGATTGAAATTGATGGAGAAAACTGTTTTTTCGTTAACGACGACAAAGGCAGTAACTGGTTAGATCAGTTTCTATGAAATTCAGTATTCTGATTAGATATTGTAGATATTGAGCATTGGTTCAACTAGTTAGAAGATTAATGGATGCTTGAAATCTAAAGTTAATTTTCAATCTGCATTTATTAAGTACATTAGATCACAAACAATATGCAAGAAAAACTGGTAAAAGACATAATGAGTAAGCGAATCCTCACAATAGATTCTGATCTTACTGTGCAAGATGCATCAAAGATGATGAAAGATGCTAATGTTGGATCAATCTTAGTGATGAAAGATAACACAGTCATTGGAATATTGACCGAAAAAGACATTGTAAGACGAATCGTATCAGAGGGAAAACCTATCTCAACGCCCATCAAGGAAGTAATGTCCTCACCAGTGATTGCAATAAGTCCAAATGACACTGTAAAGTCACTTGCAAATCTCATGCGATTAAGAGGAGTCCACAAGGTAGCGGTTACTCAAGAACGGCTACTTGTTGGAATAGTAACAATAAGTGATCTTACAGGTGCATGTGGACTGGGTCCAGATTCTGAAACAAGTGCAATTTGCACGGAACTCTTTAAGAGAAGAAGTAAGGCAAATCTGTAGCATTAGTATACTCGGATGTTATTTTCTTGTTTTAATATAAAATACTGATTTTCATCACTGATATTTCATGTGATACTTAAATGGCAAGTTATCATTTCTGTTTCATTGGCAAAAACAATGAAAAAGATTCTAGTCCCAATGGATGGTTCCAAGGGTTCTTTTCGGGCCCTAGATGAAGCAATCATTCTGGCAAAGCAGTTTGGCTCCCAGATAACTGGACTATATGTTTTACATGTTGCGTATGATAGTCCAGACTTGATTTATGTTCCAGAAACCCAAAACCGTCTAAAAAAGGTTGAAAAGTTTCTTGAAAGTGCAAAAAAACAGGCCATAAAAAACAAAATCACTTTTAAAAAAGAAACTTTGTTTGGGCATGAATCAAAAAAGATTATTGATTTTGCACAAAAGGAAAAGTTTGATCTCATAGTGATAGGCTCAAGAGGTTTAAGTCCAATAAAAAGAATGATACTTGGAAGCGTAGCAAATTCTGTTGTCAACAAGTCCAAAAGTCCAGTACTTGTGGTAAAATGATGGAATCATTTATTCAATAAATATCGTCTTACAATAATGAAAATTAAGAAATGTCCTTGCAAATGTGGGTGTTCAAGACAGATAATGAACCAGCATTATGAAATATGCATCTTTTGTATGTTAGGAGAGCATTATCAAGGACCTGACAAGAATTACAGGGATAAACCAAAAGAAAAGATCATTATTACAAACTCACATGATTAACAAATTATCCCAAGGATAATTTTACAGAATATTTTTTATTTAAGAAAATTTTGAATCAAAAGAACTGCAGAAACTAATAGCAACACAAATCCAAAAATCATTTTTACATTTTTTGATTTAAGTTTGGCAATCATCACTCTGGAACCTACCTGACTTCCAATTATTACTGCAACAATGTTCAAAATCCACACAGTCCACTGAGGTTCTACTGCTGTAAAAATATGTGATACAAAACCTGATGCCCCTCCAGCAGTTGCAGTAAATGCCGAAGTAGCCGCTGCAAGTTTTGCATCTATTCCTGCAGTGTACAACAAAGGCATTACAAAGGAACCACCTCCAAGACCAGTTAATCCAGTTAAGAAACCAATGCCAGATCCTCCTGAAATTCCTAGAATCTTTCTTCCTTTTGATGAGATCACGTCTGATTTTGGTTTGTAGCCACTCAGCATTAAAATCGCAGCACCTGCAGCAAATATGGCAAAAATTACGATGATGAACTTTGTCGGAATATTCAGATTTAGCCATGTCCCAAGTGGTGCAAAGATTACCATAGTTACGCCAAATGGAATTGCCACTTTCCAATCAATCATCTTTTTCAATCCATAAGTTATTGAGGATGATGAAGTGGTGATCAAGTTCAACATAAGACTGAGAGGGATTACTTGAGTTTTAAAATCCATTCCAAACCAAAACAAAATAGGTGTGTATAACTGACCTCCTCCCAATCCGAGCATTGAAAATATAAAAGAAATGATGAAGAAGATCACAGGGGTAGCAAATATTGCATCCACGTGATACCAACTACACTAATTCAGAGCATGGAATGCAATAGTGTTTGCCATCTACAACTCTCAAACCAGTGACAAATACAATTTCGTTACACTTTGAGCATCGTTCCCAATCAAAGGTTCCCTTCTTTGGTTTGAACTCAAAATTCTTTACTTCTTCTATCTTCAGTATGTCAGAATCCTCTATAGTTGTGATTTTTTCTACAGCTGGATCCACGATTTCTGGTTTGATGTCTTTAGGTTCCACTCCTTTTTTTCTCTGGTTTACAAATTCTGATGATAGTGATTTTGCTTGAAATTCTGGATTCAGAGAAACTCTAACAGCTTTTTTATTTTTTATATCTACTAGAGTAAATGCTGTTTTTCCAAGGTTTAATTTTTCAATATTGCCCTTGCCAAAAGTGCATCCTGTGGATACCTGTAATCCATCAACAAAACATGCTGTAGCATGAGATGGGCCTGTTTCACAATAACAGTACAATTCCTTGTTACTTGCTCTTTCTACGCCTAACTTTTTTAATGCTGCAAGTCCTGCTCTCATACCCAATGGCATTGCAGGACACTTGTGACCATGAAATTCTATTCCTATTTTTAACAAATCTGGACTTATCTTCATCATACCAATTTTATGTCAGGCATATTCATTAAAGATGATCATAGATTCTCAAGTTTGATATCTTCTTCATGTCATTAATCGTTGTAAGTGCAACTAATTGTATCAAAATGAGTGGATATTGAACAAATTTGACCAAACCCACCCCCGGTATTCCATTAAATCAAAACTAGTTTGATATAACAAAAACAACATTCAAGATATTTTTCTTTATCACATGATGTCATGTACAAGCGCAGTAATGAAACTCTCAAATTCAGAGTCTTGGAATTTGATTGTCTCTACTTTGTCTTGACTGATTGCAGTTTGAACCGCCTGTAGATGATAGCATAGTCTTCCCTTTTCCATTGCATTATAGTAATAATCTTCACAAGAACAATACCCCAAATCCAAGTCAAGCCAGTGCTCGTTATCCTTTCCAACCACAGTCCAGATTTTTCTGTTGCTTGGCTCAAACAAGTGTAGTTTTACACCATTTGATGATATGATAGACTCTACATTTCCAGTCTCTTTTTTCACAAGAATTTAATTGAAAAAAGACAGGTATATCTTTGATGGTAAAGACTAGGATCATTCCTTCACAGCCAGCCCTGGTTTTAGAAGATACTCAAAGATTTCTGGTTGTAACTGATTTGCATATCGGGTTTGAGATTGGCATGATCTCAAATGATATCAATGTCAGACCAGAAGACATTGTCGAAGAAATTCATCTTGCCCTTGATACACTAATCAAATCTGAAAAACCGGATAGTTTGATTCTCTTGGGAGACATCAAATCAGGCATAGATTCAATCTCAAAGATAGAGTGGCAGATGGTGCCAATGTTTTTTGAGATTGGACAGAAAATCAACACCATAGTAATTCCAGGAAATCATGATGGAAACTTGGCGCACTTGGTTCCAGAATATGTTACCATGACTGGCCCATCAGGCCTAGTCATAGGCGATACTTTGCTAACACATGGTCATGTAATGCCATCTGAGAATTTCTCCCAAGTAAATAAAATAGTGATGGGTCATCTCCATCCAGTATATTTTCAGGAAGGCTCAGTTTTAGATGGACAAAGACTGTGGGTATCAATCAAGACTGAAAAACAAAACATCTTCCCATCAAGCAAAGGAGATCTTGAAATAATCATAATGCCATCTTTTAACAAGTATTTTTATGCCACACACAAACGTTATCACAAAAAATCAATCTCTCCCATACTTGAAAGAATCAAGGAGGTCCATTCTGCAAAAATTGTTACACTTGATGGCTCCATAATAGGAGACGAGTCGATACTCAAAAACATAATTTAATCTTGAAAAAATTAGCCCACATCTTCGTAAGACTCTAGTGGTTTCTTTGTGGTATCATTATGTTGTAACCACTCCAGAGTCTTTGCAAAAGAATCAGCAAGCTCAGTTGTTATCAGTACAGGAATTCCAAGTTCTACTGCCTTTCTTCTTATCTGATATTCATCATAGAGCATACCAACGTATTTTTCAAGTGTAGAAGTACTTGGGACATTTATGATAAAATCAATTTTTCGCTCATATAGCAAGTCTGCAATGTTTGGTTTTCGTTGTGGTTCACTAATCTTGTATACTACATCAACATCTCCTATTCTTTTATCAGACAAAAATTCTGCAGTATGCTCTGTTGCAAGTAGTTTGTATCCTAGGCTTTTGAGCAAGAGTGCAGTCTGGAGTAGTTTTTCCTTGTTCTCAGATCCTCCTGCACTGATTAGTACAGAGCCCTCTTTTGGAAGGGAATATCCTACAGATGTAAGTCCCTTTGCTAGTGCGTCATAGAAACTTTCACCAAAGCATGCAGCCTCTCCAGTAGACTGCATCTCTACTCCAAGAATAACATCAGCGCCATCAAGCTGCATAAAGGAAAACTGTGGAACTTTGATCCCATAATGATGTATCTTTCGCCATCTATCTTTTGCAATAATCGGAAGTGGCTTTCCAAGTACAGCACGTGCTGCCAAATTGATGAGATTCATTCGTACAAATTTTGAGACAAACGGCATGGAACGTGATGCCCTGATGTTGAGTTCTATGACATAGACCTGATCCTGGTTTATCAAAAATTGTAGGTTGAATGGACCTTTTATCTTAAAGGCAATTGCTACTTTTTTTGTATAATCAAGTATCGTATCCACCACCTTGTTGTTCAAAGTCCATGGCGGAATACACATCATGGAATCACCAGAGTGAACTCCTGCACCTTCAATGTGTTCAATGACTGCACCAATTACCACATTTTCCCCATCTCCCACACCATCAACTTCTGCCTCTAGTGAATTTAGCATGAATTTTGTTATGACAACAGGATAATCAGGGGATACGTTTGTTGCTTCTGCTAGGTATTTTTTGAGTTGTGTTTCAGACCATACAACCTTCATTGCAGCTCCGCTGAGAACATATGAAGGCCTGACAAGAACTGGATATCCTACAGTGGTTGCAAATTTTTTGGCATCAACAAGACTTGAGAATGCTTGCCATGGAGGTTGCCTGATATTTAGATCATCAAGCACTTTACTAAAGGTAGAGCGATTCTCAGCCCTGTCAATATCTTCAAATGATGTTCCAATTATTTTGATTCCATTTTGTGCAAGCTTTGGAGTCAAGTTGTTTGCAGTCTGTCCACCCACGGCAGTTACAATGCCATCCAGTTTTTCAAAATCTGCCACATCTAGCACTCGCTCAAGTGTTAGCTCCTCAAAATACAACCTGTCACAGATATCATAATCAGTGGATACAGTCTCTGGATTACAGTTGATTACAGAGACCTCTTTTACCCCATTTTCTTTTAGTCCCCAGACCATGTTTACTGTTCCCCAGTCAAACTCTACACTGCTGCCAATCCTATATGGCCCTGCACCAAGTACTGCAATTTTTTGAGAGTTCGAGGTTACCTCAAAGTCATTGACCTTTCCACCATATGTAAGATACAGATAGTTTGTCTTTGCAGGCCATTCTGCTGCAAGTGTGTCGATTCGTTTCACTACGGGTAAAATTCCTGCTTCTTTTCTTATTTTACGAATATCAAGATCATCTTTTCCAACAAGCCTTCCAATCTGTTTGTCAGAGAATCCAAGCTCCTTTGCTTCACGCAACAACTTGTTGTCAAGTGTTGTTACTTCCTTGAGTTTTTTCTCAGTTTTTACAATGTTTTGAATTTTTTCTATAAACCACGGGTCTATTACAGAAAGTTTGTAAATTTGTTCAACCGACATTCCTTGTCGTAGTGCTTCTGCCACATAGTACAAAACGCGGTCATCTGATTTTTGTAGTTTATTTTCAATTTCTTCAATATCATATTTTTTGTCAGAATTACGATTTGCAACAAGTCCATCATTTCCAATCTCAAGCATGCGTATTGCTTTTTGTAATGACTCTTCAAAGCACCTTCCAACGCCCATGACCTCACCTACAGATTTCATGGTAGGACCTAGGTTACGGTTAGCAAGCTCAAACTTGCTAAAGTCCCATCGTGGATGTTTGCAGACAATATAATCAAGAGACGGCTCAAAGCATGCAGTTGTTGTTTTTGTGATTCGGTTTACAAGTTCTGGTAGTGTATGACCCATCACGATTTTTGCAGCCATGTATGCAATAGGATATCCAGTGGCCTTGCTTGCAAGAGCAGAAGAGCGAGAAAGCCTAGGATTCATCTCAATTGCCACATATTTGTCAGAATATGGATCTAGTGCAAACTGGACATTACATTCTCCAACAATTCCAACATGTTTTGCAGCACGCAATGCTGCAGAACGTAACATCTGGTATTCATAGTTGTCAAGTGTCTGAGATGGTGCAACCACAATATTGTCTCCAGTATGTACACGCATAGAGAGAACATTTTCCATGTTACAGATGATTACATTATTTCCAGTATAATCCGCCATGACTTCATATTCAATTTGTTTCCAGTGTCCAATGTATTCTTCAATCAAGACCTGTCCCACAAGGCTTGCATTAAGACCCCGGGTTACAATTTCATGAAGTTCAATTTCATTGTGTGCAACTCCTCCACCTTTTCCTCCAAGCGTATATGCAACACGTATGATTACAGGATAACCAATATCTTTTGCAGCTTTTTTTGACTCCTCAAAATTGTATACAGTCCTACTTTTGAGCACTGGGACATTGCATGCAATCATGGCATCCTTGAAGAGTTGTCTGTCTTCGGTTGCCTGGATTCCCAACACCTGCGTTCCAAGTACTTTGATACCATACTTTTTGAGTATTCCAAGCTCATCTAGCTTTACTCCACAGTTGAGCGCAGTTTGGCCTCCAAAGCCGAGCATTAGGCCATCAGGCCTTTCTGCTTCTATGATAGATTCCACATATTTCGGATTTACAGGAATCGAGTACACCTTGTCTGCAAACCTTGTATCAGTTTGTATTGTTGCAATGTTTGGATTTACAAGTACACTCTTGATTCCTTCTTCCTGTATGGCCTTGAGGCATTGGCTACCGGAGTAGTCGAATTGACGGTCACTTGGTGACTCTCGCCTGCTTCTCCGATTTTAATTGCCCCACTGCCAAGAACTAGAATCTTCTTTAACGACTCATCTTTTGGCATTGTCCTCCCCTATGAGTTTCTTGAGCTCTTCAAAAATAAACATGCAATCAAAAGGTCCAGGTGATGCTTCTGGATGAAATTGTACGGCAATTATTTTCTTTTGTTTATGTTTTATTCCCTCGACAGTGTTATCATCAGTATTTGTAAACCATAGTTTGAAATCAGTATTTTTTAGTGAATCAGGGTCTATGCAATACCCATGGTTCTGACTTGTCACATAGACTTGGTTGTTATCAAGGTCAATGCAAGATTTGTTTTGTCCACGATGACCGTATTTTAGCTTGTAAGTATTTGCACCACCTGCTAGTCCCAGAATTTGTGCACCAAGACAGATTCCTAATGTTGGAATATTTTTTTCAATTACATCTTTGGCAGTTTTCATTGTTTGAGCACATTTTATCGGGTCACCAGGTCCATTTGAAAATATTATCCCCTTTGGATGGTATGACATGATTTTCTCAAGTGAGTAATCCCATGGAACCTTGATTACCTTATAGCCAAGACTGCGAACATTTCGTAGTATGGAATTTTTCACTCCAGTATCAATGACTACAATTGCTTCAGCATCAGAGCCAAATGTTTGAGGCTCTTTTATTGAAACAGTACTCATGAATTCATCGTCATTATACTTTTTAGCAGACTCTAGTTTCTTTTTGATTTCCGGTACATCAATTGGAGTGTCAGAGACAACAAGTGCTGCCATCATCACTCCACTTGTTCGAAGTTTTATTGTAAGTTCCCGGGTATCAATTCCTGAAATTCCAGGAATTTTTTCATTATACAGCCATTCATCAAGTGTCATGGCCACGTTCCAGTGACTTGCAGTAAGGGATAACTCGTGTACTACAAGACCACGCACCTGTATCATTTCAGACTCGAAATTCTTTCGTATGCCATCAGCATCTTTTGCCATGGGATCAGGAACGCCATAGTTTCCAACAAGCGGGTACGTTAGTGTCAAAATTTGCCCACTATAGGAAGGATCGGTGAGTGCCTCCACATATCCAGTCATTCCAGTATTGAATACTGCCTCACCAAATGTAATAGTAGAATATCCAAAACCCATCCCTTCAAAAACAGTGCCGTCTTCTAAAATCAACACACCAAACTTGTTTGCATGTTTGGCTTTTATTGTTGGAATCCTTGAAACCCTCTGCATGTGGATTTTAATAGGAATTTAAATTTTATGCCGATCTAAGTTTGAAAATTTCCAAAAACTCAAAACATTGAAAATTAGAAAAGATTTTAAAATAAAATCTAGAGTGCTTTGAACTGTTCAGTCCACTTGTAGTATGCTCGTATCATTTCCATGCTCACACTTGGCTTTCTTCGGGATATGATTTCCTTAAAGTCTGCTGTTGTAAGTACACGTGGTTGTGATTTTGGCTCACCCAGTACTTCTTCTCCAAAGTTTGGAGAGTGGAACAAGTCATTTACAACCATTAGTTGTGCAGACTGGCAGATATCTTTGACATCAGATGCACTATATCCATCTGCAAGTTTTGCAAGCTCCATCGGCTTTACCTTGTCATCTTTGTGCAAAGGAGCAGTATAGAGATTGAAAAGTGATTCTCTTGCTTCAAGTGATGGAAGTGAGACATAGACTCTCTTGGTAAATCTTCTAAGGAATGGCCAGTCAAGACTCCATGGCTTGTTTGTTGCACCAATAACATAGAGTTTGAGGTCTTTTCCTTTACCGTTTATTCCGTCCATTTCAGTTAAGAATTGGTTTTTGACACGAATCTCTCCACCAATCTCACTGTTACGGTTACCAAGAAGTGAATCTACTTCGTCAATAAACAAAATAACTGGAAGGCCTTCTTTTTCTGCCAAGCCTCTTGCCATCTGGAATAACTTTGAAACATTTTTCTCTGCTTCTCCTAACCACTTGCTCATCATAGATGCTGCATCTACGTTGATGAAATAACCATCAATTTCATTTGCAGTAGCTGCTGCAATGACTGTCTTACCACATCCCGGAGGACCATAAAGTAAGATTCCTCTTGGCCATCCAAGTGGGAACAGGTCTGGTCGTTTTGCAGGATATACAATTGATTCACGTAAAGCATTCTTTGCATCATCTAAACCGATAACTTCTTCCCATGTTACGTTTGGTTTTTCTTTCATGATAAGTGAGTCTAGCTCATTTTTGGTCAAAGATTGTTTTTGTTCTTCAGGAGTTGCTTTTGGATCTACTGCTGGTTCAACCTCTACATTGTTCATCTGTAGTGCCTTGATGCGGTTCTGATATGCTGCAGTTCTCTCTTGGTATACTCTGTTTAGTTTGTTTTCAGGATAAAGTTGGATTAGTTTAACAAGTGATTCAATGGCTCTTTGATAGTTTGCAATTGCCATTCCTCGTGCACCTTGGGAATCAAGTTTTATTGCTTCTGCGGCAAATTTGCTTGCACTATTTTCTAATTCTTGGGGGGCTAGACTCATAATATTATCAACTATATCTCGACTGCAGTTCTTCCAAGGTAATCACCGGTGTTAACTCGTCTAGCAGAATTTGTTAAATTTATTGAACCAACATCTTGTGTGAGAATTTCAGCCTTTACAGGCACAATTTTTGTAGGTGCCACTACTGGAACAATGGTATCCAAAAGTGACGGAATCTTGAAATCATCAATCTTGGTTTGAGATTCTTTTTGGAATGCCAAATTTCCTACCACATCATCGTGCAGTGTCTGGATTTGACGCAGTGCAAACTCTGCAGAAATTGTCAAGTCTTCAAGTTCATCTTTCATGCCATTAACAGAGTTTGCGGCATTGAGTATAATTTCAACAAATTCCTGCAAAAAGCGCTTGATGTCTCTTTTATCTTGATATTTTGTGAGTAAATATTCAGCTGCATGCATCACTTGTCTGATGTCTTTTAACTCTTCAACAGAGAGTGTCTCGATAAAGGCGTCATTTTCATCCTTGTCTTTTTGTGATATTTTTAATTCAACCTTTGAAGAAAGTGTCTTGATTTTATCAAGATGTCCTGACAAGTCAGATTGACCATCACTCTTTGTGAAGTTAATCATGCCAAGCCTTACCAGAAATCTAGATTAGGGAACTGCTTGCAAATTTTAGAGTCAGCGATTAATTTAGCTTCATCCAAAAGCCTGCTTGAGGTTTCATTTGCCTTGGCAAAATCAAGAGTGGTACTTCCCAAGTGGGCAGCATCTATGATTATTCCACCCAATAATAATGACAACTCGCCTAGCTGAAAGTCCATTGCAGGCATGAGTGCCAAGAGTTTAGACCTAATCGTCCTGACAACAGATATCGTAGGAGACAAGACTGTAGGAACATTACCTAGTCCAACAATACAATCAAGACTTCTTCGCACCTGTCTTAGGGATTCTATAGTATAAGCAAGTTCAAGTTCATACTTTACTTGTTTTTCAAGCGTAGCAAGTGACTGGCAGTTATTATCTAGTCGCTTGTACAGATCCAAATTATTTTGATTCACGTCATGTCGGTGTTGTACTAAAATGTCAAGTAGGCTATCTACAATTTCAGTTGCATAGTCAATTCTTGGCTTGATTGTACTTGCACGCACGAGGTGACCTTTACTTTCATTTTCAATTACCCATTTTGATTGATTTATCATTCTAGCAAGAGACTTGACTTTGCACTTATACGGCCCTTGTTACATCAAGTGGTGTAACCATGGTAACACGAGCCGAAGATACAGCTTAGTATTTTTTCGAATCTTTGTTCAATGAATTTAGCTATTCAGTTTACCTTCCAACTTGTCAATTCCACTCATGGTCAAAGGTCAAGACTTAGCCGTAAGCCTCGAAGAGTTTGGGTTAAGCAAATACGAAGCCCAGGCCTATGTCACCCTCATCACAAAGGGCACAATCTCTGCAGGTGAGCTTGCATACTATTCCAACCTACCAAGAACCAAGGTTTATCCAACTCTACTAAAACTTGAAAGAAAAAAGATTGCCATAATCTCAAAAAGCAAACCAATCATGTGCACCGCCATTGCACCAGAAGATGCTTTTGATGAAATTATCCAGGAACAAATTAACAGAGTAAATGCAATGAATAGTCTAATTACAAAATTAAAACAGCTAAGCGAAGACAGCAAAAAGGCCAGAGGCTCAGAAGAGCAAAGATACTTCCACTTGTCTGCAAATTACGTATTCAAACAGTTACAAACCATGATAGAAGGCTCCAAGACATCAATACATGTAGTCATTGATTCATGGGGACTCAACTTGTTATCCCAATGCAAAGAAGCGCTCCTCCATACATTAAGAAAAGATATTGACATCAAAATGGTCATTCCTCCAAGTCTTGTAGGTTCTGAAACATTTCATGGACTACCAGCTGGAATCAAGATAAAGACATCAGACATTGCACAAAATATTTTCAGTTTTGATGATTCTGAGATTCTCATGATAAATAGCAACAATGGAAAAGGCGCAATATTTCACTCAAATGATGTACTTGGAACAAATCAAGTCAAGTCATTTGATCAAATATGGAAAAATGGAATCAAGATAAGTAATTTGGGTGACATGACAAAAAGCGATGCCCAAGAAGCACTAAAGGCAATCCAGGTAATAACACAAAACGGGTTAGGCTATGTTTTGAATTCCATGATAAACTCAAAAAATAAAGCAGTAGATATTTTGAATTTTTTGAACAAAAACGGTATTGATCTTGAATCAAAGACACTTGATGAAATAATATCACTTGTAGATTCTACACTTGACATAACATGTTCTGGTCATCTTCGTTATGAGCCAAACGCAAATCACTTTGTGATAGAATCCAAGCTTAACAGCGGCCACTCTATTCCATGGGCATTATTACTTGAAGGATATCTTAACAAAAAAGGAATCAAGACTAAGATGATTTACAACGACCACGTTCACAGTGGCGAGCGAATCCACATCAAGGTAGATTCTAAAATCAGCATGACTTCACAGGCTATAGAAAATAAATCCTAATCCCATAAGACACATAGCTATATAGCATACCTACATGGTTTATGACAACATGACTAGCACAACAGTCAAAGCATTAATCGCTACAACCCTGTTTGCTCTAATTGCAACAGTATTGGTGTCAAGTACACCAGCTTATGCAATTAATGGACACGGTGTATCGTATGGTCCTGAATTCGGAGGAGGAAAACTTGTGCAATATTCAGATGGTCTTAAAATCAACGGTAAGGCAATCGATATCTCCAAGTTTTCACAATCAATCGCAACTCAGAAACTCTACGTAGGTAATCCTTCAACGATTACTGTAAAGATATACCACCACGATGGTTCACAGAACATCCAACATGTGATAGTTTTCATGAACCTACATGGCAACGATCCACAATCATACCAGAGCAATACAAGGATTGAATTCGATAAAACAAGCGGCGTATCTGTAGCAGATCCAAACGGTGTATTCAAGAGCGTAACTGCACAAACTACCTCTGATACAAACTTCTTGTATGTTACATTCAAGATAGTTGCACAAAAACCAATGGACACAACTCACTTGATAATAAGATCATGGGATAGAAACCTATCATCATCACAAGTAGTAGTACTCAACGCAGTCAAAATTGGATACATGCCAGCAGCATTTTCCAGCATGGCTCAGTAGATGTTAAGATACAGCTAAATCATTTTTATTTTTATATTTCCAACAAATATTGTACCTTTATAATATGATATAGTTCATGTCATCCTTGAATGCAGTTATCAACGGATTTTGATCCAAAAAAGATAGAGGTAGAAGTAAAGAGCCAGATATCAGTACTAGACTTAGAGAAATTAATTTTTGAATCACAAAACAAGACAAAAAAAATTGCATTCATAGAAGGGCCGCCCACAATGAACGGAACTCCGCATGCAGGACATCTTCGTGGAAGGATAATGAAAGATTTGTGGTACAGATACATGACGCTACGAGGATACAAGGTGACATTTAATGCAGGTTGGGATACCCAAGGACTTCCTGTTGAGTTACAAGCAGAAAAAGAACTAGGAATCTCAGGGGGCAAGTCCCAAGTCATAGAGTCAGTAGGAATTGAAAAAATAGTTGCCGAATGCAAAAAAATTGTTTACAGATTTAATGAAAAATGGGTTGAGCTTGACAAACTTTTGGGCATGTCATTTAACCAACAAAAAGCATACTGGACTTACAAGGATGAATACATCGAGCGCGAATGGCAGTATTTGAAAAAGGCTCAAGAGATTGGAATTTTATCAGAATCATACAAGGTAGTAGCATACTGTCCAAGTTGCCAGACATCGTTGAGTCACGCAGAGGTAAACCAAGGATATGATACCGTAGTTGACCCATCTCTTTACTACAAAGTCAAGTTACAAGATGAAGATCTTTACCTGATTGTTTGGACAACAATGCCATTTACACTAGTTACTGATACAATGGTAGGCCTAAACCCAGATGAAAATTATGTCCACGTAAAAGTTGGAAATGAGACATGGCTTGTTGGAGAAAAAAGATTAGAAGAATTCATGAAGGATGCAAAGATTGAAGATTATTTGGTTACCAAGACTGTCAAAGGGTCTGAGATTGAAGGAAAAAAATACATCCACCCGTTGCTAAATGAAATTCCGGGACTGGAAGAATTTTCAAAAAACCCCAAGTTTCATACAGCAGTTGCAGAAAGTTTTGTAGACATTCAAACAGGCAGTGGTTTGGTACACTTGTCTCCAGCAAACGGAGAAGAAGATTTTGAAATTGCGTCAAAAAGGTCAATACCTATTTTCAATCCAATAAATGATGAGGCAAAATTTACAAACGAAGCTGGAGTATATGCAGGATTATTTGTAAGAGATTCTGATGAAAAAATAATAAATTCGCTCAGAGAAAAAGGTGCGCTAGTTAAAATCGGTAAGATAAAACACCAATATCCATTGTGCTGGAGATCACAGCACAAGCTTCTCTGGCTTGCAAGAAGAGGATTTTTTTATTTTCTTGATAGACTTGGGGACAAGGCAGTAAAGGCAGCAGAGAGTGTCGAGTACTTTTTTGAGCCCCCACGAAACAGATTTTTAGAAATAATCAAGGACAAACATCCGTGGTGCATCTCAAGGGAACGCATCTGGGGCTGCCCACTACCAATGTGGAAATGCAAAAACTGTAGCCATAGCAAGTGGTTCTTCTCAAGAGATGAGATAGTAAAATCAGCTTCTGACCTCCCAGATGGACCAAACTTTGAGTTACACAGACCATGGATAGACAATGTATCAATCAAGTGTGAAAAGTGTGGAAATAAAATGGAAAGAGAGCAATTTGTTTTGGATACATGGCATAACAGTGGAGCTGCACCATATGCTTCACTTTCTGATTCAGAATACAAGGAACTCATTCCAGCACTCTTTCTAACAGAGGGAATAGATCAGACAAGAGGGTGGGCATATACATTACTAATAGAAAATGTGATTTTCAACAATGCACCAATTGCACCATTCAAGTCATTTTTGTTCCAGGGCCATGTGCTTGACAAAAATGGAAACAAGATGAGTAAAAGCAAAGGAAATGTAATGGATGCAAGTGAATTGCTTGGAAAATATTCTGTTGATTTGATCAGACTATACTTTATGTGGAAATCAAGTCCAATTGAGCCGATTAATTTTAGCACAGATGAACTAGTATCAAGACCATACCAGATACTAAGTACCCTGTATCACCTTCACCTGTACTTTAAGCAAAATAGTGAATATGACAAGTATGATAAAACACATAACATACAATGGGCAAAAGACAAGAACCTACTAAAGGAAGCAGAAATCTGGGTCTTGTCAAAACTTCAGAAATTAATTTCTTCAGTTATAGAATCACAAGACAAGTGTAGATTCCATGAAGCAGCAAGAGCAATAGACGACTATCTGATAAATTCAGTGAGTCAAGTATACATCCCAATCACTCGTGAAGAGTTATGGGCAGAAGATGATTCTCAAAAGGATCGAAGATTTGCAATATATGCAACACTTGCAGAGATTTTACAAATCCTAGACATACTTCTCCATCCAATTTGTCCATTTACAACCCAGTACCTGTATGGCACCATGTTTGCCACAAAAAAGAACATACTTCTTGAAGATTTTCCAGTATCACAGGCATCACTTACAAATGATAAAGTCGAGGAGGCATTTGACCTGATGAAAGAAACAGTCTCAGTATCTGCTGCAGCAAGAATGAAGGGTAAACTCAAGAGGAGATGGCCTCTTGACAAGGCAATAATTTGTGTAGAGCCAGGTCAAAAGGCAAAGATAGAATCACTTTCAGAGTTGTTGCTTTCTCAACTTAATGTAGAAAAATACAACATCATAGAATTAGCAAAATCAGAAGGATTAGATCAAGTATCAAGTCTGTTGCAAAAAGAACTTCCAATAATTCCAAAAGTAGAACTTGAGAGAAAAAAAATAGGCCCCAAGGCAAAACAAGACATGGGAAGACTGTTAGACAAGTTTTCTCAGACAGACCCAAGTGCAATTGTAGACAGCCTTTTGAAAAATGGAGCATACACATTTGATCTAGGAGACAACAAGATTGAATTATCAAAAGAAGATTTCATAGTAGGATATTCTGAAAAAGAAGACTTTGCAATGTCAAATCGTGATTCACTTGTTGTATTTATCAGCACAACAAGAAACCATGAAATGTTAGCAAGGGGACTGATAAGAGACATTGCAAGAAGACTACAGGTATTACGAAAAGAAAGAGGGTACACCCCTACTGATATCTTGGATGCCGCATACATTTTGGGCCTTGATGAAGAGTCCCTTGAGATGGCAAAAGAAAAACAGTCAGATCTTGCATATCTAGTGAGAGTAAAGAAAATAGAGTTTGATGACAAGGCCAAAAACTACAAAGATGAGGATCTGGATGGTCAAAAGATTCGAATCTCAGTTGAGTAGCGCTTCATCCATTGCATTAAATAATAAAAAAATACATAATATCCCATGCCAAAGCAGATAACCCTAGACGGCTGGCTCATTTCACACTTTGCGGTTTTATTAAAAAAGGCATCTTCACATGTTACAAAGACCAAGACCCCGCTTGTATTGTACAGAAATACACTAGAAGAGGAGGAAGAGGCATACCAAGAGACCGTTTGTACCATCACTGAAGGATTCATCATAGTACAGGTCATCACATCAGGAGGGGGCGTAGTGCCAAGTTTCCAGCAACAATTTGTCTTTTCACTAGACGAGTTTCCAAACTGGCTCATGCGAAAAAGCAAGGATCTTTTTCTCCAGTGTGTAGATACCCTGGAAGAGCAATTCAGTTAGAATAACTGATATATCATAAAATTCAAGTTTTATGATAATGAGGCTTAAAAATACCACCATGAAAAATATTCATAGTTTTGGTGGCCGGACCAGGCAAGAGGGTGTCATTTGACACTCGGTACCGACCCCAAAACACTTTTCGTATCATAATATAATTATGAAACCTTAGTTGAAATCGGCATACTGGTATAATTGTATTATGCAAAAATCCACATGCGGTAATCTGAGTACATTATCCAAGATATCATTTCAAGACTTGTGATCAAAATACCATGCACAGATAACACCAGATTGCAGTTAGATCCAAACAACATTTTTGATCCACGTATTATAGGATGACAAGACATCAAACAGATTATAAAGACCATAAAAATGAAAAATCACAATGCGTCTACTAGAGTATCAAGCAAAGTCATTGTTTGCAGATTACGGAATTCCAATTCCAAAGGGATTGACATCAGTAGATATCGAACAAGGTAGAAAGGATGCAGCAGTTCTAGGATTTCCTTTTGTCATAAAGGCACAGATGGCAGTTGGAGGAAGAGGAAAGGCAGGTGCAATCCAGAAATGCCAAAACGCAGACGAGTTTGAGCTAAAATATCCAGATATTATGCAAAAAGTTGTCAAGGGAGAAAAGACAAAAGCAATCTTACTTGAAAAAATGGCAGACATCAAAAAGGAACTTTATCTTTCATTGTTTTTGAACAGGGGCAAAAGATGCTACACCATTATTGCATCAGGAGAGGGCGGTGTTGAGATTGAATCAGTCAAGAATCAAATCATACATGAGGTAGGACTGGGCAACGTTGATGCAAAAACAGCAGAAGAAGTAGGAAAACAGATGGGACTAAAAGACAAACCATTAACCCAGTTTATTGACATTTTACAAAAGTTAGCAAAGATTACAATAGAAAAAGAAGCAGAGCTTGCAGAGATTAATCCACTTGCAGTTTTAGGTGATGATTCAGTTGTGGCACTAGACGGTAAAGTCATCATAGATGACAATGCAATGTTTAGACATGATGAATTGCGTAAATTCCAAGAAGTATCAGAGCTTGAAGAGCGAGCAGAAAAGAGTGGATTTTCACTTGTCGAACTTGATGGAAACATTGCAGTAGTAGGAAACGGTGCAGGCCTTGTCATGTCAACTCTTGACATGTTATCAGACAATGGAGGCAAGCCAGCATGCTTTTTGGACGTAGGCGGCGGTGCAACGACTGAGACAGTGTATGAAGCACTCACCTTGATTAGCAAGATGAAAAAAGTAAGAGGAATATTGGTAAATCTTTACGGTGGAATTGTCAAGACCACAACAGTTGCAACAGCATTTATCAAAGCATATGATGATAAAATAATTGATCTTCCAGTATTTGCAAGAATGTCAGGTGCAGAAGCTGATAAGTCAAAAGAGATGCTCAAGGGTTCAAGGACAAAGATGTTTGACACCATTGAAGAAGCAATAAATGCAGCAGTAATTGAGATGAATAAAAATGGTTGATCTTTTCGAATTATTAATTGGCAAAGAAGGCGATAAGGATTACAAAAAGAAGCCTGTCATAGTCCAGGGAATCACGGGCAAGTTTGGTGCATTCCATACACAACAAATGTTGGCATATGGTACAAACGTTGTAGCAGGTGTAACACCTGGAAAGGGAGGACAAAAGCACGCAGGAGTTCCAATCTATGAGACAATGAATGAAGCAGTAAGTGCAACAGGTGCCAAGATTTCAATAATATTTGTTCCAGCAAAATTCTTCTTGTCAGCAGCAGTTGAAGCTCTGGAATCTGGAATTAAATTACTAATTGCAATACCAGAACATGTTCCAGTAAAAGACGCCTTGACAATAGTTGATTTGGCAAAGAAAAAAGATGCAATCGTTGTAGGTCCAAACACCCCAGGAATCATAATTCCAGGAATAATCAAGATTGGAATCATGCCAGCATCACCATTCAAGGAAGGAAGAATTGCAGTAATATCACGAAGTGGAACTTTGATGTACGAGGTATCACACAACCTATCAGTTGCAAACTTTGGCCAGAGCATATGCTTTGGAATCGGAGGAGATCCAATCAACGGTGCACCACTAATCCAAGCATTTGACACAATAAGAAACGGTGCAAACATTGACGGCATTGTAGTAGTAGGCGAAATTGGAGGAGATGCCGAAGAGATGCTTGCACAACATATCATTGACACTAAATTTGACAAGCCAGTTGTTGCATACATTGCAGGCAGAGCAGCTCCAAAAGAAAAGAGAATGGGTCATGCAGGAGCAATAGTATATGGAAATTATGGATCTGCAGAATCAAAGGTGTCCATGTATGCCAAAGCAAACGTACCAGTTGCCAAAAGACCAGCCGAAGTCCCCATGCTCTTGGCAGGAAAGTTTGAAAAAGGTAGAATCAAATAGCAGGAAATTGGAGAAATAGAAAATGCCAATCACAGATCCACTGAAAAAATCAATAGCACAAAAGGCTAGACTTCACTTTAAAGTCTGTTTTTCATGTGGTGCAAAAAACCCAATCAGCGCATCAAGATGTCGTAAATGCCACAACGTTTACCTCAGACTAAAGAACAGAACACTTGGAATTAAAAAGTAATTAACAATCTCCGCCGCAACCACAACTATCATCATGAGCCATTTTTAATGGATTTTTAGCATCGTATTTTGCCTTTTGATAGTGTGCCACATTTAGAATTCTCTCAGAGACAACAGGGTTTGCCACAGTAGATTCCAGCCACTTTTCAATATCATCTATTTTGTAGACATTTCCAGTAGATAGAATTTTTTGAAATGTATCTCGGATGAGTTCATCCTGTGTGCTGTCAAGTGCTCCCTTGCAATCAATTGATACAATTTGATTTAGCAGACCAAGGGTGTTTTCAGAGAGGACCACAAATTATGGAATTTACAATCAGTATAAGAATTTTCTAAGATCTCTTGATATATGGGCAAGTGCAAGATTTTTTGAATAGCAATTTGTTTATCATTAATTTTAAAAACTATGATGAAATTTCCGGTACCAAGTCAGCACGTTTGGCAAAAAGTGCTGCAAAGATTGCAAAAAAACACAAACTGAAAATAGTAGTCTGCCCTCCCCAACATTTACTCGCAGAAGTGGCAAGGTCTTCCTCAGATGTATATGCACAACATCTTGACAATTCCAAAGTAGGTAGTACAACGGGTTACGTCATTCCAGAGATTGTAAAAAAATCGCGAGTTGCAGGTGCTCTCATAAACCACAGCGAGCACAGGATACCATCAAATGAAATTGAAGATTTGGTAAAAAGACTCAGAGAGTTACAAATGATATCAGTTGTCTGCGTCCAAGATGTTAGTGAAGCATGGGTGTATGCACAGCTCAACCCTGATTATATTGCAATAGAGCCACCGGAGCTAATTGGTAGTGGAAAGGCAGTATCAAAAGAAAAACCAGAAATCATAACAGAGTCAGTCAAGGCTGTAAAAAAGGCAAACAACTCTACCCAACTATTATGCGGTGCAGGAATTGTTTCAGGTACAGACGTATCAAAAGCACTTGAACTAGGGGCAAAAGGAATACTTGTTGCAAGCGGCATTGTAAAAGCAAAAAACTGGGAAAGGGCAATAGAGGAATTTGCACTGGCTTTTGTCAGAAAATAATTTGCCTTGAAATTATTGTTTTTGCACAGATGATATAACCCACAGAGTGGTTTGAATTACATGACTGTAGAAAACGACATACTTGAAGAGCTAAAGAAAATCAGAGAGGCAGTTACACCAAAAGTTACACCCCCAGAACCCGCACCAAAAGGCATCATTGCAGAATTCAAAGAATTCATTGGAAAAGCAGGAGTCTTGGGTCTTGCCATTGGTTTCATAATGGGAACCGTCATTGGTAGAGTTGTAACAGCTCTTGTACAAGATCTCATCATGCCAATTCCTAGTGCATTCATAGAGGGCGGAGACTGGCGAAAGGCAGTTTTTACAATACCAGTAGGAAACGGAATGAGTTTTGGAATAGGAGACTTTGTAGGCGTTGTGATTGATTTTCTAATAATTGCCCTTGTTATCTTTGTGATAGCAAAATTTGCTCGAAAAGCGGGCTTGAAGTAGCCCCCTTAATTTTTTCAAAATATCATCAGAAAACATAGCAAGGCTTGAAATATTGAATCAGACCTTTATTGCACATCATGCTTCCAAGACTAGAATCAATAAAACAAGCTCGCATCAAGATAGGCCTTACCCAGCAAAAACTTGCGTCACTTACAGGAGTAAGCACTTCGATGATAAACCAGATAGAGTCTGGAAGATGTCAGCCAAGCTACGGCACTGCAAGAAAAATATTCGAGGTGTTATGGTCACTTGATAGCCAATCATCTACAAAAGCAGGAGACATTTGCAGTAAAGAAATTGCCAAGCTCAAGGCCCATGATTCACTACAGGATGCAATAAAAAAGATGCAAGAGTTGTCAATCAGCCAGATGCCAATCTTTGATGGCACCGAAGTTGTAGGTGTCATAACAGAGGACGGCATTGTAAAACATATCTTGGACAGCGATGAGACTGAGCGAAAACGAATCAAGATATCCGAAATCATGGATGCAAGGCCCCCAATTGTAGACTATAACACTCCAGTCAAGACGCTAGTATCTTTGATACGATATTCAAAGTGTGTCCTGGTATCAAAGCAAAGTAAGATTGTTGGAATAATTACTGCATCAGATACACTAAAGCTTGTAGACTAGGATTTTGGATGAGAGCATAGCTCTGCAAGCACACCATGCAATGATTTTGGATGCATGAATATTATTTTTGTTCCACGTGAACCAGGTCTAATTTCTCCGAGAAATTGTATCCCACACACTTTCATCCTATCTACTTCTTTTTCAATTCCCTCTGTTTCAAGTGCGATATGATGTAGCCCTTCACCTTTTGTTGCCAAGAATTTTTTAATTGGGCTAGTCTCTTTTGTGGCCTCCATTAGTTCAATTCTAGAATTATTTAGATGCAATATTGCAACTCTGACTCCTTCTGATTCTACATTTTCAATTTCTACTTCGTCAACCCCCAGGGCTTCTTTGTACTGTTTTACTGCATCATCTAGATTGTTTACTGCAATTGCAACGTGGTCTAGTCTCATCCTAGAATGTCTCCTTTGGTTGGTAAATTCCAAAGACTTCACGGAATGTATTGCTAATCTCTCCCAGTGTAGCATAGTTGTTTACAGCATCCAGGATAAACGGCATTAGGTTTTCATTCTTTTCTGCAGCACTCTTCATTTTTTCTAGTGCATGACTTGTCTTTGTATTATCACGTGTACTACGGAGCTCTTTTAGATGTGCCATCTGTTGTGTCTGGATACTGTCATCGATTTTCATTATGTCTGGTTTTTCCTTTGTAGTATCAGTGAATTTATTGACACCAACTATGACTCGGTTTCCCCCATCGATTTCCTTCTTTAATCGATATGCATTTTGCCTAATTTCAGACTGGAAAAATCCTCGCTCTATTCCAACAAGTGAGCCTCCCATCCTGTCTATCTTTTTAAGATACTTGTTTGCCTCTGCTTCTATTTGATCAGTTAGATTTTCCACATAGTATGAACCTGCAAGAGGATCAACTGTCTTTGTTATTCCGCTCTCATGGCCTACAATCTGCTGGGTTCTCAAGGCAATTTTTACTGCTGCCTCTGTTGGTAATGCAAGTGCTTCGTCTTTTGAATTGGTATGAAGTGACTGGCATCCTCCAAGAACTGCAGCCATAGATTGCACCGCAACACGTACGATATTATTGTCAGGCTGTTGTGCAGTAAGGGACTCGCCACTTGTCTGTACATGGAATTTTAGTTGTATAGATCGTTTGTCTTTTGCATGGAATCTATCCTTTAGTATCTTGGCGTAAATTCTTCTTGCAGCACGGAACTTTGCAATCTCTTCTAAAAATTCACTAGTGCAACAAAAGAAAAATGACAACCTTGGTGCAAAACTATCAATTTTCAATCCCCTGTCAACACATGTCTCAATGTATTCAATTGCATTTGCAAGGGTGAATGCAACTTCTTGAACTGCATTGCATCCTGCTTCGCGCATGTGGTATCCAGATATTGATATTGGATACCATTGAGGAACTTTTTTTGAACAATATTCAATCATGTCACCAATTAGTCTCATCGATGGACGCGGTGGATAGATGTACGTGTTTCTTGCAATGTATTCTTTTAGGATATCATTTTGTGTAGTACCGCGTAGTTGTTTGCTGTCTACTCCTTGCTTTGCCCCTGTTGCAATGTATAATGCAAGCAATGTTGATGCCGTAGAATTAATTGTCATTGAGGTACTGACTTTGTCAAGTGGAATTCCGTTAAAGCACTTCATCATGTCCTTAAGTGAAGTAATGGAGACACCGACTTTGCCCACCTCGCCTTCTGCATGAGGATCATCTGCATCATAACCAATCTGTGTTGGCAAGTCAAATGCCATTGAAAGACCTGTCTGGCCTCGTTCCAGCAAATACTTGAATCTGTTATTTGTCTGCTCGGCAGTTCCAAAACCTGTATACTGTCTCATCGTCCAGAGTCTGTCTCGATACATTCCAGGATGTATTCCTCTAGTGTAAGGATATTTTCCGGGTTCTTCGGTCTTGCTTTTTGGCTTTACCTTTGAATCATAGAAACGTTTTACGACAATATTAGAATCAGTCTTGACAGATTTTACCACCATGTCACACTAGCCCCTTTGATATCTTGTCTGCAGCTTCAAATGGATCGATTTTTCTTGCCTGGACTTTTTTAAGATAAGCTGCATATGACTTGCTAGAATCAAGCATCGTTGTAACTTTATTTTTAACATTATTTAAAACAATATCTCGTAGCTCAGAGTCCAATCGTGATGCCTCGTCTGCGCCTTTGGTCTTTTGTCGTAATTTCATGAGATCTTCAAGTTTTTTTGCAAAATCAGTTACACCCTTGTTTGATTTTGCCGACACCATCATTACATCAGGGTTCTTCTCTGACATGCCAATAAAGTCTCGTACAGAGTCAAAGAGTTGACGTGCACCCGGCAAGTCACTCTTGTTTATCAGGTATATATCACCAATCTCAGTCAAGCCTGCCTTGATGGTCTGGATGCTATCACCAGTGTGCGGGTTGAATACAACAACTGTCAAGTCTACAACTTTTTCAATATCAACTTCGGTCTGGCCTGCACCCACACTTTCAATTATTATAGGATTAAACCCTGCATACTCTAAAATTCGGATGCTGTTTCGCAATGATGTCGATATGGCACCTGTTGCACCCCTTGATGCCATGCTTCGAATATACGTACCAGAGTCAGTGGATTCAGTCATCCTTACCCTGTCTCCAAGTATTGCACCACCTGTGATGTGGCTAGTTGGATCGATTGCAAGAACCGCGGTCTTGTAACCTAGTTTGTTGAGCTCAAGGCTGGTTTGGTTTATCAGAGTGCTTTTTCCAGCCCCTGCAGGCCCTGTGATACCAATCTTCATGGCCTTGCCAGAATTTTTAAAGATCTTTTTTATTATTATTTTAGCATCTTTTTCATTATTTTCTATAATAGAAATAGCACGCGCAATGGCTCTTCTGTTGCCTTTTTTGAGTTCAGATACAATATCCATAGAGAGGTCACGCAAATAATCCACAATAAATCTTCTTGTTGGACTGGTACAATCAAAACCCTAGATTTGACCGATTTTTCAAATAAAGCTTTTAAAACAGAAAATTTACCTGAAAGTACATGTCGCAAAAGTCTCAGGCAAAGAGAATAAGGATCCTTGTCTCAAAACTAGGCCTTGACGGCCATGACAGGGGCGCACTTGTCTTGTGCAGGGCATTTCGAGACGCAGGAATGGAAGTCATCTATTCAGGACTATTTGCAACACCTGAGAGAATAGCCCAGATAGTAGAGGACGAAGACATTGACGTAGTTGCACTAAGCCTTCTAAATGGCGCACATCTTACACTATTTCCACGAGTTGCAAAAGCAATCAAGGCCAAGGGGATTAATGATGTCCTAGTAATTGGTGGAGGAGTCATACCAGAAGATGACAAGCCAGATCTTGAAAAATCAGGAGTATTAGGAAACTTTGGTCCCGGAACTCCGCTTTCAGCAATAATTGATTTTATCCAAGCAAATCTTTCAAAGGCAAAAAAATAATCTATTCAGTAGAGTCAGGCCACATCATCTTTCGCATGTCTTTTCCGACTTTTTCTATCTGATGTGCAGTTATCTCTTGCATGAATCTATCAAACGAGTTCTTGCCATTTTTTTGATAGTCAGAGATCCATTCTTGGTTGAATGTACCGTCCTGGATCATCTTCAATGCCTTTTTCATTTTTTCTTTTACGTCTTTATCCATAACCATTGGACCTCTTGTCAGTCCACCATATCTTGCAGTCTCACTTACTCTACGATACATGCCAGCAATTCCGTATCGCTGTATCATGTCAACAATTAGTTTCAATTCATGTAAGACCTCAAAGTATGCAATCTCTGGCTGATATCCTGCTTCAACTAGAGTCTCAAATGCAGCCATCACCATTGATGCAGAACCACCACAAAGGTCTACTTGTTCTCCAAACCAGTCAGTCTCTACTTCTTCTTTGAATGTAGTTTCAATTACACCAGCTCGCGTACTGCCTAGTCCCTTTGCAATTCCAAGTGTTCTTTCCCATGCTTTCTTTGTATAGTCTTGGTAAACTGCAACAATTGATGGAGTTCCAAATCCTTGTTGGTATGTTTCTCTAACCTTGGATCCTGGACCCTTTGGTGCAATCATGATTACATCAACATCCTTTGGAGCAGATATCCAGTTCCAGTGGATTGCAGCTGCATGTGAAAATGAAAGTGCTTTACCTGCAGTCAAGTTTGGTCCAATTGATTCCTTGTAGACGTTGGCCTGGACCATGTCTGGAATTAATACATGAATAATGTCTGCTTTTTTGCAAGCATCTGGAATTGACATCACTTGGTGACCGTCTTGCTGTGCCTTTTTCCAGCTAGCACCAGATTCTTGCAAGCCAACTATGACCTTAAGACCTGAATCCTTGAGATTATTTGCCTGTGCGTGGCCCTGTATGCCATAGCCAAGCACTGCTATTGTCTGATTTTTAATCAAATCTAAATTAACATCTGCATCTTTCCAACTTTTAGCCATGAATCACACTGGAAATCATGGAAATAAAAACTTACAACTGTTCCAAAAAACGGCACCTAGAACAGGAAATAATACCAAGACTCAGAGTGTGATCTCTTTTCCACAGGAGGTACATTTGACAATTGTTTGCTCAGAAGGTACCCTGTCAAACTTTTTTGAACCGCAACCGGGGCATATGGGGCACGCTCTGATCTTATCCACATCACATCATCATACCATCACAAAGATATGACTTGCGTTTTTTCAATCATATAAAAAAACAGGGTTTATCTAAAAGATTTTTGCAAGAAATTATCACTTGAGCGGATTTGTCAATTTTTCATCAGATGACGAGAATGCAAATATCGAATACCTGTACAATATTGGATTATCCCACGCAAAAAGGGGCAACCCACGTGATGCCATGTTTTATTTTGACAAAGTCTTGGAGGTAGAGCCAGGTCATGTCAATGCACTAGCAAACATGGGCAACGTATTAGGAAAACTTGGAAAATACGACCAGGCAATTACATGCTATGATAAAATATTAAAAAACACCCCAGAGCATGTCACATGTCTTCTCAACAAGGGCCTTGCATTACATTACCTTGGAAGATATGACCAGGCAATTACATGCTATGATAGAATATTATCAAACGCACCAGAGAATGCAAGTGTACTATACCACAAGGCTTGCACCAAGTCCTTGCAAAAAGATACAGGCCAGTCCTTGATACTACTTGAAAAAGCAATTACACTTGATGAGCAATATGCAAAAAAGGCTGCAATGGACAAGGATTTTGATTTTATATCTAGTGACCCAAGATTCAAGTCCCTTACTGTATAGCATCCAATAGAAAAAAATACCAATAGAAAAACTACTCTAGTGATGATTGTTGGAATTATAGGTACAGGCCTCCTTGGGGGAGCAATTGCAAGACGCTTGGCCTCAACAGGGCATCAAGTGCATGCATACAACAGGACAAAAAGAAAGGCAGAATCTCTGAGAAAATCAAGAGTTATCGTTGAAGACTCGCCAAAATCGCTTGCAGAAAAGTGTGATGTCATAATTACAATACTAAAAGATGCACCTGTTATAGAAAAAATGGCATTTGGTAAAAACGGCATAATTTATGGAAAACGCAAAGGGCTGATAGTTGCCGACATGAGTACAATCAGCCCAATAGCATCAAGAAAGATTGCCAAGAAATTTGCAGAAAAAAAGATTTCAATGATTGATGTTCCAGTAATGGGAGGCCCAAGCTTGGCAGAAAAGGGACAGATGGTATTAATGGTGGGTGGTAAAGTTGAGACATACCAAAAATGCAAACCTGTCCTTGATAAAATCGGAGAAAAAACATTTCATTTGGGCAAGAACGGTTCAGGTCATGCAATGAAGCTTGCAATGAATTCTCAGATAGCAATCCTTGCCTTATCACTATCAGAGGGAATCATACTTGCAAAAAAATCAGGACTAGACCCGATGACATTTTTGGATGTCCTAAACTCTACGTACTTTAAGACAGGAATGAGTGTAAACAAGGGACCCAAGATGATAAAAGGAGACTTTGAGCCAAGTTTCTTTTTGAAAATGATGCAAAAGGATCTTGATGAGATAAGCCATACTGCAAAAAAGTTTGGTGCAAACATGCCCATGTCAGGGCTTGCAAATAAAATATACAAAAAAGCAATCAAGAAAGGTTTTGGGGATACAGATTATACAGGAATTTTGGCATATTTAGAAAAATCATAATTCTTCAGGCGGTTTTATTTTTCTAAAGCTAAAAAATATTCCAACATCGTATACAATCTTCAAGACTCCTCCAACTACAAAAGGTGCAGAAAGAGAAAGTGTGGATATTATAATCCCTGAAAGAGATGGACTGACTGCCTGGGATATGTTTCTAGATGTATTTGTAAAGACTGCCGCAGGAATTCGCTCGTCCTCACTTACTACACCCATAAGATAAGACTGTCTGGTTGGCACATCCATTTGGGATAGGCTCATCCTTGCAAAAAACAAGGAAATTGCAATTGAAAAAGAAGGGGCAAATGCAAGAAGTATCATCAATACGTTTGACGGAATGTGGGTAAAGACCATCGTATTTACCAGACCAATTTTTGAGGCAATCTTGGTAGAGGCCATGTATGATATGGCAGTGAGAACACCTGCGATTGCAAATATGTAAGACAGTGAAGTCAGGTCTGCACCAAATCTTGTGTAAAACCAAAATGAGATAATGCTTTGTATCACAAACCCCCCACCAAACGAGTCCACTGCAAAAAGTGTAGACATTTTTGCAATTATTCCGCGCGATTTGGGAGAGATATTTTTTAGCGATAAACTAGATTTTGGCGCATTGTCTTTTACTTCAATGTTTTTTGATAAAAACAAATAGATTGCAAGAACTATAACAGCACATGCGGCATAAATTAAAAATAATGATTTTATTGCACCAATTTTATCTAGCCCATAATTTTGTAACACAGACGGCAGTCCAGACACCAACACCCCTGCAGACATGGCAAATGTTCCAACCGCATTATAGATTGCAAATATCGAATTTCTTTTTTTGATATCTTTTACGGTTTGTGGCAAGAGCGCTTGCTCGAGTGATAAAAATGCCCCGACCTCAGATCCTGTCACGTTTATTGTTCCAACAAGTGCTGCAATTACAAGTGCAACATAATTGTCTGTTACAAAAAATATCACAGATGATGCAATCATCAGTACTGCAAATATGATTAGAGTATTTTTTCTGCCAATCTTATCAGCATACGCACTAGAAAACAGGTTGAAAAATACACTGTTTACAAGTGTAGTAGTAAGTACCAAGCCAATTGCAATATCGCCAAAGCCTATGAGTTTGAGATAGATTGCAAGAATTACGCTAAGAAATCCATATGAAAATGTCCTGACAATTCGTGCCCCAAGTAAGAGCTTGCCGTCTTTTGATACCCAGTCTAGATTCATTATTTTCCAAGTCTTGCCTTGTGGAGCTCAATGTCAGCAGATTCTATTTTTTTAAACAATGGAGAAGATAGACCAATTTTATGACCTTGAGGTATTTTCAATTCAGACATGGAACTCCATTGTTGTTCTGATACCAAGCCACTTGCACCAATCTGCTCCCATATTCTTTGAGATGATTCAGGCAAAAATGGGTAGAGTGCTATTGCAAGACTGTGCACCGCATTGACTGAAATGTACACACAGTTTGCAGCGCCAGGCCCACCCTTCCATGGTTCCTTTTTCTGGAAATACTGGTTAAAGTGTGCAGAAAACTCTATAATTTTTTTCAGTGCCTTGTCAAGGCTGTTGTCTTGCATCAACTGTGTCAGCTCACCTGTAAAGTTTTTTATTTTATCTTGCGCTTCAGTGTCGCTTGCATCAAACTCGTTTGTATTAGGTACAACGCCTTCCATACTTTTTTGCGTAAACCCTAGCGCTCGGTTGACAAAGTTTCCAATGTTGCCAATCAATTCAGAATTAATCCTTGATGCAAATTCTTCCCAGTCAAAATTAAGATCATCTTGGCTGTAAGGAGTTATCAGTGCAAGATAGAATCGCAAATAATCTACAGGATAAATTCCAAGAAAGTCCTTGAGTCCAATATACCAATTTCTGCTCTTTGATATTTTTTTAGACTGTAACATCAGGTGGCCGCGTGTCGGGATGTAATCAGGCAACTTGAACTCGTTTCCAATTCCAATCCTCATTGCAGGCAAGAACAGATAATGATGATATACAATATCTTTTCCAATAAAATGGTAAATGTCAGCCGAGTTCCAGAAATCTTTTCCATCTATCCCCTTGTCATTTAGGAATTTGAGTGCAGTTGAAATGTATGCCAAGTGGTTGTCAAACCATCCGTAAAAGACCTGGCCCTTTGCAGAGTCAAGTGGAATTGGGACACCCCAGTTCATGTCTCGTGTGATATCCCAGTCAACCAGTCCCTCTTTTATCCAGTTTTGCACGTATTTTTTAACATCTTTTTGCAAGTGAGAATCAGAATCTAGCCACTGGTTTAGTTCATTGACAAAGTTTGTCAGCTTGAAAAAATAGTGTCGCGTTTTTTCCTTAGTTGGCGGGTTTTTGCAGATGGAACATTTTGGGTCTTCGATTTCTTCAGGTACCCTGCCGCACTTTTCACACAAGTCAGAGTATTGCTCTTCAGCCTTGCAGTATGGGCATCTCCCAAGGACATATCTATCAGGTAAGAATTTTTTGTCAACGGTACAATAAAACTGGATTATTTCTTTTTCGTAAATGTGGCCGTTTGCCTGTAATTTTTTAAAGACTTGTTGTACAAATTCTACATTTTCAGGAGAACTAGTACGATAAAAAAAGTCAAACCCAATCCCAAAGGCTGTAAAATCTTCATAGTCACGCTTGTTCCACACCTTGACGTAATCTTCTGGAGTCTTGTTCTCTTTTTCAGATTGTATCAAAATCGGCGTGCCAAAATCATCTGACGCGCAAAAATAATATGCTTCAGTGCCATTTTGTTTTAGAAATCTTGTTGTGATATCAGCAGGCAAGTAAGTTGATGCAACATGCCCAAGATGTATCTCTCCGTTAGCATATGGTAGTGCACTAGTAATGATTGCCTTTTTCATTATTTGGAATAAAGTTTGTGTGTGATTTAAGCTATGCCCAGCTTTGGCCGTATTTTATCTGGGCTGCAGTTGGCTTGTCCATTTTTACATCCATTGCTTGTAGTGCATCAACTGCAATCTGGATATCAATTTCTTGTGGAACAGTTATAACATTTTTTCCAATCTTTTTGTGGTTCTTTGCAATGTAAATCATGGATAGCAACTGGTTTGAAAATGATTGTGCCATGACTTCTGGCGGATGTCCTTCTGCTGCAACAAGATTTGCAATCCTTCCTTTTCCAATCAAGTATACCTTATTGCCATTCTTGAGAACACACTCGTCAAGATTTGGTCTGACTTGTCTTACAGATTTTGATTCAGTTAGCAAAAACTTGGCATCAACTTCAACATCAAAGTGTCCCACGTTGCCCATGATTGCACCCTTTCTCATGGAAAGAATGTGTTCTTTTCGTATGACTCCGGTCTGGCCTGTTGCTGTAATGAATATCTCTCCAATTTTTGCAGCATCTGCCATTGGTGCAACGTCAAAGCCGTCCATGTGAGCTTCAAGTGCTCGGACTGGATCAACTTCAGTAACACAAACTTTGGCACCCATTCCACGGCATCTTGATGCAACTCCTCTTCCCACCCAACCATATCCTGCAACAACAACACGCTTGCCTGCGAAAAGTAAGTTCATTGAACGCAGGTAACCATCAATGGTACTCTGTCCTGTTCCGTATCTATTATCAAACATGTGTTTTGTATATGCGTCATTTACTGCAATTACTGGATACTTCAATTTCTTTTCTTTTGCAAGTGCCTTTAGTCGTATGACACCTGTTGTTGTCTCTTCAGTCCCTCCCAAGACTTTCATTGAAGCAAATTTTTTGTTTCCATGAATCTTGCTGTGGCTGTCAGAACCATCGTCTGTTAAAATCTGTGGCTTGTGGCTGAGCATCTGGTCAATGCACCAGTCATATTCTTCAGTAGTCTGGCCAGTCCACGCATAAATGTGAATTCCGCTTTCAGCCAAAAATGCTGCAATGTCATCCTGTGTTGAAAGAGGGTTTGCAGCGCATGCGCTGACATCTGCTCCAAGTTCCTTTGCACCCATGATTAGTACAGATGTCTCTTTTGTGATATGAAGACAAATTCCAATGCGTAGGCCCTTGAGGGGTTGGGATTTTTTTAATCGTGATATGGTATTAGTTAGAATCTGCATGTGATCGCGTGCCCATTCGTATGACATTTGTCCCTTTTCTGAAAGGCTTGGATCCTTTACTTGGCTCATATCAAAACACAATTTCATGGGGTATAAAACAGTATCAAAAATAACAATCTAAATATTGGATTGATTTAGTTTTACAAAATATGGCGTGGAAAAAGGTAGCAGAAAAAGATGCAGTTGCCCCAGGAAAGGGAAGAGAGTTTACAGTAGACGGCAAAAGAATTGCAGTCTTTAACCAGAACGGTTTTCACGCATTGGATTCAGTATGTGTCCACCAGGACGGTTCCCTTGCACCAGGCAAGCTTGAAGGCGATGTAGTAGAATGCCCATTACACTTTTGGCACTATAACATCAAGACCGGAGAATTGTTGGATTACATGAAGGGAGTGAAATTGCAGACATACAAAGTCGAAGTAAAAAAAGACGGAATCTATCTAGACGTTTGATAAGTTTAATTTCTTAAGGGCATTTTAAGAAACGTTGAACCGTAAAATAATTGAAGATATCATCACAAAAGATTACAATACCATACAAGATAAGATTGGAGATTTTCTAAAAAGTGAACTAGAAAAAAGAAGATCAGGCGGACTGGTCTTTGGTTTGAGCGGAGGAATTGATTCTGCAGTAATTGCTTTTTTGTGTGCCAAGTTTGCCAAGGAAAAATCACTTGCGCTTATAATGCCAAATGGAAAAATTACACCAAACAGCGAGACAGAAGATGCGATAAAAATAGTTGATGCGCTATCAATAGAATACAAGTTAATTGATATTGGTTTTATCCACAAGGAATATTCTAAATACATCGAGCCTAGTCCTCTGGCATTTGGAAATTTAGGTGCAAGGATTCGTGCAAACATGTTATACTATTATGCAAACGCCCGAAATTCTCTTGTCTTGGGCTCGTCAGACAAGAGTGAATTTCTCATTGGATATTTTACAAAGTTCGGAGACGGTGCTGCTGACTTGTTACCCATAGTATCACTATACAAAACCCAGATACGAGAACTTGCAAAAAGTCTTGGGATATCACAAAATGTCATCTCAAAACCAAGCGGCCCTCACTTGTGGGAGGGACACACCGCAGAGACAGAAATTGGACTAAACTATGAAGAGATTGATTCCATATTGTTTTGTACAGTAGAAAAAGGTCAGAGCATTGAGGAAACAGCAAAGATAACAGAGATTCCAATTTCAGATGTCGACAAGATTTACAGAATGTACAAAAAAAGTGAACATAAAAGAACAACACCAACCCAGTGCACCATATAGAAAGACTATGAAAATTTTTGATACCTTATCAGTAGCAGAAAAAAATGTTGATACCACAAATCAAGTCAGAATCTACCTGTGCGGTGTTACTGTATACGACGAGAGCCACATTGGGCATGCAAGAACAATCATTATTTTTGATGTACTTCGAAGATATCTGGAACTGCACGGAGCCAAGGTAAACCTCATACAAAATTTCACAGACGTTGATGATAAAATAATCAACCGAGCAAAAAACGAAAACACGTCGGCTGATGTCATTACTACAAGATACATAAAAAATTATTTCAGTGATTTTGACAGGCTCAATGTAAAAAGGGCTGACTTGTACCCCAAGGCAACAGAGCACATACAGGATATGATTTCACTCATCAGTGGACTGGTAGAAAAAGGATTTGCATATGGGTCCAAAAATGGAGTGTACTTTTCAGTACTAAAATTTGCAGGATATGGAAAACTGTCCAAGAAAAAAATAGATGAGCTAGTATCAGGTGCGCGAGTCGAAGTAGACGAGACAAAAAAAGATCCGCTTGACTTTGCATTATGGAAGTTCTCTGACGATTCTCCCTCATGGGACAGTCCATGGGGAAAAGGAAGACCCGGATGGCACATTGAATGCTCTGCAATGAGCCTGAAATATCTTGGGAATGATTTTGAGATACACGGGGGCGGAAGGGACTTGATATTTCCCCACCATGAAAACGAGATAGCCCAGTCAGAGTCATTTTCTGGAATCAATTTTGCCAAGATCTGGATGCATGTTGGAATGGTCACAATAAACGGAGAAAAGATGTCAAAGTCTCTTGGCAATACAAAATCAATTGATCATGTACTCAATACGTGGGGCCCTAACATAATCAGGCTGTTTTGCCTGTCAGGCCACTATACAAAACCAATTGATTATTCTGAAGAGATGCTAAAGGAAATAATCACAAAATGGCGCCAGGTGGAAAACTGTTACTATGAGATGATTTTGTCTGATAATTTGCAAACAACAGAATCACTAGACTCTGTGAAAGAATTCATCCAAGAATCAAGAACTGAATTTGCATCAGCGCTTGATTCTGACTTTGACACACCACTTGCAGTGGGCGCCTTTTTCAAACTGGTAAAAAACATCAACCAGTTGGCATCATCAGAAAAACTCAACAAAGAGTTATCAGATTACATCATGCCTACATTTCAAGAGATGCTCTCAGTTCTGGGACTGGTCATACCACAAGTAACAGATGATGAAAAAAACCAGATTACAAATTTGATTAACCAGAGAAATGAATTACGGGAACAGAAAAAATTCCAGGAAGCAGATGCAATACGAAAACAAATCTCTGACAAGAATATTGTTCTAATTGATCACAAGAACAAGACACTGTGGATGAAACAAGAAAAAATAGGTATAGAAAACTAGGATTTTTTTGTCTGGGCACTAACCAGTGATACAATGTCTCTGTCTCGCAACTGATAGTTTACAGGAAGCCTCACTCCATACCGCACATCTTTTGCATAAAGCAGACCCTTTGTCAAGTCAGTGTGTATCTCTTTTGCCAGGTCTTCTACAGTTGCACCGTCTTTGAGTAAAATCAAGTCAGGCAAGATTCTACCCTTTTTGTCAGAGAGATTCTCGGCATTTGCCACTGGATATATCGAATTCATCTTTAGCAACTTGAATACTGTAACATTGATTGCAAACTGGACACCAGTTCTCATGTATTCTCCAAGTATTCCTTGCGTGATAAAGTCAAGTGCATCTATCTGCTTTTTGTTTAGCTGCTCCTTGTGCAATATCTCAAACTGTTCTGAACCTGGGACATATTTTATGAGACCCTTTTTCTCTGCCTTTCTCAGTGAGAGCTCACTGTCAGTGCTTGCAGGAATAACTATTGTATCAATGTATTTCTCCCGTAACCTATCAAAGTTTTTTTCTGCACCAGGAACATCGACTTTATTTGCAACAATCAAGGTTGGCTTTGATATCTTTCTAAGATATGCTGCAAACTTTTTGCTGTCATGCATGTCAAAGTTTTCAAAGTGCTTGTCTTCAAGTCCTGTTGTCTTTAGCGCATCTTTTACGTGACTTTCCTTGACACCTATTCCACGAAATACATCAGTTATTGCAATAACAGGTTCTGTTTCAGACTGGATTAGTTTTGATATCTTATCCCTATTTCCCTCCAAGAGTTTGAGATACCACATGATGAGCTCCTCTTCAATATCAGAGACATCAGCTATTGGGTCACCGCTTCCAACTTCAGCAATTCGTCCTGCAGCATCAACGCTTCCAGATACATCAACTACATGCAGTATGGCATCAGATTGTGTTGCAACTGAAAGAAATTGGTTTCCCAGTCCCTTGCCTGCCCATGCATCTTTTATCAGTCCAGGAAGGTCAATTAATTCAATTGGAATAAACCTCCAGCCATCAGTGCATTTTGAATTTTGGGGATTGTCTTGGATGTTAAATTCAGTGTGGACACAGGGAGTAATTGCGTTTCCTAGTGCGCGTTCAGGTTTTTTTGTTGTAAATGGATAAGTGGAAACTTCAGCGCCTGCAAGTGTTGCTGCATTGAAAAAAGTAGTTTTTCCAGTATTTGTCTTACCTAAAAGGCCAATCTTTATTGGCATGAAAACATCTGATGCTGCTTGCTATTTATCTCTGTTGTAGATTATTCATCATGTCCATGAGAGGCTGCATGGCTTGACGAATTTTTTATCTCGTCTGAACACCACATGATTTGTTTTATCTCATCTTCTGATAGTGTGCCATTCCATTTTTCAAGAACTGTTTTGATGATTTCAGAGCTATTATACAGTAATGCCCAGTATGGATGATGCTCTGCAGTTGTGAGTGCAAGTTCTTCTATTTCTTCAAGACCTGTCTTTGCAAGTGTTAGCCCATCTGAGCGCTCGCCGTAGATTCGTATTATATTAGAGCCGGGATCAGAGTGCATTTTTACAAGGACATTTTTCTTTTTAAAAGACTCGACAAGATCAAGCAAGGACTTGTAAAATTCCTCAAAATCGTCTGACATGTCCCTAGAACAATCTCTGGTGCTCAGCCAACATGCATCTGTTAAAGACCACAACTGGGATTCCTGCTTGTCTTGCTATATTTTCTGCAGATTCATTGTGGATTCCTTCTTGGAGCCATATTACCTTGGGTTTTATTTTGATAGCCTCTTCTATTACTGGTAAGACTTGGTCAGACGGCCTGAAAACATCTACAACATCTACTGTTCCTGGAACATCAAGCAGACTTGGATAGCATTTTCTGTCAAGTATTTCTGTTGCAGTTGGATTTACCGGAATTACATTATACCCATTGTCAATCAAATATTTTGGTACATAGTGTGCTGCCTTGTCGGGATTTTTTGACATGCCAACAACTGCAATATTTTTCAGAGAATAAATTTTTCTAATGTCATCATCTGTAAAAGAATCGCGTTCCATGATATGATATAGTATAATGCGTCTTAATATCTTGCGGAATAACCGATTTATAGGGCAACTTGGAATAATTGTACCATGGAGCAAGAAGAGCCCAACGATGTAATCGTATTGAGTGCAATAAGCCAGGGCGCAAAAAAGTTCGACAAGATTTTAAAAAAGACAAAAATCGATGGTCAAGAACTTAATACACTACTTGAGAGATTAGAACAAAAAGGTCTGATCATATTAGTTGAGAAAAAAGGCTGGCTTGGCTCTAAAAAAGAACTTGTCCTTACAGACAAGGGCACAAAGGAACTCGAAGAGCGAAGATTTGAGCTACAACAAAACTGGAACCAGATGGTATCCATGTGGAAATCAGGCGACAAGCAAAAACTCCAGCAGCACATGGAAGATCACAAGTCCATTTTGCCATCCATGATGTTTATGGGAATAATGGACATGATGATGTTTTCAACAATGATGGGTTTTATGGGCATGGCAATGACTAGTTTCATGCCAGACCAGTACATGGACAGCGGCGGCCATGACATGAGTGGAGGACACGATGCAGGCTCTGGCCAAGATGCAAGTTCAGGACAGGACTTTAGCGGAGGAGGCGGATTCGGAGATGGCGGCCCAGGAGACATGGGTGGCTTTGACGTCAACTTTTAAAAATCATATTCTAATATAATAATAGAAATTAAAAAACGGTTTTGTTTTTCCGTTAGTGGAAATTTATTTTGATGGCATTGTCATGTTACCAGACATTTTCATGTTTCCATGAGCTGTCATTGGTGATGAATCAGAACCTGCCAATTCATGCATAACATCTTCACCGTGTGGTGCAGAGCCGACTTTACCATAGCTTACTTTTTGTGACTGCCATACCGCATTTACCCACTTGGTGTGTTCACCAGGTGCGCACTTGTGATCACCGCAGACTACGCTGTTGCCATAGCTTGCAGTCGATATGTTGTCATTCCAAGTACTTTTTGTCAAAGCACTAGCTTGTGGAACAAACACTGCTGCAAATGATGTCAAAAGCACAGATGTTGTAAACAAGAGTAATGCCACTTTGTGAGACATGAGTTGTTTTGACTTGGGGGCATATAAAAGAATTATGATGAATTGGTTTATCAGATAAAAATGGATAGTGGTAAACCCACTGTAGAATTATTTTGTACTCTTGGTAGTATTTCCGGTCATGGTCATGTTGTCAGACATTTTCATGTTTCCATGAGCTGTCATTGGTGGTGCTGTAGAGCCTGCCATATTGTGCATGACATCTTCACCATGTGGTGCATTTCCAACTTTACCATAGCCTGTTTTTTGTGACTGCCATAATGTGTTAATCCATTGTGCATGTTCACCAAATGAACATAGGTGGTTACCACATACTTTGCTGGCACCATAGCTTGCAGTAGTATGACTATCATCATATACTGAAAAGTCTCTTTGGGTCAGGGCATTTACTTGTGGCACGTTAATTGCCAACAAAGATGTCATAAGAACAGATACTGTAAACAAGAGCAATGCTATTTTGTTAGACATCGATCACGCTTCGCTAAGGGTATATAAAAGATTTATGAATCAACCTGACTCAAAAAACTAATGTTTCCCAGAGAAACAGATATGAATAATTCACAATTTGTGTTCTGACATGGCAGTGCAAATAGGTGCAAAGACTCCAAATCTCAAAGTGTCAGAATGGATTCAAGGATTACCGACCAATATTGATAAAGAAAAAGATAATGTTGTTCTAATCGAAGTGTTTCAGGTCAACTGTCCGGGTTGCTTTATGTACGGCATTCCACAGGCAATTGACATTTATCAAAAATATAGAAAAGAAGGAGTTACAGTTTTGGGAGTTGCAACAGCGTTTGAAGATTTTGACAAGAACACAACTGAGAATCTCAGACTGTTACTTACAGAAGGCAAAGTAATTGGCGAGACACTAAAGGCGTTAGGTCAATACGGCCAGCTAGTTGACGGGGACAAGTTGCCATATAAAATCCCGTTTCCAGTTGCAATGGATTTTCTCAATAAAGAAGAAGGAGAAACAAGCCAGACAAAAATTGATGAAATCATACAAGCAAATGTTCCAGGGTACGAGTCATACAGTCCAAGTCAGAAAGCAGACATTATCGAGCGAGTCAAGCAGTACCTCAAGAGCAAGGAATATTCTGCACATACATTTGACGAGTTTGCATTGCGTGGCACTCCATCAACCATACTAATTGACAAAAAAGGAATACTCCGAGATGTTGCATTTGGGACAAATGATTTTCTAGAAGAGAACATCAAGAAACTTTTGAGTGAATAGTATTTTTGCATGTACACGTCTTTTGATAATACAACTCTTGACAAAATAATTACGCTGCTAAAATCACATCAAATGAAATTTCTGTCAGGAGAAAAACTAAGCAAGTCACTTGGACTAAGCAGAGCTGCAGTCTGGAAAAATATCAAAAAACTCAAGTCTTTAGGATATAAAATAGAATCAAAACCAAATTCAGGCTATAAAATTTATCCAAATACCAGTCTTTTGTTTCCATGGGAAATTTCTGACGGACTACAAACTGATACTATTGGTACAAAAATATATTATTTTGATTCAATTGATTCCACACAAAACTTTGCACTGGAATTATCCCGCAAGCCACATGAGAACGGTTCTCTAGTGATTGCAGAAAGACAGACACAGGGAAGGGGAAGGCTTGACCGAAAATGGGTATCGCCAAAGGGTGGAATATGGTTATCCATACTTTTGAGGCCAAACTTTGAGCCGTCATACACGTCGCTTTTTCCCATGTTAACATCACTTGCCTTGTCGGTTGCAATTCAAAAGACATTAAAGATCAAGACTGAACTCAAGTGGCCAAACGATGTTACAATCAACGGGGACAAAGTTGCAGGCATCCTAATTGATGCATCAATTGAATCAAACAAGATAGACTATCTCGTAATAGGAATAGGAATTAATTTTAAAATCAAGCCAAGTAAGATAACAAGCCAAATCAAGGAGGGTAAAAAATATGGCATCACCACACTTGTAAAAAAAAACCAAGATGGTAACCCTGTCAAACTGATACAACAGTTCCTGCTAGAATTAGAGAAAAGTTACAATGACATCATATCTGGCAGTACAGCAAACATCAGAAAAGAGTGGATGAAAAGATCATCAACAATTGGAAAAAATGTCACTGCAACAACAACTACTGGAACAATAAAGGGTAAAGCAGTAGGAATTGACAAGACTGGTGCATTATTGTTGTCAAGCAGGGGCAAGGTCGAGCGAGTGCTAGCTGGCGACATTGCATACAAGAGATAAAATTAGTAGAATCTTACTTGTGAGAGATCAAAATGAGACTTGTTCCAATTAGAACTCCTGCGATTATTTCCATCCAGTGTGGAAATAACAGTCGTCTAAGGATAGTTTCTCCGGCGCCTTGTACCATATGACAACGGTTTGAAAATCAGTATAATAGTGTTTTATCAGCTGGAATCATTAAAACTCAGCTAGTTTTCTTGTTTTATGGCTAGTAGTATCATCGATCTGATATAATACGAATTTTTAATAATTATAAAATTCCAATGATATAATGAAGATCTGCTGGGCAAACACAGACAGTTTTGATGATGCAGATGTGGTCATAGTTGGAATTCCTGATGAATCAAAATCGCATGCACTACGAAAGGGAACATCTGAAGCGCCTCACAAGATACGCGAGATTTCATCAATCAGGGACACGTACAAGAGAGGAGACGATGTCTCACCTGGCTTGCCCCTAGGCGGAATTTCAAGCAAAGTGTATGATTATGGAAATATCGAACGAAGTCAGATAGAAAATACCATTGATAGAATCGTCTCAAGTGGTAAAATTCCAATGTCAATTGGAGGTGACCACTCCATTACAACCGAAATAATAAAGTCAGTTGCAAAAAAGCATGGCCCGCTGTCACTGGTATACTTTGATGCACATCCAGACTTTGTAAGCTCAATTCATGGATACTATGGCTCTGTGTTTTATGATGTATTACCATACATTGACACAAAGACTAGCGTACAGATAGGAATCAGGACTCCAGAAAAAGAAGAAATCGACAACATAAAAAAATATGGCCTAAAGGTTGTCACTCCGTTTGATATCATCCAAGACGGCATGCAAAAGACATGTGAAAATATTCTGGGCACACTAGGCAAGAATGTGTACATTTCACTTGACATGGATGCAGTTGATCCTGCGTTTGCACCAGGGGTTTCAGTACCAGTTCCACTGGGACTGACAAGTATTGATGTCACATTTTTACTCAAGGCAATGGCAAGAAAAGGTATTTGTGGATTTGACATAATGGAGGTCTGTCCAAATTATGACATTAAAGACAGGACATCACATCTTGCATCAAGGATAATTTCAGAGATAGTATCATCCATATCATGATGTGACTGCTAATACTTTTAACTACCCGCAATATTTTAGAAAATAATGTTTTCCCATTTTACACTAGAGCAAGCAAACAAGTTGCTACCGTCAGTTATTCAAAAATTCAACGCGGTAGTTGATGCAAAAAATGAAGTGGTAAGAATCCAGTCAGACTTTGAGACAAATCCAAAATACATGGCAAGCTTTAAGGATTATATCATAAAAAAGCAAGAGCTCAACTCTGCAATAACTAGCTTTTACAAATCAATCGAAGACTTGGAGGCAACAGGAGTATCAGTCAAAAGCATTGACCAGGGCTTGCTTGATTTTCCGTCATTGATGTTCAACGAAGAGATATGGCTATGCTGGAAGCAGGGAGAGACTGTAATAAAATTCTGGCATGGAAAAGATGAGGGGTTCAATGGAAGAAAGCCAATTGAAAGCGTAGATTTGGAAAAACTAAGGTAAAATCACACTTGGGCATATATCAAAATAATCCAGACTTGGTACAAGTTTTATGATCAAAGTCTGGCTTCGCGCAATAAGAATTAGATTTCTTTTAGCGTCAATCATCTCAGTCTGTCTTGGGCTTGCAATAAACGGATGGCAGAACAAGACAATTGATGTAGGATTTGCAGCCCTTACATTTGTTGGAGTTGCAGCCCTGCATGCAAGTGTAGACTTGCTAAATGATTACTGGGACTATAAACGACAGATTGACACGGATACAAACAGGACCAAGTTTAGTGGTGGAACAGGTGTCTTGCCAGAAGGTCTGCTCAAGCCAAGCCAAGTGTACCGCGCAGGAGTATTGATGTTAATAATCGGCTCTGCAGTTGGAGCATTTTTTGTTTTGGAGCGAGGAATAACCATTGCAGTGATTTTGGGGTTTGCAATTGTTTCAATTTACTTTTATTCTACAAGAATTGTTGATTCAGGTCTTGGAGAAGTCTTTGTTGCAGTCAAGGGCTCTATGATAGTTCTTGGAACGTACTTTGTCCAGAGCTCTCACATTACACTAGAGCCAGTCATTGCAGGGATTATTTCAGGAGTCCTATCATCAACTGTCTTGTTTGTAAATTCATTTCCAGACTTTGATGCAGATAAAAAACATGGTAGAAAAACCTTGGTCATACTACTTGGAAAACAAAAGGCTGCAACAGTTGTCTGGATATTTCCAGTTATGATATATGGAATAATTATTGTATCGGTGATATTAGGAATTTTTCCTGTTATTACTATAATCACATTAGCAACAATACCTTTGGCAATACGATCAGCAAAAGCATTAAAGGAAAAATATAATCAAATCCAAGAACTTGAACCTGTAATGCAAGGATTTGTCACATACAGCAGAATCACAGGCGCATTGTTTGTTGCAGCATTTCTAATTGATGTTTTGCTAAAAGCACCACAGTAGGATTAAATCGTCCACGTTTTAATCAAGTCACATGATTCCAGGCTTTGCAACTCAAGAAGGCACTGCAAACTTTGCAAAAAGGCAAAAGACAGCAAGTAACCACTACAAAAATTTTGCAGGCCTAACTCTCTCATCTGTCGGAGTTGGCACATACCTTGGCAATCCAGATGATGCTACAGATATTCTAGTAAAGGATGCCATAAAAACATCAGTCAAGACAGGAGTCAATGTAATAGACACTGCAATCAACTATCGGTCCCAAAAAGCAGAAAGGTCGGTTGGAAAGGCAATTGCAGAACTTGTGGAATCAGGTGATGTAAAAAGAGAAGAGATCTTTGTCAGCACAAAAAATGGATACGTTACAAATGATGGAGACATCAATGAAGATTTTTGGGTAAACATACAAAATACACTTGTAAAACCTGGCGTGATAAAATCAGGCGACATTTCATCAGGATATCACTGCATGACTGTACCATACTTGGAAGACCACCTAAAGCGCAGTATGAAAAATCTCGGACTAGATTGCATCGACTTGATGTATTTGCATAACGCTGCAGAAGGTCAGCTACAAGATATTTCAAAAGAAGAGTTTTCAAAAAAACTACATGATGTATTCGAGTTTTACGAGGGCCAAAGAAAGAAGGGCGCCATAAAATATTACGGCATGGCAACATGGGAATGTTTCAGGGTTGCAACAGATCACGCACAGTATCTTTCAATCTTTGACATGGTAAAAATAGCAAAAGATGTCGGAGGACAAGACCATGGGTTTAGGTTCATCCAGTTGCCATACAACATGTATCTTGATCAAGCACTAACTGTGAAAAACCAGGGAGACGCAAACCAGTATACCATACTTGAGGCAGCAATACAACTTGGCATCGGTGTATTTGCAAGCGTTCCACTAATGCAGGCAAAATTGCTTGCACCAAATGTTTTGCCAGAGTTTGGCCAAATGTCAAAACCGTCTCATCGTGCAATGCAGTTTGTCAGGTCAACACCGGGAATCATTGCACCCCTTGTTGGACAAAAGTCACAGGCCCATGTACAGGAAAATCTTGAGGTTTTGGGCACACCTGTACTAAGTGAGACAGAATTTTCAGACCTTATCAAAAAACTCTCATCATAGATGAGTTTAGATGTCATGGTGGTATCATCATACCATGAACACACACGAACTAACAACATTGTTGCATGAATTAATTTCAGAGCAAAACAAATGCGATAGCGAACTATACTTTGACAAGAACACCAATTTTGACAAGAGAGATATCATAATGAAGAAAATACTGGACTTGAACAAAAGCGATGCTGCAGAAAAAGAATCAGGCAATCAACCTGAAATGAAAAACGATCTATCAAAAAGCGTCAAGCTGTAAAAAAATCAAATCAGATCTTTTCGTGTCGATATCTGTTTTTGATGTATCTTGTATGATATTGTCCATGAGATAAAACAGATTTTACCAATCCATCGTAGATCTTTTTTGGCACATCAAAGTATCGATATAATCCTCCACGATGAAATTGTATTTCCATTATTTGTAACGATTCATCATAGCCAACGGACTGCAAGTCATTTGACTTGAGTCGTATCATGTCCATGGGACATAGTACGTCATGGAATCATCTAAACCATCGGTTCAGGCACTGCAAGAACTACAGGACAAGTCCTGCAGACTAGTTTAGCATCTTGCCTTTTTTATGAGCATGAATTAGGTGCACTTCTAGACCTTCATTGGAATAGAAAAGCGTGTTGCATTCCTTACAAGTTGGCATGGTATTAAATCAGAGATTTTTGATTTAATCGATTTGATTGAAATTCATTTAGCTAGAGATCAACATCATAGAAAAATATGATGAACTGATAGAAAAAAAAGTTGCCATCATACTGTAAGATAATGAGACACTAAACCTATGCACCTATGATGGTAAATGTCTGACGATGTTCACTATATACAATTTATAAAAACTATAGATAGCGCTTATCAATTGTACCGGATATTACAGGTTGGAGAGAAATTGTCAGTATTTAGAAGTGGAGAAAGAGTACGTATAACATCAGTTGATGAACCAAACAAGGTATACAAAATAAAAAAGATCAAGACAACAAGAAAAGGAGGAATTTTATACCTGCTAAAATCCCTTGAAAAAAACCCTATCTTGCGCATGTATTATGAAGACAAGAAGTTGCTTTTGGAAAGAATCAGGTAAGAAAACAATTCATGTCATGTATTTTTAAAATAAAATACACGGAGATAATACTAGCAAGTTTGTAGTGATATCATCATGAATGAGATCAAATGCGAGAGTGAAAAATCGCACAAAAGAACAAAAAACATGGCATGTGTCGGAGAAGAGAGTTATCTAAATGAGTTGATGCTAAATTCCAAGAGTATTCAGAAGATGCAGGATTTCATAAAGAATCTAGATTAAGACATGATTTACAGTCATACGCCATAACCAGAGATCATAACTTTACATTAATTCTTTAATTGTAAGTTTTAAATACAAACGCAAGACGAATCTCAATATGCCAGTTGATCCAGTATGTGGAATCGAACTAGATGAGAGTCTTGCTCTTGTCCACGAATATGAAGGCAAAAAGTATTATTTTTGCTGCCATGGATGCAAGAGAATATTTTCCAAAAAACCAAACAAGTGGAAGAAATCTAAATAGGATAACTTCCGCACATGCGGCAAAAATGAGAGCCTTGTTTTAGAGAATAATTACAGTTTGGACACCGTACCTCAAATTTTCCTAACGTGTGAGGCGCATCAAAGTATTTTCTATATATCTCATAATAGTATAGTGACTCTTTTGATAAAATCTTGACTAGATCCTTTTCTTGGTGATGCTTTGATTGTTCAGTATAGTACTTGTCTGATATCATGCCATCAAGAAAAGATGTCAGGCCGCTTGTGCCAGAGCCGTCCTGCATTGCAGACTTTTCTCTCCAGATTATGGATTCTGGAAGATCGCTTTCAAACGCCTTGCGAAGTATCCACTTGCCATATTTTGTACCATTTTCTTCGTGAACCTTCAAGTCTGCCGGTATAGTTTTCACATAATCAGATACCGCATCATCCAGAAATGGCGTATGTAGTGACATTCCAATTGATTGCGATATGGAGCGAGACGGAAAATGCATTACACTCCATATTCTTTTTAGATCTTTTTCCAGTTCTTCTCCAGATAACCTCTTGAAGAAATTATACCCTGCAAAGAGCTCGTCTGCCCCATCGCCTGTCATAATTGACGCAAACCCAGCCTCTTTTGCAGTCTTCATTGTAAGATACACCACAACATTATTTCGAATTTCAATAGGATTGAACACTTGCAAGATCTGGATTGTCTTTTCTGCTGCATCAAGTAAAACTTCAACATCTACAGGTATCATGTCAAGTGCAATATCACAAGATTTTGCCACAAGTTGGGCATGCACTAGATCTGTTGAAGGAAAATCTTTTGCAATAAGAGCAAAAGATTTCATTTTCTTGTTTTTCACACAAGATGCAAGAATTGATGAATCTAGTCCTCCTGATAGAGCAATGGAATCAGAGTCATGTTCCAGTACAGATTTTGTTACGAGTTTTTTGATCTGAGATATGATTTCTTGCAATCAATGGATCATTTCACACCCTCTAAAAAAAGTCATCACGAAAAATATGACTAGGTTTAAATATTTTACAGAGACATTTTGTGTATGCTTCTCCCGTCAGAGATAGAAACCAAGACTCTCATACCTGCATTAAGGGCAATTCTTGCAAAAAAACTCATAGAAGAGCACAAGATACGAGAGGAGGAAGTTTCAAAATTATTGGGAGTAACACAGGCTGCCATAAGCAATTATGTCAGAGGAACAAGGGGCGATCCAGTCCTGATCAACAAGTTGCTTTCCGTAAAAGAAGTCTCTGAGATGATAAATGACATTTCAAACAACCTGGCATCCAAGATGGCATACACACCTGCAAGCCTTTCAAAATTCATTGGCTTGTGCAACTACATCAAGTCAAGCTTGCTAATTTGTGACATTCACCACAAGCTTGAATCAAACATAGATGAAGCAGTGTGTAAGGAATGTGAAAATATGCTTCTCAAAGGTCCTGGAAGCTCGTACTAGTTTGTTTTAGTTACAGTAATTCGGATAAGTGAAACAAGCGGCCTGTTTGATTCTTCTTCGCTGTCTACAACGATATCTACAATCTTTGAATTTCCCTTCATCATGTTTTCAGTTACAATATTTGCAACTGCAACTGCAGTAGGAATTGCTTGACCTTTTGCAAAAAGTGTGACAGTCTTGTATTTTACCAAGTCAGTTAGCAAGTCAAGTGCACAAGGTACGATATCTTGTTGATAAATTGTGATTGTCTTTCCTTCAGGATTACCATCTAGCTGTACTTTTTCTACTCCACTCAACAAAACTCTACCACCACCATTTATGCATTCTATTAAAGTCTTATCGACCAATCATCCATTAGTCGAAAAGATCTATTGGAATATTCTGAAAGTCTCCGTTTGGTAAAACTCGTCTGATTGTAATTGGAATTACACGTTTTTCAAGTTCTGCATATGCAAGATCTAGTGATGTTGCAACATCTTTTGGTATTGGTATGAAAGGTGGTGCACCAAGGGACAATTGTAATGCTCTTGCTCCAAGTATTCTTGCTTTTTCAAATCTTGTCAGTGTTGGAGGGCCTATCATTATCTTGCCCTTTCCAGTCATCTCGTATTCTATTGCTTCATGTATTGGATCAATGTCAATAATTTCACGGGCGTCAATTATCTTTCGTAGTCTTTCCTGTTCTGCAATCTCTTCAGCACTTAGCTCCTTCTTTCCTTTCTTTGCCTTTGGATTTGCCTCTTCCTCTTCTTCAGCTGGAGCTTCGGTTGTTTCAACTACAACAGGACCTAGATTTGGTTCTTCTTCCTCAACTGGCTGAACCTCTTCGGTATCTACACTTACTTCCTCAGGTTCATCCGACATTGAGGTTTTGGATAAAGAAACGTTATATATTCATAATCCTTCTCCTCAAAAATGAGTGCAGGCTCGGTTTCCAAGCTCGATCTTGTCTTATCCTTGAAGGGAAAAGCGGTTCTAAACTTGGAATTAAAGCGCCATCTTGCTCCAAAGACAGTAGGCGGAGTAATTAGATCAATTCCAGTCGAGGGAAATGCGCACATGATGGGTACTAGTGTTGCATATGTAGACACTACAATCAAGACAGGCGGAGAAAAACTCAGGACGCAATTCAAAAAGGGAGATGTTGGATTCCTAGCCGCAAATGGCTCGATCTGTTTTTTCATAGACGATGTACCGGTCATAAAGCCAATGACACTGATTGGCAAAATAGCATCAAATGTCGAAGAGTTGCGAAATGTAAAACCTGGAGATATTTTTTCTATAACTCAAGCTGGAACGTAAATGTGGTGTCCGCTATAGCCACCGATTCTTTTTACAGAGCCTTTCTTGAGTAAAGTTTGCAATAATGCGTTGGCTGCAGATATCTTGACGTTTGTTTGTCTTGATAATTCCTGAACTGTAAAGACCTTTGCGCCCTTGATAAAGTTCATCGCTTGATTTTCATCAATGATGACTGAAATGTTGGTCTTTGGCTTTTGATCTTTTCGGTCTCCCTTCTTTTGTCCATCTTTCTTTCCAGCCTCGGCTGTCTGTGACTTTTCTGCCTGTGCTGGAGATTGCTTCTTGCCGCCGCCCATGGTGCATTCTTTTTTTCTCCTATTTATAAACGAACAAAATGACGTCATCAGAACAAGGTGTAGGGGTGTGATACATACACAGGTATGTATTCACGATATTGAAATAAAATCAAGTATGCAAGTAGTTGAAGTGTCTTTGGACGAAATGTGGGATACCATTGAAGCGTTTGGAATCAAACGTGAATTACTTGATCCACGAAATAGGCTGTCATATAGAACCATACATGACCTATACCTGACAATAAAAATCAGAAAATCACTATCTAATTTCGAAGTAGTATAGACAACCCCCAAGAAAGAATTTTTGTTTATAAGTGTCAGATATACCCAAAGGTCAAATTTTGAGAAATACTAAATACTAGAAAAAGTTGCTTGTGTATCATGGGCCTTGACATGATAGAAGAAAAGAACCTAAATGACATCATAACATATTCTTTGGACTATCCAAAAATGGTCATATCAGAAGCAAAGGAATGGCCTGTTACAAATATCGAAGACTTTGCAACCGGATTATACGTAGGGTATATCGGTGGAGTCTTTTTTGATGGATTTCTCAAGAGAAACAAGAGGTTCTTGGATTCAGAAGAATACTCTGACTTTCATGGAATAATTTCAAAGCGAACTACAGAAATCAAATTAAAGATCCAGGCACATCTTCACAAGAAATAACTTCTTTTATCCTCCGCGTGTCAATAATCCTAAGATGAAATTTTCCCTTGTTGCAGATACGCTAAGTTACATGGAAAATACCACAAAGAGATTAGAGCTTACACAACATCTAGTAGATCTTTTTAAAATTACACCGCCGGATATAATACCAAAAGTTGTCTACTTGCTCCAAGGAAAACTACGACCTGACCACGAGGGAGTAGAAATTGGCATTGCAGAAAAGATTGCAATAAAAGCACTATCAAAATCATCTGGAATTTCAATTAGAAAAATTGAGGACGAGTACAAAGATACCGGAGACTTTGGGCAAGTGGCATCAAAGATACTAGAGCAAAAAACCCAGACAACTTTTTTGAGTGAAAACATTACAGTCGAGCGAGTCTATGAGACACTATACAAAATTGCAGAATTAAAAGGCGCAAGGTCACAAGACATGAAGATGAAGTACATCTCAAGCCTGCTAAATGATGCCACGCCAACAGAGGGTGGATTTATTGCAAAAATAATAACATCAAATCTTAGGCTTGGAATTGCAGACTATACAATACTTGATGCGCTATCCATTGCATATACTGGTTCCAAAGAAAACAGACCAGCACTTGAGCACGCGTATAATGTCTGCAGTGACTTGGGCAAAGTTTCATTTGCAGTATCAAAAAATGGACTAGACGCCCTAAGAGATTTTCAAGTTACCATATTCAGCCCGATTCGACCAATGCTTGCTGAAAGGGTAAAGAGTCCGCAAGAGGCCCATGAAAAAATGGGACTAGAGTTTGCATCAGAGTACAAGCTTGACGGCGAGCGAGTCCAGGTCCACAGACAGGGAGAAAAAATTGTTTTGTATTCTCGCAGCCTTGAAAACATAACAAGCTACTATCCAGATATTGTAGAAAACATCGGCAAGGCGTTAAAGTCTGATGAAATTATTTTAGAAGCAGAAGCTGTTGCAATAAACGATGACACTGGCGAGTTTTTACCATTCCAGGAATTGATGCATCGTAGACGAAAATACAAAATTGCCCAAGCAGTACAAGAATATCCAATCACTGTAAACTTTTTTGATGTTTTACTGGTGGATAAGAAAAGTTGCCTTGACTTGTCATATGCAGAAAGAAGAAAACTGTTGGAGAAAAACGTAACAGAGGATACTTTTGCCAAAGTCATGCCAATGGTTCTGGTAAAATCAGACAGCGAAGTTGAAGACAGTTTGGAAAATGCAATAAATTCTGGATGTGAGGGAATAATGCTAAAGCAGTTAGACTCGCCATATCGTGCAGGTGCAAGGGCAAACAACTGGCTCAAGCTCAAGCGAGAGTATAGAAACGAGCTTGGAGACAGCCTCGACTTGGTGGTAGTGGGTGCATTTTATGGAAGAGGTAGAAGGACTGGGAGGTATGGCGCTTTGTTGCTGTCTGCATATGACACCGAGGCAGACATGTTTCCAAGTATTTGCAAAGTCGGTACAGGCTTTACAGATGAGAGCCTAGACCAGTTTTATCAAATTCTTGCAGATAAGATAACTGTCAAAAAAGACCCCAGAATCCAGAGTGGACTTGAGGCAGATGTGTGGTTTGATCCAGAAGTTGTAATAGAGATAGTGGCATCAGAGATAACCCTCAGTCCAATCCACAAAGTTGCCATGGACAAAATCAGAAAAGGTAGTGGACTTGCATTACGGTTTCCAAAGTTTACAGGAAAGATAAGATTTGAAAAAACATCGGAGAACGCAACCAACATTGAAGAAATACTAACTTTGTATAACAGCCAAAAACGTGTTGTGCAAGACGAAAAAATAAACTAGAGAAATTTTTTTTAGGTCTTTTCATCTAATTTACGCAAGGATTATTAGCTGCAGGCATAGTCTAAAATCTCTAGATGTACAGCGGAGAACTTGAAGTTCAGGCAAAAAGAAAGGCCCTTGCAGTTTTACAAGACGAGATAAACAGAATTCTCAATGCTGTCAGAGATCTATCAATTCTGCCAGGTTTGATAATCAAGGCAGACAAGGCTGAAATAAAACAACTACTTGAAAGGATAAAAAATACTGAAGATGAAGTAGAGGCTCTTAGAAGAAAAATCACAAGAGAGATTTCAGACGTAGGTGGTCTCATGATGAATAGAGAAAATCTTTTGAACTCGGCCTATACAATGGATGAAATTGCAGGCTATATCACAGGCATTGCCTTCAAACTCTCAAATATCAAGGCAGCCACACTCAAAAAGGAAAAACTTGACAAGGACCTAACAGAACTAGTCGAACTTGCAGTAGACCAGATTCATAAAATCAATGAAATTATCCGAGCCCTTGCAAGCAACAATAGTACGGTGGCAATTGATCTTGCCCACGAGGCACAGAAGATAGAAAGACAGGTTGATGACAAGTACAGAGCACTGAGTATCAGGGTTTTGGACGAAACCGCAACAACAAAAGAATTGCTTCTTCTCAAGGATGTCGTCGAGGGAATTGAGGAAATGTCAGATAAAGTATTACAAGTATCAGATTCATTCATCTTACTTGCTCTGAGCCTATAAAATTTTAGGAAAAGATATTCTTTTTTCCTTTTTTGAACAATTAATTGTAAACACTAAAATCAATTAACTTTGAATTAAATTCCATGAAAGGCGACCTGCTTGAAAACAGGATAATAATTTGGAACATTGCAGACTCGAAAGCACTCTTTGTTGCAGGATATTACGGTAAGCCAATTGGCATGACAAAGCCAAAGCCTGACGAGATAAACGTGCCGTTGATTTTGGATTTAATTGAAGGATATTATTTACTTGAAAATTCAAAGCTCAAAGTATATCAGTCAAAAAAACCTGTCACTCCAAAAGAGCTCTTGGAGATTTGCAGAAAAGAGTACTATAACTTTGATAAAAAATATACAGTCTACAAAGATTTCCGGGACAAGGGGTACATTGTAAATCCCGGAATTAAATTTGGTTGTGATTTTGCAGTATATCAAAAGGGACCAGGAATTGATCATGCACCATACTTGCTGCAGGTGTACAATTCCACCGATACCATGTCTGCAACAAGTGTTGTACTAGCTGGAAGGCTTGCAACTACAGTAAGAAAACAGTTCATCTGGGCAATTCCAAAAGGAGATAAAGTTGATTGTCTAGCTTTGGACTGGTGGAGGGCATGACATGGTCTTGATTCCATATGCAATCCTATCATAGACTGCAAACAATTCTTTTGTCATGGTAAAGTCATAACTGTCTTTCCACTTGCCAAAAATTCTGACTCCGCCTTTTGATGGCTCGACGTTTATCTGGGCATCTTTGTATGACAACTTTGTCATCATGGTTTTGAGTGAATCATCAGCGTTTAGAGTATCAGCAAGTTTTCCTCCAACCCACTTGACCCCAGTCACTTTCTTTGAGGCAAAAAATCCCTTGGTTGCAAGTGTTGGTCTTGCAAGAAAATCTTCATCGTCACAGCCAACCATAATTTTTACAATAAAGTGTGCTTGGTATCTGTCTTGTGCGCCCCATGATACAGGATTAAGATCTTGTGCCATGCTCAACCCTTTTGTATGATTTGTACAACGTCGATGTTAGAACCCTTGAGTGTTATGGTACCGTGATTTGTAACCATGACAGGAGTATTACTATAATGTCTTGAATAGAAATTTTCTTTTTCTGTATCATCTGTATCAATAGGATTTGCTTTGGCATCAATACCAATTTTTTTTAGCATCTCAGAGTATTCTTCATTTTTGTTTACTGGATGAAAAGTATCGGATTCGGAATCGTGCATGTGTGGGCTTTTACCCAACCCACAAATAAATATGTCTGTAGAATGCGCGGTAGTATATTTTACAGCCCAGATCTAATTTGTACCAGCATAAAATAGGTACAAACCAGAACATACCATTACCAAAATAGCATAATCGAATAAATAGTCCAAAACCGTCAAGGTCACTATTCATGCTAAAATTTCAAAATAAGATTGTTGTAATCACAGGAAGTGGAACTGGAATAGGAAAAGCAATTGCCATAAAATTTGCTGAAAATGGCGCAAACATTGTAATCCTTGGAAGAAGAAAAGAGCCACTAGAAGAAGCTGCAAAAGAACTAGAGCAGGTAATTGCCAATGCAAAGAGCAATTCATTTGTGAAAATTTTCCCAGGTGTCGATGTAAGCGATGAGGAAGGAGTATCAAAGATGTTCGAAGACCTCAAAAAATCACACGGTGCAGTAGATATAGTTGTAAACAATGCGGGAGTATCAGGACCTGTCACTTGTTTTCCAAATGCTCCAATCTCTGAATTCAAGAGTACTGTTGGAATCCACCTCACTGGAACATTCTGGACATCAACCCAGGCAATTAAAACCATGAAACCTGGTTCTAAGATAGTTACAATATCCACATTCTTTACAGAAGAAAGACCATATGAACAAAGACCATACAGGTTCCGCAGTCCATACACTGCATCTCAGGGTGCAAAGAACAGACTTGCAGAAGCCATGTCATGGGAGATTACAGACAAGAAAATAATTTCAATTGCAACAAATCCTGGACCTGTCCATTCTGACAGAATTTACAAGACAGTATATCCAAAAGCAGCAGCAGAATTCATGAGAGTAAGCGGTTTTGAAAGTCTGACACCCGAAGAAGTAGAATCAGTAAATGCAGACGTTTTACCATTGCTTGGAGAAAGTGAAAATACTGTCAAGCAGGGAATCGCTCAAGCTGCTGCAAAACTTGCAAAATCAAAATCAATCACATCCGAGTCTGACATAGAAAAACTTGGTACAACAATCTCTTCATTGCTTGCAAAAATACAAAGCATTGCAGAAAAGGTACAAAACAATACTAGTAAAATGATTGCAGACGAGCAGTTTTTGACTCAGCAGCAAGTTGCAGAAACTGTACTGATGCTAAGTGATGACAACATAGCACAGATTCTAAACGGCAAGGTCATACCAGGAGACAGAGTATTTTATCCAGTAAAACCACATATTGCATGCTCAATCCCAGAGACTCAAGCTAACTTTTCTTCTAAAGTTGTTGTCTTGGCACTTGACGCAACTGACGAGTCAGATGTTACAAGAACTGAATCCCTTGCACAAAAAATTGAGAGCGCGGGTGGAAAGACAGTAATTTTAATCTCAAAGACAAGCTCCAAGGCTGCAGAAGAGAGACTGTCAAAGTTTCATTCCCATGTAATGGACCTGACAAGCCAGGAAAATGTAAAGAGAATGCTAAACACTGCAACACAAAAAGTCGGGCCAATTAATACGGTAATCTACATAACAGGAAAAGTTCCACAGAACAGCAAATTTGTAGACTTGTCCAGAAAAGACTGGGATGGCTTGGTTGACAAGTTCATAAACACACCAGCAATATTCATGCAAGAATCACTTGGAGTATTTGTTCCAGGAGGAGCAAAGAATCCGCCACTTTTCAAGGGAAAAGAAGGAAACATGATAATCATTGGTCCAGACATGCCAGCAGGCGCAAAGGTAACAGGTGCAGAAAGGGCACGAGTTGAAGTGTTCAGAGGTGCACTAAGACCGTTTGCAACAACTGTAAACCAGGAACTAAGCGATGTTCTAAAATCCAAAGTCAGAATGCAGTTGATTTTGCCTGGAAGTGTAGAAGGTACAGAATCAAACAATGACAATATCATGAAGGCAATCAGCTATTTCACATCTGGAAAAGCAGTAAACAATGCAGAGATAATTTACTATCCAGACGAAACCAGATCTTGATGAAAACGTTTACAGAGCTAAATGTCGGCGACGAATTTTATTCAGAGTGTAAGATAACTGCTCCAGAACTTGATACATATCTGAAATTCTCTGGAATTAAAAACATAATTTATGATAACGAAAAACCAGACAATGAAAAAAAGATGGTTTCAGGTAGGGCGATATTATCCAAGATGGAAGGCGAGTTTACAAGACTAGATGAGATGTATGGTAATCTCTTGATTTTTTATGGGGTAGATGGTGATACAAGCTGGAATAGCAGACAGACCAGATTTTTAAAACCTCTCCATACTGATGAAAAATTGAAAATAAAATTCAAAATCTCTGACAAGCGAGAGATCAATGAAGAGTTTGGCTTGATTGCAGTAGATTTTGAGGGAACCAACCAAGAAGACAAGACGGTTGTGATATCAAGGAAAAACCTGTATCAGATGAAGTTGAATTTTAAACAATAATGTCCATAGGTCTGATGAACTAGTTTAGAGACTTGCTTTAGAAAAAGGGACCCTTGAGTGGTTTTGTTCATCTAGTTCTCTCAGTTAAAATACAATAAACAAAATACCAGGAGTTGGATTTGATCAAATTAGTTTAATGCCCACACATTTTCTTAGGGCTAAATGCTCTGGGATATCTACTGAACCAAAACAGTTCCCTTCATCCAAGGATGTAATGTACAGAAATAATTGTAAGTGCCCTTTGTATCAAATGTGTACTTCCAAGTATCTTGTGGTTGTATCAACTGGGAATCAAACTTGCCACCGACATCAGTTACAGTATGTACGACATAGTCATTATTTGTCCATGTTACACTAGTGCCCTGAGATACTTGTATGATCTGAGGTACGTATGTTAACGTAGTATTGTATCCCCATGAATCTTTGGCTATTGATACCTGATCTGTCTTGATTGGTGAACTAGTATAGTTACCCTGTGTTGGACTTTGACCATACCACTGGTTCATCATGGATCCCATGTATCTTGGATTCTGCATCATCACCCAGGGACCCATGTACTGCTGTCTGAAATTAGGATTTGACATCATCTGTGTCATCCATTGGTTCAGGTATTGCGGATTGTTCATCATCCAATTTGTATAAGTTTGATTTTGTGACATGTAATTGAACATCTGTTGTCTTAGATGAGGATCTGACATCATAGTTCCCATCCACTGACCCACATACTGCGGATTCTGATTCATCCACTGGTTCATGTACTGAGGATTCTGCATCATGTATCCCATATACTGACCTGTAAATTGAGGATTATTACCCATCATTTGATTAAACATGGTAGGATTTCCCATCATAGAATACGGATTATAGGTATTAATGAAAACAGAATAACCAATTCCTATTCCTGCAATTAAAACTCCTACTACAATTCCAATCCAAACGTACAGATTTACCATAAAATATCGTACTCTATCTTGTTATTATAGCACTTACTGGAATATCATAAATGATAACATCTTATTTCACCTTTGATTCCAATGCTAGTTTTTCTTGTTTAATGGTTCATGTGTTGACTTGATTGAAAGTTAAATCTTACAAAAAACTGTGGGAACTAACCTAGTTCTCCATCTGATAAAAGATTCATGCCAAATCAAAAAAGACCCGCCAGTGCGTCAATGACAAGTTTTGCTGCAGATGTGCCAAGCACTAGTGTTACACCCAGTCTGAGTTTTCTTTCATTAACTCGCGTAGACAATTTGCTTCCAACCAGGCCACCTGCAAATGCTCCAATTGAGAGCATTCCGGCTTCATAATAATTCGGATGTCCAAGTATGGAGTGCATTATCATGCCAGAAGCTGCTGCAAACATTAGGATAAACTGCGATGTTGGAGCGGCAAGTTTCATGGACAGTCCAATTGCAACCACCATCAGAGGTACAAAGACAGAGCCTCCTCCGATTCCAAAAAAGCTAGATATTATTCCAGCAAAAAAACTTGCACCGGCTGCAAAGACCATGAGTTGTTTTGATAGGTTATGTTCCTTTGATTCCATTTTTCTTCGAAGATAAATGTAGACACCTGATGATACGAGCACCATCGCAAATAAAATCTTGAATACTGGTGGCGATACCCCGTCTGAAATATAGGCACCAAGAATTGTTCCAGGAATTGATATCATTGCAAGCTTTAGTCCAAGCGAATACACGATTCTTTTTTGCCTTGCATAGGATGCAGTGGATGCTATTGAATTGCTAAATGCCGCAAAGAGGCTGTCACTTGCTGCAAGAGTTGGAGAATATCCAAAAAAAGTCAATATAGGTACCACTATGAATCCCCCTCCGAGTCCTATCATGGAACCTATTACACCAGCTACAAAACCAAGTGGCAAGAGCCACAGATATTCAAACAATTATACCATCAAAATCCATTTTCCCTAGATTAAAGAGTCACGTCAACCTTCGTAAACTAAGATATGCAGTTAATTACTTGGACACTAGAAGTTTCCAAAGATAGCCGTCTGTATTTGTAGTAAGTTCAATCTTGAAATGTTTGTTTCCAAGTGGTATTACGTGAGTGCTGGTTGTAGGATCTTTTGTTTGAAGATGAGTATCACGAAGTTTATCGACAAATGCAGACAAAGTGAGAAAACCATCAGGTGCCGCTGAATCCCAGCAAGAGCATATGGTACTGTTTATGACAGTACTGAAAACGGTTTTCACGTCATCATAATTGTGCAATGTGGGGTCAGATTGTAATGCCACCACTACAAGCCCGGGCACATCATTAGAGCCCACCATGTTAATTTCCCCAAGATTTCCATACTTGCTTGCAAGGACAGTAGAGGTGCAATATGTGACAAGTGCTTGTTTTTTAGGGTCAGTCAAAAAGTTGCAATACTGGGCAACATCAGCCGGACTGCTCAGTCGGATTGGTTTTGTCATGTTGATGTGATGTAGTGCAAGTTGAGTTTTTAGATCAGAGTTTTCTTCATCGTATGAGAAATCAAGAAATGCCACTTGGTCTGAAGTATTAGAAGTGGTATACGGACCAGTCATTGAAGGAATAAAATGAATAACTACAATAGAAATTGCAACAATAATTATGCCAACTATTCCTGCATAAAGATACTTTTTTGATCGCACGGGATAAATTTTCATGTTGCTTTAATAAAGCAATCTGCGAATTCGTCAATCTTAATTAATACCAAAATGTGTCTTGTGAATATTGCGAATAATACTATCAGGTTTTGGAGTTGTCGGACAAAGTTTTGCAAAACTTTTACTTTCTAGATCAGAGGACCTTTATGCAAAGCATGGCCTAAAGCCAAGAATAGTTGGAGTCTTTGATTCAAAGGGCTCTGCTGCATCTTCTGCAGGACTTGACTTGAACAGGCTACTTGAGGTCAAGAAAAAATATGGAAACATAAGAAAATACCACAACAAGGAAAAAGATGCAAATGGCCTTGACATGATAAACGGAATGGACGCCGAAGTATTAATCGAAACAACACCTAGTAACTACAAAGATGCCGAGCCTGGCATGTCACACATTGTAAATGCCATGAAAAAGGGATTGCATGTGATTACGGTAAACAAGGGACCGCTTGCACTTGCGTTTCCATCATTGATAGAACTTGCAACATATAACCAAGTGCAGCTAAAATTCAGTGGAACAGTGGGTGGAGGAACACCAATTCTAGATTATGCAAAGAATAGTTTGCGAGGAGAGAGAATAGTTTCATTTCAAGGAATACTAAATGGTACTACAAATTACATCCTGACAAACATGGCAACGGGTTTGACATTCAAGGCTGCACTTGCAGATGCCAAGAAGAAAGGGTATGTGGAAGCAGACGAGTCATTAGACATTGACGGATTTGATGCAGCAGCCAAGCTTGTCATACTTGCCAACTGGATAATGGACATGAAGGTGACCATCAAAGACATCAAAAGGACTGGAATCAGGGACGTTACAAATGGAGAAATAAAAAAAGCCGCATCAAAAGATTGTGCAATAAAGCTTGTTGCATCATGTGATAGGGACTTGATAGTATCACCAAAGGAGATACCCCTTGATGACCCAATGTGTGTAAATGGAACCCTGAATGCAATCACATTCAACTCTGAACACTCTGGCCAGCAGACAATCACAGGCCGTGGTGCTGGCGGTATTGAGACTGCAAGTTCAATTTTAAGGGATTTACTAGATATCAAACAGGAAATGTCGAGAATTGAAATCGCATAATCTTTCAAAAAGCGACATCTCGTCAGTTGTGGATAAGATGTCCCTGCAGTGGCACATTGACATTCCAAAGGCAAAGACATTGGTACTGCACGAGATTGATGATGAAACCAGCATGATAACTGGAGACAGCATATCAGCAATACAGATTGGAGAAACATACCTTCCATTTCTATCAGAGACGGGATTGCTTGAGAAATTTCCAAAAGCAATTGTTGATTCAGGTGCAATCAAGTTTGTCTGCAACGGAGCAAATGTCATGCGACCTGGAATTAAAAAATTCACCGAGTTTCAAAAGGACGATATCATTTGCGTAGTAGAAGAAGTCCACAACAAGTTTCTTGCAGTTGGAAAGGCACTGATATCAAGCACAGAGATGGCAAACACAACAAAAGGTGAGGCCATAAAAAATCTTCATTACATATCTGATAAGTATTGGGAAGCTGCCAAGTTAATTAAAAAGTAAAATCTAGTTTGCGGTAAATTCTCTTGTTCCGTTCTTGTCAACGACTAGAACGTCTATTCCATCTCCACTTGCATTGTCTCTCATTATTGCAGACTTGATGGATTTTACTGCCAAGTTTACTGCATCCTTTTCGCTCATCTTTGGTTTGAATTCTTGGTCCAAGACTCCAAGTGCCATTTCAGCACCAGTTCCTACAGAGGCATAATCATCTGGTAAAACTGAACCTAGTGGATCCAGTGTGTAAATTACTGCATCCCCATCTACTCCTCCAACGATAACCTGTGTCATGAGAGGATAGTATCGTCTTTCATACATCATAGTTGACATCATCTTGGCTACGGAATTTGGAGGAATTTCTCTTTTGAGTTCCATCTTTCGTATCTTGGTCATTGCCTTCATCTGCATTGCCAAAACCTGCATGTCTGCAACCATTCCAGCACAGCATGCGCCAACAAAATCAGTAATCTTGAATGTCTTTTTTGTAGTCTTACTTACCACGAAATTGCCATAAGCTATTCTTCTTTCACTTGCCATGACGACACCGCCGTCATATGTAATACCGACCGCAGTAGCTCCCGGCATGTACATGTAAGCCATATTTGCAATGCAAAATGAGCACAATAAAGGCCTTTCTGTGTAATTGCCCATGGATCAGCAGGTCAGAGGCAAGAGATCAAGGATTTGAAGTTTTCAACCTTTTTTAAAAATATTTGATAGCCTACTGCAATGCAAAATTTCTGATTATCTTGCACATGCATTTTGTGGTTTTCTTTAACAGATCAATTCTTGCAAATTCATTTGGAGAATGAATTCTTGCAAAAACATAGGTGCTCCCCACCGCAATGCAGGGAGAGTGTAAAAATTTTACAAACGAGAACATGGGTCCAGTTCCAGCAGAGGAGACACTGAGGATAGATTTTCCAAAGGAATCGTCCGCTGCTTTTTTTACAGTTTTTACAAAAGGATCAGATAATCTAGTTCGGGCAGCGGCCTCTCCATGAATCAATGTTACCTGAATGTCTCCAAATCCATTTTCTTGTAGGTGTTTTTTCAGCCTGGCAAGTTGTCTTGTAGGATCCATTTTTGGTACCAGTCGGAAATCAATTTTTACAAGTGCCTTTGATGGAAGTACAGTTTTTGCTCCTGGCCCTTCATACCCAGATGTAAATCCCGCAATGTTGCATGTTGGCTCTCCGACAAGTGCTTTTTTTATTGCAATACCTTTTTTGTTTCCAACAAATTTTTTGATTCCATATTCTTTTTTAAATGAGGTTTCATCAAATGGCTCTGATGCTATTATGGACAGATCTTCTTTTGTAAATTGGTCCACCTCCTTGTACCAATCTTTTATCAACACCTTACCATTTTTATCACGAAGTGTCTGCAGTGCATCAATTAATCTCCAGGCAGGATTTTCTATTATCACTGCCAAACTTGAATGAGCGTCACGAATTGATTCTGTCTTTGACAATTCCACATACAGTAGGCCCTTCATTCCAAGGCTGATTATTGGTCTGTCCTTTTCATCCACATACCCAAACTCCCAGATTACTGCGTCACATGATAATTTTTTCTGGTATTTTTTTAAATAATCTTCAATGTGTACACTTCCAATCTCTTCTTCACCTTCAATGAAAAATTTGATGTTACACGGCACATCTCCCGTTGTTTTCAAAAATGCCTCTACTGCCTTTATTCTTGTGACAAGCTCTCCCTTGTCATCAGCAGAGCCTCTTCCAAAGATCTTGTTTCCCTTTATTTTCCCGCTAAATGGCTTGTCATCCCACAGCTCAAGCGGTTCTTCTGGCTGCACATCATAATGATTATAAAATAAAAGTGTCTTGCCAGGATTTTGTTTTGACTTGACCTCACCGTATATTGCAGAAGGAACTCCTTTTTTAACATCAAGCAACTCTGCATGAATTCCTGATTTTTTCATCATTGATACAATCAGTCTTGAGCATTCTTTTAGCCCCATATTTTTTGCAGAAATACTTGGTTGCTGAATCAACTTCTGCAGGTCTGAGACCAGACCAGAGAAATTCTTGTCAACATAATTTTCTTGCATAATTATTTCACTTTATCAAATGGCTTCATGGAATATGGTATAAAATCCAACAGATCAGTTGCCACAATATGCAAGCCATATTTTTTTTGTGCCAGAAATCCAGCCTTGCCATTTACATATGCTGCAGCAGAAGCTGCCTGTACAGGGTTTTTGTTTTTGCACAGCATTGCTGCAACTACGCCAGATAGAACATCACCTGTTCCACCAACAGTCATGGCAGCAATGTTTTTTGGATTGTGATACGTTTGCTTGCCGTCAGATATGATATCAGTTGGTCCCTTTAGAAGTATGGTTACACCGTTTTCTTTTGCATATTTTTCAACCATTGCAGACCTTTGTTTTGTATCATCAGGAGGAGATTGTCCAAACAATCGTCGAAACTCTCCTGCATGAGGTGTGACTATTACCTTCTTGTCATTTATCTGGGAAAGAATCTCGGGTACAAGCGTACTTGCGTCAAGTGAGAGCATAACTGCTCTATCAAGAAGAGATGCAATTAGAATTTTTAGTGCTTCTCTGTCTTGGATTCCAAGGCCCATCCCTATGGTAGCAGAATCAAGTTCTTTTGGAATTATTCCAAGTAATTTTTGAACAGAGCCACGGGTTAGCTTGGCATCAACTAGTGGCACTACAATCAGGTTTGGAGAATATGCACGTGTGGCCATGACATTTATTTTTGGAACACAGGTGTATACCAAGTCTGATCCTGCTCGCAGTGCTCCAAGAGATGACAATATTGGAGCTCCGTGATAAAGATAATTTCCGCCAAGGACTAGGACCTTTCCATTTTCTCCTTTTCTTGAAGAGGCCTTACGTGACGGTATGAAACTTTTAACAGTTTGAACTTGAAGAATTTTTGCCAACAGTCGTTTTATTTTTTAAGAGATGATAAACTTTCGTCTTCAGAAGATTCTGTCTCTTCAGATTCAATCTCTGGCTCTACAACAGGTACCAAGATTTTACGCAAGCTTGCTGGAGTGATGACTTTACGTGCAAATGCAACATATGTTGTGTGTCCTATTGCCCTAAACGAGTGCCTTGTCTTGCCATCTCTTGCTTCAATTGTTCTTACAATCTGCTCGGTGCATTCAATATCAAAGAAATCATTTTGTCTCAATGCTGCAGCAAGTTTTTCAAGTTGGTTCATTGTCGGACATATTGCAACAAATGCACCACTTCCCTTGAGCATTTTTCTTGCCTGTGGAACAACTACCCACGGGTCACCCAAGTCAACAATTACCACATCCACATCTTTTTGAGGCATTTTCTTTGCTGTCTTGAGGTCAAGTTTTGTCATGGTTACATATTTTGACATTCCTGCCTTTTCGATATTTTTTCTTGCAATTGCCATAAAGTTTTCATCTACATCATACGTGTGCACATGGCCCTTTGGTTTTACAATGCTTGCAAGAAAAGTTGTAAAAGAACCGCTGCCAGTACCAATCTCAACTATTGTCTGGCCGCTCTGCAATCCAATTCTTGCTGCAATATACCCCAAGTCCTTTGGATAAACAATCTGAGTGCTGCGTTGGCTTTTCATTACATAATCATAGACGGTAGGCTCTAGTGCAAAAATTATTTTTCCTTTGTTGGTCTTGATTGCACTACCAAACGGTTTGCCTATCACTTTTTTGTGATCTATTATTCCAACATGTGTGTGGAACTTTTGTTTTGGTGCAGCCTTCATCAGCCATTTTTTACTATCATTATAAAAAAACAACACATAGTCGTTTTGCTTTATTTTTCGCACAACTCAACCTAATCAAATGTGGATAAATAGCTTGACTTCAAAAAATTTTACAATATATTCTGGCAAACTAGATTTTGTTTTCTTCGCCAGTCTTGGGCTTTTTTTTCAGTATTCTTCCGGATATGACAGATGCCACCCAGAATCCCACACCGGTCCAAACCATCCCTTGAGATACAGTGAACATTCCCCAGACTGTAAACACCAGACCAATTGCAGCACAGATTACAGGAATTGTTGCTTTCTTTGAGACCAATTTCTACATCCTATCCGGCGCATCAATCCCTAAAAGGTATAATGCTTTGGCAAGTGTCTCCTTGAAAGAATAGACAAGACAGAGTCTTGCGTTTATTGTAGACTCGGAACCTGCCGTTAGCACTTTCACATGCTCGTAGAATGTATTGAATGAGACTGCAAGTTGGTAACAATATTTTGCAATTATTTTCGGAGAAAGATTCTTTGCAGCATCTTCTACTTGGAGATCAAACTTGCCAATGATTTTTGCCAAGTCTTTTTCATAGACAGAATCCATTCCATCAAGGCCTGTCTCAAAGTTTGGAGTCTTGCCTGATTTTTCCAATATACGTATCGCACGCGCATGTGCATACTGGATGTAAGGTCCAGTATCGCCTTCCAAGCTTAATGATTCTGTCAGATCAAATGTAATGATTTTGTCTAGATCTTGCTTTATCATGGCATAACGTAATGCACCAATTGCCACCTGCTCTGAGATTTTTACAAGACTCATTTCATCTAGTTCTGAATTTCTTTTCTTTGCTTCATCAAATGTACGTGAGCTTAGAACATCTAAGACATAATCTGCGCTAACATAGATTCCTTTTCTGCCAGACATTTGCACAGATTTTCCTCCAGTATCAAGATCAAGTGTCTTTGCAGTCTCTGGACTGAGTGTAACTGATTCGTATCCCAAGTGTACATACGAGTCAGGTTTTGATTTAAAATCAGACATTATCTTTGTGATGAGTTTTTGCAGACGTGACTGCCTTGAATCAATAACTGTAATCACCCTGTCTCCTGCAAAATGCATCTTGGTGTCTTTTTCATCAAGTGTTGTCTGCCACAATACGCGGTCGGTATTTTGCACAGCATATTGTTTATAGTGAAATGGATCTTCCAAAATTCCAAGTTTCCATGCTGCATATGGAATGTCCTTTGCGATATAGGTAGCAGTTCCGTTGCTTCTCACCAGAACTTTATCCTCCTCATCAGACTCTGTCTTGATAACCCAGCAGCCTGCAAGCTTGCCCTCATTTTCAAGTTCTGTGATTCCCATTGATTTCATTTTTTCAAATGCAATTGACCATAGGTTAGAGCGAACTATCTGGGATTCGAAATTAAGGCAATCATATGTAACACCAAGCCTCCAGCATGTTTTGAGTTGCTCTTCAAGAACCCGCCTTGTAAGATCATCTCCAAATTTTGCAAGCTCTGATGTGCCTTCCTCGAGTTCTTTTAGAACATGCGAACGCATTTCTGCAAGAGCCTTGTCAGTTTCATATCGTTCTGTGATATTTACATACACTACGTCTCCGCAATAGTGATCAAACTTTTGTCCCTCTGGAGCCTTGTCAGAATATCCTCCATACTTGAAACCAACTATGATATCTGCAACTTGCAATCCAGAATCATCTACATAATTTAGTACGCTTGTATCATATGATGCCTTGTGTAAGATTCGTGCGATAGTATCACCGACTATTACGTTTCGCACATGCCCGACATGAAGTGCCTTGTTTGGATTCACACTGGTGTGTTCAATTACCATCTTGGAATTTTTTCCAATATCCACTGCACCATAATTTGCAAGTAGCGAAGAGTGGATCACTTGAGGAATAAACAATTGATAGTTTGCAGTAAAATTCAGATATCCCGAACTGTGTGCAGATGCTTCAGATACATATGTTCCAAGATTTTTTTTGTATTGCTCTGCAAGTGCTTGTGCAATATCAAATGGTCTTTTCTTGAGTGCCTTTGCAAGTAAAAATCCAGCATTACAACTTACATCCCCAAACTCTGGCCTTGATGCTTCAGACAAGTCAAATTCAGTTTCGGGATAACCTAATGCATCACAGGCCTGCTTTACACCTAATTTGATTTCGTCATAAACTAGTCTTAGTGTCATGATATCATCATTCTACCAATAGTTTCAGCTGGACTGCCTCTAATGCCTCAATCATGCCATCACCTGCATGTCCCTGTACTGTAATAGTTGCCTTGGACTGGACATCTTGAGGTGCATTTCCAAGTGCCACACTTGTTCCAGCCAACTTGAAGAGAGGAACATCAGTTTCACTGTCTCCTATTGCAATAATATCCTCTTTTTTTGCAGAAAACATGTTCATTATCTCTAAAAAGCCACTTGCCTTGTCTACACCCTTTGAATTGATATGATATGCATATTGACTGTCAGTCAAAGTTACATCAAGATTATTTTCGGCAAAAAGTTTCTTGCCCAAGTTTACATCAAAATTTCGCTCAAGCACCACTTCGGTGAGTCTTGGAAAGACTGGCTTTTCTATTGCTTCTGGTATCTTTGTTTTTAGGAATTCAAAAGCATCAATACATTTTTGTTTATTTCCAATTAGCTTGTGCTCTGCAGGACCTGTAGTGATGATGCCTCCATTTTCTCCAACTGCAATTCTCGTAGTTCCTCCAAATACAGACAAGACATAGGCCTCAACAGATGATCTTCCGGTAACATAGATGACCTTGTGTCCAAGTTTTACAAGATATCTCAGAGCTGCAAGTGCATCAAGATCAACTCTGCCTCCCTTGTTGTCAGTGATTGTACCATCAATGTCTATTGCAAAGATCTTGGGCTTCATCAAAATCACGTATGACGTGGGTCATAATAACTGCTATCTAAAATAGTTTTGAGGTGCAATGTATCCATGACAAGAAAGGGAAAAGTTGCAGACATTCTCAGCAATGCGTTATACAATGACAACCCAGAATTATATCAAGTAGGATACATTGATTTTTCCAAAACAAGAGAAGTTCCGCTTGGAGAATTTCTGAAATTATCTGAAAACTTTGAGACAATTCCCGCGAGTAGAATTGCATACATCAAAAAGGAAAATGACATACTACATTGCAGATCAGTCAGAAAAAAAGATCCCAAAATCTAGGCAGGTTTTAAAAAATCAGTTAGCTCTATTATCAGGTTAAAATTGACCTAGTTTATGCTGATTGACTCTCTAAGGCCCATACTTGAAAATCCTTTTTTTGTAAAATATGGATTGCTAGGTCTTTTCCTTAATGCAGTTTTTGCATCGTTTGTCCCGTTTCCAATTGTGGTAACATCCACTGCATTGCTCTTAGATGGTCAAAGTGAGATAATGGTGTTCATCGTCATGTCAATAGGTTCAGTCATTGGGGGAGTTTTGACATACTACATTGGCTATGACGGTGGCAAAGTGTACAAGATCTTGCGAAAAACACACCGAGAAGAGCATCAGCAGAAGAGCTTTGTCTGGCTAAGCAAGTACGGTTGGGGCATAATTTTTGCTCTAAGTTTGGTGCCAATACTGACAGAAATTGTAACAGTCATCGCAGGAGTAAAGAAATACAATTTCAAGAAATTTGTAATCTCAATGAGTATAGCAAGGACTGCCAGTGCATTTGCAGCAGTTTACTTTGGCAACATGTTTCTTCAATACATCAAAACATAGGCGCAGAAAAGAAAATCACATGTAGACACAAGTAATAAGATTTTATTCAGTAAGATACTACCAATTCTGCAGATGGGAATCCCAGAAAAAATCCAGTCCATTAAAGACGAGATGTCAAAGACTCAGATCAATAAAGCTACTGAGCACCATGTTGGGCTTCTCAAGGCAAAGCTTGCCAAGCTGAAAAGAGAGCAAGAAGAGGTAAAATCAAGATCAAGTGGAAGCTCTGCAGGCTTTGATGTAAAAAGAACTGGTGATGCAACAGTTGTGTTCATCGGTCTTCCAAGTGTTGGTAAATCAACACTGCTCAACAAATTGACAGGTGCAAAATCAGCAGTGGGTGCATTCCAATTTACTACAACAACAGTAATTCCCGGAATGATGGAGCATCGTGGTGCTAGGATCCAGGTGCTTGACTTGCCCGGAATTATCAAGGGTGCATCAACAGGAAAGGGTCTTGGAAAAAGAGTTTTGGCAGTTGCAAAAAGTGCAGATTTAGTTTTGATAATTTTAGATGTATTCCAGCCATATCTTGAAGATGTTATCAGGACAGAGCTTGGAAATATTGGAATAAGACTTGATCAAAAACCTCCAGATATTGTAATAGAAAAAACTGGAGATGGAGGACTTGCCGTAAGCCAGCAGGTTCCACTCACCAAGATGTCAATTAGTTTGATGAAGGACATATTACGATTGTACGGGATGAATAACGGTAGAGTACTAGTAAGAGAAGATGTGGATTCAGATCAACTTACAGATTTCATATCAGGTAACAAATTTTATGTCCAGTCCCTTACTGTAATGAACAAAATTGATCTTGTAAACCAAGGCTTTGTAAATGAACTACAACAAAAATCAAAATCAAAATTTGTTCCAATATCAGCAGACAGTGACATAAACATAACAGCACTAAAAGATGCCATATTTGAGAGACTAGACTTTATTCGAGTATACATGAGGCCAAAAGGCGGTGAGACTGACTTTAAAGAGCCATTGATAATAAGAGACAGGTCCACAGTGCTTGACATTTGCAACAAGCTTCACCGTGACCTCAAAAAAGATTTCAGATATGCATTGGTGTGGGGAAAAAGTGTAAAGTTTGGCGGACAACGAGTAGGCATCAATCATGTGTTACAAGACGAAGATGTACTTACAATAATCAAAGCAAGATAGCAAAAACTCTTTTGTGTGATAAATATTTTCTAATATCGTGGAAGAAGCTGAATACAGGTGGTGCAAGAAATGTTTTTCAAAAACAAAACAAGAAATTATTTTCATGCCAAACATGGCGACATACAAAAGAAGAAGACAATACAAATGCACAGAGTGCGGACAAACATCATGGTTGCAAGGAAGAAGACCATCTGCAGAATCAGTTTACTAAATTTTTATCAAAAAATTAATTTTTTGTAAAAAAAATGTGTGTATAGAACTTATCATTTGGTGTAATTTTCTTAAGCGTCACTATAGAAAAACAAGTAGGCACAACAATTGTGTAATGGCAAAACGAACAACACGGGCTGCTAAAAAAAGATCAGCTCCAAAGAGAAGATCAGCTGCAAAGCGATCTGCTCCTAAGAGAAGATCAGCTCCAAAACGTAGTGCTCCAAAGAGACGATCTGCACCAAAGCGATCTGCTCCTAAGAGAAGATCCGCACCAAAGCGAAGATCAGCTACAAGAAAAGCAAAAAGAGCAGCTCCAAAAAGACGAAGATAAAATTTTAAACAGATTATCGCTTTAGTAGGCGATAATTTGTAATATTTTAGCTAAACATTTGACCTGGTGGAGACGGCGATTTTGCTTTGACTGCATCAGGTTCTACGAAAAATTTTCTTTCACTAGGAATTATCGACAGCTTAAGCGATGCATTAACTGCATAGTGTGGTGTGCCATCAGGATTTTTGTAATTTGTAGCAATTCCAACTCTGTCCAGATCAACTTTTACTTTGACCATCGTACCATCTTCAAGCTTGAAAGTGACATGTTCTTCTCCAACTCTTTGATGATCTAGCATTTTGAATTCTATTTTTTCTTTTGATGTACTCATGTCAATTGAGAACTAGTTTGAGTTATTTGAAGATATTTTCAGTAAAGAAAACTCATCAATTTTATTTGTTGCTCAGTTGTCAACACATTTTTCGAAGATAAAATCTCAAGCAGTTGAGTTATCAATGCACGTTCTTGTTCAGAAAATCCAGTAGGACCCTTGTCACCTGGTGGACCTGGAGGACCTCGTGGACCTGATTCACCAGGAATACCTTGTTGTCCTTGTGGACCTTGTTGTCCTTTATCTCCAAGTGGACCTTGCTGACCTGTTAATCCCTTGTCTCCTTGTGGACCCTGTACACCTTGTGGACCTTTGTCACCTGGTGGACCTTGTGGACCTAATGGACCAACTGGACCTGGTAGACCTTGGATTCCCGGAGGACCCTTGTCACCGGGTACACCTTGTGGACCGGTTGTACCTTTTTCACCTTGTGGACCTTGAATTCCTTGTGGACCCGGAGGACCGGATGGACCAGGAGTTCCACGCGGACCTTGTTCACCACTTGGACCTGGCAATCCTCTTGGACCTTTGTCACCTTGTGGACCTGGAATTCCGGTAAGACCTTTTTCACCGGCAGGACCTTGGGGACCTTGTGGACCTTTTTCTCCAAGTGGACCTTGTGGACCTGTTAATCCCTTGTCACCTTGTGGACCCTGTGGACCTGGCAACCCTTTGTCACCCGGCGTACCAAGAGGACCCTTTGGACCTTGTTCACCCGGAGGACCAATGATTCCTTTATCACCTTGTGGACCTGGAGGACCTGTCGGACCTTTTTCTCCAAGCGGTCCAATTTCTCCAGTTAATCCTTTATCGCCTTTATCACCCTTGTCACCTTTATCGCCCTTTTCGCCTTTTTCTCCTTCATCACCGCGAGGACCCTTGTCACCTTGTGGACCTTTGTCACCAGTGATTCCCTTGTCACCAATTGGACCCTTGTCTCCTCGGTCACCTTTGTCACCGGTTGGACCATGTGGACCTTTGTCTCCGGGTGGACCTGAAGGACCCAGTGGACCTTTGTCACCAGTGATTCCCTTGTCACCAATTGGACCCTTGTCTCCTCGGTCACCTTTGTCACCTGGAGGACCTGAAGGACCTTTGTCACCCTTGTCACCAATTGGACCTGGGGGACCCTTGTCTCCTTGTACACCCATAGGACCAGGTGGGCCATGTACTCCAGCTGGGCCCATTGGACCTGCTTGACCCATAGGGCCTGCAGGACCCATTGGACCAGATGGGCCACGAGAACCTCTTTCACCAGAATAATGTTCAACAGTAGGTTTTGATCTAGAACTATCCGCATCAGATTTTGTAGAATGTGTTACAGGCTCGGGTTCTTGTCGATGCTCCACATACTCTGCAGTTCGCGGTACATCAACTTGAAAACTTGAATGAATAGAAGAGAATTGATCAATTACAACAACCCAGACAGTTCCTCTTTGAAATACAGAATCAGGCAATGGGTTTTTTGCAGATCCTAATACTTGGGAGAATTGTTTATCTTTAACCCGCAGATGAAAGTTTTCTTTCCATAGCAAGTGAAAACTTCTTCGCTTGATATCATCAAGTGATGGCGGGGCATCACATATTGCAATCTGTACCTCAAAGACACCCGATGACAGTTTGAAGGGTGACTCGCCAGATACCTCTATAGTGTTATCTTTTGATGACATGTTCTACGTATAATTCCTAAGTATTTTTGTATTTTCAATATGATATAAAGCCCATTTGTGAATTTTTAGATACTTGGAAATCGGTTTTCTACCTGTTTGTCTTTCAAACTAATCTATTTATCTACGGCTAATCCACATTTTGATGACCGTGAAGAAACTATTTGGCGATAAAAAGGAAGTCACTGAGATAAGAAAGTCAGAGGCAAAGGTGCCAGAGGAATCATCATCCAATAAACTAACAGATCCAAACTATAACAGAAACAAGCACTTCAAGAAGGGAGTCTCGCTCATGGCAGACGAAAGGATGGATGAGGCAGCCAGGGCCTTTGAGGACGCATTACGAGTTGACCCTACACATATACCGTCATTGCTTAAGCTTGGATACACCCGTTTTCACATGAATGACCTGTCAAGTGCAATGGAGTCTTACAATAAAGTCCATGAAATTGATGTTACAAATGCTGAAGCATGGAACTTGAAAGGCTTGATTTACTATAGACAGAAAAATTACGATAAAGCTTTAGACAGTGTAGAAAAAGCAATTGATTCCAACTCAACAGATGGAATGTCATGGTACAACAAGGCATGTTATCATGCGCTTTTGAATCACATACCAGAATCAATTGAAGCACTCAAACGCTCAATTGAAGTTGATGTCAAAAATGCCAAAAAGGCAGTAAAGGACAAGGACTTTGAAAACATTAGAACAGATGAAGGATACCGAAGAATTATTGAAGTTGTAGTTTTAGAATCAGTAAGACAAGGTTACCACAAAGTAGGACAGATTGTCTGGACTACAATGGTAGGAAAACTCGAAGTTGAAGATGCTGCAAGAAAACTAGTTGAAAAGGGTCTGCTCATCAAGACAGAGAAAAGTTTAGGATTACAAAAAGTCGAAGAGTATGAGATAGTTCCAGAACTTGCTGAGAAAATCGGTGTTGAAAAGAAGAGCTTTTTTGGAACTGCAAAAAAACCACAGCCACTTGTCATACAAAATCTCAAGGAGATAAACGAGGCAGTGCAAGGTGCAAAGACTGCAATTGAGAAAGGCGACGTTACAGAAATAATTTCAAAGTTAGATGTGTTCATCGAGCCTTCAAAGAAAGGCGGACAGATGATTGAATACTTTTTTGAAGAACATCGAGACATTAGATTGTACAAGGTCAGACTTACTGACAAGGGTGTAGAATACCTCCAAGCAAACAAGCACAAGATGATTGAGCTCTTTGACAACATCGAGATGATGATTACAAAGAAGCTTAGAACTGAAGCCGGACAGAGTTATTAGATTTATTCTGCAGACAAATCCCAATAGTTTGCATCATTTTGCTTTTCTATGGGTTTTTCAAGAGACTTCCATTCTTTGAATGAGCGGACGTATAGTTTGACGTTGTTCATTCCTAGTGACTTTAGTGCATAATATCCAAGGCCTGAGAGTGTCCCAACACTTCCACAGTAGGTTATAATTTCAGAATCTGCATTGATGTTTCTGTTTTGCATCAGCCTTTTGAGATCATCTTTTGGTCGTAGTATGTTTTGTCCAGATGCCAACATTCGATATGGAATATTTATTGCACCAGGGATGTGTTGCTCTAAAAAGTTTAGTCGCTCTCTGTTGTCAACTAGAATTGCGCCCTTTTCCTTGGCAGGTACTAAATAATCTGAAGTTGCAAGTATCTGAGGCTGTAGTTTTAGAGAATGGCTTGTTTTTACAGCAGATGGTGTTTCAGAGCTTGTTTCTAGTCCGAGTTTTTTCCAGGTACCATATGTAATATCAAGTAAAGAGACATCCTTGTGACCAATGTATTCAAGTGTCCAGGCAACCCTTGATGCAAGTGCTCCAAATGTATCATCATATACCACAACTGAAGTCTCATCGCCAATTCCAAATGATTGTGCATACTGGAGAACTTTTTCTGGACTGTCATCTGCTAAAAGCGATGCAAGTGGCAAGTTGATTGCACCAGGGATGTGACCTTGTTTGTAATCGTCTTCTTTTCTTATATCAAGAACCTTGACACTCTTGTCGCGTATTTCAGAACGTAGCTTGTCGGCATCAACTGTAACTTGAGTGGTTTTTTCTTTGCTCAAGCTGCACATTCGCCCCTTCCTGTTTTGGTGTGATAGCTTCCATCGCTTCCATAGTCTGCGTAAAAGTCTTCATCTTGATCTTTTGTTGGAGCAGATACAACAGACTTGAGCAGATCTTTGATAGTTTCAAGTGATTTTATGTTAGGACCTCCATTTCCTTCTATCACTCTGCGAATCCACAAGTCAAGTGTTTCACCAGATTTTTTTTCAGATTTGAATATCTCCACTATTTTGAGAATTGTTGGGATGACCCTTTTTGCTGGAACTTTGGTACATGAATGTCCAAGTGTGGTGTCTTCATCAGATCTTCCTCCAAGCGACATTGTATACAATGGGTACATGTCTTTTCCAAGCCTTCCTCCACCACCATAAAATCCAATTGTTGCAATTTCATGCTGGCCACAAGAGTTTGGACATCCACTTATCTTGATAGTTGAATTTCTCAGATCATCGTCTTCATCAATTTTTAATTCTATGAATTTTCTTTGTACTTCTTTTGCAAGCCTATGTGAGTTTGTTAGTGCCAAGTTACATGAAGTAGTTCCAGAACATCCAACAACAGATGCCATTGTAAGTGCACCAGGATTTGCCAATCCTACCTCTAGAAGCTTTGAGTATATCCTTGGAAGATCCTCATCTCTTACCCATCGAAATACCATATCTTGGGTAAAGCCGTTTCTTATCTGACCATCTGCGGTAAACTCTCGTGCCATCTCTGCAATAGCCCTCAGCTGTGTTGCCGTTACATCACCTGATTCTAGTGTAAGAAATACAGAGCTAAAGCCTGGCTGCTTTTGCTTGAAAGTGTTAGATTTTTTCCATCTTGCAAATCCTTGTGGAACAGATGGCACCTCAGAACTGATAGATATCTTTCGCAAGACATCAGGTGTCTTGTCGACTTCAAGTTTTATCAAAATGGATAGAAGCATCTTTAGCATTGCTCTTTCTTTTAGTACCAAGTTTTGGAATTTTTCCCAACCCATTTCATTTACAAGATAACGCATTCTTGCTCTTGCCATGTTATCGCGGTTTCCAAGTCTGTCAAATATTCTAATTACTGAAACGATAGTATGCAACAATTCATCTTCTGAAGTAAATTGTTCTAACTGATGGCCCACAAATGATTGTGCACCAAGTCCACCACCTAGAAATACTTTGAACCCACGTTGTGGTTTACCGTTTATTTCTACAATTTGTGGAATTAGTCCAATATCTACCATTCTTGCCATGCCGTGTTTTTCACAGCAGGTAAAGTTTATCTTGAATTTTCTTGGGAGCGACTGGCACATTGGATTTCGTAAAAGGAATTTTGTTGCAGCAACTGCATAAGGAGTTGGATCAAAGATTTCGTCTGGACATACACCTGCAAGAGGACTGCACATTATACTACGTACGGAATTTCCACACGCTTCTCTTGTTGTCATGCCAGCTTCTGCAAGACCTCTGAGAACCTCAGATACGTCTTCTAGTGCAACCCAGTGAAGTTGAAAGTTTTGTCTTGTGGACACATGCGCACTACCTATAGAAAATTGCTCACTAAGATCTGCAACTTTTTCTAATTGTTCTGCATAAACTTCGCCTGCTGGAAGCTTTAGTCTTATCATACTATAATCATCAGTCATTCTGCTGCCATAGGCTCCATGCTGCAGTCTGAATCGTCTAAAATCATCACGGCTAATTTTTCCTTGGCGATATTGTTTTACCAGTTCAGAGAATCTTTCAGCTTCCTCTAATCGTCCCCAGTTTACCTTATGCGTGGGGGCATTGCCTGGTTTTGACTGGCTAACGCTTGTATTGCTCAATTATTCTTGCTAGTCTCCAGAACGCATATAAATTTTGTATTATGGGAATTTTCGCTAAATTCAGTATGATTATGGCAAAAGTTGCATATTTTGTCTGCAACTAGTCCAGAAAAAACTTGTTAGTTGCACATAACCAGAAAAGAGTTAAATGATGACCGACAAGAAAAAAATAACGTGTCAGATAAAATTAGTCTTGCACTAATCGGTATTGGTAACGTATCAATTACACTTGTAAAAGGTTTTGAGTTTTACAAAAATTCTACTGACGGTTTGTGGCATCCAAAGATATCAGGATTGACATTGGGTGATTTCACAGTTGTTGCAGCATACGACATTGATTCATCAAAGGTTGGCAAGAACGTGTCAAGTCTGATAAAAGGTTCCAAGTCAGACTTTGGAAGTATCATAGTCCAGCCAGGAATTTCAGATGATGTTACACCTTCACACATTTCACAAAGCGGACAAGTAAAAACATCAAGCTATGACGAGTTTGTAAATTCGCTCAAAAAAGCAAAGCCAGATTTTGTTGTAAATCTAATCTCTTCGGGAATGGAAAAAAGCGGTGAAAAATATGCAAAAGCTGCACTTGATGCAGGTTGTTCTTTTTTCAACGCAACATCTGCCAAGACTGCCACAGAGCAGACAAGAAAGGCGTTTGAATCAAAAGGGTTACTGATACTAGGTGACGACCTGATGAGCCAGTTTGGTGGCACTGCGTTTCACCGTGGCATGATAGATTTCATGGCAAGTCGTGGTATTTTATTACAAAAGGCATATCAGCTTGACGTTGGAGGCAACCAAGATACACAGAGTACCATGGCAGAAGAGACAAGAGAAAGAAAGAGACAGATAAAGACAGATTCTATTGCAATTGAATCCCCGATTCCTTTCAAGTCTACTGCAGGTACAACAGAATATGCAGAACAACTTGGAGATTCCAGGGTAAGTTACTATTGGATGGAAGCAAAAGGTTTTCTTGATTCTCCAATTGAACTTGACTTGTCTCTTCGAACAAATGACAGTACAAACGGTTGCAATGTAATAGTTGATTCCATAAGGGCTGCAAAGAAAACAATGGCAAGTAAAGACTTTGCAAAAATAGATATCATTTCTGCCTATGCATTCAAGAGCCCATCAAAGAAGATGCACATAAGAGAATGCATTGAGGCTTTTGAACAGACGTTTGTAAACTGAGCAAACTATTAATGTGCAAAATGGAGATTAATTTTTTATGCAGAAAGCAACACTAAGTGACGAAGCACCAAAGATTTTTGCAGATTTAAGAGAAGTAGAGATAACAAGAGCAATTGCAAACGAGTTTCACGAAGTACTAATCGACAGATCAGATTCTGATGTTATAATCATCGGTGCAGGCCCAGCTGGTCTTACTGCAAGCAGAGAACTATCATTATTGGGTTTCAAGGTCCTCGTAATTGAGCAGAACAACTACCTAGGTGGAGGTTACTGGCTTGGAGGATACATGATGAATCCTGTAACAGTGAGAGCTCCAGCTCAAAAGATATGGGACGAACTAGGAATTCCATACAAGCAAATTTCAGAAGGTCTCTTTTTGACACCAGGCCCACATGCAGTATCCAAATTGATTGCAGCAGCATGTGATGCCGGAGTAAAGTTCTTACAATTAACCAAGTTTGATGATCTAGTTTTGAAGAATGGTCGTGTAGCAGGAGTTGTTGTAAACTGGATGCCAGTTTCTGCACTTCCAAGAAACATAACATGTGTAGATCCTATTGCACTAGAAGCCAAAATGGTAATTGATGCATCAGGTCATGATTCTGTTGCTGTAAAAAGACTGGTGGACAGAAAACTTGTAGAGTGGAAGGGAATGGATCCAATGTGGATAGATGACGGAGAAAACAGAGTGGTTTACAAGACAGGTGAACTCTACCCAGGACTTGTCATTTCTGGCATGTCTGTCACTGAGACTTTTGGCCTAGCAAGAATGGGTCCAACCTATGGTTCCATGTTGCTATCAGGTAAAAAGGCAGCAGAAGTTACAGCTGCAAAGCTAAGAGAACTAAGAAGATAAATCAATTCACTTTCAAAAGTACTTGATGAAAATATCTAGAATTTTCATATATGATGAACCATCTGTTCCAGAAATCAAGATAAACAATCTAGCAAAATTTCTAGAAGAAACATTAGATGTACCAGTGCATGTAAGAAAAAATTTCTTTTCCCATTTCAAATCCGATAGAAGTATAGCATACAAGCTTGCATCATCAAGGGTTTTCAATCCATACATTCCCTTTGAAGCACATACACCAACAGAAGAAGAAGTCAATTTTGAGGCAAAGTCATTTGAAAACAATTTGGAATCAGGCAACATCATACTGTATGATGGTTTTGAGATTCAAAAGATCATAAATGAAATAATTCCAAATGAAGAGTTATCAGATGATACGTTTCATCTTGCTTTTACCACAAGACTTGGTTGTACATATGATTATGAAGATTACAGATATCATGGAAGAGCAGTGATTTGTGCCAATCCTGCAATAATCTCAACTACAGGAATAATAGAGGCACCTGCAAAACCACGTGAATATTACATCATCATGCAACAAAGCATCGCTCAAGGTCTGAACCTTGACGCATTAAAGGACCAGTTCAAAGGAAAATTTCTAGAATACCATGACAGCAATCTAGACAAGGTCATACATGGATACGCATTACAAGCAATTTTTTACCACCTTACAGCAGAGCCATTTTGTGATTCAAAGGACTGTATTTTGTATAATGCACACTGGCAAGAAGATCTGATCCATGCGCAAATCAATCTAGGAAAACTATGTGAACATCACCAAAGAATTATTGAGTCGATCAAAAAGCATGAATAATTTAAATATGAACTTGAACGAGTTTGACTTGTGCAAGCTGAGATAAGATCGGAAAACAAGAAACCAGAAGCGAAAAAAAAGTTTGATGTAATAATTATCGGTGCAGGTCCTGCAGGATACACTGCCTCAATTTACACATCACGTGCAAAGCGTGAAACTCTTATCATATCAGGTATTCTTCCAGGAGGCCAGCTTATGCTTACAACAGAAGTTGAGAATTTTCCGGGTTTTGCAAACGGCATCATGGGTCCAGAATTGATGACAACGATGAGACAGCAGGCAGAAAGAATGGGCACCACAATCATTGACGATGAGGTAGTAAATGTTGATTTCAAACACAGGCCGTTTAAGATATTGACATACTCTGAAGAATATGAGGCAGATGCAGTGATCATTGCAACAGGCGCCACTCCAAGAAAAATTGGTGCAAAAGGAGAACAGGAGTTTAGCGCACGTGGTGTTTCATATTGTGCTACATGTGATGGACCATTTTTCAAGAATCAGGAAATTGTTGTTGCAGGAGGAGGAGATTCTGCCATGGAAGAAGCAATATTTCTCACTAAATTTGCAAACAAGGTTCACGTGATACATAGAAAGGATACACTTCGTGCAAGTAAGGTAATGCAAGATAGGGCTTTTGAAAACAAAAAGATCCAGTTCCACTGGAATACTGTAATTGAAGAGATAAAGGGTAGTCAGAAGGTCAGTCAGATAACAGTAAAAGATGTAACTACAAACAAGGTCGATACATTAGAAGTAGGAGGTCTCTTTGTAGCAATAGGGCACGAACCAAATACAAAATTGTTCCAAGGTCAGATTGAGTTTGATGCCCAAGGATACATTGCATTGAAAAACCACACCCAGACAAATGTGGACGGAGTATTTGCCGCAGGAGATGTGCATGACCATAGATATAGACAGGCAATTACCGCAGCAGCATTTGGTTGCATGGCTGCAATTGATGTAGACAAGTACTTGTCAGAACGCAAGTAACAATTAGGTAGACTGTACTTTTGAGATGTATTTTGAGTTTTTTAGTGCAGATTCGTATTCTTCCTCAGTGAATATTTTCTGCTGAGTATAGAGACTTTTGAATTTTCTTCCATCATCGGCAAATATTCCAACGGCATATCCATTTGCAATAGGATATTTTTTCATTGCAGTATAGACAGTAGCAGACGATGGACTGACCAGTATCTTTTCTTTTTGCAATATTTCTTTAACAGAAACAAATGCCTCTTCGTTTGTAATTGTTATCCAGTCATCAACTACTTTCTCACGCTTGATAAATAAATCAGGCTTGGAAGACTCTTCAAAATTTCGTAGGCCTTGAATCAGGTGGTTTTGCTGTGGCTGTACTGCAATAATCTTGATACTAGGATTCTTTTCTTTTAGGTATGCACCTATTCCAGTTATGGTCCCTCCTGTTCCCACACCAGTGAAAAAGTGAGTTATCTTTCCTTGTGTCTGCTCCCAGATCTCAGGACCTGTTCCTTTGTAATGGCCCATGAAATTTGCCTCGTTTGCATACTGGTTAGGAGAATAGTACTTGTCAGGTCTTGCAGACGCAATAGAGCGGGCAAGTGCTATACTTTGATCAGTTCCTGCACCAACTTTGGGACACAAGTCGTCAGTTGTTTGGTATAATGTAGCACCAAGTGATTCAATTATTTTCTTTGTTTCATCACTTGCTTTTTCTGGAATTACAATTTCTACTTTGTATCCAAGAATCTTTGCAATCCCTGCAAGTGCAATACCAGTGTTTCCCGAGGTGGGCTCTATGATTATGGTGTGTCCTCTTTTTATCAGACCTGCTTCTTCTGCCATCTTTACCATCCAGTAAGCAGCTCGGTCTTTTACAGAACCAAACGGATTAAAAAATTCTAATTTAGCATAAAACTCGGTTTGATTTTTTGAAAGAGATTCTAGCGGTACAATTGGTGTGCCACCAATTTTTATTGGCATCCCTGCGGCATCTTCTAGTGTTTCAGCCAAAGAGTTACTTCACCTTTTTAATGGTAAACTCTAGGTCTTTGTCTGTTTTTTTAATACCAATTAACTGGTGACCCATTCTATTTACCCATCTTGATATGTCTTCTTCAGAGGCAGGATCATCTGCAGTTATTTTTAAAATATTTCCTACGGCCATTCTTTCCATCTCTATCTTTGTTCTAAAGACAGGCTCAGGGCAGAACATACCTCTTACATCAATTGTTTTTGTTGGAGTTGCTTCTGAAATATCGGCCACCTGTAAGCAAAAAAGTGATCACGCAATATTAAAATCTATTCATAGGTACAACGAGATATCGTCATTTGAGAATCATTGGAAGTATGGCTCTGAGGTTTCTCTCATACAAAACTGTGTGATCCTGATCTTTGAAGTTTATCTTGTTTGAAAGTTTTGTAATCAAGCGTACCGCAACTTTGTATGCAGTTGTCCACACGATACTATTTGGATTTGATTCAAAAGCATTTATCAAAAATCTGCACAGTCCTGTCAGGTGAGGATGATATTCTTGAAAGTAGATGATGATATCTTCTTTAGAATTTTCAATTTTATACAATGCGTGAGATATCATTTCCTGTCCTGTGATATATCCAGTTTCACCGATTGTAACTTTTCCACGTCGTAGTGCATAAAGTACATCATCAAGGTTGTTTTCAGAATCAACTAAATTCACACATCTGCCAAGTGTTGATGCGACATGAGAATCACTTCCAGCCACTTCGATGAGATTATTTGCTTTTGCAAAATGATATGCTCGAAGATTAGAATACCTGTCCACGTTGTTGCTGTTAAAGACCTCAATCAAGTCACATAGCGAAGCTCTTTCCCTTAGCCCATTACTCAGGCCAAAGGGATGAGGTGCACAAGAGATTGCCCCCTGGGACTTGATGGCATCAAGTGTTTCTTCCAAGGTACCTCCTGCTTTTATGGTCTGGTTGAGTCCAAATGCAAGAACGTGTATCCCTTTATCAGTGGTAACTTCTTCTCCAGGATACACCTTGATCTTTTTGTATTTTTCATGGTTCTCACGATACTCCAAAAGAGAGCTATATCCATTCAAGGTATTGTGATTTGTAATGAAAAATGCATCAAGACCCATTTCATATGCTTTGTCAAGTTGTTCGCTTATGGTAACTCCACAATCATATGGTGTCTCTTTTGGTCCAAGTTGAAAGTTTGAAAATTCATTATGGCAGTGTAAATCAATTTTTAATCCGGCCAATGTTTATCGAATCCATCAATCAATGCATATAATCTTTGTTTCTGAAATTTTTGCTCATCGGAACAGATCAAGGGATTTGACTCGTAATAGATCTTCAAGTCGTCCATTTTTTTTATCAAACTTGTAATTTCGCACAATTGCAATCGGTGTGTGAAGTGTTTTTCCCCTAACTAATTCACTTGCAGAACATATTTCATCAGCAACTGCAATTGCCGTAACCCTAAGAATTCGTTTGAAGTTGTCTTGTTTTCCCTCATAATCAATAATTGAAGATATTCCAGATACACCTATTGCAACATCGGTTTGACCTTCTCGGAACGGCCTACCAAACGTATCAGATATTATCACTGCCACATTTTTTCCAGTCTTGGTCTTTATGCGCTGTTTTAGTTTCTGTGCAGAGTCATCAGCATCTTTTGGAAGAAGTGTCGCAAATCCTTTCTCTACATTGCTTTCATCGATTCCTGCATTTGCACAAACAAGGCCGTGGCGTGTTTGTGATATTATTATTCCATTTTTCATTCGGATGATTCTTTTTGTTTCATCAAGAATTAGTTGAACAATCCTCGGATCCTTTTTGTATGCACTGGCAACTCCCGTTGCAAGAAGCGTCGGATGGACTTTAGACAGGTCAATCTTTTTGCCTTCTTGTTTTGAGATTACCTTTTGCGTAAATACCAAAATGTCACCTTCTTTTAATCCACGACCAGCCTTTGTCTTGAGTAAAATTTCAACTAGGTCATCCCCATACTCAATATCTTTTGAAATCTTGATGGGGATTATTTGCAATGACATGATACAGGTTTAATTTTTTACTGCTTAAAATGATATCCGCTAGGCAATTGTCTGTAACGGTATCTTTAGACCATAATGTTTGTTAATCAACCCAATAAGTTTGGAAAGATCTTTTTCTTCCAGTGTTACAGTTGCTAGCTCCTTTACCATATCTTGAGCTCTAAATGCTACACCTAACCCGCAAATATTAAACAGCTTGATGTCGTTTGCTCCATCCACAACCACTACGATGTTCTCTTTTTTCTCCTTCCATTCATTTATTTTTATGATTGCAGACTTGGCCTTGTCAGAGTCAACGTCTATTGTTACGCCATCAAGTTTGCCATCCTTGAATATCAATTCATTTGAGAAAACATAGTCAAGTTCTAGTTCTTCTTTTAATCTATCAGTCATTATAGTAAATCCTCCAGACACAGCCATGATTTTCCATCCTGCAGCTTTTAATGCTCTGCAGGCCTCTTTTGCACCAGTCATTATTTGTAGTGAATCAGAGACTTCTTTGCATGTTTTGTAATCTATTCCACGGAGAAGCTCGATTCTTTTTTTTAATCCATTTTCCCAATTTATTTTTCCTTCTATACCTTGTCTAGTAATAGCCCAAATTTCATCTTGCTTGTTAATTTTTTCGGCAAGTATCGGGAGAAATTCTGCATCAAGTAATACACCTTCAACATCAAAGATTGCTAACATCAGTTTCTTCTTTCAACCACAAATCAGATTATATTAATCTTAAGTGATTGCCAGATCTTTTTACCACTAGTAATATATTCAAGCTTCTCAGGTTGTAGAATATGGCTGAACTTCCACACAAGTATGAAGTCCCAGTAAAAGTTGTTGAAAAGGCAATCAAGCTCTCAGACCAAACCAAAACAGAGCTCAAATCATCTGGCATGATGGATGACAAGGGAAAGTTGAAGCTAAAAGGTGTTAGTCCAAAGATGCTCAAACGCATGAAAGAAGAAGCAGTAGACTGCCCAGTTGTGAAAAAAGAGTTGCCATTCATCCAATGTTTTGTATGTCCTAATTTCCAGAGCAGAGTATCAGGCAAAGTGCTCTGCAAAGGCGATCCACTTTAAAAAAATCAGAAAGCTCATTAGTGTAACTATAAGAAAGATTGGAATTGAGCAAAGAGATAGGAATCACAGTTAAGAAAAGTGAAAATTTTAGTGAGTGGTATACACAGACAGTACTAAAGGCACATCTTGCAGATTATGCACCAGTGAAAGGCCTCATTGTTCTTAGGCCATATGGATATTCCATATGGGAATCCTTGAAGTCATCACTTGACCAAAAATTAAAAGCAACAGGTCATGAAAATGGATTTCTTCCCGTTTTGATACCAGAGTCATTGCTAAGCAAAGAGTCTGATCATTTTGCCGGATTTACACCCGAAGTGTTTTGGGTCACCCATTCAGGCGAGACAGAAATTGGAGACAGGCTTGCGTTAAGACCAACATCTGAGGCCTTGGCATACTCCATGTATTCAAAATGGATTAAGAGTTGGAGAGATTTACCATTAAAGATTAATTTTTGGAATACTGCTCTTAGGGCAGAAATCAAGGCAACCAAACCATTTTTGAGAACATCAGAATTTCTCTGGCAGGAGGGTCACACAGTACATACAACCAAAGAAGAGGCAGAACAAGAAGTCACATCAATACTTGAAATGTATAAAAAAACTGTGGAAGAAGAACTTGCAATTCCAGTAATTACAGGTAGAAAAAGTGAGAAGGAAAAATTTGTTGGTGCGGTATACACCACAACGATGGAATCAATCATGCCAGATGGTAAAGCATTACAAATGGGAACTTCACACTTTTTGGGACAGAACTTTTCAAAACCATTTGATGTAAAATTCTTGGACAAGCAAAATGTAGAGACATTTGCCTGGCAGACATCATGGGGAGTATCATGGCGTCTTATAGGAGCACTCATCATGATCCACGGAGATGACAAGGGGCTAGTACTACCACCAAGAGTTGCACCAATCCAGGTAGTCATTGTACCAATTTACTATTCACCACAAGACATGGAACTAGTACTCAGCAAAGCTTCAGAAATAAAACAGACATTGGCAAAACACAACCTTCGTGTACACATGGATGTAAGAGATGAAGTGACTCCGGGATACAAGTTCCATGATTGGGAGATGAAAGGTGTTCCCTTGCGTATTGAGATAGGTCCAAAAGACATTGCAAAAGGCAAAGTGGTCCTTGTCCGCAGAGATGATCTCAAAAAGACTGATCTTGTATTTGAAAACATAGAAACAGGAATTCTTACCATGCTAGATGAGATTCAGAAGAGTCTTTTTGAAAATGCTAAAAAATTGCTAAAAGAAAAGACACGTGAAGTTACAGATCTTGAAGTTTTCAAGTTAGAGATGGAAGCGGGCGCTTTTCTTTATTCTCCATGGTGTGGACAGACAAAATGTGAGGAAATAATCAAAGAATCAACGGGGGCAGATATCAGAGTAATTCCATTTGATGCAAAAACTGAAGATTCTAAATGCATTGTATGTAACAATCCAAGCAAGACATATGCAATTTTTGCAAGAAGTTATTAACGATGATTAGGGAAATCATGAAAACAAGATATCATATTATGCCAAGTGGATTGTGATATAGCTAATGTCTGGGACAGCATCATATCGTGACAGAATTTACATAATCAAGGATATCATCCTCATATTGGTTCAATACGGAGAACTCAACCAGACAGCCCTTGTGAGTTTTTGCGGACTGAATCTGAAAAAACACAAGTCAATACTTGAAGAACTTGAATCAAACGGCCTTATTCAAAGTGAAGAAAGACACCTTGGAAAACGCATCATTACAATGTACAAACCAACCGCAAAAGGTATCGAATTCTGTAAAACTATTTTGGATCCATATGAAACATTATTTCCAAGAAAAAAGAATGACTCTGGAAAAAAAGAGATCTAATCTTGGTCTAGCCCGTATTGTGATGCAATCTTTTTGTCAATATCGTCTTTTTGTTGTTGGTATTCTTGGTATTTTTTATTCCACGATTTTAGTGTCTTGTATTGCTTGAATCCAGTTATCATCCAGCCCACAGATATTGCAATGACTACTCCAAGCAAGATACTCAGAGCAATGCCAAAGTCATATTCGCGTTCAAGAACAATGAAAAAGTGCTGATGAGTTATCAGGAATATAGAGAGTCCTATTGCAAAAGGCGCTAGAATAAAACCAGAGATTGAAACTCCAAGAAGGGTTCGTCGTATTTCAAGAATTTTTTTGATGAAACTATCCATTAAATCAAGTACGTCAAAACGGGAGGATTGGATCTTGTCTTCGCTCATGAATTGAGCCTTTCCTGTTCAAAGCGGTTTGATGTTCTAGAAAACATTTTACCAGTCAATTTTACGGATCCACGGTTAAGGTACCTTTCATTTCAGGGTGAATTACAGAATAATATGAATATGTACCTGCCTTATTTGCAAGGAACTTTATGGTCTGAGCCTCAAAGTACTTCAAGTGTTTTGTGTGAACATTGAACGCATCAATGTTTAGGTCTTGGTCTGAACTTGTGTCCTTGTCTTCATTTATCACATGCAATGCAACAAGTGTTCCTACCGGAATGTGTATTGCGGGATCAACATTAGTACTAGAGATTGACTTCTTTCCAGTCTTAGTTGATTGTTCATCATAGTAATACCCTTGATCATTGTGAGTTGCCAAGATGTAAACATTAGAAGATGTTGCAAATACAGGATGATCTACATTCACTGGAATTGCATCGTTCCAGATATAGTACACACCGCCTGCAACAACTGCTACGATAACTGCAACTGTAATTATCATACCCCTAGAAACTGGACTAGACTTAGCCTTGTTCTTCTGTTTCTTTACCACGGTGAAATTATTGATTGGTGTGTATATTTATGTAATGATTACCAAAGTTTAGCAAAATATAATACCAAAAAATCAAGTTGTTAACTCGGCTAGTTCATGGAACAATTGATAGTAAAATATAATATTTCGATTCAGAGTATTTTGACAGAGATTTAGACATGAGAAAACTTGAGACCATCCTCATTGGAGTAACCATTATTCTTGCAGTTACAGTCATGCTTCAATTTAGCAATGGTAGATTATTGAGCGATTTGTCCCAGGCAACAGTACAAGGTCCACCAGGACCGCAAGGACCACCCGGTCCACAAGGACCACCTGGACCTGCAGGATCTGCTGGAACATCAAGTTCTGCTACAATTGATTCTACTCTTTCACACATATTCAAGAATACAGAAAATTCTGTAGTACAGATAACAAGCAAGGTGTCATCAGTTGATAATAATGTAATAATCAATGGCCAGCCACTTGAAAGCCAATCCACAAGACTTGGTTCAGGATTTGTCTATGACAAGGAAGGACGAATAGTCACCAACAATCACGTAGTGGAAGGATCAAAGACAGTAAATGTATCATTTGTGGACGGAAACACCTACACAGCAAAGGTTGTAGGAACTGATCCAGGAAATGATATTGCAGTAATACAGATAATAGATAATTTTACTGATGAATCCCTTGTTCCTTTAACACTTGGAGATTCTGCAAATCTTGATGTTGGGCAGCAGGTCATTGCAATAGGAAATCCATTTGGACTAAGCGATACAATGACAACTGGAATAATAAGCCAGATTGGAAGACTGCTTCCAAATGAGAATGCCGCAGGATTTTCAATACCTGATGTGATTCAAGTTGATGCTGCAATCAATCCAGGAAATTCCGGTGGTCCACTTTTAGATTTAGATGGTAAAGTAGTTGGGATGAACACTGCAATTAGTACCAGTACGGGTGATTTTGCAGGAATTGGATTTGCGGTACCATCTAACGCAATAAGCAAGATAGTTCCTGTCTTGATCAAAAATGGAACCTATGCTCATCCATATCTTGGCATATCCGGAAGAAGTCTTGATCCAGATGTAGCACTTGCAAACGGACTTGCCAGAAACTTCAAAGGAGTAATAGTTGAAAGCATAACTCAAGGAGGACCTGCAGACAAGGCAGGAATCACACCCGCAACACCAGATCAGAATAACATACTTCATGGCGGAGACATCATAACTGCAATAGATGGGCACCCAATCAAGACAATTTATGATGTTATTGCTTATCTTGACGAAGAGAAAAATGTAGGAGACAAGGTAATAGTGACAGTACACAGACAAGGAAAATCAGTTGACTTGACTGCTACACTGGGTGCAAGACCTACACCATCTTCCTAGTTTTCCAGAAAAATATTTTAGATAATTTTAAAATTCCACATCTTGTCATTTGCTTTTTTTATTCCAATCCGTGGTCCAGACAAGATTTCAGATTTTTTTATTTCCAATCCATCGGTTACGTACAGACTAGATCTCTTTGTGAGATCTTCACCATATTCTTTTTTTGTTATCTTCAATGCCTGGGTCAGCTTAGCAGGACCGTTTGTAAGATTAGAGATGTCATGAATTTTGCGCTGCTTTGACATAAAGTCAATTCCTTTTTTTGGTACAAGAGAGCGTATCAAAACTGCTCCTGCTTCATAATCAGGACTACGTGCTACAGCATTTACACAATAATGCATGCCGTATGTAAAATAGACATAAGCCCTTCCCACTTGGCCAAACATTGCCTGGTTTCGCTCAGTCATTCCCCCATACGTGTGACTCGCAGGATCATCCTTGTACCGATAAGCTTCAGTTTCTGCTATGACTCCAGATATGATATTTCCATCAATTTTTCGAACCAACATTTTCCCAAGCAGGTCTTTGGCAACGTCAACCGTATCTCTGTCATAAAATGAACGAGTAAGTATCGTCATTGTGAAATTTCTACGTCCAAACCCTTTCTTAATTTATCCAAGGCTTGTGCCAGAAGCACAAAGTCATCCTTGAGAACCTGCCTTAGACCCGGATTGTAAATTATCGCTGCGGGGTGGACAGTTACAAAGTAAAGCTGGCCATTATTTTTTACAATCTTGCCACGATTTTTTGTAATTTCACGGCCATCCAGTAATGAGCTGTATGCAGTATTTCCCAATATGCAGATTATTTTTGGTTTAATTATTTCCAGTTCTTCTGAAAGATATGGTCTGCATGCAGTACGCTCTTCTGTAATTGGCTGTCGATTATTTGGCGGTCTGCATTTTACTACATTTGTTATGTATACTTGATCTCTTGCAAACCCGGCATATTCGAGCGCCTCAGATAGAATCTGTCCGGCAGTTCCCACAAATGGTTTTCCTTGCATGTCTTCATTTCTGCCAGGAGCTTCTCCAACAAAAATTATATCAGACTTTTCATTTCCAATACCTGGTACTGCATTTGTTCTTGTTTTTGAAAGGTTACAATTAACGCAAGATACTACTCTGTTTTTTACATCGCCTAGTTTTGAAGACATTATGTTGCCACACTTTTTACAATTGATTTGCCACGTATATGTGGACCGCCATTACCCATCCGCATTATTTGCATTGGATCACCTTTTCCACAGTTTGCAATTGGCCTTACTTTGAAATCTTTTCCTCTGGCATCAATTGATTCGAAAAACTCCGGAGAGTTACCCATTACAATGACATCCCTCAATAATTCACCAAGTTCACCGTTCTCAATTTTTTGGGCATACTGACAAGAGATGCTCCAATTATATCTCATCATGTCTATTGATGGTATTTTCATGTTACAAATCAAAAAGCCATTTTTTACATCTTTTATCATCTCATCAGGATTCCAATTTCCAGGTGCGATACAGGTGCATGCCATTCGCACAAGCGGCATAAACGAGTATCCTGTTGCTCTCATAGAGGAGTTCGGAGTAGTGTCAAACAGAGATGCAGTCTCCCTGCTTTGCATGTGACTGCACAAGTTTCCATCTTCTACCAGTACTTTTTTTGTTGCAGGTACACCTTCATCATCATACTTGTACCATCCAAGACTGGACGGTATTGTAGGATCGTCTATTACATTTAATTCAGAAGAGCCAATTTTTGTTCCAAGTTTTCCTGCCCACCATGCACCACCAGCCCATGCCATCTCTTTTCCAAGAACCCGGTCAGCTTCAGATGGATGTCCCAAGATTTCATGTGAAAGTAATGCAACAAAATCTGGGTTCATTACCACCGTAGCTTTTTCTTCTTTTACTGTTTTTGCATCAAGTAATGCATCTGCTTTTTCAGATATTGATTTTGATACTTCAAGTATGTCATTTTTTCCAGTTATCATTTCAAGTCCACCTCTTCCCCCTTCAGTTGTATTCACCGATTCTGTGAGACCAGAATAATGTGCTGTTGCAGAAAGGTTTGCCATCACATCATCAAAGCGTTGAGTAATCTTTGATCCTTCGCTATTTGTAAAATATTTGTGAAATTTATCATGGTGTATTGATACAGATGACTTGATTATTCTTTTTTTGTCATGAATTATTTTGTCAGATTCAAGACCGATTTTTACCATCTCCTCAATATCCGGCTCGATTGTCACCTTGAAATTTACTTGATCAGTAAAAGAGCGAACTTCTGCAAGTTTTACTTTGTGTTTTTTAGATTCTGAATAATATCGTGCCGCTTGTACTGCATCCAAGATGTTCTCTTTGATATCATCAAATGATTTTGGGGTAGATATAGAATAGAATCCCCATGCACCGTTTACCAGAACTCTTATTCCAAGGCCGGAATCACCAGATGAGACAAAATTTTCAACCTCGCCGTTTTCTATGACAAATCCAGTGGCCTGTACAGACTCGGCTCGCACATCACAGTATTGAGAACCTGCATCAAGTGCAACTTTGAGTGCTTTATCAGCATAATCTTCTAGGGACATGTCAGAGTTTACTAGATTAGATTCATTCCTATATCGGTGTTCTATTTACCTCAGATTTTAGAATTGTAAACAAGAATATTGTTCCTTGTGGCTGGTTACTTTGCATCCATATTTTGCCACCATGTGCTTCTACAATTCCTTTACAGATTGACAACCCTAGTCCACTGCCTCCCTTTTCTCTTGTGCTAGTAGTATCAACCTGGTAGAATTTTTTAAAGATCTTGTCCTTTGCATCAAGAGGTATTCCTCTACCATTATCCTTGACAGATATTACTATTTCATTTTCTTTTTCTTCGATGTCTACTTCTACTTTACCAGTCTTTGGAGAAGTTGCCTTTAGACTATTTTTGATCAAGTTTGTAAGTACTTGTTTTATCCTTTCATCATCATAAATTGCATAGACGTCTTTTTTCGGACCATAACTAAGTGATATATCATCAGAAATTGCAGTTGGTAATATAGCAAGTATTGTTTTTTCTACAGTATCCTTGATGTTGTTTTTCTCTTTTTTGATTCTGAGTTGTCCCAGTTCTAGTTTTTGAGCATCAAGCAAGTCAGAAATGAGTTGTAGTAAAGTTGAAGCACTGGAGCTGATGATTTGTAGTCTTTCCTTTTGTGTTGCATTTAGCGGTCCAAGATGTTCACCTAGCAATATGTCAGAATAACCTTGAATCGGCACAAGTGGTGTTTTTAATTCATGTGTAACCATTGCAAGGAATTCATCTTTTGCGATTTCGATTTTCTTTGATTCTTCCTCTTTCTCCCGGATTGTAGAAGACATGGCATTGAATGTTTCTGCCAATTCACCAATCTCGTCTTTTGCAGAATACACAATTTTATCATCGTAAATACCCTCTCTGACACGGCTGATTGCCTTTGTCAGGGTAGCAAGTGGAGACAGTGATTTTCTAATCGATAATACGACTGTTACAAATACCACAATATCTGCAATTACAAACAATTGCACCACGAGAACTTTATCGTGCAATTGAGAATCAATCATTCCGTTCCACTGACCTACAAAGTCAGTAGTAGCAGAAAGTAATACGTTTCTTTGAGTATTTAATTGAAATAATGCAGTTCCAAAGTCTTTTGACAGTAACGTGTTTGATTCAATATAGACTAGTTTTGCCTTGACAGACTCCCAGAGAGGATCAATCTGTCTTATAGAATCAGAGTTTTGTCTCGGAATTTCTTGCAGTGTCTCAGGGGTTATACCATATTGTGCATACTCTGGATCATCCAGAGGTAATCCTTCCAATTTTTTCAAGTCAGCATCAAATTGTACTCGGTCTTTTTTCAGCGATGAGGATACATTTCCTCCTTCACCAATAGAATACAATAATGTTTTCTCTCCAATGTCTTTTGCAATGTTTATCATTTCAAGTGCAATCATTTTGTGTCTGTTGTAATTTCTGTCCAATGGTGAAAGATCATTTTCAATACCATTTGTTAATGAAATCAGTTCACCGTTTTTACCAAGCGTGTATGTCAATCCATCTTTTACCTTTGAATCAAAAATGGTTTCTTTTTTGATTTTTTCTGCATCTTCTTTGTATGGTATCCATGCCTCTCCTACTTTTTCATATGCGGGCTGTAGCTCTGATGGAACTGCAACCACATTGAGTCCGTCAATGTTTCCACCCACCCCAAGTCTTGCATATGTGGTATCAAAATCAGCCAGTTGGTTTTCCAAAGTTACCCTGTCCCCCTCATTACCACTTGCAATGGAATTTGCAGTACCACCTATTCTTTCAACTATAACTTTTAGATCACTTGCATAGCTAATAGAGTGCAAGATGTCCTGATTCTGCTGGGACGTAAATATGAGAAGGTAAAAGTTGATGGCAGAGACCCCAATTATTACTGCAAGCAAAAGATAGGTCTTTTGGGTAAGATTCACAAAGAAAAAAAAGGCAGTGGGCGGGTATAAAAGTTAGTATAAAAGATATGTAGCAAGTAGTTAAAATGTCTGATGAATTTCTCAGGGTTGCAAGGCAAGAGATACAATCAGAGATAGACAGTTTGAAAGACATTTTTGTTGTTTGTACCAATGATACTCAGATTTATGAGAAATCAGCAGACATTGAAAAGCACATGCACAAGATCAAAGGTTTGGCACCCATGATGGAACAGGAAAAAATAGGTGAGATTGCAAGAATAAGTGACATAATTTTGAAACACATAGCAAGTCAGGGTGTGTTAAAAGGTTCCCATGGTACAATTTCACATGCAGTCCAGAAAATGTCTGGCATCTTTGACGGACAGACCAGTGTTGATACAGATGATTTCAAAAAGACTGTGAAAGATGCATATCCTCAGATTTTAGGATTTTAAATTATACTTGTTATTATATATCACATATTCTGTAGAATCATACATGGTAAATGTAATGATAATTGATGATTCTGATGCAATACGAATGGTCCTAAAGGACATACTTGTAATTGGGAAACACAAATTGGTTGCAGAACTGCCAAGCGGTATCGACGCATTAGATGCATATAAAAAATCTAATCCAGATATTGTTTTGCTTGACATGGCAATGCCAAAAAAAGATGGTCTTGCAGTACTCAAAGAAATCATTGCACACAATTCAAAAGCAAAAGTAATCATGATTTCAGCTAGTGACAATCAGGAGACTGTCAAGGACTGTATCAATGCAGGGGCTAGTGCATATATTTTAAAACCATTTAATTTTCAAGAAGTGCTAAACGTGATTAGCAGAGTTGCATAATCACATACTGGCTAACTTGTATCCAGCACTTGTAACCCATTTTGCTTTTTCCAGCTGGAATCTGTTGCTGCATTTTACACAGACATAGTCTTGAGACGGATCAGGAAACTTGTCTCCACAGTCATTGCACATGTAATAGTTATCCATTGACTTGTAATCAACTCCCAAAATCTTTATCTCTTTTTTACATTTTGGACATTTATTTTCTTTGTACGAATCTTCAATTGAGACATTTCCACACTTGAAATGCTCTATTAGTTTCCCTTGAACAAAATTAGTGCTTTTACAGGCAGGACAGAAAAAGTTTGGAAGAACTCGTATTGAACTACATTGTGGGCATGAGACTTCTTTCATTTCTGAAATTTTTATTATCTTTTTTTCATTTTCAAGATGTAAAAGATATTTTTGAAGTGAATCATTTTCTGTTTTAGAATATTCAGCAAGTCTTGCAAAACTTATCCTAGAAGAAGATTTCAAGTGCAAGACTATTCTTTCAAGATCTCCAGAAGGTGCCTCTTCAAGAATAGATTGCTCTTTTTCCAGAGTCTCAAAGACATTTTTTAGGTTTTCATATCTTATTGGTTTTTCAATGTACAGATATGCGCCTCCTCTAAGTGCATCTTTTATCTGCTCATCAGACTTGGCATCAGCAGTTTCAAGAATAATTTTTGCGTCAGGACGTACGTTAAAGATGCTTGCCATCACTTCATTTGCATTCATGTCAGGAAGATGAAAGTCAAGAAGAACTATTGGTTTTTTTCCGGCACTCTCAAGATCGGCAAATAACTGGATACCTGTCTTTCCAGTATCAGTAGTAGTGATATTTTCATATCCTAGTTTTTTTAGAAAGTCTCTTAACAGAATAGTTGTAGCCTTACTATCTTCAATTATAAGAACATCATTTTTGTTTCCGCTCATAGGCTAGATGCTATCATCAGACTATATTATTCTTGAACACAGTTATGATTAAAAGGTGCTAGAAACGAGTACACGTGTGGAAAAATTCGTAGTAGATACTAGTATCATAATAGACGGAGAAATTACCAAATTAATAGAAGCAGGCACTCTGATAAATTGTGAGATAATAATACCTGTTGCAGTTTTAGACGAGCTACAATCACAAGCATCTCAGCACAAAGACTATGGGTTTGTAGGCCTAGAAGAGATTAAAAAAATTCGTGAACTCTCAGAGAAGAACAACATAACCCTCAGATTCGAAGGCGAACGACCCAGTATGGAAGATATCAAGCTTGCAAGGCACGGCAGAATTGACGCAATAATAAAAGATATTGCAAAAAAGAATGGTGCTACATTTTACACTGCAGATTATGTCCAGGCATTAGTTGCTCAAGCAGAGGGAGTAAAGACAATGTATTCAAAACCGCAGATCAAAATTTCAGACCTAGAATTTGAAAAGTACTTTGACAATCAGACCATGAGTATTCACCTCAAGGAGGGAACACTTCCACTTGCAAAGCAAGGAAAGCCCGGTACATTTTCCCTAGTAACAATCGGGGAGACCATACTTACCAAAGAATACCTGGAAGGAATAACTAGTGAAATACTCGAGGTGTCAAGGGCAACGCAGCTTGGCATTATTGAAATATCAAAATCTGGTACGCTTGTGATTCAATACAAAGACTTTAGAGTTGTTGTAACCCATTCACCATTTTCAAATGGTTACGAAATTACAATAACGCATCCAATAGTGAAAATGTCATTAGAACAATATACAATTTCTGAAAAATTGATGCAACGCTTGTCTGAAAAAGCAGAAGGTATACTTATTTCAGGAGCACCAGGGTCTGGAAAAAGTACACTTGCATCAAGTCTTGCAGATTATTATGCAAAAAAAGGCAAGATAGTAAAGACATTCGAGTCTCCAAGAGATCTTCAGGTAAGCAAGCAAGTGACCCAGTATACTCATCTAGAGGGAAGTTTTGAAAATGCTGCAGACATTCTTCTTTTGGTAAGACCAGATTATACAATATTTGATGAGGTAAGAAGGTATCAAGATTTTAGAGTATTTTCAGACCTAAGACTTGCAGGTGTAGGCATGGTAGGAGTAGTTCATGCACATGCACCACTTGATGCAATACAGAGATTCATAGGAAAAGTTGAGCTTGGAATGATCCCTCACATATTGGATACAGTAGTCTTTGTAAAAGCAGGTCAGATTTCCAAAGTGTACGAGTTAGAATTCAAGGTTAAAGTTCCAACAGGAATGACAGAGCAAGACTTGGCAAGACCAGTCATCGAAGTCAGAAACTTTGAAGACCACAACCTAGAGTATGAAATCTACACATATGGTGAGGAAAACATTGTCATTCCAATAACAAAAGAAAGTAAGAGTGGAGGCATTGAAAAATTGGCAGAGTCAAAGATCAAAGATACCATACGAAGGTTTGATTCTGATGCAGAGATTGAGATTTTATCAAACAATAGCATAAGGGTACGAGTTGACAAGGAGTCCATACCTGCAATCATTGGCAGGGGGGGCTCCACAGTAAATGAACTAGAAAAAACACTTGGTGTCCACATTGACGTAGTTTCAAAGGATGGAGGATCTTCCAGAGGTGGGGAGTGGTTTGAAATGTCAGAATCAGGTAACAATTTTGTTTTAGAAGTTGATATTTCAAAATCTGGTATGGATGCAGATGTTTATGTCAATGATAGAAACATCACATCCACAAGGGTTGGAAAAAGCGGCAGAATAATTATTGCAAAAAAATCTTCAGCAGGTAAGAGATTAATAAATGCAGTAATGTCAAAAGACGACATCAAGATAACGGTACACGATTAGTTATTGGAAATTATCAAGAATTTTCGGATTTGATTTTAGAAACGTAACAAGTTTTCTTAATTGTTTTATTGTTTGTGGGTTTAGATGGTGTTCCATTCCTTCAACATCTTGGCTTGCAATATCATGACTAATGCCAAGCATCTTGAAGAATTCAAGTAATGTGCCATGTTTTTGTCGTACTGCATCTGCCAGTGCAGAGCCTTTTGGCGTAAGGTTGATTCCACGATATTTCTCATATTCAAGATACCCTCCTTCTGCAAGCTTTTGTAGCATCTTTGTAACAGACGGTGCGCTGACTGTAAGGTATCGTGATATGTCAAGTGTGTTTGCGTACCCTTTGAGCTCCACAAGTTCGGATATCACCTCCAGATAGTCTTCTATCCTAGAATAGTCGGTTTTTGCCGATTTATGGGCCTCTTTTATGGATTCCAGCCGTTCAGCACGCTTTTCTTTCATGTTTTTGTTTAGTATACACGAAATCATATAACCTAATCTCTTGATCAGAAATGTTCACCCAGTTGTGATTGATCTTTTGCATGGAGTTTTAACTATTTTTTGTAAAATGAGGGATGCATGGATGAGGGAGTAAAGCAAGGTATTGATAAAATAAAGAAAGTAAGAGATTCCCTTCACAGAAGAGCCAAAATTTACTCTGAACTTGGAAAGATGGATGATAGAGGTACCGCACGTGCCTTGGGCGCACTCCAGAGAGCACCTGCACCAGGAAAAAAGATTACAAAAATTGGATTCATTTTCCTTCTTTCACCAGACCCAATCACAACACCTATTGGCATTCCTATGATAATTGCTGGAAAATACTTGGAGAAAGTATACAATGGTGCAACCATAAAAGATGTCGGTCAGGAAACAAAGAACTTTTTCAGTGACTATTCACATCTAAAAGATAAGATGAGTTAAGATTCAAAAACTCTTCATTATTTTTTGCATTGGTTTTTAACTAGATATCGACTAGGTTCTTTGTGGCAACAAGGGCCCAAGTTTTAATTCCTATTGCAATTGCAGCAGTGATAATTGGCATAGTCGGTGTTTTGACAATTCCTGCAGACTCTAAACTTTCAGAAGTCAAGTTTCCAATGGGAACAATCAAACTTGATGACAAGATGTTAGATGTGCAAATTGCAGAAACAGATGCACAAAAAGTAAGAGGCCTGATGTTTCAAAATGAACTTGCAGACGATCAGGGCATGATATTTGTATTCAGCCAAGAGCAGATTGTCCCGATATGGATGTTAAACATGCAGTTTCCATTAGATATCATTTGGTTTGATGCAGATGGAAATGTTATCCATATAGCAAAAAATGTCCCACCATGTAAATCCGCACTGGAGACTGTCACATGTACAGTTCAAAACGCAGACGGTAAAAAGGCAAAATATGTTTTAGAAGTAACTGGCGGATTTACAGACAAGTTCCATATCACTGAAAGCTCAAAGATGCAGATAATTTCAATCTAAGATTTTTCAAGCGATTGTTTCAATTCAGCAAATGCCGCTTTTACCTCATCAACAGATGCTTCATCTTCGAGCGTGCTGACATCTCCAATTTTTTCATCTTGTGCTATTGCTTTTAGTAGCCTTCTCATTATTTTTCCACTTCGTGTCTTGGGTAGTTTTGTGACAAAATGTAGCTGGTCAGGCGTTGCAATGGGTCCTATTGTTTTTCTAACATGCAACACTAGATCTTCTTTTAGCTGTAGGTTTGAAGAAACACCATCTTTTAGGACAACAAATGTAATGATTGATTCACCCTTTACTTCATGAGGTATTCCGCACACTGCAGCTTCTGCAACTGCCTTGTGGGAAACAAGACTGCTTTCTAGTTCCGCAGTACCAAGCCTATGACCTGCCACTTTTAGCACATCATCTGCCCTTCCAAGCATCCAGATGTATCTGTCCTTGTCTTTTATGGCGTAATCACCTGCATAGTACATGTTTTTGTATTTTGACCAGTATACGGTCTTGTATTTTTCATCATCGCCCCAAAGCGTAAGAAGCATTCCAGGCCATGGCTTTTCTATCACAAGATAACCCTTGGAATCAGGCGGTACTTTATTTCCATTTTCATCTACTACAGACAGGTAAACTCCTGGAACAGGTCTTGCTGCAGATCCGGGTTTTAATGGGATTGTCTCCAGTCCCGGAAGTGGTGATATCATTGCACCACCTGTTTCTGTCTGCCACCATGTATCGATAATAGGACATTTGTCTTTGCCAATTATTTTAAAATACCATTTCCATACTTGGGGGTTGATTGGCTCACCAACCGTTCCAAGTAATCTCAAACTGGACAAATTGTTAGAGTTTGGAAGATCATCACCGTATTTCATAAACATCCTAAGCGCAGTTGGAGTAGTGTATAATATTGTAACACCATACCGTGAAATCATCTCCCATATTCTTGCAGGAGTCGGATAATCAAGTGAGCCCTCATACATTACCTGTGTTGCGCCATGCATCAAAGGTCCATATACTACATAGCTGTGCCCTGTGACCCAGCCAATATCTGCAGTACAAAAATAAACATCAGAATTTTGTATATCAAAAATCCACTTGAATGTTGCAAAAACATGTGTAAGATACCCCCCAGTTCCATGCAGTACACCTTTTGGTTTTCCTGTTGTTCCAGAAGTGTATAAAATGTAAAGCGGGTGTGTGCTGTCAAGCATTTCTGCATCGCATGAAGATTCCATTGAATCTACAAATTCTTTCCATTTCTTGTCCTTGGCAGTAAATGTAACTGGAGTGCAGGTGTGTTCTAGTACAATTACATGTTCTACAAAATCAAGACCTTGAATGGCCTCGTCTACTACATTTTTTAGCTGTACTATATTACCGCGTCTTCTGCCTCCATCGGCAGTGAGTATCACTTTGGATTTTGAATCATCAACCCTATCTCTAATGGATTTGGCACTAAACCCCGAAAATATCACAGTGTGAATAGCACCTATTCTTGCACATGCAAGAAGGGAGATTACAAGTTCTGGTACCATTGGAAGATAGACTGTGACCCTGTCGCCTTTTTCCACTCCAAGTCTTTTCAGGGCATTCGCAAGTTTTGATACTTGAATCAGCAGATCTTTGTATGTCAGCACTCTTCTTTGCCCCTCTTCTCCTTCCCAGATTATTGCCTTTTTGTCAGGGTTTTTTTGTACTGTTACGTCAAGTGCATTGTATGATGCATTAGTTTTTCCCCCTACAAACCATCTTGCAAATGGTGCATTCCACTCTAGAGCAGTGTGCCATTTTTTAAACCAGTAAAGATTGTCTGCTTGGGACTCCCAAAATTTTATGCTGTCTTGATTTGCTGCAGCCCTTGTCTTGATGTCATTGTTTCCAAGACCAACGGTATAATCAGAATCCAATACTATCAGATAATTGGTGTGTCAAAAAAAAGGTTCGCTCAAATGGAGTTGGGAGCGAATCCTTCAATCCCGTCAGTTGTACTAAGATGATGATATTCTCTTGAGCCAATCTGAATCTTGAGGGGCTTCGTCACCATCGGCTCCAATTGCCACAGGCTTTGGTGTCGGTGCAGTGGGAATACTGTTACCAACTCCAACGTTTGCAGATATCGGAGTCGTTGGCTGTGAAGGAGAAGGACTTTCTACCTTTCCAAGATATGAAATGGCGGCTGAATGAACGTCCTGCTTTGGACTTTCTATGCGCTCTCCACTCTCAACTGAAAGATCGTTGATGCGACGCTGGATGCTTGTTATCTCCGCCTTTTCGTGCTCGATGTGTTCGATGATTTCAACCGTATGAGTCTTGACTAGGTCGTACTTGCTATCAGATATCTCATTGCTCTTGTTTTGCAACTTTGCGTCAAATCGTAGCATCCGAATTGACTTTAGCTGACCATCAAGTTCTGCAAGTCTTTTCTCAAGTTTTTCTTTGATTTGTCTTTCGGTCTCATCTAGAGTTAACAATTTCATCTTATATTTTTCATGGATCAGTTCAGCATCCTCTTTCATGTCATCGTTTTCAGATACGATATCCATCAGGGCTCGTATACGGCGCATGGTAAGTCCCTTCTCTCGCAACAGTCTTTGGGCATCTAATCTCCATCTAGGGATAAAGATTACAAATTGTCCCTGTATGACCAATTGCTCGAATGCTATCTGCTTGAGTCCTTCAGAACCACAATCAACACCAACGGTTTGTACACTTCCATCGATGTCAGTTATAGTACCTATGACTTTGCCGATATAGGTTCCGTACATGTCCTTAACTTGCTTGCCGATAAATTCGATCTCTTCCTTGCTCATTGGGTAGATGTTTTAAATTTCATATAATCAGCAAAGTGTTAACAAGCTTTCCAGTTTTGGTAAGATCATTTTAGCTAATGATCATGTAAAATTGCAAAAAATACGTAATTTTATAATCACTTGTTTAGTAATGGTACAATAATGATTACAAAGGAAGAACTAGATCAGATACTACACTTTGTCTCCAAGCGTTGGGTAGACATGAGCCGGGACGAAAAGAACAAAGCGTTTGAAAACATGCCAACAGATTTTTGGATGAACTCCATGGGTGGGACTGCAGGTCCAGGCAAATGGGTAACAATGCTAATGTATACAGAAGATGTGCAAGAAGCAGAATCATTCAAGGAAGTCTTGTTGCGATGGCAGGCAAAACATAATGCCCCAAAGCTTGGACCATCCGATCTGATCCAGATTGGAAAGAAGTAGTTTATTATCTACAGTGGGTTTGAACGATAATGTTGTCATCTGAATTTTCAAATTCTGAAAATGAAATTCTTTTGAAACATTTTTCAAATGTTGACGACTCTGTATTTGCAATAATTAGTCCAAGGCAAGTAGACAGGGGCGCCCTAATGTCAAGATATAGCAGGACTGACAAGAGCATGCGAAGAATTTTCCTAGACGAGTTTTCTCAAAATGAAAATCGTGGTGAAGAGTTTTACAATAAAGTCTTGCTTGAATACGGTGATGATTCAGTTGCAGAGCTTGGAGAAGCGCAGATAGCAATAGAAGGACTATCAAATATTGCAGTAAAAAAAATTGAAGACCGTAGAATTGGTTTATCATATCTTGAAAAATCTTCAAGATATGTTGCATGGGATAAAAAAGTAAATGGCGAGTACAAGTTTTACAGAGAACCAGAGATAATGAGCTCAAAGTATGCTGACATGTATCTTGAAGCATGCAATCTTGATTTTGATGTGTATTCAAAAAACATCCAGACTACAATTGATTTTATGAAGGAGCGAGAGCCAATCGAGAAGCAAAAGTTTCGAGACTCTGCAGGAACAGATGTATCATATTCAAAACTCAATGAAGATGAGGCAAAGTCTGCAACTAGAATTTACAATGCTACAATTCGAGCAAAGGCACTAGACATACTCAGGGGAATACTTCCCGCATCCACTCTTACCAATGTTGGAATTACAGGCAATGGAAGGGCGTTTGAATATTTGCTGACCATACTTTATTCTTCAGGCCTTCAGGAAGAAAAAATTCTTGCAGGAAAAATCCAGAGAGAGTTGAACACAACAATAAGATCATTTGTAAGACGAGCAGATGATATTCACGGTAAGGCCTTACAAAAATATCTAAACGATGTCAAGGTAAAATCGTTGTCACTAGGTAAAAAATATCTAAAGTTAAAGAAAAGTGCAAGCCATCTTGCAGACTTGGTTGATTACGAACAAGAGAAAAAAGCAGAAGAGAAAATAATTTCTGCCGTATTATACGAGCAATCAAACGGAATGTCATATAGAGAAATACTCGGTCAGGTAAAAAAAATAAAATCATCAAAGAGGAAAAAAATAATCAAGACACTTGCAGGTCTAAGGCAGAACAGAAGACAGAGACCTTCACGTGCATTTGAAATGACAGATTACACATTTGATCTTCTTACAAATTTTGGAATGTTCCGAGACTTTCATAGACACCGGGTGCTTACACTAGAGCGACAATTACTTGCAGCAAACCGTGGATACTTTATGCCAGACGAAATAAAACAACTTGGAATCAAAAAAGACTTTGAGGATTGCATGTACAAGTCAAAGGAAGTCTTTGATGCCATGAAATCAAAAATGCCCGAACAGGCCCAGTATGTAGTAAACTTTGCATACAACTATCCATACTTTATGAAACTAAATCTGCGAGAAGCAGCACACCTAATTGAACTGCGAACTGTTCCACAGGGACACCAAGATTACAGAAAAGCAGCACAGGAAATGTTCAAGGCAATCAAAAAGGTCCATCCAAACCTGTCCAACATAATCAAGTTTGCAGACATGAAATCATACAGCCTTGAAAGACTAGAAGCGGAAAAAAGAATTGAAGAAAAACGCAAAAAACTTGCCTAGCAGTGTAGAACGCATACTGGTCACTACATAGATATCACAACTAGATTTAATGATTAAATATCAGAAACACAAAGTCAGTGGTATGAATTGTGGATGCGGAAAAGATGACAAGTGTGTATCACCAGATTGTAATTGTGCAACTACAGGAATATGCACATGTGGTCCATCATGTCATTGTAGTTCAAACAAAAAATAGATCAAGACTAGACATTAACAGATCTCAAATATGATATCAACGGCATTTACTAGAAATTTTCAATAAACTCATGCAACAACAGTTTTAAAATTTACGCATAAAGGAAATGAGTATTTCTTCTGAAACAATCGTGGGTTACTCATAAAGAAACCAGAAAACATACCTACACAAATGGCAAACATTCCTGACTTTGTAGAGCATCAAAACGGCATAGAATATCTCAAAATTGTTCGAGAAATACTATGGAGTCAAACGGTAGAAGAACAATAGAGCACAAACAGATCAAGAGACAGTATTACATGTCACTTCATTACTAGAAAGTCTTTTTGGATTTGCCAAATACCTGTTCCAGTGTCCTAGGCTTTCCATCTTTGAATACATCTGAGCTGCAATGTTTCATTGAAAAAGCTGCCATCTGCATTATGATTGATTTTAGTTCTTTTCCTTTGTCTGTAACAGTATACTCGATCTTGATTGGGGTTTGAGCATATACTTGTCTTTTAATCAGACCACTTTTTTCCATTTCACGTAATCGTATAGAAAGTGTCTTTGGATTTATTCCCTCTACGGATTCTAGAAATTGGTTAAACCTTGTTTGATTCAAAATTATCATGTTGCGAAGTATGTGTATTGTAAATTTTTTGCCGACAAGTCGGAATGTATTGTCCACAGGACAGCACTTTATCTGGTCTGACATTTCTTTGAGTTCTTGAGGCATCAACTTACTAAAATCTCACTTACTTTCTATTTCGTCACTTTCCGATTTATATACTTACCTTTCTATAGTGACTATAAGAAAGTAAGATGAAATGTGAATCAGGAACATGCAATACAGAAGAAGCAACATGCTCATGTACCTCTGAAATGGAATGCAATGACTGTGGTTGTGGAACAGCTGATCCTGTAGCACAATCGATGGAGTTACTGCACAAGGCATTTCATGATGCACTGTACCAAGCACATGTAGAACGACTCAAAAAGAGAATTGATGCAGCATTTGGTCCTGCATTGGATAAAGCATCTGATGCAATGATTGAAACTGCCGCCAAGGTATGGCAATCAAATCTAGTACAATCAGAGGCAAAAAAAGAACTCGAGTCAAAGTTGCAGAAAATATTTTCCGAAACAAGCAAGAGATAGACTACTCCCCAAAAGCAGAAAATCTCAAGCTTTTATTTTTTTAATCAACATACGAGAGGATACGATATCCAAACAAATCATTGCAGGAATCTTGGAAGTTTTTTTACAGCATGTGATATAGAAATTCTTCCAGGTCCAAGAACTGCCACGGTCAATACAATCACAAATACAAGTAAATCAAGTTCAAGTCCATTAGGTCCAGAAAAGGCTTGCAATTTTTTGATGTGTATCATAATTACAAGCATCTCCATGGCAAGAAGGCTTGCAGCTATTCTTGTAAGCACACCTGCAACAAGTAGTGCACCACCTATTGATTCCAATAATCCTATCAATAGTGCCATTTCAGGAGGAAGACCAATACTTGAGAAAAAACCCGCACCGCCACTGCTAAACTTGCCAAGACTGTGAACTATGAGCAATACACCTACAGAAATTCTCAGTCCAAAATGACTGAGATCATGAAACTTGTGTGTTCTAAGAGTTGCGTCTACCATGTGTGTTAGTTCCAGTACATGCCATACATATCATTTGCTTATACAAGTTACTAAGCTGAATACATGAAAAATCAGCTAATGCACTAGATCAATCTTCACACATACAGGAATGTAAGTCATGTATTACAGATATCTGTTTCAAATAATTAGAATACAGACATACGACATCCATTGTTTTTAATAATTTGATATCACTTTTTGTTGTTGTGCGTTATAGGTCATACAGATTTTTTCTTGTATGACACATGTGTATAGGTCATAGAAGTCACTGGCACAACAAGTGCTCAGACCAAAGAATAGTTGTATTAGCCAGTGACCTTCTTTTTTTCTAATATTTAGTTGCAATGTTGTATCACATTAGATAGATGATTCTGTTTTGAAATTTCTTAATTTGGATAACAACTGGATATTTCTTCCAGCCAGTGCACCAACACCTAGCATCATGATTAAATCAACAACCAATGTAATGTGGACTGCAAATACATCAAGTGTTTTTGGTGCACCATATGCAGTCATGAAATAATCTGGACCGATGAAAGTGTATCCCAGAATGAATCTTGATACAAGTCCCACTAGCCAAATTACATAAGGAATGTTTCCACCTTTTGCATGAATTTTTCCATCATCTGCTTTCCAGATTATGATTTTTTTACCAACAAACCTGTGCGAGATGTACGTTGCACCAACTAGCATGCCAGCATATGCAAAAATATACCAAGTGGACACTCCCACTTGGAACGAACTAAACACTGCCAACAAACTGATGCCAAAATAAGAGACAGTGGAAATAATTATTCGGTTTTTATTTACAGGACCACCGGAAAGCATCTTGCGAAACCTGAAAACCATCACTATTACAAGCACTAGTAAAAAAATTACAATCTGAGACGAGTCCATAATCAATCAACAAGAGGTAACCTGATATGAATTTCAGCCCCCTTTTCTTCTCCTTCAGATTCTGCCCATATCTTTCCCCCATGTGCCTCTACTATTCCCTTACACACTACAAGACCCAGACCAGAACCTCCATGTTCCCTTGTGACAGACGTATCAATCTGGTAAAACTTGACAAAGATTTGGTCCAGTTTATTTTTCACTATTCCGATTCCATTGTCTTTTACAATTATTTTTGCATTGTCACCTTCAGCATACAACTTTATGAAAATTTTACCACTGCCTTTTGGACAAAAGTCAATTGCGTTATTGATTAAATTATTTATTACTTGTTCGATTCTTAGCGAGTCACATAGACAAAAAAGTTCAGGCTGGAGATGTGTCTTGATTTCTATTCTGTGTTTTTCCAAAGTCGGTTTTATGTTTTCAACCATTCTTTGTATAATGCCAACCAAGTTGTGTCTTGCTTTTGTCACCCTTAGCTGACCTAGCTCAATTTTTTGTACATCCAAAAGGTCAGTCATGAGTTTTAAGAGATTTTTTGTGTTTGACTTTATGATATCAAGTCTTTGCCTTTGTGCATCAGTCAGAGTTCCAAACGTATCTGTGAGCAATATATCCACATATCCTTGTATTGGCACAAGAGGAGTCTTTAGTTCATGTGTTATCATTGTCAAAAATTCCTCTTTTGATTTGTCTATCTTTCGCAGTGCATCATATTGTTCTCGTATATGTGCCTCGTTTTCCTCTATCTTTTGTCGTGCATTGTAAAGCTCTGTGATATCTTTGATTATTGTATTGCTTCTCATTTTTCCATCTCCTTCATGAAACGTTGTTGCACTCAAGAGTACTGGAAAAACTGTACCATTCTGTCTTTTCATCCAGACTTCTTTGTTTGTAATACTCAGGCCTGATTTCCACGAGTCAAATGACTGTCGCATATTGTCAATGCTTTTTTCTGCAGTATGGTCAAAAATTGACATTCCAAGGATTTCTTTTTTGGCATATCCCAGGTTTAGTGCATACGCATCGTTGCAGTCAGTTATTATTCCATCATGGTCAATTGTACGCATCAGATCAGGTGATGTATCATACAAGCTTCGAAATTTTTGCTCAGCTTCTGTAAGTAAGAGATTTGCTTTTTTTAGATCCTCGTACTGTTGGTTTATCTTTTTTTGATCCTGTTCTATTGTGAGCCTTGCGGCATAAATGTCAGATATGTCTCTAAGTGAAACGGTTCTGCCCATGAGTTGGCCCTTTTCTCCATACAGGTTGTTTCCAGAAAGCAGTGTTGGAAATAAAGTTCCATCTTTTCTTTTGAGCCAGATTTCAATGTTTGAAATTATTCCTGTTACTTTCCAATCCTTGATTCCTCTTTCAAGATCATCAAAGCTTCGCTCAGCAGTATGCTTGATTATAGATGCTCCAACAATCTCGGATTTTGTGTATCCCAGGTTTTTTGCATAAGACTTGTTGCAATCAATGATTATGCCGTCAAGGTCAATTGTACGCAAAAGATCAGGAGAATTGTCATAGAGGTTTTGGTATTTGGCCTCTGCAAGAAGTAAAGTATCATATGCTTTTTTGAGTTCGTCATATTTTTTTTCTACCTGTTCTTCTGCATGTCTTGCCTTTTCCATGGCATCATGTATGGGTGAAATATCTTGGATTGTAATCAGGTAGATGATAGACTCTTTTTCGTCACCTATTTTTGCACCCTTGCATACACCAAAAAATGTGGTACTGTCTTTTTTTCGTAGCTGGATTTCTATTAATGGCCCTACTCCTTTTTCCCGCATCTCTTTGAACCCATCAAGTGCAGTCTTTTTGTATCCGGGCGTGATAAAATCAAAACAGGGTTTTCCTACAATCTCGTTTTTAGAATAACCAGAATATTCTAGCATGTGTTTGTTGGCATCAAGTATTACTCCATTTTCATCTAGAGTACATACAAGATCTGGAGACATTTCATAGAATGTCTTGTATCTCTGATCAAAGATATGTGGTGGAATCATGCTTTCTTGTATGTGATGTGGTACTTTTTAGTTAATAAAATGTTAGTAGAAAGTATGTGAGTGTCTTGGTAACTAGGAATGAATTTCATATCATGGTATAACAACTAGATTTTTGACTTTTCTTGCAAGAGCACAAAGGCCAGGTGACAAGTGTCACTCGTTATTTTTCCTGTATTTTTTGCCCGTATTTTTGTCAAAGTATATGAAAGTACAAGTAGAATTTGGGCAGTGGTATATACCAGAGCCTAGGTCAAACTCTACTAGTTTAGAGTCACAGTCAGGACAATTCAAAGCCATGGAATAATCGTCCGGTACTGTTGTTTAAAAGATTGACGAATCTTATCATCAAATGAGACTCAGGACCAAATCCATTTTGTGTACGGGTACGGTACAATTTCACAATGAACGAACACGTTCTTTTCAATACCAATACTGTAGATATTGATGCAGATTCTCTACTGGCGGTAACTGTTCTCTGGGCTAAAAATCCCCTAGAACAACCGCTTGAATCTGTTATTTTTTATAATTTTGACGGGTTCGTGAGTTTTTCAAGGAAAGATTGGTTTATTCGTACTTTGGTGATACCCTAGAGTGTTGGACATTTTCAGGTGCTATGAAATACTGGGGCTCAAGCCAGATGCGTCTGTTGACGAGATAAAACAGGCATACAGGGGACTAGTACTCAGACACCACCCAGACAAAGACCCGACAGAAGAAAGTGAGTCAAGGTTTAGGCAAATTTCAGATGCATATCAAACGCTTAGGATACAGAGTAAAAAGGTGCAAAAAGTTGTACAGAAATTTGATGACATTTACCCAGAAGATGCTGTAGTGGCATATGAACAAGCCCAGACACTAGTTGTAAAACACCAGTATGAAGAGGCAATTGTATTTTACGACAAGGCGTTAGAGCGATTGCCGCGATATGCAAACGCTTGGCTCAAAAAAGGAGACGCATTATACCACCTGAAAAGACATGAGGATGCACTTTTGTGTTTTAGTAAAGTTTTGCAGATAAATCCAGACTCGGCAGATGCATGGAATCTACAAGGAATATGCCTTTCAGACTTGAGAAAATACGAAGATGCACTAGAATCTTTTGACGAGGCAACTGTACTTGATCCAACACATGCACCTGCATGGAATTTCAAGGGTGTTTGTTTTTTCACTTTAGGAAAAATGGAGATGGCACTTGATTGCTTTGACAAGGCAATAAAAATAAGACCCGAGTTTGTAGTTGCATGGCATAACAAGGGAGGAGTGCTCGCAAAAATTGGCAAGGAAAAAGAAGCTGAAAAGTGTTATGAAAAATCAAAGAGTTTAAGACAATAGTTTTTTGGTAGAATCATTTTGTCATGTGAAATGATAGAAAACTGTATTTTAGACAGTATCAAAACATCTTTTATCAATCAATAAAAAACTCTTGAAGATCATCATGTTCTTCAAATTCTGACGTATCAAAATCAATGAGATCATTGTTAATAACATCAAACTTGGATTTGTTTCCCACACCGAGTTGCTTGAAATACCTTTAATAGGAATTTAGGAGCAAGTTGCGTCAAAATTTGTCACATGAGATCATGTTTCATCCAGAGAATTGTACTGTACATGAGCTAATTTGATATTTGAAAAGCGCTAGGTAAGGGATTCGAACCCCTGCATGCTTGCGCATAACCGCTACCTTGTTTTGATCTCGAGGCGGTCGCCGTTCCACTTGGCTAACCTAGCACTTGACAAGAATTCAGATTTTGGTACATAAATAACATGACAATCAACTGATCAGTAGATCAAATATATAATAAAAGATATAAAGTAGACAATTTATTATATAAACAACAAATGGAGACAATCACAAAGAAGACAGTCTCAATAGAGTTTGAGGGCAAAAAGCATGTATTACCAGACGATTTTACAGTAGGCATGTTCTTGGCCCAGATTGGTCTTCCAGAAGATACTCCCGTCAGAATGCAAACTACACGAGAAGGCTTTCTAATTATACCACAGACAGAGAAAAATTGATAGTAGATAGTTTATTATTGATATTTACCAATACGAAAGTGAGTCCAATTGGCAAAGACTAGAATCTCAATAACAATTGACGACCAGATTGCAAAGGCAATCGAGTTATACTATAGAGAAAAGGTAAAAAATGCAGCAGAAAAAGGCGAGGCAATACCAAAACTCTCAAACATCTATGAAGAAATCATAGAAAAAGGCTGGGACAAGTCTTTTGCAAAAAAGAAATAAGAAGACAAAATCCACAACTATCTAGAGAGTAAAACAAATGGGTCTAGATCTAAAACAGCTTTGTGTACGTGAAAGAACAAACCTTGAATCATTTACATCAAAAATTGTAGCAATTGATGCATACAATGCCATTTACCAATTTTTGTCAATCATACGAGGACCTGACGGACTACCACTAACAGACTATAATGGAAAGATAACAAGCCACATCAGTGGACTGTTTTATAGAAATATCAATTTCCTATCCCTTGGAATAAAACCAGTCTATGTCTTTGACGGCAGACCACCATCATTAAAGTCTGCAGAGATTCAAAGAAGAAAACAAGTCAAAAAAGATGCCACTATCAAATATGAAAAAGCAATAAGTGAAGGCAACTATGCAGAAGCAAAAAAGTTTGCACAACAGACATCTGTTCTAAGAGATGACATGGTGGAAGAATCAAAAAAATTCTTGGAGTTGTTTGGCATACCATCAATCCAGGCACCATCAGAAGGAGAGGCAACTGCCGCACATCTTACTACAACAGGAAAAGCCTATGCATCTGCAAGCCAAGATTTTGATTCAATGCTATTTGGTACAAAAAGGCTTGTTAGAAACTTTACAAACAGCGGAAAAAGAAAACTTCCAAACAGAAATACCACAATCGAAATTGAACCCGAAATAATCCAGCTTGACAAGACATTAACAGAACTTGGTGTCACACGAGAACAGCTTGTAGACATTGGCATACTCATAGGGACAGACTTTAACCCAGATGGCTTTGAGAGGATAGGTCCCAAGACTGCACTAAAGATGATAAAAGACCATGGAAGACTAGAGGATGTGTCCCAAATACAGGACAAGTTGTCAGAGATAGACTATCAGCAGATACGCGATATCTTCCTAAAACCCCAGGTGGTAGACGTACCTGAGATAAAGTTCGGAGACGTGGATTATGGAGGAATTGTCAACTATCTTACAAAGGAGCGAAGCTTCTCACTTGACCGTGTAGATACATCGCTTAACAGGCTAAAAAAAGCGCTAGAGAAAAAGAGCCAGAATCTAGAGCAGTGGTTCAAGTAAACACCTATTTTACATTGCATTTTTTAAAATAAATAATGCAATCAAAAATAGTTCTCGTCATCATTTTCATATCATCCATTAGCATCTTGCCCGTATTTTCATTTGAGATATCACAGGTAAAGGTTGGTGCAAGCCCCTGGGCAGTATCAGTAAATCCCATGACAGATAGAATCTATGTGACAAACTCTGGAAATGATTCGGTATCAGTGATTGATGGAAAAACAAATGACATTATCAAGAATATCATAGTCGGCGAGAGCCCCACAGGTGTTGCGGTAAACCAGGCAACCAATTTTATCTATGTTTCAAAGTTTAGCGCACCAACAGTATCAGTAATTGACGGAAATACAAATACAGTAACTGCAACCATACCTGTTAAAACCCAGCCAAACGGCATTGGCATTAACGAAATTACAAATCAAATCTATGTAACAAATACAGGCTCGGCATCAGTCTCAGTGATAGATGGGAAAACAAATAGTGTGATTGTAACCATACCTGTTGCAGCACGTCCTACTGCAGTTGCCATAAACCCATCAACAAACATTGCATATGTAACAAACTCTGGAAATGATTCAGTATCAGTGATTGATGGAAAAACAAATGATATCATCAAAACTATACCAGTAGGTTCTGGTCCCATCGGAGTTTCAATAAACCAAGAAACAAATCAGATTTACATTACAAGTTCCAAGACAGCACAAGTGTTTGTCATTGACGGAAACACCAATACAATAACTGCCAACATCACAGTAGGTGCAAACCCAGATGGTGTATCAGTAGATTCGAAGATTAACAAAATCTATGTTGCAAACTCTGGTGATGGCACCATTTCAGTAATTGATGGTAAGACAAATACCATATCTGAGACCATCCCTGCTGGCACACATGTGTATGGCATTGCTGTAGACCCTTCTACAAGTACAATATACGCAGGAAATGACAGTCCAGGAATTGTCTATGTCATCTCAGAGAGTGAAAAGTCGCAGGCTGCAAACAATGACATTTGGAATAATATAGTCCAGCTCTTTTCATATCTGTTTAATTTGAAATAAGAAAAATACATGCCGCGCAAAAAACCATGTTAGAAAGATATCATGCCAGTCAATCATTAAATAGAATCAAGCCCTAATTCAAACATCTAGGTAATAACATGAAAGTACAGGGATATGCAGCACAACAAGCAAAGTCGCCTCTTGGTCCATTTTCGTTTGAAAGACGTGAACCAGGAGATCATGATATCTTAATAGACATTGAATACTGCGGAATCTGTCACACCGATATTCATCAGGTTGGCGACGAGTGGGGAGGCTCCATATTTCCAATGGTACCAGGACATGAGATCACAGGAATTGTATCAAAGACAGGACTCAAGGTAACAAGATACAAGACAGGTGACAGGGTTGGAGTAGGATGTTTTGTAGATTCATGCCGTAAGTGTGATGCATGCAACAAAAACTTGGAACAATATTGCACAAACGGAATGGTTACAACATACAACGGGACTGGAAAAGACGGTTCCATAACACAGGGAGGATATTCAAATAAAATTGTAGTGGATGAAAATTATGTTCTAAGAATTCCAGAATCAATTCCACTTGACAGTGCAGCACCGTTGTTGTGTGCCGGCATTACACTATATTCCCCATTGATGCACTGGAAGGCAGGACCTGGAAAAAAAGTTGCAATCATAGGTCTAGGTGGCATTGGTCACATGGGAGTAAAAATTGCACATGCACTAGGTGCAGAGGTTACAGTCCTTAGTCATTCACTGAAAAAACAAGAAGATGGAAAAAAGCTTGGCGCAGATTATTTTTATACCACATCAGACCCTGCAACATTTGAAAAACTAAAGGGACATTTTGACTTGATAATCAATACAGTCTCTGCAGATATAGACTGGAACCAGTATCTTGAACTTCTCTCACTTGATGGTTCTATGGTAGTTGTGGGAATTCCAGAAAAACAGACATCTGTTGGCGCTTTTCCTCTAGTTGCAGGCAGGCGAAGCCTTGCAGGCTCCCTCATTGGAGGAATAAAAGAGACACAAGAAATGCTTGACTTTTGTGGCAAGAACAACATTGCAAGTGAGATTGAACTCATTCCAATTCAAAAGGTAAACGAGGCATACAAGAGAATACTTGCAAGCGATGTCAGGTACAGGTTTGTAATTGACATCAAGTCACTTGTCTAAAATTAAAAAATCTCCAAATTCAAGTAAAAATTAGTTCTAGTGCAGTCTCAAATAACAAACCTAGTGCTGTGGATGGAACACTTGGGAAGTTGTTACAACATCTTTCCATGGCCCATCGGGAACATCACCAAAATCAACAAACCTCCAGTCTACAACATTTTTTCCATGTTGCAAATTGATGTAATCTTTTACTGCGGGGGACACATCTAGTCCAGCATTATGGTTCAGGGTATTCTCTGGAGAAGAGTTTCCAAATACATATCCAGAGTCATCATACACAAACGGACCTGAATCTTCCCACTGGGCATACGCAGTCTTGTTACCCTTTGTGATTTCAATCCACTTGTTCTTTAGCATCGATTCAGAATCGTTCCATGATTGTTGGGAACCCCAGTATACGGTACCATACGAGTCTGCCTTGCGTGTTCCATTATCGTAAAAATCATTGTACGGCAATGCAAAGTAAAACGGATTTTCTTTTGGAGTAAACTGTGACGGAAGATACCCATTACGGTTCTTGGGATCATCTACACCGCCATAGTGACTTGTCCAGTCACCATCCCAGGCACTGGAGATATTATCATTGTACGAATTGTCTGCATCAGCAGGCTCACCTACCCAAAAGTACGTAGTTACTATATTTTGGTGCAAAGGATATTTTCCGCCAGCAAGGCTAGTTGAGATTATTTTTTTACTTTTCAAATATTCTATAGAGTTTGTCATATCAGCATCAGTTACATTTCCCTTAGAGTACAAGTCTAGATTTCTGTCAAGCCATTTTGGATATTTTGTATCATATATGGCATTTTTAGAAATGTCATCCATTGTCACCATTGTATACCCATCATTTCGTATTTTATCGATTAGCAGATCAAGCTCATGAATCTGTGTTTGGTTTATCATATTATCGTACACAGGACCAGATTTTTTGTTGGCATAGTCTTGTGGGTGCAATAAGACTACAGCAAACCCATACTTGACCAAGCTTCGAAGAACCGCAGCATATGTCTGGTCATGATTTACGCTCACCCAGGCAGTATTTTCCCGGTTCAGGTCCCCAATCTCAGCAGTTTCAGGAAATCTAAAAAATGCTGCACCAGACAGGACATAAGGCGGTGTATCCTGAGTCTCATTGGTACTCAGGTACACCATGTTATTGTCAAGCAGAGAAATGATAGTGTCATTGTTAATTGCATTGTACGGTGCAATGAAGATATTTGGCAATATTCCAAGTATACTTGAAATCTTTTGGTTAGCATTATGAATCAGTGCAGACTGTTCATCACGTGAAAAAGTGTTAAAGTGTTCATGGTTCCAACCATGGTTTGCAACTGCAAATTTTGGCAGGTCATGTCCTAGTGCATTAGATATTGACCCAACTACTTTATCATCTTGGCCAAAATAATTTCCAATTATTCCAACTGTCAGGCTTGCGTTTTTGTGCTCAAACTCATTTATTGTACCCACTTGCACATCATCTAGCCAATAGTCCTGGAGGTCATCCATCCTAAATGCAACACAATTACAAGACGGTATGGCATGTGCTTGGTGGACAACACCTAAGGATACCAGAAAAACCAAGACAAGAATTATTTTCATCAAGCGTATCAGAATTTCGTACTTTCCATTACTTATGTAATTAGGTGTTCAGATACGAACATTTTATCACATACCAAGACTGCACAAAACACCAATTAACATCAGGGTTTTACATCATGCGTGTCGCATCAAAAAAGATTCGATCCTATCTTACTAGTGATAAGCGGAGCAATTTTTTCTCTTTTGATATTGATGGCATTTTTGGTCTTCTCTGTCATCAGCATGATTGCAATAGGCCTTGGCGCAGCAGTTGTGATGTACCAAATGGTAGCCTTGCAAAGAGGACAGGTCATAAGATCAAGTAATACAAGAAAGTTTCCTTCGCCTTTTTTCATTTTCCTTCTAGCATCCCCCATTGTGCTCGGAGCAATAGTAGGCTTTGACACATATCACATCCAAAATTCAATATCAAAGGCAATTTTACTATGGGGTCTGACCATGACGTTTTGGAGCACACTCTTGTTTATTCCGCTTGCACTATACAGCAAGCGCCGTGAGATGTCAATTCCAGAACTGGCATCATTTCCCCGTGTATCAATAATAGTTCCTGCATACAACGAAGAAAAAGTAATTGAAAGAACAATCCAAGCAATCATCGATACAAAATACCAAGACAAGGAAATCATCCTAGTTGATGACGGAAGTAAGGACAAGACATGGGAGATGATGTCCAAGTACAAAAAACAGGCAAAGGTTTTGCAAAAAACTAATGGCGGAAAGGCCAGTGCGATAAACTTTGGTCTTGCATATGCAACAGGAGAGATAATTGTAATTGTTGATGCAGATACAATAATTGGACACGAGTCACTCATACACCTAGTCAAGGGATTTTCAAGTGACAAAAACGTGGCAGCAGTTGCAGGAAACATCAAGGTTAGAAACAGAAAGAACTGGCTCACATGGTGCCAGGCAATAGAATATGTTGCAGGGATTCAAATTGCAAGAAGAGCACTTGATGTCTTTGGCGCAATCTCTGTTGTGCCAGGTGCACTAGGGTCATTTAGAAAAAACATTCTAGAAGATATCGGAAGCTACCACAAGGATACACTTGTAGAAGACTTTGATCTGACACTAAAAATTCTCAAGACAAAAATGTTCATAGCTGGAAGCACAGATGCAACTGCATACACCGAGGCACCAGAATCACTGAAGAGCATGTACAAGCAGAGAAAGAGGTGGTATGGCGGCAACCTTCAAGTGTTTTCAAGACATTCAGATGCACTGACAAACCCAAGATTTGGAATCTTGCAAAAGTTTGTCTTTCCATACATGATATTTGCAAGCTGTATCATGCCATTTGTCAGTTTTATAACAATAGCCAGTGCAATATACGCAGGAATCTTTGGCGACTGGTTGTTTGTACTCTTGATGTTTGCAATATTTTCAGCCTTGCAGTGCCTTCAAGTGGCACTTGCAGTAAGACTTGACAATGAGGACCCAAGGCTAATCCTATATGGAGTCTTTCTTGTAGTAGGATTCAAGCAGATCCTGGACATTTTACTTCTTGGTGCAGTCTTTGAGCACCTGAGCAAAAAAGAGCAAGTTTGGACCAGTGCGGATAGAGTCGGCATGTGAACGGGACATGTCATTTTTAAAAATCAAACATGTTTGTCGAATCTTTCAATATTGACTTTTAATAGTAGGCGCAACTGCAACAAGATAGAAATCATTTGAATATATTTAGATCATCAGATAAAAAATTCATTTTAAAATTGCTTCCAGTATTTTTGCTTGCTCTAGTTCCAGTTACCGTATTTGCAGATACAAGTGGTTCCATTGCAGTTACCCTGACTTATACAAATGGAGACACTGCGGACTATTGGCCAGTCTCGCTCAAGATTTACCAAGATTCTACGCAAACACCCTACAAAGTAATTGAATCAATCACAGGAAATCCTTTCAACATTGTTGCGCTTCCGATAAACCACCAGTACAAAATTGTGGCGTATGCAAACAGCATGTATTCCAGTGTGACATATGTCAACTTGCAACAGTCTCACCAGGATGTAACAATTAATCTACCACTACCAGGAGGAATGCGTATCAATGCTTTCTACAATGATGGTGTCACACCAATTGTAAACGCCACAGTATACGTCAGAGCAGCACAAGACAACAAGACATGGGGTCACAGTCCCACAAATGCAAATGGGGACTCGCTGCGTTTTTGGATAGAACCCACTACAGCACCAGATGATCATTATATCGTAGATGTGCACATTGGCAACCATCTAGTATATTCTGATTCTCCAGTATATCTCAGACCAGGAATAGGTCAAGAGATAAAGATAACAACAAACTGGCCTCCTGTTGTAAATTCACTTGTAACAGTCAAAGTTCTAAATGTACAATCACACCCAGTCACGTCTTCGGATGGCAAGTTTTCAGTCAGCCTGTATGATAGCATAGGTAACAAGATAACAGACTCGCCTGTCACGTCTCGTGGAGAGGCATACTTTTCCAACCTAAAAGTTGGTGATTATACCCTAAAGGTCACAAAAACAGATGACAATTCAGAGTGGGCAACTGCAAGCATAACAGAAAACGGGTTGCTTACAACTTTTCAGATACTGCCAACCCTCAAGACTCCAGTAACAAATTCATCCAGTCCAGTTACAGTTCCACCGATTGTTCCCCCCACTATTACTCCAGTTCCACCAGTATCAAAACCACCAATGCCTACTTGCAACTGTGTTGCATTCAGACTTGATAATATCCAGGATTATTGGCTTGATAACATACAGATCAAGGTAATAGATAGTTTTGACAGCAAGGATGCAGGAATTACGGTTGGAACAATAGGAAAAGCATTTGGAAATGATTCAAAGCTTGTAGGTTATCTAGAATCAAAAGCTCAGACGGGCAATATAGATATCGCAATAAACGGATGGAGTTTTGAAGACTTTACTACATTTACCAAGGATCAACAGTCGCAGCTGTTACAGGAATCAAAAGCCAAGATCTCAAGTTTGCTTGGCATCAGCCCATCAGTATTCATGCCACCATATGAAAAAACTAATGACGATACATTTTATGCAATGGTAGATGACAACATTCGCATCATAAGTAGTAGCTCAACACTAAAGATTCCGCAAAACTTGACAGAAAAAATCCAGAGCTATCCCACAAGTGTATTTTCAGGGGTGTTATCTCAGAGTACAAATCAAAGCATGCTAAATGGAAAAATAATGTCAAGTGTACAGGACAGCATGCAAAATAATGGTTATGCAATAGTTGCAATCAGTTTCCAGGATTTTGCCCAGAGCAATGGAACAGTCAAGATAAACGCACCGGATATAGAAAAGATACAAAATCTCCAGTCCCTAATTGACAGTATACGAAACAAAGGATACCAGATAACTACAATAAACAAAATATCATCTTCGTTTAAGACACCTGCCCCATGGGCATCAAGTACACAACAATGGCTGCAAGACAAGACCCCAACCTCAGAATATCTCAAGACAGTCAAGTCCATGCTAAACAGTACATCTAGTCCTGATTTTACCACAATCCCAAGTTGGGTAAAGCACAATGCAAGGCTCCAGTCATCAGGTGCAATTTCTGATGACGAGTTCCTAAATGCGATAAAATATCTTGTAGAGATACATGTCATAAGCTAAGTATCTTTTGGTCCTAGCATCTCATTGTCTTTAACGTCATGATCCCACTTGCCACGAATTCCCTTGTATATCACAAATCCACCAATGCCCAGCAGAACAAGTGCTAGCATAAGATAGAGTAAATGATCATAGATCTTGTCTGAGCATTTTACATGAACTGCTGTACCTGTAGAATAATCAAAACAATCATCAAAGTTTTGCTGCTGGAGTGCATATTGTGAATAACCAGAGTTTGCAAAATCCCCAACCACAAAGCCTGCAAAAACGATAACCGCACCCATCATGACAAGCCTGATGTCACTCATGATGGTATGATTTGATTCTGCACAATATTTAACGTTCCTACATTTCTATAACAATTGATAAGAAAAATGGTTTTCGGCTTTGGCAAGAAAAAAACACAAGAGCAGCCCACTGCACCAGTTCAAAATGAAAAGACAGTCACACTTGAAGACATACCCAGCATGCTCCAAGAGATAGAGTCTCCACGAGTTGCAGAAATAATCAGCATTGCAAAAACTACAAAGGAGGAAGTAGAGGTACACAAGAAAAAAATTCGTGAATTGATTTTACATCTAGAATCAGATGGCCTAAAACTCGATGACGTGGACAGGAATTTGGGAGTCATTGTAAAACGCGGCAAGGACGCAATTGTATCAACTATTAAAAAAGAGACATCATCTACTTTTACAAGTGCTGCAAAGTATGACCAAGCAGTCCTGCTCAACTCCGAGATAAGCCAGATGCTAAAAAAGATAGGCGATGTCCTCGGACTAAACTCTAGAATAATCCACATCTTTGCAAAAAAATATGCAGACAATCTCAAAGATGAGATTGCCAAGGTTGCAAAAAGCAGAAACCAGTTACAGTCATCAATTAATTTCATAGAAAACCTCAGGGCAGGAAGCAAGGATATCATTGATAAAGGTCAAAAAATTGCAGAGTATAGAAATTCAATATCACAGAAAAACGAGAGAGTGTCACAAATCATATCAGAAATAAACACCCTGAAAAATACCATCTCAAGCCTTGAAAAACAGATTCATGATTTAAAATCAAGCGATGCCCACTCTAAATTCTCAGAGATACGACACAAGATAGATTCCATGTCATCTGAAAAGTCAGAAGTAAAAAATGTCATAGATTTCCAATTCTCAAAGATCTCAAGGCCCCTTGGAAGATACAGCTACATCTCGTCGTTTGAAAAGCCGGTAAGAAAGATGATGGACGAGCTTGTTGCAAACCCGTATGAGGTAATCTCTCCACAGAACAAGACTGGCATAATTCAGATATTAGAAGCAGTGGAAAAATCCATAGTGTCAGGTTCTATTTCTGTCAAGGATGCAGACAAGTCACTAGAACAGGTCCAGGAGACAATATCAAGGCTTGACGAGTTTATCAAACTAAAGGAATCATATTCTGGTAAAGTATCAGCGTTGGAAAAAGATTTGGCAGTCTTTGACATAAAATCACTCGAGTCAAAAGAACATGAACTTGTAAAAACAAGGGCAGATCTTGCAAACATTGAATCAGTCAAAAAGAAACTAGAGTCAGAGATAAAGGACGGCAACCATTCCCTGTCAAAGAATATAGAAGAACTAGAATCAGGCCTTGCAAGGCTGACAAACTCCAAAGTCTCACTCAAGTGATTATACCATCACATCTTAATTAGTAACTAGACGGAAATAATTCCAGTTGATATTCTCCAAAAAAGAAAAACTCAGGCGAAGTGTAACGATAAAAAAAGATGTCAGGGACGGAATTTTATCATATTGTAAAATGAATCACCCAAACGAGTGCATTCTGATACTTAGGGGAAAATCAAGAAAGGGTAACATATTTGTCGACGGTCTTGTGATTCCACCGTTTTTTCATACAGGGCCCACATTTGCAGGATTTCCACATTCTTTTTTGCCACTTGATACTAGCTATATCGGAACAGTCCACTCACACCCAACAGGCCTTGCAAAACCCTCAGTCACGGACTTGCATAATTTTTTTGGTTTTGTATCGATTATAATACAATCACCGTATGAAGACGGTGACATTTTTGCCTATGACAGAGACGGCAACCTACTTGAAACCACAATAAGTCCGGACCAATCCTGACAAAAATTTATAAGCTTTTTGATGTAACCTCTATCATTGATTAATTACAAGACTTATCTCGTATTTCTTTTCGGTTCTTTAGCTTTTAGCATAGGAATACAGCTATTAGCATCATACCTAAACTGGCCTCCATTTTCAGGAGTTGCAATAGCACTTGCAGTATTCATAATCTTCCCGTTGGTACTACGAAACAGGTCACTCAAGCGCATGGGCGGAATGGGCTCAGACACAGGTGCTGGCGGCGGTGGCGGATTTTTCGGACAGAGTCAAGGTGTCAAATACATCTGCCTTGCATGCAACAATAGATACAAGGGCGGAATGTGTCCAAGATGCGGCTCCAAAATGAAGAGAGCAGATTTCTAAACAAGAAAAATGACCCTTGAAGAGCTCAGAAGCAAAGCATTATTCCAAAATACAATTGACACATGGATAATGTTATGCGAGGAAAAAAAAGCAGACTGGTACTTGCCTGAAGACTACAAAAAGTTTATCGCACATCTATTCCAGAGTGGACTGAAACTGCAAAAGTTTCCCTTGTGCATAAAAGAAACTGGCGGAATGTATCAGAGAGGAAAAGACAAGACCCAGTTTGCAGAGACTCTAGCCCAATCAACTGATCCAAATGCAGCGGCTTATACAATCAGGCTTTCAGATAGCACAATTAACATAATTCGCCAGTTCAACACTGTCACAATTACATAAAAAAAATCTAGCACAAAAACAAGCCACATACCAACTGTAAAGATATCATTAGAAAAGAGAACAAGTTATGAAAACGACTAGCTTTTACGTTTCTTGAGAAACTGGGCTATTGCAACTACAGGGATTTCATTTGACTGGTCTATTATCGAGATCTCCTGGTTGTACTGGGTCTTGATTGTAGACTTGTATTCTGCCATTTCGCAATAGTATACAGACGCTACATGAGTAGTCCCATTGAGTACCTCTCTTGTGATATCATCAGACTCTGGAAAGTTTGTAAAACTTATCAGGTATCCACCACACCATCCAATAGAAGGAGTGTTTGGAGGTATTGCATTTGTCAGGAATTTTTCTACAGAGGCATGCTTTGAGATATGGTGTATGATTATCTTTTTGACTGGCTTGTATTCCACTTCAGGAATCATCTCAGTAATGTTTTCAGTGGTCATACCCTAAGTTATCGTCAATAGTATATAGGCTATTTTTCAGATACAGTCTTTGCTTTTTCTTGTCTTTCTTGATTTTCCTTTACAGATTTTTTCAATTCCTCATATGATTCCAAATATTCCTTTTTCATGAGGTTCTCAGGCTTCTTTTTCATACAATCATTAGGTCGTACTAGCGTTTAGCAATTGCCTTTGAGAATAAAATGACGAATTTTCATTTTGCATTGATTTGTACTTACTATCATGGTTTTATGCCATAGGCTTGGACTTGCCTACGACACAAGCCCTGTAAAATAAAAAACAGATTTGAGTTTAATACCTATTTTGTATTTTCCAGCTTTGTCATTTCTTCGCTGGCAATTTGTTTTTCAGATTCCAAAGTGGACCTTTGTTCATTACTAAGATTTGGTCCTTTGAGTTTCTCGTTTACTTGATCAAGTCTCATTTTGTAGATTGCAATAGATGCAGCCATGGCTTTTTTCTTGTTCATAGCATACATCAGACTAGACGGTGAATTTAACAATGTCTATGAAGACCAAGATATGCAAATCAGCTAAAACAACTGACACAGATACAACCCAGAAGATAAAAGTGTCAAGTCAATTCATTATGGCATTTGGGGCAAGCATGAACTTCGCCATCAATAGAATTGTATTTTCTGGGTTTTGCTTGATATCCACACTTTATGCATGACCCAGTTACAGAAGACGGCACAATAATCAGTATATGACATTGCATTTAGGTAGTCCTAAAATCAATTAAATCCAGAATTCAGATGCAAAAGATCTACTGAGGTAGTGGAACTTGGAATGCAACACTTTTCTGGTGTAATCGCTTTCCCAGATAAAATGCACCTGTAATAATTCCCATCTCAATTGGTGCAATACACCACAGACAGACTAATAGGACCTTTTTCTTCCTAGGCGACAAGCCCATGACCTGTCTGTACCATTGTGATACATACTTCATTTCTTAAACCACCATTAGCCATACTTTCTCTTAAGGTTATCCCATAATTTTTTGAGATCTATTTTGATAGTATTTGTTAAAAATTATCGAAACATCGTATTTAGTTTTGATTTTGTTGAGATCAAAGTTATCGCTACAATGGAAATGACTAGTACTAGCATACTAGTCTGCCCAAACTCTGGAACTGCGTTTGGACCAACAACAACATCAGTAGAATATTGGAATGAGGTTCCTACAAAGTGGTTATTAGCATCATAAAACGGCAGACTTTTTCCATTGTTTACTGCTAGATCAATTTCCAATGTTCCAATGCCTACATCTTGACTTGCCTTGATGGTACATTCGTATTGTTTTACAACCTGAGTAGACCCATTAAATGATTCAATGGGAAACGATTGGCAGTTTTCAATCATGCCAGGAGTTCCCCTTGAAACATGTGGTATGGTCTTGAATTGAAATGCGCCATTGCCAGTCTCGCTTACAACATACCACTTGATTGTCGTTTCATGAGTGTGTGCAGTATCAATTACGACAGGAGATGGCACGTCTACTTGTTTACCATTTTGATCCACAAAATACCATGCGACACATGCACCACTATTATCAGACGAGCAAGATTCCGACGATGCAAAAGCAGACAAGATACCAGATGTCATCAGTATACCAGTAATCATTACAAAGAGTAATGCAAAAATCTGTCTTGTTTTCAATCTGTCAGTTTATTTCGTTACATAATATTAAAGCAATTCTGTTTTAGAAAATAATTCAACAAAACGTAACCATGTAAGACAACAGGCGGCTACAAGATTTTATTAAATTTTCAAGCATCAAGTAGAGGTTTTTTGTTGTCCTTTCAGGGAAAAATCAGGGGTAGATATCAACGCCGCAGTTTTGGATTTATGATGCCATCCATTGCTTGACCCATGAACACAAATGCAAGCCCAGTTACTGCAATCATTATTCCCGGAGGCAGTATCCACCACCACATCCCACGTGCTGCCGCACTATAGGAACTTGCATCATGGAGTATCTGACCCCATGTAGGAAAACTTGGATCACCCAGTCCCAAAAAACTCAGGCCCGCTTCAGTAGTAATTGCAGCTGGAACTGAAATGGCAATGCTTGCAAATGCATATGGCAAAAGTTGCGGTAGGATATGCTTGAATATTATTTTATAGTCTTTTTGTCCCATCAGTTTTGCCGCTTCCACATATTGTAGTGTCTTTATCTGTAACGCCATACTTCGCGATACCTTTGCAATTCCCACCCAACCAAAGACCACTAAAAAGCCCACCATTAGAAATATGCTGTTGCCTATAGTCACTGCTAGGATAATCAAGAGTGGTAGTGCAGGCATGACATAAATGATATCATTGAATCTCATTAGCACCTCATCTGTTGCCCTTCCCTTGTATCCAGCATAGACACCATAGACAAGCCCTAGTACAACAGAGCCAATTGATACAGTAATTCCAATAAAGAGTGCAAGTGGAGTTCCCCAGAGCAGGCCAACTGAAAGGTCCCGCCTCAGCTCATCAGTTCCCATGATACCATAGACTTTGCCTCCCAAGACCAAGTTTGACTTGATAAGGACTGGTTTGCCCGATACATCATACAAATGAACTCTGAAAACATACTGGCCCTTTAGGATCTGGTTTGTGTCAAGTTGCGAGAAGACAATTTTTTCAGATGACATATCATCAAGTGAAAAGGCATACTTTGTTTTTGCGCTTGCAACATTTTTTGCAATCACATCCTGTGTTGAAAATATCATGCTGCTGTAGGATACAGTAGAGTTTGCAAAAGGCAAAGATGTGGAGACTAGATTCATCTCAATGCCATCAGGCCTTGTCACAGACATTTGCAATAAAGGAGATCCGCTATATTGTACAGTATACTGGTAGATAAAATCACTTGGAAATCCATCATACCGGTAATTTACTGTAAACGAGTCTGTAAGAAGATTAACTGGGCCAATTTGTTGTGATAACCTTACAGGGTGTAGTATCAAGTGTTCTGGAATTTTTTCAGACTGGAAATAGTTGACCCATGCAGGCTGGGCAGATTTTGGATATAGTAACCAGCTTGCAGGATCGTTCCATGTCTTGAAACTATCAAGGGGTATTGCTACAAACGCAATAGCAGACATGGAAAAAAGAACGAGAAGTATTACAATTCCCGCAATTCCAATTTTGCTATGTGAAAATTCTTTCCATACCACTTTTGATGAAAAACTCATTCTCTTCTCACCCTAGGATCAAAGTATCCATACAAGACATCTGCCACAAAGACACTGACAAGAAAGAATGCAGTCAGAACATATGTTGCACCAATGATTACAGGCAAGTCCAAGACGCTGATTGCCTCAAAATATAGCCTGCCCATCCCAGGCCAGTCAAATACAGCCTCTGTTATTATTGCGCCACCAAGGGAGCTAGACAGGCTTAGTGCAAGGATTGTAACTATTGGTGGTGCCGCATTTTTGAGCGCATGTGAGTATAGTATGCGCTTTTCATCAATTCCTGCAGCCCTTTTTGCCATGATAAAATCCTCTTGGAGTACACCGACCAAGAAATTTCTTACCAAGTATGCCCAAGAGCCAAACCCAATGATTACAAGTGTAATCAAGGGAAGCGCCATGTGATACAAGAGTGAGCCCCAGTATCCAGGATCAGTCACCGAAAGATCAGGGGTTGCCCTTGCGGGAAATATTGGATACAAAAATGCAAAGACAAAGATCATCAGTACACCAATCCACCAGACAGGAAAGCTGCTTGATATTATTGCAAATCCAGATGTTATCTTGTCAAGTTTAGAATTTACCTTGCTTGCCGCAACTGTTCCCAAGAATATTCCAAGTACAGATACAATGACAGTGGCTGTTGTAAAAAGAAGTATTGTCCTTGGAAGTTTTTCGATTATAATATCCCGGACATCAGACGAGCCGCTGTCGCTTGTAAGAAACTTGGCATGTCCAAAGTCTAGTGTCAAGATTTTGTACATAGATAGACCAATTCTTTGAGGAGAATACCATGGCTGGTCAAGACCAAGCGCAGTTATCCTTTGTTTTACTTCATTTGCAATATACGAATCAAGTTGCTCTGTTGTCTTGAAACTTGAAAGAAGACTCTTGTTGTTGGTTACCTGCTGTCGTATCTCTTGGGCAGCACTTTGTTTTGATATCGAGTCCATGTTAGAGCCCACGAGAATTATTGTAACAAGAAGTGTTGCCATCAGTACGCCAAACATGGTAAATGCGCGTTTGACAAGAAATTTTTTAAACCCCATGAATTGCTCTCCTCTTTTTTGCAACAAGTACAATTGCTATAGCAGCACCTGCAAGTATCAGACCCACAACAAGATATCCAGAACTTGTCTCAAGTGGTACAGTATTTGCAATCATACTTTCCCTAGGAATTAAGAGTGGTCCAGAAGTTACAAGAAAACTAGAGTGGTACATGTCTGGCTTGTATGCAGCATCAGATACTACAAACATCTGTACGTCATTTGAGCCAAGATCAAGATTCATTGTCTTTTCAGGCAAGAGAGTTATTACCATGGAACCATTTTGAGATGCCTGGTTTCCCTCATCAATTATCTTTCCGTGCGGGTTTGTAAAATAATAGTATACAGTAGCATTTGGAGTCACAGATATTGGAATGTCAAGTCTTGTGCCAACGGATATGCTTGTAGGCACCTGGACACTTTGTATCTTGGGCATGCTTACCTCTTCGAATTTTTTCCAATATCCCGCACCAAATGGATAGGTGGAATCATCAAACGCCTTTATCGTTATCTTTCGTGCATCAGGAGAGTAACTGTCAAGATAGTATGGACCGTTGCTTACTACAGCATGTCCATGCTCTTCAATCCATGACGTAGAAGCATTGTACCTTGATTGGAAATATTTTGAATCATTGACAAATGCAAGTGCAGGCGGAACGGATTTTTCATTTTCAAAGTCTTCAAGATTTGCCTGGATGATTTTTGCATCATTTGGTATTATCAATGACATCCATCCAATGTTTTTGCTTACTGCGTCTGATCTTGAAAATGCAAGCTTGCCATCAGTTACCGCTTTTTCCATGGAATACAACATCTCCCATGGCATTGCAGGCCAGACCTGTGCCGAGTCTGCAATTTCGCCGGCATCAAAGTGCCAGTAATTTTGGTAGACCTCAATTGTATCATTTCCAGTTATTCTCACACCAACAAGTGTCTTTGCAGCCTGGTTTGCCTTGGGAGAATATTCAGAATCAAATGTCATGGTGCCATTTGTCTGGTCTGCACCCCATTGGTACATGAAATAAATTCCATACAAAACATCATTCATGTCCATGGGCATCTTGTTGTGCCAGTTTCCAAACTTGAGATGAAATGTCACCTCACTTGTTGCCTTGGCTCCAGTTCCCACTTGGACCCACTTTTGTTTTGAGGCATCCCACAATATAGCATCAGATGGAACATCAATTTTATCAAGAGGCCCTTTTGCATGAACTTCCCAGTTAGAGCGTACCGGAATTGTATATCCAGTGTACGGATTCTTGAAGCTTCCAGGGTCACTTAGTGCACCCCAAATCTGTTGGCTTGCTGAATCAACAAATCCAGCTATTGGGTTCCACGATCCTTGGGATATTTTTTTGACGCCAATTGTCAGCGTGTCAGAGTCTGATCTTGCATTGATTGGTGTAAACCTGCTTGTCACCCCTGCACCAAAGTCATTGATTATTCCATCAACTTTTTTGTTTGCGATAAACTGGTCAGTCTTGCATGCAAGAAATATCCTAACAGAGTCATGTATCCCGCGGTCAACTGCCTGGTTTATCAGACTAGCACGCTGCTCAGATGATGTAAAATTTCCAAAAAATATTGCCTTTGATAAAGAATCAACTTCTGGGTCCTGGAAATTCCAGTATGATGGATTGTTAAATCCAGGCATGCTAGAGTACCACGGAGAGTACATCTGAGCTGTGAGAACAGAATCATATCGCACAAACCCTCCAATTGTCCATCCTTCCGTGTAGATACTCCATTTTAGATCAGATGGATTAGAACCATATACAGTAGAGAATGCCTTTGTCAGGTCACCATAGTCTTTTTTCACCACAAACCCCATACCCTGCAACTGGGATGCAAGAATTTCTCCAACTGATTTTCTGACAGGATCATCATTTCGAATAAAAATTGTTACAGTGACTGGTTTTGATTTATAGTACCAAGTTGCTCCAGTTTTTTGCGCGCCTGCTTTTTCTAGCGCATCAGATATCATTTTTTCCGCAAGTGCAGGATTGTGTTTGAAATTAAATGATTGTAATTCTCCCAGTATCAAAAGATAGTCAGGGTCGTATGGCTTGTATGCAGATATCATCGGGGTACCATAACCATTGAGCACCTCATCAACAATGAGATCTCTATCTATGAGATAGTTTAGTGCAAACCTGACTTGTTGTATGGAAAAGGGATTAAACTTTTCAGAGACTTCAGGGTTTATCAAAAGACTGTAGCTTGTCCCAGCAGATTGGAATACTTGTAGGTTTTGCCTTGACTGGTCATCAAGTCTGTCAATTGGAATTGCAGAATAGTAAATGTCAAGATGACCATTTTTTACTTCTTCAACTGCAGTGTTATCATCAGAGTATTGGATAAAATTTACTTTATCAAAATTTGTCCCCTTTTCCCCAAATACAGTTACAGGTCCCAAAACAAAAAGTGCTAGCAGCAGAACTAGCATGAATTTCATGATATGTTTTTCAATGAACTGTATTTAACCGTGGTCCACGATATTTATCATGTCGCAAAAAAAGTTGAACAAAAGTTTTCCGGAATCAACATGATTTAGCTGCATAGTATTTTATAAAAGAAATAAAAAATATACAATAATGAATCTTGGATCACTTGTAAAAGGAATACCCGGAATAATTTCAGGGGGGTTATCTGTCAAGGATTTCAGCATGGCAACTAGTACCAGTGAAGAGATGGCAAAAGAGATACTAGACAACTTTATGCAAAATGGAATTGGAAGATATGAAGAAGGTCAGATCCAGTTTGAAGATTCGGACAAGCTAAAGACAAGCATTCTTGCAATCAGCATGGGTGCACCAATTGACGAGATCTCCCGCATGCTAGACTGGCAGGATTTTGAGTCACTTGCAGCAGAGGTTCTTGAGAAAAGAGATTTTGATGTAACAAAAAATGTAATCTTGAAAAACCCAAGGATGCAGATAGACGTGATTGGTATCAAGTCAGATGTTGCCATACTAATTGACTGCAAGCACTGGAACAACATGACCCAGTCAGCACTACAAGAAGCAGTAAGAAAGCAGGTGATCAGGACCAAGCAGTTTGTATCAAAACACAAAGTCAGGGGAGCAATTCCTGCAATTGTCACACTATACCAGCATAGTGTACAGTTTATTGATAAAGTTCCAATAATTCCAATCCACCAGCTTGATTCATTCTGTGATGAGTTTTACGGAAATCTAGAAGAGATGCAGAGCTAGAACATTGTATATATGAAAAATCCAGTAGTTATCAAGAGAAACGCCTGGGTGATTCGCATTGCATTGTCAAGTGATTTTGAATAAAGTTCAAGCTGGTTTCCCCCCATGACCTTGACATTTGTTTCACTTTCTAGCAGCTCATAGGACGTAGGTGATGTAGTCTGTTCTGCCTTTTTGGCAAGATCAGTAAACCATGATGTAACATCAGGTGCTTTTGACAGACTTCCAAACTCAAAATATCCATGCTTATTTTTGGCAGTGCGTGCCTTGTAATGTGTATCAGATGTACAGATTTCAAGAAAGTTGTACCCAATCTTTGAAAAATGACTTGCAATTTCTTCGCGCAATCCGTTTAACATATTATTTGCATCAGCCCATGCAAGAAAGAATTTCTCATCGCCAATCTTAAAGCACATGATTGCAACTTTTCCAGGTCCAAGGTCATCTGCCTGAAAATTCAGGTTCTCAGAGTTTGCATAGCCAACTTCCAGAGGTAAAGTCTCTTTTGTAATCAAAGTATCAAGTGTTGATTTTGCAGCATTTAGAAGATCATCTGCATCAAGTTTTTCAATTTCTTTTCCCATTGCATTGTGACTGTCAACAATTAGCACTCGCTCATATCCACGATTCTTACCGTACTGCTCAAGGTCTGATTTGATATAATATGGAATATCTTCCATCCCGTGTGGAGAAAGTGAGAGAATCAATACTGCAGTCTTGTCAAACAGTAATCCAGTTGTTCGTGCCTTGTTTACCTGGATTGTAACAGGTTTTGTGCTCTTTGACCCTTGCTGGATTTTCAAGTTTTTCTGTAGACTAGTAATGTACAAGTCAACTTGAGATTTTGAAGGAAGGTTAAGTGCGTGATCAGAGATGCTGTGCATCACCATTGCAGATGAATCAAGATTTTTGTAAATAAGATATGGAATGTTGCTTCCACCTATTGGGTGAAACGGTCCAGGATGCAAGTCAGGTATGACAAGTCTGCAATCCTGATTTGTTGTCTTGAATAAAATTTGAAATGTTGACACTTTTGATGGTTCGGAGCGTTTCTCCATCAAGGATTCCATTGGAACTGGATCATCATTTGTCCATGCTGCAAGATATGCTTGCAAAAATGCATGTGTGCTTGAGAGTTTTCCGCTCCCTGCAATTCTGTCACTTAGCAAAGTCCAGATGCTTCCAAGGACACAAAATACAATTCCATATTCAATTGCTTTTGGGTCAGAGAGCATTGGAACCCACATGTTTGTTGGAACAAATGCAAGAAAGACTGCAAGTGGTTGAAGCAAACAGACTATCCAAGCAGTCTTTAGCTTTGCTCCAAGTACAGATGTAAATATTGCAATTCGAAAACTTGCAAACAAGAACATTCCTTCTGTAATGTAAACTGGAAGCAGTTCAGGTTTTGAAAAGACATAGCTAGAAAGAATTCCACATAGAATTGTTACAAGCCACAAGAGAGTTCCAAATGCGGACATGTGTATTGATTTTGAATATTCTGTCTTGAGAATTTTTGGGTCAAGCAATTGTGTAACTACAAGCACTCCAATCGCAATAGGAATTGCATACATTAGTTGGCCAGGGGACTTGAAATAATTTATGTAAGATACTGCAACTATGACACACGCAACTGCAATAGAGATTGCAAGAGAGACATAGTGTGAAGTAGGAGTAAATGTTGTTAGAGTATACCGCTTGTGAATACGGGATACATCATCTGAGCTTTCCGTCATGGCGAGAAGAAGAACTTGAGAATCCACGAAATTCCAATCAAAGATGCAGGTATTGCTACCACCACCTCTGGTTTTAACTTGTATCCCTTAGTCTCATCCTCAAAGAATCTTAGCAGTCCTGCGCTTGATGCTGGCAATGGTGCAGATTTTTTGCTGCTCATAATGTTTCTGCTTCAAGGATCTTTAAATAAATACCTTTTTGTGCCTAGCGAACCCCTAGTTTCTCTTTAATTGCGATTATCTCATTCATGGTATGCAAGATCTGTTTTTGTTTCTCAAAGTCCTTTTCTGATTGCAACTCAACTGTTAGATCCTTTAATTTTTGATCCAGGTTTTCAATTGTGGTACCACCAGTATTTTCTGTTTTTGTCAAGATCGATTCAACTTTTTCTTCTTTTGCCTGTTTGCCACAGCTAACACATAATGCACTGCCATTTTTCATCACTCTAACGCCCTTGCAATATGGACAAGGATCACTTACCAATGTGGCTCCGCTTAGCAACAGTTCAACTGCTTTTTTTGTAAGATCTTTTGACACGATATGACATACCCAATCAAATAAAAAAACATAGAGGGATAAACAAGGCTTAATAGTAGGATCGCGACTTTTTATTTCGAATGGCGGTAATCTGCAACACTTGCGGACTTCCTAATGATTTATGCGCCTGTGGCGAACTTGAAAAAGATCAAACACAGATTGTTGTTAGAATTGAAGAAAGACGTTTCAAAAAGAAAGGAACAATGATCGAAGGGATAAATCCAAAAATGAATGATCTAGGAAAAGTTGTAAAAGAATTGAAGGCGCGTTATGCTTGCGGTGGCACTGTAAAAGAAGGCTACATATTTCTACAAGGTGATCACAGGGACACAATAAAAACAACACTTGTGAAGCTTGGATTTCCTGAAGCTAGCATTGAAGTTCATTGATAATCAAGTTTGCAAACAATAGATAAAATCATAAAAACTCTTTTCATTCCATATTCCGGACTTTTATCAGTAATATTTGGAGTGATGATATTATCATTTCCAATTGGCGCATATGTCATGTACAATTCAGACATTGGAAAAGACATCAACTACCAATATCCAATGGACGGTCTTGGTTTGTTTTTGGGCGGAATTGGCTACAAGGTTCCCATCTCTTTTGAGATGGGCGATGCATTCATCATTGCATGGGCAATTTTTCTGATATTGTTTTCAGTATCATATTTTGGTCCAGAAGATTCACTGCTCAAGACTCTCTCAAACATGATGTCAAACAAATTAAAAGATCTTAGAGGTAATGCGCTAGTCAACATGATGGCATGGTTTTCAATCCTGATTTTATTTTCTGTAATAATTGAGACCATACAGCAAAGCTTTGGAGTAAAAATCGAATCACCCGCGTCCAGCAATGACTTGATAAGATTCTTTCAGCTTGGCACATCGCCTTTGACTGAAGAGACAGGGTTTAGAGTTCTCCTGATTGGAATTCCTCTGTTTCTAATGTTTTCACATAGTGCATCATGGAAAGTATTTTTCAAGTCCCTGTGGAGGCCTTCAAAGTATCTTGACATTTCAAGTTACAAAAGACCGATGATTCTTATCATAACTATCGGATTGCTCTTTGGTGTAGCGCACATAATTTCAGGCACACCATGGAGTCCTGGAAAGGTAACACAGGCGACAGTTGCAGGAATAATAATTGGGTGGGTTTATGTCAGATATGGTTTTGCTCCAGCAGTACTTATTCACTGGGCCACAAACTACTTTTTGTTTTCATACTTGTATTTTATCTCAGGCCTTAGCCAGAGTGCAACGATAAATGATTCATCAAATCCATTTTCCAACACTCTTGAGGTAATACTAGTTGGCACTGGAATACTTGCCATAACGATAAAAATTCTAGAATACACAGAATCAAGAAAAATATCTACCAGACAAATATCGTAGAATCAATCAAGAATTTTTCTAAGCGAGTGTGCAATCTCAGTTTCAGAAAATGATAAAATGAAACGCAGATCAGACTGGTCATCAATGTCAAGCATCATTCTTCGAATCAACACTAACGCAGATTTTGCATTTCTTTTTTCTGCAGTGTTTAGGTGTATCTTGTAGCTGTCCTCATCATAGTGTGTCTCCATCACACTTGGAGGAGTCCTAAACAAGGCATTAGTTCCATCAAATTTTCGTGACGGAACCACAAGGACACACCTCTCAGATGTCCTCATTTGTGATAAAGTGTGTATGTCTCCAGGTTCCATCAATGGAATATCCTGTGGAAATACCATTGTTCCCTCAAATCCCTCTTGTGTGAGATACTTGTCTGCAAGCAAGACTGCGCTGTTTACACCTTGCTCAGACTCGTCATAGATTCCATGTGCGCCAAACTTTTTTCCAATATCAAGTGCATTCTCATCCTTGCTTACAAGAACTATTTTTTCAATAACATCAGATTGTGATACAGTTTTCAAAACAGACTCTAGCATTAGCCTACAAATTTTTTCAGTCTTTTCTGGAGATAGATTAAGACGTGTCTTGGCTCGTGAAAAAGTCTTTACAGGAATTATTGCGCCAATGCGCAAATTAGACATGTACTTGTTTTAGGATAAAGGATGCAAGTGCTTCTTCATCCTTTTTGTCTTTCATCTTTATCTTGGTTTCATAAACTTTCATGTCCAAGTTTTCGATTTTTCTAGTTAGCAATCTATCTGAAGAATCAATCACCATGTGTGATGCAACTTCAGAATACATTTTTGCAAGACCATAAACTGAAACTTCCATTCCAGCAGCTTCCATGTATTTTGTTGCAGGACCGCTGATTGCAGTATTTCCTATCAGAGGACTGACAACTACAACTTTTTTCTTTGACTTGGATAATTCTTTTCTGATTCCCTTTATGGACAATATTGGTCCAATGCTAGTCAGAGGATTACCTGGTGCAATTATTACCAATTTTGAATCATGGATTGCATTTACTGCAGCAGGATTTGCGCGCGCCTTGTCAGCACCCACGTATTTTATCCCATCAACTTTGTCTTGGCCTTTATGTTTTACCCAATATTCCTGAAGATGAAGATCTCCTTTGGTTGTAACAATTCTTGTTTCTACGCTGTTATCAGTAACTGGTATAATTTTTACATCAATTGCAAATTTCTGGCACATCCATTCTGTAATATCAGACAAGTTCTTTCCGTTTTTGAGCATATTAGTTCTCAAGAGGTGGATTGCAGCATCTCTGTCACCAATGTTGAACCAATTTTCTTCTCCGAGCATTTCCATTTGGCGTAAAAATCCGTATGTATCCTTCTTTATTCCCCAGCCCTTGTCAGTATCCAAAATATCTGCCAAGCCGTAGAGAATTGTATCAATGTCAGGACAGATGTATAGACCATACAGCCAATAATTATCGCCAACATTTGATATTACAGAAATATCTCGAGTTTGAGTTGCTATACCACGTACTAGTTTAACAGAACCTGTTCCACCTGCAAGAATTGTAATCATTTTTTTATTTGCACCGTGAAGTTAGTAACTTACACCAACTAAATATTACTCTTGCCAATGCATGGCATAAAAATTGTCATTTGTCAAAATCAATGCTAAGATTTATTACTATCCTGAAGAAAATTCACATCCGTGACTAAGAGATTCCTTTTAGCATCAGCAATTTTGGGTCTATTGGTTTTAGGAACAGTTTCTCCAATATTTGCAACTGTAGATTTTAATGCATATTTACCAATGGCAGGAACTCCAATCACACCAGAATTCAAATTTACAAAGAACGTCGCAATAGACTACTCAGGCGGCGGAAAATTAAAGGATCTTTTGAACGGCAAGAACATGACAGTGTCATTTTCTGATACTTCTGACAATAATACTAGCATCAAAGCATTCATGGAAAACATAAACACAGAGTTTGCAACCGACAGAAAAACCACAGCGACAATTTCTAGTCTAAAATTAGATTACCAAGTTCAGATAAATGGTGATGACAAGGGCGCCACTATTGATTATAAGATAACATTAACTCCAACATTAAATGGTTACCTCCTCAGCAAGGGAGAAGGAACGGTTCCCACAGTATTTGACATATCATGGATGGGATTCAAAATGACAGGTCCAGTGGTGATCTCTTCAAAACTTGGAGACTTGGACATCAATTCCCCACTAGGAATAATACAGAACCAGTTACCAGATGTATATACAGTACTCAAGGGCACAGCAGCAGAGACCACATTACAATCAAACTTGATTGATGCAAGTGCACTAGTGTCATACCCAATTGAAAAGTGGAATAGTCTTTTTGACCCAGCATATACACTCAGTGATGCAGTAGGATATGGATATGGCGGACAGAAAGTAGCAGTTACAGGATTCGCATATGGACAAAGTGACTTGTATCAAGGATCATTAAAACCACAAGACACAGATGTTGACTTTACAGCAGATGCAAAATACCACTTGACAGTAATTGAAAGAGCAAGTTCAGGGACAATAGATGCAGACGGTCATGCAAATGGATACGAAGTCCAAGGAGACCCAGCAATTTCAACAACCAGTGGAGCATCTACAAGTGGAGGTACTACAACAGCCCAAGGCCTTTCAACCATGACGATATATGTAATGGCAGGATTTGCGGCAGTGATTGCAGCAGGAGTATTCTGGTTTAGCAATAGAAAGATGAAAGAATCATTAAAGAGAGGAGTAGACAACAGCCCACCACCAACATTCCAGTATGAAGACAGAAAACACTGGGCAGACAAGTTCGATGAAGAAAAGAAAGAGTAAATATTTTTAAAAAAATATTTTTGCATTTTATTTTAAAGTGCGCGCCAGCCGTAACCCTCCTTCTGTTTTCACGATATTACGCTATGCGGCCTACCTAAACAAAGTGCAGCGCTTATTGTTTGATTTGGCCTTTCTCCGCGTGGGACAGATTTTTCATTCCTATACTGGAAACCTCAGGTTTTACCATCACAGTACGCCAGGTCGGATTTTTTTCTGTGCTGTTGCCAATCATCTCTGACTATCCGTCTCCGGATCACACTTGCTGCATGGAGGGAGGAGTTTCCTCTGCCGTGGCAGTGATCGTTCACCGGCTCGCACTTGACATCTAACAATGAAGTAGTTATTTTAGCATTAGGACCAAGAGAAAATGCAGTAATCAACAATACCAGAATTTGCCAAAAAGTCATTCATGATTACCATAATTCTACAAGTAGAGATTTATTCGACCAGTCAGCCCTTCACGAATAGATCAAATGGAACACGATTCACACGCAGGACTTGTTCGAAGCCTCTCGTTACTTGACATAACAATGATAGGCATTGCATCAATGATTGGAGGTTCTATCTTCAATCTAGTAGGCCCCGCAATGCACGAAGGAGGACCATCACTTTTGATCGTATTTCTTGCAAGTGGAATAATCAGTTTCTTTACAGCCTTGACATATGCAGAATTAGGTTCTGCGTTTCCGGAAGCTGGAGGAGGCTACAGATGGGTAAAAGAAGGACTTCCAAGACCAAATGCATTCATCAGCGGTTGGATAGCTTGGTTTGCCCACATGATAGCAGGAAGCTTGTATGCAGTTTCAATTGGAGATTTCTTTGGAAGCATATTGACAAGCATAGGAGCTTCGGCGCAATATGCTGGAATTCCAATAGAAAAAATTATTGCAATATTATCAATAGTGCTTTTCACATATGTAAATTATCGCGGTGTTTCACTAACAGGAAAAATTGGGAATGGTCTCACATTCACACAGATAGTCATCATCATTGTGTTAATATCATCTGGAATTTATGGAATGAGTTTTGTCAATCATGATTGGGCAGTAAACTTTCAGCATTTTGTTCCAAAAGGAATAACTGGATTTATCTTGGCAATGGGAATTACGTTTATTGCATTTGAAGGCTATGAGATAATCGTACAGGCCGGAGAAGAGGTAAAAAATCCAAAGAAGAACATACCAAGAGCAATTTTCACGACGCTTGGCATAGTAACTGTGCTTTACATAGTATTCACTTTTGTTTTTCTTGGAGGAATTGATTCATCAAAGGTTGGAAAAGAAGTATGGCAATTCATTGGAGATAACAAAGATGTCGGAATTGCAAAAGCTGCAGAATATTTAATCCCATATGGAACAACACTTGTTTTTGTAGGAGGGCTTGTTTCAAGTGTGGCAGCACTTAGTGCTACCACATTTTCGTCAAGTCGTGTTTCATTTGCAATGGGCAGACAGTATAACTTACCATACATCTTTAGTTCTATTCACTCAAAATATCATACACCACATTTTGCAATAATTGCATCAGGGTTTATCATGTTAATAATGGCATCATGGCTCCCACTTGAACAGATTGCGCTTGTTGCAGGTGTCATGTTTCTTTTCTTGTTCACCCAAGTAAACTGGGCAGGAATCAACATCAGAAGATTATATGGTCACAAACTTGATTATGGATTCAAGATTCCGCTGTTTCCCCTCATGCCAATCATAGGAATAATCTGCAAGGCAGGGCTTGCTATTTTTCTGTTAATTTATAATCCACTAAGCTGGGCAATTGCAATCATTTGGATACTAATCGGGTTTTCAGTTTACAAGTTGTACATATCCAAAAAAGAGATCGACCACTATGCACCACTTGTTGCAAACATTGGACCTGCAGAAAGAAAAAGTTACAGAATAATGGTGGTCTTTAACAAAAAGACAATTGAAAAACTAGTCAAGATTGCATCTGCCATTGCAAAGGACAAGGATGGCGAGATATCCCTACTAAATGTAGCAACAATTCCTTTGCAGATACCACTCTCAATGGGCCACAGGTTTGCAGAACCAATCATGAAGACATTTGACGAGCTCAAAAACATGCCAGGCTTTTCAGACCATAGATATCTAGTCAGGTTATCACATGACAACACGGAAGCAATTCTTGCAACAACAGAAGAACAAGGGATAAACCTACTCATCATGGATTTCTTTGATCTTAGAAACAACAGAAAATTGCTTTCACTTGCAACATGTGACATACTTGGAGTGAGCATCAAAAAAGAGTTTGAGCAAGAGATTCCCAACATAGTAGTTTCATATGACAAGGGAAGACATTCTGATTTGGGAATTGAAGTGGCGCATGCATTTTCAAATGTTCTTGGAAGTAAGATTCGAATCATACGTGGTGTAGTAGAATCCCCAGAGGAAGAAAGAGACATTTTGAGTAGGATCAACGAAAAAATGTTTGACTTGGATCTCAGAAAAGTGCCAGTTGAAAGAGTATACCCAACAAGCTCTGAGATCACAAAGGACTTGCTTGAGAACCTAAACAGGAACCCAGAGATTGTAATTGTAGGAGCAGGAAACCAATCAGAGCAGGCATTTAGTCCCAGAACAATGGAGATCGTAGAAAAATCCCGCTACAGTGTATTTGTAGTCAGAGATTCAAGATTTGCAAGCATCAAGGCAAGATACTTTTGGCAAATGATTGCACCAAGATTAAAGGAAAACAGGGTAATCTACAAAATATACCGCAGCCTATACAGATTCAAGCCAGTCAAAAAGGCACCTTCCGACGAGGAATATTTTTCAGCAAAAATCTAAAAAATATTCCACTGTCATATCAGCAAGTAAAGATCACGGCATAAGACCATATTCTTGTGCTGTCACATTTACATCATCTACGGTTTTTGCATTAGCATAGTCTTGCAACAGATATTGATTTAGATCAAAAAATGTATGTCCCCACTTGAACTTGCCAAGTATAGAGTCTGCAAGTTCGCCATAGTCCATAATATACAGAGCACCAGCTATTGCTTCAGCAGTTGTGAGTTTGCCAACCTTGGAATAGTTGACAGGATTTCCAGCAAGCAATGGCGGAAGTTTTCTTGACAGACCTACAAATCTTTTGAGAAACATGTTTTGTGCAAGATCCCAAGAGCAGTCAATCCCAGTGATTGATTTTGTCAGGTCCCTGTCGGATTTTAGAACAAACTCTTTTGCAAATGGATTTAGGATCATGTCTTTTCCTGTGAGATGTTTGATTCGTTTTGCAATGCCAAACTTTACTAGTTTTGCAGCTGTGCATTTTGAAGGGTCATCTTGTTCAAACATTAGCACTTGAATCTGCATCATATCAGGAAAAGACATGTAAGCAATAAATTGTTTGAGATTGAAAAAACTATTTGCTAGCATATGTAACCTGGTAATAGAACCTGGTCACTTGGTCTTTTTTGATCACTTCAACGCCCCATTGTCCATCAGGTATCGTATCACCAGAATGTGCAGGCATTACACTGAATTGTTCTACCCTTACCCCTGTTCCAGTATAGCCAACAAGATAGTCCATGCCACCCACAGTAACTGTTTGATATAGTGAGCCTGAATGGACCGTAGACTGGATTACTTTGCATCCCGCATCAGGTCCAATTATACATGTGCCATCCTGTGAACTTATCTTGACACTGACAGAGTTTTCATCACCAGGGTTTACCCTAAGAAGACCATCGAGTTTTTGTGGATAATACATTGTATTTCCAACTGACTTTGAGTAAAGATTTACTGGAACAACAGATTCAGAGATGGAATTTGTTTTTTCTACAAACATGTTAGTTGACTTGGGCTTTTGAGTTGGGCCTATGGTTAGAGGTGCAGTGATTATAGGAGTGCTTGTGGAATTAGTCTGGTTTGTACCAGTGGAAGCTGTTGCATTGGTTTCATTTTGTTCAAGAACTATTTGTTGAGGTAGTTTGTCTACCACGTTAAAGTATGCATTGTATGCTCCAAATGGCACCTGAGCAATGATAGTATAATTTCCAAGTACAGTGTTGACTGGAATTTTATAGTCATAACTAAATGATCCGTATTGATCAAATGCCACAGTAGCTTTAGGCACCACATTTCCTTTCAGCGACATGACTTGACCTTCATTAATTTTAGTATCATTTGTCAAACCAAATGCAAGATCTACATCATTGATAGAAATAATATAGCTAGTACGTCCGGTTATGAGAACAGTTTGACCAGGTAGATATTTGTCAGTGTCAGTAGTCATAAAGAGTTGTAATTTATCAGAACTTGTGGTAAATGGATCAGTTACGTTGAATGTTCCAATCACTTTATTTGTCAGGTACTGGACATAGACCTTGTATGTACCAGTCTTCCATATACCGGTGTGGAATGGTACTGTAACATAATACTGCCCACCTTGTTTGACAGTAGCGTCACCACGGTATATCTGCTGTCCATCATTCGAGTAAATCAAAACTTGAACTGTAGATGAAGTGTCTTGTGATGCAGCATTTTGTATTGGGATAACTTCTCCCCAGATTTTTGCCACATCTGTTGACAGGTAATCTGTCTTGTCAGTCATCAATACAATAGGGGCAATGTCTTGGTTTGGCTGAGGATTCTTAGAGACTTGGAAGAATAGATCAGAACTAGCATGAGCTGAAGTTATTTTTATTCTGTAAATACCATAAACATTGATTGTAGGATCAAATACGGGAGAAACTGACCTGTCAGTTATTGTTTGAGTACCAGTTTTTGCAGTACTTGGTATTATCCAAGTCCATGAAAAGACACCATTGTTAACAGATAATGGAAATGACGTTTGTTCACCATCAGGCTTTACTAGACTCAGTGTAGAAGATGATGCGTCTGTCAGTGCTGAAACCTGTCCAGACAACTTAACAGTGTCTCCTATTCCATAGACTTTTTTGTCAGTACTTGCAGATATTGATCCTTGATCACCAGTACCAATGAAATTAGAAACTGTAAAAGAGGATGTTGTTTTATAAGCAGAACCATAATGAGCGGACAATGTGTAAGTACCAGGGCTGAAAATATTCGATACAACATTTTGTTTTATAGAATAATACCCATTCACATCAGGAAGTGCGGAGAGGGATAATGGTACAGGAGCATAAGATTCAACAGCACCAGGACCAGGTGTATTGCCACTTCCACCAGATGCTGCACCTACTGTAGCACCACCAAGAACTGTACTACCTTGAAACATGATCTGAATTCCATTAGAATTCAAGACAGATATCTTAACTTGTACACCAGTACCAGATATCAAATCAGGTCTGACTTGGCCTGAAATAACCATGGAATCACCATATGCATACACAGACTTGTCTGTGCTTAGTGAAAATGACCCATTGTTTGTTGGAACATAAGTGGATGGATTACTAGATACTGCAAAGCTAACATATGCGGTTCCAAAAGGTGAAGAGACAGTTACCCCATAATTTCCAATTCGATCAGACAAAGCAGGTATAGTAAATTTGTACGTGAATTTGTTGCTTGATTGTATGTTCACAAAATCCTTAATATCGAAAGATACTGGTATTGGTCTAGATTCATTTGTAACAGAAGCTTGGCGTATTTCAACAGATGGTGCAAGCCCGGCATTTTGCAATCCGGCCAGTTTTGTACTTCCACTGATTAACACGGTTTCCCCCGGAGCATAAACAAGTTTATCAGTAATCACAGAAATTGCTTGGTTCTGCATTCCTGCAGGATTTAATACAAAGTTAGTAAGAGCAGATGCACCGCCATACGTAGCAGTTACTCGATATATTCCATATACGGGACTTACACTGTTAATAGACAGTCCAGAACTGCCAACACTGCTTTGATATGCATTTACAGAAGTTATTTTTCCTTGTGCATCTGGAAATAGTGTTCCTTGGTATATCAAGACATTAGTTGGATCATAGACCTTGTATTGTACAGGAGTCAGCGGAATCACATTTGAGACAGTACCAAGCAAAATAATGGGTTGTCCAACAGTATAGTTTGACTTGTCTGTTGATACCACCATGGTTGTTGCAGCAGCTTGTGTCGGGGGAACAAATGCTGCTGAGCCAAGTGAGAATGTCGAAGATGCCTGTGCGCCACCATATGATGCAGAAATTGTATATGTCCCTTCAACAAATCCCAGAACTTGATCAGTTTTTGTAGATGTTGCAAATTTCAGATCATTTCCAGGATAGAGAGAAAATGTTTTCTTGAACCCTTGCGGTCCTGACAGCACTATACTAACAGTTTGCGGGATTGATGACACTGCAGGATCTTTGACAAGCTGTGAAACTTGTCCATTGATGTTGACAAAGTCTCCAAAGGTATATCCCTGCTTGTCAGACGATATAGAAATTGAAAGTTGGTTTACAGTAGTTGTTGTCGGTGGTTTTCCATTTGAAAACCCTGGAGTTCCAGTCTTGTATGCCCAGTCACTTTGGGAACCGGTGTTTTGTCCATCATAGATTCTTTGCCATGTGTTACCATCCCCTTGGGTATCAGAAAGTGGCGGAGTTTGATCCAATATAGTACCGTCAGGGCCTTTGAGTTGTATCACTGCACCAGCATGTGGGAACCATATTGGGACATAATGATACACAATAAACTGTTGACTTTGAATCATAGTTCCGGAAGATATGACATAGACTTGTTTTAGCCCAGTAGTTGCACCAATCGTCCAACCACCAATATTTACAGGAGAGTTTGTTGGATTATACAGTTCAACCCATTGTGCAGGATATTTTGTATCATCGCTTAACGGGTTTACTTCAACTTCATTGATGACAACATGGTTTGCAATTGAAACAGTCTGTCCACTTGCTGTATAACCCTGTCCAACTACAAGTAAGAGGAGAATTCCGACAATAGAGTAAATGCTAGCATATTTCATCTGTATTACCATTTCAAGGCCAGATTTGTAATTTTAGGTGTTACTGGTACAAAAGTTGAGCTAGTTGTTAATGCCCAATATGCCTTAATCTGCATAGCCAAAAGATCCTCTGCAAACATTATAAGTCGTACGTAGAATTCATACCAAAATAAACAACAAACTTCTAGGCCATGTCACATTTTGGACATTTACCGTCAACAACTTTTGCTCCACATATAGCACAGATGCCCTGGCCAACCTCTTTTTGAATCTGTCTTTTTCGCCTTCCTACAAATACCCTGATTCCAAAATAAATTAAAACTGCAATCACCAAAGCAATGACAGGTGGGAGAAACGCCATCATGCCAATCATTAGAAACAAGATTCCAACAATTAAGAGAATTTCACGTTTCTCAAACTTCATTTTAATCTAGGACTAGAATGTTTCAATAAATAGCTATTGCCAGTACTCAGAGTCACTGAATTAACAATCATTTTGTGTCATGTCTCTAACTCTTCTTCATCGCCTGGCTACCATAATCAGTCAAAGTCGGATAATAACTAATTGCATTCTGTTCAAATAATAATACGCCTGAATCACAAGTCAGGAAATGAACAAAAAAGAAATCATCGGATACTTATCAGCATTACTTGCTTCAGTTCTATTTGGTGCAGTACCTACAATTGCAAAGCCAATAATATCAAACATCAATGTTTTACTTCTTTCATCAATAGCATATCTTATTGCAGCACTAGTGTTTACACCAATATCAAAAAAATCCAAGATATTACTTTCAAAGAAAGATTATGTCATACTTGTTGCAATATCAGTGTGCGGTGCAGCTGCTGCTCCTTATTTGTACTTTGTAGGCTTGCATCAGTCAAGTGCGACAGATACTTCGCTGTTATCAAATGTTGAGATAATGTTTACAGTATTATTTGGATTATTATTTTTTAAAGAGAGGTTAAAGCCAATCGGTTTTGTTTCAGTTGCACTGGTCTTGTTAGGAGTTGTCATCATAACAACAAACATCAAATTTTCAGGATCCATACTGCAACTAAATGCAGGGCATTTTTTCATCCTAGGGGCAATGGCACTGTGGGCGCTTGACAACAACCTGAGCAGAATAATATCTACAAAGATGGACACTGCAAGACTTGTCCAACTAAAATCAGCCATAGGAGGCTCCATTCTACTTGGGACAATACTTGTATTGCAAATACCACTTGTAATCAGCACAGAACAGATACCGTATGTGATACTCCTTAGTGCAATAGGATTTGGTGGATCGCTGTACTTTTTCTTGCAGAGCCTAAAGAGAATTGGAACAATTAGGACAATAATGATATTTTCAATGTCATCTGTTTTTGGCCTTGTTTTTGCATCAGTATTTTTACACGAGCAGGTAAGCTTGTACCAGATATCTGCAATTGCCATAATGTTGACTGGAATTTACACAATAAACAGAAAAGAAAGCATAAAAGAAAATCAAGAATCTCCAATGCATTAAATTCTGAGAAAGATTTTCAGATTTCAGGCAGTTTAGCAACAAATAATGATAGACATACCACCACATCTGTGGGTATACAAAAATACTAGGTAAAGAACATACAACGCATGGTTGGACCACAAGATGGCGGATTTGGTTTTGATGGAGCACCAAAATATTCCAAACTAGAAGGAAAAAATGCCATATGTGTACAATGCCAAGCAGGTCAGCACATCAAGTGTTTTGCTAAGAATAATCCAGATACACTTTGTGATTGTGAATTATGCATGATATCCTAAGCAGATGAGCATAACGCTGTCTTGAGTTCAATATGAAAAATGGGATCGGCCGGATTTGAACCGACGACCTCAGGTACCCAAAACCCGAATCATACCAAGCTAGACCACGATCCCGATGTGATTGCACAAAAATGTCCCCAATTTAATCTTCTCATGTATGTGATGATTTTAAATAATAAACCAAATTAAGCCATGATCGTTGCAATTACAAGATTACATTCATGCAGGAAAAATAGCAGCAGAGGTACGGGAAAATGCCAGGAGAAAAAACCACATAGGCTCAACCCTTGAAGAGATATGCAATTCCATTGAAAAAGAAATCACTAGTAAAGGAGGCAAGTGCGCATTTCCAGTAAATGTCAGTCTAAACGAAATTGCAGCACACTACACAGCGGAACCAAATGACAGGATTACAGTCAAGGATACAGATCTTTTAAAAATTGACTTGGGAGTTCAGATAAATGGTTACATTGCAGATACGGCAGTAACCGTATGCTATGAGCCAAAGTATGACTTTCTAGTACAGGCTGCAGAATCCGCACTCAAAGAGGCCATGTCAATAATACGAGTTGGTGCAAAATCAAGTGACGTAGGAAAAGCAATAGAAAACACTACAAAACAGATGGGAGGCATACCAATTGCAAACCTCAGCGGCCATTCTCTTGAACAGTATACTATCCATGCAGGCAGATCCGTACCAAACATATGGTCCATTGGCTCTTTTTCATTCCAGTCCACAGAAGCATATGCATGTGAACCATTTGTCACCACTCCTGAAGGATCAGGTTTTGTGCGAGAAGGCAAAATACGAAATATTTTCTCACTTGTGACAAGAAAAAGAACAAAAGATGAAGATGCAAACAAGATGATTGACTTCATATGGCAAAAATTCAACATGCTACCATTTGCGCTGAGGTGGTTTATTCCAGAATATGACGAAAAGACTGCAAGAGAGTTGCTTGAAAAATTAATCAAAAACAAAGTTGTCAGGGCTTATCCAATATTAGTAGAGGCAAACGAGGAAAGAGTTGCACAGGCAGAACACACGTTTATCCCGCAAGAAAATAATGCCCTTGTGACTACGATTTAAGATTTCTAGTTAAAGATAATCTTCTTTCTCCACCACTTGGTGAATACAATCATCCCACTGCCTGCCACTGCAAATCCCGAATAGACCAGCAGGTGTCCAATGTATTGCTGCAAGACACTTGTACAATGACACCCAATTGGGCTGCCCCCTGTTTGAGCAGCACAGTGACATATGACATTTCCATACAAGCCATATCCAATGATGGATACAAGCAAACCCAGCACAATGAGTATGGCACCCAGAGTCTTCATGTTTGGCATGTACGGTACCACACCATTGCTTAAAAGACTACCTATGTCATATCACAAACATACTTGAAAAAAGTTGTAAAATAACATGACATATCGATATTTTCAAGAATAATGAGCAGATACCAAGAATGTCACTATTTGACAACTTCGCCAAAAATTTTGGCCACCATCATCTGCCCGTTTCCACATGACGCACATTTCTCAGTCATTTTGAATACATGATCACCCTCCTTGAATTTGCGCTTGGATGTTTTATTGCAGCTGTTACACTGCTCTACAGTGTATGGATCAAGTACCTCTTCTTTTTTCTTGAAAAGCCTCATTGTGATACCCCCAACGTGTTTCCAACCCCAATTACCAAAGCACACTGTCCTGTCTTTGTGTTACCCTTTATGATATCATAGACCTGAGAAGACACACTTTCAGAAGAATCTGCAATCTCTTTTTTCATCAGAGTGATTGCCTCCTTGATTGACTGTTTTATTACAATTGCATATATTGGAATGCCATACTTTGTTGCAACTTCTTCTATCTGAAACCTTTCAGTGCCAACTCCTCCTATTGCAGCACCAAAACCTTGAGCAATAGAGCCAGTATCTTCTCCCTCCAGTTTTAACGCAGCATCCACCATGATTATGATATCAGGTTTGTTTTCAGAGATCATTTTTTCAAGTGCATCTGCAGGCCTTCCAACTGTTGCAGCCGGACCTTCTGCCTTTAGAAGACACAGTTTTCTTCCCTCAAAGTCTTTTTCGCTCATAACAGTTTCAAGTGCAACAGTCTTTTTTTCTGTACCAAGCATCATTTTTCCAACAATCATTGGACCTATTCCATCCCCTATTGGCTGTCCCTGTTTGAATGCAGAGACTGCAACCTTGAGTGCTTCTGCCTCTTCTAGAATAAATGGCATCATCATTTGTAATGGCAATATCAATGGAAAGTTGTTTTGCTTTTTTGCAGTAAGGAAAAAGTGTCGCACCATCTTGTACAACATGTGCAGTGTGGTTACCGCTTCAAGGATATTGATTATCTGACTTGCCTGAGTATGACTGATGTTAGGAGACAGACTTTTTACTTGTTCACGGGTCGAGTCTTCCCTTGTTCTCATGATGTGTTTTATCTTTGGCACTATACCATTAGGATCCATATCAACGGGCATTATTGTAAAGTACTCAAAATATCTATCAAGTAATGTAGTAGGATCTACAGACGGGTTTACAGTGTTCTTCACATAAGTGATTAGGTCTTTTCTGGTATCATCTCGATATGACTTTATTTTCTCAAGCCCCTTGTTGATTTCAGAGGACGTAACTTGGAGCTGGATTCGTTGTCCATATAGCATAAAGACAAAGATTGGAAGAATCCAGACCAACCACATCAGAGGATTGGAATTGTCAGTGGAACTGAAAAGCTTGTCAAGGTTTGTACCCAAAAAATCCAATAGTAAAAAGACTCGGTTTTACTAAATTAAATCTTTCAGAGATTATGCATGAAGATTTGACAGGATATAATTTCCAGATTAAACCAAAAAAGAATGTCATCCGGCCTTGGGTGGACATGGCATTTTTTCCCAAGCAATAACATGCCAACGCATCTATTACTTTCCCTCTTTGCCATTGTTTTCCCATTCCTGGAGATTTCCACGTGTTGTCACATAGTTTCCGCACAGAAATGCAAAACACCGCCGAGTCAGAAAACCAAGTCCTTACCTGATGACCTGATTCAAGCGTGTCTTCACTTTTGTCAGTCGGATGACTGTCCATTAATACGGCACCGTGGAATAAAAAACCTACCAATATAGATCCGGTATATCCAAGCGAAAAACAGGAACCAAGAATTATACAAAGAATAGACAATTTCCAGAAAAATTAAATCATTTTTTAAGCATTTATGATATAGACCATCAATGAAACCAAGTCAGGTCGGGCCTAGTTTATCAAGAATTGTAAAATGCACAGTTTCATGGGATGCCCAGATACGCAATCTCTATTCAGTTGATGCCAGTTCTTATGTTGTAAAGCCGCAAGTTGTTGCATTTCCCCGCAATGAATCAGATATTGTAAAGATAATAAAATTTGCAAGAAAATATGGTATTCCAGTAACACCACGTGGAGCAGGTGTAGGACTTGTTGGTAGTGCACTTGGTAGAGGAATCATTTTGGATATGAGACATCTTGATGAGATAAGACTTGGAGACGACCATGTCAAAGTTGGAAGCGGAGTCTTCAAGGGTCGTCTTGATAAAATACTTCAGACTCGGAACAGATTCATAGGTCCTGACCCATCAATAGGTCCACACTGTACAATAGGTGGAATGATTGGAACCAATGCAAGCGGTATCCACTCGCTAAAGTATGGCAGTACAATAGACAACCTGATTCAAGTCAGAATGGTAGACGGTTCTGGAACAGTTATAAATTTTCCAGGTAATCGCGACTTTAAGAAAATCATAAACAAGATACGTTCCAGTGAAGATGTGTCATTTCCCAAGGTATCCAAGAACTCGTGTGGGTATAGAATTGACAAGGTTTCTTTAGAAAAAGATTTACACAAATTAATTGCAGGCTCTGAGGGAACACTTGGCATAATAGTTTCTGCAAAACTAAGGACTTATCCATTACCAAAAAATATCTGTCTGTGCATCATACATTATGGTACACTGACAGAAGCAGTAAGAGATGTTCCAAATATAATCAAATTACAACCATCAGCAGTAGAGATTTTTGACAGCAATATAACAAAACACATCAAGATCAAGATCAAGATGTCATCAAAGACAGGCTGTCTCATTTTTGTCGAGTTTGACAACATGATACAATCAAGTAAAAAAAAGATTTACAAAATCACATCAGGTCAAATAATCAAGACTGAAACAAACAGGGACAAAATCAAGAAATTGTGGAACTTTAGAAACTCTGCGCTTGCATACAGTCTACAGAGTATAACAAAAAATGAGATAATGCCCCACCTCATCGAGGATGCAGTGGTCCCAGTAAAAAGACTCCCGCTTCTGTTAAAGATACTTGAGATGATTTCAAAAAAGTATGGCTTTAAGGTCATAATATATGGCCATGCAGGAAATGGCAACCTGCATGTCATGTCAATTCTCAGACAAAGAGACATCCACCGCATCAAAAATATTGCATCAGAGTTTTTCTCTGGTGTAATATCAATAGGAGGTAGTATATCAGGAGAGCATGGAGATGGTTTTGCCAGATCAGAGTTTGTAAAAATGCAGTATAATAAAAAAACATACGATCTATTCAAGCAAGTAAAAAAACAGTTTGACCCAAAAAATATTCTAAATCCGGGAAAAATAATATCTGACCATAGTGCAGTGACAAGAAACTTGAAGGTTTGATTATAGAATAATTATTTTATCCCAGTACCAAGTGGGACATCTTCAGTTACAGTCAACCAAAACGGTTTGTCATCAGAGTCAGCTGCCAAAAGCATAGCACCAGATTCTATTCCGGCAATTTTTCTTGGCTCTAGATTTACAAGAGCAATTACTGTTCGCCCTACCAGTTCTTCAGGTTTGTAATATTGTGCACCACCAATTATGACATCGCGCTTTTCATCTCCAAGATCAATCGTTCCCTTTATGATTTTTGATTTTCCAGGAATTTCCTCGACTGATATTATTTTTGCCACACGCATATCCAGTTTGGCAAAATCATCATATGTTATCAGGTCCATGACAAGTGTGGAATCATGAGGATTAAAATTGATTTCGAAATGATATAATCATTTTGCAAACATGCGTTACAACATAAATATGAACAGGTAAAGATCTTTTACATGGTCCAGATCCAAGCTTCTGTGCAAATTAATGCGCCTATCGATAAAGTTTGGAACATAATATCTGATCTTGATTCAGAACCAAAGTTCTGGAGGGGAACAAAAGAGGTTAAAAATATCTCAAAGGATGGAAACACCATAACACGTGAAGTCACAATAGCTTTCAAAGATTCAAAATGTATGCAAACAGTAACCATGTATCCAAAAGAAAAGATTCAGATCCAATTCACAAAGGGAGTAATTGAGGGAACAAAGACACTCTCACTTTCAGAGCAAGATAACAAGACAAGACTAGATGTACTCTGGGACATGAAACTAACAGGCATGATGGGAATGTTTACAGGCATGATAAAAAAACACATCCAGAGTGGCACAGAGCAAGCCCTTGAAAGCATAAAACAAGAAGCCCAGAGTTAAGATGTACATTATATTAGATGCCATAAATTATTTTCTTGCAGCTATTATGCTGAGTGTTTCTGTAGCATGGATGTTTTTGGTAAAATCAATGTGGATCACATTTCGAGACTCGCCGTTTCTTGACAAATACAACTCAAGACCTCACCATACACCAAAAGTATCAATCATCTTGCCTGCAAGAAATGAAGAGATGTTTATTGAAAAATGCATCAACTCTCTTTTAGAACAGGATTACAAAAATTATGAGATAATAGCAATTGATGACATGTCAGATGACAACACCGGCGAAATAATAAAAAAAATTGCTAAAAAAAACTCCAAGGTAATTCATGTTACGGCAGGACCCAAGCCAGAAAAATGGATTGGAAAAAACTGGGCATGCATAGAGGGTTTCAAGAGATCATCTGGTGAATTGCTGCTTTTCACTGATGCAGATACAACTCACACAAGAAAAACAATCTCTCTGTCAGTAGACCACCTCTTAAGCGAAGAACTTGACTCCCTCACAGTCATTCCAAAGATGCTCTGCCTTGATTGGTGGACAAAAATAACATTACCTGTCTTGTCGACATTTTTGCATACAAGATTTTCAGCCCTTAGGGTAAATGATCCGTCTAAAAAAACAGGTTACTTTTTTGGAAGTTTTTTTATCATAAAGAGAAAAACGTACGAGGCAGTAGGAACACATGAAAGTGTAAAAAGCGAGATTGTCGAAGACGGTGCGCTTGGCAAAAAAGTAAAGGAGCAAGGATTCAAGCTAAAGATGGTACGCGGCGAGCATCTAGTAGAGGCAGTATGGGCAAGAGACCTGACCACTTTATGGCACGCTCTCAAGAGACTAATGATTCCATTATACATCCAGTCAAGCAAGATGGCAGTGGGAATATTTTTTGCAGTATTGTTCTTGTTATTTATGCCATTTCCAATTATCATCTACTCGATATCTTTTGTAAACATGTCCACATCATTTGTAATCCTGCTTGGAGCATCACTATTTGCATCAGGGATGTTTTACCTTGGCAGTGCAATAGATGCAAAAAAGGGACTAAGTCTTGGGTTTCGACATGTATTATTTGCGCCACTTGGTAGCACGGTTATCGTATCAGGATTTGCAAGTGGGATCCTGCATGCAAAGAAAAGCAATGCGGTGACTTGGAGAGGAAGAACATATTCAATATCAGATACCAAGCAAAATGCAATTAGCTTGTGAGCAAGGATTATACAGTAATCTATGATAGTTCAGATTCTTGGACAAGACTACAGCAATTTTGGGTGGAGCATATGGAATTATTGTATTGGTTCTAGTATTTGCATTTGTATTTGAACAACAGAAAACAGATCATCAAACTTCTACACTAGGAAATATTGTCCAGTCAAGTCCAGGATCTCAATTAAGTTTGGCAGATCTTTTTGCCAAATCCCAAGACGGCGTTGTTCAGATAATAGTCCGTAAGACAGGAGACAACTCATCTGACAGGGCAATAGGTTCAGGCATCGTATACGATCTTAGTGGACACATCATCACAAGCAATCACGTTGTAGAAGACTATCAAAAAATTAGAGTTGTATTTCATGACGGTGAATCATATCCAGCCAAAGTTAGTGGCACTGACAGATTTGCAGATTTGGCAGTAATCAAGGTAGATGCAGACCCACAAACATTACACCCATTACCACTAGGAGATTCATCAAAACTTCGCATAGGAGATGAAGTAATAGCAATTGGTAGTCCATTTGGTTTAACTGGATCATTAACATCTGGCATAGTTAGCCAACTAGGCAGAATTTTAAATCCTCCAAATATAGAGTCGTTTTCAATTCCAAATGTAATCCAGACAGATGCTGCAATAAATCCAGGAAATTCCGGGGGTCCTCTTTTGGATACACATGGTGAAGTCATTGGAATCAACACCGCAATTCAAACTGAGACAGGAGAATTTTCAGGAGTAGGTTTTGCAATCCCATCAAGTACCATGAAAAGAATTGTTCCAGACTTGATACAGACAGGACACTACAAACATCCATGGCTTGGAGTATCAGGAATATCAGTTGACCCAGACCTATCAGACAGCCTAGGCCTCCCAGTACATTCAGGGTTTCTTGTTGAGAATATAGTCTCAGACAGTCCAGCTTCCAAGGCAGGGTTGCATGCATCAAACAAGACAAAGACAATCGACGGTGTCAAGTACAAATTTGGTGGCGACATTATAACATCAGTTGACAAGAACCCAGTTACAAAACTAGAGGACTTGTTAAATTACTTACAAGATTACAAATCAGCTGGAGACAAAATGGTCATGCAGATAGTTCGGGATAATAAGACCATGGAAGTAACCTTGACATTACAAGAAAGACCATATAGTCAGTAAAGGTACAATTTACAGAAACAAATCACGTATACATAATTTTGATAACGGTGTGATCATTTTTTTGATGTGTATTTATTAAATGGTATTTTTTACTAAAAAATGTTGAAGTACTGGCTGGTTTTTGTTTTAATATTATCAGGAGTTGCCGTGTTGCCATCATATGCGCAACCAGTAATGAATGATACAGGATATGTGATTCAAAATTATGTTACAGGCATTTGTTGTAGCCCAACTACTATGGCCTTTGAGGGAAAAGATATACTTGTTTTATCAAAATCTTCGGGGCAGGTCCATTTATTCAGGGATGGGGTTTTACAAAGTAAATCAGTGCTACAGGAAAATGTCACAAGCGAGGGAGAGCAAGGAATGCTTGGAATTACAACAGTTGGCACCAAGGTTTACCTCTATTTTACAGAGTCAGCAACACTAGGAGGTCACCCACTTGGAAAACGCGTTTATAGTTATGATTGGAATGGAGAACAGCTAGTAAACAAGACACTTGTAAAAGACTTGCCAGAAACACAGACATACCACAATGGTGGTGCCATGACCACAGACAAGAATGGTGCAGTGTATTTGGTCGTAGGAGATGCAGGTAGATTTGGCAAACTGCAAAACCATCCAACAGGAGATTTCAATAACACATCAGTGATTTTCAGGATTGCCCCGCCAGGTCCATACTATGCCATGGGAATACGAAATAGTTTTGGATTAACAGTTGATCCAGTCACAGGAACCCTGTGGGATACAGAGAACGGTCCAGACTTTGGAGATGAGGTCAACATGGTACCTCCAAACTTTAACAGTGGATGGGATGTAATATCAGGACCAGCAAATAAAACTCAACTTGCACAACTTCCAGGATTTCCAGGATATACATACCATGATCCACAATTTTCATGGTACAAAACAGTTGCACCTACAGGCATTGCTTTTGCACCACCACAAGGATTTGGAAAATACAAGGACAGTGTATTTGTTGGAGACTGTAATAATGGTAACCTGTACAGATTCCAGTTAAATCAAAACAGAGACGGTTTTGTATTCAACAGTCCACAACTCCAAGATAACGAAGTAAACATCGGGGATTCAATGAGTGAAATAGTATTTGCGACAGATTTTGGATGCATCAGTGATGTGGTGACAGGACCAGATGGGTTGTTGTATGTAACTTCTCTATCAGATGGAACAATTTACCGGATAGTTCCACAATCATGGACGGTAGGTGTGGAAAACACTAGTCCATATACATTATACATGTTATCCGCAGTAATTCCAATAGCTATCATATCAATATATGTAGCATATAGAAAAAAATCTAGAAAAAAAATAAATATTTGAAAAATTTATAAACATTCAAAAAAATCTAGTTAACAATTACTTGAGCTGTTGGAGAAAAAAATTAGGTTTTACCAAATAACAATTAAAAAATAAAGCACCAAGAGTTGAACAAACACATCATTTTCACAGTCTGTGCTTTATTGATAGGTATTACAGTTGTAATGTCAAGCATCCAAGTTTCAGAGTCTGCACTTGTAAGCAATATGTTAGTATCAGTCAAGGCAGAAAAAGATCCAATAACAGAAGGTGATTTTCCAGTCATAATAGGAACTGTATCAGATCAAGCCTACAAGCCAATTGCAAACGCAGATGTGCTCATAATGTTTGGAACTGTCATAGTTACTACAACTAGTGATGACAGGGGCAATTTCAGATATGAATCTGCCATGCCCTCAACTCATGGAATATACGAAGTGGATGTAACTGCAACAAAAGACGGTTATGCAAAGAGTCTTGGAAGTTCCACATTTACAGTTAGTCCAAGGCAAACTGCATCCGTAGTGACAAAAACAATAACAGGTCTGCCAATACAGGCTGGAAATTACACAGTGTTTCTTGGAAAAGTTGTCCAGTGGAATTTGGAGACAACTTGTTTTGTTGATTTTTCTGACAAGTACATGAGATTTTTGAAGACATGTGACTTGTATAACATGGCACCAGAAGATTTCAAAGATGACCAGACAGTCATACCAATGGTCTCAGTAATACAGAGCAATGACACATACAGACTATATCCAGAAAATATCTACATGAGTGCTGCCAACATGGAAAATGAAACATTAAATACATTTGTGGCAAACACGTTTGCCAATTATACTGCCCCATAGAAACATAGTCAAAAATTCAATTTCTATCAAAATATTACAGGTAACCAAAAATTTATGGGTGTATAGTTCCGGTACACAGAGCTATGACATTACCTAGTATTGATATGATGTCTACCATATTCACATGTGATGAACACATTCAAGTATTTTAAATTTAGTGTGATTCACATTTCTTGCGCGCAAATCTCAGTTAACATTGTTAAGGAACAAAGTGTCGCAATTTTTTATTAAGCATATATGCATTTGAGAGTATGTCAAAGCAGCCATACAGGTCAGAACTTGGAATGATTTCTGACATATTGCAAGTTGCGATGGATTATGGTAGACAAGGAACAATAATTACAACTATTGCAAGAAGAGCAAACCTATCACACTATACTGCAACAGACAAGTGCCAAAAATTAATAGATTTTGGACTGATGGAGTTAAGAGCTGACAAGAAAAGCAATTTTTTTATCACCACTGAAAAGGGAATGCAGTTTTATGGAGAATTACAACGATTTACAGAGACAGTGCAGGCAATAAGGATACGATATTAAAAATCATATTTTGTCAGGGTTGCACAGTGAATAGAGACAACATGCCAGCTGAAATATGATCATTAACATGGCAATGGTATAACCATGTACCCACATTATCAGGATACATGTCAAGTACTTTCATGCTCATTGGCAATAATTCCACCATATCAGTACGCATTCCATCCATGACAAGTGTTTCCCCATGCCAGTGTGGCGTGTGTAAATCAGTCTCTGTCCCCATCCCCATAACATACCAACGAACATGCGTATTTGCCTTCATTACAAGCCCTGGAAGGTTTCCATACATGTATCCGTTTATGGCATGTCTCATGTTGCTTTCCTGAAAATCAGCATCGTCAACATTTACACTGGACGGATCTTGTGCAAATGTCTTGATGTTGTAATCAAGATATGGACTATTGTTTTCATTAAATATTGCAAACAGTGTTACAAATTCTTGGTCTACACCTTTTGGTGTACCATCAGGATTTGCCTCCCCGTGTCTTGTTACAATAATTGGTCCTGCCAATCCTGCGTATGTATCACTTACTTCATCAACATGTGAATGATACATCCAAACTATAGAGCTAGGATCATGAGGTCCAGGTCCTGCACGTTCCGGAACCTGCCAAACATAAGTATAGTTTTCACCAGGTTGTACTGCATCACCTTTTTTTTCAGAATCTGGTATGCCATCGTTATATGGTGCACCTTCTGAATCTTTTTGATAGAAAACACCATGTGGGTGTATGCTAAATGGAAAACGTGCGTTATTTTTGAAGACAACTTTTATTGTATCGCCAACCTCAGCATGTATAACAGGTCCTAGAATTCCCAGGTGTTGCCATTTATCAGAAATTGGTGTTAGTTTAGCAAATGTATTATCAGTATATTCTCGATATACGGCTTTTAGCGACACCTTGCCAATTCTGTCTTTGCCATTTTCCATGTAAACATTGGCAGTGTCATCAAATGGTTTGCCAGTTATTTGATTTATTCCAGTCGGGGCAAAATCCCATTTTACCTCATCTGCTGCAATGTAATAGGTACGTGTTTGCCCTTGATAGTTTGCATCAGCAAAGCTAGCAGGTGCAACATTATCACTTGAATAAAAGTCACCATGATTGTGATTACTACCAGATATTGATTGATACCCCACCAGAGAAACAAATGTTGCAAAGGATATTGCAAGTACAACTAGAGCAATTTTAACAAGATTCATGATTTTACGCGCCTCCAAGTGTTACAATAAGATCTGTAACAAATCCAGATATCGCGTCAAGCAATAAAAGTTGGAAATAGTCAATCGTGGAATATCAGTCTCCACGACAGACTGGATTTCCATGACAAGACATATCAGTTCCAGAATAATCAAGACCACCTACGTTTGTACCGGTGAGATCAGCGTCTGCAAAACTTCCTCCAGTTATATCAGAATTTGACAAATTCGCGTTACCAAGATTTGCACCGGCAAAATTTGCATTCCTCATGTCTACACTTGTAAGTATAGTATTTTGGAGATCTGCATTAGACATGGTTGCACCTATGATGTTGGTATGAGAGAGATTCAAACCGGTTAGTTTAGCATTACTAAAATCTACACCCGGGAATCTAGTGCCAACAGTATTTGCACCACGCAAATCCGCACCAGCAAGATTGGTGTGATAGAAATCAACATAGCTCAAATCAGCCCCTCTAAGGTCTGCACCAGATAGATTAGCATATGCAAAATCTCCATTGATGAGTACCGCATTTTTCAGATTAGCACCCGAGAGATTTACAGCATAAAATTTGCTATTTTTGGCAACCACTTTTGAAAGATTTGCCCCAGACAGGTTCTTAAAAAATATACCAATACTAGATGCATTACAACTACTCCAGTCAACATTTGGAGAGGGGTTTGCAAAACACTTTTTGGAATTTACAAATGTGTCGCGAGTTGTAATACCTTCAGATCCTTGAGCAAAGATCTGTGTTGTCGGAACTAATGATATTAAAATTGCAACAAATATCATGAGCAATTTTATTTTTGATTTCATTAGGCTTGCCTAATCAGGGCATATATTTAATCTGCCCAACTGACACAATTGTTGAAAACATATTCTGATTCCAACAATGTAGAATGCATTTGAAATAAAATCCATAATGATCTTACCAGGATTCAAAATACAGTTCTGAGCAAATTTAATTATAGATTTCACAATTTGGGTTTTACAAATAATTTAATGAAATAATTTTGTTTACAATAAAGAACATCATAAATTTTGAAAAATAAAATAATTTTAGTTTGATAACCCCTCCAACGATTTAAATACAAATCACTCAGACTGGGGTTTGAGAAAAACATGAAAACCATTTCTTTTCTAGTCATTGTAATATCAGCAGGCATTCTAGCAGGAATTGTTCACGGCATGCTCAATATCATACTAGTTGAACCATATCTTGACAATGCAATAGGAATTGAAAACCAACGCTTGTTTGCAGAGGGACAAGCAAAAGACACACCGCAGTTTTGGCAACAGTTTACAGATTATAGAATATGGCAAAAACAGGGTTCAATAGTTGCAGGTGCAATGCTTGGTGCATCCACAGGTGCATTATTTGGTCTAGTATTTGCATATTCACGCAAATCACTTCCAAGTGATAATGACATCAAAAAAGCTCTCATACTTGCCAGCATAATGTGGGCAGTATTGTATTTCATACCATTTTTGAAATATCCTGCAAACCCACCAACAGTTGGAGAACCTGACACCATAGCATTTCGTGCTTCAACATATGCATTATTTGTTGCACTGTCAGGGTTTGGCGCAGTGGGTTTTGCATTTCTTTACAAAAAGATGAAGAACCGAAAGTTTCTTGCCTTTGTAGGTTATGCAGGATTTATGGGAATTATGTTTGTCATAATGCCACCAAATCCAGATCCCATAGGAACTTCGATGGATCTTGTAAACGGATTCCGGATAATATCCGCTGCAACTATGACAGCATATTGGATTGCAAATGGGGTCATACTAGGATGGATGTGGAAGAGGGTCAAACCAGATGCAGTACCAGCAGCATAGAAAATAAAAAACGGCAACTTTTGGCAGTATTTACCGGATCTGGCATTTTTTGATGCGTTAAATGTCACACTATCTAAGGATAAATACAACTGTCAAAGCTATCATGACTAGTTGAGCAAGCTCATCCTCAGTTCTGAGTTGTTAAATAGACTAGTCGATGGTAGGACACCATCAAAAGATGAGGCATATCACATTTACCAAGATGCGGACAGAAACCCATTAGAACTTTACAAGGTATCCCAGTTTTTGAGAACAAAGAACAAGGGAACAGTCGTGACGTATTCAAGAAAAGTCTTCTTCAACCTGATCAACCTTTGTCGGGATACATGCTCTTATTGCACTTACAAGTCAGAGCCAGGCCAGACCAAGGTTTCAATGCTATCAAAAAAAGATATTATTACACTCACAGATGTTGCAAAAAAACACAATTGTACTGAAGCATTGTTTGTTACAGGTGAGAGACCAGAGCAGAAATATCAAGAAGCAAGGACATGGCTAAAGGAAAACGGATTTTCAAGTACTGTAGAATATCTAGTTGAAGCATCAGAGATTGCACTCAAAGGAGGGTTATTCCCACACACCAATGCTGGAAATCTCACAAAAGACGAAATGCACCAACTAAAAAACACAAATGTAAGCCTTGGACTGATGCTAGAAAATTCAAGTGAGAGACTATCAGAAGATGGCATGCCACACCAGTTTGCTCCAAGTAAGAACCCCAAGGCAAGAATCAAGGTTCTCCAAAATGCAGGAGAATTAAAAATTCCAATGACTACAGGATTACTAGTTGGTATTGGAGAAACTCCACAAGAACTGATTGATTCAATTTATGCAATAAAAGAAATTCATGACAGATACAATAACATTCAAGAAATAATTTTACAAAACTTTCAACCAAAGATTGACACACCGATGAAGTCAAGTCCCTCCCCACAAGAAAAATATTTCAAGACATTTGTTGCACTAGCAAGAATAATTTTACCTGACATGAATATCCAGATACCTCCAAATCTTTCCCCAGGATCATATTCTTCATTTTTATCATCAGGGATAAACGATTGGGGTGGCATATCTCCAATAACCCAGGATTATGTAAATCCAGAATTTCCATGGCCACGCATAAATGAGGTAGATGTAAACTGTGCCAATGCAGGATTTTCCTTGAGGGCAAGATTCCCAGTATACCCAGAATTTTTTCACATGGTAAACCCTCATCTGGTAGAAAAAATGTCCGAAATTTCAGATTCAGAAAATCTAGTAAGTGCGGAGTATGCCAAATGAATACATCCCCAATAGAATCACTTTTCAAAGATGCTGATCCTCTGGTATCAGACATTCTCAATCGTGCACTAGATGAAAAAGAGATTTCGGTAAAAGAGGCAACTAGGTTATTTTATGCAAGAGGGCTTGACTTTCATCTTGTTGGAATGGTTGCAGATGAGCTCAGAAAAAGAAGAGTTGGAGACATTGTAACATATGTAGTGAATCGAAACATCAACTTTACCAATGTATGCATAAAGCAATGTGGTTTTTGTGCATTTAGCAGAGACTTTCGTGAAGAGGAAGGATACTTTTTGCCAACAGATGAGATAGTAAGACGTGCAAAAGAGGCAAGGACATTAGGTGCAACAGAGGTCTGTGTACAAGCTGGACTTCCTCCAGACATGGATGCAGATACATATGAAAATATTTGCAGGGCAATCAAAGGACAAGTTGGAGATATTCACATCCATGGATTTTCACCAGAGGAAGTTCTTTACGGTGCCACGAGGTCTAACACATCAATAAAAGAATATTTGCTCAGATTAAAGGATGCAGGTGTTAACTCCCTGCCAGGAACTGCGGCAGAAATTCTAGACCAGTCAATGCGCGATAAAATTTCTCCAGGAAGAATAAGTGTAAACAAGTGGATAGAGGTGATCAAGACTGCACATAGGATAGGCATACCATCTACTTCAACCATAATGTTTGGACATCTTGAATCGCCAGAAGACAGAGCAAAACACATGGCACTGATCAGAGACATACAAAAAGAGACAGGAGGTTTTACAGAGTTTGTCCCGCTAAATTTCATCCACACTGAAGCTCCAATGTATAAGGAAAGTTTGCACCATGGCATTAGAAATGGTGCCGATGGTCCAGATGTCTTGCTTATGCACGCAGTCTCAAGAATCATGTTTAACAATCACATCAACAACATCCAGACATCGTGGGTAAAGGAGGGAGCAGGTATGGCACAGTTGGTACTATCGTGGGGAGCAAATGATTTTGGTGGCACACTCATCAACGAGAGTATATCCACTGCAGCCGGTGCAGAGCATGGCCAATTACTCAAGCCAAAAGACATTAGACAATTGATAAGACAATCGGGAAGAATTCCAGCACAGAGAACAACATCATATAAAATAATCAAGACATTTGCCTCAGAAGATGGTACAGACCTATTAGATGAGGTTCAAAATGTATCCCAGTTTGGCTCTTATCATGAATTGATAAAGCTTGACGGCTATAGGTACAAGCGTAACAGGCGAAGCTAGTTGTCATACTGTGATGACATACTGAGAAAATCCAAGGTATTACACTTGGATGAATGTGAAGTGGTATCAATACAAAAGAAGATCATCACAGTAAGAATTACAGATTCAGAGATTGCAGAGGTAAAGCAGAACCAAGAAGAGTCTGTTGCAGTACGTGTTATTGATAAAAAAAAGATAATTTCTGGAAGCACATCAAGCAATGGAAAAAACTTTTTAGAAAAAGTTTTGGAGGCTACACCCTATACGGTTCCAAAGAATTTTTGGAAAACCCTTCCATTTCCCTCAAGATATGCAACAATAAACAAGACACATGATTTACGACTTGAAAACATGTCAGGAACATCTGCTTTAGATATTGCAAATGAAATGATAAACTCTGCACTGCATAAGGACATCACCCGCATCTCAGGTTCACTAAATATAGTCTCAGAAAAATTTCATGTAATGAACACCAATGGGGTTGACTGTTCAGACAATTCTACATTTATTTCTGGAACAATAAATACAGACTCAGAAACTGGAGATGCCCCAGTCAGCGGCATTGGTTCAATCTGTGCAAGAACACTAGATGGTTTTTCTTCTCAAAGAGTTGGTAGTGATGCTAAAGAAATGTGTACAAGTTCAATTGGTCCAAAAAAAATAGAACCTGATGAATATGAGATAATTTTTGAACCATATGCATTTGGAGAATTATTGGCGTTTGTCTTTTCTTCAAACTTTAGCCTAAAGACATATTCTGAAAAACGAAGTTGTTTTACAAATAAACTAGGAGACAGCATTTCAAGTGAGAGTTTTACTCTAAAAGATGATCCTCATAGTCCGGATGGCATTGGTAGCAAACCATTTGACGATGAAGGAAATCCAACATTATCACAGGATCTAATAAAATCAGGAATTCTTTCAGGCCTGTTCTCAGACTCTTTTGAGGCATTCAAGAATGGAACAGGCTCCAGTGCAAATGCGGCAAGACCTGGCTCTCCAATGGGAAGACAAGCTAATCCAATCCCCATTACGTTACCACACAATCTCAAAGTTTTAAACGGAGATTTTACAAAAAATGACATTATAAAAGATACAAAAAAAGGACTGTTAATCGGCAGATTGTGGTACACTTATCCAGTAAATCCAGAACGGGGAGACTTTTCCTGCACCGCGCGAAGTGGAATAAAAATAATTGAAAATGGTAAGACAAGTCCAGGAAAGTCTGTCAGAATAGTCCACAACCTCAAGACATTGTTAGAAAACATATCAGCAGTAGGAAATGATTCAAAAAACATTCTCCAGTGGAGCTCACTCCCATCAATAACACCAACTGTCAGAGTGAATAACATAAGAGCAACCCCGCTCTAGAGCGTAGGCAAGACAAACTGCATCCCAATTCCTGCAACATACAGTACAAGCAACATTACACCAGATTTTAGTCCTAGTTTATTTTTGAACATCGGAACAAGAGCAACAATTGTGATCACTGTAACAAGTATCATCTGGTTTTCTAGCAGTGGCGTGTTTGGTATCTTTGTAGTAAAACCTCGGTAGCTCATAGCAGCAAAGACTGCAACAGAAAGAAGTAAAGTATTGTTCAATATCTTTGAGCCAAGCACGTTTGCAACTGCAATTGATGCCCCGTTTGCACCCTTTCGGGCAAGAAGTATCATGGATATCTTTTCAGGCATCTCACCTGCGATTGGACTTACTATAACTGCAAGAACTACCACAGATACCCCAAGGTCAACTGATACACCCTCAAGGGCGTGCACAAATGGCTCTGCTCCTACAAATATGCCAATAGTGCCTGCGATAAAAAGAATCATAGATCTTGCAAAGTGCTTTTTTGGTTTGGCGTGTGCCTCAGCATGTAGATCTTTTTCAAGAGGCACCATCTTCTTTTCTTTTTTCATCTCCCTGAACGCAAATGCAAGATACACTGCAAACAGACTCGTGAATATTATGCCGTCAGTTATATCATAACCATCAATGAACAGCATAGCACCAACAACAGCTGTTATTACAAGAAAAATTTTATCCAGTCCAAATTCTTTTACGTCAACAAACTTTTGCGGAGCCTTTGAGAGTCTAGTGGTTGCAATTATCAACATTATTGCAAGTCCAAAAGTCATCATGAATAAATTACTTCCAAGTGCAGAACCAATTGCAGTACCATACGAACCATCCTTTGCAGCAGCAACAACAATTCCTATCTCAGGCAGTGTTGTTGCAATACTAAGTAATGTCCTTCCCACAAATCTTCCACCCCATCTTTCTGCCAGATGCTCTGCCCCATCAGACAACAACCAACTTGCAAAGATAAGCTCACCAAGCCAACCAAGCAGAAAGAGTATATTGTCTGCCAATTCACTATTTCTCCGAATCTTGTGCTATTATTTGTGACGATGATATAATTTTCACATGATATACAGATTGTAGATTAGATTAGTCTTTTACTATAATCATGGTAAGAGTTGATTTTATTCCATCCAGTTTTCTTACCTGAGTTGTTATTGCCTCTCTTAGTGATTCCATAGAATCCGATTCCAGTACCATCAGCACGTCATATACTCCATACACAGGATACACTTCTTTTACATGTGGGATTTTTTTTATTTCGTTTACAATGTTGAGTTCTTTTCCTAGTTCTGCATTCATCAAGACAAACGCGCTGTGCATGCAGAAACTGGACGCGTCTAGAATAAAAACAAATTGGATTTGTTCAAAAAAGCTAGCGCCAAGCTCAAAAATTTCACCCAGCTAGAATTAATAAGGTATCTTACGGTACCAATACCGTAACATGAAGACAAGAATGACATACATATCAGTCGAAGTGGCAGATCACTTTGCAGATTTTATCATAAAGCGAGACGAGCAGGTCTTAGATGCAGTCAAGACGCGAGCAAGAGACTTTAGTACAATATCGATTCTAAAGCTTCTCTACCAATTAAGGGGTAGTTCCATGACATTCTCAGACCTGTATGTAAAATCAAACATACGGATGAAGAGATCTTTTCTGAACTACCTGCACCTATGTGTCTCATACAGCTTTGTGCAAAAAGAGCCAAGAGGTGCAAACATGGTCTATTCCATAACAGACAAGGGAAGAACAATGCTTGATCTGTTCATGCAAAAGAGCAATTGATTACATAATTCTTTTATTCCAATCAAATAGAGCAGATCCAGTGGCAATCACATACAAGGATGTAGGTATTGATATAAAAAAGATAAAGCAGAGCCAAGAGAGTATTGGAAATCTTATTGCCTCAACACATAGACTGCAAAAAAAAGCAAAGACAATGTCAGGGTTTGGTCATTATGCAGGAATTGTAGAAATACCAGGAGGTACACTACTTGCAACCCATACAGACGGAGTTGGAACCAAGGTAATGATTGCACAGATGATGAAAAAATATGATACAGTTGGAATAGACTGCGTCGCAATGAATGTAAATGACATAATATGCACAGGTGCTGTTCCCATATCTTTTGTAGATTATATTGCAGCAAACAAAAATGACCAAAAAATATTCAACCAGATAGTTCGTGGACTAGTAAAAGGTGCAACAATCGCACAGGTCCCAATAGTAGGAGGAGAGACTGCAATACTGCCAGACCTGATAGCAGGAAAAAACTTTTCTTTTGATCTTGCAGGAATGGTTGTTGGAATTCTAAACAAAAAAGAGATGATTCTTGGAGACAAGATAAAGACAGGGGATGTCATAATCGGAATAAATAGTAGCGGATTACACTCTAACGGGTATTCACTTGCTCGCAAGGCTCTTCTTTCCAAATATTCTATACGAGAAAAAATCAAGAGCGTGGGTGTGTTAGGAGATGCACTTCTTGCACCGACTGAGATCTATGTCAGACCAGTGCTACAGGCAATCAAAGAGTGCAACATACATGGACTGGCGCACATAACAGGCGGTGCATTTACCAAACTTTTGAGGCTGAAAAAGACAGGATTTGTTTTGGACAATTTACCTGATACACCACCAATATTTCAGGCAATTGAGGACTGTGGAGTAGAAAAGGATGAGATGTACAAGACGTTTAACATGGGAATAGGATTTTGCATGATTGCTCCAAAAGACCAAGCAGAAAAAATAGGTCAAATCTTCAAAAAATACAGATTCTCAAGCAGACAGATTGGTAAGATTGTAGAAAAAAAAGGCGTCTACATCAACAAGATAAGAATAGCATAGGTCAAACTGCAACCATGTCAGATTAGGATTTAATACCCAAATTAATCCAGACAAGGCGTGCAAAGTGCTCAGATAACATTTGAAGATGCATGCAAAGAGATTTGCAATAGCCTTCTTGCAATTTCAAGTCCTACTGATAAAGATGTAAAAAAAGAAGTCAAGCGTATTTGCACAAAATATTCCCTAGAAAGAATTCCAAGAAATTATGAGATACTTGCATCAGTTACAGGCCAAGAATACATTAGACTACAAAAAGCACTTGTAAGAAAACCCGTCAAGACTGCATCAGGTGTTGCAGTAATTGCGCTAATGCCAAAACCTTACGCTTGTCCACATGGAAGGTGCAGTTATTGTCCAGGAGGAATTGAATACAACTCTCCAAATAGTTACACAGGAAGAGAACCTTCCACACAGAATGCAATTGCAAATAGCTATGATCCAAAAAAACAGATCTTGGATAAACTTGAACATCTGATTGCATATGGTCACGACAGTACAAAACTAGAGCTTGTCATAGTAGGCGGAACATTTCTTTTCATGCCGCGTACATACCAGATTGATTTTATAAAATCATGTTATGATGCATTAAATGGATTTGACTCACAGGATTTGGAATCAGCCAAGAAAAATAATGAAAAGACAAATTTTAGAAATGTGGGATTTACAATAGAGACAAAACCAGACTATTGCAAAAAAGAACATGTAGACTGGATGTTAGAATATGGTGTGACACGAGTTGAGATTGGAGTACAAAGCCTTCATGAAAAAGTATACAAGATTGTAAATCGGGGTCATACATACCAAGATGTCATAGAATCATTTGAGATATCAAAGGATGCAGGATACAAAATTGTGGCACATATGATGCCAGGACTTCCATCAATGACTCCAGAAGAAGACATTTCTGACTTTAAGAAACTGTTTTCCGATCCTCAGTTAAGGCCAGATATGCTAAAGATTTACCCAACACTTGTGCTAGAAGACACTCCACTTTATACAACATACAAAGAAGGACACTTTACCCCATACTCGGACGATGAAATGATCCGAGTCCTTACAGAAATTAAGAAAATAATTCCAAGATGGGCAAGAATAATGAGAGTTCAAAGGGAGATATCATCAGATCAGATAATTGCAGGACCAAAACTTGGAAACCTTCGTCAGATTGTACAGCAGAACCTGAAAAAACAAAATATCTCATGCAAGTGTATCAGGTGCAGGGAGGCAGGATTGTCAGATAATACAATAAACATTGATGACATAAAGATGCACAGGGAGAATTATGATTCATCGGGTGGAAACGAAGTCTTCTTGTCATATGATGACTCACATGATAAAATATTTGGATTTTTAAGATTAAGAAAACCAAGTGCTATTGCACACAGAAGTGAAGTTACTTCAAACACATGCATAGTAAGAGAGCTTCATGTTTATGGTAAATCATTAAAACTAGGAGAAAGAGAACAAGACAGCATACAACACCTTGGACTAGGAAAGAACTTGATGAGTGAGGCAGAAAAAATTGCAGTAGAAGAATTTGATTCAAAGAGGTTGCTTGTGATAAGCGCAGTTGGTACAAGAGAATATTATAGAAAACTTGGTTATACCCCACTTGGACCATACATGTCAAAGGATTTGAAATAATGGAAGAAGAGCAACAGATAATCGGCAGGGGTACATGGATTGACAAGCTTGCAGATGAATTATTGCAAAGAGAAAAGATACTTGGCAGAAAGACAGATTTAATCAGAGTTGAAAGCGGTCTTGGTGCATCAGGAATACCTCACATCGGAAGCTTGGGGGATGCAGTAAGGGCATATGGAGTAAAGATGGCACTAGAAAATTTTGGATTCAAGTCAGAATTGATTGCATATTCAGATGACCTGGATGGTCTTCGCAAGATTCCAGAAGGGTTACCTGAGACACTAAAAGAACACATTGGAAAACCGGTTTCATTTATCCCAGACCCGTTTGGGTGCCATGATTCGTATGGCTTGCACATGAGTAGTATCCTTCTAGATGGTCTTGACAAACTTGGAATAAAGTACAAGTTTCAACGTGGAGTAGATACATATCGAAACGGATTACTCAAGGATCAGATTCACACAATTTTAACAAACAGTAAAAAAATTGGCGAAAAAATTGCAGAAATGGTAGGGCAGGAAAAGTATCAAGAGGCACTACCATATTTTCCAGTATGTGCAAACTGTGGAAAGTTGTATACCGCAATATCATACGAATACCTGACGGATGAAAAAAAGATCAAGTACAGATGTGCTGATACAACAATTGGCTCAAAACCACTGAAGGGTTGCGGTCATGATGGAATAGCAGACATAACAAAAGATTTGGGCAAACTGCCATGGAAAGTGGAGTTTGCAGCAAGATGGAGTGCGTTTGACATCAGGTTTGAAGCTTATGGTAAAGACATCATGGATTCAGTCAAGGTAAACGACTGGGTTGCTGAAGAGATACTAAATTTCCCAGCACCAACACATGTGAAATACGAAATGTTTCTTGACAAGGGTGGAAAAAAGATATCAAAATCACTCGGAAATGTTTTGACATCTCAGGCTTGGCTACGATACGGGACACCAAAAACAATTCTTCTTTTGCTGTATAAGAGAATTACAGGTGCACGTGAAGTTGGCATTGATGACATACCTGCCCTCATGGACGAATACAATGAACTTGAGAATATTTATTTTGGAAAGATAAAACTTGACAATGAAACCAAGGTAGTAAGATCAAAGGGGCTGTATGAGTATGTCAACTTGCTAAATCCGCCAAAGACTCAGACACCATATGTCAACTACCGATTACTAATTCAGCTCTGCAGAATATTCAGAGAGAATAGAATTCATCTTGTTACAAAAAAACTATTAGAATATGGCACAATAAAAGAATCAAGCCCAGAAATCGAGGAACTAATTTCACTTGCTGGAAACTATGCAGACGATTATGATACACCAACAAAAGTTGAGGTAAATCTAGATGATGTTTCAAAACAAACTCTCGCTCACCTTGTAAACATTTTATCATCAGATACAGAACCTACAGATCTACAGAATACAATTTACCAGATTGCAAAAGACAAGGGAATGCAGCCAAAAGATCTATTCAAGTTGCTATATCAAATCATACTGGCATCAGACAGAGGCCCAAAGATTGGACCATTGATAATTGACATCGGTAGAAAGAAGATAGCGTCTTCAATCTCAGAGTACCTATAAGACATGGCACATAGCGAACACAATAGACCAAAAAGTAGCGGAGTAATACTGATTGCAATTGGAATACTCATCTTCTTTTTTGCCCCACGATATTATACAAAAGACCTGATTGGCGGTCTTGCACTCATTACATTGGGTTTTGTCTTGGGTGGAATAGGCTTTTACCTTGCATTTTTGAAAAAACGGACATAGCAAGTACCAAAAGGAATACTTTTCTTACCTTGCAACAGAGTTATTTTCATGGGACTCTTTGGACGTTCAAAAAGGGAATCATCAGAAGACGTAAAACAAGATGAATCTGCAGCACCCTCAAAAGAAGACAAGACATCAAATGAAGAAATTGTAGACTTGAAAAAAGAGATTCAAGATACTGCAATAATACTAGAATCATACGCTCATGAATTAGAAAAAGCAAAGACCGAACTTGATGCAATAACATTGGAAGCAAGTACAATCCACAAAGATGTAGAATCTGAAAGAGGTGAGATCCAATCAATAAGGTTAGAACGAGAGACCATACAGAGTCAGATAAAATCAGCAAAAGAAGAACTAGAACTTATCAAGTCACAATACTCCAAATCAGAAGTAGATCAGATAAGACGACAGGTAAATGAGGTAAAAGAAGAACTATCAAGAATAAACTATGAAAAAGAATCTGCAATAACAGAGCTTGAATCAGTTAGATCCAGCATCAATACAGCAAGAGAAGATCTAGAAAAAATAACATCTTCAAGAGAAAATGAAGAAAGAGAAATTGAATCATTAAGGGCTCAACATGAGATCAAGAAAAAAGAGATTACATTATCTAAAAAAGAACTAGAGTTTATTGAAACAGAGCTTGCAACAGTAGGAAGAAGTAGTGATGCTAAAAAAATTGTAGAGGCGGCAGGAGCAGTTGCGGCAGCAATAAATGCAAAATATGAAGCTGCCAAAAAAGAACTAGAAATAATCAAGATTGCACTTGCAAGGACAAAAGAGGAATATGAAAATACAAAAAAAGAACTCGAGTCTTCAAGGGACAAGACCAGTGCAAAAAACATCTCAAGTCATACATGACAACTTAACAGAACCGATTTTGGTAAATCCTTTTAAGATATGACAGTTATACAAGCCTGTGAATGAGGCATTTGTCTTATTAAATGTCGATTATAAACAGCAACAAAACATAATCGAAGCAGCAAAAAAAATTCCAATAGCAAAAGCAGTAAAAACAATTTACGGAATATATGATATCTTGGTAATTCTAGAGTCAAACAATATGCAAGACATCAAAACAGCAATTGATGTAGATTTACATAAAATTGACGGAATAAATAACATCACCTCACTTATTGCTGTAAACTAATCCAGATGGTCCAAGAGTATGAAGTAATTATAATCGGAGGAGGGCCTGCTGGACTTTCTGCTGGAATATTTGTAGCAAGGCAAAAGGTTTCATGTTTGTTGATTTCAAAAGATCTTGGAGGACAACTAAACCTAATTCCAAAACTTGAGAATTATCCAGGTACAATAATGTCAAGTGGGCCATTGCTTGCAAAGACACTTGAAAACCAGTTTTTGATGTTTGGAGGAGAAATGTCATATGATACAGTAGAGAGAGTAGACGAAACAGAAGCAGGATTGACTGTCAAGACATTACGAGCTGAATACAAAGCAAAGGCATTGGTGGTTGCACCCGGAAAAGTACCAAATAACTTAGGAGTCGAAAACGAATCCAATTTTGTAAACAAGGGAGTCCATTATTGCACAAAATGTGATGCTCCATTTTACCAAGGCAGAGTAACTGCAGTGATTGGTGTTGGCGCATATCTTTTAGAGTCAGGCATATTGCTTTCAAGAATGGCATCAAAAATTTATTTGATTTACAAAGGCGGTGCATTAGGTGGAGACAAGGAGATGATCTCTGCAATTGAAAAAAAAGAAAATATTGAGCTAATTCCCCAGTCTTCAGTCAAGGCACTCACCGGTGCAAACAATCTACAATCAATTACAATTGTAGATAATTCAGGACAAGAAAAAGTTGTCAACGTGGATGGGCTTTTCATAGAGATGGGCTCAAAGATAAATCTTGAATTCATAAAACACTTGGTAAAAATAAATAGCAAAAGTGAGATTGAGACAACCATAGAAGGCAAGACATCACATCCAGCAATATTTGCAGCAGGGGATGCATCAAGTATTCCATACAAGCAGATTGTAGCAGCTTGTTCCGGAGGCGCAACTGCAGGATTATCTGCTTTTAACTATGTGGAAAAACTCAAGGGTAAGCCAGGAATACGAGCAGACTGGAAAAAGACCATCGGGGACACAGTATTTCATTACTAGTATTTACTTAGTTTGTAACAGGAGCTTTTCCAAGTTGCCGCCTTAAGACAAGTGCAAGGCCTATTGATACACAGGATATCAGAGTAGCAGTAAGAAATATGAGATTGTACGAGTCTGCAGTAGGAAATGCCCCTGCAACTCCAGGAAGAGATGTCTTGTGAGTCTGCATGTACATTGCAGCCATTGCAGGGCCAATTGATGCACCAACTATTCTTATCAGAGTACTCATTCCAAGTGATACTCCAATGTCTTGTTTTGGAGTAGATAGCATTATCACATTCATTGCACCGACATTTGTTAGCGACAATCCAGTTGATAAAATTGCCAAGTTTATAGAGACCAGTAGTTCCGTAGAATGATTCAGATACAGATCTGCAAACCCAATTGTACTGATTATGCTCCCAACGATGATTGGTTTTGTTGAACCAAGTTTTGCTATGATAAAACCAGATGTAGGTCCAAATATCAACAAGACTAGTGCAAATGGTAACTGGACATTACTTGTCATCAATGGATCTTCTCCAAATCCCAATGGTGAAGGACTACGGACAAGCACTGGAATTGTCTGAAATACCATAAACATTGACAACCCTACAATCATTATCAAAATATTTGAGGGTAGAATTATTTTGTTTGCAAGTACTTTCATACTAACAAGTGGTGAGTTTGACCTTTTTTCTATGATTGCAAATAATACCATATAGACAATTCCAATTATTGCAAGACCAATTACAGAAAAAGCATTTGCACCATCACCATTTTCCACCATTGTAAGTGCCATCAAAAATGCACTAATGGAAACTGTCAAGGTTATTGCGCCTTGTACATCTATCTTGTTTTTTGCATTTGTTTTGCCTTGTCCTGTATTTGCCAACAAGTGTGATTCGTCAACATGTATGAAACGTGCAATTATCACAAGCAGTGCAATTGCAACAGGTATTATTGAAAAAAATGTCGCGTTCCAACCAAAGTTTTGTATCAAGTGTCCCCCTGCAACAAGACCAATAACAGCACCTGCTGCAAACATTGAGGTTATCACACCCTGACCAATTGCAATCTTGCTACGAGGAAACAATTCCCGGATTATAGCAAAAGCAATTGGAAACATGGACATGCCAATTCCTTGGATTATACGAATTGCAAGCATTTGGTAGATATCAGTAGCAAATCCTCCAAGTGATACGCCTATTGCATAAATGCCCATAACTATGAGAAGCATTTTTTTGCGCCCATAGATGTCTGAGAGTTTCCCACTAATTGGAGTCATTATTGCACCAGCAATCAGATATGCGGTAAGAATCCATGATGACATGCCATATGATATATGAAAATCTTTGATCAGATCAGGAATTGCAGGAATCAACATGGTTTCAGCATACATCACCATGGTAGCAATCAAGCTAAGAATTACAAGTGTCTTCCATGCAGATGGAGAAATTCTTTCCTGCAACCCTTTGTCACCTGGTTCTGAGACTTTCATCTAATTCATCCTATGTGTCTTTTTTACTGGAATTATCGTCTTGTCAAGATCAGAAAACGCTACAAGATTTTTCGATATCTTTCGAAGTGTTTCAAGTGTTATCTGAATATCACTTTCTGAAATATTTTTGGCAGAATGCTTTCTTATTCGAAGCGCACACTCAATCATAGACTCCCACAAAGAATCTGCCTTGGGGGTCAGATAAATTCGATTTATCCTTCGGTCGCTTGAATCAGGTTTTCTTTTTAACAATCCCTCCTTTTCCATCTTGTCAATTATTGGAACTAGTGTAGCACCTTCAATTCCCACCTTGTCTGCAATCTCTTTTTGTGTAAGGCCGGGCTGTAGTACAAGTGTCCCAACCACACGCCACTGACTCAGTGAGACACCCACGTTTTTTCGAAGCTCAACATCAAAAGATCTCTGAAATGCCTTTGCAGTAGTATTTACAACAAACCCCACGCTGTTTTCAAAATCATATTTAATCATACTTAGAGTACTAATCATTAGTATACTAATGATATAAATCTTGATTGTCTAGCCATCGATTTGCTTATATTTCAAACAAACTTGTACGCAATCATGGGTAAAGAACCTAATGTAGTAGGAGTAAAAGTCCTAGAACAAAATGGTGTAAATGTGAAAGAGCTGATAAAAGCACTAGTTTACAATGCATCAGTAGAGTTTACGGCATACTATTACTTCACAAACCTAAGAGCACACTGCGTCGGAATGGAAGGTGAGGCATTGAAGGGAATAATTGAGGATGCAAGATTAGAAGACCTCAGCCACTTTGAGTCTTGTCTGTCTAGAATCTATGAGCTTGGTGGAAAACTTCCACTTGAAGCACAGGATTTTATCAAGATGTCAGGCTGTGAATTTTTGCAACTTCCAACAAATCCAATAGACACAAAAGCAATTTTAGAAAAATGTCTAAAGGCAGAGCAGGGAGCCATTGTCAACTGGAATAAAGTATGCATCATGACACATGGAAAAGATCCTGCAACATATGATGTTGCAAAAGACATCCTAAGAGAGGAGATAGAACACGAGGCATGGTTTTTGGAATTACTCTATTCAAGACCATCGGGTCATATGCGAAGAAAATTTCCAGGAGAGCGACCTCACACCCAGAAACATTCAAGAGCTTTGGGTTAACCACTTTTCTTTTTTAGTTTTCCATATTTTTACAAAAACACTAGATAAATATCTACAAAATAGAGACATGTCATAATTGATAATCATCATTTGTGGTCTACCAGGGGTTGGAAAAAGTACACTTGCAAAATATCTTGCGCCAGTTTTTAATGCCACAATCTTATCTTCAGATAAAATTAGAAAAGAATTGTTTCCCATCCCAACTTATCTACCATCGGAATTAAAAGTGGTGTATGACGTAATGATAATCATTGCAAAATATCTTAATGATATAGGAATCAATTGCATACTTGATGCCACTTTTAACAGAGAAGGTTCCAGGACGGAAGTAAAAAAGAGACTAGAACTTGATCATATACACATAGTAGAGTGTTCTTGCCCTGAAGAGATCGCTATTTCAAGGCTTGAATCTAGAAAAGACGATTATTCCGATGCAACCATATCAGTATACCAAAAGATGAAGAAAATTCATGAGCCGGTAATGGTAGACCATGTTACTGTAGATACCACACTTGCACCAGAAGATAATGTCAGAAAGATCGTAGATTACATCTCAAAAAGATCAATGTAAATAGGATTTTGCTATGGCAATTCTTCAGAGCTTGGTGCACAGTATTTGTGAACCCATTTTCCTGCAGGGTTTTTTGCAATCTCTTCACCTGACTTGATCGGAGCATTACACTCTGAGCATGTGGTCTTGAATTTTGCTTTCATGATATCACCATACAGGCATGGTAGATAAACCATCAAAAATGTAAAGAGGTGATAAACTAGGTCAATTCACTAGAACATTGTCTTTTTATCACATGAATTACTTTCTAGGTTTTCAAGATCATTTAAAAAAAGTTCATTCAAAACAAAAACACATACAATAAAAGTCCAAATATCAATATGATTTCTGAAGAAATTTGTTTGCATTAAGGAATGTTTTGAGTCTAGTTTTTGTATCAGTATTGATCTCATCCATCTTTGTACCAGTATATGCTTTACAGACAAGTATGTTAGATCCAAACCTGCAGATCACTTTGGAATATCCAGACGTGATAAAACAGGGAGACCGGTTTGTCTTATCATCCATAATCAAGGCAACTACAGATCAGATATCAAATATTACACTCTCAGTATCCTCACCAGAATTGTATTCTGCAAATAATACTTTTAGCGTGATAAAACTTGCAAAGGGCTCTACCTTTGGCAGTAATTTTGAACTAGAGACAAAAAGCGACATGCCAGACGGTGAATTTGTTGCAAACATCCAAGTTATTTATTTTGTCAAGGGTATGTTTGATGCAAATCCTGTCAAGAATACATTTGTCCAAGCTTTTCATCTCAACGTACAATCAAATCCAATTTTGAGCTTTGACATTCAAGCCCCAAACAATGTGTTTTCCGGAGAACCCTTTTCCATAAAAGGTACAGTAAAAAACCAAGGAATTAAGGCGCAAGATGTACAAATATCTGCATCCTCCCAAGACACCAATCTCGAAGGCAGAAAATCACTTTTGCTTTCAAGCCTAGACTCTGGAAAAAGTTCAGATTTTGAGTTCCTAGTAAATACTCCAAAAGATCTCGATATCCCAACACACATAGTAATTCATGTAAACGGTACATATCTTGATGATCAAAATAGGTCACATTTCATTCAAGACTCGGTCAACGTATTTGCAAGACATAGAGGCATACTTGAGATTGGAGATGCAAACGGAGTATGGCTTGGTACATTTTTTATTGCCCCAGTAGTTGGAGTCGGTACAATCGTTTCAAGTGCAATAGGTTTTTTCATATTCTTGTGGCATTTTAAAAATAGAAAAAAACAAAAAAGTAAAAGATCTTAGCATCACCCTTAAATTACCTCAAAATTGGTGTCTATTTTGATCATAACATGGTAAAGCCAATAGTTTATGGTGCAACAGGTGGAGGAGCTGTGGTTGTTGCAGTTATTGTTCTTTTTGCATTTCATCCTGCTTCAGAACAATATGCATTAACTGTAGATCCGAGAACTGAAATGGTCATGGGTGTAGGAAATGTCGTTCGTGTTTATGTACAGAATACAGGTTCATCCCCATTGACAAATGTCAAAGTGGATTACGGGACTAGTTCAGAACCAGCATTACCAATTTTAAACCCAGGTGAAAAACAAATATTTTCCCCACCTGCCGGTTCAAAGATGGTAACAGTAACAGACGACCAAGGCATCACAGTAATGAAACCAATTACAGATTCATAGTAAGAATCCAAATTATCAATTTATTTTATTATCTAAAAACAGATCTTATTTCATTATAAAATATCTAGAAATATACCAAAAAATTCAATATGCAATTACACTGATTTGATTTTGCTTATAGTAACTTTTTGGTACTCTTCAGGATTTTCTTCTTTTAGTCTTTGAAAATAGACTTCTTCGTATGGCATTTCAATAATTTGCCAAATTTCTATTTAAAGAAAAGATTCACTAATTTTACTAGGTTAGGTCAAATATTTCACAATTTAACAAAACCAAGAGTTTCAAATTTTGAAAAATAACGAGTTTTAACTAAGCATCCAGCATCAATCTTGTGGAAAATCAATGGTAGATGATATTCTAGTTAGGAAAATCAAGGAAAAAATAGACAAAAATGAAAACAAACTTCAAAAACAGATAGATGACATAAAAAGAATCTGGGAAGACACCGGTCTTGACCCCAAAGACTCCTCATACCTGGTTGAAAAGACAATGAGGTTCGAGATGGCACATGCAGCCATCAATGGTGCTTTTTTGCTATTTAATGAAACTATCACAGAATACAAGAAACTTTGTGCTGAACTTGAAAAATCAGAAGATTCCTAATTCACATACATAACAGAATTATAAAAAGCCAAATTCTCAGACGCCTCGTCCAAATTATTGAGGTTGAACAAAATCTTGGGAAATGTTGGAGTCATTATTGGTCATGGCGTGTATCTCTTCATTGACCTTGGTTATTGCAGTATACAATTGGAACAGCAATTCATTACTAGGGTGTGTCGCTTCTAATAATTTTCGGTCAATGCCATAGTCCTCTATTTTTTTCCACATTTCATCTAGTGATAATTCTGAACTCAAATACTCCCCTTTTGAGTTGAGCAATCAATATTTTTTAAAACTTTCTACCAATAAAGCGATCGGCAGATCTTTTCAATAGATTCAAAATACCCAGATATGATTCACCAAAAATTGGGAACTGTTAACAAAAAGATCAGACAGAACATAAATTTTCACAGAACAGTATTAGAAAATTTAAATTTTGACTAACATATGTTGTAAGTAAAACAAACTGTTAGTTGAAAAACTTAATCTTGCCAGGACTTGTGTTTGATTCAATCTCATTTACAACTTTTACCAAGTCATTGATGTCAAATGGTTTGTAGATTACAGCAGTAGCCTTGAGATCCTCTAGTCGTTTGGCAGTATCTTGGGAAAGATCTGTGGTAATCATTATCACGATAGCATGAGGGTTCATTTCTCGAATAAGGTCCAATGCATAAAGTCCATCAGTATTAGGCATGACAACATCAAGAAATGTAATGTCAGGCCTTAGTTTTTCATATTGTGCAACTGCATCTTTACCATTACGCCCAGTTCCTACTACCTGGAAGTTCTTTAGTTCCAAGAGTTCTACAAAAAGAGACAAAACGTCGGGATTGTCATCTATTACAATAGCAGTTTTCAGTTGCCTGTTTTTTTCCATTTTATATAATGTGTTAATTTCCCTATTTAGGGATATTCATCATTTAATTCACCTCATTTTCTATCATGCTTGAAAAATCATACACAATTTTATATAAAAAATAAGAAGTAAAGTGTCATGCATTACAACAACACATCAAGTATCATGAAACTTATATTTATACAAATTTTCTATATTTTTGTGTATTATGATATATATTTTACCATAAAAGTCATTAATTTACCAAAAAGTTCTAATATATAGTATTATTCTCCTATATTAGTGACTATATACATAATTTCCCGTTATTATGGGACTAGAATAGTGCGGAGAGTAAAATGTTAGTTCAAAGAAAGAACAACAATATCGGAACCAAAATCCAGCCCATATACGCATTAGTAAAGTCAAGGGCTCAGAGAGGTCTAGTTTTTACATGCACAACAATAATCGCCCTGTTACTGTCAAGTAACTTACATCCATCGCCACTTCACGTAGTAATATTACCAATAATTACCATGTTTTCCACTCTATCCATTTATCTAATGAATGATCTTGTAGACATTAAAATTGATAAAATCAATGCACCGAATAGACCGCTTGCATCAGGAGCCGTAAAAAAACAAGATGCTTTGAAACTTGTCATAGGTCTAGGCATTGGATCAGTTGTAATTGCATCTCTTGTAAGTACTCTGACAATCTATTTGACAATTACATATTTGCTCATAGGAGTACTGTATTCCATACCAAAGATATCACTCAAAGATAGATCGTTTGCCAAAACTATAATGATTGCAATTGGAGGCCTAATTACATCACTCATCGGATCAAGCTTTTCAGGGTTATTCGAAGAACGATCTACAATTGCAGCAGTTACATTCATGACGTTGATATTTGTAACTTCACCCATCAATGATTTGGCAGATTATTCAGGTGATAAAAAATACGGTAAAAGAACAATACCAATTGTTATAGGTAAGAAAAATACGGTTCTTTTTGCAATTACAATACCATTTGCAATTGCAATATTTTTTTGGTTTTTCTATGCACAACTCAATTTTGGAATTTTAACACCAATTGCTATAACGGTTCTATCATTTTTTGCATTAAGGGTTTTAAAGTCAATCTACAACAATAGAGATGATCAGAAACATGTAAGAGTAAAACACAAGAAATTAGTATTTCTCCATTATGGCTTACAAATAGCATTTCTAGTAGGCATGATATTTTAAAAATAACCAGAGTTTGTTTTGCTTTGAACACAGAATAAAAAATAATTTATTATTTCTTTGATATTGATTTTGTCTGGCTAACAATTTGGGGTGGATTTGTACTTGCTTTTTTCCACAAACCATCAAATGTACTACGCATACTTTTACACAGAGATGGATCCTCCATGAAAACTGCCATTAGGAAATTTTTCGGATTATAAGTGTCCACAATTTCCATACCCACAAGTTTTTCATCAACCAGCAATAAGGAAAATGGAGTTTCCACATATCTTCTATCCACTTTTGAAGGATAGAAAGGATTTGATACTGTATCGATACGTTCTTTTTTATTTTTATCTTCCCGTAAAGCTGCTGTTTCATTTTCAAAAAAGGTTTTAACAGTATTTGTATCTGCTAAAACCTTTACGGAAACTCCCATGTTAGCTTTTTTTAGTAACAGGTTGATGATATGATCATTACGGAATCTGCCCATCAATATAATTTCTTTTTGTGCAAATTCAACTACCTGCAATACTTTAGATACCATGTCATCATAGCTCTTTGCGATAACGGAGTTATTATTGTCTTTAAGATTTACAGAATTCAGATTGGAGTTTGGAGATATTTTTGAAAGGAATTCAGATATGTCTTCTTGTCTAAAATTTGAAGATTGTTTTAGAACATCAATCATTTCAAAATGTTTTAGGCTTTTGATATTTCCTACTAGTTCAAGAAAATGTTTTTGGTACACCATGTTGCCAAAAGCTGTATGAGTGTATGATGCAATATTTTTAGTTATAAGCCCAACATCAGTCAATTGTTTCAATCTAGTATAGTATTGTTTTTTTGTCAGACCAATCTTGGTATGTGTTTCAAGTTCTGATTTGAGACTATCTTTTGTCATAATGAAAAGCAAGAGTGCATCAGGTTTAGACAAAATTGACAATACCTCTGAGATCTTTTGCAAGTCGGTCATAGTAGTATCAGAAGGCAACACGGTTGAAAAGAGACTAGATCCTAATTTCATAGATAATCTCCAATCATAGATGTAAAAGTCAAGGAACTAACATCTACTATATCCAAGTTAGTCCAGTGCACCATCTTAAGTATCAATGTAAGTACAGAATAATGTGCTTTTAAATTTACTCATTTAAGGATAATCGCTTATAAGTTCCCATATAAAGGAAAATTAGGTGGTTTTCATCATATCAGACGGTATTTTTCATAGAATTATCTATCACAAGAGCCATACAACAAGCAAACACAAAACACCTAGAGATATCAAGTTGGAGAACAAGAATGATGTTTAGCAATATCTATAAAAAATCTAGAAGAATAACAGAGTCAACAATCATAACCACATTGATAATCAGTATGGTAGTTTTTTCCAACACAATACAATATGCAAACGGAATGGATCCATTGGTTCCCAGAATTGAGTCAATACAGCATGTTTCTTCAAATGCCAATTTGTTTGTCTCTGCAGAAAAATCTTCATTCCAAAATTATTTTGCAGGACCTCAAGTGATTGAAGTTATAGTAATAGATTCCGACATAAGCAGGATGGATGAAGCATATGGTGAACCGGTTGTAACAGTAAATGGAAAACGACTCAGAGTGGTACAAGCTACTGATGGAGACTGGTATGGATACTTTGCAGATATGAAACAGGCACAATATGCAGATGCTACACAGTTGAGTAATTCTGGAAAAGGTCTAGATTTTGGACAATTCTGTTCAACAAGTTCATCTTCTGTAACAGGTGTTGATTTTTCAGATACCAAGGGAATATCAGTTGCAAGACATTTTAGTGGAGCGTCAAATGGAACTCAGTCACTAGGATCTTGTACAGCGACTAATTTAGGCGGAACAATAAATCTTGTTGGAGGTACATTACTAAATCACGTAGTAAGGCAAAACAAAACTCTAAACGGACAAGCCCCAGAAGGTAAATTAGGACAAATCGCTGCAAACAATATTGCATTCTCAGAAGCATGGCCAATAATACAATTATTTGACTTTTCAACATTTCCAACCAAAGTTTCAGTTCAATACTATAAAGCAGGCGGTGTACAACAAGTTGATCTTAATTTTGATCAGATTCCTGGAAAAATGATACGAGCTGTAACCAATAGAGCGGATTTTCCGCCTGGCTCTCAGGTTCAAGCTGATTTGATCGATCCACAGCTTAACATTGACCCAACTGAAGAAGACTCGTGGACATGGGGAGCTTCTGCAAGTAATAATACATTATTTTATCAAGCATTTGACAGAAATGGAAATCTTGATGCAGATGGAACTGCCGGGATGCAAAACATTGTCGGAAATCTTACAACACTCATGTTTAATCACAATGGAAGACTAACAGAAGATCCACGCCCTCAAGGTGTTGCAGTTGCTGCATCACAGAGCAATGGAATCCAAAAATTATTCAAAGATAGTAACGGTAGATCCAGAACACAGTCAATAAGTGGACTATCTATTCCAGTTACAGTACTTGAACTTCAACCGAATGTTGGAATCTTTGCGGGCTATGATTCTGCAGGAATTGCAGATAGTAAAATGCTAGACAATGCACCAAGAGGCAAGTCATTTACTGCAAAATATAATGACATATCATACAGCGCAGTTGTAAAACTCCATACTGCAACATTAACTATGGGAATACCAGGAGAAAATACACTTGCTAACGTAAATCCAGTAATAAAACAGACAGTAGTATCAAACCAGCCTCTAACATATCCCATTTTTGCTTCGTTTTTCAAGATAATCATTATACAAAATTTGTTTTTTTACTAGTTACCCATCAAAAATAATTTCAATTGTGTTAAAATCAAATGACTATCTTTTTTTAGCATTCTCTCTTGTAATGACATGAAATATTGATTCAGTCAGTCCCGGCCTTCTAGTGGGTGAGAGAAACAATGCCAGGTCTGTAACGGTTACAATTCCAACTATTTTTCCCTGCTGTATTACAGGAAGTTTTCTTATCTTGTTTTTTATCATAAGGTCTGCAACTTCTTCTATTGTCTGACTTGATGATGCATAAACCAATGGTCTTGATGCAAACTCTTCAAGCTTTGTGCTCTTAAACGAGACTCCAATACTGACTGCCTTTACAACATCGCCTTTTGTTACAATGCCAAGAGGTTTTCCTTTAGATGTAACAACAAGGCATCCTACCTTCTTTTTTGCCATCAATACAGATGCATCATAAAGTGTCTTGCCAGATTCTAGACTGACAACTGTTTTTGCCATGATTTTCTCCACAGGTGTTTTGCTGTGTTCCACCAAGACTTCCAGAGCTTCTTTTTTTCTTATTTTATCTATTATACCTTGAACTTGTTTTATGCTCATATCAGATTGATATGAGATAGATTCCACTGACAGGTCTGAATGATGATATAGTGTATCAATGAGACTTTTTTTTCTCTCAAGTTCTGATTGATTGTCTTTTTCTACCATCATCATGTGTAGGATTGGTTTCTCATCAGATTATTAAAGAACTAGCTACAGTAATTTGAAAAAATAAACAGTGTACATTTAGGATTATACCACATATATGATGTAAAACTCAAATGTTTATGCCAATCACAACAGGTATGTCTTTTCTATATACACAAATATTTACCAATCTTGCCATCAAGCCATATTTTTTCTTGCGAAGTTTGATTGCTTGTTCTGATTCAGATTCGTTTGCAAAATATGCAGTTTTGGCAATCCAGTCTCCCTTGGGTTTTCCTTTTAGATTAGATGGTACAATGCGTACATTCTTGTTGTGATTCAAGCGTTTGACTTTGCCAGTGGTGGAAGGCGTGATAACATAGATGACACCATTCTCAATGACAAACCAGACAGGTGTTCGTATGGCGTGACCATCATTTTTGTATGTTTCAAGGTTTAGGTATTTTTCATTTAGAAACATAGCAAGATTATCAGATGACATGATCTAAAATATTTAGTACAGGACAAGATTAAAAGATGACGAATACAAAATTAGAGATTAACTGCCGGGATGAAAACCTGTAACTATCTTACATATTGTTCCCTGGGATGATTTTTACTTCAAAATATATGCATAGTTGAAAATACAATGTTGCTCAATGCCAGATAGCAGGGATAATGAAAACAAGTGTTACAAAATCAACTAGCATTATCATGACATGGTCTGCCATACTCATACTTTGTACTGGAATGACTTTACCATCCATAGGTACTGCCAATGCTACAAATTCCATCATCAAGGTGCAATCAGGCCTTGTTACATCAGATTCACTTACTACGGGAGATACTAGCAACTGGACATTTGCAGGAACTGCAACCTCACATGATTATTATGAAGACTTGCAAGGACTCCACATAGGCATAAAGGCACCACAAAGCGGTCAGTGGGTCAATTACTATGCATCACATTCTGCTTCTCAACCCAATGCAGAACTTTTCCATGCAGTTGTAACTATTCCGGACACCAATGTACCGGATGGTGTATCTAACATTGGCCTGTATGTTGAGGGGTCAGACTTTATCCCTCATGTTGGATGTGAAGCATATGCAGATTCCACTGGATATTATTGGGTTGTAGAGCAATCAAGTGATGCCGGTCAGACATATACTATTTTGTACATAACACAGCCAAGCAGTACCCCTCAAACCCAAGACTGTACCATAATAACAAATGGCAGCAATTACCTCAAAGTCTACATTGGAGGCAATGTTGTCTTTTCAAGCACCACAATGGATCTTGGAATGTCTACACCATTTCATACGTATGTCCAGGATGATACATCATCAAGATCAATGCATTACGCAACCTATTCGAATTACTATTCAACAACAAGTGAAAACATCAAAGTGACAAACAACCCGTCAAATGCTGCAACAGTAAAGATTACAGATTCATCAGGACAAGTTCTTTCCAGTGCATCTGTGACATCAGGTACTGCCACGTTAAACGTGGGCAAATATTCATTTCCTCTGGATGGAACAATAAACGTGTACGATTCAAACGGTAACAACATTGCATCAAGTCCTGTAAGCATATACGGAGGAGACATATTTTCTATAACAAATACAGCAAGTGTTTCACAACCTCCTACTGGACTTGTGGCAACTACGGTTTCATCATCTCAGATTAATCTATCATGGACAGCACCAAGTGACGATGGTGGTTCGCCAATAACAGGATACAAGATTGAGAGATCTACCAACGGAGGAACATTTTCAGCCTTGGTTTCAAATACAGCAAGTGCTGGTACTTTATTTTCTGACACCGGTCTTGCTGCAAGTACCACATATACATACAGAATATCTGCAATTAATTCCGTAGGAACTAGTCTTGTATCAAATACTTCATCTGCTACTACAAACCCCATTACTCCCACAACTTCAACATTAACAGTCAACACACAAGATTCGGATAGAAATACAATCACAGGATATTATACAGAATTATATCAAAATGGAAACCTGGTGGATTCTGGGTATACACCATACACTTTCACCCTGAATAATGGACAAACATACACTATTGATGTAGTGGATTACGGCAAGTATGAGTTTGACCACTGGTTAGATACAGGCTCGGTCTCAGCAAACAGAGTGATATCAATATCATCTAATACCCAGATTACTGCAGTGTACAAAACAGTGCCCCAATTTCCAACAGGGTTTAATGCCACTACAGTTTCCTCCACTCAGGTAAATCTCTCATGGTCTGCACCTACAGACAATGGAGGATCTCCAATTACAGGATATGAGATTGAGAGATCGGTAGATAGTGGAACCACATGGAATATTGTATCATCCAATACTGGTTCTACTGCAACAACATTTTCTGACATTGGACTGACTCCAAATACAGCGTACACTTATCGAGCATCAGCAATCAATGTTGTCGGTACAGGTTATGCATCAAACACTGCATCTGCAACTACCACAATACAATTACGTCCCATAACACTTGCACAGCCAGGTCTTGTGGTATCAGACTCTTTGACAAACAAAACAATGACAAAAGATCAACTCTTGGCAAACCAACAATTCTGGCACTATGGTGGAAGTGCAACTGTCAACAACACACCATATGACATATCACGTGATCCGCAGGGATTCCACATTGGTGTTCAATCTTATAACGATGGAAACTGGACTGGATTTTATGGTGTAGCGCCAAGCTCTAATGCCACATTATTCCATGCAGTTGTGACTACACCAGTTCAGACAATCCCTACTGCAAACGACTTTTATGAAAATGGACTATATGTGCAGACTGGATCTCAAAATGTAAACTATGTTACATGTTTTGCAGACACTGGCACTGCAGGAACTGTATGGGCAGTAGTATCTGCAACAGGTAATGTCAATGGTGCTACAAACTTCAATCTGTTATGGTATGACTCTAATCCAAATCAACCATTAACACGAGACTGTACAATAATCACAAACGGTAACAACTATCTCAAAGTGTACCTTGATGGAAACATGGTGTACACAAATAGTACACTTAATCTACAGATGCCAAGACCACTCATTGCATTTCTAGAACCACAGACATCCTATCCAGGACAGATGCTCTATGGAACCTACAAGGACTATTACTCCACAACTGATGAAAATGTCAAAGTGACAAATAATCCGTCAAATGCTGCACGAGTAGATATAATCAGTCCATCGGGAACTGTGATTGCATCAGGTGCTGTAAACTCAGGTGTTGCGACCATATCCATTGGACAGTACCACTATCCAATGGCTGCAAACATCAAAGTGTATGACTCGGGAAATAATGTGATAGCATCTACTACAAATATGGTTAACATGTTTGGCGGAGATGTATACTCAGTTAGATAGATCACTAGCCGAAAATTTCATTTCATGAAATTCATTTTTTGATCCAATATTTCTGAGTTTTATGAGATAGTGAATTTATCGGTCAAAAACGAGCAGGGCTCGGTTTAACAGTTAAAGCGGGCCCGGGGGGATCTAAAACAATAATGTCCGTAGTTATAATTCCTAAATCATATACACAACACAGAGATTTATCTTTTTCTTTTTCAAAGATATTGGATTTTCATTTCTTAAATTTTCTTCCAAGATACATGACAAAAAGAATTCCCCCTAATGTAGACAACACCGCCCCGTAGATGACATAAAACTCGACAAACTGTATATTGAAAAAAATATTCGGAGCCATGCATGGAGTAAGTGAGCATTTCTTCATCATTGTGACATAGTGATCATAATCATCAGCATATGCCAAAAGCCCAATTATCAAAGCAGGAATTCCCGATATTAATAAGGTAATTCCTAAAATCAAACGAGATAAAACATATTTTGCCTTGAATGTTGAAAGAATCGCACCTGATGCAAATATTCCAAGACCTGCAATCCCATAAAACATAGGATCCTCAAAATCTGGAAGCGGACAACTGCTACCAGGCTTGGTACAAGTCAAACCATTTCTTTGATCCTCAAAATATTTTTCTGAAAGCCCAAACCCTATGGTAGAATTTAACAGAATAATGCACGATATTATTAAAATTACAATTACTAAGAGTTGTAGAGTTTTCATTTTCTAATCCACCCTTATTGTAAAATATCGCGAATTTGCTTCTCCAGTATCTTGGTATAACAATACAGCTATCTTGTATGTACCACTTGTAAATGGATATGCAAAAACAGTCAATTGAATAGTATCTCTAACGGCTGTACCCTTCTCCGAGGTTGCTGGAAGGTTGATCTCATTTTTGTTCAACATGGTAAATATTCCAAATGGAATGCTTCCATTGCCAGTAGCAATAAAATTAGATTCTTTATTTGGCACTGTCAGACCCATTTTAACATGCAATGGCTTGTCTTGTGGAGCGTAAATTTGTACAGGAATGGTCTGAATTTGGAGGGGTTTGAGCGTGATTTGACTTGTCATGTTGGCATAGTAATCTATTGTAGTATTTTGTGGTAATACGGGTGATTTTACAGACAAGACCTCTTGAGGATTCTCTTGTAGGACTGTCATGATGACAACTAATACTATTCCAAAAATCAAAACAGCAAGAATTATTGAAATGTGTAAAGTTTTCATTTTATTACTAAGGATATGGAATGTATTTTACTCCTATTCCACTAAGACCTGAAATGTGAAACGTGTATGATTGCATTGGACAGTAAAATGTTTGTCCAAGCCATGGAAAATCATTTGTGACTATTCTTGATTGGTTGTCATATCCAACTGCAAGTGGAGTTCCATAACAAAATAGTGTCAAGCCATAAAATCCTACTTTGCTTGTCTTTAGTGTATACACTATAGTACTATTCCCTTGAGGTATGTTATCTTGAGGTGTAAATACTTGGATGTCTTTTGTATCTTCGGACAAATGTTGCGCTTCAAAAATTCTTACGTCTGTGGATCTTGGAGGGTTTGGATTAGAGTAATCCACACATAATTTTCCTGTTGAATTTGCAGGCATGTACAACACTGCAACACCTGTATTTGATTGAGGATAGGGAGTGTCACATGACTCAAATGATGCAGGTAGCATCAATGGTTTTACTACAGTAAACTCTGCACTTGCTGCTTTATTGTCAAGTGATGCAACCATTGTGTAAGTGCCTGTCTTGTTGATCATCGGGAGCTTGTTACTGCCATAATCTCTCACAACGTAGGTAAAAGTATCAGATGAAGGAGACGGTATAGCTTCTGTACGTGCAGAACAATATGCACAGTTGTACCAGATTTGAGTGCCGTTTGCATCCAAGATTTTTACATCAGGTTCTTTATACCAATAATATCCAGCATAAGTTACTGTGGCATTAATTGACTGACCAATTGTATAGTTTTGTTGCAATCCAGTTATTGCAAATTTTTCAATAAAAGGTTCTGGAAGATGTGTTATAGCCCAGCCATTAAGAATAAGATGGGTTGCAGTAAGTGAATGTACGCAAGCTGGAGCAAAGTTTTCTTTTTTGAGAATCAAGCTAAGACCAGCATGGCAGTGCACATCTTGGGCGGCCATGCCATTTCTGAATTGCCATAATGGGCTTTGTGAGTAAAGGTATTGAGTCAAGGTAGAATTAAGATTGAAATGAGTAATTGCATAGACCTGACCGTACTGAGCTAGCACTGTATAATTACCTGAAGCGTCAAAAGACCAAAAGTCAACTGTTGAGAGTGTCCAAGTATAATTTCCATTTAATGAAACAGGAACATTCTTGTCAAATTGGAATTGGCGTATGGGATCAAAGATCTTGATTATCAGAGGCGTATTTTTGGTTTGATTAAAAACATGACCTACTAACACTATATTGTCTCCAGTAGAATAATTTTCAAGATTTGTGCTGACTGTAATTGGAGGGGAGGTATAGTGAGGTGGCGGTATTATGGGCGGACAATTGCCAAGACATCCATATGCATTTTCTCCGATAAAAAAACTAATTCCTATTAACGAGATTACAATTATGGAATAATGTAGAGTTTTCATTTTCTTAATGAATTATTGTCGAATTTCCAAGGTCTGTCCATACTGCAGTTTGGTTATCAGGGTAAGAGGAAACCTCAACTTGGATATGAAACATATCAGTATTCTTCCACTGGGGATTTTCAGGCAAGGCAATGAACTTGTAGTCTGGTATTCCAATTACATTAAGCGGTAACAAGGTAGACAGGTCATTTCGTGTAATACATGAATTGTTATTACAAATATCGTAGCCAAGCAAATATGTAGTATAATTAGAGTTCATCTTGAGATTGAACGTGTTAAGAGGACAAACACCAACACCACAAGGCCCACCCCCGTGGTAATACATCAGTCCCACAATTCCAAAAGGATTAGTTTTTGCATTATGAGTATGGTTGGATTGAGTTGATTTGAATTTTGACCATCCTTCTTCTGCCAATATCTTTACAGTAAGTGGTTTCACACATGCAGGAGTACTATCCTCTGATTTTATTATAAGAACATAACCTACAGAACATTTTATGTCCATTGCAGATATTCCTGATTTGAATTGTTTTAGTGGAGAAAGAATGATAGAATTTGCTGATGTCAGACTGTTAGAGTTTTGTGGTATGTCTACTATAGTACCCATCAAACTGTTATCAAAGACTACTGAAACCTCGTACCTTCCTGCCAATTTAGGGACAAAAGTTGTAGTTACTGTTTTATGCCCTATGCATGGTTTCAACTCGATCTGTTTTGTATCATTGAGTACTACCTTTGCATCAGAACTATTTTGTACAATGAATCTTACATCAAATGTTTTATTTGTAAAATGATCATTCCATGCATCGTAGCTTATGAAAACTGGTTGGTTTACTGCATATAGATATGAGTTAGATTTTTCTGCCTCAATGTGTATTGGGGAATATGCTGGGACCTCACTGAATTTTACGCCTTGTGGTGGTTGTAGATTCAGATCCTCTTGTGTTGGTGCTGGATCACATAACGAATCAGTTGGATGTGAATACCACCAGACAACATAATTTTCTTGTTCCTTTTTTAGATACAAAAATGCGTGCTGTCCTACATTAAAGACGGTATCTGCTGTCATGCCCAGACCAGATAGTGTTTTGTTTGTTCCTTCTACAATCACTGTTATTTTATCTTGAGGCTGAGGATTTTTTAGAAACTGCTCTACCTGAATTTCATATTTTGTTGCAGTTGGAGAAAATTGAGTAGCCGAGACTACTTTTCCTATCAGAACAATATCAGAATTAAAGTAGCGTACTTGGGATGGAATGTATGGTACACCATAAGTTTGTGATGATAATATTATCAAAAACGAAATTACAGACAAAGAGATTATGATACGTATAGTTTTCATTTTTTATTGCATCCTCTTCAAATCAGAAAGATCATTGTCATTAAAAAAGATCCTCAAGACTTCTTTTGCAGAATCATCAAAGGCTCTCTTGTCTGTAAATATTATTTCATATCCATTTTGTGTAAACCTGAAATCATATTCAGCATAACGTGGATCAAATTTATTTTCTCCAGTCTGAAGCGCACTACCTGAAACGTAAATTGTCGTATTTTTAATATTCCAAAATTGTCCATTTTCAGAATTAATCCATGGTCCAAGTTCATGTGGCGTTTTTGTACAGTTACAAAAATTCATATCTATTCGTGCACTTTTGTATGGATCATCAATACTCGTATAGACAGCACGGATTTGATCACTTTTACAAGACACATCAATTAACACATCTCCTGTTTGAAGTTCAAATGGCAACTCAGGCCACTTGATTTGATCTTTGCAATAAGTTAGAAGAGTTTTTGAAGATTGTAAAATCTCGTCCTTTGATACGTCTCGCCCCATTCCAATCACACCGTTCTTGTCTCGAGTCCAGGTTGGAGTCTTGACAACCAGATATCCTTGGCTGTCTACATCAAGGTCTAGTTTTGGAAGTGCCCCCGTAGTAGGAGCTCTTATCATTGTAAAACCAGGATCGTATGATACCCCATCTATTGCCCTATATGGTTGGCTGATGCATGGATCCTCAATTCTTTGTCTTCCAGATTGTGGCCAATATTTCATAAGGCAATGAGACGTGGGATCAAGTGCGCTATATGCACGAAAAGAAGACGTGTCATTTTTGTCACCGCCAATGGTTTCAGGTAGGCGGATAAGCATGAATGTCTGATAGGCGTTTGTACGGTAGTCAAAAGGCACTGATGAGGGATACATGAATATGCCCGCACTGTTTGGTTTGACGTCTGTTATCTTGACATATCCATAAGAATCTGAATCGGAAAAAGAAGTATGAAAGAGGATTCTTTCATTTTGGTGTGATACCGAAGATGGTGAGGAAGAGACCACTATACCAAATGAGATAAACGCAATAACTAAAATCGCTATCATGAAAATTGAAAATTTTGAAAGACATAGTGTTTTCATTCTTCACTTGTACGGTACTATCACAGTTTAAAAAAGTGACGTAGGTTCCCATTTCCATCAGTTTTGCATGCATGTGAGAAAGATTCCAAATAACTATTCCTTCAATCTGAGATAAATGAACAATATGACACATATTGCCACTACACCAAATATTATAATCTCAGGTTGAATTGATTGATACCAAGTTCCGGTTGGACCAGTACGTGTAAGATTAACAAGTTCATATGATTCCACCGAATTGTTTTTCAAGTTTACCGCAACTACAAGATCTTTTGTGTTATTCAAATTGATATTAAGACCTTGATAGGTTCCGTTCTCTGTATATGCAGTTGAAATAGACATGATTTCACAATAGGTGCTAGTATCTATGATCTTTTTAATTTCTGGGTCAGCAAAGACTATTGAATCAACTTGTTGTTTTACTTTAAGATCTGGATTATATTGCAAGTCTTTTAGTTCCGGATCTAGGCAACCCACCTTGGTAGTTTTGACAGGATTTGGAATAATTTCATAAAATGTAATTATTATTCCTGTTGTTATAATTCCAGCAATGATTAGAACATGCAGAGATTTCATTTGAAATACCCACTACCATAATCAGTTACATTCAACACTTTGGTCAAGTCAATATCTTCTGTAACTTGGATGTTTCTTGAATTGCCATTTTTGTCATAACCAGTAAAGACCACCTCGACGTCTTGCCATATTGTATTACAAGGATCACCTGTAATCCAGTCATTGAAGAAACTATTGTAGTATACAGTTCCGTATTGGTTTACCTTTGAGACAAATTCTTGTGAAGTATATGCCAAGTCTATGGCTTTTTTCACGTCTACTGATTCATCAATTGATTTCATTTGGAGCCCAATTGGATCATGGCAATCAAGCCTTAGGCCACCTGCTCTGTCTACAGGATTAAGATATGTTCTTGCAAGTTTCAGTTGTTCAGCAAAACGTGAAGGAGGTGCTACAGGTGGACCAATTGCAATTTGCTTGTAAGTTGTGATATTCATGTTATTTCCTCTATTTTGGTAAGAAAATGTAATTGTAGCATTGGTAATACCTACAGTAGTTGCATTCCATACAACTCCAGAACTTGGACCGTGGACTCTAACTACCTGTCCTGGATTGATGACTTCACTAGATATTGCATTACATCCTACCTCATTTTGTATCTGAACGTTTTTGTCAAAAGATACAGTTAGTGGAGATGTACATCCATCATAGAATGTAATAGGCCAAGGATTAGTATTATTTACTGTTGCATAGATTTGAAATGAATTATCAATAGTCACCAATTCTGGTTCGGTTACAACGTTTGCAAGTAACGGCTCCATTGGGGACATTGCACCAATAGGTCCGGAAATATTTTGGTTAGATGAATTATAAGAATAAATCATGATAAAAAATGATAGCATACTTAATGCGATTACAGATCCTGAAATTATTGCAATATACAGAGTTTTCATTTCAACAAAACCCCACTCTTGGCATCTACAAATCTGAGTTCCCATTCATGATCTTCAGGAGTCACATACTGACCAAGAGTAGCATCATAGCAATCCCAACCAATCTCCCAAACATAATCTGTTGATTTTACTGTTCTCGAAAGATAACCACTAGCCAAACTCGTATCTTGCATATTTTTATCATCCATTAAAAATACAGTATTGTTTTTTATGTGAAATAATTGTCCAACTACAGTTCCGTTACTCAAACGGTAGTAAACATTCTTGCATTGAATTCCTTTTATGGCTATATCAATGGCTTGTTGTTTTGAGATAAGAACTGGCTTTGCATAATAATCATAACTAGTATAAATTATGAATACTGAAACAATGGCTATTACTGAAATTATTAATAGTGATATATTTTTCATTTTTTATTTTTCACAATCAGTAACTGTAAGAATTATCATTTGCCCACCAACACAGAAACCTGGAGGAAGAGTCACCCAGTAAACACCTGGCAATGCATCCTTGGATGCAGAAAATGTCATAGTAACAATGGAGGAACCATCGTCCCTAATCATCTGAGATTTGGGCTCAACCAAAACATCCACGCCAGGATGATTATGCATTCCTGCATCATGCATAAACACAATATCGTTTGTGATGTTGATTTGATTGAAATATGGAATGGTTGAAGCGTTATGATGAATCATATTCATGTGGATTAGAAACATAATGGTGCCATTATGGCTTGGTTCTAGCACATAATTTAGCGTTCCAGGATAAGATGTATAGTTGTAAATTCCGTAAAACCCCGTGGCATTAAGAATTTTATCAGAGGCTACAAAATTTGCATAAGGGCACATTGGGTCTCCAGGAGGTCCTGCTATTGCATATTGATGAGGTATCGTTGATGCACATGATGGAATAATCCCGAGTATCTTGTTTACCGAGGTATTATTTTCAATTGACATTTTATCATCAGCACTTACAAGTAATTTTATTTTGTCGTGGTATATCGTAAGACCTGCCTGTGGCATTGTGTGGTTACCAAGAACTGTAATAGAGTTTGTAGATACATGAGGACCATATTGTGTAGGAGTTGGAATTCCTCCCGCCATACCTGAGCCATCAGGGTTTGATGTTGTTCCACCATAGATCTCTTCAGAGCCATCTTGGAATTTTACATCAAGATTTACAAAAGCACCGCCAGGTGTAGTCAGGGTCCCTTCAGGAAAAGAAAATGTAACATTATGAAATTGCGCGAATATTCCTTTTAATTTGTAAATGTCATTGTCTAGTGTAGTCTGATAAAAATTCTGGTTATCAATTGATACCAGACCATCTTTGTCTATACCATCATATGAATAATCATACAATGAAACTTTTGGATGAAAGTTTGAACTATCATAGTAATGGACTTGTTTCAAGTTGTAAGTTTTTGCTGCAAATGGAGTAAAGTTACTGGATTCGTATGGTAAGACAATGATTGTTCCTTTTTGCCATGGATGTGGCTCTCCATGATATCCAAATGTTCCAGGTTCTGTAAATGTAAATTGGTATGAACCACCAGGTTTTATCACACCATTACTATCAAATGATTTCCCGTCTTGTTGTAACGGCATGTCTGAAACGATTGAGTTTGTAGTCTCCGCTTGGTTTACCCAAGTTACAGTATTGTTTACTCCAAGTACAACAGTTGCCACATCTGGACTGTATGTCTTGTTTGAGGATGAATTTTCAGATCCTGGCGGTATCAGTATAGTTTGTGTGATTGTCATTAATGCCATAGAGAAATCCCCTTGACGCAAGTTTTGAAATTGTTCCAGCCTTGAGACATGTGGGTTCTTTGTCATGAGATTTTATTGCAAGATATAGTCCTTCTTTGCAAATAATGTCATTCGTATTGACACCTGATTTGAATTGCGGTAATGGCGAAAACATGTTGTGAGTTATAAGATTAGGTACTGCTGGTGAAGGGAGCACTTTTCCAGTGACATCAATTCCTTGTCCCTCATAGTGTATTGTCAAGTTGTTTCCATTTTGATCAGTTGTTTGAAGTGGTGTAATCCATCCCCCATTTTGGGTTCGAATTGCATTTGGTGGCATTGATGTGGAATTGGTTATATTCCGTGCAAAATTATTTGTGGAATTTATTGTGATTTGTACTTGTGTATGAGATACACCACTAGTTGCACTAATTTGCCATATTCCTGAAATTGCGTTTAATGGAATAGTGATATCAGATGATGAAAAATGTCCTGTCTTGTCTGAAAACGTTTGGATTGATTTTACAGAAATACCACTGGGATCAATTAGTAATAACTGGACCAAGGTGTCTGGATTCCATGCTCCAAGTATTGCGATATTGTCTCCTGGGAGATATGAATTTTTGTCGGTGTTTAGCATAATCTGGCCACCAGGTGATGCAAGACCTACTGCAAAACCAGTTGTTAGTTTAGATGTTAGAGAGTTTGCAATTGCAGAATATACGCCTGGTTTGTATGATGATATATCAAGTATGTACCTGGCAGTGCCATTTGAAGACAGATTGATTTCATGTGTAAATACAATATTTGAAGACGAGTCATCAATTTCAAGATGAACAACTGTGTAGGGAACTCCAACTATTATTATGACAGGTTTGTCGGAGATTTCATAGTTTAGCTTGTCAGAGTTGATTTGAGTCAGTGCATGAGGAGGATAACCATTACAATCAATCCCAGGTCCTTCTATGCATGGTGCATATGCATGGTTTGCAGATAGGATTATTGCCAATACAAACAGGATTGGGATGCCAAAGAATGTAATTTTCATGCGTGATATGTACGGTACTACCATGGTTTAAAAAAGTGGTGCAGGATTTCTTTTTTATATTACAAATTCGATTTGAAGAATTTATTTATGATTCCCATATGATGCTTGCCAGAACCAATTTTATATGTGATAAATCCATTCCTTGACTCAAAATCATGAAATGATATAGGATATTCCCTTGCAAAACCTCCCTCATCTGAAAGTAATTGATTGTATGGAAAATATGCTATAGATTGTAGATCAGACGAATCATCGTTTATTCCATAGGCAAGATTTGATATCTCAATTTTGTACCTTATTGGATAAGGTACATTTCCAATTTTGTTGTGCCATTCAAGACCTGTGAAATGTTTTACTATGGAAAAATCAAACGAGTTTGGATCAACATCAAAAAAGAAAGATTCAGTCTGACCTGTAATTTCATCCATTAGTCTATACCCAATCCTATGTTTTGACGACTCTAAGGTTATTTGCCTCAGATATGAATGTCCTACGATTGGTTTTATTTTGAATTCATATCTGTTTACGCCATCAAATATTGCATGAAATTTCCCATCGTCATTAAACGAGCATATTAAATTCAATTCAACAGGAATGTGCTGTTTGTTAAAGAGTTCAAGAAGATAAAGCATCCATGACTTGTCAGGAATTTTGCTTTCCAAGTCAGATACTATTTTGATAACATCTGAAATTGCTACAGACTGCGACATCGCAATGTTATCATCCCTGTCAATCAGACAATAATATCCTGACCAAAAATGCAATTAGTTTATTTTTATTATATTACATTTATTGATTGCTGATAGATTTACTTTTACTGTACCGTACATTTTCTATTTAAGGGATATGTATAGCCTTCATCGATCAATTTGAACTATTTTTTGTCTGGACATGAGAATCATGCATTCATTTTAAATCGGATAACTTGTAAATCAATGCATGGTTACAATAGACCTAACTGATGAGGAAATCAAGATAATCAGCGCAGTCCTCAAATTCTCAATAGCTGCATGCCCTACAGACAACATTAGCCAAGATGTTGAGATCGATTCAGACAAACTTGACAAATTGGCACAAAAAATGGACAAGAGTTTAGAATGATCACTAACTGATTTCATAAACTAGTTTAACATTCTTTGTTTGCCTAATTTTACAAGTTCTGGGACAACATTGTCATGGTGAAGGAGTATAAGATCCAAAATGCGAGTATTATTAATACTGGTAAGCATAATCTGTAAACATATGAAGTTCTATGTCGGAATAATTTTAATTATTATTGGAATAGTAATGGCACTTACTGGAGTTGGGGATTATATTCGTGTAATGTGTGTTACTCCGCCTCATGCATTTGATGAGGCTTCTTCTGTATATGTTGACTGTGCTAAACAAAGGGCACCTCTTGTCAATACTTTGATCTATGGGGGTAGTGCAATGTCGTTTTTTGGAGTATGTCTATTTGTTTATGCTGTAAGAAAACCTTCACTCAGGTCTCGACAGTAAACACGGATGACAAAAATTATCTGGTCTCATGAATTACCCAGCACTAGTGTAAAGAAACTTAAAATAATTAAAAACAATTTTGATTATCACATGTCCGTCAAGATAAAAGATGTCAAGGCCAAAGTAATAAGGGAAGATGATGGAACTTATTCTATTGCATGCTCTGCATTAGGTGTGTATAGTACAGGCAAGAATCTACAAGATGCCAAAAAGAACTATCTTAAAGCTATCAAGATTCATTTGTCAGTATTAAGAGATAAAGCCACCGAATCTATTGCAGTTTGAAGAAGATTTCTCCCATACAAGGAAAAGAACTCATCAAAATTCTTTGTAACAAGTTTGGCTTTCATGCAGTAAGGCAAAAAGGGAGCCATGTTACCATAACAAATGATACCATATACGTTACGGTTCCGCTAAAAGAGATTCGCGTAGGATTGCTTGGAGTCATTTTAAGAGATTGCAATATAACAAGGGAAGAATTTTTGAAAGAGGTTTGATAAATTTTAGATCCTATGAATCGTTTTATTCCAAGGTGTAGAGTTTTCATTTTCTTAAATCAATTCAGTGGCAATAATCTCTATATTTTTAGTTCCATTCTGAAATGGAATTGAAAATATCCTGTCAGTTGGTGTTGTATGAATCTCTTTGAAACTAGTTTCTCTACCATCAGCCAACATATAGAATTGACCCATGCCTCTATCATTTTTCTTTATGTCAAGCAATGCTCTAGGCAGTGATACAGTTAATGTTCCATTACTTGTTGTTTCTAATGATAAAATAAGAGATTTTGACTGAGCGTCCATTTTTGCATCGAGTATTTTCCCATTTCCTGTAATGTCATAATTAATTGAAAAATTTGTATTTGGAATAGTTATCGAATTTGAGAGAGCAAGAATATTTTGTTCTATGGCTGCGGGAAGAGATGTTCCCCAACCATATTTTACAAGTATTTGTGCAGTTTGTTGTTTTACACATGCAGGAGAATTATCAACTATTTTGAATATTAATTGTAATCCATTATTGCATTTTACATCTTTAGCTGCAACTCCAGAATGGAATTGTTTTAGTGGCGATTTCAATGCAATAGTTACAGGTTTATCGCAACAATACTGTAGCAAATTTTGTGCTATTGGAAGATTCCTATGAAATTGCATGGATTGCATCATATTTCCTGTTTGGTTTTTTGCAACAACATTCCACCAAACGTCATAATAATCTGTTGGTCGAACATCTGAAGAAACATGAAGTGTTCCAAAAATTGTCTTTGTTTGGTTTGGATTCAAAATGTCGATTTTATGGATATTAGAAAACATCATGGACTTGGAATCATTAACTGACTCACCCAAGTTTACAGCGTACAGTGTAAAATTTGCATTGTTTGTAACCAAGATGTGTATAGCGGATGTATCATTAGGATGGACAATTTCTGGATCTATTTGAAATACAGAGAAAATTTTTGAGGTATAAGGATACATTCCCAAGGGCGGTGAAGGTAAAAATGGTGACATGGTTTGATTGGAGTTTACCATAATGCCACGACCCCCATAATCGGTTGTAACATTAAGATGTGAAGTTGAATCATTATCAGCAAATACATGTTCAACGTTAGCAAGTACAAAAACAAACAGAATTGCAATTATGGAATAGTGTAGAGTTTTCATTTTTTAAATTGAATCCTATAGAATGCAATTACAGACACAAAACTTGCCAATAATATAGGAACTGCAAATGTAAATTCAGGAACTGTTTGCAAATCCAAATATGTCATAGGTATCACGGATACAAAATCCGACCTCCAATTTGCGACGTACACTGTCTTTGTAATATTGTTGATTGCAATGGAGGTTGGCAGTGCGCCTACGGGTATTGTATCAATCAATGTGTTTGTTTTACCTGAGATTACAGATATTGAATTTGAAGCATAGTTTACTACGTAGATTATGTCATTTGATGAATCAACCGCAATGTTTTGAGCACCAGAACCAATACCGATTTTTGCTACTACCTTGTTTGTCTGACCATCTATGACTGATAATTTGTTGGAAGAACTGTTGAAATCATTTGCAACATAGATCATGTTTGTATCAGGATTTACTGCTACAACTGTTGGAAAAAGTTCTACTGGAATGGTATCCACTACCTTGTCTGTCTTGGCAGATACGACAGAAACCGTATAGTCGCCATTATTTGCAGTATATAGCATGTGCGTCGTAGGATTGAATACTACATTGGTAGGATCAAGTCCCACAGGTATGGTATCAATTACCTTGTTTGTTGTACCAGATATCACATCTATAGCACCATCAGGTCCAGTACAGGTCACATAAATTGTGTTTTCAGCCTGGTCTATAGCAAAAGTAGACTCTGCTCCAGAAATATTACAAACGGATATTGTAGATACAACATTATTTGTTTTTCCATCTATTACAGAGATTGTACTTGAAAGTTCGTTTGCAATGTAAATTGTGTTAGTTTTTGTATTGATCAGTACGTCACGCGGAATCTCTCCTACTTGCACCGTATCTACAACCAGGTTTGTTAAACCAGATATTATTGATAACGAGTGTGAGTTTGAGTTGGTTACGTATACCATATTTGTAACAGAATTGACTGCAACATGGATAGGATCTTTTCCTACTTTGATGACAGAAACCGTCTTGTTTGTTTTTCCAGAAATTACGGATATAGAATCAGCAAGAGAAGTGTGGGATGTGTATATCATGTTGGTAACAGGATTGACTGCAATACTGATTGGAGCAAACTCTACTTCGATGTCAAACCGCTTGCTAGAGTTTTGTACAGGAGGTGGACCCATCGATTCTAGACCTGTTGCCTGTTCTTGTTGTGCATAAGCAATACTTGCGTCTGTGATGATTATAACTGATAAAACTACAATTATTGTAAGATGTAAAAGTTTCATTTGTTACCCGTATTGGACACATATGATTTAAAAAAGTGGTGTAGATTTCCTCTGCAATATTCCTCAAGCTTACACGATCTTGAGTCTGTAAAATGCAATCAAAGATGTAAAACCTGCAAACAACATCGGAACTGCAAAAGGAAATTCTGGAATCATTGTTTCAGACATACAATAATCTGGAACTTTATCACCATAAATTGGAGTCATAAGAGATAATGCGTCCGTAGACAATACTATAATCGTAGAATTCATGCGAAATGGAACAGAATAAGTAAAAAAACAATCAGAAGTAGTTTTGTTGTATTCTCTTGGTGTAAGTTGCCCGCCATTTTCTATAACAACATATGTTTCTGCATTGCTTGGACCATCTCTTCCATTATAATATGGAAAGTTTCTTGGAATTTTTATCTCAAATGTACCATTAGTTTTAGAATAGGTGTTTGCTGTAAACGAATAGTCATGTATTTGGAATGTTCCAGTCCCATTAAAGATCCTATACTGAACATTGAAGTTATGTGCGGGTTGAGCAGGGTCCATAGAAGAACCAGTTATTGTATTAGAGGTGAGTGTTTTATTGTATGTGTCCAAAAGATTTAGATCAGTTTCAAATTTTCCTCCAACATTTTGTTGTCGTAGATCATTGAAATCAATAACTACAGGCTGGGTTGAAAAATGATATACATCTTTTGTAAGATATGATGTCCAGATATCTATCTGGTCACCCTTTGAGTAATACAAACCATTAATGGGATCATGATCAGGATTTGCTGTCCACAGATATCTGTTCCCAGGCTGTAGATTTAGCGTAAAACTACCAGATTTAGTCCAAAAAGTATTTTGTAAAAATGTCTGGTTTCCTTTTGTTACATACATGGCAAATGTCACATTTTCTATCAAATGGTTTGTGTTTACATCGAAAAATTTCAAATGTATCTGCCGATCTTGTGGAGGAATTAGATTCAAGGAATCAGGTTCAGATTGGATTAAAATCCTCATTGCGGTATTATTATTTTCTGTTGGAATCCAACAGTAATTACAATCGGCATTTGCTAACGGCATATCTATTGCAACCAAGACAAATATGATTGAAAGAATCGCTATGGAATAGGATAGAGTGTTCATTTTCTAAATCCTATTTCCTATTTAATTCAGGATCTAAATTTGTAGTTAGTTGAGCAATATTACAACCTACTTCAGTATAATTATGCTCAATTTCAACGGGTTTTAGATTCAATACTACAAGTGCATATGAGCCATTTTCACATTCAAAATGATTTCCAACATTATGAGGTAAGGAAAGATATATTGTCGCAGAAAATTTTTGGGTTTCACTATTTGATGCATAACTATAAGAATCATATTTCCATCCTTTCATAGACCATTCCCTCACTTTTGGTTCATTCATCACCTCATAGAAAACAAGATTTGCTTGTGTTTGATTTCCATATTTTAAAAGTAACTCATTTAATGGATTTTCTGTCCATCCCCTAAGTACAAGTTTTGATAGAGTATCAGAGTTTATACATGCAGGCCAATGTCCTTCCTTTTTTATCACCAATACAAAATTTTGATTGCACTTTATGTCTGGTTTTTTGATTCCAGATTGGAGTTGTTGTAGTGGAGGCTTGTCCTTAATTCCAACAGAGTTTGATGATGGTACAAAAGATACAGTTGTGGAATTATCATATTTTGAAATATTTCCTTTTTTATCAACTGACCACCAAGAATCAAATGTTGGAGGATTGCGTTGATCAACTATACCGTTAACATAAACAAGAGCTAGGACTGAAAAATGAACATGATAAGTGCCTTCTGTAAATGCAGGTACTGTGACATATACGGCATCATTCTGTGACATCCATCCTCCCAATATTGGATCAAGACTTCCATTTACGGTCCATTTTCCCATGTCATTGCCTGGATGGAACTTTATTGTCATCGATCCAGTCTTGGTGTAAAATAGGTCATGCATCAAGATCTTGTCACCTTTTATTACGTTAATAAAAAAACTGGCATTTTTTATCATTGTATTATTTTTTGCGTCAAAGAATTCAAGATAAAGATCTTTTGTGGAATTTGATGATGTTTGTTTGAATGTATCAGATAGGCTAAGAGATATTTTTGTAAGGTCGGGACTAGGAGTATAAAGTTCGGTCAGAGAACCAGAATCAGATGATGCAGGGGGAAGTTGCACGGTTATGCCAGTGGTAATAATAGCAAATATTGAAATCATAAGTAGAGTTTTCATTTTCTAAACCTAGTCCTGTAAAATACAATTACAGGCACAAAACTTGCCAACAACATAGGAACTGCAAAAGGAAATTCTGGAATTTTTGTTTGAGAGGAATCATGATTCAGATCAGTTACATTGCCAAAAGTTCTTCCACCATCGTTACTTGCCCTAAAATAGACGTAATCTGCTGGGAATCCTGTTCCCAGTCCAACGTATACGTTTTTCTCTTCCACAGCTAATTGTCCAAATGTTTCCCCTTTAATCTCACTGGACAGATTTACTGGATTATCAAAATTAGTCCCGTTATCAGAACTTTTAGTAAAAAATACATTCGATCGGTTCGATGTAGAATTGAAATCATCCCATATCATATAGACATTTTTTTCCGACGTAGCAATATGAAGGGATGAGGTCCCCCGGTCAGCAATTTTTACAGGATTACTAAAAGTTGAACCTCCATCAGAACTTTTTGTAAAATACACACCCATATGACTTGGCGAAGATCCACGATCATGAAAAACAACATAGATATTATTTCCTTCTACTGCAATCTGTGGTTCTGAGTTGTTGGTGATGTTTTTACTAAGATTTATTTTATTACTAAAAGTGGAACCACCGTCAGAACTTTTTGTAAAGAATATCGCTGGATACGGACCATCCTGCCACACTACAAAAACATTATTTTTTGATGCTATCATTTGCTCGGCAAGTACAAGCGTTCCATTGCTAAGATTTATCATCTTGCCAAAAGTTGTTCCATTGTCAGTACTCTTTCTAAAAAAAATGTTAACTTGGTTACATCCACCCTGTTGGCATGCATAAGATTTCTCTGATACTACGTATACGTTTTTTTCAGAAACGGCGATCTTCGTACTGAAGTAATCACCATCATTAAAAATAGAAACAGGCTTTCCAAACGTGTCTCCGTTATCAGCACTTGTTTTAAGGATCTGACTACCTCCAGATGAAGTCAAATCATCATAGCTCATGGCTGCGTATACATTTGATCCTAAAGATGTCATTTGATTGATGACGGCATAGCCAGTTTTGGCACCATAGGGGTTTAATACAATGGCATTTCCAAATGTGTTACCATTATCAGTGCTTTTTTTGAACATTGTATGCACAGTGTGATTGAGATACATTACATCCCAGCTTATGTAGACATTATTTCCTGAAGTGGTGATTTGAGGACTAATAACTTCGCCATTGTCATCATCATTTATTTTTATGATTTTATCAAAAGTTGCACCTCCATCGATGCTTTTTCTAAAGAATGCCTCAGAGCCGTTATAAGTTTGGTATATGACATAGGCGTTGTTTCCAGATGCTACAATTTGCGATAGTTGAAATTGGCCTGGTCCAGTAGGCCACTCAGAATTAACATTATCTGCAAAGGACGGTAAAAAAGAGAACATTCCGAACATTGCAATTCCTGCCAGCATTATTGAAAGATGTAGAGTTTTCATTTCCTAATTTTTATCCTGTAAAATATAACTAATGATGTTACGCTGACAAGTAAAACAGGAATCGCAAAAGGGAATTCTGGTACGGTTGACATGCTGTTTTGATCAAAATCTGTTGAATTGGAAAATGAAATTCCACCATCAGAGCTTTGTGAAAACACCATATGATTACCGTCTTTGAAGGCATACTCTGGTCCCACAACGTAGATGTGGTTGCCATTTGATGCCATTGCATATCCTGGATTTGATATGACAATCTTGTTTGTCAGATCTGTTGCATCACCCAGTGTTTGTCCACCATCTATACTTTTTCTAAAAAATATTCCCATTCCATTTGGATTAAGTGAGGTATGACTCTGCCATATGATGTAATACTTGTTGCCTGATACAGATATTTGTTGATCAAGTGAGTTACCCTCGTTACCATTGTAATGTTGGTCTGGACCATCAAGTGTCTGTATTCTTCCAAAAGTATCTCCATCATCAGAACTTGTTGTCATCAAAAGTTTTTCACCGCTGTGAGGATCGTGGTCATACCACGTGACATAGACATAATCTCCTGAAGAATCCAATGCCAAATCATTGAGAAAGTTTGAGGCAGCGTCATAAGTTACTAGTTGTATGGGTTTTTCAAATGAAGTGCCTCCGTCCGTGCTTTTCACAAAAGACACTCCACTATTTCCAATGCTGGGATCTGTGTTAGTACTTGTTATTCCAGTAACAGAAACATTGTTTCCGAAAACTGCAAGTCTTGGCAATACCAGTGGACCAAGACTGATGATTGGTCCAGTTGTAAATCCATTTTTGATATCAATAGTAGTAAAATATGCTTGTGATACACAGGCTTGTCTTGCACTATTACAATTTCCAAAAGACGACCAAAGAACATAGACTTTTGATCCTGCTTGAATCGTTTGAGGCAAGAATGAATCACCAGTAGTTGCGCTAAGATCTACCTGGTCACCAAATGTATTCCCCTCATCTGTACTTGTACTAAGAAAGATGGAGCGTAATCCATGGTTTAGAATGCCTGTCCAGATTATACCAATGTTATTTCCAGACACAAGTATGCTTGATACATCGTTTTGAATAGTATCGTTTGTCCTGATCTGAATATCATCTGAAAAACTTGAACCATTATTACTACTCTTGAAAAATAACCGGTCCTCTGGTGAAACATAATTGAACCAGGACACATACACATTACCATTTGATGCCGCAACTGCGGGATAACTACCAGATCTGGATGGACCTTCCAAGGCAACTGGATTTCCAAACGTGACTCCATTGTCATTACTTTTCTCAAATAAAAGAACTCTAGTTCCACATCCAAAGAAATAATTCCAAAACACATACACATTGTTTTGATCTGTAGATATCTGCGGATGCCATCCTCCGGAAATCGGTGGACAGCCGTATTGTGCATGTGCTTCATCGATACCAATAATAAAAATTGGAATCAAACCAGCTAAAATTAAAAGATGTAGAGTTTTCATTTTCTTACTTGTACGGTACTACTATGGTTTAAAAAAGTGGCGTAGATCTCTTCCAGTATAATTTTGATTCCTTTCTAAAATCAATTAATACCTCAGATGCATTATTCACTTGATTGCCACCAAAAAATATCAAGACTGCCCGTGATCTCGTCTATTGGGAATATGCCAAGCTTATAGCAGGGAGCGCAGTAGGAAACAGGAAAAATTATGGCTTTATCATGCATACTTTTGAAAGGCTGAAAGAGCAAAAGATCCATCCATCTGCAATTCTGAAGGAAAACAAGAAACTTGTTGAAGAGTCCAACAAGTGTGCATATTGTGGCATGGAAGGAGATCTACACTGGGAGCACATCATACCAAAATCAAAAGGTGGAGATGACACTATAGATAACATGGTACAGGCATGCCCCAAATGTAACCTGACAAAAAGTGACAAAGATCTGTACGAATGGTACGGAAAAGAAAAACAGTATGACATACCCAGATTGCCACTTGGAAAATACCTCAAAATAGTTTATGACGCATTTGAAAAGAAAGGAACTCTAGATTCAGAGGAGATGAGTAATGAAGGCAAATTGGATGTGTTTCACTTTAGTTCTGTTTTTGAATAAGACAAAATTAAATTTCAAACTGCGTACAATGCATTTCAAAATGTGAGTCTGGTAAGTTCCAAGACAATATCGTATATTTTATCTGCTCAGTTTTATTAGATAAATAATTCCGCCAGCGATTGTAATTATAATTCCTAAATACAATAGTGGAAAGAAAATTGCAGGGTCTACTGTGTAATAAAATCCTCCTATCGGACATAGCGGGTCAATACAAAATGGTTCTGATTGTAACTGAGGTATACGTACTGGCATTGCAAAAAGTAAAGATGATGTCATTATACTACCAATGAAAAATATCCACTGCGGTACAAATTGTCTTGAAATTGACATTCTATTTCTAATTGAAATTATTGCACCCGAAACTAGGCTTACTGTACCTGCATAATACAACGCCTGGCCAATTCCTACATATGGTAATTTTGCGTAGAAAGGAGGACTAGGACAAGTTACACCGTGACAAAATTTTGATTCTGATAGTTCTTTATGGTATTGTTCTATTTCTGAACTTGTCATTAGCACCCTTATGGAATTGAACATTAGACCCAAGACAACAAAAATAATACCAACAGAAAATAATATGACAAGCAATATTTGATTTTTATTCATAACCTACCTTTGAATGATTTGAAAATAAATGTGGTGTAGACTTGTCCAATAGGTTTGTATTTAGACTGCCGTATCGCAGTTGACTAAAAAACATTTGTTCGGGAATGCACGAGTAGGCTTGAATTTGGAATCTTACTGAGAGAATCTACGTCAGTTTTTTAAATCTTGGAGTATGAATGATAGCATATTTTGAAAATAGAAAATATTGTAATAATTGTGCTCTTGATAGGAGCTGGAAGTTTAATTACATACTTTGTTGTTTTGCATCATCTTTCTAGTGTGTATACTTCAATTCCGCTTCGAAAAATTCCATATTATGATTCAACAAATTCTACGGATTCAACCTCATTTCTTAATCTCTCCCTTTCTGCAAACACTACGTCTTTGAAGATAGGACAGGTAATAGAGATTGATGTCAGACTCAATAATACCTCTTCAAAAGTATTGATTGCAAACCACTCAGATAATTGGTCTTTGAAAGGATTGGGATTGAAGCCTTGTGATGATGAAATGCCTTTTGGAATTGCAATACTACAAGGGAATTATTTACAAAATAACATGACTACATCTAAACCTCTTTCACTTTATCAGAATGGAACTTATCATTGTCAAGCAATTTTCTCCATCAAGAGTTATGCTTTTCAACCCTTGACTGACATGGCTATGTTTGAAGACGGATCGATAAACCATTCCTACGAATTGATGCGTCACCTTTCATTCTATGGTTATTTTGTTGGTGACCAGTTTCAACAATTCTCGAGTGGAACATATACGGTCATAGGTGGAGATGAATGGGGACATGTTGTAATACGACATTTTGTAGTTAGTAATTCTACTAGTTAAGAAAACAAAAACTAGATTATTTCCATATGAATAACCTAACTAAGATTAGTGTTTAGACCACTGGATTGCAGTTGACTAAAAAACATTTGTTCGGGAATGCGTGAGTAGGCTGGAATTTGGAATCTTACTATGAAAATCTACGTCAGTTTTTTAAATCTTGAAGTATGATTGATAGCATATTTTGAAAACTCTACATCTTTCAACAATAATCGTTCTAGTAATTTCTACAATGGTGACAACCAATGTTTTTGCACAAAATACTACAAATTCTTCAAATTCCATACCGCCTATCCCTTCCTCAATACTTCATTCCCCCGTACCAACATTGTCACCATCTGAGACTCAGTCCGTAGTTAATGTGGCACTATCCATTCCAGAGTTACAGAACTGGTCACATGATTGGAAATATGTGGGAATGGGATTTGGTAGTAATAACAAACTCGGTACATCAGATTTTAAATGGCAGTATGCCAGTGTGGTTCTGAAAGCACCTTCAAGTAGCGCACCAATTGCATGTAGTAACGATTGGTGGGCAACGGTAGTAATAGATATGACAACAATGAAAGTTGTAAGTGCAACCTATCCTACAATGGAATCGCATCCATGTGAAGTAGTTACACTTGGAGGACCAGCAACATCTGGCATTATTGCGCCAGTTATCGAATCACCACTGCAACAAGAATTAGATGCATATTCTACACAAAAAGAAAAACATGTAGAAGAAGAAAAACAATCTAAAGACATAAGCGATGCCATCATTTTGGCAGAGGTGGGAATACCAATAACTACTGGAATTTCAGTAGGCGTGTTATTATTTTCGAGGAAGAGAAAATGAAAACTCACTCGTTTCTATACGTAAAGCCTGACTATGATTAGTGTTTAGACCACTGGATTGCAGTTGACTAAAAAACATTTGTTCGAGTAGGCATGAGTATGCTTGTTTTTGGAACAATCTTACAGTGAAAATCTACACCAGTTTTTTAAAGTTTGAAGAGCGAATATATCATCTGTGAAAATCTTATTTATTCTAATTATTCTAATTCCTGCAATAATTATGAGTCTGTCACTCTATCCTATTGCTGTTCAGTATGCCAATTATCTTTATTGGTTGCCACGTAATGTAGGAATATGTAATTGTAAACCTGATACAAACTGTTTTTGTCCCGCCATGTCTAATAATACAGCTTCAATGTGCGTATACAAATATCGAAATTCCGATCCATCATTTAACCCAATGTGCACCATAACTAGATGGGATTATCCGTATTGGACTATCCAAGTAACTGCCATATTGCTAAGTTTGATACCAATTTTTGCAAGTCTAGGAATTTTATCATTTTTGTATTATGGTAAAAAGAAATGAAAACTCACTTCTAGATGTGTTTAGACCACCGTATCGCAGTTGACTAAAAAACATTAAGAACATAACACCTACGGTATTGTAATTTTGAAATGATTGGAATGGTTCAGATTCTCACAAGTCTGACCCACACAAGACCACACAGATTTCTGGAATTAGTTTAACACTATTTGCCTAATCTGATAAGTTCCGGTACAATATTGTCATGTCAGATTCTCTAAAACAGGGTAATTCATCAAAAGATGTGATGTTTAGGTATTGAACTAATGCTGCAATACCCATCAGAGGTGTATTACTAGAAGAATTCTACACCAGTTTTTTAAACAATAATAGTCCAGTACATGTGAAATATGAAAACTCTTCACTTTGCAATAGTTTCAGTTATGATCTTGTTATTAGTTCCTGCAATAATGAGTAATCCTGTCAAGGCAGGTTGTGCTATAAGCTCAAACTCAGACTGGCCTTCAGCTCCATGTTATGGTTGTCCCGGATGTGTACCGTCAAAGGAGGTACAGCGGGAGCAATGGAATCCATACTACCAGTACAAAGGAGCAATCTGGATGGAAATGATGAAAACACAAATGATTGAAGCTATGAAAAACGGCATCTTGGAAGATTGGGTAACTAGTAACGATTCAAACTATGATACCTGGCGTTATTATTATCTAAACGACCAAGCTCCATTCTTTAGAAGTTCGGTAAGTGGGCTAAATGATGAACATCCCTACTTCCCACCTCCTTTGCAACAACTCACAACAGGCATTGCCCCCAAAGATGTTGCTTGTAAAGAGGGTCTAGAATTAATGATAAAAACAGCTGATGGCTTGCCCGTTTGTGTAAGATATCCCACTGCAAATGTTTTGATGGAAAGAGGTTGGGCGAAGGAATCTGTCTCTACCATGACAAGCCCCGAAACAACCATAATAATTCCTGTAAACTCTTCTATCAGATCTAATGGTTTTACATTTACTCCATCTATCGTAAAGGTAGTCATTGGAACAAACAATACTGTACGATGGATTAACATGGACAGTGTTGCAAATGACATAACAAGCAGTTTTGTATCTTTTAGGTCTGGCTTGATTGAACCAGGTTATGCATGGACTTACACCTTTGATAAATCTGGCATATACCACTATTACAGCGATATTCATACATGGCTCAAGGGAACAGTATTTGTTACTACAAATCAAACTGTAGAGATAGTATCAATTCAGTCGATCTCATCTCTGACCAATCCGGGTGGACCGCCTATCCAATTAACACTAAAAAATATCGGGGTCTCACCAATAACCAGCCTTAAGGCAACACTCGTTCTCAATAATGATTATAATTTTGATTTCAAAAACGTAACACAATCAAATCCTCTTGCATCTGGGGATTCTATATCTGAAACTAGAATATTAATTGGTGCAGGATTTAGAACTGAGCTTACATATCCTATTACGATAAGCTGGATAACAAACAATATTCCATTTACCTATACTGAGAATATTCACATGCCTTAAACAAGATTAGAATCTTACAAGTTCCATGACAATATTGTCAGACGTTGGTTTGAGCCTGAGAACATTTAATCCAATAGTGATGTAAAATTAAACAACTGCTCTGTGGTATTCATAATAACCATCATAATGGTAAACAAAAAGACTCTTAGCTCAGAGTAAATATTTTGTATGGCAGGATCCTTAATATCAAAATAAGAATTTCTATTTGTGCAAATCACAGGACCATTGATAATTCAGCCAGCACACCATAGAGACATTGGTTGTGGCATTGCAAGAATGGATTATGATGTAATAGATTCCTTAGATACCAGAACCGATTCCTTTGTTGAAATTATATCAAGGAAAAGAACGGTGGTTAGATGTCTTCCAGTTATTCCCTCAGATGAAGGTAAAGGAGTGATTAGGTTGGATGATCTAACTATGGAAAATATAGGCTCTCAAATTGGAAAACATGTTTACGTTAAGAAGATTGATGTATCTGAAGCAGAACGAGTCATAGTTGCACCTTTACAAGAAATTCCACCAGTGATGGAACAGTATCTAAATGATGTACTATATAATCAAGCCATTGTAAAGGAACAATTGGTAGCAATTCCATATTTTCCAGGTTCGCTCATATTTACTGTAAAAGACTATACTCCATTAGCTCAATCAGTCATGATAACATCAAAGACAAAGTTTCAGATAGAAAATACCAACTATTATTTCTCAAATAATGTTTGAAATAATCTAAAACTTGAATTTTAAAGATCTAGCAACATTTTGATCAACGATTAATTTTTTTATAAATTTACGAATGGTTTTGGAATGTGGTGCCAATGTAATTGGTTTTCCATCATAAAGCGCATCAATGCCATAAAAATATCGATGAGCGCCAGTGCCGTTTACTTGGTTGTACACTGTAACAAATAACCTTGCATTGCTTTCCAGTGTAACTACATTTGGACTATCATTGATTATGAAATTTTTAACTTCAATTGACTCTCCTGTATGATAGACATTCTTGTCGGTGGTAGTCTCTACGCGAAGCCATGACGGTGGACTCTTTCCACCCCATGAACCACTATCACCATAATTTGTCCTAATAGTCCAATCAGAATCACCTATTCTAATACATGGACAATTTGTTTGTCTCATCCCACCAGAGAATCCGCCATCTTGTAATTTCCCATCAAATCCGATTTCATATGTCCCGTTTTGTGCCTCAGGTCCAGCAGTTATGACCAAAGTAGCATTTACAGTGTCCCTCTCAGGGATTGAGAGCAAATCAGGAATTATTTTTGCAGTAACCCCAGAATCTTGTGCGTTAATTACAGGATATAGTACAACTGACACGGGCACTCCAAAGGTTGCAAGTGTTTTCACTGTTATGGTGTAGTTTACCGACTTGCCTGCAGATAGATCATCAGTTGAAACCGGCTCTACAGCAAAATTTGTATTCACCTGAGGTAGATTTGGAGTATCACCAGTATACAACAAAACCTGATAGTATTTTCCATCATAGTTTACATCACCTGCAATCAAATTTCCCACATGTTCAAGATTTACGTTACCCAGTAGAAAGTATGTTTCATCTTGTGTTAGGCTGAGTCTATAATTGGTATGATCATCTACAGGTATCACTCTACTAGATGGAGAAATCATCACCGTGCCAAAACCGCTAGCAAATGAGCAGACTCCATCTTCTCCCTGCATACATTGGTCTGCTCCAGATAATGCATGCTCAAGTTTTGGAATGTGTAAAAAAGTTTCAGAGGTTACGGTGGTACAATCAAGGCTTGTCTGGTTTTTTTCTATCTCAGTTACAGATATCCACGATATTTTCTTCAGTACAATTTCATCCCTAGATATGTTTGGTGCAGAACTGCAGGAGGGATTGACACCAGCTGAAAAAACAACACTTGAAAAAACCATCAAGTATATTCCAATTGCCAATACCACAGAGATTCCAGAGCCTGTAATTATAGAATAATGTAATGTTTTCATTTTATACTTGTACTGTACATATACAGTTTAAAAAACTGATGCAGGATTCTTCTAGTTTTCAACACAATCAATAAGGTCTGAAACATTCCCTATGGTAATATTTTGATGGACGTGCACCTATTTTCTCAACGATATCACCTTCTTTGAACAGCTGAAGACATTTTCTACATCTATTGTTATCAAAAGTATTCATCCTGGCAACATCTTTTGGTTCTAGTCTAATGTTCATAACTTATCACCAGTGTACAAAAATAGTATATTTTCAAGTCTCTTAAAAACAAAATATATAGAACAATATTCTATGCTGACAATCGTTTGTCTCAGCATGTACGGTACTAGTACTGGACATTATATATACTCAATACTCAGAATCCAAATAATGCACTTGGTTCTCTGGATCATATTTGCTTTATTTATTGCATCTTTTCTGCCACATCACCAAGATGAATCAATTCCGCATTGGATCAAAAAAAATGTCAATCTCTGGCATGATGGAAAAATTTCAGATGAGCAATATGTCAACAGTATAAAATGGTCAGTTGAAAACAAGGTAATACCAATAAGGTATGCTACAGTAGGCAACCACACCAAACAGGAAACACCAAAGGAATTCAAGGATATATCATATTTTTGGAGCATTGGTTTGGTCTCTGACAAGGAATATGTTGGTACAATAAGGTATTTAATAAAAAATGACGTCATCAAGTTGAATTATACATTTATTTCAAAAATGAATCACGAGATGAAAAGCGTATCAGTGTTCAACGAGACCAGAAAATCAGTAGTGATCATACCCGTTCTTACATCTAGTGCATATTCTGAAAATGGGTTTTATGCTCATTACAGGGGAGAATGCAAGAATTGCCTTACCATAAAAATACGTGATGATATTCATACCCTAATGGACAGCTCAAACGGGCTCAAGGTTTTAGAGTCTCTGGGATACAACACCGTAACAGACATTGACATTGACAAAAATCCCCACATATTAGAACAGTATGACAAGGTAATAGTATTACACAACGAGTATGTTACACAAAGAGAGTTTGATGCCATAACTGGCCACAAACATGTCATGTACCTTTATCCAAACTCACTCTATGCCAAGGTGACAGTAAACTACTGGAATAACACTGTAACACTTGTAAGAGGACATGGGTACCCAGACTCCCACATCAGAAATGGCTTTGACTGGAAGTTTGACAATTCCAAGTTTGAGTACGATAGAGAATGCAAAGACTGGAGTTTTCACGGAATTCACAATGGGATAATGCTTGACTGTTATCCAGAAGGGCGTCTTGATTATGACCTGTTTTTGCTACAGGCAATAAAAGAGTTCTAAGAGGTAGAGTTTTTCATTTAGATATCATGGGTGTATTGGTCCTTTTGGCGTAACAGGTACAAATTCACTTGGCAAAACAATTATCTCTGCATGCATCCAAGGGTGCTGTTCACTGTGATACCAATAGATCCCTGGTCTGTCAAAAACAAATGTCCAAGAATGGTTTGGCATGATAAAAGTAGAATCAAATTTCTTCAGATCACTTGTAATACTATTTGGTACATCATCTTGGTTGTACCACTGTACCGTGCTATTTGTTCCCAAGATCAGTGTAATCTTGTTTGGAATGTAATTGTATGTGTTTGATTGTTGGTTCGATGAGCCATGTGGTATGATAACTTGGGTAACATTTGCAGAGTTTTGAATATGGCATGAAAAAATATCACCTTCTGCATTACATGCATATCCTGCTTTTTCTACCATGTTTTTACAGTCTTGATTGCAGACAAGATTGGAGGGCAGGTCGTTGACAGATGCCCATCCACGTAGAATCAGCATGCCAACAGTATCAGGTTTTACACATGCCGGTGTCTTTCCGTCTGACTTTACCACTAGTTGAAGGCCATCTGCACAGTCTATCTCTTTTATCGGGATTCCTGATTTTTGCTGGGAAATAGGTGATGCCACATGGTACGGAATAACATCACGGTTTACCAGTGGTGCAAGTGTTGTACCTATTATCTTGATGTCTGCATTTTCCCTTTCAAATATGTCGTATTTTTCCGTTATTGGGGGCACTTCCAATGTTAATGTTCGTGTATTTTCATCAGAACTAATCTCTTTGAAATTAGTTGCGGTATAATTTGTAAAGACTAGAAATGAAATGTCATTATTTTTATCATCTTTAGCGTCAAGTAGGTTTCTTGGCAGATCCAAGGTCATCCATCGTACTTGGTTTGCATGTATTGTAATAGAGGTCTCATGAGGGTTTACATCTATAGAATTAATCTTACCGCCATCAATCTTGTATATGATTGGAAAAGTTGTGTTTCCAATTGTTACATGATATGGAGTAGATTCATAATTGAAACCAATTCCTGTCCATTCTGTTGGCGTAGGAATAATCTTGGCATCGTACCATCCTGAAATTCCAAGGACACCATTAATTTTGAAGGAATATGAATATGTGCCATTTTGGCTTACATTAATTTTGTTAGATTTATACAAAACATTATTTGGGTTGTAGATTTCAACCTGGATTACATCATTATCTTGATCCAGAAGAACTTGATCAACATGACCAAAAATTGTTACGGTATCATCAGTAGCATATCTGTTACTTTGTGCGTTTACGGTCATGTGCAAGACAGGGGGACCTGCACATTCTTGTGTCCCATTTGGACCAAGAACACATGTTGCATATGCGTCAAAGTTAACTCCCATAATGATTGCAATTCCAGATAATATTAGAATTGTAAGATTCAGAGCTTTCATTTTTTAAATTTGATTATATTATCTGCGCTCCGATTATTTCTATCACATGAGTTTCATTTGTAAATGGAATTAATATGGTTCTATCAGTTGTAGTAGTCTTGACTTCCTGGAAAATGGATTCCTGACCATTTACCAACACATAGAATTTGTCATCATTACCAGTTGGTAGTTTTGCATCAATCATTGCTCTAGGCATAGTTAATGCCAATGTTCCATTACTTGTTGTTTCCAATGACAGTATTAGAGATTTTGATTGCATATCCATATTTGCATCAAGTACTTTGTTGTTTCCAAATATGTTGTAATTTAGTGTAAAGTTCGTATTTGTTACATTAATGGAAAATGGGTGGATTCCAGTATCAAATGTGGTTGTTTTTTGATATTGTATAACACCAAATCTCTTTTCAGTCATGTTTGATGCATATCCTACATGTACCGTATATGTCCCAGATTGGTTGAGATATAATGGTCCTCCCAAGTCTCCTATGGTGTATTTATCATCAATCTGACTCATAGTGAAAGGACATGAAGTCTGTGTTGTCTTACTCTGCCATACTATGACACCCTCATGGATTACAAGAACGGATGGAAAATCGCAATGACCATAACCCTTTACTTTTATTCCAAAATTTATGGGGTCACCCATGACATATGTTGAATTCAGACCGTTTATTGTGATGTTTAGATTTTCCCGTGGAATTGAAGTATCTATTCCTACCAGTCTTAAAATTGCAAGATCATCTGGATTTCGACATGTTTTATTTCCATCATAGCTTGGAGGATACACACAGTTCCTTGAAGGATGCACTATTGCATACTTGTCATATCCATTGACAGTTACTTTTTCCACGTAGACATTAGACCCAAACTTTTGAGCTGTAAAACTAGTACTATTGGGACAAGGCAATGCAAATATTTCACATGGTCCAGGAATTTTAGTGTCATTTACAATAACTGTCTGAGTTGCATTTTCTAGAGATTGTGGCAATACCAAGACCCAGCCATAGAGCCACGGGTGCGGCTCTGTATCGTATTGATATTCACCTATTTTTGTGAAAGTAAAATTAAATGATTTACCAGACATTATGACTCCATTACTGTAAGGGCCCTTTTCAAAAAGAGGATCGGGTTGATTGTCGGTGTCGGCTACTATTGCACCCGGCAAATCATCCTCGTTTATCCATCTGACTGTATTGTTTACACCAAGAACAACTAGCAGGTACCTTGGTTCATAATTTTTCCCAGAACTAGGATCGCTAGAACCTTTTGGAATTATAATGGTTGAAACACTTGTAGTGTCATAATTTCCAGGATTTGCGCTTGAAGAATCATTGTGAGATTCAGTGTTTTGCAGTGTAAGAGGAGGATGCGTATTAAGATAAGAGTTTAAAACAAATGCAACCATACTTGTTGCTAAAATTCCTAATGTTATGATTATTACAAGACGTAGAGTTTTCATTTCTTAATTTTCACCAGAATCTTTTTTGATATAAGAAATCCCACAATAACAGCCGCAATACCAACAATTACAAAAACAATCGGACTTGCATAATAATACGTAATTATAGGATAAACCCAGTTTTCCTGAACTGCTTCATTATAGTATCTTTTGATATCTGGTGATTCACCATACAAGCTGTAATAGTACCAGACATCAGCATTTGCAAAGTGTCCAGAGCTACCGCCATATTCGTACCATTCTTTTAAGATCCCATTCTCATCTGCAAAGTACATCTCTTGTTTTTTTGATTCTATCCACTCTTTTCCTTTCATGTTGTAGAATGCTTGCCAGTCACTTTTGTCACCTAAGATGGGTTTTTGATTTGGGTTTGATGTATCGATTGCGTCATTGCAAGGCTTGCCAGGAAAATCTTTGTCTTCTCTACACTGAGCAGATACTGCTTGACTCTCATTTATTACTAGAACAGATGATGCAACTTTTAGCAGCTCCTCAAGTGATATGTTGCCATACATTTCAATCTGGGATGTACCTTTGAAAAGCAGTATTACTGCAGGAGAGGTAAAAGGCATGTTGTCTGTTTGCCTTTTTTGCTGTTCAATGGCCACACCTGTTATGCCGTTGATGACCACCTCTTGTGCTTCGTTTTGTCCTACATATGCAGTCAGCCATTTATTAAGATCAAAGGCTGGATCGTTTACCTCATAGTATGCCACTATTCCACCTGAATGGAGAAAATCTATCATGGTAGTGTTTGTTGTGATTTGAATAGGAGCGTAAACTAGTAACGGTCCTGGAGCAATCTCTGAGAATCCTTGTAACTGGTATCCTTTTGGAAGATATCTTGGCATGCCAAATACATTATCAGGTATGATTTTGTTTTCTGTTTCATAAAAAGCGTGAAGGTTGGGAAATGCAGTACCTGGCATTGCTTCGCGGAGGGACTGGTCAATCCAATCAAGTCTGGATTCTGGTATGTCATTGCCAATTGCCAAATAGAATCCCTTGGATCTCATTCCAAACGACTTGTCTTGAGTCAATATGTTGACAAATCCTGTTTGAATATCATTGATGCCAGCTGCCGTTATGTGTAGAATAGTTGCATTGGATGTGTGTGGATATATTGTAAGAGAAGATGGAGTAAATGAATAAGAGGATACAAAGTTTGCAAGGTTTTCCATAGGAATCTGTAGATTTACCTGATGTGTCTTGTTGTCATTATTGTACACCATTACATGAATGGATGAGGTTTGATTTGGTTTTATGACAATAATCTGGTGCGATATTCCGGTTCTGTTAAAATCAGTTTTCAAAAATGATATATCAAATGGTGTGAGAGTTATAGATTGTTCTGCACGCGTTTCACCAAATCCCGATACTACAAGTCCTACAATTCCTATGATCAAAAAGTGAAGAGTTTTCATTTTCTAATCTTTATCCTATAAAAAACAATTACAGAAACAAAACCGATTAGTAATATTGATAATGCATATGGAAATTCTGGAGATTTTGAAATTTCTCCATGATTTAGTTGGGATGATGATAACAAAGTTTTTGTTGCATTTGGTATGACAGAGAATCCCATGCTGGCTGTTTGCCTAAACGTACCATCGTCATTTTTTATATAAATATTTGAATAATACTTGCCACTTTTTAGGCTCAATTCCCAATCTGCTGATTCCATCCACTCACATTTTTTGGAATTTACATTGATCTCCTTACTTGAAATAATTCTGAATGACGGATCATCTACTATGTCATATCGGACAGCAAAATATTTTCCAGATAGTGTGTCTATCTTACTACTATACATAAATTGAATTGGTAGATTTGCAGTAAAAGGTGGCTTGTCTCCAGAGATATTGTAATCCACCTTTATGCCATTTTGTGTCATAGTGTAATCACTTCCAAAATAACGGTTTTGTCCAAAAACATCTGTTGCATTACAAGTATCTGGAATTATGAAAGAATTTTGTGAATATGCGTTAGATCCATTAAAATTTTTTACATAAAACAATACATGATCTCCAATATTAAATCTAGGACCAGGAGGATCAGAGTGATAAATAGGATCAACGATGGGTTCTCTAATTGTCATATTGTTCGAAGTTTGTGGGTTTTTCAAAAATTTATCCACATGTATTGTATATTGATCAAGATTTAGAGTATAATTGATTTTCTTGAAAGGAGGTCCTGTGATATATTGAGTTCCCTCCATGAATGAAAGGGTCGATGTAATATTTCCTACAATATAAGATGATTTAACATTTACAATATTTTTTGACACTACATCTCCAGTAAATGCAATATCACTGTAATTTGAAATGTCATTAAAGTGACTGTGCCACAAAAACCATTCAGTGGTATTGCTGGGTACTATGGCATAACCATGGTTAACAAGATACGGAATTAATTCGGGAGACAAAATTTCCTGAACTTTACTGCTGTTTAAGATGATTGAATTAGAAGATGCTGAAACATTTGACATACAACCAAACATCAAAAGCGAAATCGCAATCATTCCAACATGTAGAATTTTCATTTGGAACAATTTCCTACAGTTAAGAGCACTTCAGGTCCTCCATCATTAGGTCCTGGTGCCAAGTACATCCAATATGTTCCCTCAGGAGAATCATTGGAAGCATATACGGTAGCAGTTATAGTTACTGGAATTATGCCTACAAGCTCAATTGGTGGAAAATATGAAACAGAGACTCCAGGATGATCAAAAACAATAGTCGGTAATGACACAGTACTTGAAGGTCTTTGTCCATACTGGGGTCCGCATCCTTTGGCACCACCGGGTATTGATTGGCAGACAAACCACGTCTTTTTTGTTGTGCCATTGTCAAGTGTCATGTTTCCCATGGCAGAAATTTTCTGAGGCACTATTGTATCAGATGAACGATGCATAAATCCGGCATCGTTTGATATCCATGCTAGGTTTCTAGGATTGAAAAAATCTGACTTTACGAAAAGAGAATAGCTAATTTGTCCACTGTGACCAGGTTCAAGTATGAAATTATCTATTTCATCACCCCTGTCATATACTCGAACAATTTTTGAAAAACCAATACCCGTGATATTGTCACTTGAAGGCCAAGGCCAATGCGCTGGCCCTCCTGTAAATGCAGGATGTGGTCCAGGCCCAAATTTCTGGTTTTGAGTACATTTGTTTTGTGGCATCTGTATTTCTCCCTGATCAGTTGCAAGCACCATTGAATTCATAGGTCCGCCCTCAAATGATGCATGACCAATATGCGGTATGATGGCAAATGAAAGCAAAAATGCTATCGGAGTAAGCACAATTATCAGAATGTATAGAGTTTTCATACTTTCAAATATTATTACTAAGATAAATTACTAACAAAATTTCACATCCCCACTTTGACATGAAATCTTTTCAAGCGGAATTATTGGAACATTGCCATCATTTGATTTAAGATAAATTATCAAACTATGATCCTTTAATCCAAACTCTGATTTTTTCATCCACGTTGGAAATGAAAATTGCAGATTTGTGGGATGATCATCAGGTATTGTATATGCAGTAGAATTGTAACTACCAAATTGAGAAATTTGTACGGTTCTTGACTTGTCAGAAGAATCCAAGGCAAAGTTAGTGTTATCAACATGCACAGGCTTGTGTCTCAAACTTTGTGCCGTCATGTTTACTATAACATGTGCACCTTCCTTATTTGATTCACTATCAATAAAACTTGCACCAACAGACGTTACATTAAACAGTATTCCGCCTGCTTCAAAGTATTGTCCAACGGTGGGCTGAGGATTTGATATAGATATGACTGATGTCTTGTCTGCCCACCCAATATCATACAGTTTCTCTTTGTCTTTTGCAAAAACACATGCTGCAAAACCATCATGTGTCTTGATTACCTTTTCAAGCCCATTTGTACATATGATATCAAAAGGAGATATACCAAATTCTGATTGCTTTTTTGGCGAGTATATTGAAACATCATTTAGTGCACTGGCGTTAACTGTTATCTGATCCTGATATGGAGGATATGTGAAATTCAGAGTTATTGAGCCTCGATCTTCAATCTGATTGAAAGGAATTGGAATATTGTTTGCAAACACAGCAAAGTGTTTTCCCATTGTTTCAGATTGTAGTTGAATCTGCATAAAGTCTGGTTTAGAGTCTTTTTTTACCTGTAGTAACATGCCTTGTTTGCCATAAGACCATCCGCAGATCTTTTGTTCTGACTCTACAGGTACAATTGATCCTCCAAGAGGTACATCAGAAAAGGAAGTGCCTGCAAGATGATGCGTTACAGGACCTCCAGGACCAGTATAGTAATCATTAAAAGAATTTTCAAAGTGTATTGTTCTTGTAGTTGATGTAAAGTTTCCCTCAAGTGTCTGTGAATTACAATCAAGTCCAACCCGAATAAATTTGGGAAGTTCATAATCAAAGGTACCTTCAATGTTTGCCAATCCCACCCATTTGTGCTCAAAGATATCACGCGGTAGCTGTACTATGAGAATGCCATCATTTGAAGGTGCAAGACCAATTTCAATTCCACTTGTTGTTGCATTGACACTTGTGACTGTTCCATTTCTGGTCCAAGTGGAAACATGGTATTGTTGCTGGTTCCAATCAACATCAAACGATTGAGACAACTCTCCTTTGTGTAGTTCTGGAAGATTTCCATAATCTGTAGAGGTTCCGTTATCGGCAAATATCAAATTACTAGAAGTAAAAAGTATGGTAGAAATCACAATTATGGAATAATACAGAATTTTCATTTTAATCAATGCCGAATATTTTCAATTACAATTGTTTCGGGTTGGACAAAGTGTTGCCCTCCAATGTCTTCATCTATTTCAACAGTATAAGTGCCAGAAGACGGACCATCGTGCGTTTTTGCTGTCACGATAAAATAGTATGGCTCTGTTGCATTTAATGCAAATTCAGGGTTTGGAACATCAATTGATAACCACAGTGGTAAAGAGATTGGCAAATTACCATCCAATAAATCACGCACTGCAAGTTTTACTGGCAATGTACCATTAGAGTTAGCCAATGGATCATACACCACACCAGACTCGCTAAAGTTTGTCCCATTACTGCTTGTTGCAATACCGCTAAGATGTATTGGAGAAGGAGAATGTAATACAGAGATAAAATTAAGCAAGTACACAGGAACAATTACAGTTTGCGTGTCATTTTCTGATGCGGCTTGTATCACCAAGGATTTGTCATTCAAAGGATTTGGTGCAAATGGAATCTCATATCCTGATACAATCATAGTAGATATAGTACCATCTGGACCTGCAACGAGTTTATCTGGCACAAACTTTACCCACTTGCCATCATCAAGTTCTGATGTATTCAGTGTAACAGTTTGCACCGAATTAGAATAGACAGTTATTGGAACTCGCTCATAGATTGGACCCGATCCACAAGACTGTCCATCAGGCTCCAGATTGACACAAAATGACTTGGATACATATTGTGCATCGCCAACATGGATTGAAATTTTACTAGAGTATGGTTTTACAGTTACATGCACTTTGGCAAGCACTACATTATCAAATGTTGTGAGCCAACCAGTGTCAGAATCTACCGTACTGCCTTTTCCATATACGGTAATAGTATAGTTTCCAGGTGTGGCATGAGTGTCTGCATGAATTGTCAGTATTTTACTTCCAGGCAAGACACCATTAATTATTTCAGTTGGAAATACTGGAGATACCGATACGTCAAGGTGTTCTGGGGCATATAGTCCAAGTTGCAGGTCAGAGCTTGTAAAATTTGTTTCAAAATTTAGATTATAGGGCAGCTGTACAGTTTGACCCGTGGCAACTTGGGCATATAGTTCAGTGTTGTTTACAGATGTCATAGATACATGTGTGTCATTTGAGGTCTGCAAATGTTGCAGGTCGAATTGTGGAATATCACTGATTCCGAGGCCTGCTGCATAACTGGATGGAACTTTGACAAATTGTATGCTTGAGAGATAATTTGTAGGATGGCCAAGTACTGCGTATTGTGAATCTTTAGACAGGACAAGCTGTGCCCAATCCCCTATAGGATATCTTGATAGAATATTTCCGTGCTTGTCAAAATATGTCAGATATGTACCATCACCTGCCCCTGACACGCCTGCAATAAACGAACCATCCGATGAAATTGCTACTTGTGATACTATCTTGTCAGTCCAGATCAAGTCTCCAGTAGATGTAAAAAGCATCGTAGCCCAGTTTGTGCCAATTGCCACATGAGAGCTGTCGGCAGATATCGAAATAGACCCGATTGGACTGCCAACCTGAGATTCTTTAATCAGGTGTCCCGTATTGTCTATAAAGTAAATTTTTCCATCATAACCATTTTGAGCATCTCCTGCTACGACATACTTGCCGTCAGGGGAAAGTTTTGCATATACATATCCATAATCGGTATCAAATGTCCAGAGTAATTTGCCTTCCTTGTCAAAGTATTTTATTTGATGTCCGGCAGTTGTCAGAATATTAGAGCTGTCATCTGAAAACGATATAGAGTTGATATCTGAGCTTGAAGTATAATTCCATAGCATCTTTCCACTGTTGTCAAGATAGGATAGTTCAGTTCCAGATGCAGTAACAACATGAGAGCCATCAGGTGAGAGAGAAGCCAACAATATTTGTCCAAAATTTTTTGTCATGTAACTCCATAATACTTTTCCAGTATTATCAAAAAAATAAATTGCTCCATTTTCATATATGCCTGCAGGACCTGGAGCAATCTGATATCCTGATGCAAGGACAAACGAGTTATCTGATGAAATAAACACTTGGGATATTTTTCTATCTGTTGTATGATGCCACAAAAGATTTCCTTGATTGTCAAGAAAATACACGGTTCCGGCATTTTGATCAGATTCAGATCCCGCTACAATATATTTACCATCAGAAGAAATTGCTACAGAACGAATTTGACCATCAGACACATAGTCCCACAATGTGGTGGTAGCCTGAGAGACTCTGAATGTAGAATTGCTACTTTGTGCCATGACAGGATGATATGTTTGATTGGTACTAGAATCCGTTACAGACTGACTATTATTCACAATAGTATTTTGATAATTATTTTCAGTCATATTATTTTGTGATACCAATTTGGCAGAATCTATCTCCGAGGCTAGAACCAGTGCAATTCCTCCCACTATTGCAATTCCAGATATTGCAATTATGGTATAGTATAGTGTTTTCATTTCACATCACTAACCAAATCGAGGTCCAGAAAATGCAGTACCATTGTACAAATCATTTCCCACTGTCACCCCAACTGCACTGTGCCACCAGAAATTTAGAAGGTATGATTTTCCCATTTGAGATGTAAGTTTTGATGTGATTTGGTACGTTACTTTAACCACATGATCATTGAGATCTTCTGCATTGATCAGTTTTACTTGTACATCTCCCGAGTCTCCCAGCAGCGGAAGATCAGTGCGTATCTTGGTTTTATCTACCTCAAATATGTCAGGAGAACTTGGAAAATCAGATATCGGAGTATTTGATCCTGTAGTATTGGATATGAGAGCATTTGATCTTGCCATGTTGATATAGGTCATCGCATCTTTTGTTGTGACTTTACAATTACTACCAGGATAAGGATTGAAATCATATGCAAATGTGATCTGCGCTGTAGAATTGGGCTTGATTGCAAACTGGATACCAGCACCTGCAGGTTCTGTCAGGTTCATACCAGGAAAAGTAATGCCATCATGAGGTAGTGTATCTTTAACAAATCCACTGGTCCCGATTATTGATGACATTATCTCAGATATGCCACATGACTTGTCAAAGTCTCTTTTGTCAGAAGTGTTGACTATAGTATCTCCTACCTTGTCATTCCAGGCCCACCAACTCTGTCTGACAAGCCTTCCAATGATAGTATCACTTACACATGCAGGAGAATTGTCTTTTGATTTTATTGCCAGTTGTAGTCCTTCTTTGCATTGAACATCTTTTGATGCAATTCCACGTAAAGATTGTTGTAATGGAGTGTCTATGTGAATTGGAACACCGGGACCGCCAGGACCATAGGCATGAATAACAGGATTGTCACTGACTCCATAGACAGACCGTACCACCAGTATGCTCAAACTTTGGTGATTCACTCCACTTGATGCAACAATTTGCCAATTTCCTGGTACTGCATTTGTTGGAATCTTCAGATCAGGTATTGTAAAATGTCCAGTATTGTCAGAGTATGTCTGAATAGATTTCACTAGAGTACCATTAGAATCAGTTAACAATATGTGAACCAAGGAATTTGCATTAACTGTACCAAGTACCAGAATACTATCTCCTAGAGAGTAGGTGTTTTTTTCAGTATTGACAGATATCTGGGCACCAGTAGGCACCAATCCCACTGAAAAACCCAACTTTACTTGTCCAGTACTGCTTGTAACCAGTATACTGTAAACCCCAACAGGATATGATGTTATGTTGAGAGGGTATACTGCATGACCGTCATGAGCTGTAGTTATTTTATCTTCAAATTGTTGCATCTGAGAGTTGTCTAGAATTTTGATATCAATCATAGACTCTGCCAAGTCAAATATCGTAATGTTTGCCTTGTCAGCATTTTCATAGTTTATCTTGTCCATGGAGGCCTCAAGGCGTATTGCAGGTTTTGTGTACACCCCAAAGTATGATGCGTTAGTTTCAGAATTTTGTGTAGCAATGACAACATATGTTCCCTTTGTGGGATAACTGTCAACTACATATGTTATAGAAAATGTACCTTTTGCAGAAGGCAGTAAAGATTTTTCAAACACGGATTTATCAAACGGGTTTTTTATCTCCACAGTGACAAGTTGGTTTGACGTGCTGGTACCGTTAATGACAACAACATCATTAGGATAGTACATGTCTTTTTGCATTGATAAAGAAATTGGACTTGTTTGGGCATGGGCAGAATTTGAAATTATTGATACCATAAAAACAATTGTAATTATTAAAAAATATCCATTTTTCATAATTGAGATGTACTGGATAGACATGATTTAAAAGAATAACGTAGGTTTCTTCTAGTTTTGAGTATGCTTAATCTAACAAATAAAATCCAAATACATCAACTCCTACAACCATGACAAGGATTGAAAATACAATGACTTGTTTACGCATGATTTCAAACTTGTGTAAAAATACACACCAAACAAGTATCGCACATCCAAGACCTATTATCGAAAATGGTATGAATGTAAAAATATTGAAAAATGATTGGGAGAATCTTGCTGCCAATGTAGTGTATGAATTGTTCAATGCAATCCCAAATAAGAAATATGTTCCAACCGTAGCAGCACTGCCTACCAATAATATTGCAAGATGTAGAATTTTCATTTTCTAAATCTAATCCTGTAAAATACCATTACAGATACAAAACTAACAAGTAAAATTGGAATAGCAAATGGAAATTCAGGTATGACATGATCTTCTCTCATAATAATTGGGTTTTCAAATGTGTTACCACCATCGTTGCTTGTACGAAAAAAAATATTGTTATTTCCTTCGTAGTTGTTAATCCATCCAACATACGCATTATTCCTAGATGTAACCACCTGAGGTTTATCAAAATTCACCCAGGTACTGTTGACTTCATTTTTCACCACGCTGTCCAGATCTTCACTTAGATTGATTGTATTCCCAAAAGTCTCTCCATCATCTGAGCTCATCTTAAAGAATATCTCACTGTTGCTTTGATTGTGTTGCTCCCATGTCACGTAAATATGGTTACCAGAAGATGCAATCTGTTTATACAAGTAATAGTTGTCTGAAGAGAACTTGTTGTCACTTATGTTAACTGGCTTTGAAAATATGGTTCCTTCATCTACACTGTGTGCAAACATTATATCTTTTGTATTGTTGCCATCAGTCTGCCAGAAGAGATAGACATTGTTTCCATTTGTCAAGACATTAGGATATCCTTCCTGTCCATTATTGTCAAAGTAGACAGTCTTTCCAAATGTAGCCGCACTGTCGTTACTTTTTGCAAATAATATCTTGCCAAAGCCGTATCCATTGAATTGCCATATCAGATAGACATTATTTCCAGATACGGTGGCCCTTGCATCAGTTGCAAAACCTGCAGCAGTTCCATTCATTATCGGATTTATGCCGCTCCATGTATTTCCATAGTCATCGCTTCGCCTTACAAATGGCGAAGGATAGCAGATTTGTTGAGTTCCTGAAGAAATAATGCAGCCGCCTTCCATGAATAGATAAACGTGATTGTTTGATGCAAAGATCTTCGGATCACCTAATCCCTTAGTATTGTTATCAAGATCTATGATTGGCAAAAATGTGGTACCACTGTTATCGCTTTTGATCAAATGTGCATATCCCGAATTCTCCTGCCATGCGATATACACATGTTTTCCAGATGTAACAAGATTCAAAGAAAGAAAATCTAGAGAAGAACCTCTGTATAAAGTAGCAATGTCACCAAAGCTGGTTCCGTTGTCCGTGCTCTGCCTGAAATCAAGATATGTCCTGTTCTGGTCAAAATAATTCCATGCCACGTACACATCATTACCTGATGCTGCCATCTGTGGTTCTACAGATCTTGCACCTGTGATGTTCGTTACCATAACAGGACTACCAAATGTAGATCCACCATCTGCACTCTTCTGAAAAAAGAATTTTCCGCCGTTTTCCCATAAAAGATACACATTATTTTCAGATGATAAAATCTGTGTGAGTAAAACATTAGGAAGTCGTGTAGGTCCTCCCATAGTGTCTATTCCTTTAGCAAACACTAGTGGAAATGATGAACATAGATTAATTGCGACAATCAGCATTATTGAAAGATGTAGAATTTTCATATTTCACATGTACTGGACTGACATATCATAAAAAAGTGGCGCAGGTTTCTTCTAGTTTTAGTGAAGGTAACGCGCCTTACAAGTTCCGATACAATACTGTCTCACCATGGTTTGAATCTTGGAGGAATAGACGTTAGCATAATACAATTTTAAGTTCATTAGTGAGAATACATTAAGAGATAACGGTCACTTCCATCATAATAGTAATTTTTTTCCAACTTGTGTAACCTGAAACCATGCTTATTGTAAAAATCCATGAGGAATCTTCTATTGGTCTTGATATCAAGAAAGATTTTCTTATTTCCAGCAGTTTTGACGATTTTAGACAACAGTCTTGTGGCAATTCTATGTTTTCTGTATGATGGATGTACAAAGAGAGAGTTCACATACCAATTTCCATCACGCGTGGGTGTTGCAATTATTCCTCCTACTATTTTGTCATCCACTATAGCCTTGTATGACCATAAATAGCATACCGCTGGAGTCCAAAAGTAGATTGTATCTTTACTTGTTCTCATCTTGAAACATCTTGCTTCTAGTTTAAGGAAGCTTATTGCATCCTCATGATTTGCAAGCCGTATTTGAAATCGATGTTTTCTTTCCACAAGTACATCTTTTTTATAAGAAATTATGCTAGTATCTCAAAACATAATTAGTTCTTTGACAGCTAAATTCTTCATTCCATGAGCGAAAAAGTGGTTTCTAGTCAACAATTCTTTCTAGATAGAGAGGACACCTTACAGAAACTAGAGAGTATTTTTGAAGAGGTAAACAATTATACTGAAAACAAGTTTGTATTTGTAATTGGAGAGGCAGGGATAGGAAAAACCTCTCTGATAAACAAGTTTCTTACATCAATAGAAGACAAGGATACAGCTATTCTCACTGCCAGAGGATATGAAGAGCAGGATCTTCCTCTCTTTTCTTTCATAGAGATGATGAAGGATTTTCTAAATACCTATAGAAATTTTACACGTGGTGATCTGTTTGACACCATTCTAAATCTAGCAAAGCTTGTTCCATCACTAGAGCCGTACGTTACTACAACTCAGGAAATTACAAAGACTGTAAGAGGCATCTCCAATGTTGACAAATATTCTATAGATAATAGCCACTATGTATTTTCAAATTATCTTTCCATATTTCAAAAAATTTCAAAGAAGAAGACCATGGTATTTCATGCAGAAGACATACAATGGTTTGACAATACTTCTTTGGAGATTCTCTCATATATTATGAAAAAGATTGACAAAAAAATTATGATAATCATATCATACAGGACTGGTTTTATTACTACCCAGAAAGATCTTGATGCAAAGGAAAAATTTGACTTGCTGTTTTCACTTAACAAGGATAATTCTACTTTAATAGAACTTGATTCTATGCCTGAGAATTTATATCCTAAATTTGTTGAAGGATTTCTTGGACCGCATAGGCTTGATAGTGAAACCATACACAATATTTACAAACAGACTGACGGTAATCCATTCTTTCTCAAATCACTTTTAAGACTCTTAAAAGAATCCAAGGTGATATTTTTTGATACTGATAGTTATTGGAAACTAGATACTTCGTTAGATTTTCCATCATCTTACGGGCTTGCAGATACCATAACAAAAAGACTGCGCAAAGTTTACATAGATTTGCCCGGTTCAAGAGAAGTTCTAACATATGCATCTGTCTTGGGATACAGATTTGATCTTGACATATTGACAAGTTTTATGAAAAAGGACAAGCTTGAAGTTTTTCATTTATTGCAAGACTTGGATCAGATCTATTCCATTGTGAAAAGAATTGGAGACAGTACAACGTTTGTATTTGATCATAGAAAAACTCTGGAAACAATCTATTCAGGCCTAGGCAGCATAGCAACAGACTGTCACAGAGACATTGCAGAGTTCCTAGAGTCCAAGTTTGGAGAACAAAAAGACCCTTTCATTATTTCATATCATTATTATCGTGCACGAGAATGGGATAAGACTTTGAAATTCCTCTCAATTTCCGCCAAAACATCTTTTGAGAACTACTTTTTTGTAGACGCCATCAAGCAATACCAAGAATGCTTCAAACTAATCAAAGATAACAAGGTATCATTTCCACAATTAGAGTACAATTCATTGCGACTTGGATACGCAAAAGCGCTGCTTGGTAATAATTCCACATCTGAATGTATAACAAATCTCAATGATCTTGAAAAGACTGCAAGCCTAACTGAAATGGAAAGAGCTGAGACAAAATTACTCTTGGGAAGATGTTGGAGATATGAAGGGAGTGGGGATGCGGGAAGAAAGGCAATAGAGTCCTTAGAAGAGAGTTTGAGAATTTATGAGAAACTAGGAAATGTGAGCAAGTTAGGTGAGGTCTACTCATTTCTTGCCACAGTTTATGATCATTTTGGATATTTTGAAAAAGCTGTCAAGGCTTTTGAAAAAAGCCAGATCAATTTTAACTTGGCAAATGATGTAAGAGAACTTGCCAAGCTGCAAAGAAAATCTGGAATCATTTACGAGTCCAGAAGAGCAATCGAATTTATGAAAAATGCTCTTGATATTTTTGAAAAGTATTCCATGAAGATAGAAAAGGCAAGATGCCTTAACAATATGGGTGCAGAGAGCTTTTACATTGGAAAGTTTGATGATGCTCAAAAATATCTTGGGTCCAGTCTTGAAATCTTTAGAAGTTTAGATTCTCCGGAAGTGGATGTTCCTCTCAACAACCTTGGCTTGGTATACCAACAAAAAAGAGAATATTCTAAAGCATTGCAATTCTTTGAAGATGCAAATGCTAACGTTAGTGAATTATTTGATAATATATTCATTAACATGAACATAGCAAATACTCTAAAACAAACTGGAGATATCAGTAAAGCAAAACAGATAATGATACACCTTGAGCCGCTTGTTTTACAATATCCTGAATCAGTTATGAATGACTACTATTGTTTCAACAGGGCAGTAATACATTATGAATTAAAAGAATATAATATTGCAGAAAGTTGGCTACAGAGGTTTGAGCCAAACAATTACAAAAATGACAAAGAACTAGCACTTGCAAAGCGATATCAAATTCTTTCAAAAATATTGGATAGAAAAGGTATTGATTCAAGAGAGGTCAATCAGAAAAGTTTGGAGGTATACAAGACCGCAAGGCCACAGAAATGGTTCTACGAATTAGACTATTATCCGTGTGATATACACATTTGGGACTAGAAATTATATCTGCCAATGGCGTTTTGCATAATCATTTCAATTACATCTTTGTATGCCATGCCATTTTTTTCTGCGATGTAATTGAAGCTGCTGTGTTTTCCCAAATACGGATACGGGTTTATTTCAAGAAAATACGGAATTCCATCAGGAGTTATTCTCATATCAACTCTGCCAAAATCTCTGCAACCTAATGCGTTATACATGTTCAATGCCATTTGAGCGGCTTCAGGCTCAAAATCTGCATTCAGTGGATATCGAAAGCAATATCCATCTTCATACACTATCTTGGATGTAAGATATCTATTACCCATATCTTTGTCATCAATTGATATACCAACAATTCCAAAAATTTTATTCGGCATATTTCCTAGAATTGGTATATCTACTTCAGTTCCAGTGATGAATTCTTCTACAAGTACAGGTTGACTATATGTTCTAAGCATATACTTGACTCGTTTCTGTAGCTCAGTAAAGTCGTAAATCTTTGAATCATCGTCAATGCCCATGCTGCTTCCACCATAGCAAAGTTTTGTAATTACAGGGTATTTTAGGACATTTTCTTTTTTTAGAAAATCAATATTTTCTACAACTGTAAATTCTGGAGTACGTACACCACATGTTTTTCCAATTATTTTTGTATGCCATTTGTTCAGAGACACTGTCAAGGCATATGCATCAGAACCTACGTAAGGAATGCCAGCCATTTCAAGCAATGCAGGTATCTGGGATTCTCTGCTACGACCGAATTTACCCTCTGCAATGTTGAAAATAATGTCAACTTCATTTTCATGTTTTGAGAAATTATCAACCAGTTTCCTTCCGCTTCCAATCAATGTTGTGTGATGACCCAAATCCTCAAGAGCCCTAACAATGTCATCTATTGCCATTGATACTTGAAATTCAGCATCCCAATCCCATGGATCATCTTGATCAAATTTGAAATCCTCTTTGGTATCAAAAGTGATCCCAATTGTGAGATTATCATCCATTTGCCTATGAATTGTTTGTTCAACGGTTCTTCCAATCTTTCCCTTTCGTTCTTTAACCAAGATTATTTCCTTATTGTTTGAGATTAATTAAGAATATTCAGATATTCATTTTTAACCAGTAAAAATCACGTAGAAATGATAGTTTTAGAATCGTTAGAAGGTTAACAGATTAACCATCATCCAAAGTCAGTCCAATACTATCCATTAGTCCTTGAAACAACTGTAGAACTATCAAGTAATTTGATTATGTTTTAACAGATGATTGAAATTAGAACTGTTTACCACATAATTGATAGAAAATATGCGCGTGTCAACGTGCGTGTAAGTCTTAGATAGATTAGAGTGTCTCACTCTAGTAGAGTTATTTCAACGAAAAATATTTTTAAAAAAGATGACATTTTCTACTGACAAACTGACAAGATAGGTATGGTATATAGTAAATTGTGTAAGTTTGTCAGTTTGTAAGTTTCCCTTTGCAAACCTACGAAAAACTGACAAAAACTTACATTGATCAACCAAAACTGACATTTTTTGTTAGTTTTACTTACATTTTGGACGTTCAATCTCCTTGTTTTGTTGAGTTGACCGTTTTACACCAGTGAATTGTGCAAACGACATGTCATTTCAGTTCCTTAGCAGACGGTTGAAGCATTGTTACTTCCTTGATGATATCCTCATTCCATGGAAAAACATCTTTGCAATCCGAACACAGATAGGCAACTAATACGGGATATGGATCTATCTTAACATACCAACGACAAACCACAGCTGGTCTTTTACACTTTGATCTACTACAGACTACAGAGATATCATTTGACAATTTTAACGCCCTCCAATTTATTGACGCAAGAATTTTCTATTGCAAGCTGTTTTAGTCTCCTTAATTCATGCTCAAATCCCACTTCATCTTTGTGATTGTGGGATAAGTGCCAAATTAGCTTCCAAGCAATCCTATAGTAACGAATGGCTCCGCCTCGCTTCTCTTTGTTACAAAAAATGCAAATCTGAGCCTGAATTTCAATGCTTGAATTCGAAATTATACTGTGTCTGCGAGTAATTCTGGAATCTTTTGCCATTGATAAAATAGGGTAAAAATTTTGCTTGCACTTGCAAGCAAAAATACAAAATGATGCATAGTCCAAAACATAGACTAGCATGCGTCTGATTTTTAGCCCAAATTTGGATCAAAAATAGCGTTGGTTTCAGGTGAAACCAAAAATAGGCATATTTTGCTATCAGTTGAGAGCAAAAATAAATTACATTTCTTTGCCAGGTGGTAGAGAAAATAAGGCGATTTTGTTCCCAGGTGAGAACAAAATATGCATGATCAGATTCAGTTAGAATAGATTATTACTTGTTTTCAATGGTTATTTGGAAAAAACAGCTTCAAGATCTCTCAAATTCTTTATTATTTGATGACCTGTCTTACTAACCTGATAATTTGTTCTAATTGGTCTGGCATTAGTAACAGTTCTCTCAAGTAGACCTAGATTTGTCAATCCATTGAGGGCTATGGTTACAGAGGCTCTGCTATCAACAATCTTTTTGTCAAGCACATAATTCAGTACCTCATTGTAATGAACACTCTTTTTCTCATAGACATAGTTAAGAACCTCATAAAATCCCTTTTTAGACATCTTCCTGAGAAATACAAGAAAATCTTTCCGTTGGATTGGACTCAACAGTATTGTGATGTTAGACTAGACCAAAAATTGTAAGCATAGTGTATGTAGTCTAGCACTACATATTGTAGTGTATATAGCCTGAAGAAGAATTAGTGGAATGAACAAAACGATGATCTTATTACTTATTTTCATGGTTAGTCTTGAAAGCATAGGAATATCTGAAGCACAAGAAACAAAAACCTATACAATTTATGTGGACCCGCTTCCAGATTGGGCAACAAGTAATGCTGCAAATGTAATGGATGATGCAATTACAGCGTGGCATAATGCAAATCCAAGCATAAATTTTGTTCTGGTTGATTCGCCTCAACAACAATATGATTTTGAGGTCCAATGGATTAAAGACAATACTGGAGGGACTTGGGCAGGTGAGGCATTGTTGGCAAGTCACATAATGCAAGTCACACTTGGTGATAGCGTATGTGAAAATACTTGGTTTCCATATTCACGGGCCACTTTGGATAAAACTGCTGAACATGAACTAGGGCATTTACTTGGCATGGGTCATAGTACAGATCCAAATAATGTGATGAATCCTGATGGAACCTATTTTCAATACGGAACCATAACTCAGCATAGTCAGATAAGTGCTGGCCATAATCACTTTGCACCAACATGTGTAGGTTTTTCTTCAAATTCATTTAGTTACTATGTATCATCAAGTAACAAAGACCTTGCATTTGATGCATATGTTGTACCATCAGTACAATCACAAACTGATTTTGACAACGGCAGAATGTTTGAATCTTATCCTAGCTGCACACAAGCCACACAGAATGGGTGGATAACCACACCTTTGATGACATGCAATAATGTATCAAGTACAAGTGGACTTTTCATAGTAATGAAAGACTCTCCTTTCCAGTCTAATCAGTTAACCATGTTAACCATGCAGATAACCAACACAACGCCACCGCCAAGTTTCTACATTCCAGTGTTGCCTATCACCCAACAAAATCAACAAATTCAGCCTCAAGAGCCATCTTTCCCATCACCATCCCAGATAGTGATTCCACAAGATGTTTCTGTGGATGTAAATCCAATAGTTTTGACAGATGATAGACATGTTCAACTGATTACAATTTCAGGCGGTGTGGGTTCAAATCAAAATGGAGAGTTTGAATTAACTATAACAGATGAAAATGGAGTTAAAGTAGATGACCGTTACTTGCAACCCTCAAGCGATCATAGCTATAAGTTGAAAATACCAATAACAAGTAAGTATCACTCGGGTCAATATACGGTGATGCTTTCTTATCAAGGAAATCCTCAGAGTTCTACCACATTTGAGATCATAAATCAAGTTACAACGCCAGAGTTTGGTCCTCTTTCAGGCATGATCATAGCAATATCAATAATCGGAGTGGTAATCATTTCCAAGAGATTCAGATTTCATGTTTAGAATCAACTCTCAAATCATAATAATGATGATTCAATTGAAAATAATTTGAAATAAAGCCAATATCAGACGGGTTCTTACAGAATTCGAACTTTTTCATTGTATAGAGAACTAAACTAACTGATTAGTTCCCCCAGTGGGTCATATGAGATTCTAAATCCGTGCTAAAAACTAGAAGAATCCTACACCAGTTTTTTAAACTATACATATCCAGTACATATACAAAATGAAAACTCTATGCCTTTCAATAATAGTTCTTGTGGTAAGTCTTGGTATTGCTAATAACATTGCCTTTGCTGATAATACTAACAATGTGAACATCGTTGACATTCACACTCAGCCATCTTCAATTAAAGTTGGAGATGTGTTTAAAATTACTGCAACTTTGGAGAATAATTCACCAGATCCAATATCTGTTGTAATTGATGATTGTGAAGGACCGTTTGCTGTAACATTTGATAACCACGTTGCGGTACAAAATAATAATTTTACATGTGCTTATTCCCTTTTCCATCAAACACTCAATTCCAATGAAACGACTATCAAAACTAGTCCTGGTACAACTCTTGTCTACAAAGCAGTAGCCACCGGAACTACCAATGCTACTATAACATTCTCATATTACACAAAAAATCAAACCGATCCTACCAAGCCAGAAATTAGACAGACCATGTCCAAATCATTCCTGTTTGACATATATGATAATAATACAAATATCTCAATTCTACATTCTACTGTACCCATCATCCCATCTTTACTGACTCCCCTGAAACAATTCAAGTCAGGAATTGCCGCAAATGATGTAAAATGCAAAGAAGGTCTTCAATTTATTATGAAAAATGAAAATGGTCAACCTGCTTGTGTCACTCCTAATACCTTTGACGAATTAATAACTCGCGGATGGGCTTCTTCTATATGGTATCGATATACTATACTAGAGCAAAGTAACGGAACATCAGGTGAGACTTATTCTCATGTCATTATGAAATATGAGGGTAGTGAGGAATCATATCCAGTATCAGGCAAAGCTGTACCATGGTCAAATACGGTACCGCCAAATTTGAGTGAAAATTATACTGAATACTGTGCTATGAGTACTGCAACAAGGGGATATTTTCAAAACTTGGGCATAATTCCACACGACATACGATTTAATCAATTTGCAAATGTCGGTCACAATTATGGCAGTCCAACAAATACACAGATTGAAACTGATTTTTTTGTTGTACTCGGATCTGCAAAATATAATTCCACCATGATGAATTCGGGTTTTTACATGGTTGACTCTAGATATGAATACAATTCTCAATCACTGCTTGATTGTAATTCCACTTCACCAATTCATACTGACGTGGAAGGCGGGAATGCAAACCGTACCTCAATGGTTCCAGAATTTCCTCTCACAGTTCCAGTTATGTTGATTAGTATTGTGTTAACAATTGCGCTTTACAAGATACGATTTAGAAAATGAAACCTCTACATCTTGTAATATTCACAATATTGGGAATTATGGTAACAAGTATGGTTGTCTTCGTTTTAAACTCTGAACTAAATACTCCTCTTCCAAACATGGCATTACAAAACAATGGAACCCTTTCTGGTAATGTGTCATCATATGTGTATGGTGGTCCTTTGGGTAGTGTAACAAATAGGAGTGCTAACTATGAAGTATTTGTGTATGCACCTGATGGCATCACGATGGCAGGAAAGACTTTCTCCAATGCTAATGCACATTATTCATTACAACTTCCAGCTGGAAAGTACACAATCTATACTTACAATGAGATTAAACAAAAATATTTTGTTTCAGTGTTTGCAGGTCAAAATACTGTTTTTAATATAACATCTAGTATACATGTACGATAATTTGTACCGTAACATAGGTTAGAAAGTATGACCGAATACATAGTATGAAAATTTAGGCACGATGGAACGTAAAAATGCACTGTACAGTAGCGTGTCCGGCCGGTCCACTCTTTTAAACTATAAGAATACTACAGAGGCAATCTACACCAATTTTTTAAATTATAACAGTCCAGTACATGTAAGAAATGAAAATCGCCTTTGCTGGTATTCCAATTTTATTCATACTAGTGATAATCATACCTGTAAACAATGCCTATGCACCATGTCCTGGAGAACCAGGATTCAATTGTAATAATTATCCAGAGTCTAACCTATCGAAAAATCCACAAATTGTCAATCTGAAAGTTTCTCCCTCCATTCCAAAAGTTGGAGATACATTTACTGTCACAGCAACACTGGTCAACAATTCTACTGTTCCAATAGTGGTGGACGGTGGAAAATGTTCCGCCCAAGACACACAGGCAGAGCTTTTCACCATAATACTCGATAATCATGTCAAAAACAAGGCAGAAAATATCAACTGTGCAGGGGTAGGTTGGTCCCCATTGTTAGATCCTGGAAAAAATATCACTGGAACTAGTCCTGATTATACTACAAATTATGTAGCAACAGAACCTGGAACTGCAACTGTTACTGTCACATTTTCATATCATATAATAATTCAAAAAGATCCTATTCAAACCAGTGATGAACAGACTATCTCAAAATCATTCCAGTTTCTAATTCATGATGTCAATGAAACATATGCACAAAAACCACCTGCATATTTTGCGTCACCATTAAAGCAATTCAAATCAGGTGTTGCAGCTAAAGATGTAAAATGTAATGACGATCTACAATTAATTTTCAAGACAGAAGGTAATTTCCCAGTTTGCGTAAAAACCACTGTTGCATTTCATCTCTCAGAGCTAGGATGGGGGTATTTACCAAGTCCTTTTATGATTAAAACAAACCTCCTGAATAGCACTATTTCTGGAGGAAAAATAAAAGAACTCCAGTATGATCTTCAATCTCGAAGTATTATAATAAAAATTCAAACTACCAGTGATGGATCTCTTATGGTAACAATTCCAAAATTTATAACTGATCTTAACCCATCTGATAAACCATTCAAGGACTTTCATACTGTTTTAGCTGATGGTATGGAGGAAAATATTGATCTAGCACCTACAGCAAATGGATCAAGCTTTACCATTCCATTTACAAATGGAACTCAAGAAATCGAAATTATAGGAAATCAAGTTGGACAGCAGAGCTAGAAAATGAAAACTCTACACTTTTCAAAATTCTCTATTTTTATGATTACAATAGTTACTTTTGCCATTGTAGTGTATGGCATAATTGTGTTGACTTCTCCTCCGACAACATCAGAAAAAAATGACAGGATTTACCTACATTCTTCTAATTATCCTGGTTCATCTGGATCATCTGAAGGCTATGTCAAGATATCAGACATGATGCCAAATGATGTTGGATATTTCATGTATCCAAGCTCATACAACTTTAGTGACAGTGCAAATGCATACCAGAGATTTTTGTTGATACGACTGCCTTCATGGCTTGGCGGTGACAAGAATGACATTTCATCATACAGAGCATATAGCATACTTGACTTGGATTCACATTGTATGCTAAAATACTGGCCGCAGCCTGGAAGACAACAAATTCAGGACGTATGTCACTTTGAGGAGTATCGAACAATTGACGGTGCATCATATTTTTTTGGCATGAAGGCAATGGCCAAACCTATAGAAAATGCATTACCCGAATTAGACCTTGGTGTGGATGATTCTGGGTACATTTATGTGAAAACTCCAACATGGACTGTAGACAAGAACGGCTTGATAGGTGATGGCAGACATTTATCAAAAGACCAAGTGTTGAATTCTTCTAAATTTCTGCTAGGAAAATACAGGAGTCAGTCAAAAATACCTGTCCAAATACCACTATCTCTTGAAGATGGATCATTTCTAATTGATATATCATATGATGCCAATGAAGCATATTTCAGATACACTTTGGACAAACCCACTATATCTACTCCGCACATTGACATATCATATTGCAACTGTACAGGGTTGTCAAAAAATGATTTTAGTTATTATGATATAATAAAATATGCTCAAGCGTGGCAGTTTGGAAATCATGTTGTTTATTCTCATGCTGCATATGCTGATGTTAAAGGAAATCCTCCTGATTACGTCTTTGAGTTTTATCAAGATGGTTACCATGTAATTTTTAATTCCATGATGCCTTTTGATTATGGTATGAAAATGACACTTGATACTTTTTTTAATGGTACAAAATTGTCTGACATAGAACAAGGTTCGATAGGGAAATAGATATAATGGAACGCAAAAATGAACTGTACAGTAGCGTGTCCGGCCCGATTCACAAGATTATTCTATTCAGTAATACTAGGGGATTGTACTGAAATTAGGACAACATAGTACATAATCTCAACAGATCCGTTCCAAGAATTTCAATTTTGTTTATCGATAGGATCTAAACGTTGAGTGAATATGTGTGATTTTTCGTGTAGGAATCGTATGAGCCAATCTTTTGTAATGGTAATTGTGTATGTGTCACCAGTTCCTTCAGAATAGCTTTTGGGAAAATATTCTAGAGGAGTAGATAGAATTAATTGAATGTCATGAAATTTTTTAGCAAATAATAGCGCTGCGACCGCATGGAGTTTGCTGCCATTTAGTGCCAGCAATATATTGTAATTTTCCACGTGATCTAATCGGACATCTATCAATGATTTAATTAGTGATTTCAGATCAAAAATTGTAAGTTTAATCAACTTATCATTATGACTAAAACTTATCGAGTGTGCAGCATTATTCTTCTGAAATTCATTATTCATATTGGGAGTAGTTGGTTTTGGGATAATTCCAATTTTTTTTGAAGGTTGAATTTGTGTCATCACACCTCTAGCTCGAATCAAATCATAACCCAGAAGAATAACTAGTAATGTCATATAACCTGGAAGATTCGCTCCAATAAACTCAGGTATTGTAAATATGTCTTTTACACCCGCAGCAAATGATCTATCATTTTCTGATTGTAGATTGTATCGTTTTGGTGATGTGTAAACAATTTTTATTTCGTTGAAATTATCCAATAAATAATTTAGAATCCACAGTAATGCATGAGTTGTAAAACTTGTTATGTTTATGATAGCAGAGTTTCCTGAAATGTGTTTTTTATGCAAGATATTAACCAAACGTTCGCCGAATTGATTTCTTTTTGAAAAATCATACTTTATATAACAAAAGTCATTAGAAATTTTTCCAATTATTCTTTCAAAATCAGATTTATTCTCTTCATTATCTTTCTTATTTGTAGTATACTGAAGTATTATAGAATATTTTGCTTGAATACCACTTTTCAATATCTTGTTATTGCTACCTAGGCTCCTATCTTCAAACCCCAAAGCACAAATGTATAGATCATATAGTTTATCGGTATTAGATAACTTCTCGAATTTTGGATATTTGAATCCCAAATTATTTCTCTACTCCATCATAATAGGAATCCAATGTGAGAGTTTTACCATCTATAGATGTACCATCATTAGATACAAGATTTAGAAATCTATTTCCGCTTTGTATGAATTTTTCAGGATTTGATAAAAATCCTTTCAATTGACTACATGACATTCGTACAGCATACCTATTTGTATAACTAATTTTTAGTACTGGAGTGTATATTGGCCGTAAAATTAATTGTATATTAGAAATTCCCTTTCCCAATGGATATGCTGTGCCAGCATCAAGAAAAATATGTTCTGTAATTAACTTTGTAAGTAATTCTTTTGCCTCACCCTTCAGACAGTTAGGATTTTCGACAAGATCAATTCTCAATACTTCCCTGTAATCATAATTGGTAGAAGATTTCGAATATTCATATAAATATTTTTTAGAAATATCTCCAAACACTTCAACTAATCTATAAAGCTGTTCTCCGTAGATTGGTAATTCCTTAATTGAATCTAATCGTCGTTTCGAAAAATCACGAATAGCTTTGTCTTGTATTTTATAATCTACGGGTTCATCAATTGTTTGTTTTTTTGAAATCCATACAGCATAGATATCTCTGCATAATGTTAGTATTGTACCAACATCGCCCATGCATAATCTGTAAATTGTTTCAAAACCAGAATATATCACACGTGTATTTTTCTTTTTATGACCTTGTTTTTCAAATAGAAGAGCTTCAGCTATGTTATTGTGACGTCTATTGCCAAAAAATTGATCTGGATCTAGGTTAATCTCTGCACGTTTTAACCTACGAGCGATAATCTCTTTGATGAATTCTTTTCTTTGGGATCCATCGTATTTTATGTAACGCCCACCTAAATCTAAATAAGTAAATTCTCTATCCTGTTGTAAAAATTTGCCATCCAAATCTTGTGGAATAAAACCTAATTTTTCAGTGGTAATTTTAAAACAATATTTACTATTCCTAAATCCTATAATTCGATTTAGTGATTTTTGAATATCGAATGGGACTTTAGGATTAGAATAGTCATCAAGTAAGAAATAGAACGGTCTAGAATTGCGAAATACATTATTTGATAGAAAAGTAACTAATTCAGTAAGATATCCTACGCGTGTCATCTTTTGAAGTTTTTTATTAAACACAATCTTACTTTGTGCAAGTAAAATTTCCTTTTCAATAATTGATTTTAACTCAATGAGAATATTTTCTACTGAAAGAAATTCTTTTGTTAGTTTCTTCTGAAGAACCTTTCCTTCCATAAACTCATAAAGAGAAATTTTTGTATTTGGTGACAAAAGGATGAAATTGCGTGATTCTAGCGAAATGAGTGCTTCTAATATTTCAGATGTAAATAACAGATTTAGATAATGTACAAATTTTTCTTGAGTTTTGATATCTTTTTCTTTAAAAGAAGTTCCTGCGAATGGGATATACAGATTTTGTTGAGAATGAACATAGAATCCCAAAAAACCCAGTTTATCAAATTCTTGTTTATCAAATTCAAATGATGCTAATTTTGTTATTAAACGCATATTTTTTAGAATCATGGATTTTCCTGATCCACGTGGTCCTGAAATTATTACTGTTCCAAAACTAGTTACTTCTTTTAACCAAGGAACATTATCTGCATAGAGTGCAGATAATAAATCAGAATCCTCAGGCATTTCTTCTGCACTAGTATATTCAAAAGGTGTTCGTAGTTTAGTATTCTGTATAGGTTCAGTAATTTTTGATTGTTCCGTAATATCATGAATTCGGTGAATGACATCCAATGGATTTTTTAATCTTCTTTCTAGAATAGGATCTTCCATTCTATTTATAATATCAGTAAGTAAGTGGTGAAATTTTCTATCTTGAGCTAGTTTCTCTCCTGCATAATATTGATTCCGATTCCAACAATCAAATAGAATGAATCTGACATATTCCATATCATCAACAAATGATTCGCCCCTATAGGATCCTGCCAACCCAAAATCAAGTATTTTAATTCCATATCTTTTCCAAGGATCATATGATTTTGGTGGTACTATCATTATGTTGCGAGGGTGTAGATCACCATGTTCCAGACCAACTTCCCTCATAGCTGCTATTCCCATACATATTTCTGTAACAAGGTTCACAATAGAAGAAGTGGATAAATGATCAGTTTGATCAAGAAACTTTTCTAGAGTCTGACCCTCAACAAATTGCCATACTATGTATCTTAAGGTATACTCCTGTTGCCCTACGATTTTTTTCTCTTCTTTAAATTCTATCACCGTAGCTATTTGAGGAACATTTTGTAATTTAGCAGCTTTTCGAGCCTCATCCATCCATTTTGAATTGCTAGTACTTTTCAGAAATTTAATTGCTACCCTATTATCCAGGGTTGTGTCAATAGCTTCATACATAACTCCAAATCCTCCTTCATCAATTTCTTTTCCAATGACGTATTTTCCGATGTGCATTCCACATAGAGAAGGTAAAATTGGCGATGTGCTTTTACTTTTGATCATTTTTATTCAGGGTATTCATTAATTTTATGTTAGCAGTTAACCATGTTTCTCCAAATTTTGTATTTTGATAAAATCCTTTATCATTTTTTTCTATTAGATTGGCAAGACGTAGTGTAGAAATATGATCATGTAACAATTTAGGATTTCGTAGATCTAGTTCTTGCATTAATTGACTCCAGCTTTTTTGTTCTGTTTGAAGTAGCAATAATATTTGGAGTCTTTTCTCATTCATAATATTTTTTTGAATATTAATGTAATTTGATATATTTTCCTTCGAAAGCGTATTTTTTACCATCGGTATATTTCAGATATGGAAATATATGAACTTTCTATATATGTAATTACCAATAAGGTAATCACTACATGTAATTTTATATGACAATCGGTTCAACTAGAAGACATGCTATTAATGCAACAATTTAGAAGATTTGATCACTTCAAATAATATTTGTGGAGTAAATCATCAGTAATTTTTCTAGTGTCAAATAATTCATTAATAAAATCTAATAACATTCTAGCTCCTCTCTGAGGTGGAGGATGTCTCAGATCTTCATTTTCCCACATCAATAGAAGTATTTTACCAATATCCTCAATGGACATAGGAGTATTACTCCATTTAATGATACGATCTCCGGGTATCCGGTTACCATCATCAGTAGAAATAGTCATATCGGGTTATTTTATAATAACTGCCTACTTTATTAATTAACATTTGTTTCATCATCATATGTCAGAAACATATGTTGTGAGATTCAACATCGAAGGTGGAAAGTATGTAGACATTCATTTGAATGCAGAAAAATTCAATGAAATGTCAGAATTCTGTGACCAAGTTTTTCCAGATAAAGAGTGGGAAACAAAATTAGTAAAAAACACCTAGATAACAACATTAACAAAAAATGAAATCAACACAATGTTTTTCTAATCACACACATAGTATCTGTTGAATCGTATTGGATATTCAAGAATTAAAAAATCAGATTGCACAAGCTCAACCAATAACAGAAAAAGAATTAAAGAAAATTTTGGAAATCACTAAAGAAAAAATAGACAATAATTTATCATGTAGATTTCTGATGATAAAGACTACATCTGATTCAATTAGAGAAAGTGATTTTTTAGAATTTTTAAAAACTAATGTAGTTTTTTATGTTCTCAATTATGGAGATTATAAGAATCAAATAAGCCAGAAAAGAGCAGACGAAATAAGAAACATTACAGATCTGATTTATAGAGCACGAAAGAAATTTCAACGAAAAATGAGAAATACTGGGGAGGTTGGAGAATTAATCCTTTTTTTATTACTTGAGTCAGAAGGTATAAGTCAAGTGGTAAGCAAAATGCAGCTTAAAACTAGTTCGGACTGGCCATTTTTTGGAATGGATGCAATTCATTTGCAGGTGGTTAGAGATAAGATAATAATTCACTACGGAGAATCCAAGATGAGAAAGGAGTTTGGAACATCACTCAATGATGCCATGTCTTCAATTTCAGAATTTGAAAAAAATTATGATGACATAGATGAAATAAATATTGTTTCAAGCTTTATAGATAAAACAAAATTTGGCAAATTTACAAAAGAAGTAGTTAAGCTTCTTAACCCTTATACTTCAAATAAAAAAGATCTAGGTCATTCATATTCATTATTGTTATGTTTTGATTGGAATATACTACAAAATCTATCAAATCGCGGGAAACAAGAATTATCCGAACATCTACAAAAAAAATATGAGGAAGAATGTAAGCGATATTCACACAGTATTTCTGAGAGGATCAAGTCAGAAGAATCCATTAAAGATAAAAATTTCATGGTGTATCTACTTCCTTTCCGAGATGAAGAAAGATTCAGCATAAAATTCAATGAGGAGATTTGATGTCAGAATCAATCATACAAGAACTCTGTGATGAAATCTATGCAGATACTAATTTCAGATCTGATTATACTTGGCTCTTATCTTCAGAATTAAAATCTCATAATCATGAAACAGAATTATCAGGTGCACGTATTAAGAAACTTGCTGAAAGTGCGGCAATTTTAGCATTAAGTAAAATATCAGATCATCAGAAAATTGCATTCAAAGTAGCTATTTTTCTTATGAATCAATTTGGGAAAAAAATAGCAAACATTCAATTTTTAACCGAATTGGTACTATGTCGTCTAGGGGATTTACCCACCATAGAGCAGATCATATCAGAAAAAAAAGGAAGAGATTATTTTTCGTTTACTAATAGCAAGGATTCTTCAGTATTCCTTGAATTAAAATTTCCCGAAATATTTGCAAAAAAATTTCTTAATCAATTTGAGATTTTCGATAAAAATAAAAACTTCACAGATTTTCAATCAGACGTATTTAGATCTTTAATGAAAGGGAAAAATGTTGCATATTCTGCACCTACATCTGCAGGAAAATCATTCATAATTCACAATTATGCCATTTATAAAATTCTTACAGCTGAAACATACACTGTTTTGTTCATAGTGCCAACAAGAGCGCTAATAGACGATGTACATAGAAGTTTAATCAAGATTTTAGAATTTACAAATCAAAATGATGTTCAAATTGTTAGCTCAGTAAATGACATAAACATAGAATATTTAGAAAAAGCAAAGAGGAAGATTCTGATATTCACCCAAGAGAGATTACAATATATTCAATCAAGGGGATATAATATGAAAATCGATTTAGTAGTTATTGATGAAGCTCAGAAAATTAAAGATGCCGAGCGCGGAGTCATCCTAGAGGATTCGGTCAGTGAATTATTACTGCAGAATCCAACTACTCAGATAGTGTGTATTTCTCCATATATGAAGAGTTTAGAGAACTTCAAGGATATTTTTTCAATTAAAGAGATAGAGGTTTTACCTTCATCCAGATCTCCAGTAGGACGAAATGTTTTTTTTATAAATTTTATTGAAAAAAGAAAAGTAGATGTATCAATTTTCTCAGAGGAGTTAAAATCTACGATCAATATAGAAACAATCGAATTAGAAGAAAATCTACCTACTACGCAATATGAAACAAAAGCATGGATTGCCGCAAAATTACTAAGTGGTAGGGGTCACACAATAGTATACTGCACAAAACCTACTGAATGTAAAAATGTATCAGAAGCTATTGCAAATGAAAAGAAAGAATTTCAAATATCTAGTGAGATATCTGAAACAATTGAATTTCTTAAGAAAAATGTTCATTCAGATTATGATTTAATTGATTATTTGAGCCATGGAATAGGTTATCATTATGGTAAAATGCCAAATTTTGTTAGATTTTTAATTCAACGTTTGTTTGAAAAAAAGACAATAGATTACTTATGCTGTACTAGTACGCTATTAGAAGGCGTTAATCTCCCTGCTAAAAATATTGTACTCTACAAACCAAAGAAAGGTTCACAAAACGAAATGGATCGATTTACTATAAAAAATCTAGCAGGAAGAGCAGGAAGATTAGGCAAGGACTATTATGGAAATATTTACTGTGTAGATATAGAGGAGTGGAAGGAAGGCAAAGATGCGTTTAAAGATGAACTTGAAGATGTACAAAGTTCTACAGAGTTAACTCTCACTATTGATGCAGAATTGTTAGTTTCACATTTAGAGGAATATCAAGGTCTCAAACATGGAAAAAAGAACGTCTTAGGAGTGGCTACGAGTTTAATTATCAATCAAATTCGAGATCCTGAACAGCATTTTCTTAGCAATTTAGAAACAAAATATCCAGAAATATCACCAATACGAATTAATCAAATTGGCAAGATTCTTCAGGATATATCATTAAAGCTCGCAATTTTAGATAAAAAAACAATACTCAGAAACAAATCCATAGATCCACGTTTACAACTACAGCTTTATCTTTATCTAAAAAATCGCTACAGACCACCAGTTATTCCAGAACCAGGAGATATTCAAATTTCTGCAAAGCTACATGGTGTTTTTGAATTGATTTACAAATTTTTGCTAACTCCAGATCAGCGAAAAAATTCCATAATTGATTGTACGCACATAGCAGGAGATTGGATCAATCAAAAATACTACAAACAGATACTTGAAAGTCGCATATATTATGAAGAAAAACATAGGAAAAAATCTACACTTACAAAAAAAGAAATTAACAAATTAATCGATAAGGTAGACGATATTCTAGAAAATGATTTAAGATTTTCATACACAAGAGGTCTCCAATGTTATTCCGATATACTAGAACTAGTAATTAGAGAAAACAAATTAGAACTGAAATCATATTCTAATCTTGCCGACCATCTAGAAATAGGAGCGTACGACAAGCGGGTTTACTTTTTAATGAATCTAGGATTTTCTAGAAACAATGCCATTTCCATTACTAAAATCATACCAAAACACATAGAGAATATCAACGAATGTAAACAATGGTTAAAGGCCAACACAGAAAAAATACAAGAAATATTCAAGGATAAAACAGATAGATTTTGGCGTGATGAATTTGATTCATTGCTAAGTGAAATTCAAAAATAAGTATTTCTCAAGTGTACAGATTCAGGATCTTTGCTGTGTCTTAACTCCTCCCACAAAAACCTCTTCCGTAAACATCTCGGGATGAATTTCCTTGAACCTCATCATCCACCTGGTCATCATCTCCTGGTTCTTTTCTAGTTCGGCAATCCTTACGTTCTTTTGATACAGGTCCTTGTTCTCAATACGCAGTTTCTTGTTCAGTGCCTTTTCTCGTTCCTCATCAGATATCGTAAGAGATGGAACCGCGTTGAGGTATTCCTCTACCAATTCGGAAATATGTGCCTTGAAATAGTTCCGATCAAGCTTGACAAGGCCAACATGATCCATCATGTACTCTTTTTTGATCAATGCAGCAAGCGGTGAATCTTTTGATATGGTCTCCTTGTTTATTTTGTTGAAAAATCTCCTAAACCCGTTCATTATTGGAACTTCGTGCTTTCGTTTGCCTTTTACAAGTGGTTTTCGAATTCCTGCATTTTCTGCAACTCGCGTAATCCTTCTTTTTACCGCATCAACTTTTAGCATAGTAGCAAATGGTCCCGCTTCTTTGAACAATGGATCAGTTGGCAGTGGTTCTTTTCCAACTTCCTTGATCCATTTCAATCTGTAATCCATAATCGCATTGTAAGCTTCCGGCGTGATAAATGCAGGATACTCTTCCTGTGTCTTGCGATATACGGTAAGAGTTGCACAGACAATCTGCGCCCTTGATTCTTCTGATTCTGTAATATCAAAGACAATCTTGTCGTCCACCTTGTAGACTGGCATCAAATCATTCCAGTATAGCATAAAACCTCCACCACGAATTCCTGAGCTTGCAGCAACCAGGATCAAGGCTTTGTCCATTGGACCTCTGGTAAACCCAAGCATCTTTTGTATCTCTTCTCTTGTGTATCCTCTGCTGTCAGAATATGTATTGTCACGTTGTGGAAATGTATAGTAGATTCTTTTCCATGCAACCGGAACATCATTCATGTCAAGCAATTTTCTGATTGGCTTGAAGAATCTTGGAAAAGAATTCGGGCTAAGATAATCATCATTTGTCCTTGGAAGGTCAGTTCTTTCCTTGAGTCTCTTGGATAACGTAAGCAACAAACTAGTAATCCATTCTGGATCGGATTTTGCCTTGTGGACTAGTTGTGATGCCCTCTCTTCAAATGTACCTTCTAAAACATCTTCAAAGAAATCACATAAGATTCGTCTCAAGGTGCGGGTGTACTTTTCCTTAGTAGCTGCTGCCCTTATCCCCTGATAGAACAGGCCTATTGGCTCGTCTGAGACTTTTTGTATTTCACTTTTGCTTATCTTCATCATTTATCCTCTTTAGGTTCGGAACTCTAAAAAGGACATTATTGTAGCGGGCCCGGGGGGATTCGGGTACTAACATGGGCTTATTTTGGGCCCACTTTGTGTGTAAAATTATAATAAATAAAAGGTCAATAGTTAGTCGATCGACAAACGTATTAGAGTCATACCATAAATATTGTCATGAGTGCTGCGAAAGAACACGACCACAAATTCCAAATATTTGTAAACGGACAACATAAGACTTGGGAAAAGGAGACAATAAGTTACACAGAAGTAGTTAACTTGGCATTTCCATCACATGGTGCAGATGAAATGTTCGCTGTTATGTACACGCATGGGCCTGGTAATTCTAAAGGTACTCTCGTAGATGGACAAGATGCCAACGTAATTAATGGAATGCGCTTTGACGTTCACCGATCTAATAAATCATAACGATGATCTGCAACAGATCATAAACGCAGGTTATGAAATAGAGATTTCAAACAGTGATTTAATTATCCACAACGTACCATATGTGAATGAAAAAAAGCAGATACTGCGAGGTTCAATAATTTCACATGCAATGATTACGAGTTTTAAAATTACTCCTAATGACCATCAAGTATTGTGGACTGGTGATTACCCATGTGATCACAACGGTTCACCGATGACTAATTTGGGTGGAGGTACAAACAATGAGAAAATTCGAGAAGGGCTCGTAGCTAAATACTCCTTTTCACAAAAACCAACTGAAAGCGGAAAATATGAGAATCACTTTAAAAAAATTGAACACTATGTGCATTTGTTTGAGAATCAAGCACGCGCTATAGATGGCAGTGTAACAGCAAGGACGTTTAAACAAATGCCTCTCACCGAACAAGAATCTGTCTTCAATTATTATGATACTGCCTCAAGTCGTGCAGGCATATTATCAATTAATGAAAAACTAAAAGGACGAATTGCAATAATTGGTTTGGGAGGAACCGGTTCATACATTCTTGATCTTATCTCTAAAACACCAGTAGAAGAAATCCATCTCTTTGATGGAGATAAATTTCATCACCACAATGCATTTCGCTCACCAGGTGCACCCTCAAGAGAAGATCTCCAAAGAGACATAACAAAAGTAGAGTGGTTTACAGAGATTTATTCCAAAATGCATAGAAAAATTACTCCACATCCAGAATTTATTATTGAATCAAATATCTCGAAATTAGATTCAATGGATATGGTATTTGTCTGCGTAGATAAAATTCCATCTAGAAAGACTATTGTAAAATACCTAATAGAAAAGAAAATACAGTTTATTGACGTAGGAATAGGAATTGATAAAGTGAATGAAGTGCTAACTGGATCAGCCCAAGTAACAACATGTACTTCTTCTTTTTACGAACATGTAAAAACAAGAATTCTTTCTGGTAGTGACGAAGATGATGAATATTCGTCCAATATCCAAATTGCAGATATTAATGCTCTAAACGCAGTTTTGGCAGTTATCAAATGGAAAAAGATGTGTGGATTTTATGGTAGTTTAGAAAATGAGCATTATACTACATATAGTATTGGATGTAATGAAATCGTAAATGATGATATTGGATGAAACAAACTACCATCAATCACGAGTTTGTTGAATTAATTCCTGATGAAATAAAGGAAGGGATACTATACATTTCAATTCCTTTTGCTACGTCTACACATCGATGTGCTTGTGGATGTGGCGAAATCGTTGTGCTACCAATACGGCCTGCTGAATGGGAATTAATTTGGGACGGTGAAACGGTTTCAATCTATCCTTCTGTTGGAAATTGGAGTCTTCCATGCCAATCACATTATTTTATTACAAAAAATAATATAATTTGGATGAAAAAATGGTCTACTTCACAAATAAAGGCAGGTCGAAAGAGAGACATTTTACTGCGAGAAAAATATTTTGAAAAATTCAAGAATAAAAATAAGACATCGGAATAATATTAAAAAAAACTGACGTAGGTTTTCATTTTCTCATACTCTCCAGGATTCACTTGTGCTTTGGATTACAATCATGACAATAAACAGGTCTTACGCCATCTGGAATAAAGGGGACTTCGATCTTTTTTCCACAAGTAGTACAATTTGTAGGATACAATTTTTGAGTTTGATCATGTTTTTGTTTTATCATATCCCATTCTTTTACAATATCTAGCGTATCAGAATTATTCCAATAATCTGAAAATGGAACTTGAGCCTTGGTTCTTTTTATTTCACTAAATCTTCCTTTTACTACGGTAGTAAATGAGGGAACATTATACGTTATATTTTGACCAATCAGATATCTATCATGTGCAACTTTTTCATATGCATTTTTAGTCATGATGACTTTCATTTCACATGAAATTCCCTTTGCATGTAATTCAGTTTGGAATCTTTTAAACTCATCAAGAAATCTTTCGTTAATCTGATATTCATTTTTGTATAAACTAGTTAGCAATTTGACTTCTTTTGTCTTTTCTTGATCTAGCCCAAGCATCAATATCCGTAATCCGTCTACTCCAAGATAGAGATCTATCCAATGCAGATAACCTTTGCAATTTCTTATAGCTTCTCTGAAATGTAACATATTCTCACTTGGAGAACCTGGAGTAATTGGGGGAATGTTATTTTCTGCAACCCATTTATGATAATCTTCTGCTGCTGCAACCACTAATTCGGTTTTTAATTGCTCATTTGCAAATATCATAGAAACAAGACTCTTGTTCTCATTAAGAGATCCAATCATTATTTCCCTGAATTTTTCATTAAATTTACGAAGGAAATCCTGAAATTCATTGTGTTTTGCAATCTCCCGTAATTCTTCATCATTTTCAAGTTTCTTAATCCATTCATTAAGAACAATCTTGTTGGCATCCAAAGGAGGCACTCCTTCTGCAAATCGTTCATTGAATATTTTGATAATTTCAGATAATTTTGTTATAATGTCCGGTCTTTTTATCTTTCCAAATTTTTCTGTGGTTATAATTGGTTTTGTTTCCTTACCAAGTGAGATATCTCCTTCATGCGTCTTTTCAAGTTTATACCATTGAAGTGATACATCTCCTTTTAATGAAGGAAGTCGTGAACTAATTACTTCTGGAATTAATTTGACAAAGAATTTCCCTGCAGAAAATAATGTTTCCAAATCCGTATCATCAAATTGTGCAACCTGAGTAAGAAATGAATAAGACTCGATGAAGTTTACAAGGTTTTGCTTAAATTCCTCTTGTAGTTTTTCATCTGTTTCATTAAATCTTACAAGTGGGTATCCCATTATTCCATATAGCTTACCTTGTGCTTCATCATCACGTGATTTGTAAAATATTGCTGCAAAAGAATTGATATCTTCTAGTTTCAAGATATCATAACTTAGGATTTTGGTATAAAGAGAATTAAGATAATTAGGATCAGTCTTGTCAATTAGCGAGGTTCCTTGATAATATGGCTTGAATGCCTCTACAATGTCTTCTACTTTATTTTGAAAATCAATTACAAAGGTATCAGTCTTGCCAGCCTGTGTTCTATTAAGTCGAGATAATGTTTGTACTGCCTTTATTCCGTATAATTTCTTGTCTACATACATTGTATGTAATAGTGGTTGATCGTATCCTGTCTGATATTTCTCAGCAACTACCAATATGTTATATTTTGGAGTATCAAACGCATCACGTAATTCTTCATCAGTTTTGGTATTGTTGATACTACATTCAGTATGTTTGTTTCCCACTTCATCAGTAATGGTTCCAGAAAACGCCACAAGAGTATTGATTCCTTCATATCCTTTTTGTTTGACATATTCATCGATCGCTTTCTTGTACAAAAATGCTTGATATCGTGAAGACGTAACTACCATAGCTTTTGCCAGCCCTCCTATTTTTGGTAAGGTGTGTGTTTTGAAATGTTCTACAATTACCTGTGATTTAGTAGCAATGTTGAGGGTATGAGAATCAATATACTTCATCAATGCTCTAGATGCTTTTTTGCCCTCAACAGCTTTATCTTCTGCACAAGTTTTCACTATTTTGAAAAATCTTTCATAAGTGGTATAATTTTTTAGTACGTCTAGTATGAAATTTTCATCAATTGCCTGTTTCATGGTATACTTGTGAAATGGATCGTATTTTATCTCAGGAATAAAACATGCCACTTTTCCAAACAGTTTCAATGTCTTTGCTTTGGGAGTAGCCGTGAATGCATAATAGTTTAGATTTTTTTGTGGACCTCTTTTTTTCATCTCCGCGGATATTTTATCGATAATATCTTCTTCTGATTCTTCTAGTTCTGATTCTATTTTTGCAGCCTCTTCAAGATTTGTAGTTAAAACCTCTTTTACTTTTTTGGAAGCACCCTCTCCAGTCTGAGAACTATGTGCCTCATCAATTATAATTGCAAAATTTCTTCCTTTTAGATTCGTAATCTTTTCATAAGCAAATGGAAATTTTTGTTGTGTGCTGATTAATATTTTTCTGCTTGTCTCTAAATTTTCTGCTAACATTGTCGAGTCTTCTATTTGTTGTACTGTTCCAGGTGTCTGCTCAAATTGCATTATTGTTCTACCTAGTTGATTTACTATTCCAAGTCTATCAGATATTACTAAAACTCCATCAAAGATAGGGGTATCATTTTCGTGTAAAGAAAATAATTTGTAAGCAAGCCAAGCAATGGTATTACTTTTTCCACTACCTGTAGAATGTTCAATTAAATAATTATTACCAATTCCTTGAATTTTTGTGGTCTCTACTAGCTTGAGTACTGCATCTAATTGATGATATCTAGGAAAAATGAGAATTTCCTTTGTAGGCGCAGGAGATTGATCTATTGTTTGAATTTCAATAAAATTAGATAGTATTTCAAGCCAAGAATTTTTTTGCCAAATTTCTGTCCATAGATATGAGGTAGGATAGGTCGAACTTTCAGGATTTCCAGCACCTCCATCTTTTCCCTTGTTAAATGGCAAAAATGCAGTATTTTCTTTGTTTAGTTTGGTTGTCATGTGTATTTGATATGGATCAATGGCAAAATGCACTAGAGTGCGTTTTTTGAATTGGAATATCTTCTCATCAGGATCTCTATCTTGTTGATATTGTCTTATTGCATCTTCATAGGTTTGTCCTGTGAATGGATTTTTTATTTCGCCTGTTGCAATAGGCAATCCGTTTAAGCATAGTAAAAGATCCAGAGAATTTTCATTTCTTTTACTATATCTTGCTTGTCTTATGATTGAAAAAATGTTCTTGTGATATTGTTTTTGTGATTCAGGATTTAATTTTGATACTGGTTTGAAATATGCGCAGTCAAGATGAATGTCAGAGATCTTGACTCCCTTTCGTATTACATGGATCATTCCTTTTTCATCTAACTCTTTTTCCAGATGTTCAAGAATTGTATCTTGTAAATCAGAACCATGAATTTCTTCCAAGAGTTTCCAAGAATCTGGTTGCGATTCTTTTAGAAATTGAATAAAAAGTTCAGAATCTAGAGCACGTTGACGTTCAAATTTGTCTGAAGTTCTTTTGAGATAACCATTTTCAAGTAATATAGATTCAATATGATTTTCAAATTGTTTTTCTTTGACATCGATTGTCACGATGTAATATCCTCCTCTCTTAGATCAATTTTTCCAGTTACAGCTGCAAAGTTTATCGTTTGACGATATTCTTTCAATATTTCTATTTGTTTGACCAAGTTAGTAAGTAACGAATCGATATTTTTTGTTCTCATATTAAGAAATTCAATAATATCTTTTTGTTCACATACAGGTGGAAGAATTAAAGGAAATTTAGAAATGTCATTAGGGCTCATATGTGGAATGGCAACATTAGTTTTTACAGAATCTACGTATTGTACAAATTTTATATTTCCTATTACATATGGAATATAATTTTGAATCAAAATCCCTTTAGAGCGTAATCGTGCAACCCTTTGAACCAAAAGACATGGAAGATCATATTGTGTAACTACAGCGTAATTCTTTCCTACCTTCGAACCATCCATGCCTAGTAAGAAATCATCTTTCGCTAGAAGATATTTTTCCATATCAGGAGTCACGTTTTTCCAATATCGGGTTTTATCACCCCAGCGTAGTCTACCTTCAGACACATTATCCCCTCTAGCCAGTCTTACGCCTTGTTGTTCAAAGAATTCACTTTCAAACGGATATCCGGTAAAAATTTCAACATTACGACCTAATGGACTTACATCCCAATGGTCAGGTATATTTCCAATCCAGTCTATTCCAGAATCCTTCATTGGAACAGTATCATCAAGACCTTTTGTTACTACATAAACAATCATTGCTTGTCGTTTTTCTTGTAAGAGTTCTACCAGTTTTTCTTTTTTTGAAATTGAAGAATCGATCTGTTTTAATTTTTTATCAAGAAAAACTGTAATTTGTTTTTGTTCCTCCGTCGAATTCGGAAAGACAATTGGATACGACTTTAGAATATCCAAGTTTAAGCCAGATTGAACACTACCATGACTTTGGCTTCTAAGATTATAATATTCACTTTGTAGATAATACCACAAAAAATAATTATGAATTGAATTACTTTGCACAATCATTCCAACTACTGATTGATTTGCCGTGGAAGGAATCGAAAGAATGGATGTTCTTCCCCTAGTTTTGCCTTCTCCAGTAATTGCGATTAAGACAGTTCCTTTTGGAAACAGTTTGGTGGAACTATTTAGAAATCCAGTTTCAGTAATTTTTTCAGCAGAATCACTTATTACATTATTACGAATTTCTCCAGAGGATAACCAAGGAATTGTTCCATTTTCCCAGTAATCACCTACACTTCTAGATGGAGTTCCACCTGCAGATAATGAACTAATTTGTTTTAGTTTTCGAATTTCCCAGTGTTCTGGAATATTTCCAATCCATTCAATGCCAGAGTCTTTCATTTTTTGATATTGTTTCATTCATTTCATCAAATCCTTCAATGATCCAGAAATCTCCTCTTCAAGTTTTCTTATCTCAACATCAATCTCTTCAAGAGGTCGAAGAGGTTTATACTTGTAAAAGTATTTAGTAAATGCGATTTCATAGCCAATTTTATTCCTAGATTCTTCCACTATCCACGCATCAGGAGCATACGGTTTTACCTCTTGTTCAAAGTATGTGTCAATATTTTCCTTCAAGGGAACGTTCTCATTATCACGTAAATCAGAATCTGGAATTAAATTACCCTTAAAATCAAGACATGGTTTTGCTTCTTCGTCGCGTTCAGATAATGCATTAGTTATTGTTTTTTCCAAGATAGAATTAAGAACAAATCCAGCCTTGGAAAACTTTTCTTTTAATAATTTTGAGAATTCAGTACAATCTTTAATCACTTTTGAAGAATCAATCTGTTTTAATATTTTCGATATATCTTCCATGGAAGGATTCTTTGAAGTTTTTTTAGAAGTTAATTTTTGAGATACAGGTTCGTTTTGTAGTTTTTCTAAACGTTCTTTTGAGGTTTGAAAATTCCTTTTGAGAGGTCGTTCAACTGTTATTCTGACATAGCCAAAGTCTTCCCTATCAAAAATCTTAGAATATTCACCAGGTTTGAACTTTTCAAAAATTTCTGTAATACTTTTAATTTGATCATCGGATATGATGTGTCTTTTGTTTCCCAAACTAGTTGACATATCATTATAGAATTTTTCTCCTAAAGCGTTGATCAGTTGTACTTTGCCCTTTCTTTCAGATGGTTTGTTATTCGTAACTATCCAGATGTAGGTAAAAATTCCAGTATTATAAAATAATTGATCAGGTAGAGCAATGATTGCTTCTAGCCAGTCATTTTCAATAATCCATTTTCTAATATCACTCTCGCCAGAACCTGCTTCTCCGGTAAATAAGGGTGCGCCATTGAGTACTATAGCAATGCGACTGCCACCTTTTTCTTTTGGTTTCATTTTTGAAATCATTTGCATTAAAAACAATAATGAACCGTCACCTTTTCGAGGAAGACCTGCACCATACTTTCCTTTCAGGCCTTTATCTGCTTCTGCACGTATTTTTGACTCATATTTTCCCCAATCTACACCAAAAGGCGGATTTGACAGCATATAATGAAAAGTCTCTGATGAAAAACCATCTTCATTTGTTAAACTGTTTCCGTATTTTATTCTGTTCAAATCAAACCCTTTGAGTAACATATCCGATTTACAAATAGCATAAGATTCCGGGTTTAGTTCTTGACCAAAGGCATCAAGCTGTGCGTTATCATTCAATTCCCTCAGATACTCTGATGCAATTGACAGCATTCCACCCGTACCTGCAGCAGGATCATAAATTGTTCTGATTAAATGAGGTTGTTTAAGAAATTGTTTATCATGTGCAAATAATAGATTTACCATTAGTTTAATGACTTCACGTGGAGTAAAGTGATCTCCTGCCTCTTCATTAGCAGCCTCACTTGTTTTTCTGACTAGTTCTTCGTAGATTGTACCCATCATATGATTGTCTATTGTTTTTGGATCAAGCGGAGCTTGAGCAAATTTTTGTATTATTTGGTATAGGAGTCTTTGTTTATCGAGATCATCAATTACTGCATCAAACTTAAAATTCTCAAATATGTCACGAATGTTTTCAGAAAAACCTCGCATGTATGACTTGATATTCTTATGGATATTCTTATCGTCTGCTAATAATAATTCTAGATTAAATTTACTTTTATTATGAAATGGTTGTTTAGTTATTTGATTTAGACGAGCCTCTACTATTTTATCATCCATTCCTTTTAATTTCTCTAATTCTGAAAGTACTTTTTCTTTGGTTGGTTCCAATACTCGTTCAAGTCTTCGTAAGACTACAAATGGTAAAATTATTTCTCCATACTTGCTCTTTTTATAATCTCCACGGAGAAGCTCTTTTGCTCCCCAAGCCAAACTAACAATTTCATTCATGTTCATATCATTTTTTCTTTCATTTGATCGTGATAAGCCTTTGGACTTATCATTTTCATTGTTACCTAAGTTTTGAAATATGTAGTTTTCCATACTTTGTATACAGATAGGTATTTGATAGGTTTTAATTTGGATTATACAAGTAATATTTGTATAATTATATTATGCTTCCCATGAGTCCAGGAAACTCTGCATAGTATTCTCCCGAGGAGGTTAACCGTATTGTTCTTTTTTTATAATCAATATCATGTTTTCCCGTTCTTTGATTAACAGTAGATTTTTCCCAGCCTGCAGTAATTGTAATTAGATCATTTTGCAATAATTTTTTTAGATGATATTCCATTCTTTGATTTTTCTTTAATCTAGAATCCTTCCTAATTTCCTCCAATAACATTTTGTTTGTACATTTTTTAAGTTTCTTAATTTTCTCTAGTATTATTGCAGTGGTTCTAGATGAATTTCCCCTGTTGTCATCTTCTGGTCTTACTGGCATTGGTAATTCTTTTACTAGATCTTCACCTCGATATTTGGAGGATTCCATCACATAGTACACTCTTGAACCTGCAAGATATGCAGCAGTAGACGCAGCCGCTACCATGAGTTTTGTTCCGCCAGTTATGTTAATCGCAAAATCTTTTTTTGTCAATTTTGGATTCTGTTTCTTTTCTTGACTTATTACAGTTAAAATTGTACGAATGATTTCATCCATATCAAACGCATCTACTTTTAATAGAGTTGTAAGTATTTTGTATTGTTTTTCAATTTTATTTTGTAGTTTCTTTGCTTCTGATTCAAACTTGTAATTTGATTCATTTTTTGTATGAATAATGTATAATTTTTCAGGTATTGATTTTCTCAATCCTTCTTCGACAACAACAGGAGTTAGGCCTACTAGTGAAATCTGGATCATTTTATACAAATCATTCTTGTATATTACTAATTTAAACTTGTTAAATTAAAGCCAAAATGTAATACAGAGATGACGAATGAGGATCATTTTATTATCATGAATCCACATTGTTTAGGATAAGGTACAAAAATTATGGATGAAAAAGAGTTCAAAACATATGTTTTTGCACGTATGGCATCCGTACTCGTATTAGATTCTACATGGATACAAATCAAAGAAAAATTGAATTTATTAATAAAAGAATCTGAGAATACATCCATTCCGTCAGATGATATTTTATTTTTAAAAGACGTAATTGAAAGATTCGAAAAAAAATGTATTAATAGAATCATACGCTCAGCAAAACCTAACAATCTTGAAGACAATTTAAGATTTGAACCAGATGAGGTCCATGACATAATTATTGAATTACCACAAATTCTTGCTGATTTCTATCATGTTTTTTTGGGTAATGTGAATTTTATTTCGGATGATTCATGGCATAATAAAATGCCTGATTCTATAAAATTTAGAGCATATAATTTAGATTTACGGAATAAAAAAAAGAATGGTGGACCAACCCATATTCCAAATTATAAGGAATGTGATTTCCAAAATGGATATAATTTAAGTAAAGATAATAGATCTAAGGGGGAACTTATGCATGGGTATTTTCAAGTGGAATCGATGATCATCGAATTAAGAAATCATGAAGAACACTGGAGAAAGAGCGGTGGAAGAAAATTTTTGAAAAATGATCTAAAAAGAAACATCATAGATCCAATTACAAATGCTGAAACTTCAGGTAATCATATAGTTCTTGTAAGCATTTTGATCTTGTCTGGATATTTATTCATCGATGTTTTGCAAACCTGGTTAGATACTGTCACATTATTACAGAATTAATCATATACAAATAATATTTGTACAATCCAAATAAAACCATAACACATCCAATACATACTATATTGTATGCAAACAATACAAGAACAAAAAGACTGCATAAATGCAGTAGAAATTGATCTTCCTGTGGGCATCGTTAATTTTTTAAAAAGACGACATGGGAAGAAGTATGAGGCTCCACAGAGTAGATACTCTGTAACCAACATTGTAGGATGCCAGAGAAAGGCATTCTACAAAGAACTTGGCATACAAGAAGAAGAACTACTCCGAGATGCAACTGTTGAAAGCATGTGGGCGTCAGTTAGAGGGGATTTCTTACATGAAATCACTAGAGCATACAAGTGGAGAGAGTTAGACATTGAACACTTTGTAACTCTAAGAGATGGAAGAGTAGCAACCGTGGCAGGACGACTAGACATGTACGATTGGAAGACAAATACAGTCATTGATTTGAAAACTACAAAGTTTGTCAAGTGGCAGATAAAGAGTGGATTCTTGCCAAAGCCTGAACACATTTTGCAAGTACAATGCTACAGCACAATGTTTCCAAAGATAATGCCAGTCCAAAACTTGACTTTGGTATATGCAGACATGAATGACTTGGTTGCATTCAAAGTTCAGCCAAGAGATCTAACAGAGTGGATTGCAAAACGAGTACAGGAAATTGAAGATGCAAAAGCAAGTCAAGTCATACCAAAAGGTGAAGTAACTGGTCTGTGTCAATTCTGTTCATATCAGACCAAGTGCTCAAACGATGGAAATGGTTTGATAGAAAAACCACTATCCATTCCAAAAAATCACTTGGAAGAAAAAACAGTGGTTACCAAATTGGAGAGAAGTCTTAAACATTTGAATACAATTGTAAGTGATGAACATGTCTAACTGGTTTATCATAATACCGATTACAGTTGGAATATTTATCATAATTTTGAGTATAATTACAGGATTGTCTACTATTATGTATCCCATTAGTGCTGCCGGATTTGCCATAGCAGTTATCAGGTATTATTTCGATAAAAATAAAGAAAAAAAGAAACGATGTGACATCATAGAACAATTTATCAAGCCAGCTATTTCTCCCATTATAACCGTAATTAAAACAAATAAACTGGGAAATTTTTCACCGGCACAAATTGAAGACATAGAAAATAGTGTGGAGAGCGGGGTTCGTGATAAGGACGATATCATACCAACCATAGTAAATGTTGCCAGCAAGTTCACAGATTTGTTGATAATTGATCCAAAATATAAAAAATCGTATAGTCTTGCATTATCATACAAACTCGTTTTTACAAGAGACACGAATGAAGGTCAAGCAGCAAGAGAAATTAATAGTAAGGTTACAAAAGGAAACAAAATTAGATGTGGTACTGATTACTGGCCACTTTCTAGAGAAGATGTCGAATGGTTTCTTAAATTTTCAGAATTTGAAGAATTGTTGTTACCGTTTGAACAAATCTACAACAGCATAAAAGATTTGGACGTAGTACAGGTACAGAAGGACAGAGATGAGACTTACAGTCAGATAGGAACTTTTCAAAAATATTTCAAAGAAAATGATCTTCGCTTCAAAAGACTTTTAGCTTTAATTCTGGAAAAAATTCCTACTGCTGACTTTTTCAAAATAATATCAAATTTACAGTCAGACATAATTGTGATATCCCTACATGGAATGAGGGATCCCTCTGATGTAAAAGGTAAACCAGCACCCACAGGTCATCAATATATCAATAGAGTTCTTCAAGAACAGAATCTCGACTATGGAAAGCTAAACAGATCTGTATATTTTGCTTTTTTAAGTGATGTCATGTCACCAAATACTGATCCACGATTTTTTGATTTACAAGCATGGGGAAAGCAAATTGAAATTCGTGCTAATGAGTTAAGAAAGCAAGATAATGGTCAACGACGAAGATTTAGTTTCATAGTACTCAAATCATCATTACATGAGTTACGATCGTTTGGAGATAAGATAGGGGATACAAGCAGGGTCAAGATCTCACCAGCTATGTTGACACATTTAGATACACGTCATGCAAATCCTTCAATCCTGGTCATAATTTCAAAAATACTTAGAGAGACTCAATCACTTTCTTTACATGATTTTATTAATAAGAATCTTGAATACGTGAATGGTATTGATAATAAAGAGACCGCTAAGATAATTTCAGAAGGATTGGGAAAACAATACAATAAAGAAGAATGGTTGATCGAAGATTTCAAAAGACGTGACATAAAAAAGGAAGATCTAGTACTATTAGGTTTCTCGGAGGAACAAGCATATAAAATAATAAACGAAGCAGTTTCAATAGCTGAAATTTTTATCCCGGTGTAGAATTTCACAAAACAGAAATATCAAGTTTAATTCAATATAGAATTCCAAGATGACAATGATATTTAAATTCCTTATCAAATTGCAAATATCTAGCCTGGTAAGACCCAGATACTAAGTTGGGATGATTTCCAGTCAACAAATTTTGTAGGACCGTCCGATTTTACAGCCCTATCCAAAATAGGAATTAATGTGACGCATAAAGCAGAACAAATGAATTTATCAGATTATCAAAAAGAGTTAGAATATATTTCAGAATTGATAGTCAAATCAAGATCATGATAACTTGGTATACATCCAGATTTTCCCATTATCAGGTTTCTTTGGTGATCTTACAAAATCATAATCTTCGTATAGTTTAGTTCTTTTTTCGTTAGTTTGAAGTACAATGTAACGACATGCAACCTTTTCACCAACATCTTGAGCTAAACCTAGACAAAATTTACAAATCTCTTTTGCAATGCCGTTTCCTCGATATTTTTTATCTACTCCAAGCTGACCTAATAACATAGATGGATAACGTAAGGGAGTTGCAACTGATACCTTTTCATCAGTAGCAAGCTGTTCAACACTTATCGAAAACATGGAGACTGCGAAATATCCAACAACAATGTCTTTGTATTTTACAACGCGGACTGTGCTTAGTTTATTTTGATGATAAGACCTTGCCTTTGATTTTGCAAACTCGTCTACTAGTAGTGGATCGGTTCCATCTTCTTCTGTAAAATCTAATTTAGAAATATCATATGAAGAGTTTAAGAAATCATAACATACTTTCATAGAATACTAGTTTAAAATGAATTATAAATAAAACATCTTATTGTTTGCAGTGTTCTTTGTAATACTTTCGTGCATCACTCAGAAACTGCTTACGCTCAGTAGACAGTTCCTTAGAGTCATAATCCAGAAAAGCTTTTGCTTCTGGTCCTTTCAGTTTTAGAATTTCTTCAGTCATGCTAATCATCATATGTCATATTGCAGAAGTTAAAATTGTGTTGGTCTGATATCATGTATGGCCTTCTATTTGATATCATATAGTGATATCATACCCAGCGTACAGGAGCGCCGCAGTATGGACATGGATTCTGATTCCTAACAATCTGCTTGCTACAACGTGGACAAATATAATGCGTTTTCTTTGTTGCATCATCTATGATTTTGATAACGGCTGCAGCACCGACCAGAAGAAGGATGAAGCCAATCAAGGCATCAAAATCTTTACCCATGAGATTCGTTCTCCGCGCTATTTTTTAGATCTGATAGGAATATACCTATAATCTCTGTTGCCAATTCGTTACGAGATTTGTATTTTCCTTTTGACTGTCTTACTATCTCATCTAATGCAATAACATAGTGTTCTGGCAGTCTTAATAGAATCGGTTTATCCTTTGGTTCTGGAACTGACATATTGATATCAAATGATGATATCATTATTTAAGATAACATTTGATAATCCTTCACAATTCCCTTGCTTTTCGGGATTACATGTGCATCTAGGCAGTTTATACTACTATCTACTCTAACCCCCCCCCCTCCTCCTCCTTCCAAGAGGTCTAAGGGAATTCGGGATAGGTAGTTATTTTATTACTGATTATGGATTGATTGATTCCGGAATAAGTCTGAATCTGTTGAGAATACCTGCCAGGTATCCAACAAAAATATGCCCTAGTTTTCAGATTCGGTAGGACAGAATTGATCAAAGATTAAAAGTTGGATTGATCATTTAATGCATAATGCAAAGACATGAAATTGTAATTGCAACACTAACGTTTTCAATTTTTACAAAAATTGGGGGATTGATTTGAGTCGCATAAGTACAAAGACCGTACAGGAACAACAAGCTATTAGAGAAGCAAAGAGGCAGTGGCACAAAGCATATCATAGCAATCCTGAAAGAAAGGCATTGGATAGAGCATATCAGAAGGAATACCGTACAAGACCAGGTGAAAAAGAATACCGTAGAAAAGCCCAAGCAAAATATGCGAAGAGCAAAAAAGGCATTGCAACTAGAATTAGATACTGGCAAAGACCTGCCACTATTGCAAGAGGATCATACAACAATGACGGCATTACAATATCCTTGGATCCTTCACCGAATTACTTGTTTCAATTATTGAACATTCCCTAATGGGCGACATAGTTTTGCCCTAATTTTTTGAGATATGGTAGACTTTTTGCTTTACCCAAAGTTAGATGCTATAACTTTCCATGGTTTACCCCCATATTTGTCCGAAATGTTAAGAATGTCCGACATGTGTTGGACATTTTTTTCCATCGTTATTGATATGTCATACGCATTAATTATCAGTCTTAAGATATACTATAATTATGATAGTATACCAGCCGGATGCTAACAAATAATCAAAAACACATGTTTGAACATCTGATTTGATGAGTCTTTACATCATATGCGAATCCCAAAGGTGTAGTAGGTGTATCAAGTGTAGTATTACTCTTTTTCATAATCTACACTATACACATTTTCATTTCTATCTTTAGGAGAGGTTATCTACGATGCACTTACTGCACTATCTACACTACTTGCATTTGCATTCCCATCTTTACGATCCAGATGTGTATCAAGTGTATCAAGTGTAGCATTATTTGACGGCGGATTGTCAAGATATGTGGTTTTAATACGAATCTTGTCTTGTTCGGACATAATCCAGCCTATCCCAGTGTTTCTTCTAGAATCTTTTAGACCCAATTGTCTCAAAATCTCAGTGAATTTTCTGGGTGAAAGATATGCAGGATTAATACCATAATCATCTGCCTTTGCAATAAGATCATGATAAAGTATCTTGGTAATCACCCATGAATCGATAATGAGATTTGAAATTAAATAATTGGAGATCTTATTAGCCACGTTCTGTTCTTCGTCAATAATTTGACGTTCAGAGTGTGATTCTTTAGCATATTTTGAAATCAAATTAATCAATCCAGGCATATCCAGGGATTCAAAGAACATTGCTAAAGTGATCAAAGGATGCCAAAGTAATCTTTCTCTACCATATACAGGCATTAATTGTTCTGCCTTATTCTTCCAATCATCAACAAGTCTTGCATTCTCTAAAAATACTCGATAACATAGATTACGAATTTCTGCAAATACGGATTCATTTTGATCGGGGTGAGAATTTAGGATGGATTTGTTTGTAGTTCTCTTCATTATGATATTGATACATCGGTCATCTAAAACATCGTCAAAGCTATTGATATGTCCTAAAGCTTTTGGGGAATAAAGATTGAATGATTCAACAGCCATCATCTTATCGGTGTTGGTTCTATACGCATATTGATCTTTTAAGAAACCTTGCATGATCAAAGTTCGAATGTGTTGTGCAGATTCAGATTTTTTATTGCCAAAATTTTCAACCTCATCTAAAACAATTGTTGCACCAGTTAGCTCTATCAATCTAAACAAAGAAGAGCCCGTAAAATCAGGAGACATGATAGAATTGAACGATGTGAATTTTATCAATTCCAAGGCTTTGGTTTTACCAGCTCTCTTGCTACCAGTAAAATTAAGATATGGATAAGCATCAAACAATCTGTAAAAATATGTTCCAATGATCCATAAAATTAGAACAGCATATGTAGAATCATTATCAAACTCTAAATATTTTCTAATGATGGAATTCAATTTTTCAAAGAGATCCTTTGGTTTAGCCATCTGATCAGTATTGATCCAATTTCGTAGATCTTTATGAGACCATCTGACATTATCAGCATGTTCTGTTACATTTACTTTGAATTGTTCTGATAACCAAGCCTCAGTAACTGGCATCATTCTTTTTTGTTGTGTTAATACCCTACCAGGATCATAAAGTACAAAATAACCCATATTCATAAACTTCTTTGAAGTAAGAGTGGCCTTACCAGATTTTGTTGTTTCTTGTACCTGTGTCGGCAAATATACACATACGTAGCTTACTCCATCAAAAACTGCATGGCTGTAAAGATTCTTTATTTCATGGCCTAAAATCTGATAATCAAAACTATTTCCATCTATTGTATCGACATGAAATTCACCATTATTGATCTTATTTTTTTCAAGTATTCCTTTATTTTCATCTGATAATGAATTACCAGTAAGCATTTTTCCAAATGAATGATTCAAGTGTATACAATGCTTCAAATCTTCACCGGAAACTTTTTTATCGCAAGTATAACATAGAATAAAAAATTCGGGCTCAGTTGTCATTTTGTTCCTCCGTCTAGTAATTTTCCACTATCAAGAAAAATCATGTTATATCACACTTGAGAACAATTGGACATTACTACATTGGTGGTAGCCCGAAAAAATCAGTCTCATTACTCCAATTTTTTTTCGTTTTTAAAACAAGTAATTATATTTTTTGAGATAATCTTCTTATCAAATGGATGCTTTGTAATGTGAATATCACAAACAAGAATTTCGTCATTACCCATTATACCACCGTCATAAATTACCTGGTAGTGCGGTTCATTATTACAACAAACGCGACTCAATTTGTACTCCTCACTTTATCACATCTGTCAAAATATCCTGAGATTATGTCCTCGATAAAACGAGACCTAGGTTCATTTTTCCCTTTAGAATTATCAATTTTTTTAATTATTTTATTTTCAAGACTAATTGTGATTGGTTCACGCATGTCATATACTTCACAAGTTTATTATTTATCTAGTACCCATTGGGTACTAGTGTACTCAAAAGAACAGCACAATTACCAGATAATGAAATTTCTTAAAGAAAACGGACCAAGTGAATTTGGCCTTATTTCAAAACACCTGGACAAAAACAGGTTGGGATACAAGAAAACAAAAGGGCTCGCAAAAAAACTCAATACGCTAGTCAGACAGCACAAGATTAAGAAAAAAGAACAAAAACCATATCCCGTCTACAGTATCATCGAGGATCAAGATCTTGATTTTGCCATAGCCGGTGATCAGTTTCGAGAGCAAACAATGAACATGTCATTTGGTTTTGGAAATATGAATGAAAATTACTGGAAGAATGACGCTAAATTATATTCTAAAGATAACCCTGAAACAAAATTTGTAAAAATAATGGTGACCAGATATGGTTTTTATGTATTTGCCTCTCTTTTAAAAAATCTAGACTACTGGATTAAAAAAACAGATGGAAGTAAAGAACAAATCAATTTCAGAAAAATTTGGTTGGACCATGCATTAGATTTTCCTAAAATGCAAGAAACGATTTTTAATTCATTTTTGGATCAATTAACGGAAGGCCATGTAAAAGAACCTGGAATTCCAAAAAATAAAAAAATTGCAAAGAAGAAAATTAATAAAATCAAAAAGTCAATAAATGAATTATATCCTAAACTATCTCAATTAATCGACGTCTACGAGCATTATTATGAAGAAGAATCAGGTATGACAAACAGATTGAAAAATTATCCAGGCTATAAAAAGCAGATGGGGTCGTTCAAGCTTTAAATAATTATTGATTATTTTTTTTAGATGACTCAGCCATACGTTCCACTTTTAATTTCAAAATCTCAAGATCTTCAATTAATTTTTTATTCTCGTCTCGGATTGTACTCTCAATTTCGTTTATTTTCTTGTCTTTCAATTCCAATTCATATTTCTGACGTTCGGAGTCAGATATAGTAAGAAATGAGATTGCTTTCTGATATTCAGGAAATCGCTCAAAATCATCCTCTTGATATCGCTCATAGTGTTGTTCTAAACCCACTTTGTGCCCCATCATGTCTTCCTTGTCAAGAAAGTTCACTTTAGCCCGTCTCATCATTGTAGCAAAATATTTCCTAAAGCCATGGTCAAGTGCCACTTCATGACGCCTTTTCCCTGCAGGTAGTGGAGGTCTGAGACCTATGGCCTTTACAATTTTTTCAATTCGTTTTTTTACTCCAAGTGCATTCAGTCGTGTTACGATAGGATATTTCACAGATTTTAAAAGAGGCTCATCAGGTTTTGGATATCTTCCAGTTTGTGATCTCCACATTTCACGATAAATCTCAAGACTTCTGCAACATTCAGGAGTAAGAAATGTCCAGTAACTTTCAGGATCACCCCTGTAAACCAACAATGCCGCACCTTTGAAAGATCCGTCTTGGTTTTTGAAAAACACCACATCCTTCCAAATAAAATAATTCCATGACTCCAGTCGAAATCCACCTGCAGAAAACATCTGTACTATTATCTTGTCAGTGATATCAGTTGAGATCTCAAGCATCTTTTGAAGTTCCTCTCTGGTATACGCCCTGTCATCTGCTGCAGGTCTTGTCCTAGGATATAATTTGTAAAAAGATTTCCAGTGTAACGCCACACCGTTTGAATCCAAGAATGCCTTGATTGGTTTGACATGATTTGGTAAAGTGTTTGGACTCATCTGTTCGGTTTTTACAAGTTCAATTTGATTTTTGATATACTGGACAATTATTCGGCTAACAGTATCGGGACTTGTTTTTGCAAGTTCAAGAAAATATGTTGCCAATAGTTTTGGTTCCCTGTTTTGAGGAGATTTTTTGAGTACCTCTTCGTAAATTTTTGACGGTATTAGTTTTAGAAAATCATTTAGAAAATTCCTGTATCTTCGTAGAGTATCTGGACTTTTTATCGAATCTAGGAATAACTGGTATGGGTCTGTTTCCTTGTTAATGTCCTCAAAGGAGATTTCCAATGACACCATATGGAGGTGGGCCTATTTTAAGACCTAGAAAGTAGGCGGGCCCGGGGGGACTCGAACCCACGACCTGACGCTCCGCAAGCGTCCGCACTATCCAAGCTGTGCTACGGGTCCACAAATAAAATTCAGCAAAGACCTGTTATAATACATTTCAAAAGTGATGAAAAAATCTAGGCTACTTCTTTTTCAGCCTTTTTCACAAAGATATAGTTCATGACAAGTCCTGCAATTACAGCACCTACTATTGGCCCTGCCCAATAAATCCAGTGATCATTCCAGTATCCAGAGATGATTGCAGGTCCTAGCGTTCTTGCTGGGTTGACACTTGCTCCAGTTAATGGAACACCTACCAAGTGTATCAAAAATATCATTCCACCAATGGCAAGACCATACATGCCAGCAGGTGCTTTCTTGTGTACCGCAGTCATGAAAATAACAGTTACCAAGAAGAATGTAAGAATAGCCTCAACTGTGAATCCTGAAATTGCACTATTATTCAAAAGTAGACTAGGTCCACCCTGTGTTCCAAAATGCACCTTGTCTCCAAGATCAGGCAATATTGCTTTGAGTGTTGCAGCAGCAACAATTGCTCCAATTATCTGAAATACAATATATGCAATTCCATCTTTGATATTGATTCGTCTTGTGACTATCATGGATATAGTAACAGCAGGATTGATGTGTGCACCTGATACATGTCCAAAGGCATAGACCATCAACCCTATTGCTGCACCGTGTGCAAGTGCTATGACAACAAGTGCAGGAATTGTTAGAACAGATCCAAAGTATGCAACTGATAATATGATAGACAGTGGTCCAAAGAAGACAAGTGCGTATGTTGCTATTGCTTCTGCAAGCCATGCGCGAGGATTAACCATCATTCACCTCACCTCTGAATATACAATATAAAACATTCGAAATCAGACACTGTTCAGAACTCGGGATCTGTAATCTAATTGTTCTCCGTGTTCAATTTCGGGGTTTATCCTAGATTATATTGCTCTTTAAAAGATATTGTAAATTATTGACGTATTCTTCTTTTGAGATTTCGCCATTTACAAACAAATTGGCAGTTTTTTTCAACCATGACGGGAGTTTCAATTCAGTGTCTATGTCATTTGATTTTATAATTCCATGTTCTATCAAATTCTTGATACTCCACGAATAGTCTATATCTCTAATCTCTCCATCATGCCACATTTTTGAGGCATCTTCAAACCATATTGGAATTGTCTTTGATGGTACTACATCAGTTGAGGATTGATTAGTATGTTTGACTATTGATTCATAGCTTTCACTTTTAGTATAGCCAAAAAAGTTACCTCCTAGATATTTAGCATAGAAATGAAATGGATTTCCGTTATCTTTTGGAACTGCTTTCCATGAAACTGAAAATTTACCATCAGAATCAGTTGTAGTAATTGCAATAATTATGTTAGGACGTACGAAGTAACTGGTATCATCTTCTATGAATACAGTACGGTGAGGAATTGTAGTACCATTTGAACTAGTTAATTGACCTGAGAATGTAACTATCGAATCTTCCCTAAGTATGTTGCCTACAGAATCCAAGTGTAAAGTAGCATAAGATGTAGCATATGCAATTGGTATGCCAAATGATAAAAATATGATGGATGTAAGAATGATTTCTCTTAATTCCATTATTTTTTTAAGACGGTATCATTCTATAATACCGTTCTTGAAGCCATTTTGATCAAACCCTCAATTTTATTTTGTCCTAAATCTAGCTTGATCCCAGCTTGCTCAGCAGGTGTCTTACCTATTCCACTATGACCTCGTATGAAATTGTAATGGATTCGATAAGCATCAATTAGATTCTGGACAGATTCCTTGTGATCCATTCCCCTCATGACCTTTTCACGTTCTCTGAAAGTACCGTTCAATCTCTCAACTACTTGATTCAATCCTCGTGCCTTACTGATACTGACCTGACATCGAAATCAACTTCTATTCAGGAGACAAAATCAGTAGACAAAAAATAAGTAGGGACCATTATGAGATATCTCTTAGATGTTATCAGAAGGAGATCAAGTACCAGATTTTGCGCTAAAAGATGCAGACGGTAAAACCGTAAAAAAATCAGATCTTAAAGGCAAAAAATACGTAGTCTATTTTTATCCAAAGGACTTTACTCCAGGATGTACAACAGAAGCTGCAGAATTTGCACAAGATTACAAAAAATTCAAGACTTCAGGAATTGAAATAGTTGGCATAAGTCCAGATGATGAAGAATCACATAAAAAATTTGGCGAAAAAATGAAAGTTCCTTTTATTTTACTTGCAGACACTGAAAAAGATGTGGCAAAAAAGTTTGGTGTGTGGGGTAAAAAACAATTCATGGGCAGAGAATACATGGGAGTAAACAGATCAACTTTCCTAGTAGATGAAAAAGGAAAAATCCTAAAAGTTTTTGAAAAAGTAAAACCTGCAGGACATGCACAAGAAGTGCTAAATGCCTTTAAGAATTAAGGCTTGAATCCTGCTGGAAGTGTAGTTCTGAAAGTAGATTTTGGTTTTGGAGGCTCTGCAGATACTTGTGGAGCAGTTGCAGTTGTTGAACTGCCAGTGAACTGTTTATCTGCTGGATGATATGATAATCTCTTTCTTGTTGCAAAATACTTGTTACCAGTATAACCAGTTGAGCTGATCTTTGCATATGCAGGTGCTACTTCTCCAGCCAATGGTTCATGTGCACTAGTGGTTGGTTCTGGTGCTGTGGGTTTTGGAGCTTCTGCTGGTTTCATTCCTGCTGGAAGTGTACCATGAGTTGGACCTGATGCAGCTGGTCTTTGTTGTGGTTTTGGTTCAGGCTTTGGAGCTTCTGCTGGTTTCATTCCTGCTGGAAGTGTACCATGAGTTGGACCTGATGCAGCTGGTCTTTGTTGTGGTTTTGGAGCTGGTGGTGGTGAAGTCTGTGCAGGTTTTTGTTCTGCAGGCTTTACCTGAGATGATAAATTAGCAAGCTTTGCTTCAAGCTCTGCTATCTTTGCCTCTAGTTCGGCAGTATTAGATCCTTCTGCAACTTTTTTAGTAGAACGTGTTTTTTTTGCTGGTGCATCTTTAGACATGTAGTAGTTGTGAGATATGGCAGTTTATTTACATTTTGATCAGACCCAGGTTTGGCCAAATTCGTAGAAGTTTTATAAGAAGCAAGCCCGTCTTTTAGGCATTGGACGACTTTGAAAAGGAATATCCAGGCTTTGACTGGAAGAATACTCCAGCATACAAACACCCAGGAGGAAGAAACTGTCCATGCCCAAAACACGAATACATACGAGAGCAGATCGGTGTTGCAAAGACCGTAAGCCAGACTTCAAAGGAGCCAAGCAATATCACACTCAAGTTTTGTCCAGATCATTACAACGTATATCTCAAAGAGGTAATTCCATCCATGCCTCTAAAATACAGAATTTTAACAAAGATTGCACTCAAGATAGGAGCAATCAAAATTGAGCAACTCAAGTATATGCAATCAGACCAATGTTTCTATTGTAGATTCGGTTCTGGCGGGCATGATAAGAAGAACGAGCTTCCACCAATTTTCTAAATAGGACTAATCAAGACTTTTGGTTTGTTTGGAGTGTCATGATGACATCTTTTTCCACAGAGTGGACATGTAATTCTGTCAAGAAATATGCATTGACAGATATGTGACTTCATGTAGCTGTCTGCAGTCTTGGAGTATTCTCCAGTCCCATTGCAAAAAGAGCATTGAGTATCAAGAAGAATAATTTTTCCCTGACCTCCGCAGACGGGACACTTTTGTTCAGCCAACCTGATGGCATTTTCCTTACAGGATAATTAAAGTCCTCTTGTCAGATATTTCCTTGAAAAACATCAGTTGAAAATCTAGTTAAGCTTATACAATATACAAATCCAGTAAATATGTGCCTATAGAAGACATATCAGAACTTGTTGAAAAGTTAGAAAAAGCAGGAGAGATCAGAAGAGTAAAAATTCTAGTCGATACAAATCTAGAGATTTCAGAGATTCTTAGTAGAGTGATGTATTCTAATGGTCCTGCGATACTTTTTGAAAATGTAAAAAATTACGATATGCCAATACTTGCCAATGCATTCGGTTCACTCAGACGACTTGAAATTGGACTTGAGATGCAAGACTTTACTGAAATCGGTCAGAGAATTGTAGACATGACACGGATGGAAATGCCAACAGGGATTTTTGACAAGCTACGAAAACTACCAGAACTCTCAAAGATGGTAGACATTGCACCCAAGTTGCAAAAAAGTGGACCCGTCACAGAAGTGATAGAGGATGCCCCCTCATTTGATAAGATTCCAATTCTTAAAACATGGCCAAAGGATGCTGGTAAATTTATTACGTTTGGATTGATTGCAACAAAACACCCAGAGACAGGCGTGCGAAATCTTGGAGTATACAGAATGCAAATCATAGATAGTACCCATGCACTAATGCACTGGCAAAAACATAAACGCGGTGCACATCATTACGACATAAAAAAAGATTCTGGAAACAAAATAGAAGCAGCAATAATAATTGGCTCAGATCCTGCAACAGTATTTTCTGCAGTGGCTCCAGTACCCGAGGGCCTTGACAAATATGTATTTGCAGGAATTACAAGAAAAACAGGAATTAAGACAGTCAAATGCAGAACAGTGGACCTTGAGGTTCCAGCTAATGCAGAAATTGTGCTAGAAGGGTATGTCGATCCATCAGATATCAGAATGGAAGGACCATTCGGAGATCATACAGGATACTATACGCCACCTGAACCATATCCAGTATTCACACTAACTGGAATTATGCGAAGACAAAAACCAATTTACCTTACAACCATAGTAGGAAAACCAATTCTAGAAGATGCATACATTGGCAAAGTAATTGAGCGTTCATTTTTGCCGCTCATCAGAATGTTCCATCCAGAGGTGATAGATTTTTCAATGCCAGCGTCAGGGTGGTTTCAAGGCATGGCAATAATTTCAATTAAGAAACGATATCCAGGACAAGCAAAAAAAGTGATGATGGGTCTATGGGGAATGGGTCAGCTTGCACTGACCAAATTCTTTGTAGTTGTAGATGAAGATGTCAATGTTCATGATTTGAATGATGTAATTTGGGCAATTACTACAAGATCAGATGCTGCAAGAGATACCATAATAATCAACAACACCCCAACAGATACTCTTGATCCTGCTTCTCCATTTGTAAACTTGGGTTCCAAGATTGGGATAGATGCCACGCAAAAGACAAAGGAAGAAGGATATCAAAGAGAAATTCAGGAACTCGTAAAGCCAGACGAGGTCACAAAGAAAATGGTAGATTCCAAATGGTCTAGTTACGGCATTTAACAGATTCGTACAACATTGTAGAAGTTATCTCGCTCTTCGACTTCATAGCCAATTTGTTTTACAGCTTGAATTATTCTTTCACCAGTAAGTTCAGTTGAACGTGCTCCCGTACAAGAAACTACTTCTTCTCCAAGAAGTGTGCCGCCAAAATCATCAGCACCATATTGCAAAGCCATTTGTGCCATGGCAACTCCATTTGTGAGCCAAGAGGACTGGATGTGATGAATCAGATCATCATACATAATTCTAGATATTGCAATCATTTTCAGGAGTTGAGTTCCACCTGCAGGATATTTCACAGTTTCTTGTTTTTGCATCAATGTGTTGTTTGGCTCAAAGCTCCATGGAATAAATGCCATGAAACCATTTGTCTTTTCCTGAAGTCTTGCAATTTTTATAAAGTGTTCTGCAACATCATCTCTAGTTTCTACATGACCATACATCATTGTAGCAGATGCTGGAATTCCAAGACCATGAGCTTCTTCCATTATTCTAAGCCAAGTATTGCTTGAGATCTTTTTTGGACTGATGATTTGTTTTACTTCATCGACCAAGATTTCTGCACCTGCACCAGGAATTGATTGCATTCCAGATTCTTTGAGTCGTGACAGGACTTCTTTTGTATTAGTATGTTCAACTTTTGAGATCATGTCAATTTCAGAAGCTGATAAACCATGAATTCCAACCTTTGGAAATTTCTTTTTTATCAATCTGAACGCATCTTCGAAATATTCAATTCTCAAAGATGGATTATGTCCACCCTGAAACATTACCTGGGTTATTCCAAACATCTCCCACGCTGCTTTTACCCTAGATTCTATCTTGTCTAGTGTAACAGTATAAGATTCATCATGACCGGGAGGCCTATAAAATGCACAAAATTTGCAATCAGTGATACACACGTTTGTATAATTCAAAATCATATTATTTACAAAAGAGGATCGTCGTCCAAACTTTTTTCTTGTCAAATATCCCGCAACAAGTCCCATCAGATGAACATCGTCAGAGTCTAGCAATCTTTTACATTCTTCAATTTCAGGCCTTTTACCACTAAGAGAATTCTCTAAGATGTCACCAATTTCAGAATGATGAAGTTGTGCTGTCAGTTGGCTCAATTGACTGTGTTTTCTCTTTAGCGTATTTAATCGTTTGAGAACAAAATAACCTCATTTCTATATTGCACCAATCAAGACAAGTTTTAGAGAAATATTAAAAATTAATTTTAGAAAATCTTGGACATGCATCTTGTTTTGATCATAATTTTTCAGTTACCTAAATTATAAAATCTACGACATTTCCCCGCTATTTTTAAGTAGGGCACACCAGCGATTAACACCAATGGTAACAGGCCACCAGATTCGAATGAATCGCATTCTACGCAACGGCAAGATGCTTTGCATACCCATGGATCATGGAATATCAAGTGGTCCACTAAAAGGAATAGAGGATCCTTATGCGTTGATTTACAATTGTCAACACTTTGGTCTTACATCAGTTATAATCAACAAAGGAATTTTAAAGAGTTTACCAAAACCAACCAAGATTGGATTACTGGTACATTTCTCAGGTAGTACTTCCCTATCAGTATCGCCAAATAGAAAGATGTTGACAGGATCAGTTGAAGAGGCATTACGATTGGGTGCAGACGGAGTTTCACTTCACATTAACATCGGAGGAAAAGAAGAACCAGAAATGATAGAACAACTAGGCAGAATTGCAGATGATTGCCACAAGTGGAGTATGCCTCTTTTAGCAATGATGTATCCCAGAGGTGAGAATATCAAAAACCCACACGACCCAGAGATAGTAGGTCATGTTGCAAGAATAGGAGCAGAATGTGGTGCAGATATTGTAAAAACACTTTACACTGGAGATATCGATTCATTTAAAAAAATAGTAAAGAGCACTCCAGTACCTGTGGTTATAGCAGGCGGTCCAAAAGCAAAAACAGACAAGGATGTACTACAGATGACAGAAGAAGCCATGGAAGCAGGTGCCAAGGGAGTAACATATGGTAGAAATATTTTTGAACACAAGGATCCAGGCAAGATGACTCATGCTCTTTCTGCAATAATATTTAGAAAGGAAACCGCAAAGGAAGCAGCGAAGTATCTTGAGCAAAAATAGAGAGTTAATTATTGCCCCAAAAGTTTCAAGGGGTCAGCTTGGCAAATTCTTGTCTGAGATAGAGAAAGAAGGAATCAAGATAGTAAATCTAGATCCGATTGATCTTAAGGGAATCAAATCAAAAATGTCTACAGTCCATACGTCAACAAATGCAAATTATGTCATAGTTGACAAAGTCACCAAGATTAAAGGTAAAAAGATAGGAATGAAGTTCAAGGTCCTTTCAAATACGGACATTGAAAAAATACTCCAGTTTGCAAAAGCAGGGCTTGATTTTGTAATAATAGAGGTAAAAGACTGGAAAATAATTCCACTTGAAAATATAATAGCAAAGTTACACAAGATTCACACTGAAATATTTGCGGTGGCAAATACTCCAGAAGAGGTCCGTAAGATGTTTTCAATATTAGAGATAGGTGTAGACGGAGTAATATTTTCAACCAGTTCCGTAAATGAGGTAAGAGAGACTCTAGTATATCTAGGAACAAAGAGCTTTGATCTCAGACCTGCCAAGATTTTGGAAATAAAAGAAGTTGGAAATGGAGAACGTGTTTGTGTGGATACGGCGTCCATATTAGGACGAGGCGAGGGAATGCTGATTGGAAGTAGATCTAACTTTCTTTTCTTAGTACACAACGAGTCGGTGGGTTCATCATTTACATCACCAAGACCGTTTAGAGTAAATGCAGGGGCAGTTCACTGTTATACCTTATCTCCAGATGGAACTACAAACTATTTATCAGAATTAGAAACTGGTTCAGAAGTTCTTGTCATTAATTCACATGGTAAAGCAAGAAGAGCTACAGTTGGTCGCTCAAAGATAGAAAGTAGACCAATGTTGATGATAAAGGCACAGGTTGGAGATGAAGTAGGAGGAATAATTGCACAAAATGCCGAGACTATTCGTTTTGTACGTCCTGACGGTCACCTTGTTTCTGTCACACATCTAAAGAAGGGAGATATCGTTCTTGCATATTCCAAGCCAGCTACTGGAAGACATTTTGGCATGGAAGTAGATGACGAGTACATTGTAGAAAAATAAAACCAGTTAGATACTAGATTTGTAAAACTATTATACAGATACATGACAACATCATCCATTGAGTATTCTTTGCAACATTTGTTCTGCCGAAATAAATGAAACGGAAGTAGAGTCACACATTAACACACCACAACATATGGAAAATAAATCAAAAATTTCTCCGAGTGGAAAAGGTCTTAATACAAGCGTAGCAGCCATGTGGCTCAAGTCATTTAATCAATAAGGATGTTTTAACACGAGTCATATTTTTACCAACGTATACACTAACAAAACTTTTTAAAAATAAAAAAGATATGTTATTCGAATTTCTTTTTTAGCTGGATTATTTCAGCCATCTCATCTTTGAGATGTTTTTTCAAAAGAGATTCATGTTCTCTTTTATGCCTCCAGTACAGATTCATCATAGATTGTCTGGATCTGGCATGCTTTAATGCAGCAGTATATTTTCTGTGACTTTTTTCAACAATTCGAAAATACGACTTGCTGTTAGAGGTAACCATATGAGAAATCTTGATTCTTAATAGATAACCTTTCCTATTTAGTTAGACTGCCAACAAATGGTTTACAGCGGTTCTGGTTTTTTCCAATTGGGTACAAGCTGCATCTTACGAAGCGATGGAGGTTCCAAGGTTCTTTTCTGAGCAATTTTAACATATTTTGCAGATTTATCCACTCCAAAGTATTTCCTGCGCAGAAATCTTGCCATCTTTGTAGTTTGGCCACTTCCAACAAATGGATCAAGTACAAGATCACCAACATTGCTGTAGAGTTGAATTAATCTATAAGGTATCTCTTCAGGAAATGCAGCAGGATGAAATTTTCTATAACTTGGAGGCATCGGAGCAATATGCCAGATAGAATTTGCAACTTCTTTTTTCATCAGATTGTCAAGAACTAGTTTACTTTTCGAGTCCTTAAAGTTGTGAAATGGCATCTTTCTTAGAATAATAATCTGCTCGTGCATGATGTTTGGATAATAATATGTGGGGTAAGGATGTTGAACTGTGACTCTGAATCTTTTTTTCCCTCCAGTAACTTTATTCCATATTATTTCTTCAAAAAAACTCCAGCCAATCTCTTTTTTTGTCAACTCCACAAGTAATAATGCAGGAAGTGGAAGTTTGCTTTTTCCTTCAATAATCTCGTTTCCTATCACAATACAACAAAAACCTCCAGGCTTGGTTACACGATAGACTTCAGAGAAGACTCTACGCATTTCCTCAATCCAGTCCTCAAGAGATATCTCAACGGTTCCACGATACCATTTTTCAGTATCCTGATGTTCTTGATAGTTTATTGCATTATGATAAGGTGGAGATGTCACTGTTAGTGCGATTTTATTGGAAGGTAACTCAGAAAGATCCTTAGAATCAGACACGTTGATAGAGTTTGGTTTCCACATTATTTCCCTCAATCATTTTGATATTTAACAGTTGTAAAAATTGAAAAAAATTCCAATTTGAAATTAAATCAAAGAAAATCACCTAAAACATGTTAAGTTACATGTTTTAGACAATCATGCATTTTTTGTTACTTCTATTTCTATAGTAGATACGTTTCTTGATCGTCCATCTAATGATTGAAGTTGCTCCGATCCTATTTTTATTTGTCCTATAGAATACCCGGAGCTATCAGTCCTTCGTGCAATTATTTGTGCAACATCTACTGCTCTACCTATGCTAAGTCCTCTTGCCTTTATTGAGACCTTGGGATTGTTAGCAAGTTGGATGAGCGCAGATGTTACGTATGCCATGATGGGCTTTTTTCCGATGAAGACTGTATCTTTTGTGTCGTGTTGTGTATCCGAACTCATAAGTATCCTCTAGAAATGATCGTTTCATAAAAGTTTCTTCCATTATCAGGTTTCAGATACCATAACAGGTAATCCGATAAAGAATATCGGTACATAATACGCATGATCCAAGTCATGAGAGTTTATGAAGGAAGAACAGGTCGTCATCAGAGTTTGGCAGATAATATTGAGATCCGCATTATTTTATCGTGGATAAATTGATGCTAATCTAAATATACTAGTGGAATGTAGATTGACATAATGTCCAACCAACAAATTAAGATCGGTTTGGTCGCATTAGCGTTGTCAACCATAATGGTTTTTGCAGCAACATTACCTGCTGTAAATGCACTAACACCAAGTTCAGTGTATGATAGATTCTCCCAGAAAACAGACAGATTTCCAGGAGGACAACACATTTGTGGAGAAAGCTTATGCTCACCAGATAGTTGGGCCAAGATGAAGCAAACACTTCATGTTGCACAACGTGATCCTAGCAAATGCAATGAATTGAGAGGATGGATGTATTGTGGTGAACCAACCATAACACCAAAGACCTCAACTAAGTAAGTACCGAAAACACATGGCAACCAAGGTCTGCGTAACAATTGCAGCATCCAGTCCTACAAAGGTATCCAGTGAATTAAGGGGAGCACTTGCCAAGTCAGAGTATGCAGAACTACGGTTAGATTTTTTAAAACCAAATCAAATTCCTTTTTGTTTAACACTAGTCAGAAAACATCTTAAGAGATGCATATGCACATTGCGTCCCATTGCAGAAGGTGGAAAATTTTCTGGCAGTGAAAAGGAAAGAATATCCATATTGAAACTCATTTCAGAATTTGAACCATATCTCATAGATGTGGAATACAACACACTAAAGAAAAACAAGGAATTGGTAAAGTATCTAAAAAGTAGAAAAACTAGAATGTTAGTGTCATGGCATGATTTTGCCAAGACTCCAAACGAACATACTTTAAGATCAATGTTTAAAAAAATGTCCAAATATTCAAACAATATCAAAATTGTCACCATGGCAAAGACAATTGATGATACAATACGCATCCTTTCTCTTTACAAGATCAGTACAAGAAAGATCAACCTAATTTCTTTTGCCATGGGAGACTATGGTAGAATGTCAAGAATATTATGCACAAAGCTTGGAAGCCCCTACACATATGTCTCACTCGGCAAGCCAGTAGCACCAGGTCAATTCAGTCTCAAAGAAATGAAAAGCATACTATCTTTGGAAGATAAAAATTAAGATTATAATCACTAGGATTGTTACAGATGTTCAGACTAGTCGGATTTTGATTCAAAAAATCTTTTAACAAAATATGATTCCGCTTTTTTTATTCTAGAGGAATCAGCTACTTCGTGAGCCATATTTACAAGATCATTTTTGGTCAAATCAGTTATGACGGCATCTTCTTTTTCAGACTCTGCAGAATATTCAATATCGTTTAAAACTGTGACATTGTCATCTAGTATCTTGATACACTCATCAAGCAAATTAGCAAAATCGTCCTTGTCGTCCAATGTATTCATCAAACACTTTGTATTAATTAATTAATCTCTAATTTGGTCAATTGTAAGGTACCCTTATTATAAAAGAAGCATGTAAACATACCATGAACCCCAAAGTGTCCCAGAATAACGTACCAAGAAATGTTATCATTTTAGCTACAATAGTAACAGTAGTTTTTGGCATGTTCAGATTAGTACTATTTTTAATACTTGTCTGGGTTGCAGCTTTAGCATTCATAATAGTATACCAATACAATTCAACTAGAACAGGCAAGGGTAATTTCGTTTGTCTTGACTGTGCAACCATACACCAAAATCCTTCCTGTCCAAAATGTGGTTCAAGACTCAAGAAAATCTATTCTCAAAGCGACAGGTACGGAATTTAAAAATTATACAAATAAACACTTGCATGTTCCCTAATCGCTTAAATCACGATTCACCAGGTAGAAAATAATGACCAAGACCTATGCCATCATAGGAGATCCGATAGATCATTCATTTTCACCTGCACTTCATAATACAGCTTTTTTATTTTTAGGTCTTGATTGTACGTATATTGCATACAGAATTCCAAAAGGAGAGTTAGAGTATGGAATTGAGGCGCTTAAAAAAATAGACATTTCTGGATTCAATGTAACAATTCCCCATAAGATTGACATGATGAAATTTCTTGATGAGTCAGACACTGAATGTAAACTGGCAGGTGCCACAAATACAATAGTCAATGAAAATGGACGTCTCAAAGGATACAACACAGATGTTGACGGATTTTTAGACCCCATTAAAAAGAGAAAGATAGATTCCAAAGACTCGGATGTTTTGCTAATCGGTGCAGGTGGAGCTGCAAGAGCAATCATAGCAGGATTTAGCAAGGAAAAGGTCCATAAAATTACCATTGCAAATAGAACTCGCGAGAGAGCGGAAGAACTGATTAGATTTGCCCAAGAAATTGGATTGAAATCAGATTATCTTGATCTCCAATCTGCAGGAGAAGTTGTCAACAGATACAAGTTCATAGTAAACGCCACCTCAGTAGGGTTAAAGGGAATTGGTTGTCCCATATCTACAAGAAACATTACCAAAAATTCCATAGTTTATGACATTGTTTACGTACCAGTAGAAACTCCTTTGATTGAACAGTCAAAGATTCAAGGTGCGACCATCATATATGGGTGGGAAATGCTTCTTGCTCAAGCGATGAAGTCATTTGAGATTTGGACTGGCAAACCAGCACCATATGAAGCCATGAAATTAACCCTGCTTGGGAGATTTTAGGGATGAGTACAATAAAAGCAAGCATGCATGGTGCAGTGTCAATTGTAAATGCAATTGCCACAGGCAAAGGGGCAACACTGGGAATATCACTTGGCATAGAGGCAACCATTGAAACTCAACCTGGAAGAGGAATAATATTTGAAAACAAAGAGTCCAACCTTAGTTCCAGATTGATACGAAATGTTGTAGAAATGTCAGTTCCAAAACCAGAACTTGAAAAAAATAAAATAACAATTTTTGTAAAATCAGAAATTCCTTCAGGATATGGACTCAAGAGCTCAAGTGCTATTTCTTCAGTCATATCACTTGCATGTGCAAAATTATTTAGACCCAAATCAACTGATCTTGAAATTCTCAGAGATGGAGTACATGCATCGATTAAATCCAAGGTAAGCATAACAGGTGCTTTTGATGACGCATGTGCATGTTATTTTGGAGGATTCGTAGTGACAGACAACTCTAACATAAAAATCATAAAATCAGAAAAAGCCCCAGAAGACCTATCTGCAATAATTTTCATTCCAAAGTCTAGAAGAAGAGGTAACGTGAAAAAACTAAAGATCCTAAATGGTGTTTTCTCACAGGCATGGGATCTTGCCAATAAATCAGACTATTGGAATGCCATGACGCTCAATGGCCTTGCAACATCTGCTATCCTAGGCTCTGATCCAAAAATTCTAACTGATCTATTAGACAGCGGAGCATTGGGAGCATCAGTGTCAGGTAATGGGCCATCCATAGCAGCAGTAGTAAAAAACGACAAAATATCAAGCATAAAAAAAGTATTTTCATCTTTAGAAGGAAGCATAATCGTTTCACCAATAAACAACAAGAAGGCCGAAGTCCATGAAATGTAAAGTAGACAAGTCCATTTTAACTGGAACAATAACATGCCCTCCAAACAAGAGTTATTCCCATCGTGCCATTTTTCTTGCAGCTATGTCAGATGGAAAAAGTACATTGAGAAATGTTCTACTTTCTAGAGATACCCTTGCGACAGTTAATGCATGTAAGACATTTGGTGCCAAAATAGAAATCAACGATTCCATGGTAACAGTTGAGAGTAATGGAAGAATAGATCCACAAACTCTGGAAATTGATGCATCAAATTCAGGTACTACAATTAGAATTTCAACTGCGATTGCCTCTCTCTCAGATAAAACAATAACACTCACCGGTGATGCCAGTTTGAAAAAAAGACCAATGGGGCCACTTCTTGATGCACTAAAACAACTAGGGGTGCAATGCACCTCAACTGATGGTAAGCCACCTGTCACTGTAAAAGGTAGAGCAGATGGAGGAAGTACACATATTTCAGGCTCGATCTCAAGCCAGTTTATTTCTGCACTATTGATCTCAGGTCCAAAAATGAAAAATGGTATAACATTAGAAATAGAGGGCAACTTGGTATCAAAACCATATCTTGATTCCACCATTTCCACAATGAAAAAGTTTGGTGCTACAGTCGATACAATTTCCCCATACAAAAAATACAAGGTATCAAATCAAGAATACAAAGCAACAGATTTTGTAGTTCCTTCAGATTTTTCAAGCATGGCATTATTGTTGTCAGCTGCAGTACTTTTAGGAGAAGGCATGTCAATTAATGCATCTCTAGGAGATTTGCCACAGGGAGATCGAGAAATATTATCATATTTAGAAAAACTCGGAGTAAAAATAAACATAGGCGAAAAAATAACGGTAGATTCTCCAAAACTTCTCAATGGGGGAAAATTTGATCTCTCAAATAATCCAGACCTGCTTCCTCCAATGGCAATTTTGGCTCTAAAAACATCAAAACCAATTGAGATTTACAATGTGAAACATGCACGATTCAAAGAGACAGACAGAATAGCGATTTTGGCAAAAGAGTTGACAAAGATTGGTGTGATTGTAACAGAGAATGAAGACGGATTGGTTTTAGAATCGCCCAAAGTTCTAAAGAGTGCAGAGTTAGAGTCTTCAGAGGATCATAGACTTTTCATGGCGTTTTCCATAGCAGGTATGTTTGTGGGAAATTGCACTATCACAGATCCTGATTCTGTTGATGTCTCATATCCAACATTTGTAGAAGACATGAAGAAGATTGGTGCAAACATCACAGTTTGAATTATCAAACAATTACATGCCAAAAGGCTCTTAATTCCTAGAAGGATTATAAACATGTAAAAGAAAATTTCATCATGTCTTCAAGTAGCATAGGACAACGTTTTGTGTTTACAAGTTTTGGTGAAAGTCATGGTAGATGCATAGGTGCCACAGTAGATGGTTGCCCAGCAGGATTGAAAATTGAGGAAAACGATATTCAAACAATGTTAGATTTACGTAAACCTGGTCAGTCCATTGTTACTACACAAAGAAAAGAGGATGACAAAGTAGAGATTCTTTCAGGAGTGTACAGAGGACATACAACAGGAGCACCAATCACAATGGTCATTTGGAATAAGGACCAGCGTTCAAAAGATTACGACAATCTTACCATGAAACCAAGACCTGGACATTCGGACTATCCCGCATTTATCAAGTACAACGGTTTCAATGACATACGAGGAGGAGGGAGGTTTTCAGGAAGACTTACAGCTACATTTGTAATGGCTGGAGCCATAGCAAGAAAATTACTTTTAAAAACTTTGGGAATCGAGACTTTTTCATACACCTGCCAAGTCGGAAATGTGAAAATGAAAGACCATGCAATGATGAAGATGAAAAATTCTGTATACAGTAACGAAGTGAGATGTCCGGATCCAAAAATTGCCACCAAGATGCGTGAAACAATTCTTGCCGCAAGGCGAAAAGGAGATTCCATCGGCGGCATAATTGAATCGTTAACTGTGAATTTGCCAGTAGGACTTGGTGAGCCAATCTTTGGATCATTAGAATCAGATCTGAGTAAAGCACTTTTTTCAATTCCTGCTGTAAAGGGGGTGGAGTTTGGTTCAGGTTTTCATGGATCTACTTTGCACGGCTCAGAAAATAATGATGAATTTTTAATTAAAAATGGAAAAATTCAAACCAAGACCAACAATGCTGGAGGAATATTAGGTGGCATATCCACCGGCATGCCAATAGTCCTACGAGTAGCATTCAAGCCAGCATCGTCAATATCAAAAAAACAACGAACGGTTGATCTTAAAACAAAAAAACCTGCATCTTTGATAGTTCAAGGAAGACATGATCCATGCGTAGTTCCCCGTGCACCTCCAGTAGTAGATTCTCTAGTATCAGTAGTACTTGCAGATCATGCAATTAGAGCAGGTTTTATTCCAGCGGTCATCAGATAAGAAATGTCAGACATTAACAAACTGCGTGACAGGATAGACAAGATAACATTTGATATTCTAAAATTACTCAAGGAAAGAAATGACACGGCAAAAGAAATTGGAAATTTAAAAAATAATCTCGGTATCGGAATTACAAACGAAGAGAGAGAAAACCAACTACGTGTGAATGTTTTGACATTATGTAAAGAGATAAGACTTGATGAAAAAACCGCAATGACAATGTTAAATTTCCTATTAAACGAATCTGTCAAGATTCAATCAGAGAGCAAACAGACACACTTGTCTGTATTTTTAAAAGCCAAAAAATTAGAAAAAGAAGGGAAAAAGATAATCCATATGGAAGTAGGCGAACCGGATTTTCTCCCACCAAAGATTGTCAGTAGTGCACTTTCTGAAGTTTATGACAAGGGGTATACAAAATATGGAGATTCAAAAGGAATGCCAGATTTTAGAGAGGCTCTTGCAAAATATGTTACAGAAAAATTTGGAGTGGAAACATTAGACCAAAATATTCTGGTATCTCCAGGAGCACGCTTTTCTGTATTTCTTGCAATTTCTAGTCTTCTTAGTCCTGGAAATGAGATAATAGTAATAGAACCAGCATGGCCAGCATATCGAGATAATGCCCTTAATTCTGGAATCAAGGTCAGGACAATACATACAACACTTGAAAATAAATGGGAACCAAGAATAGAAGATATCAAAAATGTAATAAATGAAAATACTAGAATGATAGTTCTCAACTATCCAAATAATCCAACTGGTAAAATCCTTCCAGAAAATCTACAAGATCAGATAATGGAAGTGGCAATGAAGAATGACTTGTATGTACTAAGCGATGAAATTTATTCAGCATATGCAAACAAACCATGGAAGAGTATCCTCACTTATCGATACAATAAATCTGTAATAACACAGTCATTTTCAAAGTCACATGCCATGACTGGTTTTAGAATTGGGTATGCAGTATCAAGTCCAGAGATAATAGAAAAAATGTCAAAGCTTCAGGCCCTTGCATTAACAAATGTATCAGAACCCATTCAATATGTTGCTATGAAGGCGTTAAAGGCAGATACAACCGATAATACTAAAACCATCAGGAACAGACTAGAAACCATATTGAAAAAGGCAAAAACTATGCAATTAGACTTTGTAGAACCAGATGGTGCCATGTACTTGTTTGCCAAAATAAGACAAGATAACTTTGATTCGGTAGATTTCACAAATAAGCTTTTAGATACAGGAGTAGCAATAGCACCAGGAGAGGGTTTTGGAAATTATCAAGGATTTGTCAGAATATCAGCCTGTCAGCCAGAAGATACACTTAATCAGGGAATGCAAATAATAGAGGACAGGTTGAAAAGCAAATAATGAAAAAAAAGATTGCAATAATCGGAGCAGAAGGTCAAATGGGAAAATGGTTCTCAAAGTATTTTCTTGAGAAAGACTTTGAAATAATAGGATATGACTCTGAAAAAGAGATTTTAAACAAATCAGTTACAAAAGCACAATCCCTAGTAGGTGCCATTCTAACAGCTGATTACGTTATTTTGTGCATACCAGTAAAGCGCACGCCCGAAACTATACGACTCATAGCAAAAGAGATGAAACGTGATTCTTACTTGATAGATATTTCTTCACTCAAAACAAAGACTGCGGCAGCTCTTTCTAAGATACCAGACAAGGTAAATCCAATCTGCATTCACCCAATGTTTGGTCCAGGAACTAAGAGATTAAAAGGACAAAACATCATATCAATTCCAATTCGAGATGCAAAAAAAGAGATGGCCGTAACAAAATCATTGTTTGAGGAAGCAAATTTTGTTCAAATAGATGCAACAGAGCATGATAAAAAAATAGCAATGGTGTTAGGAATGCCACATCTAGTAAACTTGGCACTCGCCAACATATTTGCAAAGGAGGAAAACTTCTCCCTAGTAGAAAAAATGGCTGGAACTACTTTCAAAGCACAAAAATATCTCACTACAGGCATAATGACAGAGCCACAAGAGCTTATTGAAACAATAATTTCAAATCCAGAGATAAGAAGATACGCAGAAGAATTTTGGAAGGACATAGGTAGGATGCTTATTTTAATTCAAGAGAATAAAACTGAAGAGATGATAAAATACATCTCAAGTGCAAAGGAAAGATTAGCGAAAAACGTTGATCTTGACGAGTCATACAAAAAGCTTGTAACAATGGTAAACGCTGTAGAAAAATAATTGAAATCTACCAAAATAGTAACTTCTTTTTTAACTCAGAATGGCAAGTATCTCATTCTAAAACGAAGTAACAAAGTGAGATCAATGAAAGATCTCTGGGCAGGCATAAGCGGAATCATAGAAGGTAGTGAAGATCCCCTATACAGAGCAAAAAAAGAGATACAGGAAGAGACCAGTATTACTGAAAACCAAATTACGTTGATTCATGCTGCATCACAAATGAGAACAGATTCACCACAGTATGAGAATCATGAGTGGTTGATTTTTCCATTTTTGTTTTCAGTAAAAGATCCTAAGATAAAATTGAACTGGGAAAACTCTGAATATCAATGGGTATCACCATCAGAACTTGTAAAATTTCAAACAGTGCCAAGTCTTGAGAAAGTGTTAGCCAGTCTGTTGTAATTTTTCCACGTCAGTTTTAGCAAATCGTTGTTGTGGAAGCATAATGTAGACGCAAGCACCTCCACACATTGTACAAGGAACAGTATTTCCTTTGAGTTGTCCAGTTCTTGCATGTATGCGAGATGCTTCTTCAGGATCAATTGATAGTGCAATTTGTTTTTCCCAGTTGAGAGTTCTTCTTGCTTCAGTCATTTCCATATCCCACTTGATTGCTTTGTCTCTTAGCTTGACAAGATCTCCTGCATGTGCAGCAATTCTATATGCAATTAATCCTGCTTTGACCTCTTCTGCGGTTGGCAATGCAAGATGTTCAGCAGGAGTAAGATAACATAATAGATCTACACCTTCACTTGCAGAAATCGCAGCACCAATAGCGCTAGCTATATGATCATGTCCTGAAGCAATATCGGTCACCAGAGGTCCTAGTACATAATATGGTACCTCACCAATCAGTGATTTTGCCAGTCGTACATTAGCGGCAACTTCATTGAGCGGAACATGTCCGGGACCCTCAACCATCACTTGTACATCTTTTTCATGCGCAATTTTAGTAAGTCGTGAGATGTTGATCATTTCCTGCACTTGGAGTTCATCATGAGAATCAAGAATAGATCCTGGTCTTAGTGCATCACCCAAGCTAAAAGTGACATCATATTTTCTTGCAAGTTCTATAAGATAGTCAAAGTGTTCATAGTATGGATTTTCCTTGTCATACTTTAACATCCATGCAGCTGTGATAGTACCTCCCTTGCTGACTATTCCAGCATGTCTTTTTACTGCAAGAATACGTTTTGCAATATCCTTTGTAATTCCTGAATGAATTGTTGTATAATCAACCCCATCTTTTACATTATGCTCAAAAGCATTAAGAAAATCATCTTCTGTAATATCAAGAGGGTTTTTGTGTTTTTCCACTCCATAGTTATACGCCTCATAAACAGGTACTGTTCCAAATGCTATAGGAGCAACCTCAAGTAGCCTTCTTCGAAATACCCCAACATCACCCCCATCGCTGAGATCCATTATGGTATCAGCATGATATCTAATTGCAACTTCAGCTTTTTTTACTTCTTCTTCAAGATTTTGGTTTAATGTGGAATTTCCAATGTTCACATTTACCTTTGTCTTCATGCCTTTTCCAATTCCAACTACCCTAATCTTTTGCAGACGGGCATTGTTATGTGGTATAATGATAGAACCGTTTGCAATCTTTGGGATAAGCCACTCTAATGTTACATCTTCATCACGTGCAACTGCTTTCATTTCATCTGTAGCTACACCTCTTCGGGCAGCATTCATCTGTGTGCTCAATTTACTAATTTTAGCCAGTAATTGGATTTAAACGTGAGTTTCTAAACCAAATATCATGAACATATTATCCATTGCAGGCTCTGATCCATCCTCGGGAGCAGGCGTACAAGGAGACATGAAGACATTTAGCACATTTGGAGCATATGGTCTAAGCGTAATCACAGCAATTACAAGTCAGAACACAAAGAAATTTTTTGACGTAAAACCTGTTAGGCCATCACTTGTAAAAAGCCAGATAATATCAATTCTTGAAGATTTTCACATAGATGCAATAAAGATAGGAATGGTTTATGATAAACAGACCATCAGAGTAATACACTCAGAACTTGAAAAAATTAAAGAACCAATAATTCTTGACCCCATATTCAAATCCACAACAGGTGGAATTCTTCAGATGGAAAACGCCTTGTCAGATTTTAAAAAATGTCTCATCCCTCTTTCGTACATAATTACTCCAAACATAGTAGAGGCCGAAAAGATTTCTGGTACCAAGATTAGATCATTGAAAGATGCAAAAAATGTCGCAAGAAAAATTCAGAAACTTGGAGCAAGAAACGTAATAATAAAAGGAGGGCATTTTCTTTCAGGCTCCAAGGTCATCGACATACTCTTACATGGTAAGCAATTTCATGTGTTTTCTCACGATAGACTAAAATTTGAAAACCATGGAGGCGGGTGTACATTTTCAGCTTCGTTATGCGCAAACATTGCAAGAGGAAAAAAATTGCCAGATGCGGTAGACGCTGCACGCCTTTTCACAGTAAAATCAATCAAAAATGCATCAAGGATTGGGAGCGGACTTGCAATAACTATGCATTCAAAGAGCGACGAAATTGAAAATCAATTATCGCGTGCCATCACAAAATTTTGTTCTATAAATTCCATAGACAAATACATTCCAGAATGCCAGACAAATTTTGTATATTCAACATTAAATCCATTATCGCTAAAAGATGTAATGGGATTAGAAGGAAGAATTGTGAGAACAGGAAAATTTGGAACTGTTGCCGGTAATCTCAGATATGGTGGATCAAAACATGTTGCATCCTCAGTATTAGAAGTGGCAAGAAAGTTTCCTTCCATTAGATCTGGTGTGAATTTGAAGTATGATAACAATACAATAAAGAAAGCAATTTCGGAAGGATTGAAAGTTTCTTCATATGATAGGAAACAAGAACCACTAAAGAACAAAAAGAAAGATGGTAGCACAGTACCATGGGGCATTAGAACTGCCATAACCAGTTTAAAGACACCTCCAGATGTCATATTTCACAAGGGTGATTTTGGAAAAGAACCCATGATCCTAATTTTTGGAAAAAACCCAGAAGACACACTGAGAAAAATTTTGAAGATGTTAAGATAGTATATTTCATCTCTCAACATAAATACCAGAAATCCAGGATGAATTATGTGAAAGCAGTCATTTTAGCTGGCGGTCTTGGTACAAGACTTCAGCCATATACAATATTTCTACCAAAAGCAATGTTGCCACTAGGTGAAAAGCCGCTTTTAGAGCACCTCATAGAATGGGTCAAACAAGGAGGAGTTGACTCGTTTGTACTTTGCGTCAGCTACCTAAGAAAGACCATTGAGGATTATTTTGAAGATGGTAGTAGATTTGGGGTAAAAATTGAATATGCAGTTGCAAATAGACCTCTTGCCACAGCAGGTCAACTAAAAACTGCAGAAGAATTCATTGATGACACTTTTGTCTGCCTATATGGAGATTCAATATTTGATTTTAATTTGAAAGGTATGATAGAGAATCATCGCAGAAAAAAATCATTTGCAACCATGGGATTATTTGAATACAAGACTAAATTACAATACGGATTCATAGAGACTGATAAATCAGACAGGGTAAAGGCATGGCGTGAAAAACCAGAAGTTAAAGGAAATATCAACATAGGTTGCTATGTAATGGAGCCAGGCATTTTCAAGTTCATACCCCCTAACAAACCATATGGTATGGATGACGTAATACGCAGTGCCATAGCAAAGAAAAATAAAGTAAGTGGATACCACATAAAGAAAGGTTTTCTGGATATTGGAGACAAGACTTCATACAGAAGAGCTTACCAACACTACATCACACGACTAGGCCGGATTTAGACCAAAGTATGACGGCCATCAAGATACGCAAATTACAAAGAAGAGACATCAGTAATGGTTTTTTACTTTCACTTGACTCACTTAGAAAATCAAGCCACATTAAACCAAAAAAAGCAAGTATGATTTTCAACAAGATCTCAAAAAACCCACATCAGGTAATCTATGTCGCAGAAGAGAATTCAAAAATAATAGGTTCAGCAAGCATTTTGATTGAACAGAAATTCATCCATGATGGAGGCAAAGTGGGACATATTGAAGATGTAGTAGTAACAAAAGAGTTCCAGGGAAAAGGAATAGGAAAAAAGATAGTTGATGCACTTTTAAAATATGCTGAAAAACAAGGATGTTATAAAACAATTCTTGATTGCACAGACGAGTTGATTCCTTTTTATGAAAATATAGGATTCAAGAGACATTCAAATTCAATGCGATTTGATCATCTATCAAAAAAATAGTCCCTTTTGGGCATAGGTTTTACCCTAAACAATAGTATGCCAATCACAATCACAGGAATAGAAGTTATTGCAAATGCAATTGGCGAACCAGTAAGTTCTGGTACAACATATGCCGGAGCTATTTTTGGTATCAGTGTACTGACATAATGCATTCCACCAATAGTAACCAATCCTCCAGATATTAGCAGAGAACCAACAAGTCTGGAGCCATATCTACGTGCTAGTACAAAAGATGATCCTGCCAAAACCAGTGCAGGTGCTACACTGATAGAAATGAATTCGCGTATTTCAGAAGAAGGATCAATATCATGAGACGGGTGTGCCAAGTAAACACTGATGGATATCATTTGAGCTACAAACATTACAAACAAGCCAAGACTTGCAACAGCCACCCATCGCTCAATTGCCACAATAATTCTTCTCTTTGTTCAATAAATAAACCAAATGGTTGTCTCTAAACTATTCCAACAAGATTTGCGAGTTCTTTTCTGCAAGCAGAGCCAAGCTCTTCTGCAGCTTTTTCAGGAGTTACTTTGTTAAGAAATACCCCATACCCTCTTTCAAGTCCAGACCAAGGATCAGCCTGAGGATATACTTCAATGTGCCAATGAATTTGCCTATTGTTCTTTTTTTCAGGTGAAAGATGGAAGACCATATTATATGACAAGTTTTTCATTGTATTTGCAAGTCCACCCAATGTAGCACGCAAAATAAGCGACAGATCATTAATCTCTTTTTGAGTTATTTTAGAAAAACTTGTTATGTGTTTTTTTGGATAAATCCAAAATTCATATGGATGTGATGGAGCCCAAGGACAAAAAGCAAGAAAGCCTTCAGTCTGAAGTATTTGCCTTGGTCCGCCTGTCTCAGTACCAACAGTTTGGCACATTGGACATATTCCTTTTTCATTGAGTATTTTATGTGCAGCCTCTGCTTCTTGTTCTATTACAGGAGGAATTGTTGAAAATGTTACAATGTTCAGATGTGCATGAGTTGTTGAACCACCTGCTTCTTTTCCGTGGTCTACATATATTGAAACATATGTAACACCACGTTGTGTGTACAACCACCTAAGTCTGTCTTGTATCACTACAAGTACGTTGGACCATTGCTCTGTCGATATGCTTGCAAGAGAATCTTTGTGTTTTTCTGAGGCAACCACAACATAATGATATCCATATGCAGGTTCACTGTAAAGCGGTCTATCACTGTAAGAGTTTTCAGATGTGGTAGTAACAATTGGGTTTTTACTTTCAAATACTCTAACGGACCAATTTTGAACATAATTATCTTCAGTATCTTGAAGTCTTTGTAACATTCCATCTTTTGCCACAAGAGATAGTGTTGATGGATTAGTCATAGATTCATTGCCTGGACAATACGGGCATTTTTTTGAATCAACTACAGAGTTATTTTCAGGAGATGTGATCACAAACCGATCAATAGAATAATCCTTACGCAAGTCCCCCATACTGCTAGATTTTGGATCTAGCAATTTAAAACCTTTGCAAAGATCGGAAATAAACACCAATTCTACATAATTTTGACATCCAATCAGTCTAAGAAGGTCATTTTGATAAAAATTAAACTTAAATTGGAATCTCAGATCTTCGAGATTATCATGTCAACAGCATCATTAAAACGAGATCATGCTTTAATTGAAAAAGTACTAAAATCAATGTGGTCTACCATTCCATTACTTAAATCGGGAAAGACCATACCAGAACCAATACTAAACCAAGTAATTGACTTTTCAATGAATTTCACAGATGTTTGTCATCATGGAAAAGAAGAAAACTCTCTCTTTCCGGAGCTTGAAAAGAAGGGGATGCCAAGAAACTCAGGGCCAATTGCAGTCATGTTAATGGAACATGAAGTTACACGAAAGATAGCAACAAGAATGGAAACATCTTCAAAAACATACTTGAAAAATGGCGATGCTACCCAATTGATAGTTGACATGCAAGAATACATCAATCATGTTGTACAGCATTTGTGGAAGGAAAATAACAGATTATTTGAAATGGCAGAGATGGCTCTTAGAAATGACGTAGAACAAGTCAACAAGAGTCTCCAAGATGTAGAAGACACAAAGCTCAAGGAATTAGGCAAGACCCGAGAAGACTATGAACGATTTGCAGACGAATTCACAAAACAATATCCTCCACAAGACTAGTCCAAATTTTATTAAAAAATCCACCAAAGAATTTTTTTAGTATAGATACATGAGAAAAGTATGAAGTCAGAAAAGCATCAGATGGTAAGTTTTTACATACAAAAAAGGAGAATTCAGTATTGACCATAAAGACTGGCGATAAGGTCAAGCTAGAATATACAGGAACTTTAGATGATGGAACAGTGTTTGACAGTTCAGCCGAACATGGAAATCCACTAGAATTCGAGGTGGGCGGAGGTCAAGTAATAAAAGGATTTGACGACGCAGTACTCGGAATGAATGAAAGTGAAGAAAAACAATTCAGTATTCCACCAGCTGATGCATATGGAGAACACGATCCAACTTTAGTTCAAAAGGTACCAAGAGAGGCATTCCCTCAGGATGCAGAGCTTGTTCCCGGATTATTATTTGAGGCGGGGCTTCCCACTGGAGAAAAAGTACCTGCGACAATAACCGAAGTGCAAGGAGAAATTGTATCAGTGGACTTGAACCATCCTCTCGCTGGAAAGAGACTGAATTTCAAGATAAAAATATCATCCATATCATCTTCCTAATTTTCTTTTATTACAAGAAAATTCAAATATCATTTTAGAAAAATTCGTTAAAAGAAATATCATTAATAAATAATTTCAGAATTTAGATCGCTTGAAAAATCAAGGTTTATGTGTGATATAAAAAACGAACAGTTGTAGATTAGATAATGAATAATTCTGATATTCACATGGTGTATGTTCTTCTTGATGGCATAGGGGATTTGCCCCATCCAGATCTAAAAGGAGCAACACCACTAAGTTATGCAAAAACTCCCAATCTTGACAGACTTGCAAGAAATGGAGCCATAGGAGAGGTTATTTCAGTTGGCAAAGGTATAGCGCCTCAATCAGACATTGCGGTCTTCAACATGCTAGGTTATAGATTTGAAAATACACAGTATGTTGGAAGAGGAGTAATCGAAGCAATTGGAGTAGGAATTGATTTCAAAAATGGCGACCTTGCTCTACGAGGAAACTTTGCTACAGTGAACGACGAGAGAATAATCACAGACCGAAGAGCTGGAAGAAAAATTGAAAAAGAAGACGCACTTGCAATTGCTCGGGAAATAGAAGAAAAACTCAAGTTTTCAGATCCAAAAGCATCAGTTGTTGTAGCCCCAACAATTGGACATAGAGTAATTGTAAGAATAAGATGTGATGGTACATTTCTAACACCCGATATCAGCAATACTGATCCTGCATATGCAAGAATAGATGGCATGGGAGTTGCCAAGGCAGTTGGTGATTACATGAGCATAGAAAAATCATTACCACTAAACGAATCAGATGGTGCCAAGCTTTCTGCGTCATTTGTAAACGAGTTTACGGATAAATCGCTTCAAATTATGAAAGACAGTCAAGTCAATAAGAATAGAAAAGACCAAGGAAAGAAGATGTTAAATTCCATTTTACTACGCGATGCAGGAAATAAATTTCCAGATGTTGTTCCAATAAACAACTTACACCAAATGCAGTTTTCATGTATAGTTGACATGCCAGTAGAAATAGGAATTGCAAATGTTTTGAAGATGAAGTCTTTTAGTGCAGGAGGACTTACAGACTATGAAGAAAAAGCACGTGTAGCAGCAAAGGCCATGGAGACGCAGAATGCAATTTATGTCCATATCAAGGGACCAGACGAATTTGGTCACGATGGAGATGCAATTGGCAAGATGCAAAATATAGAAGAGATAGACCAGCGATTCTTTGGAACATTACTTGACAATATAGATACATCAAAAGTGGCAGTTGTCATATCAGGAGATCACTCCACACCTTGCATAAACAAAAGTCATAGCGACGATCCAGTTCCAATTCTAGTTTCAGGAGACTTTGTCAAAAAAGATGGAACTACAAGATTCACTGAAGATCAAGCAAAGAAAGGTAAAATCGGTCTCCTCATGGGAGCAGACGTTATCAAAACTTCAGTGAACATGATCAAATCATAAATGCCCTTATAGATTTAGCAGATATCATCATTCCAACAGTTTTTTGAAACTTGTCCACATCAATCCCATAATACATCCCAGAGGCATTAGAAAATTTTTCCATGGCACGATTCATGATTGAAAGGCATATGTCATTTTCATATTTTTGGTAGTGAACCAATGCAGCAGCAACAAGAATTATTCCTTGGACAAGATCTTTTTCTCCCTCATGTGTTTTTTTCCAAACACCCTCAAGAACTTCGTGACATTCCCAGTATCTTTCATCATTAAAGTATTGTTTTGCTCTTTTTAGCGCATCTTCTTTTTCAATTTTTTCCTCCACTACATGTTTTGCATCATAAAGAAATCCAATAGATTCAAACTTTTTTACAACTATATCTAGTTCTTCTTTTTTTACAGATACATCAAACTCTAGATATTGAGTTGAGACCCGCATATCGCGCACAATAACATCCATATCAGAAGTTAATTGATCAGCTTTTGCAAGTAATGCTTTAGCATCAATTGGAACATAACCCGAGTTTTTCAGGTGAACCATAAATCTATCCACGAATTTTTCACATGTTGATTTCTTAAATTGTTATCTAGAAGCGGTTAAGATTTATATGAACAATTAAAAGGACTTGGATTACATGTCAATGATCGAAGTTACACGAGATGTAAAAAACTCCCTACTGTCAAGAAGGGAAATCACATGTAATTTCAAAGGCCTATCTGGAAGACTAAAAAAACTAGAGGCAGTAGACATGATCTCAAAAAAGTTCAATTTGGAAGGAAAAATTGTAATACCAATTTTATTGAAAAATGAAACTGGAAGACCCGTAGTATCAGGAAGTTTCTATGTATATGAGGACGAGAAACTTGCCAAAGAACATCTAAAGGCTGCAGTCTTTGCAAGAATTGAAAAAGCAAAAGGCGCAGCTGTAAAAGCAGAAGGTGAAACAGCTGCAGAAACCGCCGAAGCTCCAAAGGAAGAGAGTAAGTAATGGCAGGCAAGAAAGGATCAAGCCCATCAGTGTACAAGTATTACAAAGTTTCTGGAGAAAAAGTAGAGAGAATCAAAAAAGAATGCTCAAGATGTGGCAAGGGTGTATTCATGTCCAACCACAAAAACAGACGAAGCTGTGGCAAATGTGGTTTTACTGAATTTAATCAATAACTAGTATAATTTCTTCTTTCTAAGACGAGAAACTTTTTGTTCTATTTGATCTAATTTTTGTAAAAGATGTGGATCAATCACAGTGTTTGCAATAGCGGTAGCCGGAATTTTGGCTATGTTGGTATCCATGGTTATGTTTATCACAGGGAGATTTTTTTCGATCCAGAGTTTCATCACCTTGTCTTCTAGTTTGTAATCTCGAAATCCTTCCGGAAATTTTTTAGTTATATGCAACAAAAGCGTTTTGTCATCAAAGACTGCTCTAGGCTCAGAGAGTCTAGTAGAATCTGAATAACTACTCTCAAAAAGATTACCACTAATTTCATCTGACACAATATCCATCTTGGATATTTTTCTGATCAAATCCAGATAGTGTAAAAATTCATGTGCCAAAATGGCATGTATTGTACCTTTGAGACCATAAGCAATTAGAGGTGCAGTAATTTGGATTATGATGTTTAGTTTATCATTTGAAACAACAGGAATTGTCCTTGCAAACAGTATGCCATAATCAAAAGAGCCAGCATGTGGATGAGACACAACTATAGATGGTTCCACATACGCAAGAGGAAAATTAATCCCTGATGCTTTTTCTATTCTACGAATTCCAGACAAGGCTACCTCAAACCTCTCTACTATCAATGAATGAATTTTATCAGAAATCAATCCATTTTTTTTGGCTTCGTGAACTCTAAGTAAAGGATCCAATGGAACAAGATTGAATTAGACTATAATAAAAGCTTGACACATAGAAGATGAATTTTAAACAGTTTCGTTTTATCAAAAGATTCACTAGTATTTGTTATAATTACTCGAAAAAATTTAGTTACCAGACACTATTTTATGAAAATCAAATGTGATACATTTGCATTGGTTTTCAAGCAACATGCTGATGTTTGGTTCAACATTAGTCCCAGTTACAAGTCGTTTTAACGGTATTCCACCATCCATTGTAACCAAGACAGTAAATGATCTTGTATCCATTTTTTTGATCTTAATGTCATGAATTCTTTTTTGGTTCTTCCATGGCAGATTTTCACTTATTGATATGGGCATATCTTTTAGACTGTGTAATACATCCAGCACTCCCGGTGCTAGGTCTTTTTCGGTGGCAATTTCCAATAAGACATCTGTTTTGAATTTAATCGGATCAGTTGGAACCTTCGATACGATTCGTAGATTTAAGATTGAAATATTATCAAGTTTGATCTTTTTTGGTAATTGGGTTTTTCTTTTATGTGGGTTTATCATCTTGACAAAAAATGGCCTACCATTTCCCAGAACAAGACTTGATTCATCCTCACTTCCTATCCAAGTGATTTTTGCTTGCTGAGCACCAAATTTTTCAAATAAGAATTTAGCAATGTGGCCCTCTACACTATTAAATTCAGATATTCCATGAAAATCACAAACAAAACATCCTTTCCCTTCACACCTATTACAAGACTCTTGTTTTTGCGGAATGCCCCTAGTTTCTTTTATGTACCTACCTTGCAGGATCAACGCTTTCGGTTTTATGTCACATTGATCTTTTTTGAAATCAATTGTAAATACAATATCAGGATTTTGATAGTCAACTTTAGTCCTAGTCTTTTTTCCAAATTGTTTTCCCATCTCTCTTGTAACATCGCTTTTTATTCCAGCAATACCTCGAAGCTTGAATTTGGAACGTATGATATCATCGCGGTCCAAAATTGAGGGCTGGAGAATTGCACCTATTAGAAATGTTGAGAATTCATATTCTTTTGAAATATCAAGTATTTTTTTTAAAAATACGTCAAGTTCAGTCATTAGGTTTTTACAGAGATAGCATGACTTTGGTTTACTTTGTTTGACGATTTTTCGAATTTTTTCTCCGAGATTTTTGTGTGAAACTAACCGTAGTTTGCTTGCAAACATCCTCCCAAGACAATAATCACAAAGGCGATAGTCTCGCAAGATTTGCCTAGTTTCTTCAATCACTATACTCATCTTGGTTTTTTTCAACAGTGCATCAAGTAAACAAATGAGGTGTTTTAATCTTAATTATACAGCTACCACGGATACAGTCTTCTACAAGATTCTTTTTCTGAAACACTGATGGCTTTTGTAGGACATGTCTGTGCTGCATCAAGTATTTTTTCAGAGTTTGCTCCTTGTTCATTAATCACCCTGGACTTGGGATTTACCTTGACATTTTTTTCTACTCTAAATACAGATGGTGCAATTGTCTCACAGCTACAGCATGCTATACATCTACCAGGGTCAACATTTACAGAAACAGAGACGTCATTTTCAACTTGGACAGGCTCAGTCTCAGATCTTGTTTCTGATCTTACTTTTTCATAATAATCCCAGAAAGTCTTTTCATAATGTGCCCAGAAATTTTGATATTCATTTTCGGCATACTTTGTATATTTAGTCCAATCTTCATTTGGATTCCTATCAGACTTTCTTGCCCCCCAGGAATATGCTCCAGAAGCAAATCCAGATTTTTTCTGGAAATCTTTGTCATAGTATTTTTCAGAGGAATTTTGTGCAACGTTGTTTTTGTATTCTGCACGAAGTATTTGATAGGCCTCAGTTATCACTTTGAATTTTGTACTTTCCTGATCAGAAGAATTCTTGTCTGGATGAAACTGTAGAGCAAGTTTTCTGTAAGCATATTTTACATCCTTAATTGAAGATCCCTCTTTGAGACCCAGTGCTTGATAACACTGATAGGTGTTCAACAAGATATTTCAGGTATACAGTACAACATATTTAGATACATCTTTTTAGAATGACTAGCCCAGCCCCATTTTCCTGAGCATTCCTTGCATCTGCCTTCCTTTGGAAGCTTTCATCATGGTCTTTGAATTTTTGTATGCTTTGAGAAGCTCTTTTACTTCATGTTCTGGCCAGCCAGAGCCACGTGCAATTCTTTTTACTCTTGATGCATTTATCAAATCAGGATCAGATTTTTCATCCTTTGTCATAGATTGAATAATGTAACGCCATTTTTCCATTCTTTGTTCTTGTTGTTCAACCTGATCCTCTTTTACCATTCCAGAAAAGCCTGGCATGTTTTCCAGGATATTACGCAACCCCCCAGCCTTTGTTGCTTCCTCAATTTGAAAATAGAAATCTTCCATGTTCATTTTTCCATGCGATATTCTCTTTAGCCTATCTTCATTGCCTTCAGTCTCGAGTCTTTTTGCCATATCAAGCAATGCTTGAATATCACCCATTCCAAGCATCCTTCCAACAAATCTTGTTGGGGAAAACTTTTCAAGATCGTCAATTCGCTCACCTGTTCCAATGTACATTATTTGAGCGCCTGTTGCAGCTGCAGCTGCAAGAGCTCCTCCACCTTTTGCGCTGCTATCCAATTTGGTTATTATGATACCTCCCACTGGGACTGTCTTGTGAAATGCTTCAGCTTGATTGTAACACTGCTGTCCAATTGTCCCATCAATTATCAGCAATGCAAGATCAGGATTTGCAATTTTTCCAATTTTGGTCATTTCATCAAGAAGATCTTTTTCTTCCTTGTGTCTTCCTGCAGTGTCTATTAGGATGATATCAAAATTTTGTCCTTCAAAATGCTTTAGACCATTTTTTACAATATCAGGCGAATCCTTGTTTCCTTCTTCACCATATACTTCTACATTTGCCTTTTCACACATTGTTCTAAGCTGAGTAAGAGCACCAGGTCGATATGTATCAGCGCCAACAACTGCAACCCTATAGCCCTGCCTTGTTAGTAATTTGGCAAGTTTTGAAGTTGCGGTAGTCTTTCCACTACCTTGAATTCCAAGCATCAGTACTTTGTTTGCTTTGCCTGGCTGGAACACATATTGCTCTTCAGTACCAAGTAGTTTGGCAAGCTCTTCATATAGAATTTTTACAATGTGATCTTTTCGAGAAAGCCCTGGTGGCGGTGTTTCCTTGAGAGATCTTTCCTCAAGATTTTTTGTAATCTGAAAAACAAGTTTTACATTTACGTCTGATTGTAATAGAGCCCTTTGGATATCTTTTGAGAGTTCTTTGATGAGGCCTTCGTCAACTGCAGAAGAGTTTACTATTTTTTTTAGTGCTGCCCTTAGACCTGTCTTTAATCCATCTAGCATTACTTTTCTAAAACGGCCTCGGTTATTTCAAATCTTCCTCGATAACCATCCCAGATCTTGTTTGCTTTGAGTATTCTAATTGGAGAGTAAAACAAAGGGCAATCAATAACAAACGTTTCAGCCTCTCCACCCTCAAATGTCAAATTAAAACCATGTTTTACAGATAGTTTTACAAGTTCTTCCATGTCTTCCAGGGTTATTTCCCTTCCCAACCATATTTGATCAAGTCCTGCAGATGTAACGCTAGTTACAATAAATTTGAATTTAGATTCTAATAACTCGCGCATGTAATTTTTTTGATCAATATGCCACAATGGTGATATTATTTTTAGATCAAGATTACTTCCAATTTTTTCAAAACGTATTCTTTGGTAATTACTGAACAGCCCTCCATGAACAATGCCATCTATCCCAAAATTCCTTTTTGCTTTTTCCAAGAGATTTTGTAACTCATCAAGTTCTGTTTGAGAATCACTAGTATCAGTATGAGCCACGATCTGAGGTATCTGCATAGATTTGGCCTGTAGTGATGTAACTGCAATGTTTGGGTAATGCAGTAGGTGACTTTCTTCAGATTTTGGAAATATGGAAACAAGGCATTCAATATCATGGCCCTCTTGCCTGGCTCTGTAAATTGCATAGGTACTATCCTTTCCGCCTGAAAAAAGAGACGCCAGTTTCAATTCAAGTTCACAATATATCCAGTCAATTAATTTTTTTCTAGTGTATTCACACGGCTTGAACAATCAGTACACAAGGTAAGATTACCCTTCAAAGTGATTTCCACATTAGATGCCAAACAAACATGACATAATCCTTTCATGTTTTATTAATACAAGTTGTATCGTATAACTAGTTCTAATATTTGAAAAGCATAGATGCTTCAATACTCATAATCTTCATCATACCGTCAGTTGGCTTTTCTCGTCATCATCAGCATCCAAACTAACTTTTGATTCTTACTATAATAGTTCTATCCATGACTTTCCAGTATTCAACGTCAACACCTTGCAAAACTCTTTCTTTGATTTCATCTTCAATTTGTTGTGCGTCAAAGACTTCAAATGATTCAGAATCCATAATCTGAACACTGGAAGGAGTTTTTGATATTATTGAACCCACTCTTTTATCGATGAGAGGAACTTGAACCTGTGCACTTACTGGTGAAACGTGAGAATATTTTTTCTTGTCAAAGATTCCAACTCCCACAATTCTTGCTTTTGCTGCACCGTGTTTACCCGGTTTACTTGTATCATATTCAACTATTCTACAGGGTTCTTCATTTGGACCACCTACTGGAAGTAATATGTAAGAGCCAATTTTTAGCGCACCGAGCTCAGATGGCTTACTCATCACCAAAACAGAATTTAGAAGAGTATATAACTTTTCTACTATTGTTTAGAATTCCAATTGATCTCTTCAAAACGATATTTGTCAAAAACTCTATTTCAGTCTCTCGATTACTGACAAATTAAGAAGGCTTGTCATTCCAATTCCTTTTCTTTGTACCTCTTTTCTTGTCTTTTCACAGTACTTGTTATCAGCTTGATGTTTATTGTCGCTTGTTACCTCTAGAACTATCAGATTTCCCTCATATGGAAAAGTGAATTTTTGAGTTTGCGTTGTAGACAGTTTGAGATTTCCCAATTCAGCTCTTCGCACCCTATGACGTTTGGCCACAATAAAACCAAGATCAGATAGATCAGATTCCGAGTCTACATGTTCAAGATAGTATATTGAAACCAAGTTAAGATTATCACTAGTCAGTCTTTCAAATAATTCATCATTTTTTGTAAATACAAATGTAGGAGTATCGGGATTGCATTTTTCAACCTCACTCATTATCTGTGATCGATTTTTGAATCTAGCAAGAAGATATGTGTTAGAGTGTGATGGAAAATATGCTCGCCCATCTTCAGAAAATGTAGCTGTTACAAAATACATGTCATCAATAAAATCAGATTTTTTAAAATTATCCCTTAATGTAACAAAATCATTGTTTTGCAAATATGGTACACATACATACCCACCTTCAGACATAGCCCCCGACACATTATCGGGACCTTCTTTCCTGTTTATATGTAATTTGATCAGTCAAAAATTTATCATTTAGATCCAAAGTTTTTTAAAAAAAATGAATTATCGATAGTTATTTAATACGAAAAAACCGCGTGAGAAACAGTCCCACGCTAGCTCAGCCTGGTAGAGCTTCCGGCTGTAGTGGTTGGCCATCGGCTAACCGTCATTCAGCCTATCAGGCTTACAGAAACCGGGTTGTCGCAGGTTCAAATCCTGCGCGTGGGACCATATCATAAACTTCAAAAAGTCATTACTCAATTACATAGTCATGTCTGATGATAAAAATTGGTCTACATTAGATGAGGTTGATCAAAAAATAATTAACATTCTTAACAAAAATGCAAGGACACCTTCAAAAGAAATAGCAACAGAATTGAGAAATTTGGGTGTTGATGTATCTGACAGAACCATCCGAAAAAGAATTGAAAGGTTGGAAAAAAATGGAATCATCAAAGGTTACAAAGCAGTCTTGAGTGGAATATCATCAAATGATCAGTTTGAAGCATTATTCCTTAAACTCAAAATAACAAGATCCATGGATAACATAACAGAGTCAATAAAAAATTATATCAAAACTTTACCAAATTATCTTTTTGTTGCAACTGTGGATGGAGACTGGAACATGATTGTTGTACTAAGAGTAGAAGGAGTTGAAAAGAATCCATCCGCAAGAATAGTAGAAAAATTCTCTGACCAGATAATAGATTACAAGATGAGTGGAATTCAGATCAAGGATGTAAACCTGCTAAACATGTCAATGTTATTGCTTACTTGATTTCAGACATTTTAGTTGTGTCTAGTGCATTTTTCAATTCATTTATTGAAAACGGTTTTTGAACAAATGCAGTAGAACCAAAACCAATTGTCTTTCTAACACGCGGTGTAGACTTTTCATCAGCAGTTATCAATATGATAGACATGTCGGGTTTTGATTCAAGGAGAGTTCTTGCAACTACATCACCTTTTAGATCAGGCAAGTCCATGTCAAGTAATACAATAGGATTTTGTTTTGATTTGACAAGTTTTGAAATAAGATTAATTGCGGATTTACCATCTGCTACAGTTTGTATATCATCATAGCCTAATTGCTGCAGAAAACTTTGGATCCTCAATAGGATTGCAGGACTATCATCAACTACAACAATAGGCCTTTTTTCCTCAACTACTTCATGGGAATATTTTTGGGCCTCTTCAAATGCCTTCATGGCATCACCATAGTGCCCTATTCGAAGAAAGCACCGTGCTGCACACTGATATGCATAGTTTGAATTATTTTTGTCCTTTTTTGCAAATTTAATGTAAAGCTTAGCTGCTTCCAAGAGTTCATCTTTTCTTTCTTTTCCTTGCCTTGATTTACATTCAGACGCAAGTATGAGATAGAGTCCAGCTTTGTAGTTGTTATTTTTCATCTCCTTTTGAGCAAGATCCATGAACATGTTGTGAGCCGTCATATTTTGATCGTTTTTCAGATAAGTGCAAGCAAGATCAAATTTTTCTAGATCCTTTTCCATTGCTAATGATTTACAACACTGCGTATAATATTTGGTTTGTGCAAGAGGAAAACTCTTGACTTGAATTAGGAAAAGAGTAGATAAAACACGTATTATAAACAAAAACAGAGCAGTAACAGAGTGAGCAAGGAAAACCCCAATGTAGGCATCTCTCAACCTCCAGTAAACATACTGTTTAGTCCTCTAGATGTTTCAAAGAAGGATGTATGGAGTATTGATGTAGTACGCATTCTAGAGATTTTAATTAAAATTCTCAGTCAGACAGATAAAAAAGATCTTAGAGTTGCAGGAATTGCTGCATTATCGTCTGCCATGATACATAGAATGAAAGTAGAGAGCATCTTTGCGCTACAAAAGGCAGCCATGGAGAAAAAGCCCCTCACACAAAGAGAGGACGTTGACATTGAAGTGATAAACATGCCATATAGGCACGAGTCAACCTACCCAGTAACACTAGATGAATTATTATCAGTACTTGAGAATCTCATTGGAACAATAGCAAACCCACGTTCAAGTAGAAGACAGTTAGAATTTGAGCCAGTCCAAGCACCAAATTTTGATGATTATTTCATCTCCCTTGAGAAGATAATAGGACAGTATGAAGAATTGATAATGAACAAAATTAAGGCCACAGGTTATGGTTCCTTTAAGAATATAGTGTCAGAACTTGAGCTAATTGACGTAATCAGATGCTTTTTTGCCATTTTATTCTTGGCAAGAGATATGAAAGTAGATCTTGAACAGACAGAAGACGACATAGTTGTATCACTGATAAAATAGAAATTTACAATCAGATCAACACTAAGTAGGAATTTCATTTAAGTATACTACAACCTACTTGTGTTATACATGGGAAAGATAGAAGACGATGATGCCATGGCAAGGCTAGAGGCTGCACTATATTCAGCAGGAAGACCTCTAACCATAGAAGAACTCATCAAGGCATCAGGTACAGAATCTAGAACCAAAACTTTGGCCCTAATGACTAATCTTGTAAAAAAGACAAAAGTGGTATTCAAGGCAATCGAGGTTGCAAGTCTGCCAGATGGGTCATACGTATTTCAACTAAAACCAGAGTTTAATACAGTGATTAGAAAATATGCGTCAAAACCACTTTTGCCTACAGCCACACTCAAAACATTATCATATATTGCATACATGCAACCCGTTTCATCAAAAAGGCTAGTGGAGGTAAGAGGATCAGGAGTATACATGCACCTTAAACTATTACAACAATTAGACTATATCGAACACCAAAATGTTGGAAGACTAAAGATTTACAACACTACTGAAAAATTCCAGAAATATTTTGGCATACAAGGAGACAAGGATCTTCTCAAGCAAAAACTCTTCACAAAGGTAAGAAACCCAAGCCAAGTTGTAATTCAACAACCCCAAATTTCTGTCGAACCTTTAACCCAAGTTAACAATTAGTCCAAAAATGGTGCCTCCATCTGTAAATGGTATAATTAGAGAGAATGCCTTCTATGGAAATATACTACAGTTTTTTAAAGTTTGGAGATTAAAGAAGGTCAGATTTTGAAAACTCTACATCTTGTAATAATTACAGTTATTGGAATTACATCCATCATATCACTCGGAATAATTTTTCTTCTTACCACACAACCTATGAGACAGTCAGTCTCCCAATCCGTCTCTGATGAAATATTCGCTTCCCTACCTGTAATCCATCCTCTAAGATGCGAAGACGATCAAAACATTATGATTTGTCATGGGATGAACATGGAGGTAGATAGTCAAAACCGCAATTATGATGAATCACAGACATATGATTACTCAAACAGGACAGTTGAGATGGATAACGTAACATTTCTTTATACGGGTTCTAGTACACCAGAAAAAGATAACCTGAATTGTGACACTGAATTTCCAAGAGCAATTAATATAACTTTTGGACATCATCCTCCAATAATTGTATTTGATGGATATTACAAGGTAAATGAAACACGTCACTTTGCAGTACGACTTGCAGATGGAACCACAAACTCAACAATTCTGTGCTGGTCTCCATTTACAAATCCCAAGATAATAGAAATGAAAGATACTGGTCTCGGCGGAGTTCCAATCTACAGTGGCATGCTAGTAACTTGGCTTGACAAAAATAAGACTGCTGGCATAGTACAGCATCAATACCAAATAAAAAAGGACTATTACAATGCATACATAGCAGAAGTCAAAAAATGAAAACTCTACTTGGTACATATTTTCATTAAATTTATCGAAATTAAAAAGGAAAAAGCAGTAGAAAATTAATACCTTGAATCTCACATTTATATTTAGAGAGAATGCCTTACTGTGAAAATCTACGTCAGTTTTTTAAATCTTGGAGTATGAATGATAGCATATTTTGAAAATAGAAAATATTGTAATAATTGTGCTCTTGATAGGAGCTGGAAGTTTAATTACATACTTTGTTGTTTTGCATTATCTTTCTAGTGTGTATACTTCAATTCCGCTTCGAAAAATCCCATATTATGATTCAACAAATTCTACGGATTCAACCTCATTTCTTAATCTCTCCATTTCTACAAACACTACGTCCTTGAAGATAGGACAGGCAATAGGGATTGATGTCAGACTCAATAATACCTCTTCAAAAGTATTGATTGCAAACCACTCGGATAATTGGTCTTTGAAAGGATTGGGATTGAAGCCTTGTGATGATGAAATGCCCTTTGGAATTGCAATACTACAAGGGAATTATTTACAAAATAACATAACTACATCTAAACCTCTTTCACTTTATCAGAATGGAATTTATCATTGTCAAGCAATTTTCTCCATCAAGAGTTATGCTTTTCAACCCTTGACTGACATGGCTATGTTTGAAGACGGATCGATAAACCATTCCTACGAATTGATGCGTCACCTTTCATTCTATGGTTATTTTGTTGGTGACCAGTTTCAACAATTCTCGAGTGGAACATATACGGTCATAGGTGGAGATGAATGGGGACATATTGTAATACGACATTTTGTAGTTAGTAATTCTACTAGTTAAGAAAACAAAAACTAGATTATTTCTATATGAATAACCTAACAACGATTAGCGTTTAGACCACTGTATTGCAGTAGACAAAAATATTAAAATCAAGAAAAATTATGAAATGAAAACTCTACTTGACGCATATTTTTATCAAATTTATCGAAATTAAAAAGGAAAAAGCAGTAGAAAATTAATACCTTGAATCTCACATTTATATTTAGAGTTACTTTATCGAATCAACATGAAGAAATCTGTGGAAAATCTTGCAACAAGTAAGATTACGGGCGGTAGAAGATACCCACTCAGATCAAGACGAAAATACGAAATTGACAGATATTCAGTAGAAGCAGTTCCAGGAGAGCAGGTAACCATAACACGCAAGGTCAGAGGAGGCAATCATAAAACATCATTGAAGACCACAAATCTTGTCAACTTGACAGTTCCAGGTTCTAAAGTTAAAAAATTAAAAATTCTCAAAGTATTGAAAAACCCGTCAAACAAGGACTATGAAAGACGTGGAGTAATTTCAAAGGGAGCAATCCTAGAAACCGAAGCAGGTCAATGCAAGGTAATTTCTAGACCCGGTCAAGACGGCGTAGTAAATGCAATCTTGATAAAGTGATAAGATGAAGGATTACGAACACATCGTAATCTGGCTGGATTATTTCAACAAGACAATCCCAAAGAAAATGGGTAGAAGAGTTTCTCGCGAAAAAAGTGTTTTTGACCCATCATTAAATGAGTTGATTGCAGCAGCCAAGGCTGCAGGGCTAGAACCAACTGAGACAAATGATCAAGTGAGATTCCCGAGGCGACCATATGTCAGGTCTGGATACATCACACTTGCAAAGGCCCAGCCAAAATCTAAAATTATTTCTGCAATTTCTGAAAAACTAGTTTCAAAAAGAGCCAAGCAGTCAAAGTAAATATCGTTTATAGCTTGCAGCTAAAGTAATTTTGACAGAACTCTATTGATAACAGTATTTCGTTGAGAATGCAATTGCAGGAGGTAGGCGAAGTATTACATCTAGCGAGTAGCGGTAGAGTCATCATTAGACTCACGAAACATCTAAGAGACAACCAGATAGTAGTAGACGGTTCTGGAGTCAAAGTCGCCAAAGTATCAGAAATGATAGGTCCTGTTGATGCACCATATGCGTCAGCGGTTCCGCTTACCAACAATATCAAAAAACAAATCGGAAAGAAGGTTTTCATCGTCGAAGAAACTCCTGTGATGAGACCAAAAAGATTCAAAGGAAATAGAAGAAGATGACCACAATAACAGAATTACAAACACATTGCCCGGAATGTCGTTCTAATTTGATTGACGACATTCACAGTGGCGAGAAGATTTGTTCTGGCTGCGGATTGGTCGCAATGGAACAGATGCCAGATTATGGAACTGAATCAAGAGCAACAAATCCCGAAGAAAAAATGAAGTTGACAAGAGCATCAGGACAGACAAGTTATGCGCAGCATGACTTGGGAATCAGGACAGAGATTGCATTGGGAACAAAAGACTTCAGTGGAAGAACAATATCAAGCGATGTTGCAAATCAGATGTACAACCTAAGAAAATGGCAGACTAGGATAAGGGTTGCATCTCCAGAAGAGCGAAGACTAGCAAACATTTTGGCAAAGATAGGAGAAACATGTCATGCATTATCATTGCCAAGAAATGTTATCGAGTCAGCATCCATGATATACAGAAACTTCCAGGGACAGGCAGATGCAAAAGGCAAATCAGTTGCGTGCATGTCAGCTGCAACAATTTACATGGCATGCAAACAATGTGATGTAGTAAGATCCCTTGACGAAATTTGTGCTGCAACAGGAAGTTCAAAAGAAGAAAATCTCAATGTCAAACTGACTGCAAAATACTATAGAATACTTGTGATGGAACTTGGCTCTAAAACAGCACCGGTTGTAACTCTTGAAAAATACATATCAAAAATAGCAAATCTGGCAAAACTTGAAGTTCGTGTAGAAAGACTTGCTGCTGAAATTGCAGAAAAGACATCTGATCACAGTCTTGCAGACGGAAAGGCACCAAATGGATTAGCCGCTGCATACCTGTACATAGCATCAACCCTTCTTGGGCAGAGCATCCTTCAAAGAGATGTCTCAAGCGTTGCAGGAATAACAGAAGTCACCATAAGAAACAGATGCAAGGAAATTCTCACAGCATACAAGATGAAAGTTACATTACGACAGTCGTTAGTCAAGAACTAACCCTTTTTCTTATTTTTATTGATGTTTCAGACCCATATGTATCACATCTCAAGTCATGGTAATTTTGGTCAAATATCTCAAGTCGACTAGTTGAGAGAGACACGAGATATGGGGTTGCTGAAGTGTTTCCCTACTACACATCCTGCATATTTTTTGTATTGTTTTTCGGCACTGACTGCACCAAAGATGTTTTGCAAGTTCTCCTCCGCATTTTCTGCAGCTTTCATCAGGCATTAGATAACCAATTCTATGAGTGATGATCCTGTGCTTTTAGCAGAGTGTAAATAGTTCTAGTAGTTCACCATAGAACCCATTTTGAGATGATTACAAATATTGTGTAACATGTGAATCAAGATATGATGTACTAACATGTAATTTTAGGGAAAATAAAAAGAAAGGGAAAGATATCCTTTATGGATATGCCCAGAGTTGTTGGCCATTGAATTTTATTTCTGAAATACCCATCTTGTCTAACTCTTGTACCGCACTTGGTAGTGGTACATACAATAGTTTTGTAGCGTATTTTTGGCCGTCTGTTACAAACCAGTAGAGCATGTGGACTAGATCCTGTGCCTTTTGCTTATCCATACCCTTGAGTTGTTCAAGGTTTGGATTCACCAATAGATAGGTGAATGTGACAATAGGATACGAATTTGATCCTGGTGCATTATTGATTGATACACTACTCCAAACTCCATCAGCTGCAGGTAGTGAGGATATTGCCCCTACTGCTGCTGCCGCAGTGGTATCTACTGTAGCATCAAGAAATGCAGTCTTGTCATGGTTCTGAACAAATGCATATGTCATTGGAATTCCAGATGCCAATTTGTTTGTCTTGGCATATGCCAATTCTACATATCCTACGGATTCAGGTACCTTCTTCACTATTGCAGCTACTCCAGCATTACCAGAACCTCCCATTCCGGTTGGCCATGGGACAGATGTTGAATGTCCTACTTTGGCACTCCAGTCAGAACTTACTTGTGAGAGATAGCCAGTGAAGGCAAATGTTGTACCAGAACCATCAGATCTGTGAACAACAATTATCTTGTTCCTGTCGTTCTGCAATGCTTTTGCAATGTTTGGATCAGTTTGGAGTTTTACGATAGATTGGTCATGCCAATAAATTATTTGGCCTGAAAAGATTTTTGCTATCACATCTCCAGTTAATTTGAGTCCATTTTGTTGTACTCCTGGAAGATTATATGTAACAACTATCGCGCCCATTGATTCTGGAATTGTAAGTATTCCTTTTGGAGCCTTTGCAATATCAGCAGACTGTAATGGTGCATCAGTTCCTGCAAACTCTACCTTCTTTGTTGTAAACAGCTTAATGCCAGCTCCACTACCTACAGCTTGATAATTCAATGTGATTCCCGGAAATAGTTTGTTGTATTCAACTCGCCATTTGTCAACAATTGGGAATGCAAAAGTTGATCCTCCTGCATTGAAATTGTATTTGTCGGTGTCACTAGGTGCTGTTGGAGGTGCAGAGTCTGCATGTGCACTAAGAACAGTTGTCGGTACTAATAGGATTAACATTAATGTCAATCCTAAAAAGATTTTTTTTGTCATTAGTTGGGTATGAAGGATTTGTTTATTTACATATAATCGACATAGATCATGTAAATAGCTATACGGTATAGTGTTTTATGAAATTCACTTGTCGATCAGTACATTCTACAAAATTAAACAGTGAGTTTAAAATAAATCATTCAGGATGTACAGATAATTTTTGAATAATTAAAAAGAAAAAAGAGTTTAGAACTTTGGATTAAATCCAAATCTGGTTTTTGTTGAAACCGCAATTATGGATGCAATTGCAATCGCAAGAACTAGAGCTGCAATTGGACCAAATTCCGGAACTGCACCTCCAGAAAATGCGACTTGGGAAAGTCCAGCCTCATCAATCTTTTTTATTGAATCAGGTAGTGGCACATACAACAAACCTGTAGAGTACTGTTGGCCATCGTTAATTATCCAATGTAGGAAATTGATCACCTCAGTTGATTTATCCGATGTTTCTCCAGACACGGTACTCAGGTCCTTGTATATCATCACATAAGTCAATGTGGATATAGGATAGGAGTTACTTCCAGGCTGGTTTACTATGGATACTTGGCTCCAGTCACCATCTGCTGCTGGTAAGTTTGTACTAGCTGCTGCAGCATCAGCTGCAACAGTATCAAGAGTTGGCTCTACAAAGGAATTTCCATCAGCATTTTGGACAAATGCATATGTCATTTTATTTTGAAATACATATGCCAATTCTATATATCCAATGGCGTATTGTGTAGATTTTACAATACTTGCAACACCTGCATTTCCTTGACCTCCAGTACCAATTGGCCATGGTACTGTCTTTCCTTGGCCTACCTTAGTTTTCCAATCAGGACTAACTTTGGAAAGATAGTCAGTAAATGCATATGTTGTTCCAGATCCATCAGATCTATGAGCTACCACTATCTTTTGGCTAGGTAGATTCACTCCAGGATTAAGATTAGATATTGCCGGATCGTTCCATGAGGTAATATCGCCCATAAAGATCTGTGCAATTACAGGCCCTGTTAGTTTTAGTCCCTTATCAATTCCAGGAATATTATAGGCAATAGTTATTCCACCTATTGAATCCGGAATTGTAAGTACGCCAGGAGCCTGCTGCATATCAGATGCTGATAATGGAGCATCAGATGCTGCAAAGTCCACATTTTTTTGTTCCAAGAGTTTTATCCCTGCACCACTGCCAATTGATTGGTAGTTGAGCTGGATGTTCTGGTGTATTTTGTTGTATTCAACTCTCCATGTATCCATCAATGGAAACACGAAAGTTGATCCTGCCCCTGTAATCGTATAAGATTGACTTGTCTGTGCACTTGCATGCAATGACAATGCGGGCACTATTAGGATTAACATCAATGTTAATCCCAGAATGATTTTGGTCATCACATTGTCAGGAAAATTACTCTATTTACCCTTGGTCAACATAGTTTTCATATTAATTGATAATCTATATAGATAAAATGAGTTTTCAGTTAACGATATGTTCTTGCGCCAGTAACAATATAGCTTACAGAATCGCCTACAAATGCAGCGTGATCAGCCATTCGTTCCATGTACCGTAGAACCAAAGCATCTGCAAGTGCACATTTGACATTGCTTAGAGTAATCAACATTGGCAAATGCTTGTTATAGTATTTGTCAACAAGATCTTCATCTGTTCGCAATTCCTTGGCTTTTTCTAGATCAAGTGTTGCAAAACATTCTACTGCAAGTTTGACCATCTGTTTTATTTCACCTGATAAAGTATAGACAACTTCATTTTTACAATCAGAGAGATCGCCAAAAGTATCTCGTACTAGGGTAATGTCATATGCATATCTTCCCAGTCTGGTAAATCCATATGAAATCTCAAGTGAGGAACGTATCAGTCTAAAGTCACTTGCAACTGGCTGGTATCTTAGGATCATGTCAAAGGTCAATTCGCCCACTTTGTCATATAGATCCATCATTTGACTGGATAAATCATGAACTTCTTTTCGTGCATTTTGTCCTCCCAGATATGCGTCAATTGCAAGATTTGTACATGTAACTGACAAGTCACACATTTGTTTCATCATTTCAGATAAATTTGCAAGGTGCGGGTCTATGAGACGAGTCATGATATTTATCCAAACTGGCCCTGAACATACTTTGCAGTTATTTCATTTCTAGGATTTTCAAAGATTTGTTTTGTTTCTCCAAATTCTACTAGATCTCCTAGATACATAAATCCAGTATAGTCTGATACCCTGGTTGCCTGCTGCATGTTATGTGTTACAATGATTATAGTATATTCTTTTTTCAACTCTTGTATCATTTCCTCAATTTTCTGAGTTGCAATAGGATCAAGGGCAGAAGCAGGCTCATCCATCAGGAGAACTTCGGGCTGTATGGCAAGCGCTCTAGCAATACACAAACGTTGTTGCTGACCTCCAGAGAGACTCATTCCAGGATTTTTCAGTTTTTCTTTGACTTCATCCCACAACGAAGCCATCTTCAGACATCCCTCTACTACCTCATCAATTATTTTTTTATCTTTAACTCCGTTAAGTTTCAGTCCGCATGCAACATTATCATAGATAGACATGGTAGGAAACGGATTCGGTTTCTGAAATACCATCCCTATTTTTCTTCTGTTTATGATAGGATCCACTTTATTTGAATAAAGATCCTCCCCATCAAGCAAAACTCTTCCAGTCAGTGTTGCATTCTTTGTAAGCTCGTGCATTCGATTCAAGCATCGGAGAAATGTTGTTTTTCCACAACCAGATGGTCCTATGAGTGCAGTTACTGCCCTGTCGCGGAATTTCATAGATACATTTTTGACAGCAATAATTCCATCATAGCTTGCAGAGATATTTTCTGCAATGAGTTTGTATTTTACATCCTCAGTAGAGTTATCCTTCAATGGAATCTTTGTCATGGTTTCCATCATGACATACTTCCTAGTTTCTTGAACTTTAACATGGCCTGTCCCTTTCTTCGCAAGAACAAGTATCTTACACCAATATTTATTGAAAGAACTAAAATTATCAAGACAAATGCCGCGCCCCATCCTTGTACTACTGAACTATCATATGGAAGAGACGAGAGCCTCCAAATTCTTAATGGTAATGCATCAACTGGCCCATCTAAGCCTTGTATGAATTGGCTACTTCCAAGAATTGTAAATACAAGAGGTGCCGTTTCTCCAGCAATTCTTGCAACTGCCAATAAAATACCAGTTACAAGACCACTCTTTGCACCGCTTAGCACTATTGTGAAAACTACTCTCCATCTTCGGATTCCAAGAGCATAACCTGCTTCTCTGTATGTAACAGGCACTAACTTGAGTGATTCTTCAGTTGTTCGCATTATAATTGGCAACATGATAATAGAAAGCGCAAAGGATCCAGCCCAAACAGAAAAGTTTCCAATAGTCAGTACAATCAGAACAAATGTAAATACTCCAATTACTATGGTTGGAAATTCCGCAAGAACATCGTTGAAAAATCGTACAGTTCGCCCATACCTGTTGTTACCATACTCTGAAAGAAATATTCCACCCATCACACCAACTGGCACACCTATGAGACTAGACAATCCAATCAATACCAAAGTTCCTTGAATAGCAGGACCAATTCCACCAGGGTCATCGCTTCCCACTGCTCCAGGTATTTGAGTAAGAAAATTCCAAGATAGTGCAGCTGCACCATTACTAAATACATTGACTAGAATAGCTACGAGTGGCACAATTGCAACTACCACACATAGAAATACCATACACTTGACGACTTTATCAAGAACAAGTCTCCTACCAACATTATATCTGAAATGCTTTCTAAATTCAGTTCTTTGTTCTACAGTTATCATGCCAATACAGCTCCTTCATGTGATTTGACTACCTTTGCAACAAGAAGATGTGCAACTACATTTATGGCAAAAGCCATGAGAAATAGAATCAACCCTATACCAACAAGAGCTGCCAGATGAAGTCCCCCTTGCGAGGCTTCTGCAAATTCATTTGCCATTATGCTAGCTAGTGTCTGTCCAGGTCCAAATAGAGAAGACGGAAAAGCTGCAGCACCTGTTGCGTTTCCTATCAACATTGTAACTGCCATAGTTTCTCCCACAGCTCTGCCAAGACCCAATATTGTAGCACCAATTAATCCAGATTTTGAATATGGTAAAACTGCAATTCTGAAAACTTCCCACTTTGTTGCACCTAACATGTATGCTGCTTCGCGTTGACTGTTTGGTACTGCCAACATTATTTCCTTTGAGATGGAAGCAATTGTTGGAACTATCATAATAGCTAAAATTATACTTGCAGTGAGAATGTCCAATCCAAATGGAGTTCCAGCAAATATTATACTTTGGTCCCCAAACAAATTGTGCAGTGGTACCTCGATCCAGTTTTGGATGTATGTTCTAAAAACAAGAAGACCCCACAATCCATATACTACACTTGGAACAGCTGCTAAAAGTTCTATAACCATGGCAAGGGGCGTTCTAAGTAATTTAGGTGCAAGTTCAGACAAGAACATTGCAATTCCAAAGCTTAGAGGAATTGAAATCGCCATTGCAATTCCAGCATTAACTAGAGTTCCCATTATGTAAGGTGCTGCCCCATAGGACTCTCTGCCTTCAACAGAATTCCAGTCTGAACCCGTAAGAAATGAGATTCCTTCTTGTTGCCAAACTTGTGCGGAACCTGTAGTAAGATTGACTACAATCATGATTATGATTACCAGAACATACGTTGCTGCGCCAATTGCAACATACTTGAAAATTTTATCAGTGATAGGTGACCCTTTTTTCATTTTTATGGCCATCATGATATGGTTCGTGGATTTCAACAAGATATGAGAAGTTCGACCATGATTTCTTAGGTTTCATAGTTCACTATAGAACTATATAGATACACATAGAATTGGTGGACAAGTGCTTTAATTATAAGAAATACAATGTATGCATTGTCTGAGATACTAAACGATAAAGAGGTTAGAAAACTGCAACTCGTTGGTGGTTCTACATATGTTTTATCACTTCCAAAAAAATGGGTTGACGAATTAAAACTAAAGACAGGAGATCCGGTTTCAATAATTAAAAATGTCAACAAATCTCTTTCAATATTGCCAACGCAGAGTTCTTCATCTCCAAAGGTTTCAAAATCAAAGACAATTATCAGCCAGAAAGACTCTGTAGAGTCAGTCCAACGAAAGATCATTGCAATGTATTTGGCAGGTTATCAGATAATTGAAATTCACGCAAAAGGCGGCAGAATTCAATTAGAACACAAACAAGCAATCAGAGATCTTGTAAGAAAGAACATGATAGGAACAGAAATAGTAGAATCTACTCCAGAATCCATCACAATCCAGATTTTAACTAGCCTTCCTGAGCTTTCAATAAGTGATGCACTCAAGAGGATGTTTTTGCTCACATCAACAATGCATAGACAAGCAATTGATGCCCTAAAAGAAATGAATGTTGAGATGGGCGAGGAGATTACTCATTTAGATGATGAAGTAGATAGATTCAGTCTATACATATTACGAAATTTAACACTTGCAGTAGAACATGAAAAAGTCCTACGAGACATTGGACTTAAAAAACCATCAGATTGCATTAGTTATAGAATAGTTGTAAAATCAATAGAAAGGATTGCAGATCATGCAGTATCAATTGCAGGCAGAATAAAATTCTTGAAATCAACATTAGAGCCTTCACTGATACAAAAAATAACTAAACTAAGTGAAGAGTCACTCAAAGTTTTTGAGGATTCCATTTTAGCTCTAAATAAGAGAGATTATGCTCTTGCAGACAGTGTTGCATCTAATGCATGTAGAATAGCTGAAAAAGAAAGAGAATTCACAGACAGCCTAGAAGAATCAAAAAAGTATTCTAGTGTGATCAAATTTGTTTTGGAAGACATTCGTAGGACTGCAGAATATTCAAGCGATATTGCAGAAGCAGTCATCAATGAGACGGTGCAGGACGTAATTTCAGAGAATAACGTGCTCTAAAATGGCTTAAAAGTAGATCGAGTAAGTTTTTCATCTATATAGATTCCGTGTCCTATATAGAGCAGGTATTTATCTATGAAGCTTAGGAGTGACTACATGGCACAATGGATGTCGTGGATAAAATCAAACGATAAAGAAATTATTTCAATATTAAATGATCTAGCAAACAAAGCAGAAGAATCTGCAAAACTGTTAGTTGATCTATTTACACACTTTGAGAAATTAAATGAAAACCATGATCAGATTGAAAAATTAGAAAAAGAAGCAGATAAACTCACACACTCGATCTTTGAAGAATTAAACAAGACATTCATAACTCCACTAGACAGAGAAGACATTTCTAGAATTGCATCAAAGACAGATGACATCATTGATTTTATTGACGGAATAGTCGGAAGAATAATTGGTTTCAAGATAAAATCTTGCCCGCCACACATGCTTGAAATGGCAATAGAGATCCATAATTCTACAAAAGAAATTAATTTAATGATTACAAGACTGAACAAGGTAAAGGCCGATAAATCACTAATTGAACACTGTCGTGCAATAAACGAACAAGAACACCGTGTTGATGCAATTTATCGCAAAGCTATTGGAGAGTTATTTGAAACAACAGATGTTATCAATATAATCAAGATGAAAGATACCTATGAAGCTCTAGAACATGCTTCAGACAGATGTCTTGACGTAGCTGATTCCATAGAGGACATTGTTCTCAAATACACATAGGTATTTTTCATGATTGAACTAGCGATTGGAGCAATATTAGTCGCACTAGTTTTTGATTTCCTCAATGGATTTCATGATGCGGCAAACTCTATTGCAACAGTAGTTGGAACAAGAATACTAAGACCATTACATGCAGTAGCTTTAGCTTCAGCAGCAAATTTTATTGGTCCATTTCTTTTCGGAGTTGCAGTTGCTACAACAATAGGAAAGGGAATCATAAATCCAGATTTTGTAACACTCAACATAATAATTGGTGCCCTGGCAGGCGCCATAGTTTGGGATGTCATCACATGGTTACTAGGCCTGCCTACTTCCAGTAGTCACGCATTGGTAGGAGGAATAATAGGTGCAGGCATAGCAGGTGCAGGTTCACATGCAATAGTATTAGATGGAGTACAAAAGGTCGGGATTGGAATTCTAGTTTCCCCGGTGGCAGGTTTTGCTGCAGCATTTGTACTTGGATTGGCAATAATGAAAGTATTTGCAAAAGCAAAACCACATGCAGTAAATTCTGCATTTGGACGACTGCAGTTGGTTTCATCAACATACTTTTCTCTAACCCACGGAGCAAACGATGGACAAAAAACAATGGGCATCATTGCTTTGATTTTACTGACTCAAGGTGTAATTACAAAATTTAGTGTGCCATACTATGTTATCATAATGGCTGCACTAGCCATAAGCCTTGGAACTTTCTTTGGAGGATGGCGCATAGTAAAAACAATGGCAGTAAAGATCACACAATTAAGACCATACCAAGGATTTGCTGCAGAAACAAGTGCAGCAAGCATATTGGCAGCTCTTGCAGGATTAGGAATTCCTGCAAGTACTACACATGCAATTTCTGGAAGCATAATGGGAGTGGGAGCAGTGAGGAGAATGTCTGCAGTACGATGGGGCATTGGAAAAAGAATTGTCTGGGCATGGATAATCACCATACCTGCCAGTGCAGCAGTGTCATTTGTCATAATGCTAGTCATAAAAGCAATATCTCCAAACTAGAACTTAAAAGAAATAACATGCCATAACAAGTAAAATGAAAAGATATCTAGAATTAGACAAGAAAGTTTTTCTTAAAAAATTTAAAAAAATCTCAGAGAATTTCTATCAAAAACTGTGTAATTATACATCAGACCCTAATGATGAAAACATACATGATATTCGAGTGTCAATCAGACGACTAGAAAGTGCATACCAAATACTTCCAAAGGATGTAAGAAAACAAGAAAAGATAAAAAAATATGCAAAGCAGACAAAGGAACTTTTCAAACTAAATGCAAAGATAAGAGATTTTGACATTATTGGTATAAACATGGAATCGCGGTACATGGATAAAACAAAGGATCTAGTTATGACTCTAAAAAATGCTAGAAGTGAGCATGTAAAAAATGCCAACAAACTAGCACTAAAAATATCACATCAAAATATCCCAAAAATTCCCAAATCAGGCATAAAAAAATCAAAACTTGCAAAAAGATACCTCAAGATTTTAGATGAAACAATACTTGACATACATAAAAATTCAATAATCGCACTTGGAGATGAGCAAAAAATTAATGAGCTTCACATGTTAAGAAAAAATTTTAAAAAATTGCGATATACATTAGAACTTGCATCAGACAAAAAAACAACTCATGAAATCCTACAAAATTTAAAAAACATTCAAGACACGTTAGGCGAAATTCATGATAGTGACATCATAATAGATTATCTCAAGAATGTAGATAGTGATTCAAAATATTCAGAGATCATCATAGCAGAAGTGTCACATCGAAGTAAAAAATACAATGCATTTGTTACAGCCTTTAAAAAAAATCCAAAGGTAATTAATTTTGAATTATAATTCCAACATGGAATTGTGTGAACTTCCAGAGTATTGACGCATTGAAAGAATCACTTTGACATCAAATGCAGATTCAAACTTTCTCAAAGCATCTTTGAGTAAGAAAATCTGAGTAGAACGAGACTGGGAAATATTGATTTCAACTATTCTCATACCATGTAATTTTAATTCAACCTTTGACTTTGTCCTCTCAAGAATTTTTTGTAGTGTAATCAATACAGAAATTTTCTTAAATGATACCCTATCTTGTTGAGACAAAATTGTCTTATATCTAGCAAACAACCAATCAGATGTCTTGGTGTGTCTTGCATGTACCAAAGAGAGTCCCAATACTAGCTGATCATTATGATCAAGAGGCATATCTTCATCCATAATTGAATAAAATACACTTTGAGGATTACTAAACGAGGATTTCTCGGACATGATTTTTTCAGCGTAATCAAATATCATTTTTTCCCTCTTAGAAATGAGTTTGATGGAGACCAGAGTATTAAGGAAATTTTCTTTTTCATGGTTTATTTTGTGTGGTTCATCAAGACCAATTGTTTTTCTAATTTGTTCAGCAGTAAGGCTACCGTCATGATACGCCTTTGGATCCTCTAGAAATATAGAAAGTGCACCCTCTCGTAGTCCATGATTACTTACACATAGATTTGAAAAATCATACTTTTCCATCAGAGTGTTTATCACAAAAGATCCGGCCACAATTGTTTCTGCCCTACTAGATCCTATGACTGAGATTTTTGAAAGGTCATCAGGCTTCATCTTGAATAGTCGGTTAACTGTTGAATCAAGCGACTTGTTGCTTATTTTGTAATTGTGTATTTTATCCAAGGGATATCCTGAGATTTTTTGTTCATATCTTGATAATGCACGTAATGCGCCACCTACCCCTACAAGCTTTGTACTCTCATTTAGGCCCAAGTCTTTTTTGTTTGGAAGAAGATTCCACACATACCGCTTTAGACTTTTAATATTCTTGTCAGTCAGTTTTCCCTTTTTACCATCAAATTGGTGTGTTAATCTTAGAGCCCCAAGAGGCAATGAAATTACTTTTTTTATTCTGAATCGCTCTGCGTGTACAATTTCTAGGCTACCTCCACCAATGTCAAAGAACAAGACATCTGGAATATTAAGAGATTTTATTGCACCAACATAAGAGTACAATGCTTCCTCTCTTTCAGATAAAACTTTGAAATTAAATCCAGTTTCTTTGGAAACAGAATTTAGAAATTCATCCCTATTGCCTGCCTCTCTAACTGCACTGGTGGCAATAGGCAATACAGATTTGATGGGATTCAACTGGATGATATCCCTGAAAACTTTTAGAGTATCAATTGCTCGTGACATTGGTTTTTTTCCCAATTTGTCTTTTTCATCAAGTCCCTCTCCCAATCTTACTTTGATTCCCTCTTGGTGATAAACATCAAATGAATCATCATCTTTTACGTTATAGATAACTAATTTAGCAGAGTTAAAACCCAGATCAATTACAGAGATTTTCAGATAAACATTACCCGCTTGAGATTCATCATGTTACTATTAATCTACTTCTGATTTACATTTTTTTACTAAATGAAAAACATAGAGAACATAATACTATACAATTTTTTTCAAGTGTTTTGGAGTGAGTAGCCATCTTAATTCTCCCTTGATTTTAGGAAGAGTCGAGATTACTTTTATCCTTGCCAATCCTGCTTTCTTTAGATTTATTCTACAACCTGATTGAGATATTGCTTCACCTATCATTTCACTTAGATATGGCTCATGACCTACTACAAGCACTATAGAATCCTGTTTTAATTTAGACAGTGTAGAGTAAAATTCTAACTTGTTTCCCTCAGGTTTTAGCGAATCAAGTTCTTCAATTTTGCCTTTGTATTTCAGAGATTTTGCCACAATTTCCGCAGTTTGCTTGGCTCTCAAGAGCGGACTGGTATAAACTATATCGAGTTTCACATCCAATGATTTTATGCCATTGGATAGATCTGCAACCTCTTGTTTTCCTTCTGCAGTAAGGGATCTCTTGGAATCCCCAGGTAAAGCAGATCCCCTCCCAGCCTCACCATGTCGTAAAACTAGCAAATCCATTGATCAGTCACCAATTTTTCAGGCATTTATGAGTTACACAAGACGTGATCTGACATACCATTCACTCGAGTTTGAAATGATGAGATATCTAAAATTCGACCATGATTTCTAATATTTCATAGAGTTACATTTACTATATAGATCACAGTCATTACTTTTACAAAATCATTGACACGTGAGACAAGTTAGTAGTGTCATCGATAAAACCTAAAATTGCCTTGACATCAAAGAGTGATCTAATATGAAGGCAGAACCCAGAGGAAAACTCATCATTGTAGAAGGCATAGATGGCTCAGGTAAATCAACACAGATTCATCTTTTAGAAAAATGGCTAGCATACAAAGGTGTCAGTGTTTTCAGATCAGAATGGAATTCTTCGGAGATGGTAAAGGAGATCACGTCTAAAGGAAAGAAGAAAGGATTGCTCACTCCAACTACTTTTAGTTTATTGCATGCTACAGATTTTGCAGATAGATATGAAAGAAACATTTCTCCATTGCTAAGAGCTGGACATTTTGTGCTAGCAGACAGATATGTGTATACTGCATTTGCAAGAGATATAGTGAGAGGTTGCAACCCAGAATGGGTCAAGAAGGTTTATGATTTTGCAATAAAACCAGATGTAGCATTTTATTTTAAAGTTCCAGTAGACATTGCAGTTGATAGAATTTTGATAGGTAGACCCAAGCTAAAGTATTACGAAGCTGGTATGGACATGAATTTGAGCAATGACCAGTATGAAAGCTATAGAATTTTCCAGGGAAGAATAATTGAACAGTATGATTCTCTTGCAGAAAGCGAGGGGTTTACAGTAATTGATGGAACACTGAACATTGAAGAACAACAAAATATTGTAAGAAAAAAGATCATGCCCCTACTAGAAGGTCATCAAACAAAGGCAAGGACTAGACGATAAAATGACACGTGCAAAATACAAAGATCTTGGAAAGAGAACAGTGGAGTTTTATGGTCATGGAATTAAAAATTTGCAAGACATAGAAATCAAGGGAAGACTCATAGTAATAGAAGGTCCAGATGCATCAGGCCGTAGTACACAAATCCAAGAAATTACTACAAGACTTGAAGCAGATGGACATGCTGTATTAAACACCGGACTGAAGAGATCAGAACTTGTTGGTAGGGGCATACTTGAAGCAAAAAGAGACTACAATCTAGGAAGAAAAACACTAGCATTATACTATGCAGCAGATTTTGCAGATCAATTCGAGTACAAAATAATACCGGCATTACAAGCAGGATACATTGTACTTGCAGACAGGTACATTTACACACTCATCGCAAGAAATTTGGTAAGAGGCCTGGATAGAACATGGTGTCACAACCTGTATGGATTTGCCATAAAACCAGACATTGTATTTTATCTTGACGTAGAGCCATCAGTACTGATACACAGAGTCTTTCAGAAAAATTCCACGTTAGACCACTATGAATCAGGTGCTGACATTGGTCTATCAGAGGACATGTATGAATCATTTTTGATATACCAGAAAAGAATTTCACAAGAGTTTCATGCAATGCAAAAAAAATATGGCCTAATACCCATCAATGGCAACAGATCGATGCCAGAGATTCACAATGACCTGCAAAAAAGAATAGACGGTTTTCTTCAACGTGTAGGTAATCAATAGACAACTTATTTTATAATTTGATTTGATTCTTTTTGTTTGATTATCTTTCCAAGTGTTATAGTATCAAGTGTAGAGCGAATCTTTCCCTCCTTGATTTTTGTGTTCCATTCTTTTACTTTGGCAAACTTGTCCGCATCACCAATTATTTTTGTAGCCAATACAGGATTGTTAGACCACCATGAGATTGCAGTATGGATAACATATTGTAAGTCATTGTCTGAAATAATTGGCCAGTGTTGACTCAACATATTTTCAAGTGGCAAATCAAGAAGACCTAATCTTTTCTTGATCATAGACAAGATTTCTGCAAATCTTGGTGGATCTTCAAGTGCAGATACAGATATTCTCATCATGTTGCCATCTTGCGCGCTTTTGTCACTGTCTACAAAGGCAACTTTTACCAATCCACGTGTTCCAGATATGACAAGAGCATCTTTTTCAGTCTCGATTTTTCCACCCATTTCTTTAACAATATCAAGCATAACTTGCAGGCGTTCTTTTTGCATTTCATTAATTTCTAGTGGTACATCAGATTTTTTTTCTGTCAGAGTAGTTATGGTCTCAGAAGATTTTGTAAGCTCAATTTTTATGCAGCCTAGAACTGTCTGTACCAATTCAAAATCACCATTTTCAAATATCATCGTATCAGGAATTCGTTTGTCTACAGTTGCCAATCTTCGTAGAACATTGAAAATTTCATCAGGGACATTTGGCAATTGATCATGCTCGATGAATCCGTATTGATCCTTACCGTCGGATTTCCAAACAGCTGTTATTGGCTCAGAGATGGTAGATACAATATTGTATACTGCACGCTTTTCCATAGGGGCAAGCATAGTGACATCAGCATTCATGTAAGTACGGAAATAGGCTGTGCCTTCAAAACTCGAACACTTGAGTACATTTCCCAAGTTTACTTGAGCATAGAATTTTTCTTTTTTTGTATCAACTTTGATGGGAATCCAGTCTCGAGTTTTTGGATCAAACTCCTCCCATGATTCCTTGCTTGGAAGTTCAACTTGTTCCTTGGCTCCAAGTTTTCTCACTTCGGGTTTGTAGAGTCTTGTTATGACCTTGACATGATCTTCTAGCGTATGCACTGTGACATTTACACCCCACAGCGAATCAAGAAATTCCTTGCGTTTCTCTGCACCTACTATCAATGTCCAGCGTTTGTCAACAGAACGCGGTCGTATCTCCAAATTGTTGAGGATCCTGTCTAATCGGGATTTCTGTGAAAATTGTAATGAAACGATTTTGGTAAACGTATTCCGATATGTTTCACAGAGATTAGGTTTTCCCCTCTGAAAACAAACATCACAAAATTCAAGCGGTTCCAAATCTCGTTCCTCTTACTATACCATAGTCGGTATTATAATAGGTATGACAGATCATGTTTGATTCTCATAGTGTGTTAGACAAATAAAACAAAAACAGTAGTTGCATTGAAAATACTTTAATTAATTTAACTAATCGAATTGTATGGTTTTACAGTATACAATACCTTGAAAATCATAGAATACCACATGGTATGGTCTCATGAGTTCTGCAGCGCTAGCACTAGAAGGAGTAGCAGGAAAGTTTGCGGCAGAAGCAATAAGACAAGACGGCCAGGGCGACAGAAATTCGGCAATCACCAGTTATCAAAGAGCAATAGACGCTCTAGTAAAATTAATCCAGTTATTTCCTGATAATACCTTGAATGCAGTTTATGAACAACATTGTTATCAATACAAGAAAAGAATAAGCGAATTACAGAATTCACCTGATGGCTATCATTCTCAAAACGACAATAATCAGCCCGGGGCATCAATTCATGCCAGCAGTTCCAATCAAACTATCAGTAGCAATATTGAAAATATGATTATAAAAGAAAAACCAAACGTTAGCTGGAAAGAAGTAATAGGATTAGAAGAGGTAAAGACTGCACTACGTGAATCTATTGTATATCCTGCTAAAAAACCAGAACTTTTTACATTGGGTTGGCCACGAGGAATTCTTTTGTATGGACCCCCAGGATGCGGTAAGACAATGCTTGCCGCAGCAACTGCAAGCGAGATTAATGGGTATTTCATAAACGTAGATGCAGCATCAATGATGAGCAAATGGTTAGGCGATGCCGAAAAAAATGTATCCCAGTTATTCCATATGGCACGTGATTCGTCCAAAAAAGAAAACGTGCCAGTAATCATGCTAATAGATGAAGTAGATTCTCTCCTTGGAAATTCACAGAATGAAAACGGAGGAGAAATCAGAGTGAAAAACCAATTTCTCACAGAGATGGATGGAGTAAATGACAAAGGAAAAAATCTTCAAACATATGTCATAGCAGCAACAAACAAACCTTGGAAATTAGATTGGGCATTTCTCAGGAGATTTTCAAAGAGAATTTACATACCGTTACCATCGTTGGAGACCAGAGTAAGTTTATTTTCATCATATTTATCAAAATTGAAAAAAGATTCTTCTGTTAATGCAGCTCAGCTTGCACAACTAATAGAAGGATATAGTGCAAGTGACATACGAGACATTTGTCAATCAGTCCAGTTATCTGTAATAGACGAGTTTTTCAGCTCAGCAGAATCTAGTGGAAATAAAGATCTTACACGCGTACAATTACGTGATGTGACCATTGATGATTTCAGAAAGACAATCAAGAAAAGAAGACCCAGTGTCAATGCCGGAATGATTGAAGAATATTCAAACTGGACCAAAGACTTTAGCGCTACATAAATCCGTATTTTAATATCTGCAAACTAGATTTCACCTAGAAGACATGTCAAATCTTTCCAACTTGAAGGAATGTATAGAATTTGAAAAGATCACTGTTAACCATGTTACTGAACATGGTTGCACAATCCATTATAAACAAAAATGTATACTATACCATATGAACAGAGAATGTAGTATGCTTGCGGCCTACATAATGATGCTAATAGTCCCATTTTCAGGCGACATATTTTCTGCTGCAGCACAGATGACGGTAAAGACTGTAGTTCCAATGATTTCAGGATAGAAGTAATATTTTATTTTATCAACCAATATTTCAAAAATATAAAACTGTGGGGGATTCTACTGCAAGGTTTTTCTAACTACATGAGGAATTGGCATTCTTGTTTCCGGACCATACATTAATATCAAAAAAGAAATTAAAATTATTTTGTACTTTGAGATAATCTATTCTCTTCTTAATGCTACCATTGGAGACAGTTTTGATGCCTTCCATGCAGGATACATTCCAGCCAAAACACTTAGTGTAAGAGAAAGCAACCAGACTTTAATCAAATCCATTGGAACAAAGATTGGTGGTATATGTATGGGTGGACCGCCGCCTGTAGGAGTAGTAGTTGTAGCGATACTCATTATGTATCCACCACCAATACCTATTACAGTTCCAAGCGAAGCCCCTATCACTCCAATCAAGCTGGCCTCTACTAGAAACAGTGCAAGAATGGTTATGTTTTGAGCTCCAATTGCTTTCATGGTACCTATCTCTCTAATTCGTTCTGTAACTGAATTGTATAACGTTGTAACAATACCAACTGCTCCCACAACAAGTGCAATGATTCCGACCATGAGAATAAAAGCAGCATTTCCACTTGCAGCTTGTTGTCTTACTGCCATGATTGCCTTTGGAGTTGTAGCACCAAGAGTTTTTCCAAACATGCCAGTGATCTCCTGCTGTACTGTATCAACATCCTCAGGAGTGGTTGCAGCAATTATTACCTGATCATATCGGTTCTGCTTGTGCAATAATTGATTACCAGCATCAAGATTTACTATAATTGAACGGTCTATTCCCGTATTGCCAGACGGTTTTAGAATTCCCGTAACTACAAAATTCTTTACTACAGTTACTTGCTTTCCAGCATCAGTATAGGTTGCAGTCGCCTTGATTGTTTGACCAAGCACAACAAAAGCACTATCTGCCCCAGGAGGATTTACTATTGTATCCCCCACCAGTGCAGCGGATCGATCGCCCGGACTTACTGTTGAGCCATCAACGTATTCAAGATTTGGCAACTCTACAGGTAATTTTGAAGGGTCAATTGCAGTGATTGAAGCGCGTTGAGTGTTTCCTTCTGAATTCATTTGTACTGAACCAGTATACTCTGGTATGACATCAGACACATTTGGAAGACTCCTAAGTTTTTGTACTATAACATCATTAATTGTTATTGAATTACTGGTGGAAGTTGCAAATGAGCTAAGGGAACGCTGTCCACTACCTACAAAAAGAACATTTGCTGCCAATGTATTGAGTTGTTTTTCCAAGAATGCGGATTGACCGGCACTCAAACCGTTTAACACTACAACAAGACTGCTGCCAAGTACAACCATCAGAATTGTAAGTAGTGTTCTGACTTTTCTATCAACTAGTGCTTCAAATGACAATAAAAAAAGATCTTTAGGATTCATTTTCCTTCTTAGTGCCATCAAATATTGAGACTATATCAGTATCCCCCTGTGTTAACAAACTCAATTTTTTCTTTGCTGATCTTTTTCTTTTTATTATGAATGCAATTGCTACTGCTACCGCAATTGGGATTCCAATAATTACTGGTAGAGGGATCTGATCAAGTATAGATTCAGATTGTGGTGCAGTGGTTGGTGCACTTTTAGCAACAAAAACTGTTCCGTTTAATATTACAGTGTGAAAGTTCTTCAAATCATCGGCATACACTACCTTGAATGCTACTTGATACATTCCAGACGGTAGAGAATTAAGTCTAAGTGGTACATTGATTGGAATTGGTGAATCCGGCGAAAGATCTCCTATGAATTGTGGTCCATTAGTTGAGCTCGAGCCTCTCTGGCCACCACCGCCTTGGAATCCCGGACCAGAACGTCCTTGACCTCCGCCTCCTTGTCCTCCCTGGAATCCTTGGCCCCCAGCTCCCTGTCCACCTTGAAATCCTTGACCGCCTGTGCCTTGTACTCCCTGGAATCCTTGGTCTCCACCTTGTGCAGATTGTCCAAATGAATGTCCAGTTTGGTTATTTGTAGAATTTGCAAGTCGTGCAGCTTTCATGGCACTCGTGAGTTGTGAAGGTGCAAGTTGTACAGTGGTATACAATGCAGTTGTACTACCTTGATTTAGTAAGTTACCCACAAGATTAGAAGTTCCGCCAGCAGAACTTGCAGTTAAACCATATATTTGGAGTTTGATGTCTCCAACTACAAAAGTTCCCAGTGTAAGAGAGTTTGTTTGTGTTTGTCCTTTTGAGACATAATTTGCAGTCAATGTAAAAGAGGTCGGACTATTGATCAAGGTATTTGCCGCATATACTTTGGTTGTGAGTATCTGTCTATCTCCTGGTTCTAAATCTGTTATTGTCCAAGTGGATGGACCAACTACAGAGACCGAGGTAGATTGTGGTACAAGTGAGATTAGGATATTTGACATAGGATCAGTACTATTGTTTGCAACAGCAAAATTAAGATCATCTAATGCAGATGCAGTGATCACAGGAGTTGATGTATTTCCAAGATATGATAAGCTAAGAGATTGTGCTGGATTTGGTGCTATTACAAGTCCGGTACTAATTGTAGTGGTCAAAAGCTTACCCCACGCATTTTGGTAGTCTATCTGAAGTTGCACTTCTTGAGTGGAACCACTTGCAGCAGTACCCGGATAAACCGTTGTACTTATCACCGCTTTTGATTTTGCAGGGATTGTTCCCAGATTGAAAGTATTAGGTCCAAGATTGACAATTTGAGTTGTTGATGATTGTAATACAACAGACCCTCCACTCCCACTACTTCCTGTACCACCTTTAGAATTACCAAGGTTTACAATTGTTGCTACTACCCCTGTTGCATCAGCAGAGCCCTTGTTTTCAATTGCTATCGAAATTGAATCCTTACTTTGAGGTGCAAGATCAGAAATTACAGTAGATGCATCCAATACTACTTTTCCAGGAAGAACAAGTGGTACATTGAGTAATGCTGAAGTACATTGTTGTCCAACTACACCTACCTGAACATAATTTGCAACAGCTGTTGTTGCAAATGTACCTACTTTTGCGGTTGGTAGTACATTTATGTTAAAATACATAGTAAATGACGCTCCAGGTGCTACTGTACCATAATAGTTTCCGATTGCCGGAGTAGTTGCAACTCTTGATGCCTGATTGTAATGTTGGAGTAATTGAGGATTTGCGCTTTCCCCAGTAGGTGAGAATCCAGATGGTAGGTTAAGGAAAGCAGTGATAGAAGTTATTGAATAAGCTGTTCCCCTATTGTTAAACACTACAGCAAAAACAGATGGTCCTTCTCCCGGACCTATTTCTTTTTTCACAGGATTACTAGTAACATCAGTAGCAGAAGATGTTCCTTGATCAACCCAATACGAGTCAACAACTACAGGTCCAGCATAAGTTGCATCAAGTATTGTAGTAAGCGGTGCAAAACAATCTTGTGTCTGCACTATACCCAAATGACCATTTCCAGAAGGCACTACTGTAACTACTTGTCCATATGCATTCAAAGTTGAAAGTGTAGTAGGTACAAATAGCATTACAATCAAAAGTGGAATAGCAAGTTTTACTCCAAGTCCTCTAGTTGAAAACTTGAAAGGCATTCTAGTTGATAACATCTTTTTCTATCCTCCCATCTCGTAGTAATATTGATCTATCGGTAGATTCGGCAAGTTCTGGATTGTGTGTTACCATGATTATAGTACGTTTGAATTTATGTGAAAGCATCTTTAGCATATCAAATACATCATCTCCTGTTTTTGTATCCAAGTTACCAGTTGGTTCGTCAGCCAAAATTATAGATGGATTGTTTATCAAAGAGCGAGCAATTGCAACTCGTTGCTGCTGACCACCACTGAGATTTACTGGTTTTTGGTTTTTCTTGTCAGCAATACCAAGAGCCTCTAGGATCTTAATAGAACGAGAATTTGCATCATCGCTTGACATACCAGCAATTATTCCGGGCAATTTTACATTTTTTTGTACAGTTGTTCTATTAATCAAATTAAATGACTGGAAAATAAAACCAATACGGCTGTTTCGCATGGTAGCAATTTTAGAATCATTAAGAGAAAATATGTCAATTCCATCGATGTAGATTTTTCCGCTTGTTGGTCTATCAAGTGCCCCAACCAAATTCAAAACTGTAGACTTTCCACTTCCAGATGGACCTACAACAGACACAAATTCACCTTTTTTTATGGCAAAACTGACTTTATCTAATGCAACAACTCGTCCTGCAGCAGAATCATAAATTTTAGAGAGATTTTCCACTTTTAAGGCAAATGAACTATTATTAACAATTTTATTTTGAGTTTCTTTTTCAACTACCAATTCTTTTGTCATGTTTCCCAAAACCAATCCCTTTTAGAATTCATCTATCTTACTTTCAGATTTATAAAAAAAAGCACTATGTGAACTATACAAAAAGAAAGATGTCATTAGTTTTCTTTCTTATTTTTAGAATAAAATGCTTATCAAACCTTGTTAAGGAACATTGTTAGTGAAAGCATGATCACACATAATTTTGTGTCTAAAAGAGACATGGAATAGACAAGGTTTAAGATCAAACTAGTATACTTTGAAGCATTCCTTGTGATAATATTTTGGAGGTCTTGCACCGATTCTCACTACAATGTCTCCTTCAATCAATTTTATAGTGCATTTCCTACACACATTATTACCAAACGAGCTTAATCTTGCAACATCTCGTGGTTCTAGCTTAATTTGCATCATGTGAAACTCATCACTGGAAAAGTTTGTTGAACAATATTTTGCAAATTTTTGTTCTGACTTGCCTTTTGCAGAAAAATCTTGTAATACATGCACTAAGTTTCCCAATACCATTTTGGTCTAAATCCATCATGTTTTGCAGGATGTGCTGCTTTGAAATGTCTCTCTAGCCTTACAGGGTCATCAAATTCCATATCACATTCCTTGCATTTGAAATTCTTTTTTCTATCAACCATATTACCAGAACTTTTTGCTGTCATCCTTCTTTTTCATCCACGTTTGTTTCCAAAAATTCCAGTATTAGAAATGGCACAGTCATAAGATTGATCTTTTTTTCTGCAGAGACGCACAAGATTTCATCATCTAATGGAAAATTCATTGACACTATTTTCTCACCATATGAGATGGTGAAATTTACAGGTCCCAAGTGGGAGTCATGTTCTTTGCGCATTCTTATCCCCAATGCAGTTTCCATGAGTAACATTTCTTGATCTTGTGGAGTAGTAGAAGTCAGAATTCCTTTCTTTTTATGACCAGTAAGAAGTCTGCCCTTGTTGTTTATTATTCCTGCAAATCTGATATTAGAATCCAAGTCTAAAATCATGTCACAGATGTGCTCTAATGTTTCCTGGGAACGAATTTTACGTCCATAATTTGGAATTGATTCAAGCCCAGATTTCATATTTTTTTACCAGTCGTTTTGAATAAAACATTTATCAAACATTGTTAAGGAACATTGTTATTCAAGGAGAAACTGTTTTTCAAAAACATTTTACTATAAAAAGGAAAAAAGTTTTGGATCAGGATTGTGATCCGCTGTATGGAGTTGTGTCTTCAGATGAAGGATTTGTGGTTCCAGGTGTAGATGGAGATGAGCTTTGAGGATTACCGCCCATGTGGAATTTATGTTTCATCATTCCATGCTGGCCGCCCATTGCAAAACCGCCCATTCCAAATTGATGACCAGTAGAGGTATACAGAACTTTATCATTTGCCGGATCGATAATTACTGAATATACCATATTCTTGTCATCAATGACCTTGAAACTATATACAACATATCCTTGTGCAACAGTCAGGCTTCCACCAATGGTTTTTCCATTTGTTACTGCAGATGCGGCAGTATCAGATGCTGCAGAGAATTTTGTCTGTACATTAGACATTATTGTCTGCTGTAGGTTGATTGTACCCTGTATTGTTGGAGGTTGTTGAGTTGTTTGTGTTCCCTGAACTTGTGCAGATGCTGCTGACACTCCCAGTGTAGCAATGATTGCCACACCAATTATGGCTGCAAGCATCTTGTGGTTCTTGACGAGGTCTTTTGTATTCATTATCCATAGATTGCACATTTGCTTAATAAAAAATTGCGCAACTATGTCAGTGAACATTGTTACTGAAAGGTAAAAGTACCAGGGATGTCAGTTTCAATTTTCCTCAGAGGTTTAAAGTAAAAAGCTTAATACATAATTTATACGGCAGAACAATAATCTTGTCGCACGAATACAGAGACCGAGTCTATATCAGAAAAGATATCATATTAAAATTGACAGAGCATGGCGAACTCAATCAAACATCACTTCTTAGCTATTGCGGTTTGAATTTAATGAAACACAAGGATATCCTTGAAAGCCTGGAGAGAAAAGGATTCATAAGCAGAGCAGAACAGGCATGGGGAAATAAAAAAATAATAAAATACGCGGTTACACAAAAAGGAAGAGAGTTTTGCAAGTTAATTCTAGAACCATATGAGGACATATTTCCAAGGAGTGAGAAACGTGATCAAGAACAAAGTTAGCGAAGCATTTTTAATGCAACAGGAGTGTTTTTAGTAAATGTCAGAACCCGAAAATAATCAATCTGGAAATAACGGAGTTCCATCTGACAAGGGCGCAAAGAAAGAATCTGACAGTATTCTGAAAATTTTAGATGAACTTTTATCCCATACTAATAGTTCAAGACGTTTATTCTTGATTTTTATTGCAAGTGCATTATTTTTCGGACCTGTTGCATTGATTTTGGGAGGAGTTTTACTTGAGCATCCAGATTACAACATAAAGCATCTGGAACCTAGTGAAAACTTTACAGGTATGCACCGGATGCCTGGAATGCACCTCCAACTTGTGGACCAAAACGGTACAGTAGTCAGAGAATTACCAATGATGCAACCATACGGAGATAGATCTCATGTGGCACCAATATTTTTCGGACTACGAGTGTTCATCATAATTTCAATAGTGTTTGCAATAATCTTGCTGTTCATTGCGATTAAGGAATACCGCTTCTTTTCACATTGGAATAAGAGGTTTACCAAGTACAAGTCACTAAAAGACAAAGTAGACAAGGAACTTGACGAAGATTAGACACTGATAAATCGATTAGATGAAGCTAATTTTTTGTTAGATTATATACCCAAAAGCATCCATGGTTCACAATGGCAATACTTGAGATTAGAGATTTACATGTACAAAGAGACGGTAAAGAAATTCTCAAGGGAGTAAATCTCAAGACAGGTCCAGGAGAGGTTCATGCAATCATGGGTCCAAACGGGTCTGGTAAAAGTACGTTATCATATACAATTTTAGGTCATCCAAAATACGAGGTTACAAAGGGCGACATTTTACTTGACGGAGAAAGCATACTAGGCCTTTCACCAGATGAAAGATCAAAGAAGGGATTATTTTTGGCATTCCAGTATCCAACAGAAGTTGCAGGTGTGGGTTATTCTCATTTTCTTAGAACTGCATACAATGCACTAAGCAAATCACTTGCAGACGAAAAAAGAGAAGTCTTTCTTACAGTCAGAGAGTTTCAAAACTATCTTAAGAAAAATCTTGACGAAGTAGGGTTAAAGCATGATTTCCTGTCAAGATACCTCAACGAGGGATTCTCAGGCGGAGAGAAAAAAAGATCAGAGGTTTTGCAGATGGCAGTGCTCCAGCCAAGAATTTCAATTCTTGATGAACCAGACTCGGGTCTTGATATTGATGCAGTCCAAGCAGTTGCAAAAGCAATCAGTTCGGTATCAAGAAAAGATGCAACAGTAATAGTCATTACACACTATGCAAGAATTCTAAAGTTCTTGGATAAGCTTGATTATGTACATGTGATGGCACAAGGAAAGATGATAAAAGAAGGTCCAAAAGAGCTTGCCGATGAATTAGAGCAGAAAGGATACTCTTGGCTTGGAATTCAAGAAACTACAGAATAAGAAAAATTTTTCATACCAAATAACAATTCTAGATAAATAATATGAAAATAGGCGATCCTGCACCAGACTTTGAACTTGAATCAAACACTGGTGAAAAGATAAAACTTTCAGACTATTTTAGAAAAAAGAAAGTTGTTTTGGTTTTCTATGTAAAAGACAACACTCCTGGCTGCACTGCAGAGATGAAAGGGATAAAAAATTACCACCCAAAGATATCAGACAAGTATGAAGTCTTGGGAATAAACCAGGATTCGACAGAGTCACATACGAATTTTTGTCAAAGACATGACCTTCCCTTTAAGATATTGACAGACAAGGGAAAGAAAGTGGCCACACTATACCATGCAACCGGCATCCTTGGCATGTACACAAAAAGGATAACATATCTCATTGGACTAGACGGTAGAATTGAGAATGTTATAGACAGTATGAGAGCCTCTAGCCACATAGAATTTGTAGAAAGCCTTGCTGATTCCTAGTAGTTCAAGTAATTAAAAAAAGACAATAACAGTGTCTAAAGTTTCTTACATCGGTATACAAACCCAATTTTTTTAATCAATATGCATGCAAATAGATAATCAGACAAGATCAAACGAGTTTTACACAAACTGTATGAGATATTTTGAAGCATTAAGAAAGACTGGAAAACAGGATTATGGCTTTGAGGATGAATTTTTCTATACAATGCCTGCCATGTCAGAAAAAATTGTAAGTGAGCAGTAAAAAATATCCCAGAATCACTACAAATACGGTTTCAGTTATATATTCAGTAAAGGGATCTCTCGTTGCAGAGGTACCGAAGCCCGGTCAACCGAGAGGGACTCAAGATCTTCTATAAGATATCCCTTCCCTTAGGGGTTCGTGGGTTCAAATCCCACCCTCTGCATTTTTCTTTTCTTTTTTTCTCGTCTCTGTCTGTTTACGGTTTGGCTCATCATATCCACGATGGTTTTCTCCCATTGTATACATGCCAAGTGTTTATTAGAAAATTTTTCTATATCATACCAGATGAAGACAAAAACGATACCAGGACCCAAAGCCATGCGTGTAATTGGTACGATGAAAAAACATGCGTATGACTCGACATTCATGTATTCACTTGTTGTCTCACACGGTCACAACTGCATCATCGAAGATATTGACGGTAACAAGTATCTTGATTTTACATCAAACATTGGTGCATGCCCTTTAGGATATTCCCATCCAGATATCATAGAAACACTTGCCCAGTATGCATCAAATGGTACATACAAGATAGCAGGGCAGGACTTTTACTGCCAGGAACATGCAGATCTTGCAGAAAACATTTCAACTATTTTGCCAGAGGGTTTCAAGACATTTTTCATAAACAGTGGTGCAGAAGCAGTTGAAAATGCAATTAAAATTGCATACAAAAAGATGGGTCCATTGCCAGGGATTTCTTGCACAGGTGCATTTCATGGAAGAACACTTGGTGCACTGAGTTTTACATTTAGCAGACCTGTCCAGAAACACAACTTTCCAGAGTTACCATCAAAGAGAATTAAATTCTGCATAAAAGATGATGACCCAGAAATTGATGCTGCGGAAAATATTTTAAAAGAAAACAAGGCTGCGTTTATCCTAACTGAGGTAATTCAAGGCGAAGGTGGGTATAATGTTGCAAGCAAAAAATTCATTTCAAATCTAAGAAAGATTGCAACAAAATATGGCGTTCCATTAATTTTAGACGAGGTCCAATCAGGAATAGGTCATACTGGCAAATGGTGGGCCTTTGAGCACTACAACATAAAGCCAGACATAATGAGTACTGCAAAAGCATTACAGGTAGGAGCTACAGCATTTAACAAAAAATTTGATCCAGGTCAAAGGTCGGTATTATCAAGCACATGGGGAGGAGGAAACAGAATTGACATGGCAGTTGGCTCTCAGGTAATAGATGTGATAAAACGAGACAAGTTGCTTGAGAATGCCACAAAGATGGGATGCATACTCAAGAAGGGATTGCTGGAACTTGTAGGAAAGAAAGGTGTGACAGATGTAAGAGGGCTAGGGCTCATGGTTGGGTTGGAGTTTGATTCTGCTCTGCGTCGTGATAAAAAACTCACAGAATTATTCAAGCATGGCTTGTTGACCTTAGGAGCAGGTCAAAAGTCAATGAGAATAATACCGCCACTAATAATTACAAAAGAGCAGATTAACGAGGGTCTTGGTATCATGCATAAAGTTTTGATGAAAACCTAGTATGCATCATACTTGTCGCCCATTTCAAGCGAAGCTATCTTTAGTTTGAGCACTTCGTTTGCACCCTCATAGATTACAATTGCCCTTGAATCAAGAAAATGTCGTGCAACTCTGCTTGTTTTTTGATACCCATAAGAGCCAAACACTTGGACTGCCCTGTTTGCACAGTCAAAGGCAGCATTTGTAGCATGCAATTTTGCAATGGCTGCAAGCCTGTCTACCCTATTGCGTAGTGTAGAATACTCTTTGTTCTGCCTGTTAAGAGAATCTAGCCAATTTGCATCCTTTTCTTTTAGATCCTCTACATAATCATGGAGTTTTTGTCTTGCCATTCCTGCTCTATACACAAGCCACCTTGAACTTTCAATGTTTACAATCATTGTAGCCAGATGCTCCTGAATCAGTTGTTTTTTTGCAAGGGCAGAACCGTGTTGTTCTCTTTTTTGAGAATATCGAATTGATTCATCAAGACAGTCTTTCATTACACCAACAGCACCTGCTGCCACACTTAATCTACCATCAATTAATGCACTAAAAGCAACACTCATGCCATTTCCAATTTTTCCAAGAATATTTTGTTTTGGAACAAGGCAGTTTTCAAAAGTAATCTCGGCATTTTTTACCGTAAGTAATCCCATTTTATTTTTCATCTCTTCAGCGGTAAAACCTTTTGAGTTTGTATCAACAATAAATGCAGATATCTTTCCATCATGTCCTCTTGCATATGTTGTTATCACCTTGGCAAATGTTCCATTTCCCACCCAGTGCTTTGTTCCATTAAGGACATAATTGTCACCACGCTCTTCAAATTTTGTAGACATTTTTCCAGGATCACTTCCTGCATCAGGCTCGGTTAGTGCAAATCCCATTATGCTGGTTCCATTTGTTGTATTTACAAGATACTTCTTTTTTTGCTCGTCTGTTCCCCAATTTTGTATTACCATTTGTCCAATGGATACATGTGCGGAGAAAAATGTACGAAGTGAGTTGCCCTCCCTTCCAATTCGCTCTATTGCAAAAAGATATGTCAGTACATCATATCCCAAACCGCCATACTTTTTTGATATGGGACATCCAAGCATTCCAATCTCCCCAAATTCAGGAATAACTCTGTCGTTTAGTCTCTCATCAAGATAACACTTGGTTTCATAATCACGTATAGATTTGCACACCCTGTCTATTTTATCAAGGAAAATTTTTTGATCTTCAGAGACCTCAAAATTCATCTTGGAAAGATTATGGTATGACATTTGTTTTTCAGCTAGACCTCAAGTGATATAATTTCGTTTTAGTTTCTATACTTTTACTATCTGTATTTCCGTTACATTGTGTTTTGACAGATCTTCATGCAGTGCAGCGTGGGATTCCTCTGTAAAAACTAGGTTGCAACGATAACACTTCCACGCTTTAGTGCTCACATATTCTGTACGTGATTTTAATTTATAAATATATTGTACTTACGGGTCATTTTTTTGCATAACTAGGATCCAGGATCAAAATGTTTGGAATTATTTGCCTTTTGGCATGATATTTTCTAAATTCTTATCCAGGCATGACCATACCGGCAAGATCTCAATTTATAAAATGAATTTGCATCAAAGACCAAATTGGAGTTTGAAAAATTAAGGGAGCAGGTAAAAAAACAACTTGCAAAAAATGACGCGGCCCACGATTTTGAACACATTACGCGAGTGCTCAAAAATGCAACCATGATTGCCAGAAAAGAAAAGGCAAGTATCAGAATGATAACTGTTGCGGTATTATTACATGATATTGTCTCATATCCAAAATCTGATCCTCGCTCAAAGAATTCTTCACTTGAGAGTGCCGAAAAATCAAGAGAGATTTTACAAGAATATAATTTCACTCAGGATGAGAGAGATGTCATATCAGATGCAATAAGAGATCATAGTTTTTCAAGAGGAGTCACTCCAAAGACACTAGAGGGCAAGATACTCCAAGATGCAGATAGACTTGATGCACTAGGTGCAATAGGAATAGCAAGGACTTTTGCAGTTGGAGGTGCAGAAAATAGACCGTTTTACAATAACGATGATCCGTTTTGCAAAAAACGTTCTCCAGATGACAAGTGTTGGACACTAGATCATTTTTACAAAAAACTTTTGCTTTTAGAAAAAACAATGAACACAAAAACTGGAAAAACAGAAGCAAGAAAAAGAATCAAGATAATGAAAAAGTTTCTAGAAGAATTAAAAAAAGAGATCTAGCCGTAATCGATGTATCGTTTGTATCGCTTTTCAATCTCAGAGTTGTTTCCAGTCAAAATTCTTCTAATCTCATCGGCGTGTTTTTCTTTGACATAAGCAATCATGTCCTTGAACTGTTCCTCTGGTGGAAATGCATTTGTCAGAGGCTCTAGCATTTTAAAATATTCAGCAACTTTTTCTCGAAATGCTTCTTTTGATGGCCTGTAGATTTTATTCATCCTAAACCAGATTGAGGCCCAGCTTGCACCAACTACATGTGGCAGTAGGTCATATGCACGCGTTATCTCAAATGTCTGGTCTTCTCTCATCTCTCGTTGAGTGTTTTTGCCGCACCCTTTGAGAAATATGTTACTATCATGTCTGCACCTGCACGCTTGATTGCTGTAAGAATCTCTAGTGTGACCTCTTTTTCATCAATGTATCCTGCCATGGCAGCTGCCTTGACTAGGGCATATTCTCCCGAGACACTATAAGCTGCAATTGGCACATTGAATTTTTCTTTTGTCATAGATATCAAGTCAAGATATGCAAGTGCTGGTTTTATCATGACAATGTCTACTCCCTCTTGTATGTCAGTCTCCACTTCTCTCATGGCTTCTTTTGGATTTGTGTATGGTAATTGGTAGGTCTTTCTGTCTCCAAACTGAGGTGCAGAGTGTGCCATGTCTTTGAACGGCGAATATAACGAAGAGCGATGTTTTGCAGAGTGGGACATTATTGCAACATCAGAAAATCCTGCATCATCAAGACCTTGTCTTATTGCCTTTACCTGTCCATCCATCATTGCAGATGGGGACACAACATCAACTCCTGCCTGAGCTTGGCTTACTGCAACTTTTGCCAGAGTTTCAAGACTTGAATCATTGTCTATCTTGTCACCTTTGACCAGTCCACAGTGACCAGAACTTGTATACTGACAAAGACAGACATCGGCCATTATTGCGATATCATTTCCGAGATTCTTTCTTATTTCAGAAATTGTTTTTTGTACAATTCCATTTTGATTAAAAGCCGAAGTACCGTGATCATCTTTGTGTGTCGGTATTCCAAATACCATTACTGCTGGAATTTTCAATTCTGCAATAGAATTTACTTCAGTTGCCACATCGCCAAGTGAAAGCCTTTCCATTCCAGGCATTGAGCTTCCAGGAATTTTTGATTTTAGATCCTCTTGAACAAATATTGGACAGATGAGATCCTTTGGTGATAATCTTACTTCTTCTAAGAGTTCCCTAATTTTACCAGTTTTTCGAAGACGTCGTAGTCTCAAATTAGGAAAAGACATTATACACAAAACATCCTATTTAGCAAATATAATTTGTTACTCTCTTGTCTTATAATCAAAGAGTCTTGTAACAGTTTTTAGAATTTCAGCATCTCCTTGCTCTGAGGCCTTTCTGAGATTATTCATTGGAATTGACATGATATCCTCAACAATTGCTTGTGTCATCTGGTCAATAATTCGTATTTTTTGCTCATCTTTTTCGCCTAGCATTTGGAGTGCTTTTTTCAATTCCTTTACTCGTGCGTGGTCTATCTCCTTGAAGACATTAGTTACTATGGGCTCTACCTCAAGTCTTTTCATTGCTGCTTCTACTACAGGTAATTCTTCATTAATTATATGCTCTGCGGATGATACTAGACCCATTCTATTTTTCATGTTCTTTTCTACCATCTCTGCAATCTGGTCCAAGTTCATCACCTTGATTTTATCTATCGTAGATACTTTATCATCAACAGTTCTAGGATTTGAAAGATCCATTATCAGCATGCCCTCTTTTCTTGATTCCATTGCCTCTTTTACTCGGTCATATGTGACAAGAAAATATGGTGCAGTGGTTGCTACAAATAACACATCAATTGATTTGAAATTTGTCGTTGCTTGCTCAAATGGCATGGGTTTACCACCTGCAGTCTCTGCAAAAGCCTTTGAGCGCTCAAATGTTCTGCTTGTTACAAGAAAATCAATCTCTCTTTTTTTAAGAGATTTTGCAACAAGACTTGCTGCCTCTCCAGTTCCAATCAATAAAATATGCTTTGAGTTCAAGTCATCAATATTTTCTTCTGCCAAGTTTACTGCCATGGAACCAATCGATAGGCTTCCTTTGCTTATTCCGGTTGCTTGGCGTACACGAGTTCCAATCTTTATTGCCTTGTCAAACAAAGTGTTGAGATTATCCCCAGATGCTTTGAGTCCCCTTGCAGTACTGATTGAATCCCTTACTTGACCAAGTATTTGCTCTTCACCTATAACAAGAGAGTCAAGACCAGAGGTAAGCTTGAGTAGGTGAGTGTATGCATCAGTTCCTTTGCTTATCTCAAGGTTTTCTTTGAATGCATTCTCTTCAAGTCCTGCAACAGATGCCCATGTCTTTTTTATTTTTCCAAGATCAGCAGAATTTGTACAGCCAAAAAGTTCAACCCTGTTGCAGGTTTGTAATATCACACATTCGTCCAATCCAGAATGCTTTAGAAATGAATCATACGCAGAATCTAGATCTGGAAAAGTGAATCGTTCCAGCATGTGAATAGGTGACTTTCTAAAAGTAACTCTGGCGTTTATTACGTCACTTGTCAGATTAGTTCACCTAGCATTTCCATAACCCGCTTCTGTGCTTTTTTTAGATTTCCATCTCGTATTAATTGTTTAACATGATTGTCATTCATGACGCTATAGAGGAACTTTTTTCGTTCAGGAAATGTCGGGAGTTTATCCTTGACTGCCTTTCTTGCAAAATCCTGTAATTTGATGTGGTAAATGTCCTCTTTTTTTATTACCTTACGGAAAATATGCTCTGCCTGGAGTTTTAGTTTTCTTGCCATTGCTGGACTTTTTCCACCTGTGGATACTGCAATCTGGACAGTGTCTTCTATATTGATTACAGAGCCAAATGCAAAGTCACTTACTTCGGGATCGTCTGCGGCATATGCATAGCAACGCATTGATTTTGCCTGCTCTACAATTTTACGGTTAAGTTCTTTATCATCAGTTGTTGCCAATACCATAAACGGTTTGTATTTTTTCAGAAAGTTTGCATTACCTAGTCGCATTTTTCTAAAAGATATTTTCTTTTGCTTGACATAATTTTGAATTTGTCTGCTAGTAGAATCACTGATAAGAAGAATTTTACAATCCTGGGTCAACAAAGTATTTACTTTTTTTAGTCCCTCATTTCCTCCGCCCACTACAATCACCAAATCTCCATGAAGATTTAGATCAACTATCAACGGATCTCGCTTGACTTGAAATGCTATTTATAGATTCTATGAGAAACTAGGCAACATTTTTAATTGTAAGATGGGTCTTTTCCTGTAACATGGACAAGCTGGACAAAGAAATTCTAAATGAGATCCAGTGGACTTTTCCTTTGACTCCAAAGCCATATGGTGTAATGGCAAAAAAATTTGGTCTGACAGACGAAGAGTTGATGCAAAGACTTGATGCACTAAAACAGGCAGGAATCATCAGACAGATTAGTGCAATATTTGACACACGAAAACTAGGATACAAGAGTGCACTTGTTGCAATGGCAATAGAGCCAGAAAAATTAGACCATATTGCAAATCAAGTAAATAGACATCCAGGTGTTAGTCACAATTATGAGAGAAACCATGAATACAACTTGTGGTTCACTCTAGCAGTTCCTCCAGGATCTGACCTAAAAACAGAGATTGATAAATTTTCAAAGTTATCTGGAATTAAAAAGACACGGCTTCTTCCTACAATCAAACTCTTCAAGATAGGAGTAAAGCTTGAGATGGTAGAGGAAAAAAAATCTGACATTAAACCTTCAGAAGAGAAAAAGAAAATTGTAGATACCAAGTTTGTTGCAACAGAGCAAGAAAAAGACTACATACGTGAACTACAAAAAGATCTAGAGATAGTAGAAAGACCATTTTTAAAATCTGCCCAAAAACTTGGAATTACTGAAGAACAATTACTGGACAAAGTAAGACAATATGAAGAGACTGGAATTATGCGAAGATTTGCAGCCATACTAAGACACAGAGAGGTTGGATTTACTGCAAACGGTATGATAGTGTGGCAAGTTCCAGATGAAAGAATTGAAGAAGTTGGTGCCAAGTTGGGTGCGTTTCCTCAGATAAGCCATTGTTACCAGAGACCTGTATACCAAGACTGGCCATACAGTGTGTTTTCAATGGTCCATTGCAAGTCAATTCAGGAAGCAGAAGATATGGCAAAAGAGATTCAAAAACAAGTAAGTGTTGAAAACTATAGAATTCTTTTCAGTTCAAGAGAATTCAAAAAGACTCGAGTGGAATATTTTGTAGAGCACGAGTTTGATATCGAAGATCCTATCACTGCATAATAAAATTATTTTTAGGAGAGTTCAACTAGTGTCTCAGCAGTAGGCATCAATGTTACCTTGATTGAATGCACCTTGCTTTGATACATGAAGAATTTTTTGCCAGATTCGTTGGTGTCTCCTGAAACACGCACAAGCCCAGAGTTGTGTAGTCTTCTTATCCACCGATACACCTGAGTCAGAGGAATTTCAGATACTGTGCTAATGTCCCATGCTGATTTTGGTGTATCAATCGTAGAGCGAAGTATCTTCAGGGCTTGGTCATTTGACATTATTTTTAAAATATTGTCTGCATCTTTGCCTTCAAGTGTTCTTCCTTGTTGTAGCACTTGCATGGTTAGAATATAACGTCATAAAATATAACAAGAGCGATTAGACTGAATTCATTTGCAAGCACTTACAATTATTTGCAATCATTTACTCAGTAAACTTGAATGACATCATGCCAGAATTATACTCAAAATCAACCTTTTTCTCTAAAACTTCTCTGAAAATTAACCCAAGTACAGTGGTATGATATAATGACCAGTTTTCACCAAGGTCGTGTTTGATGATAAATGTATGAATGTTATTTTTTATGTTATGATTTATCTCAATTGAGGACGCGCGCATTCTTGCCTCAAACCAAGAGATAAACGAATCTAGATTGAAATCTCCTTGCATAAATAATGCAGTATCTCGTACTACATTTTTTCCAATGCGGTTTGCCATGTCAACTATGTGATCCTTGCTCAACGTTCCAAAAAGTTCTACAATGATTGGTTTTGCGATTGGAATCATGCCCACCTTTGCTTCAAACATGTCCCACTCTACGTATCTTTTGAAGATATGATTGACAAATGTATTAAGACTGGTTTCCCTGTGTTCAGATTCAGAACGAAGTTTGTTGAGTACATCTTCATCTATTCGAAATGTCATGGTTGACGTCTTTTTTTGAGTAGAAACCATTCATTTTCGTTAATCTTTCTTTGAATATAATTTGTTTTATTTTTACAAGATTTTGGAAATTTGTACTCTATGCAGTTTGTACTGATGCCTTGAGATCATATGATGGCCACTGGTTGAAAAGTCCAGTTATTTCATTTTTGTCGCCATCGCTTAGATATTTTCCATCAGACATGGCAGAGAACATCTCGATTTCTTCTTCACTTACTACGGTTGGCAGAACAGATGAGACAGGTTTTTGGGACAAGATGAACTTGATTGCAAGCTCTGTGATGTTGAGTCCGTTTCTTTTTGCAATAGGCATCAATTGGTCCACTTTTTTTAGTGCCTCTTGTATCCAGTTGCCGCTTCGTACAGAACGATGGTCTTTTTCGCTGACTTTGGTGTCTGCAGTGACCTTTCCTGTCAATATACCGGAAGCATCTGGAACCCGAACCAGTATTCCAACGTTATTTCTTTCTGCCTCTTCGATGAGGGTGTTTCCAGGGTTTTGCTCAAGAATGTTATAGACAGTTTGTACTGCGGATGCATTTGTTATCTTCATGGACTCTAGTCCCTCTTGTGTCCATCCTATTGCAGGACCTAATGCAATCTGGTAACTTTTGATTGTTCCTTCCTTTATTTTTTTGTCAAGAAAATCAAAAATTTGCTTATCGCGGATGGTTGGAATTTTTGGATTGTGTAAGCCATAGACATCGACGTAATCAGTTTGTAATCGTTCAAGGCTTTTCTTCAAGGCAAAGTCAGTAAATTCAGTCGTGAATTTTTGTGGCAGTTCCTTGTGACCTATCTGTTCTTGCTCATTAGAATAAATGTCATACCCATATTTTGTGGACAAGACAACTTGGTTTCGCATTCCGGAAAAGACTTCACCAATTAATTTTTCACTTTTTCCCCTTCCGTAAATGTCTCCTGTTTCAAAATAATTTATTCCAAGATCAAATGCGCGCTTTAGCATTCTTTTTGCTTCGTCATCTTCAATTTTTTTCCCCCACCAGTCAAGTCCAAGTGTCCATGCGCCAAATCCTATTTCAGACACTTCAATTCCGCTCTTTCCTAGTTTTCTATATTTCAATTTACTATACCCCTAAACTCTGATAATTTTTGTTCCAAGTCTGCTTCATTTAAAACAGCTGATCCAGGTCCCATATTGGCATTTAATTCTATCCAAGATTTGCAACCGTGATATTCTGGAAGAACTGGAATCTCCACTGGTGGAATCTTGTATACCTTGAGAAATATTGCAGTCATTGGTTTTTGTGGCATCCAGTTCATTCTTTCTACCATGTAAGACTCGCTCCATATGTGAAAGTCAGATAATTTTTCAATTGTCTGTATAGATGAGAGATCATGCTCTGCAAGAACTTCGGCATAAGATGTAATCCTGTTAAAACCATCACGCGGTTTTTGTTCTCGTACATCTGCCAAGTACCTGTAAAATTGTGATTTTAAAGAAGAATTATCCTGGTGTTCATATGTTGGAAAAAGAGCAAATTTTCTATCCTCAACTTGAAAACCAGAAACTGTCTCAAGTATTCCTCCCTTTCTTAGCAAAACTGTCTGGTCTCCGTTTTCAAGTGCAGTGATTACTGTGGCCCATTCTTTTAGTGCCTTCATCATCCAAGGCTCCTAATCAAAGGAACAATGTCTTTTTTGACACAGACAATCATTGGTGTGTCAACTGCGATATATCCACTGACACGAGTTTCTCTTAGGTCCATTATCAGATCTTGGAACTTGTGCAAAGTATCAGTCTCAAATGCAAGCATAAAGTCTTCATCATGGATTCCAAATGAATAGGAAGTATTTAGCTGGACCTCGGGGTACTTGTGTCCTACCTGAATGTGTTCTGTCATCATCTCTTTTCTTTTTTCAAGTGGAAGCAGGTACCATTCTCTTGTTTTTATGAAAGGATACACAATGACATATTTTTTCTGCTCTTCACCACCAATCCAACCCTTTGGTGCAGGAGTGTTGGCATACATGGAAGGTCTTGTGCTGGACAAGTAAACATGAGTTGGTACAATGTATTTTCCAAAGACTGTAAGGTATAATTTTGATACAATATCCTGGATTTTTTCAACAGAATCAGATACAAACCAGAACAAAAATTCTGCATCATCTCTGAGACCCAGAGTAGAATATGTCCTATATTTTATCTGTGAATTTTTAAGGACAATTTCAACTTCCTTTGCAGACTCTTCTTTTGCAAGATCTGCCATCCATCTCCATTTGGGATCTACCTTGAAAAATGAGAAATTGAAAAACTGTCTTGGTTGTTCGCTCATGGAGTTGGATCCATAGGCACCTTATTTAAAATCTGATCTAGTTAACCACATTAGAAAACTAGATTCTGTTGATTTTTTCCATAGTATGTAATGTCTTAAATTAGAGAAATGAGACAGGAAAAAACATGCACAGAAACACCAAGTTGGCAATAGGAATTGGTTCTATTTTCACTGCATTTACAGTTGTAATGATTATTCTGGTTTTACAGTCATACTAGAACAAGACAAAGATAAAATCGGATCCGTTAAATGATGCGCTAAATTCTTTAGAGTCATGGTAATAATCAGGCACCAGCCAATAAACGAGATAATAATTCATGAGCTAGTCAAAGTCAATAGCATTGAAGATTTTCTGAGCATCAAGACCAACAATGTTCCCCTTGGTAGCTCTGCACCACCTGCACGTTGGGCAGACGGAATATTATACGAACCACAAGGATTTCCTCCAACACAGGAAATAATCAAGGACCAGATTGAGGGAAAAATACACTTTGCGGCAATAGAGTATACCGAGATGCCACAATACAAACAATACCTGAAGAACAGCACCAATAACGTTCTCTTGCCAATAATTGACATGTCACACAACGAGGCAACAAAACAGATTGCGCAGTGGCTAAAAGGTCAGATAATTTCCAAATAGAATTATCACAAACTTGAATTTAGGTTTTCTAAATTCCTAATTTTTCTTGTATTTCTTCCAATTTATCCTCTAATGCTTGCAGTCTGTCTTCGATAGAAGCATTGGCACCATTTGGATTTTCTTTTACCAGTCTTTGAAATTCTTCTTCAATGATTTGTTTTACTTTATTTTCATCCAACATTTCATTTAGGTATACATTCATTGTTTTTATTCATTATCAATAGACAGAAAGATTCTCACAACCCAAAAGTGTTAATAGTTTAATTGCACGTATAACACACGTTGCAAAACTGCTCATGTACTGACTGCAAGTGTACCGAAGAATCCATGTGTGAAATTTGCCCTACAGGAACCTGTTGCTGTGCTCCTACACCACAAATAAAAAAATCTACGTTCTTTTTCAATCAAGTCAAAAAATCATACCCTTCTGCCATTGGAATCATAGTGCTGTGTATCTTATCATCCCAAGTAGGACAAGGAATTTCATTTGTATTGTTTGGATATCATGATCTATTTGGAATAATCATGTCATACGCTCTTGGTTATGGTCTTGCAAGTCTGACTACATTTTGTGGCATTCTTGGGAGGTATAGTTCAAAACAAGGTTTGGGTGCGTGCTGTTCTGCCATAGAACAAGGAAGTAAAATCAGTCTTGTTTCAAATCTCAAGAATACTTTTAGCTATTGCTTTATTGGAATGAAGATGGTTCCACACTTGTACGAGCTGCCGAATCTAAAACACATAATCAAGACTAGTCTTTACATTCTAGTTACTGCAGAAAGTGCATGTATCCTTACTGCAGAAACTGTGAATCTTGCATTTTTCAGACAGGCAATGTGGTTGTCAATGCCACTAGGTTTGTTTGCAGCAGCATTTGTGGTTACTGCAATTGAAAGTTACAAGATGACTAGAACCAAAAAATAGATCCCCAAAATTACACACGATGAAATTTTCATCTACAAACCTCGAGTTATTTCCAAAAGTCCTCATCAAAACACTTATTATTTGAGAATGGAAAATTTTCTCAAATGCCAAGCATAGACCAACTGAACAGACCACAGAACAAGTTAGAACCAATAGAAGGTGTCATCGAAAGCATTAGCGAACCAAGAACTGTCAACCTCAAAACTGGTGGACAAGCTCAGGTTGCAGATGCACAACTAAAAGATGAAACTGGACAGATCAAGCTTAGCCTATGGGATGCTCAGATAAAGATGGTAAAACAAGGTTCCAAAGTGAGAATCGAAAATGGATATATTTCCACATTCAGAGGCGAAAATGCACTCAATGTAGGAAAGTTTGGAAAACTAGTCGTAATAGAATTCTAGATATATCTGCTAGACTGATTCTTTCCCTTTCTCCAATCTATTACACCAAGTATTGTACCAGATATCAGTACAATAATTCCAATAATTAGCAGAAAGCCTGCTTCTGCCAATGGAAGTATGTTCTTGACAAATGGTGAGTTGGGATCAGTTAATGCCTTTGACTTTTCAGGGTTTTCTGTAAACAACATCACTACTGTGATTGGTGCCTTGCCTTTGTTTTCCACAGTAAAGCTGTACGTATCCTCTTTTGGCACGTCAAATGATTTTATAAAAATCGGGTCGTTTTCTACAAACGAGCCAAACTTGTCTCCGAAAATATTTGATATCGAAATCGCTACAGAATCATCTGGATTATAATCCACAATGTGAACGCCCCACATCAGAGGTATTTTGGCAGCACTTGTAGTATGAGAAAAAGTGTATGTATTTCCTGCATCAATTGTTACCTTATCAGATACACTATCAAACAGACTTTCAGGTGATGGAAAAAAATCTCCACCTTCACTGCCAGATGGCATACTTGGCAATACTGAATATGCAATTGATGCTGCAATCACAATCATGACTGCTCCAGCAATTGCAACTATTGGTCCACGTTTTTTCATTAGCTGATATACCCCAGTTTTTTGTCATGCTGAGGCATTGGCAATGAATCCACTCCAGCTCGTTGTCCCATTTGTTCCTCAATTGTTTTTACAAGATGTTCAGTGTCTTGTGCTTTTTTTGTTATTCCAGCAAGATCAAGTTTGAGGTCAAGCATCTTGACTAGTGTTTCAAGTACAATTTTTGATGCCTTGGCATCAACAACATATCCAGATGTTTCCCCAAGTAGACAAATTCCCGTAATTCCTTTTCTTTTACCTACACCAATGATGAGTCCGTTCATGCCAGTTATGCTTCCGCTATTCATTAGTGAGATTCCATAATTTTGAAAATCTTTTACAATTTGTGGAACTGTACTTGTTCCATAAACTTGCGGAGTTTTGGAAAAAGCCCCTGTTATGTATGCAGCAAGCGTATAGATTGTTTTTACTCCAAGTTTTTCACAAATTTTTGTAATTTCTTCTGCCATTTCATATTCGCTCTCAGGAGTTACAGGTTGTGCATCTCCACTCAACAGCACAAGATCATTTGGTTCACCCTTTGAATAGTAAAATGTATTTTTCATCAAGTCAGTTGTACCATCAGACTGGATCAATACCTGTGGTGGAAATGATGATGAAAACATGTTTGCAAACGGAATTGCATGTAGTTCTTCAATGATATGATCAATTGCAAGTTTTCCAACATATCCACTCCCAGGAAATCCGCAGATAAGAGATGGATTTCTAAGATTTGGCATTTCAGTTATTTCTACAACAATACGTTGGGGAAGAGACAATAACGTTACGGAAAAATTAATTCAATATTAATTAAGCGTAGGAATTCTACTTGCGTCTAGATTTTTTCTTTGTTGCTTTTCTTTTAGATGTTTTTCTTTTGGCAGTTCTAGTTGGTCTTTTCTTACTAGTTTTTGCAACTTTTCTTTTTGATGTTTTTGAGCGAGATTTTGCTTTCTTGGTAGGTTTTCGTTTTGCCTTTCTTGCCTTTGCTTTTCTTGCTCGTGCTAGGGCTGCTTGTCTTGCCTTGGCCTTTCTCTTCTGAGCTGCAATTGCTGCCATTCTCTTTCTTTTTGCTGCTGCAAGTGCTGCTAGCTTCTTTCTTCTTATAGCTGCAATCTCTGCTAGTTTCTTTTGAACTACTGCTAGTGCACTGCTTGCTTGTGCTTCAAGTTTTAGTAATGATTCAAACTTTGGTCTTAAGACAGACTCTTCCTTTGTTGCAGATTTTAGCTGTTCAATCAGGCCAGGCTTGGCATGAACCTGTTTTCTTAACTGGTCTTCAACCTTGGCCTTTTCCTTTTCACTCGATTCAATTGCTTTGTCAAGTCTTGCGCCAATAGAGTCTCTTTCCTTTAATTCAGAATGTAATTCAGATATTTTTTCATCAATATACTTTAGTCTCTCAGCGACTGCGTTCTTGTCTTCAGAACCATACTCGCTTTGCTGGGTTGCCTGGTCTTTTGCATCCTGTTCCTGCTGCAACCTACCTTCTGCTGCAATCTTTAGCCTCTCAATACTTGCCTTTTGGGACAAATGTTGGTTTAGAAGCTGCATTGCATGGTCTTTGGCCCGTGTCAGGTCTTCTTTTTTCTTTTCCAAGGCAACAAGACCAGATGAAGATCTTCGTTTTTTAGAAACAGCCATTTTTAGTTTATTTTCAATCTGTTTTCGTAGTTTAGATACTGCCGCTTTTTTCATACTGTGTGATTTTAATAGTGCCTCAAGTGATGCCATGCGATTATGAGCCTTTGTAATCGATTAAGTTTTTGTTATGATCAGTATTTGACATATGAGTTAAAATTTTCAACATATTTTTGATCTTTTTAGCAAATTTTTGACATGTGTCAAGTGTCACCAACTAGATTTTATTTAGCAACCATGTACCAAAATCATGGATTTTCATCCATCGCAGCTACCAATTGCCCAATCGTTTGAGATCGAAGATGAACGAAAAGCTCCAGATCTGGCAGCACAGATGGTGCAACTTGGTTTTGCAACACAAAAGGGAGCATTTAGAGTAATCATGACAAAGGAGCAAAAATCTGCAAAGAAGATCGGTTTTACAATTATGAATGAGCTCAACTTTGGATTAAGAAAAACAAAACAAGAACGCGATGTAAGATACTGGATATACAGCCATGACACAGATCATTATGCCATGGTTCTGATAAGCTCAAAGGTTATGCAAGAATTAGGTTTTTGATTTATCAAAGATTAGTTCGATCTTTAATTTTTTAGATATTATATTTGCAATCAAGATTCCAGAGACTACTCCAGCAAGTATGGTTAATGGATATTCTTGTAATAGGTATAATCTGCTCAGTGATACCATTATTGGATATATCCACAAAAGATAGCATCCCCGTGGAAATCTCCTAGATAATGCATATCCAATGATAAATGCAAATATGGTGGTGCGCATTGTTGCCCCTGCCGGAAATGTTCCCTCGATTGAACATGGAACACCCACATCTGCACCCGACTTTAATGCCAAGTGTGCCCCTAGATAATCAAGTGCGGGCTTTTCATATCCTGTATAACACCTCATGTAAGCCACAACCATGCTGCCTACCAACAGTGAGAGCAGTAAAACAAGCCCAAGGCGCCTTGTCTTTTTTATGATAAACAGTATGATACTTACAAATATCGGATACAATACCCAGCCAAGCTCTGTAAACACATCCATTGTTAGATCTATTGCTTGATTTCCCACAAGTTTTGAAAGCGCGGTTTCAAATCCCGTATCATATGTAAATACGGCTTTTGTAACAGCAAGAGAAAGTAGAATTAGAAAAGATAGTAGCAGTAAGAAGAATGTTCTACTTCGTATGTCAAAGATCCAGTTCTGCAAAAAAATTCCCCCTAGGTACGGTATACATCATTACATGTGATATCATGATATCAAGTGGAAAAATGATCGGCCATAAAAGTTAACCAAGCAAGAGTATGACTAAAAGATTTTAACTACATCCAGAGTAGGAACGACATTGAGAATACTAACAATTAATGATTTTGATACAAAGGGCAAGACTGTATTTCTCAGAGTAGACATGAATTGCCCAGTAGATCCAGTTACAATGGACATAATCGAGACAAGCAGAATTAGAGAATCTACTGAATCTCTCAAAGATTTAGAGGGTGCCAAAGTGGTGATCGGTTCACACCAAGGAAGAGTTGGTAACAAGGACTATACCGGAATGGAAAAACATGCAAAGGTGTTAGAGCAGATACTTGGCAGAAAAATAAAGTATGTCGAAGATGTAATTGGTTCTGAAGCGCAACGAGAAATTAAAAACATGAAAGACGGTGATATCATACTGCTTGATAATTTGAGATTATGTGCAGAAGAAAATTACGAGTTTACTGCGTCTGAGGCATCTAAAACAATAATGGTGCAAAGGCTTTCAAAATTATTTGACATTTGTGTATTGGATTCATTTCCAAGCTCACACAGATCACATCCATCGATAATTGGTTTTGCACATGTTCTTCCATCATGTGCTGGAAGATTAGTAGAGCGCGAAGTCAGAAAACTAGATGAAATCATGACTGTTGCCAAGGGTCCACATGTACTAGTCCTAGGAGGCTCAAAGGTGGTTGACAGGCTAGAGGCAATAAAGGAGCTAATCCAAAATGGCAGAGCAGACCAAGTTCTTCTCACAGGAGTAATTGCCAATGTGTTTCTTAGAGCACAGGGAAGAATCAAGTTCCCATTAGGAATCAAAAGAGAAGAAGAAGTAGTATCCAAGGCACATGCCTTGATTGGTGAATATCCAGACGTATTTTCAGTCCCAGTAGATATCGCAGTTGAAAGAAATGGAAAACGCGAAGAGATGGATGTTCGTGAACTTGTAAAGGGGGATCAGATATTTGATTTAGGACCAAAATCAGTTGAATATTACCTAAAATCAATCCAGAGTGCTGGAACTGTATTCATGAGTGGTCCTGCAGGATTTTTTGAAAACGATGATTTCAAGTTTGGAACAGAATCTTTACTCAAAGGAGTTGCAAATTCATTTGCAACTACAATTGTAAGTGGAGGACACCTTACTGCTGCACTGAAAAGATATGGCTTGGCAGAAAAGATAAACCACATCAGTACTGCAGGCGGTGCATTGGTGCTATATCTTACAGGCGTTAAATTGCCAATGATTCAAGCCTTGGAAGAAGCTGCCACAAGATATCGTTCTAAATAGTTGCCTTGCATTCAGAGTTTGGACAGACTCGCGGTTCCATTTTTCCCAAGTAAACTTCTTGGTTGCATGAATTGCATTTTATTTTTTCTACGGTATCGAAGAGCTTGTAATAGTTTGTGGTAAAGTTCTGTGCAATTTGTCTAATTAGTCCACCATCACGTAACTGGTTGAAATATTGTTCAACATCATCAATTGTAACAGAGCTTTCAAGGCCATTAGTTTTGAGTATCTCAAAGATTTCATCATTTGTAAATCTTAGATTGGTATCGTTGAATTTTTCAAAAATAATTTTTCTAATCTGAAGGGGTAGTACCACATTTGAGGTGGACAATTCAATAAATACCTGAAACTTCTTCTTTCATCTTGTCCGCAGATGCGGTATCCTTTAGCTTGTCAACAAGATACGAGTAGATGCCAGTTTTTAGAACCTTAAATGAAAGCAGTGCGCATTTTATCCTGGCAGGTCCTAGGTTCTGCAATCCTAGATTATCCAAAATATCTTCCTTTGCAAGTTTTTTCACATATTCAAAATCCTTGCCCATGATCAATTCAGTCAGCATTGATGCACTTGCCTGGCTTATTGCACATCCCTTTCCGGTGAACTTGACATCTGCAACCTTGTCATCTTTTATGTTAATGTGCATCTCAAGTTCGTCTCCACATAGAGGATTGCTGTCCCTCTGAGAAATATCAGGGTCTGGGATCTTTCCATAGTTTCTTGGATTTCTGTAATAATCAAGAATAATTTCTCTGTAAATATCAGCACTACTCATAGCTTGAACAACTCCTTTGCTCTGTTAAGCGACTTGACAAAAACATCTACCTCTTCTTTTGTATTATAGATATAAAAGCTTGCGCGAGATGTTGCGGACACATCTAATCTTTCCATCAACACTTGTGCACAGTGATGTCCAGAACGAATAGCAATACCATCTTCATCAATTATAGTAGCAAGATCATGTGGATGTATGTCTCCTAAATTAAAAGATATGACACCTCCTCTTTTTGTTACATCTTTTGGACCATACAGTATGATTCCTTTCATTTGAGAAAGTTTGTCAAGTGCATATTTTGTCAATTCCATTTCATGTTCTCGCACTTTGTCCATACCTATTTTATCAAGATAATCTAGTGCTGCTGCAAATCCAATGACATCTGCAATGTTTGGAGTTCCAGCTTCGAACTTGTATGGCAAGTCATTCCATGTAGTTTCATACTTGTGTACTTCACGAATCATGTCTCCTCCGCCGTTGAATGGGACCATATTTTGGAGTAGTTCTTTTCTTGCCCACAAAACTCCAACTCCTGTAGGACCAAGCATCTTATGTGCAGAAAAGGCAAAAAAGTCACAGTCAAGTTTTTGCAAGTCTACTTTGAGATGTGGAACAGATTGTGCTCCATCGATTAATACCCGTACTCCGTATTTTTTGCATCGCTTGACAATTTCTTCAGAATCAGTTATAGTTCCTAAAACATTTGACATTTGGCTAAATGCTACAAGCTTTACTTTTCCTGTTTGGAGATATTTATCCAAGTGATCAAGGATTAACTCTCCGTTGTCATCTACGCCAATGTATTCAAGTTTTGCACCTTTTTCTTTTGCTAAAAGTTGCCATGGAACAATGTTACTATGATGCTCATATTCTGTAGTTACTATGATGTCGTCTTTGTCGATGTTTTGCCTTCCCCATGCGTAAGCTACAAGGTTAATTGCCTCAGTAGTACCCCTTACAAAGACAATTTCTTCACGATTTTTTGCATTGATGAATTTTGCAATTTTATCGCGTGTTGTTTCATATGCAAGTGTTGCTTCTTCAGCAAGCTCATGGACTGCTCGGTGAATATTAGAATTGTAAGTTAGGTAATAGTTGCTGATTGCATTAATAACTTGGATTGGTTTTTGTGTAGTGGCAGCATTATCAAGATAAACAAGTGCCTTGTCCTTGTGTACTTTACGTTTTAGAATAGGAAAGTCATTTCGTATACTTTCAATATTTATGAAACTTGTTTGCAATTTAATTTACCTCAATGTAGATTTCGTTTTGTTCTATTTTAACATTGTAGATTTTTAGTGGAATTTCAGCTGGTAGATTCTCGGGCACACCAGTTTTTAGATTAAAAGTAGACAAGTGTAATGGACATGTGACACCTTCTTCTGTCAATATTCCATTTACGAGGTCAGCATCTGCATGAGTGCAAATTCTGTCTGATGCATAGACTTTGCCATCAAGATTTGCAAGTAATATTTTTTTGTCTTCATAATCAAAGTCAATCATCTCACCTTTTTTTAGTTGACTTGATTTGCAGACATTAATCCAGTTAGACAAAGATATCACCGATATTTGTAATGACTTTCAAATGTGTCAGTCTCTCGGTATCTTGTTTCTTCAACTTCAAGCATAGCCTTGAGTTGTTCATCTGTCTTGATAGTAAGATTACGTCCTGCCCACTTGGAATCTATTAGATAGCTTATCCATGCACGAACTTGGTATGACATTTTTCTTGAAAGCGGTTCAAGAAATCCTTCCACAATTATTTTCTGAGCATCTGATTTGCTCAAGCATCTTGTAGCAAGATAGAATATTTGTTCTTCGTCCATTTGTGCAACGGATGCAGAGTGTGTTGCCTTGACATCATTTGTTAGTATTTCAAGTCCCGGTATGGAATCTGATTTTGCTCCCTTGTCCAATAAAATAGAGTGTCCTGAGAGATAGGATTCTGCATGGTGTGCATCTTTTTCAATTCGTATCATTCCTTTGAAAAGAGATTTTGCAGTATCTTTGAGAACAGATTTTTCTAAAACTCTGCCAATTGTAGAAGACGCGTTATGGATTAGATTAGAAGCAAGATCATATGACTGGTTTTTGTTTCCAAAGACCACTTCGGTGTCTTGTGCAGTTGCACCTTGGCCGTTAAGGAAATTATCTACTTTATATCGTGAGAGATGGGAGCCAAACAATCCCAAGTACCAATTCATTCTCCCATCACGCTCTATTCGTGCTACTCGCGAAGAGAAATTGACTGCAGTCTCGTCCATTGCCTGTAGTGTAACCAAGTCAAATTGGCTGTTGGGACTAATTGAAGCATCTAGTAGTTCAAGATATGCTTGCTGCTTTGTTGCTTGAGGAGCATAGATTTCTTGTACAATAGAGGCCTTGCTGCTCTCTTCTACTACTAGGATATTACGTGAAATTACGGAAGTCTGGTCAAGTGAAAGTGATGACACCACATGGATTGTTTTTTCTAAAATGAGATTTCTTGGGATGTAGATGAAAATTCCGGAATTGAAAAAAGCATTGTTTAGTGCAATGTACTTGTCTCTTTTTGAATCAGTCTGTTCAAATGATTTTTTTATCTTGTCACCGTGATTTTTGATTGCATCATGGATTGAGCATATCACAAGACCTTTTTCTTTTAGATCAGATGGAATGTTTATCTGCTGAATGTTAGTACCAATCTGAACGATACTTGGGTTGTCACCAATTTCTAATAATCTATCTTTTACAAAATCTGGAATTGTACTGTCAGAGCTCAGAGAGAATGTAATTTGTTCTGGGTCCATTTTGTTTGCATCACTGTACTTGTTGTAAAGAGGAGATACCTCTGGAGGAAGTTGTTGAAAAATTACAAATGCATTTTTTCTATATTCTCGTAACCATACAGGATCATTATTTGCTTCAGAGATCTCGTTTATGTGGTTAGAGTCAAGTTTAGAGAGAACAAAAGATGACATTTTACATCACAAATTGACGCAATCGGCACTAGCCGACTGAGCCATCCATTTCCATTTTAATTAGTCTGTTGAGCTCTACTGCATATTCCATTGGGAGCTCTTTTGTAAATGGTTCAATGAATCCGTTTACAATAAGTGTTAGTGCTTCTTCCTCAGTGAATCCTCTTGTCATAAGATAGAAGATTTGTTCATCACCGATTTTACCTACAGTTGCTTCGTGTGTAACTGTTGCATCTTCTTGGTTGATTTCCATGTATGGATAAGTGTCAGTCTTTGAAATGTCATCAAGGAGTAATGCATCACATCTAACTGAGGCCTTGACATCAGTTGCACCTTTTGCTACGTGTAAGAGACCTCTGTATGTTGTTCTACCATTACTTTTGCTAACTGATTTTGATGTTGTTCTAGATGTAGTATGTGGAGCAAGGTGAACCATTTTTGCACCAGTATCTTGATGTTGGTTCTTGCCGGCAAATGCAATAGAAAGTGTCTCTCCGTGTGCACGTGGTCCCATTAGATAAATTCCAGGATATTTCATTGTGAGTTTGCTTCCAATGTTTCCATCAATCCATTCGACTCGTGCGCCTTCATATGCATATGCTCTCTTTGTAACTAGATTGTATACGTCGTTACTCCAATTCTGGATGGTTGTGTATCTTAATTTTGCACCCTTCATTGCAATCAATTCTACAACTGCAGAGTGTAGAGATTCTGAAGAATACACTGGTGCTGTACATCCCTCAATGTAATGCACTTCTGCACCTTCATCTGCAATGATTAGAGTTCTTTCAAACTGGCCAATGTTTTCCTTGTTGATTCTAAAGTATGCTTGCAATGGTAGATCCACCTTGACGCCTTTTGGAACATAGATGAATGATCCTCCACTCCATACAGCGCTGTTAAGTGCCGCAAATTTGTTATCCTCCGGTGGAATTACTTTACCAAAATATTTCTTGAAAACTTCTGGATGTTCTTTTAGAGCAGTATCAGTATCTAGGAATAATACACCTTGTTTTGCCAAGTCTTCTCTTAGGCTGTGATATACAACCTCGGATTCGTATTGTGCACCTACACCTGCCAAGAATTTCTTTTCTGCTTCAGGAATTCCTAGTTTGTCAAATGTTGCTTTTACTTCAGCTGGAACATTATCCCAATCCTTTTCTGTTTTTTCGGAAGCTTTTGCATAATAGTAAATATTGTTAAAATCAATTTGGCCAAGAGAACCTCCCCAATTTGGCATTGGTTTTTTCATAAAGATGTCGTATGAACGAAGTCTAAAGTCTAACATCCATTGTGGTTCATCTTTCATTCTGCTAATTTCTTCAACCACTTCTCTTGACAGACCCTTTTTACTGGTGTATACATACATCTCAGTAGAATCTTTGAAATCGTACTTGCTGTAATCCATATTGAGATTTTCAGAAGTCATATACGTGACATAACCCCGTTATGTTATAAAAAAGTTACACCCCACTTCACACACGTATAGCGGAGTAGGCCAAGCTAAATGAGATCAAATGCGAAAATTTATGAAAAAACAATTAGGTCTAGCTAAGAAAACATATTCTAAGAATTTAGAATGAGCCGTTTAGCTCCAAACTTTTTCTTGGAAAGTCCACTTTTTGTTTAGAAGAAAGTTTCCTACAGATGCAATTGCAACTGCCAAGAATAATGCAATTGAATAGTTCACATGTCGTAGTTCTACTAGACCATATACCATCAACAGTTGAAAGACTGCGCCTATACCACTAAAACCAAGGAAGAGTCCATACTGCATAAGAGTTCGTCTTGGATCAAATTTCCTGTCTTCAAATGTCCAAATTTTATTTAGTATAAAGTTGGAGCTCATTGAAAATACAATTCCAATCATTGTAGCATAGATGTACCAAAGATTAGAAAGTACAGCACCAAACAGGAAAGATACAAAATAGTTTACAAGTAAACCTGATGCGCCAACAGTGTAGAACCTTCCAGCCTTTGACAAGAAATGAACAGACGTACGCCTCTCACTTGCCTGGACTGACTTGCCATATCGATATAATTTCCATATTGATTGCAGGTAACCTACACCTACAGAGAGATCAAGTTTGCTTGAACCTGCTGTACGATTAATGAAAGTGTAAGGAATTTCTTTGACTTTGGCACCTTTGGCCTTTACAAGAATTTCAAGTAGTATCTTGTATCCAATTGCATCAAATTTAATATTATTTACAATTTGTCTCTTGAATGCAAAAAATCCTGACATGGGATCTTTAATTTTTATTCCAAGCCCGTGTTGTGCAATTTTTGTTGCACCTTTACTGATCAATTTTCTTTTAAACGGCCATCCTGAGACGCCTCCGCCTTTTACATATCTTGATGCTACAACAATATCACAATCAGAACTTTGTAGTTCTTCAACCATTTGTGGTATGGTTTGAGGTGGATGAGACATGTCACTGTCCATTACAACTACCGCATCACCTTTGGCGCGTTCTATACCCGTTACAATGGCAGAGCTTAGGCCTCGTTTATTTTCACGACGTATTATTTGGATAGAGTATCCAGAGTTTGTAGAACTTTTTGCATATTCTTCAACAGTCTGGCTTGTTCCATCTGGAGAATTGTCATCTACTACAATAATTTCTGCATTCATTTCTCGTGTCAGTGCAGCACGCAATGAGTCAAGTATCTTTACAATATTTTTTGATTCGTTATACGTAGGAATTACTATGGAAAGAGAACGTGTCCTAGTTAACATCTCGTTTGGAATTGAGCTCAAGTTGTTTTCTGTCATTTCTGATTATCCACCATTATTAAAATTGCTTACCTAGCAAAGTAATTTTTTATGGCTTCTACGGCACCCTGTACTGTATGTACATCAGCAGTAAGCGGTTTTACTCCGAATTTTTTGAGTTCATCTGCAGTAAAAGGACCTATAGCAATAGATGTAGTTTTTTCAAGATGGCTCTTTAGGGTTTTCTCATCCACATCAGAGGACATTATATCAAAAAATGCTCGCACTGATGAGGCACTAGTAAATATTATTCCATCCACTTTATTTTGTGAGAAAAGTTTCTTAAATTCAGTCCAATAGGACAAGGCACTCGAAGACTTGACATCATACAAGTATACTTCCTTTACTTTGAGCCCGATTTTTTTTAGCAACTGTGCAAGAAATGGAGTAGACGCACCACTTCGTGGGACAATTACTTTTTTTCCTTCAGCATTAAGAAGTGTAAAGACCTCACCTACTCCAACTGATGAAAACCTCTCGGGTACATGTGATACCCTGATTCCTTCAGACTCTAGTGCAGTTTTTGTTTTTGGGCCCACTGCAATTACCGTAGTATTTGCAACAGCGAGCTGGAGTTTTTCATACTTTGAGATCTTTTTTGCAGTCTCAAACAATAGCTTGACTGCCTTTGAGCTCATAAATACAGAATAATCTGGATCGTCTTTTTTTACTGCATCAAGAAATTCGTCTACCATCTCTTTTCCTTTGCTTACAAGTTCAATTGTTGGCAATGAAATCGCTTTTGCTTTTGCACTAGATACTAGTCTAGTAAATTCTTCTGAATCTTCTTTTGATCGTGTGATTGCTACAACTTTTCCTTTCATCGTCATCTCCACCCTATTTTATCAGAGAGATTCACCACTTTACCCACTATAACTATAGACGGAGGCCTGATTTTGGCTTCAGTGACTTTTTTAGATATGCTGGATAAAGTACCTTTTATCATCCTGTGTTCATCAGTTGTTCCATTTTGAATTACTGCAACTGGAGTATTCTTGCTCAATCCTCCACTGATTAATTTTTTTGATATGATTTCAAGCCTTGAGAGTCCCATCATTATCACTATGGTATCTACAGATTTTGCAAGTTTTTTCCATTCAACTACTCCTTCTGTCTTCTTTGCATCCTCGTGACCTGTTACAAATACTACAGATGAAGCATATTCTCGATGTGTGAGAGGAATTCCAGAATATGCAGCAGAACCCATTCCAGATGTGACACCAGGAATTATTTCGTATTTTACTTTGTGCTTTTTGAGAAACTCTGCTTCTTCGCCACCCCTTCCAAAGATGAAAGGATCTCCACCTTTTAGTCGTACAACAGTTTTATTTTTTTTCGCAAATTTTACCATAAGATCATTTGTAGTATCCTGGTGTTTGTAATCATCACCAACATCTCTACCTACATACATTTTTTCAGCCCTCTTTGGAATCATGGCAACTATTTTTTTACTTACTAATCTATCATAGAGAACTACATCTGCAGATTTGATAGATTCAACAGCCTTTAGTGTGATAAGTTTTGGATCTCCCGGACCTGCACCAACAATGAAAACTTTGCCCGTCATTTGCTATTCCATTCCTCTACTTTTTCTCTCCAGTCCTTTGCAATATCTGCTATTCCTTTTTCCTTGAGTTCTGTTGCAACTTGTTTACCAAGATCATTTGCCTTACTTGTTTCAGAGTCTTTTTCCACCATTATAGATTTGCTCCCATCTATTGAATACACTATTACTTTTAATTTTAGTCGGTCATTATCCCTATGAGCAAATGCCCCAACTGGGAATCTGCACCCAGAATCAACAAACATTGAAAGCGACCTTTCTGCCTCTACTGCGTTACGGGCCTCTGGATCTTCAATTTTTTTCAGCAATTCAATCAAGGTAACATTATCTCTTCTTGATACAATGCCAAGTGCACCTTGTCCTGGAGACGGTGGAAATGTATCCATTGATAATCTTTGAAATTTTACGTCAATTCCTAGTCTTGCAATTCCTGCCTGGGCCAGAACCACGCCATCAAATTCTCCATCGTGAACTTTTCTGATTCTTGTCTCAATGTTGCCCCGAATTGGTTTTACCATAATGTCTGGTCTAACTCGTATAATTTGTACAGCCCTTCTCAAGCTGCTTGTGCCAACAAGTGCTCCATTTTTTATGGCCTCAAGCGTACTGCCATCGCGTGCTATGAAGATGTCATTTGCTTCTTCTCTTTTTGGAACACATGCCAACACAAGATCTTCTGGAAGGTCTGCAGGTATGTCTTTTAAGCTATGTACTGCAAAGTCAACTTTTTTTTCTGCAACTGCTCTATCAATTTCTTTTTCAAATATTCCTTTTTGGTTTATTGTGAACAAAGGTCGTGCATCAGTATCACCCTGGGTCTTGATTGTAAGTATCTCAAATTCTGTTTGAGTCGATTTATTTTTTAATTCTGATACAACCCAGTTTGTCTGAGTAAGCGAGAGTTGGCTACCCCTAGTTCCAATTAGATATTTCATTGTTTCACAGCTCGTAGTGCTTTTTCATAAGCAGTAATTGTTTCTGTAATGTCATCTTTAGAGTGAGCATACGACAAAAAGACAGTTTCAAACTGAGATGGTGCAATAAACACTCCATTTTTGAGTAATGCTTCAAAGAGTTTTTTGAATTTTATCATGTCGGCTTTTTTTGCAGACGAATAATTTACAACTGATTCATCAGTGAAAAATATTTGAAACATTGAAGAAATGGAATTAATCTGATGTGGGATCTTCATGTCAGATGCCAGATCGTGTATTGCAGAAACTAGCTTGGCACAATTTTTTTCAAGTTTTGGATACAACTTTGTCTTGAGTTTGTTCATGGTTTTGACAGAAGACAGGCCAGCAGAGACAGATATTGGATTTCCAGCATATGTGCTTGCTTGATAGACCTTACCCTCAGGCGATAACATGTCCATAATCTCACTTTTTCCTCCAACTGCGGCAATTGGAAAACCATTTCCCAATGCTTTGCCGAGTGTGGTAATATCAGGAGTTATCGAGAAATATTTCTGAGCACCACCTGGAGACATTCTAAATCCTGTAACTACTTCATCAAAAATCAATACAATATTTTTTTCTGCAGTCATTTTTCTAAGATCATTTAGGAAATTCTTTTCTGGCAATACAAGACCCATATTTGCAAGAACAGGCTCTACAATTACTGCCGCAATATCATTTTCTTTTTCCAATAAAGATTGTAATTCCTGAGAATTGTTATACTGAACAACTAACGTGTTTTGTGACACTTCGTCCAGGCTCCCTTCAGAGACTGACATGCCAATGTGTGCAGCGCCAGAACCTGCCTCGACCAAAACATAATCATGAGCACCGTGATAGCATCCTTCAAATTTTATTATTTTTTTCTTTTTTGTGAATCCTCGCGCCAACCTAATTGCAGTCATGGTAGCCTCACTGCCAGTGTTGACAAGACGTATCTTTTTCATGGACGGAAAGTTTCCAGATATTGATTCAGAAAGACTTACCTCGATTTCGGTAGGTGCACAGTATAGAGTACCCTTGTCCATCTGCTTGGTTACGTCAGCGATTATTTCTTTTCGCCTGTGTCCAAGAAGCAATGCGCCATATGCATTACAGTAATCAAGGTAGTGATTCCCATCCACGTCCCACATTGTACCACCCTTGGCTTTTTTGACAAAGAATGGATACGGATCATAGTATCGTACAGGACTGTTTATGCCTGAGGGAATAATTTTTTTGGCACGTGTAAACAGGTCCTTGGAATTTGCCATGTATCTAGAAAACAGGTAATTGTAATTATAATCTATATGAAAAACTGGAATTATTAGAAAATTAGTGGAGTTTTGATTGGCAGTTTACAACAGTGTCTTTTGATGGGCTGCCAAGGCTACAGGTGTTTTGTCCGCTTCCGCCCTGGATTATGTTGCTGCCAGTACCAACAGTGACTTGCATGTTTCCACTAGCACCTTTGATGATGTTATTTCCATCACCTGCGTAAATGGTATTTGTTCCGTTACCTGCGTAAATGATATTGTCTCCATTTCCTGCAATAACACAGTCACCAGATGGACCCTCGTGGATAATATCATTGCCTTCTAGTCCAATTATCAAGTTTGGTACCATTGAGCCAGTGAGCACTTCGGTACCATTTGTACCCATTACCAAGTTATAATCAGAAGATGGTTTACCACATGCAAGTACTGTAACTGTTTGGTCTAGTGTCTTTTCATTACCAAACTTGTCAGTTGCAATCCATTGTATTACGGTTTTACCAATATGGAATATTCCAGTAGAGTTGCTTGTTATCTTGGGTGATGTGTCAATTATTCCAGTTCCATTAGCATCTCCAATTACAAGAGGTGTCTCAAATGCAGTTGCATCTGTTACGATATCCTTAGGAATTATCAATTGGGGTGGTGATCTGTCAACAACTTGAATTATCTGTGTTGCATTTGCTGTATTTCCTGCTTCATCTTTTGCTGTCCAGACTATAGTTGTGTTTCCAAACTGGAATGATGATGGAGCATTGTTTGTAATCGAGTCTACATGTACGTTATCACTAGATACTGCGTTTCCAATGGTTACGATAGTACCTGTGGAACTTGTGGCATTAACGATAACATCATGTGGTGCTGTTATCTTTGGTGCAGTAGTATCCACTACATCTACAGTCTGTGTACCGTTTGATGTATTTCCAGAAGCATCTTTTGCAATCCATAGAATGGTACTTTTTCCTAGTGGGAATGTCTTTGATGCATTGTTTGTGATTGTAACTTGTTGAATGTCAGTTGCAGTTGCATTGCCGATTGGTACTGCATTGTCATGTAGTGAAGTTGCTTCAAAGGTGACATTAGATGGAATGGTTAGTTGTGGAGGAGTTGTGTTTTTCACATCAACTATCTGAGTTGCATTTGCCTTGTTGCCTGATTCATCAGTTACTGTCCACAATACTGCAGTTTTTCCTAGTGAAAATACTGCTGGAGCATTATTTGTGATTGTAACTGGTTCAATGTCAGTTACTACTGGTTTGACTAGAGATATTGTATTATTGTTAAGCGAAGTTGCTTCAAAGGTGACGTTTGCTGGAATGGTTAGTTGTGGAGGAATGGTATGAACTACGTCTACTACTTGAGTTGCGTTTGCCTTGTTTCCTGATGCATCAGTTGCTACCCATAGAATAGTAGTCTTGCCTAGTGGGAATTCTTTTGGTGCGTTGTTTGTGATTGTAACCTGTTCAATGTCAGTAGCAGTTGCATTGCCTAATGGGATGGTATTATTGTTAAGCGAAGTTGCTTCAAATTTGATATCTGCTGGTATGGTTAACTTTGGAGGAGTTGTGTTTTCTACATTAACTATCTGAGTTGCATTTGCCTTATTACCAGCTTCGTCTGTTGCTACCCACAATATGCTAGTTTTTCCTAGTGGGAATGTCTTTGATGCGTTGTTTGTAAGTGAGACTAATTTTACATCATCTGTTGCATTGCCATTTCCAATTTGTACAACATTATCAGAAAGCGATTGTGCTACAACATTAACTGTTGAAGGTGCCGTTATCTTCGGTGCAGTAGTATCCACTACATCTACAGTCTGTGTACCGTTTGATGTATTTCCAGAAGCATCTTTTGCAATCCATAGAATGGTACTTTTTCCTAGTGGGAATGTCTTTGATGCATTGTTTGTAATTGTAACTTGTTGAATGTCAGTTGCAGTTGCATTGCCGATTGGTACTGCATTGTCATGTAGTGAAGTTGCTTCAAAGGTGACATTAGATGGAATGGTTAGTTGTGGAGGAGTTGTGTTTTTCACATCAACTATCTGAGTTGCATTTGCCTTGTTGCCTGATTCATCAGTTACTGTCCACAATACTGCAGTTTTTCCTAGTGAAAATACTGCTGGAGCATTATTTGTGATTGTAACTGGTTCAATGTCAGTTACTACTGGTTTGACTAGAGATATTGTATTATTGTTAAGCGAAGTTGCTTCAAAGGTGACGTTTGCTGGAATGGTTAGTTGTGGAGGAATGGTATGAACTACGTCTACTACTTGAGTTGCGTTTGCCTTGTTTCCTGATGCATCAGTTGCTACCCATAGAATAGTAGTCTTGCCTAGTGGGAATTCTTTTGGTGCGTTGTTTGTGATTGTAACCTGTTCAATGTCAGTAGCAGTTGCATTGCCTAATGGGATGGTATTATTGTTAAGCGAAGTTGCTTCAAATTTGATATCTGCTGGTATGGTTAACTTTGGAGGAGTTGTGTTTTCTACATTAACTATCTGAGTTGCATTTGCCTTATTACCAGCTTCGTCTGTTGCTACCCACAATATGCTAGTTTTTCCTAGTGGGAATGTCTTTGATGCGTTGTTTGTAAGTGAGACTAATTTTACATCATCTGTTGCATTGCCATTTCCAATTTGTACAACATTATCAGAAAGCGATTGTGCTACAACATTAACTGTTGAAGGTGCCGTTATCTTCGGTGCAGTAGTATCCACTACATCTACAGTCTGTGTACCGTTTGATGTATTTCCAGAAGCATCTTTTGCAATCCATAGAATGGTACTTTTTCCTAGTGGGAATGTCTTTGATGCATTGTTTGTAATTGTAACTTGTTGAATGTCAGTTGCAGTTGCATTGCCGATTGGTACTGCATTGTCATGTAGTGAAGTTGCTTCAAAGGTGACATTAGATGGAATGGTTAGTTGTGGAGGAGTTGTGTTTTGTACCAAAACAGTTTGGGTTGCATTAGATGTGTTATCAGAAGCATCTTTTGCTGTCCATGTTATAGTTGTTAATCCAATTGAAAATTGTTTTGGAGCATCGTTTGTAACAGTCACTGGTTCAATGTCAACTACGGTTGGGCTTCCTAGAGATATCGTATTATTGTGAAGTGAGGTTGCTTCAAAGGTAATACTTGCTGGAACGGTTAATCTTGGTGCAATTGTATGAACTACATCTACAGTCTGTGTACCGTTTGATGTATTTCCAGAAGCATCTTTTGCAATCCATAGAATGGTACTTTTTCCTAGTGGGAATGTCTTTGATGCATTGTTTGTAATTGTAACTTGTTGAATATCTGTTGCAGTTGCATTGCCGATTGGCACTGCATTGTCATGTAGTGAAGTTGCTTCAAAGGTGACATTAGATGGAACTGTCAACTTTGGTGCAGTTGTATCCACTACATCCACTATCTGGGTTGCGGTTGCATTGTTACCTGATACATCTTTTGCTGTCCATAATACAGTAGTCTTACCTAGTGGGAAAAATTGTGTTGCGTTGTTTGTAACTGACTTTATTATTCCGTTATCAGTTACAGTTGCGTTTCCAAGTGCTACAATGTTTTTGTCAATGGATGTAGCCTCGAAGGTAACAGTAGCAGGAGGGGTGATTTTTGGAGCAGTGGTATCTACAATGTTTACAACCTGTGTTGCAGTTGCGAAATTATCTGATTGATCAGTACCAGTCCAGGTTACTGTTGTTTTTCCCAGTGGAAATACTGACGGTGCATTATTTGTTACAGATTTTATTAGTCCGTTATCAGTTACAGTTGCGTTTCCAAGTGCTACAACATTTGAAGTAGCATCAGTTGCTTCTTGTGTAATATCAGCAGGAGCATGAATTACAGGCTGGGTAGTATCTTGTACTGTTATAACCTGTGTTGCTGTTGCAGCGTTTCCAGAAGTATCTATTGCCTTCCAGGTTACCGTAGTCTTGCCAATTGAAAAGTACGGTGGCGCATCGTTTGTAACAGACTCGACACCAACTGCGTCATTTACAGATGGAAGTCCAATATCTACAGAATTATGATCAGGAGTCTTTGCTTCAATAGTTACTGGCTGTGGTGCAGTAAGTACTGGACGTGTGGTATCTTGTACTGTGATTTTTTGAACAGCTTTTGCCACATTTCCGCCGTTGTCAATTGCAGTCCAAGTTATCATTGTAATCCCTAATGGGAATTTTGATGGGGCATTACTAGTAATGGAAGCTATACCACTATCATCTGTTCCAGTAGCCTGGCCAATTGATACAGGTGTCAAGATTCCAGTTGCTTCTATTGTAATATCTGATGGTGCAGTGATTGACGGAGCAGTGTGATCATTTGGTACTGTAATTTTTGGAACATTTGCCTGGGTGGTATTTTGTGTGACTGTAACTTGTTGTGTTGTATTTTGGCCAATAGTTTGTGGTGCAGATACAGTTGGAGGTGAGGCAGTTACAAATTTCTGGATTCTATTATTGTTCGAGTCTACAACAAAGACATTTCCATTAGAGTCTACTGCAGTGGCTCTAGGATTATCAAAGAAATCAGCACCAGTACCTTGGCTTCCCCAAGATGTTACTGTGTGACCGTTAGTATCTAGTTCAACAATTCTGTTATTGCCACTGTCTGCTACAAAGATATTTCCAGAATTATCTACAGACATTCCAAGAGGAGTCTGAAGATTTGCACCAGTTGAAGCATCAAAAGATTTCAAAAATACACCATCTTCAGTGAATTTTTCTATCTTGTTTCCTCCAGAATCAGCTACATAGATACTTCCTTGTGAATCTGCAACAATTGCACGTGGAGATAAGAATTGACCATCACCAAGTCCACTCTGTCCTATAGTGAGTAAGAATTTTCCACTGCTGTCAAATTTTTCAATTCTGCTATTTCCAGTATCGACAACATACACATCACCACTTGGATCAACTGCAACACCTTGCGGAAGTAGAAATTGTCCTGTGTTAGACCCCTGTCCACCCCACTTTGTTACAAATTTTCCAGTGCTGTCAAACTTTTGAATATCATTTCTTGCATTATCAACAACGTAAATAGAATTACTGGTTATCGCTATACCCACAGGAGCATTGAACTGTCCATCACCAGTACCTTTTGTTCCAAAAGTAAAGAGAAAGTTTCCATTGTTATCAAATTTCTCTACTCTTCTATTTCCAAGATCAGTTACGTACACATTTCCTGACGAGTCAACTGATACTCCTTGTGGAAATGCGAATTGTCCAGTGTTTTGTAGTCCGTATGTACCCCATTGTACAGAAAATGAGGGGCTAGAGGCAGCCCATGAATAATCAATAAACATACTTGACAGTACAAGTACCATAATCCCAATTAGAACTGGGAAAGTCTTCAACACGCACAGATTGCAGGATACTAAAAAGATCTCCTTAGTTAGAAATTGTTACAATTTTGGTCAATTCTGGTAAATTAGAATGGCTTGTTGACTTCTCTTGTGAATACATAGCTTGCAATAGCCACCATAATCACAACAAAGCCAGTAATTACCGCCAATTCAATTGCAACAGGCAATATCTGGACTGTACCAGTCATCATTTGCCGGATTAGTAATACCGCGTAGGTAACAGGATTGAGTCTTGCCACAAATGCAAGCCAAGAGGGCAAGAGCTCCAACGGGAAAAGCGCCGGGCTGAGCATGAACAAGGGCATTCCAAGAAAATTGATTACACCCCAAAAGGTCTCTTGTGATTTTGATGTGGCTGCCACAATTACAGAGATTCCAGAAAATCCAAGTGAGAATATTGTAACTGTAAGCAATATTGGAAATATCACAAGCAAGTTTGAGATGTGTACACCCAGTGCAAGTGCCATTCCAAGAATCAGACTTGATTGCAGTGTAGAGATTACAGATATTGCAAGCATTTTTCCTAGTGCAATAGACGACCGTGAAACTGGGGAGACCAAAGCTTTATTCATAAAACCATATCGTCGGTCCCACAGTGTGTTGACTCCACCAAAAATACTTGTAAAAATTGCAGTAAGCATTATCACACCTGGTGCCATGAATTCAATGTAAGTTCCACTAAAGCCTACAGACTGGATCAAAGGTCTTGTACTTGCAAATGTATTTCCCATTACTATGATCCATATAGCAGGCTGGATTAGTCGTATTAGAATTCCACTACGGGATTTTTTGTATCTTTTCATCTCCCTCCAGAAAATGGTATAAGTGTCAGGCAACATTGTCATGCCCTAATTCTCCTCATTCTTTCCCGCATTTTTTTCTTGTCGTATTTACCCTCATCTTCTCTTAGAGCACGACCAGTATGAGATAAAAATACATCATCAAGTGTTGGTTTTGTAAGAGAGATACTTTCTATTTTGATTTCAAGACTGCTTGCCTGCTGGAAAATTTGTGGAATCAATTGATCTCCACTGGTTGTAAATACGGTTATGATTGAGCCATTTGTGGAGACATCTTTTACGGTAGCAAGTTTTTTTATTTCAGAAACTAGCTGTTCTAGTTTTATCTCAGAATTTATTTCAAAGATTACAATTTCATTTCCTAGTGCATTTTTTAATGCCTTTGGAGAATCTGTTATTTTGATTTTTCCGTTATCAATTATGGATATGTTATTGCAGAGTTTGTCTGCTTCTTCCATGTAATGTGTAGTAAGGAATATTGACATCTCAAACTCGTCATGGATTTTTTTTATATATTCCCAGATTTTGTATCTAGTTTGGATATCAAGACCCAATGTTGGCTCGTCTAAGAACAAGACTTTGGGCATGTTAAGCAGGCCGCCACCAATGTCTAGCCTTTTTCTCATGCCTCCAGAGTATGTCACAGCGGCTTCATTTTGCCTGTCAGACAATTCAATGATACCCAGTATCTCGTCTATTCTCTTTGTTCTGATATCTTTTGGTATGTGGTTTAGTCTTGCCTGCAACTCTAGATTTTCCCTGCCGGTTAGATATTCATCAATGGTAGAGTCCTGCTGGACATATCCAATATTTTGCCTGACACTTTTTGCCTGTGTTGCTACATCAAATCCAGCAACAAACGCCTTGCCAGATGTTGGTTTTAGTAATGTAGTCAGAATCATTATAGTGGTACTTTTTCCTGCTCCGTTAGGACCCAAAAAGCCAAAGATCTCACCGTTTTCTAGTTTGATTGAAACTTCATCAACTGCCTTAAGACCACTGTGATAAACTTTGGACAACTTGTCAGTTTCTACGGCATACAACAAAAACCAAGAGATTGATCTGGTATAAATTGCTACTAGATTGTATCATATAATCAACGATATTATTACAAAATAAAAAAGATGAAAAAAGGATTTTATGGATTTTTATATTCGTCTTTTGTTTGTCTGAGAATTACCTTATCACCAATGCCCCAGATTTCTGAAGTGCGAAAGATTCTAGATCCTGCCAAGCCTGTAGATATTTCGATTGATTCAAGTTCGTTTGTATCAGTTGTCATGTGAAGTCTTTTGATTTTTCCAATCTTGCGTCCATCGATGTCAACTACCTGAGAGTCTACTCTTATTGGTGCTGAAGATAACAGAACTGATTCCTCAGTGAATCTGTCTATATAATCACGTGATAGAAAATGGTCCTTGTGCAACCCTTTGTGGACTGTGATGCCCACAACTTCTAGAGTATCAGTATTGATGTGAACGTGTTTTACGTTACCATACTCTATTCCTTCTCTATCAATGACTTTTTTTCCCTTAAAGTCATCTGCTTTGACTTGTTTTCCGGCATATTCAATTCGTGTAGCCATGAATTGAACTTGTCAAGTCGGTTTATTGTATCAGGTATCAGAGTTTTCAATCCAATCGGTTAAATTCTTTATAACAGAATCATTCCTGTGGAAATTCAAGAGGGTACGTTCAAGGCGGTACTAATCACCACAGGAAGAAAGACAGGCAAGGAGCATGCAGTGGAAATCAGGGTGGTATTCTATAATGGCAAGTTCTATTTTTCCAGAAGAAATCCAGACAGTGACTGGCTGAAAAACTCTCTAGCCAACAAAAACGTCAAGATAGAACATTTGGGAAATATAATTTCAGGTACAGCGTCTTTGGTAGAGGACCAAGAACTGTGCAAGAAAATATCACAGATGAAATATTCAGACAAACGATCTGAGGAATCAAGAGTAGTTTTAGAAGTTAGCCCATGTGGATAATAGTAGTCATACCACGTCGCTCATATTCTTGACCATCCTTTGTTTCAATTACAACTACAGTAAACGATATGACATCGCGCAGTTGACATTTTTGAGCATCCATTTTTAGATGAAGATCTAGTAAGTCAGAATCTGTATCAGAAATATTTGATTCGTCGATTTCAACAGGACTAGTAGAACTGATCAAAAATCTCTTGTCCTTTTGATGCCATCCAAGTTTTACCTTGAATCCTTGCCTTCCAACTGCTTTGATGTTAATGTCAACTATGCCAGGTTTTGCAAGCGTATAGCCTGACATGTTATTTACAAAGACTCCAATTTGGAATGGATATCCTGCAGTATTTTCTGCCATCTTTTGTATACCATCATTCATGACAACATCTACTCCCTTGATGGTAGTTGCAATCTTTGCCATCCATTCATTGGTGCGCTCTACAATTGCATGTATTTGGGAACGTCTCTTCTTGTCTTCCTCTTCTGGCAGTTTGTAATAATCAACCCATGCAAGATAGTCACCGCTGATATCTTTGATAAATTGGATACAAGTTACTTTGTAATCTTCAACACTTGTTGCCCGCTCTGAATATTCGTCATGTGGTGCACCGTCGTTATCCATTGGGAGCATGAATTGTACTCAAAGCGTGTACAATTAAAAGAATTTCCCAATTGTACCAAAATACAGATCAGATACAGTTACGTTTTGATCTATATCACTGACTTTTGTGCCTAAAAAATTGGAAATAAATGGTGATAAATGGAGAATTTTTAAGATAATATTTTGTGCGTAAAAGCTTCTTTAAGTTACTATTCAATATCCAGAAAATATACCTTAAAAAAAATAATTTGAGAGATTGACAATTGGCTTTGAAAATTATAATTTTGTATTCACATTGGGCGTAGAACGGAGGGTATTACAGTCTGCACATCCCGAAGACAGGCTCTTTTTGACACCCAATCTATTGGGTGGTTTGGGCAAAAACCCCCGCAAATTTTTTATTTTATCAAACTATTGCAATTTTTCCAATATTATGATTTTGTATGTAGTTACAAAATCACACTAGTTCATACTTTTCTCTGCTACAAGAAAGTCTTGTAACATATTTGCGTTCTTTTGCTCTATAGCTTTGAGTATTTTCAAACTCAATTCTGCTTGCTTGTTTCCTTGCTTATGCGCATTGTCTACGTATTGGTCAATGCGTGAGAGAAACAAGAGTTTCTCAACCAATTGTTTGCCCATGTTGAAACGATTCCTGCTTGTAGACGCATATTTCATGTAAATACATAGCTCTCGTTTCTAATATACAACATGTTTTAAGATCACCTTATTACTCACAAAAAGAATTCATGGTATGCAGAAGAACAGTTCTTTGAATCACCAAAAAACAAGAAGCATGTCCTTTAGAATTCCAGAGGATGTTGCAGACGCACTTGAAACAAATGCACAAATCAATAACACCAGTCCCAGCACACTACTGACTCAGATGTTAAAGCATCAAATTGGATATGATGGAAATGTAGGAAAGGCAGGACTTGTAGCATTTCCAAGATCATTGATAATACAGTTGATGAACGGATATTCAGAAGAACAAGTCATCACAATGGCCGATATCATTTCCAAAGATGTCACAACCGATATGATGGCAATATTGCAAAATGAATACACCGTTGAAAGTTTTTTGCAGACAATTGAGTCATGGGCAAGAGTTTCATGCATTCCATTTACGCGTGAAACCAAAGGAAATCTAAACACCTTTGTTATTCAACATGATATGACTAGAAATTGGTCACTATATCTTGGGCACCTATACAAGAATGTCATTGAAGAGCTAGCGCAGAAAAAAGTATCAGTCGAGACAACTAACAATAGTATTAGGATTAGATTCTAAGAGAAATAATTTTCCTACTAGAATGCTTGGAAATTTCTTTATGCAAATCCACGATATTTTCTTCCTTAAATATCAGATTACATCTATAACATTTCCAAACTATTGCTTTCAACATCAATCATAGACTTTTACAATATAAGATCAGTTGGAAGATACCCAATGCTGAAAATGGAATACAGGTATTAAATATGATAGATTGATAGATTTTTTGAATAAGAGCTCAAACGTGACGGATTGAATATCCGCTACGAGCTATTTTGTCTTCAATCTAGAGACCTGTAAGACTCTAACTTTTACAATCACATAACCACTAGTGTAAATGGCTAAAATTAGATTACAATACAGAGAGAAATAGAATACAATTTAATTATTAGAGGAGATCACTAATGATAACATGATCTCTGAGAAAATAGTACGATTTCAAAACAAGAACAAGGATCTTAATCAGCTAGCACAACAAATAATCACAATGTTGGAAGGAGACGGATACAAAACACAGATGACCTCTAACTCACCAGTAGGAATAATCATTCAGGCCACAAAAGCAGGTATTCTCAGAGACATAATTACTGCAGACAGGGCATTTACAATAATGATCACGGGGGATTCGAATAACTTTGCCATACACATAGGAATTGGAAAATTGGTGCAAAATATCGCTGTTGCAGCTGCAGAGGCACTACTTTTATCGGTCTTATTTCTAGCCGTTGATATTCCAGAGATGCTCTGGACAAAACATGTGGAAAATGAGATATTGAAAAAAATAGTGCAAGTCATAGGTTAACAAGTCAAATATCTTATAATACAAATTTTCAAAATCTATTATTATCCATAGTTCTGTAAAACGCGGATTCTCACAAATCTGGACCCATTTTGAATTTCAATAATTATCGAGTTGTAATTAGAAAATTATTTATCAGTGGTGAATCATCATTGAGTCAAATTTTTTATCTCAAAATCATGTTGTTAAAGTTATCCGATTTATCGCTTTGAATATTTCACTAATCTCAATTGGTTTTTTTATAATTGCCTTTACAGTATCACCTAACACATTTCTTTCAAAATGCGAACCAGATACCAAGATTATCTTCCCATTAGGATCAAACTCTCTTATCTGTTCTATTGCATAAAGACCATCATATTCAGGCATTAAATAATCCAAAAAGACAAAATCAGGATGATGCATTTTGTACAATTCAACTGCCTCTTTACCATTAATGCCGTTTGCGACAACTTTGATATCGTTCATTTGTAGTAGTTCAATGAAGATTTCCCGTACATCTGCATCATCATCTACTACAATGGCCCTTATTTCTGCATGACCAGTATTAGTGGACATTTGGTCGTCAGTTGACATAAATCATTTTACATTAAATTATAAAATAATGATAGCTTGTACAGGACATACAAACAATTCACACTAGGTCAATGCAAAAGTCTCTCTGATTAGTAGACATCATAATGAGTCATGACCACATAGTGTTATTTACATATTTTTTGGGAGTGTAATTGTAAAGATAGTTGGTGGTGATTTTACTGTAATTGTACCACCATGTTGCTCTACAATGTTTTTACATATTGAGAGACCCAAGCCTGTTCCTGTCTGTTTGGTTGTAAACAAGGGATCAAATATTTTTTGCATTGCAGTGACAGATATTCCACTACCAGTATCTTCAAATTCAATTTTAACATGAGTACCAATATCCATTACCCGTATCTTTACCTCACCATTATCATTTATAGCTTGAATTGCATTTAGTATAACATTTGAGAAAACTGCCTCTAATTTTCTAGAATCGCACATTATTGATACATCATTTGATGGAAGAAATATTTTGACATTAGGTGGAATTAGGATAACGTTGATTGCGCTATCTATGATTGAGCGCAATGATACCTGATGTAACATCATCTCAGTTTTTTTTACAAAATCCAACACATCATCTATTTGGTGTGACATACGCTGAACTGCCCTCTTGAATCTTGCTATGTGTTGTAATCGTTCCTCGATTTTCATATTCTGTTTAGCTGACATTACATCCATGGTGTTCTTTATGACTGAAAGCGGATTTCTAAGATCGTGTGCCAATCTAGCTGAAAGCTCTCCAATTATAGCAAACTTTTCTGCCTTGACTAGATCTTGGGTTGTTTCATCCAGCCGTCTTGTCAAAAAATCACGCTGCATGGATAATTCTTTTTCTTTTTGAGTGACTCGTTCTAATTTTTCTTTTAATTCCAAACTCACTTGATCATTAAGGATAGTTTTTCTTTCAAGTTCTTTATTTGCCATTTTTAGTTCATCATTTTTCCTATTCAGTGATGCACTCAGTTCTTGCAAAGATTTGATTCTATTTTGCAGATCACGATTAATTTTAGATACTTCTTTCATTTTTGAAAAAGATTCATTGGTAAGCATAGTCAGGTGTTTTTCTTTTTCTACAAGTTCACTTTCAGCAGCGTCTAATTCCTTGAGCTCATTTGATACCATCCATTCATCTGATGATTTTATACCTAATTCCTTTGGTTGCAGAGTCATCACAATTTTCACAATATAGTGATACTAATTTGCTAGTGTGATCAAAATTAACACACAGTTTTAAAGTTATTAGAAATTTACACTGGATACTTAGAGGTTGATTTTTACTGATTTTCTCGCTGTTACCTTCGGTTGATGAAATATTTTAGTTGGGCAGTTAGGTTTTCTATTATTCACTTACAAGTGCAATAAACATATCAATCCTGTGGTCTTCATCAACACCCATGAGTTCATTTCTGATCTTTTGCACCGTGGATAGATAACCATTACCAAATATCTCCTTTAATGCATAGTTGACAATATGGGGTTTTTTGTAACAATCTGAAAATGTCATGTTGTAATTTCCAAGTATTTCTACCATCTTGTTGTGAGCAGTAACGCTGATCTCCATTAGAACTTTTTCTATGACAACTCCAACTACATCTGCGATAAGCCTATCGCTACTTACCATATCCCTTTGTACGGGATATGGTATCATTAAAAAGAGTTTTGTTGTATGAAATTTTTATAGAACATTGTTCTATTACTTTCGATTATTTTTGAAATAAACAAACACAGTCTTTTGAATCACTATGACGTAGTTATTTATGCAGACTCTATACATGGTTCATGTTGTTGAAAATACCGATCTTATACAACATGAACCGAATAGTATGTATACTATTTTTTTGTATTTTCAAAGTTTTTACCAGAAGTTATGAGCCCTGTAAGACTCAGATTCTCACAAATCTGAACCCAGTTGAATTTTGTATTCAAATCATTGTTTTAAGATATAACGTTAACACATTATTGTTTGAATTTGGAGGTTATTTATGATAAACAAACCTAATGCATATATGAGAAATTTTCTGGATCATAAACATGAGTTTCTCCCAGATATCTTCTAGGCTACAACAAGAACTAAAATCAAACAGTCCTCAGATCAGATTTCTCTTAAAAAAGAGCCCAGGCCTTGCATTTACTACAATAAACGAAATTGCATCAAGTGTTGGAAAAAAATACAACATCAAAGTTTCACTTAATTTTCCCGAGAGAGGAAAAATCGAAGACTATGAATCATACGGAACAGAAAACATTGGATTTGTGTTCCAGAGAAATGCCAAATCGTTTCCCATACCACGTGATACAATAAAATCAAAAGCTACCGAAGCACTAGGAAATGTCCAGATCCAGGATGCCTACATGTATGAAGGAAAAGAAGGAGTGCGAGTAATTGATCAAAACTATAGACTCGATGTCTTGCCAGCTTCCTTACATGTATGGGGCAAGATAAATGACAAAATCAAAAATTTCTGCGATTGGTTGTTTGAGAATTGTTATGAGGTAAAGCCTGGTGTGGATGAGGCTTTGAGCGAAACTAGCTCGTAAGTATATTGGAGATTTCCATCTGGATCATAAATTTCAGCTTTTACAGGAAGCGGCAAGTTATCAACTATCCAGATTTTATTGATATTAGCACCTATTCTATATGATAAAAGATATGCATTTGTAGAGCCAAATTGGAATGACATTTTTCCAGAATCAGTTACCTTGAGTTTTTCTTGATTTGCACCAATATACAGGTCACCCCATTCTGCATCTTTAGCAAGATACTTGGCTTCAGTTGCATAGTCCCTCATTGAAAATATAGATTGGTTCAAGATGTCAAAGTATGATTTTGATTCATTAGATGTATTTACAAAATCATAAACCAATCCAATGTTTACAGTCTGGTCTATCTCGTTTCCACCATCACTTGGATTTATCTTGACTAGGAGTTGTTGTGCTCCTCCAGAGGCTGGAAGAAATTTCATGTCAGCAGAAAATTTTGTCTGGTTAAAAGAAACCTGATAAACCATTTCAGGGTTGTATTCTGATCCTTTTCCCATAGTCCATTGACTTGCCTGTACAGGTTGTAGCAGAAAATCATGTTTCATGTTTGCAAGAAATGGCCATGCAATTCCAGCTACTGCAGCAATTACAATGACAGCAAAAATAGCTACTATTCTTATGTTGGGCATTATTTCAACTAGTTTTTTATAGTTTATTTGATAGTCTGGGATTTACTCGGACAAACAAAACTCCAAGACCAACTACAATTACCATTATCAAGAGTGAACTCAATGGGAATTCTGGTACTGCTGGACCCACTGTTACAGAGCCCGATAACCATGGGCTTGGTTGGTCAAAGTAACTGTATGATCCTGCATCAGTAAAAGTATGAGAATATGTTTGTCCAGGCTGTATCAATCCACTGTCAAACTTGCCATCAGGTCCTGTTTGTGCAGAACCACTTGTAATCGAATGAGGTTTGTCATCAGTATTTGTCCAGGTTATAGTAGTGCCTGGCATTACAGAGACATCTTTTTGATCATAGGTAACACCATTGCTGTCTGTAGAGCCCTTTGGAATGTTTACTGAAATTTGTGTGGGTGTTGTTGTAGTGTTAACAGGTGGTGGGTTTGTAGTTCCATTATCAGTAGTTGTAGAGCCACCATACGCTTCTTGTGTCTTTACATCAACTCGTACCAGTCCTGAAGAGCTAGTATCTGGAAGAGAACCTTCAGCACCAGTACCCAATGCGGCAATAACAAAATGAGTTACAGGAAGTGTTCCTTTAAAGACAAATGTGTTGTCATCATCACCAACTGGTGCAAACAAAGCTGTTCTGCCCTTATCTTGAGCAAGAGAGTACAATTTCTTATCATTGTTATCCACTATGAAGATATCATATTGTAAATTGCTGAATTTTTGGGTTTGGTCAAAGTTTTGCTCAAAGGACAATCTAAATTCTATTGGACATCCACTGTGAGGATTAGACGGGCTATACCTATAATCAACAACCATTGAACTTGAATCAGTTGTAACTGCATTATGAACAGAGTCTTGGAACATGTCAGGTACCTCACATTGTGCACTTACTACATTTGTTGCAGTCTGTGAAACATTCACTACATCAGGTTCGGTCTGACTATTACCCATCTTTAATAATTCCAAAGTATAATCTGGAGGCGGTACACCAGTTGTTACATCAACATATACGATAGCCTTTACTGGAAATGGAACACTAGAATCTACCCATATTTTATTATCAACACCCTTATGCCATCCAATAACCCATGTGTCAAACGTGCCAGCTCCCACTGTAACTTTTTCATGATCCACAGGACCAACAGATTGTCCACCGACTGAACCTGTTCTACCCCATGCTGGGACATTGAAAGTTTTTGCATTATCCTTTGTTGCAAAAGAATCTAGCCAAGAAACAGTACTTCGGTAAACTCCAGTATAATCAGAAATGTTATTATCAAAAGATGTTGGGTCTGGAGTTATTTTTCCTATTGTCATGATACCCTTTTGTACATTTGAACCGTCAACTACTGCAAATACAACATTCCATCCACTTCCATCCTTTGTCTCATTTTTAACCCAGAAATTCATCTGAAATGGGGCGCAGTTATGCCAGTCAGTCCAGCATACATTATAACTATAGTAATCGCCCTGTTTGAGTCCTTTTCCAGGATACCACGAGTCAGAGCTTGAAGTAGCATGTGCAGATTGTAATGCCACAGGAACAATTAACAAGAATGCAAAAATCGCGAATACTGTATACTTTCGCATACATTTGCTAGAAAAAATGATCTAGTTAAATCTTTCAAATAAGCAAATATAGTGGATTCATTTTATTCCGAATATGTGTGAATGTGAAAAAGTGCACATGTATGAAGTAGACTTTAAGCTAGACGGCATGGTTGTTGTTCCAACACACAAAAATTGCGGAGAGGCCCTTAATGAAAAACAGGTAGACAAGTTTCAAAAGGAACTAGTCAAGACATGGGGCATAAAAGACGAGAACGAAAAGTAAAACATCTAGTTTTTAAAAAATAAAAGAAAAAAAGGTTCTAAAACCTATATCAGAATGATGCTACGTGATCTTTGCAAACTGATGCTTTGCAAGTACAGTTACCATCACAAAGACATGAGCCTTGCATTTCACAATCGCATTCTGTGCTATTTTCAGCGGACGCATCGCATCCACATGCTGCATCGGTCATACTTGGGAGATCCCACACAGGGTTTTAAAAGTTATCGAAAGATGTCTATTGAGGAACATTTACCCTATGGCTGAGTTTTCATATTTCCAAGTATTTCATTTGCAGATTGCATCAACATTGTTGCTTGGTTGTCAATTACCGTAAGGTCACTTTCAATATCAAGGCCCACTTTTAACACATGGATAAATTCAGGGTTTTTATGAATTTGATTTCGGATTTTAAGCACATTGTTTCGATTTACATATCCGAGATAAAAATAACAATCCGAAAGAAGTGAGTTTGCTACAAAATACTCGTATTTTTTCTGGATGATTCCAGAATTTCCATTGTTTTCTGTCATGTCAGAAAATCCAATAGTTGACTTGACCATTCTTGAAAGCAGTGATGTTGAGGCTCGCTCAATTCCAAGAATTTGATGGATTGTAGAAAATTTTTGGTTTACCTTGTCTGTCTTCATGTTTCGTATGATTTCCATCATATGAGTCGGATTGGGTCTTTTTAGATTAAGACAAAGTATGGCATCAGCCAGAGAATATGCTGCACATTTTATACACACCCCTGCAAAAGGATCCTTGAGTTTAACAGAATCTTTTGCCTTGTTGGCAAAAATTCCTGCATCAACAAGACAGCTTCTGGCATACGACATGGTAATAGATTCTTTTTTTTCTTTAATTTTTGATAACAACATTCGCAGCGTCCACTGATCGTCAGTGATAACACTCACATCCTGTAGGTGATACAAAACATCACTACTAGAATCATCAAGGGAGTGATGACGAACTCTTACAAAATCGTCTGCAATGCGATGAATTGATTCTCCAGATTGTCCATCCATTACTGTCATGTCATATTCACAGCATTCAAAGTGAGTTCCATCATTTCTGCACCCACCAAAACCAACAGGAAAATCAGAAAGTGAAAGTAATTTTGGAATTTGTTTTACATCCATGAGAAATCAGACTGGAGGTTTTGCTATAAAGTATCAAAGCTGTTAAAATTTACAAATCCATTCAAAGGCAAAACGTTCCTTTAAATTGCTATTCTTGATGGCTTAGCTAAGCTCCTGTGGTGTAGTCCGGCTAAGCATACTGCCCTCTCAAGGCAGTGATCCCGGGTTCAAATCCCGGCGGGAGCACTTTTCATTCATCTAGAATATTTCTAATTGCCAAATGAATCTGTTACATATTTTTTGAGATGATATTGTAACGTTACAGTACCATCAGAATTTTCCATTACTGACACTCCACGAATTGAAAATACCGAATCTGCAAAGTCTTTTTTCAAGTCTTGTGGCATATCCAAGATTCCCTTGTACACAGAGCCGTTGGCAGTAGGACAGGTTACGGTGATTGATTCACCACTACCATATGCAAGACAGTTATCATATGATGTTCCAGATGCCATTGAAAAATGAGGAGTTTTTTCCATATTGCTGGAATTTGTAGCCTGGGCTTCATCAGGTATCCCCTGAGAAACTCCAAGGTATGATGATACGGTCAATCCTAGAATGAAAACGCCCACAACAGCAAGAGCAAGAAAGGAGAAATGCAATGAATTTCGTCTGGCCTTTGAAGCCTTGTCATTAGAAATTACCTGGACAAGAGATTGTTTTGCATCAGCCAATGAATTTTTCATGCAGTGTTGATGCGGCTGCAAGAGTGTGATACTGTTACACATTTTACATTTCTTTTGAGTGGATTTTCTACAGTCTGAGCATAGTGCATGACTAGCTAGTTCTCCACCACAGGTTCTACATGATTCATCTGGCATGACATTCAAAAATTTTGATTGTAATTAAGCAATGAGAAGAATTTGTCCTATGAATTTCTACCTAAGACTTAAATCCAAAAACTGCAAGACTGTACAAACTTGAGATTTTATTAGGTTACGGTGACGGTGGTATGCAACACATCAGTTAATGGGATTGCAGAAAATAGGTTATTCCAAACAAATACTTCAATGGTATACTGTCCAGTAGTTTTTGGAATCCATACTTGAGATGCTGTAAATGACTGGCTTGGTAGCATTGATGCCGAGGTACCTTCAAGATAATCTGTTCCACCCGTACTATCTATGACCTGTACCAGATAGGTGAATTTTTGTTCAGAGTTACCATTGTTTGTAAGCGTAGATTCAACACCAATCTGTTGTCCAGCATGAAAACTAGAAATTTTTTGTCCAGATGTATCCACCATGCTAGGTGCAGTAAGAGTAATGTCGCTGCTCATTGCCATTGCAGACTGTACAAATCCAAACAAAATAACAGAACTGACTAGAAATAATGTAGTCTTCAACAGTTCTAGAAAACGGACATAGCTATAAAACAATTGCTTATGATTGATGAGTAAAAATTCAATATCATAAGATAATCAAGTAGTGACTCTTTTTACTACAATTTCATGTCCTTCATAAACGTGCGAAGCGTGATTTGCTTTTATTATTTCTCCCATTTTTTGATCTGAAAAATATTTATCATTATACCTGCCTAGAGTTTTTTTACAGTTAAAACAGTAAATCTCTTTGAACTCCATGATATAAAAAACAGTTTTATCGTATTTAAGATTCTATACTTGAAGACATGGGTTGATCTTTATTTTGATGAAATTGTATTTTAGAAACTTTATAGTAAATTACCTCTCCACGTCGTTCAATTACAGCAAGTACCGGTTCTTTTCCCATTGTAGTGATATCTTCAATTTGTTTTTGTAGTAAACCAATTTTTTCCCGCTTGCCCTCAGTCATCCCAAATACAACATATTTTGCACCCTTTTCTCCAAATTGCCCTCGCTCATAAACTCTAAAGTCAGACCCAAATCCAAAACCATCTTTTGCTACATATCCCCTGGTTCTTAGATCTCTATATATGAGAAATTTAGTAAAAGCATCAGGATCAGCCTTCATGCATTCGGTCATAAGAGAATCAAAATCCATCACTTGTTTTCCCCTGAAAAGTTTGAGTCTGTCAACATAGAGCAAGTATAATGATTCAAACGGTTCTAGGAGGAATTTCTTTTTCACCATTTCTCCAAATCCTTTTAGTTCCAAGACATGCTGCATGTCTTTGTCAGATACAAGTGCGTGATCTTTTACCAGCACTCCTTCTACCTTGGACTCTAATTCAGACATTGAGATTCATGGAACCATTAGTAATATAATAGATCTTGCGCATGTCAAGAAAAATCTCTTTTAGAGATATGGTAAGACAATCAGTATAACCAGAATGAAACATGATTTAGACTAATTTGGTACCAATAGTACGTAGAAAATACAGTTTATGATCTCACGGTTAAAATATAGGACTCTAAACAAAAAAAACTGTTATCATGCACGGAGCAAATTACCGCGTTGGAAATGGCCAACCATATACAAGAAAAAAGTACATCAAGGGTAAGCCTCAGATAAAAATTGCAAAGTTTTACGGAGGAAAAAAAGACGGTGATTATGATTTTTGCGTACAGCTATGTTCCAGTCAAAAGATGCAGATAAGACACATGGCAATTGAATCTGCAAGATTGTCTGCAAATAAAGCAATAGAAACAGTCACTGGTGAAACAGGCTATTATTCAACACTTAGAGTATATCCACACATTCTCCTAAGAGAAAACAAGATGATCTCCACAGCAGGTGCAGACAGATTGTCAGAAGGAATGAGAGGTGCATTTGGTAAAGCTGTAAGTTTAGCAGCACGTATTGAAATTGGCCAAGTGATAATGGAAGCACATGTCAAGAAAGAACATCTTGAAGCTGCAAAAAAAGCCCTACACGGTGCATCTGTAAAACTACCATGCACTCCAATGCTCAAAGTAATTCCGCTAAAAGTTGCGGCCTAATCAGACTTTAACAGGCTAAGAATTTCTTTTTGTCGTTTATTTAGAATTTCAAGAAATTCTTCAAACTCTTCATTTGTAGGAGCACGCTTTAGAATTCTTCTGCATTGATAATAAAACGAGTTGTATAATCTTCCTATCACAATCCCATAACCAAACGAATCAGAGCGAGTCTTTAATTCATCTAATGAGTTTACAATTTTAAAAATTTCATCTGACTTGTCTGCGACCTCACTTATTTTCTGATTTATTTTTCCTTCAAGTTGTTTATCCACGATATACTACTTGACACCATGTTAAAAAATTGTATTCTAAACAGTATCCTTTAATAGACTAATAATTTCTAAATCGGTTAAGCGGTTGTAGTATAGCTTGGTTATTATGCGGGATTGCCAATTCTGCGACCCGGGTCCAAATCCCGGCAACCGCATTTACTTATGCAATCCTTTTCTGATTACATCTAATGCATTCTGAGCCCTTTCAGGTTTTGGTAACTGGATCATAAACACATTAGAGTTACCATATGACGAATTAGGAGAAGAAAGAGCAAGCATTGTGGTTTCTGCCAATGATTCAAAGAAATCAACAGTTTCATTTGCATATATGAGAAATTTTTCTTCAATACCGCCTTGTGAAAATTGCAATGTCACCCTGACAAAAACATGGCCCAACCCATCTTGAAGTATGTTAAGATTAGTTTCAACAGAGACTGGTTTTCCAGCAATTGCTTTCATTAGGGTATCAAATTTCTTTTCATCTAAAATTATGCAAGGAACCTTTTTTCCTTCATAATCAAAAAGTGTAACATCCTTGTGCCTTTCTAAGAGAAATTGCTCTAGTTCGCTTACCATACAAGAGATGCACCTAGACTTTTTAAAAAGATACTTGACAAAAGATCAGATAATGCTAAGAGTTCTTGCCAGAAGATCTATTCTTTCATTGTCTTCTTCTGTTATTTTTTTGCCATTATACTTGTTATTGAAATATATCAAATCAACCACCTTTGACTTGTCCATGTTTACAACTGTGGCATTATACGGAGCCTGAATCTTTTTGTTTGTGAGTATAACCAGCTTGTCCACTATGGCAGATTTTGAAATATCAGAGATTTGTTCCAGGTCAGGGATGCCTAGTTCATCTGCAATCACTGCCAATCCTACTTTGGATCCAAAATTATCTTGGTAAACTGCATCAAGGAGTAGATTTTGTTTTTCTAATTTCTGTATCGAGCCCATTTCCTGAGCAAATATAGTTAGGCTTTTGACTGCATTTTTGATTTCTTTTTCATTGTTGGTGTAATTTCTTCGTATTGTAAGAAAATCAGATATTGGAATATTCATTATGCTTCCTCGCACTCTTAGTCCTGGGTATGATTGCTTTATTGCCTCGTCAATTACTGATTCATCAATTTTTTTAGAATCAGACTGCATTGCTTTTTCCATTGCTTGGTATAAAATATTGATAACAGAACGTACGTTTCTGAATTCTGTAAATTCGTCATATAGTACCTGAATTTTTTCACCTAGCTCTTGTTGTTCTTCAGAACCAAATTTGCCGTTCTTATCTGCATGTTTTATGTATTCAGTAACAATTTCAGCGAGTTCATCCTTGGAGTTTGAGCCTGCTAGATCAATTTTGTAATTTGCTTTCTCTAGCCTATCAAATACAGACGGGTTGACATTTTGAATCTCTAGATAACCAGATGGTGTTGATATCAATAGTAATACAGAAGCTGGAAGGTGTGCGTTTATCACACCTTTTATGAATTCGATCGAGTCCTTGTTTCCATCAAGCTCATCTATTTCAAAGACAAGAACTTTACCCAAGAATCTATGTGTCAGTTTTGATATTGATGACAACATTCCAATGAGGGTTTCCAAGTTTTTGACCTCATCAAACGAGTTTGAGATTACATTTTTAATCAAAATAGACTCGTGATAGTTAAATTTGTGAACCAGAAATGCCGTTAGGTTTTCTATAGATGCAGATTGCTTTCCAGATATGATATCTTCAGTCTTTTCTTTTATTGTCATGCCAGTGAGCTTGTTTACAAAAGTATAGTCAAGTGCTTTTTTGGCAGAATTGTCTCCTTGTTCTGCATTTTCTCTTAGATAATTTAGGAACTTTACTCTTAATTGTACAAAGAATTCATTATCAAATCCCTTTAGCATTGCATCGTATATTCCAGATACAGATTTTGGTGAGATTGTAGATAGATCAACATATGAGCACTCTACATTGTGTCGTCCTTTGAGACTCTTGATATGCAAAGCCAAGTGAGTTTTTCCAGAACCCACATCCTGTACAACAGAGATTACTCTAAAATCGCCATTTTCTGCAGTCTTGCCTTCTACTTTTCTGTTTAGTTCCTTGATGCATTCTAGTATTGCAGCTTTTGCTTCCTTGTGTCGTTTTCCTCCAAGTATCTTTGCATCTTTTTCTGTCGGGGTTGGGCTACTAGGATATGGATTTGAATCTAAATTATACGGATATGTCATATGTTCCTCACATAACCATGAACTAGTCCGCGCATTACAATTCCCTCTTGGCCTCCTGATGAGATTTCATATCTATCATGATGGTTTTCAATCAAATTTGTTGCCATCTGATAGAATTTTTCCTTGGACAAGTTTTGGTTTTCACAAACTTTTTCTCTGATTTTATCAAATGGAACCCACCCTATAGAGGTAGAAGACTCGTTCAATGAGCTGTTAAAGACTCCCTCAAAATCATCATGTCTAGAAACACTAGCAGTCAGCGCAGTTCGTTCTAGTTCTTCTTGTAAAACATCCGCATGTGCCTGCACTTTTGCAAGAGACTGGTTTACACCGGTTAGCATGCCAAGTATTATTTTGAATTTTGGATCATTTTGTGTGATATGCTGGACATAATTTTCTCTAGTCCAGACAAAATACGCTACACCTTTTTTTTCAATGAAAATTTGCTCGTTTGCCTTCAACTCTTCAAGTATGCCCTCGCAGTCCTTGCCGAATGTTTTTTTCAGATCAATCTTCTTAATTCCGCTTACTCCAGAAAAGTTAATTTTTTCGAGTATCTCCCCTTTCACAGGCATGGTTCTACAAAATTTTATTTAATATCCGAGGTGATACAGGGTAACAAATTGGTGAAAATTTGTTATCTCAGGTATAACAGACACGAAAACTGCAGAGACAGAGATCAGTCATAATATAAGGCATAATAAAATAAGATCTCATTGCAGAATGATGATTGGGTATACTGATCATATGATGAATTATACCTGGGGTATCTGACTGCTTGAAAATATAGAAACTAACGTTATGGACTCAAGGATTAAATCCTAAAAGACCCAATGAGAGAGTCATTGGAACCACAGAACGATCCATGGAAAGACAAACTGACTTCGGACCAATATTTTGTATGCAGGATGAAAGGCACGGAGCCACCATTTACTGGAATATATCACGATTCAAAGGAAAAGGGAGTTTACAACTGCCTGTGTTGTGGAGCCAAATTATTTAGTTCAGACACAAAATTTGATTCTGGAACCGGATGGCCAAGCTTTTGGGAGTCAATTTCTGATAACGTAACAACAAAGGAAGATACCAGTCATGGCATGTTACGAGTCGAGGCATTGTGTAAGAACTGTGGTGCTCATTTAGGCCATGTATTTGATGACGGACCAAACCCCACAGGCTTACGATACTGCATAAACTCGGTTTCATTAAAACTAGAAAAATAAATCAGGCAGCAGGGTAATAGCAAAGTTACCTTGTCATTAATAGTACCGTATGATACCGTAATGTATGTTAAATTGTGAGTTTTGTCCAAAGCAGTTCTTTGAGACTGCAAATGGTCTAGTAGCAAAGACTTTCCATGAAAGTCTTCATGATCCAGATTTAGTCAATAACTAAACCTGGTTTCTTTTTTGTATCAATTAAAATCAAAACCTAACTTTTTTATCGGTTGCCATCATTGTAATTTAAAGTGGCCAAGCCAAAGCGTCAAGAATCAAAACCAAAACCCAAAGATTCTACACATGATGTTGTCAAGAAAATGTCTTCAATTTCAGATGCTACCAAGACCCTAGCGTCCGAAGTAAAAACAATGTCAAAGATATTTGTGGAAAATCAAAAGATATTGATTTCCATGAAAGACATGATATCATCAGTAAACTCGTCACTAGATCAGATTCAAAAAAATTCTAGGCAGATGAACATAATTGAAGAAGATACCCAGCGCCTGTTTTCTGGAATGAGTCAAGTCAAGGCCCATTCTAATTTGATAGACAAGATAAATAATCAAATAAATAAACTCCAGGACCACGTAGAGAAGATTCGCGACAAGCAAGAATCTATGCCAGACACTAACAAAATAATGCAGAGCATTGCTGACAATTTGGATTCAACAAGAAATAACACCAAGATGATAATGCACGTATCAGAAAAAACAGAAAAGATACGAGAAGAGATCAAACATGCAGTAAACAATTCAGAATCACTTTCCAGCCTCAGCAATGAAATAGGAGAATTAAGAAAAAGTACAAGCGAAATATCATCAAAAACAGAATCACTGTCCAATTTACATAAAGAGATTGAGGAGGTCAGACAAGATACAAGAGAGATATCCTCAAAGGCTGAGAAAATGTCAGGGTTGGAACAAAGCATATCAAACCTCAAAGGCGAGCTAGGCGACATTATCACAAAAACAGATGCCATGTCAAGCATGAATTCCCAGATAAGAAATGTAGGCCTTGAGATTGATTCTCTGATCAAAAAGACAGACTCGCTATCGGCACTTGGTAATGACATTAGGAGCATCAATTCAGAGTTTACCAATTTCAAGGACAGTATAGTTGGAAAGAACCAGAATTTGGACGAAAAAATATCTGATTTTGCAGAACTATTAAACAAAAACTCGGCATCAATTTCAGAGTTTAACAAGAAAACATACGAGATTTCACAACAGCTGCAGGATATTCGCAGTGTTACTCACAAGACATCCCAGAACACTTCACATGAAGTCATGGGACTGCTTCGCTTGTCAGAGTTCCAGTCAAACATCAGGATGCGTTCCGAATCAAAATATGGTACACTAGAAGATATCGAAAAAATGACAGGTCAGACAAAAGACATGGTAAACTTGTTTGATAAAATTTCCATAGAAGTAGAAACAAAGATGCCATTACCCATAGAGGTAAGACAGTGGAGCATATCAAAAATTCTAGATTGTGCAGACAGATGGGAAATAAGATTTACAGACGTATTCAGGTTGTTGATAACAGAGCTTGGTTCTGATATTGTAAAAGAATCAATCAGGATGGAGCAAGTTCGTGATCTTTTCGGAATACGTGCAGTAGATGAAATAAGACGCGAATTGAATATTACTAGTTAGCTTTCATCGTTTTTGTCAAGAGACTGTTTCTTCTTCTTCAAGAGAGCAAAGATTCCAATTATGACTGCAACCCAGATACTACCAAACAACATGTTTGAGATGCTGACATACATGTACGGAGTTGCATCAAGTAAATTGAATACCAATGTTGAAGACTGGTAATGGACGTTAAGCATTCCAGTATGAAATGCGGCAGTATCAGGCGTAGTGGTAGAAATTTTATCTACTGTAGATGACATTGTTTCAAGGTCTTTTTGCATCAATCCAAAATCCGTATCAGAGGTAGGAAATATCCAGACAGGGTTTCCAGATTTTGGTAAAAGTTGTTGAACCGTTTTGATATCATTACTGATTAATTGTGGATCAGATGTGGCTTGAATTCTAAGCAATATTCCTCTTGATTGATCAAGTGGATAAATTGTAGTACCATATTCCTCAAAAGCCATGACTACACCTACTATGATTAATACAAGTATGCCTGCCAATGCAGCTTTATAGTAATTGTTTGCCATTTTCTCTGCCTTTGATTCGACTCTCTCTCTTGATCTGCCTTTTTTAAATGTTGAATGAGATATGCTAAGATATGCAATATAAAAAAATCCAATAGCTTGGATACCCAAGATTGGAGCAAATACAGGATTATTGGAAAATATTGCAACAAATATTCCTATTATTCCATATACTCCAAAGAATATCTCAAGAAGAGTAGTTTTTGTGAATGGTAAAGCATATGCTTTGTCTCTCCAATCATCGTCATTTTTTATTATCCCAAATTTTGGAGTACGTAAAAATTCATTGTTCTTTCCAAAAAATGCATCAAAGACTGCAACAGTATTGTTGACAGACATGCCAGCAGAGTAGATTATCAGATACAAGTATGAAAGCGTCTTTGATTTCCATTTTTTTGCATACATCCCTCGAATTACCATGATGTATGCCACAGGTCCCATTGCCAAGTATGCAATTATTGTCAATGCCGGCAATCCGCTTATCACATAGAGATTTATTTTTGAAGCCAATAGTATTGGCAAAATTAGAAACTGTGCCAATACCAATGGATGAACAATGTGTCTTGTGAGTTGAACAAATGCCTGGATTTTGGTATCAACAGGTATTTTCTTTATCGCAACACCGCCAAGTAATTTTATGGCGCATTGAATCGAACCTTTAGCCCATCGAAATTGCTGTCTTTTTGCAGAGTTCATTTGGACTGGAAGTTCTGCATCTACAACAATATCAGGAATGAATACACACTTCCAACCTTTCATCTGTGCTCTATAGCTCAAGTCTAGATCTTCAACTAGTGTAGCAGTGTGCCAGCCACCAGAGTCATCTATGCACTGTTTTCTCCAAATGCCAGCAGTACCATTGAAACTCATAAAGAGATGTGAATTACTTTTTGCCTTTTGTTCTATCAAAAAATGAAAATCAAGACTTAGGGCTTGTGCCTTTGTGAGAGGAGAATACTGTTCATTAACATGCCCCCATCGGCATTGAACCAATCCAATGTTTGGTGTGCAAAAATAAGTCAATGCCCTTTTCAGAAACCAGGTGGGAGGAATAAAATCAGCGTCAAAGATTGCAATAAAATCTCCCTTTGTAGATTTCATTGCATTTCGCAATGCACCAGCCTTGTATCCTTTCCTGTCTGATCTTTGTATATGGTGTATGTCAAAGCCCTTGCTCTTGTATTCAGAAACTAGTTTCTCAAGTAGCAAATGTGTTTCATCAGTGGAATCATCAAGTACTTGAATGCAGAGTTTGTCCTTTGGATAGTCCAGAGCACATACAGCATTTACCAATCTTGCAGCAACATATTTTTCATTATAGATTGGAAGTTGGACTGTAACGGTTGGGATTTCTGTCAATTCTATAGAGTTATTCTTTTTTTGGTGTCTTGACATTATTACAAGATAGTAAAAATTGCAAGTATAGAGAGTGATTATCATTGCAATGCTGATGAACATATTCCACAGAAATTGTGTTAAAGGATTTGGAATGGCATGTAAAGGCATTCAGAGTTTTTCAACTCGAAAGTCTTTATAGGCGTACCGCTAAAAATTTTTTTCTTAACCTTTCTTTGATATCTTGATTGCTTGGACTGGACATACGTTTTCACAAGCTAGACAAAATATGCAATCAGGTTCTCTTGCCATCAACGGTTTTTTTTCAGAAGCTGGATTGCCTGCAAATTCAGCCCATTCGTAAACTTTTACAGGACATGCATCAATGCATGCACCGTCACCTACACAGATATCATAATCAACTGATACAAATTCTCCCCAGATTCCAAGTATCTCATTGCCCTTTCTGTGACCGAATACTTTGATCTTGTGACTTGATGGAGCAGTAAAAGTCTCAACAACTTTGAGTTTTGATTTAAAGTCAACATCGATTGGACCCGGCTTTGCTCCAGATGGTGTTTCAGGTTCTGCTTCCACCACTTGTTGCCCGGGCGGTGGAGCTGCTGGTTTTGGTTTTGGTTTTGCATTAGCAACTATCTGAGCTAGTGGTGTCATTGTTTCCAATTCTTGTAGGGCTTGCTCTGGTGTTATTTTTTTTGTATTTACTTCATGCTCTACCATTTTGTCAGCAAGAACACTATTTCGTAAAATTGTATCAATCATCATCTTTGCATTTGCATCTGCTTTCTTTCTATAATGTTCAACCCATAAACCGTCACCATATTTTTCAACTGGGTATATTTGGTAGATCATATCTACAACTTCTCCTGTTACAATCTCAACTTGAACTTCAAGATCTATTGACTTGTATCCACTATCGTCTGGGTCTGGCATGTTTTCTTCTTTCCAGCGATATGTAGCATAAATTCTGTCAGCAAATTTATCCATTTCAAAAACTTTCTTGAATCCGCTAACAATAGAATCAATTTCATAAGTGTCCTCAAGTTTTACAGGAAGACGATAAAGACCTAATTTGTAACTGTGTAAAGGATAGACTCCTCTTTTTGATGTAGCCGATTGAACTGTATACACTTTATCCTTTAGCAGGAGTGACATCTGAGAAGTATTATGAAAAAAGAGTTTAAAAATGCTTCTTAATAATCAGGGCAAGTCTCTTCTCGGATCTTTTTGTATCTTTGTTCCATCTCGGTTGCATGCTCAAGAACCTTGTCAAATCCATAGATGTCTTTTGGAAAGAACCACCTTATGCCCATCTTACGCCCAATTCCATCCATGTCATAGATCATTCCTTTATCAGAATTGACACCATATTTTTCATCAATCGATCTTTCTAGAACAGTGAGACCACGTTTAGTTCTGTCTTCCATTATGAGAAAAACAGGATCATCAAGTATTGCATAGAATATACCTTTTTTTAGAATTGGTAGTTCTGGATTAGTTTCGTTATTTTTCGATTGGGTTTCCAATCATATTACCCCATTCAGTCCAGGAACCGTCATAGTTTCTAACTTGAGGATACCCAAGTAGATATTTTAGAACAAACCAAGTATGCGAAGATCGTTCCCCTATTCTACAATAGCATATGACATCTTTGTCAGGTGTGACACCTTTTGTTTCATAAATTTTCTTGAGATCTTCTACGGATTTGAAAGTACCATCAGTGTCATTGACTGCACTTGCCCAAGGAATGTTATTTGCATTTGGAATGTGTCCTCCCCTTTGAGCATGCTCCATCGGATATTCTGCCGGAGCAGTTATTTCTCCTGAAAATTCTTTTGGTGAACGTACATCAACTAGAACTGTATCCTTTTTGTCAAGTGCTCTTCTTACATCAAACAGATATGCACGCAATCCCTCGTTTGGTGGTTGTGCAACATAGTTTGTTTTTGGTATTTGTGGTTCATCTTTTGTATAAGATCTGTTTTCAATTTCCCATTTTTTTCTTCCACCGTTCATTATCTTTACATTTTCGTGTCCATAATACTTGAATATCCAAAATACAAAGGCTGCAAACCAATTGTTAAAGTCTCCATACAAAACAACTTCAGATTGTGGAGTTATTCCGTTTCTTGATAAAAGGTCTTCAAATTGTGATTTGCTGATTATATCTCTGGTTATAGGATCATTGATGTCTCGCTTCCACCAGATCAGACTAGCTCCCTGCAGATGGCCTGCCCTGTAGGCATTTTCTGGGTCATAGTCTACTTCAACAACTTTTAATGATTTACCAAGATTATTTGCAACGGTTTCTGTATCTACTAAAACTTGTTGTGCATAATTCATTTTATTTCTACCATATTCACGAGTGTGGTTCTTAATATTTTATTCCCATCATATGCTTTTTAAGTGAAATTAGAATTGATAATCTTGATTGGAACTTCACAATGTCGCATTAGTAAGTAAAGTCGGTTCAAAGGAATCAGAGGACGCAGTAAAAAAAGTTGCAAAAAAATTACTAGCAAAAAAAGTCAAGGTATACACTGTTTCAGCTGTAGAAGTGGATGGCACAAAAAAGGTTAATGACTTAGAGGATCTCAAGACCACAAAATTAGATTTGACAATAACTCTTGGGGGAGATGGAACAACTCTACGAACTTTTAGGTATCTAGAAAACGAGGTTCCAAATCTTGCAATAAACGTAGGCGGAAATAGGGGCATATTATCAGAAATCACATTACCAGAGATTGATACGGCAATTGACCAGATCATTGCAGACAAGATTTTCTTTGACAAGAGAATCAGAGTGGTCGCATCTTGTGGAGGACAAGATTTTCCACCAGCATTAAATGAAATTTACATCAATAGAGAGAATTTAACAAAGACATCATTGTTTGAGATCAAATTCCAAAGCGATACTGTAACACAGAAGATGGATGGAGTAATCGTCGCAACGCCAAGCGGTTCCACGGGACACTCTTATTCTTTGGGCGGCCCAATTCTTCATGAAAGTCTGAATGTTCTTATCATAACACCAGTTGCACCTGTAAACAAGTTGCCATCAATTGTAGTTCCCGATGAAAAAGTTGAGATCATAAGTAATCATGATTCAAACATAATCATGGATGCACAAGTTATCAAATCTGCCAGATTTGATGAAGTGATAACTATAAGAAAATACAAAAAACAAGCAGTATTTGTACGACTGAAAAAACAAGGTTTGAGACAGATGAGCAAACTTGGCTTCTAGAGTTTTAGATGCAACCTCATTTTATGCCGGAGTACCATTTTCTTCACAAGAACAAAGTTTTACAACTCCTTTGGTCTTCGAAGAAATCAAGCACATTAAAAAAAGTCATGGTGCGGTAGAGACACTCATTGATCTAGGCAGATTACATATCATAGAGCCAGAAAAAAAATTCATTGATATAATTTTGGAAAAAGCAAATCAGACAGGTGATCTTCCAAGTTTATCAAAAGAAGATGTATCAGTTCTTGCATTATGTATTCAGATTGACGGTGAATTGGTAACAGATGATTATACAGTATCAAATGTTGGCAAACACTTGGATCTCAAAGTCATTCCAATAATGACCAAGGGAATATCCAAGGTGTTAGATAGTGTTTATTTTTGTCCTGCATGCGACAAGGTTTTAAAAAAAATGTCAAACTGCTCCATATGCGGAAGCAAACTAAGGAAGAAATCAGCGGAGAGAAAGCCTTCTTCCAATCCAGTCCACAAAAAAGCCATCACATAGATCTACATTTTCATATCCTGCAATTGTTAATCGAACAAAAATGTTTGTTATCTTGGGATGAACCCTTGATGGGTTTTGTTCACCTAGTTTAGTTTTCCCTCTAAAATATGACAAACAAAATACAGGAGATGTGTTTGGTTAGATTTGTTCAATACGTACTCATTTTGTTCGAATGAGTACTAGTGGCTTTTCTTTTTCCTTAATTTATCACCCCATTTTGCCCAAATTATTATAAATATAGCAATGGCAATTGGCGGACCTATGAAAACTATCTGTACAGCCTGACTTAGAGCCAAGTTTCTTGCGGGCTGAATTATTGGTGTTTCCTGTTTTATTTTAGATGGATTTTCAAATACGAGTGTAGAAAATTGTGTAGACAAGTTAGTGTTGTCTATCTTTTCAAGCTTAAACTCCACAGGTCCTGGGTTTTCAAATACAAAATACTTGTAGCCTCCGCTGTACTGAGTAGCATCATCAACTGAGAATATCTCTGTTCCATTTTGCACTATTACAAAACGATATGGTGTTGAACTCATAAGTGAAGACGATGTGATAGGATTATAGAAATTGAAAATAAATGTAATTTGTTCACCCGTTAGAATGACATGTGGTTCCCATGTAAGATCTGCTTCAACCTCTTTTCCTTGAGTGTATTTGACTATAGGAAATTTTTCAATCTCGTTTCCCTGTGCATCAGTAGCATAGTCTGGAATTGTCGTACTTACTACTATCGCACCATTCATCCAAGGATGTATTGTGCAAAAATAGTAAAATGTACCGGCCTTGTCAAAAGTAAAAGACCAAGAGTGTCCTGGATTGAATGATCCGCTATCAAAGTAACCATCAGAAGTACCTGTCATCGTTCCTTGTGCAAATTCTTCTCTGCTGATTCCTTTGCCACTTGTTACTGTATGAATTTCATTATCGGAGTTAAGCCATGTTACAGTATCTCCAGAATTAATGGTCAGAACTGGAGGTTCATACCAAAATTTAGCTTCTGTCTCAAAATGAGGATTTGATGCACCAAGTGGAATCGTGATGGTTCTATTTTCTGCATATGCATTATTGTTAGAAAACATAGCAAGAGAGAAAAATACAAATATTATAAATAATAATGAATCCAATTTTTGTAATAATTTTTCATCCATTGTTCTCAACTAATTATTGTCTATTCTAAATTATAAGGAGTATATCTTACATAATTTTTGAATATACTCATAGCCTTTCTTGCCAATGTTATTGGACTAGTATTTTTGTCAGATGTTATGAGAACCATATTTTCACCCAATGGAAAGGTAATGATTGTAAGATTTGACCTTTCTGATATGTAATAACTGATAGGACCATAATTTTCATCAAAATCTTTTCCTATTGAAATTTGTAGAACACAGCTCATACAAAAAAGTTCATTCAAATGATCAGGAAATTGTCTAGCAAATTTGGGCCTTGAAATTTTTTCCAATACTCTTCCACGATTGTTGATAACTGCTACAGATTGAATGCTTTTGTTCAATCCAATAATGGAGTCACACAACGATTCAAGGAATATGTAGGATGACATTACGACATCATTCAAGGGGTGCAAAGGTGGTATGAATTCGTAGTTGATTTTCACACAACGATATATTGATTTCAATAGTTTTACTTTGAAATGACATAGATTTTTTACCATCCGATTGTATAGTGTATGTAGAACGTAAAAGATTGAGTTTTTTAAGTAACTTTAGTTTTCTGTATGCCACACTTATAGAAATATTACAACATGCACAAATCATTGAAGCAGTCATTGCGTTTTCTTTGGTCATGCTTAAAATTGAAAGACAATGTTTGTCCAATAAAACCTGAAGAACTTGTTCTTCCCATGTATCAGCTTTGACTTTTAGTGGTGATAGGATCTGCACGATATTTTATTTACAGTAAAATAGTTAAGTTGGTAAGTATACACTGCAATACATTCCAAACTAATTATGCGATGATCTAATTTTAACACAATGTGTAATTTCTAGTATTAATTTTTTATTGTCCCAGTAGATCTGCTTCATACATCTAACAAGCTTTTTCAGTTATGTCATTGAATTTAGTATGAGTTGTTGATCTGTGAGTTGTACCAATTTTTACAAGTGGTGATAATCAAGAAGTTAATGCTCCATGTACCACATCAATTTCTCCAGTCATCCATGGATGTGGCTCACAATGATACTTTATTTTCGCCTCTTGAGTAAATAAAAATTGGTATGAATTGCCCGGTCTTATGACTCCAGGAGAGCCAAAATTTCCACTATATTCGTCTTTATATGGTTCATCAGGAGTAACGGTATGAGCAGTCTCTCCAGTATTTTTCCAAATAACTAGATTGTTTATTCCAAGTTGGATCTCAACTTTCTTTGGTACGAAATTTTGTGCCTGATCATTATTTTCAGCTCCCGGCACAATTGTTATGGTAGTAGTATCTCCAGGATGTAATACTTTTTCTGAAATTATTGGTTTTGCATTTAATTCAGGTATGAAATAAAGCTGATAATATGATACCCCCATAGCTACTCCTACTATCACTGCGATCAATCCTATTCCATAGGCATGGCTTGATGTTGGCAGACTCAACAATTATGTCATATGCAGTTTGACATAAAGCCTAGTTAGTATACACTGTAATACAACTGAAATTCTTGAATCAAAATGTAATTAACAAAAGGCATATTCTTGTTTTGTCCAGATGATATGATTAGTGAAAATTTCTGTTTATCAGAATAATGTAGAAAATTAACAGGTTATTGAAAAATAGACAATTTACATTAAGATGATTTTTAGTTTAAAATTTATTCATACCTTCAGTATGTGCTTATAATATTAAACAACCCATTATTCGGAAAATTCAAATGAAATCATAGTTTTGTCAATTTTTACGTCAATTTTTTTATTGAATACTTCCTCAAATATCAATTCAAGAATTGTTTTGTGGTATATTGACCAGTTTTTTCCCAATTCATGTTTCATAACATACCTGTGAAAATGATTATCTTCATGAATATGACTTACTTGAACTGACGAGTTTATCATTCGTAACTCAAACCATGCCAAAAACGACTTGATATCCATCCTGCCCTTCATGAATAAAGCGATGTTTTTTACTTCATCCTTGCCAACCCGTGTGGCAATGTCTATGATTTCTTTTTGGCTCAGCTTTCCAAAAACATGTATGAAGACTTGTTTGTTAATTATGACAAATCCTACTGTTGATTCATACATTCCCCAATCTAAAAATTGCCTTAATGCTTGATTTACAAGCGTATTGGTGCTTACTCTTCTGTTACTGGATTCATTACGTAATCCATCAATCGTATTTTCATCAAGTCTGAAGGTAATAGTAGATGTTTTCTTAGTATTTGGGTCCAACTCCTTTAGTAAGCATAGTTGAGCTTTTAAGATTTGCATTACATGGTAACCGTATTTTCATAATTTTCCTATCTGGTTTTATCAAATTTGTTAAGATTCTATCGTTTCAAGAAAAAACTCTTTCAAATCATAATATCTTGTTCTTATGGTAGTGGATGTAATGCGGGATGCCTTTGCTATCTCTGCTTGAGTTTTTCTTTCTGCATTTAGGACACAAGCTAGATAAAGTGATGCGGATGCCAACGCTTTTGGATTTTTTCCTTGTGATAATCCTGCTTTCTCAATAGAATAAATTATTTCCAAGGCATCTCTTCTTGATTTTTCACTAATTTTTGCCTCATCAGCAATACTTGCCAGAAATTCTCTAGAACTAAAAGGATTTATTGATAAATCCAATCTTTCAACTAAACTTCTATACGTTCGTGCAATTTCTTTTTTACCCATATTGCTAACGGTTGATATTTCAAGAATTGATCTTGGTATGCCGTATTGTTTACAAGATGCATAGATACATGCGCAGATTATATTTTTTGATTTTCGTCCAACTGTCAATTTTGCGCGTATGGCTTTTCTATACATGTGTGCAGAATTTTCTGCTATAGAATCAGGTATTCCCAATTTCATTTGTAACATGTTAAGAAATAAAAGGCCAGATCGAAGTGTCCTGCTTTTAGAAGCAACTGAACTCCTAGTATTCAATATGTTAAGACGATAAAATTCATTTTTGGCTGTTCTAGAAAGAGATTTTCCCAAGCTATCTCTCTTTGACATTATTGTAGTCATGTTCATGTCAAACATTGTCAAAGAGTTGACCGAACCAGAATTTTTTTTTGTCAAATAATCTATTGGATCAGAATAATATGATGAAATGGTTTCCAAAGATTTTTCTTCTAAAACTAGTCCGCATGAACCGCAAAGGATCTCACCTGATACATTATCAGTGATTATTGGCCACCTCTTACAATCGTTAGTAGTACATCCTGGAAAAACTTCATTTATTTGAACAGGAACGTTTGCAACAACATCCAGTTCTTGTTTTGAAAGAATCTGCTTGTGTTTACTCACGGATCAAGTCAACCCATTGTTTTCTTTCTTTAATTTCAAATGACTGAATTTTTTCAATGTCTTCTTTTATCAATTGTAATGCCAACTCAGCTTCATCTCGCAATTCTTCTGAAATGTGTCTTGAACGAAGTTGTGCAATTCCGTTTATTGTATAATTCATTTGAACTTCCAAAAGAGTCTGGTTTCCAATCTGAGTCAATAAAATATCTTTTACGCCAGTCAGCGTTCCTCTAGTCCACTTTATGTGAATGCCTTCTAGGTAAAAAAGAATAATTTTTTGATAGCATTTATCGGAGTTACTCAATGTCACCTCTCTGGTAAACACATTGCCATCACGTGATTTGTTTCTCACTCTGATCATTCCTTTCCAAAAATAAGGATCCCTTTCAATTGCAGATATGACACTCCAGACTTTTTTAACAGTAGAGTTGATCATTACCTTTGCAGTGATTTCAATCACAACATAATTCTCTAGAACGTGGCATAAATGCTAGATAGTATACACTGCAATCTATGTTATTGAAATACAATGATACCATAGTATGAATCGTAATGAAAGCATTAGCAGATAAAACCAAATCAATGATTGCATTATTTGGCATATCCCTAATTGTTGTCTTTACCATTGCTCCACATGCATTTGCATTAACAACTGCAGATGATCCACATGGACCATTGGAATCTATTGCATGGACAGCAGCAATGGCAGTAGCTGGTGTTATGAGTGGCATTGGGATTGTGACAACAATTAAACGCGGAAAACCACATCAAAAATGATTCATTTTCATAATTTTTTTATTTAAAAACGGCTTAGATTTCTCCTAGTTTAAAAAAGAGATACTCCTGACATGTTACTACAAAATATATTTTCGAGTTCTGTTGTGCCTAATTTGCTATCGAGAAGTTTTCATTTAGGCTTTTTTTTGTAAACATAATATGCAACGGTCATCAATATTACAGCAAATATTGTAACTACAATTACCACCGGTAATAAAATGAGACTCATGTTAAGAAATTGAAATTGTGGTGATGAAACAAAAACTGTGAATTTTGCAATATTTATGGTAGTTGGAGTATCAATTCGTAACCAGATGTAATAAGTTCCTCCACTTGGAAAGACATAGTCCTGCGAGAAATCAGTTTCATGTATTGTACTAGTTTTAAATTTATGTATGAGGCCATCTGGAGTTGAGTTAGGTTCAGGATTATTTACCACCGTAATAGTTTCGTTGAAATCCTTGATATGTTCACCTGTTTTTAGATTTTGAACACTAAATACCATAGTAGAGTTCTTACCCACACTTGGAGTAGATGGAATTGTATCAAATTGAATGTGAATATTGTTACTGGGATTTTTCCAATCCTGATAGTTCAAGCCATAAAGATGACCATATGACGGTAAACTAGGAACTGAAACAATACAACAGAGAAGCACCATTTTTATAACTTTTAAAAATTTAAAATTTGAACTTACTTTCATTTAAGAATTTGAGTATCATCTTTACTTATAATACATTATAATGATTTTCTATTTTTGCAGAGAATTAAGAAACATGTGTATAATTTTTAAGCGATCCACGATTGACATAACAAGTGAAAAAAATAGAAATAATTTTATCCATGTGCTATTGTTTTTTAATTTTTTTTACTTTCCATTATGCAAGCGCTGAGTTACCACTTCACAATGTATCCCTTGAAGGAATTTTTGGAATATTGAATTGGCAGCCTGACGCATTAAATTCAGATTCGGAGGTCATAGGAAATTACGAGGTAATCATTACAACAGAGCCAATCATTCCAGCAATGGACCAAGTTACTCACATACAATTCAAAGTCTTCAATTATAATCAAGGCACCTACGGGGATAAATCAAACTATGCTGAAATTGGTGTTAATCACTTTACAATGGGAGTGAGAATATATCATAACGATGTATTAGTACATGAATTTCTTCCACAATACCACGATGGAAGTTCATGGAATACAAATTATACATTTACACAATCAGGAAATCACGTATTAAAAATAGATTTGTATAATGTTGATAAGGATCACAATGTTGTAACATATATTTTCAATGTTCCAGTATCAACAAAATTTGGGCCTATCTTTCAATATATTTTAGTTGCAGCAGGGGCCGCAGTTGCAATAATCTTGATATGGATGAAATTTGCCATGAAGAAAAAGAAAACGTAGAAAGTGTAAATGATGAAACCAGATTGCAACATGAGTAGAATCATAATATAATATAATTTAATTATCAGTGTGAACTAATTTTTGATGCTTTGATTATTCTGCTTGTAGTGTAATTACACTGTTAACTTGCTTCAAGCTTAGAATCTTAGTTCGTATTGTATCGTTTAATTCTCTCCCTGTCCTTGTTTCAATTTTTGCTATTATGTCGTATACTCCATGCGTAGCTTGTACTTCTCTGATTCCCTGTAGTTTCTGAAGAAAATTGACAATTTGTTGTTCTTTTCCAAGATCACAGTTTATGAGAACATAAGTTTCTCTCACATATTGTTTCTTTAACCATCATATTTCAATAACATAGATTGCAGTGTGTACTAGTATGTAAAACGATCATTAGCTTAATTATGAAACAAAATTATGAAATATTGTTAGAACTTTTTTACGTGATAAAAAACAAACTGTATTTACAGAAGAGCAACGCAAAAAGATCGTAGGAAAGACAGGTAAACCCAAGAACATTAGATCGCCTGTATGCCTAATTAATTACACATCAATGTACATTGAAACTTCCCACGGGGTTGGAGTTTGTGCAAAAGCGTTATGCTCTACATATTTCACAGATATGTAGGTATCAAGAAAATCCTTGGTAAATGTCTGTTCCATAAACTTTAGGTCACTTTTTAGTGATTCCAAAGCATCTCTCAGAGTACTTGGGAGCGATCTTATTTTGTAATTTCTTTTTTGTTCTGGTGTGAGTCTATAGACATTTTCTTCAACAGGATCACCTGGATCTTTTTTATTTTTTATTCCATCAAGACCTGCCAAGAGCAATGCCGCTTCAAGAAGGTATATGTTTGCAGTAGGGTCTGGAACCCGATATTCTACTCTTTTACTCTTTTCGCTTCCTCTTGAATACATTGGTATTCTAACTGCAGATGATCGATTACCTATTCCCCAGCATACGTTTACCGGTGCTTCAAAATCTGGTACAAGTCTTTTGTACGAATTAGTAGTAGGATTAGATATTGCACATAGTGCATCTGCATGATCAAGCAAACCTCCGATATAGTATCTGCCCAATTGACTAAGTTCAGCTACTTTATCATTTGGATCGTACATCATATTTTTTTCTTTATTCCAAACACTTTGATGCATGTGCATTGCTGATGCATTATCACCATAGATTGGTTTTGGCATAAAAGTTGCAACCTTTCCATTTTTCTTTGATTTTACCTTTACAAGATTTTTTACAGTAACAACATTGTCAGCCGAAATAATAGTATCATCATGTAGTAGATTTATCTCACACTGTCCAGAGGTGGCAACTTCGTGATGTTGTGCCTCTACTTTTATCTGAAAATATTTGTACATGTCATCACAGATGTCTTTTCTTATGCCTTCAAGTGTGTCTTTTGGTTGTGCAGGATAATATCCACCTTTTAGATCTATTCTGCTGCTTGCGTTTCCTCTAGTCCACGGTGCTTCACTTGATTCTATTGAATATCCAGAACCTCCATATGATTGAGTAGCACCAATTGGTGATGGAAATAAACTAATTTTATCAAATATAAAAAATTCAAGTTCAGGTCCCCAAACTGCTCTGGTTAATCCAAAATTTTTTAATTCATCTACGGCTTTTGTGACTATTCCTCTAGAATCTCGATTGTATCGTGTCTGAACAGAATCTGAAATTTCACAAAGTTCGACAAAGATTCTAGCATTTTTTCTTTTATTGTCATCATAATCAGGTGGTAATATTTTGAAAGTAGTTGAGTCAGGAAGAAGTATCATGTCTGATTTATTGACTGATTTGAACCCACGAATAGAACTTGCATCTAGTTTCTCAAGACCATTTTTAAAATGCTCTTCAGTAAGTGAGTAAGATGGTATTCCTACACTGTGAAGTTCCCCAAAAATATCTACAAACCAAAAATTGACAAAATCAACATTCTGTTCTTGGATTTTTTCAATTATGTTAGTCTCTGTCATATTATTTATTAAAAATTGTTTTATGGAGGTCCGCCATGGACTGTACTGTTATCACTTCCAGAAACTTTAGTATCTTTATTCAATATTTTTTCCAATCCATCTTCGAAAAAGAATTTCTTATCTGAGAATGGTTTTAGATCATCAATCCAAATTGCTTTTCTATCATACTTTGCAAGAAATGGTCTCTGAACCCATTTGGGATCCCTTCCCTGTAGAAATCTCATGACAATAGCTTTTAGTTTGCCCACTTTGGTAACTCCTAAAACTTGGATCTTGCCTGGGGTGGAAGACATGCTTGGACCTCGGACTGTTCTGCAAAGCCCACCTACTTGCTGATATGCGTCTCTAAATATTTCCTGTGCTCGTATCAGTGGTACTCCAAAATAATGTTGTGCCCCAGTATCTCTTACGACAAACATGTAATACGGAATCAATCCTAAAGATACTTGTTTTTTCCACATCTCTGCCCAAAGATTAGGATCGTCATTAATGTGATTTAGAACGGGAGACTGGGTTCTAATCTGTGCACCAGTTCCCCGTATGGAATGGATTGCAGCCTTGACAGCATCAGTTGAAAGCTCTACTGGATGATTAAAGTGAGCCATAAACGAAAGATGTATTCCTCTTCTTGTTACCCTGTTGAACAAGTCAAGCATTTCCTGTGAATCGTTATCTGATGTGAATTTGTAAGGCCAATAAGATAATGCTTTTGAACCAATTCGAATAGTTTCTAGGTTTGGTAGATTTGCATCAAGTATAGAATCAATGTATTGTGAAAGCAGACTTGCTTTCATGATCATAGGGTCTCCCCCTGTGAAGAGAATGTCTGTGACTTCAGGATGCTCTTTCAAATATTGGATTAAAGAATTGGTCTCACGCATTGCAAATTTGAGCTCCTCCATGCCCACAAATTGAGGCCATCTAAAACAGAAACTGCAGTAAGCATGGCATGTTTGTCCTTGGCTTGGGAAGAAAAGAACCGTTTCTTTGTATTTATGTTGCATCCCATACAATTTGGTTCCATCTCTTAGTTGCGGAACATTGTGTTCCATCTGACCTGCAGGGTGCGGATTTAATTGTAGTCGTATTTCATTGGCAATTTTTTGGATCTTTTTTCTCTCTAAACCTTTTTCCAAAGCAGTTGCCATCTTAAGATAATGTTTGGGTTTTAGCATATTTCTTTGAGGAAAGTTTAGGATGAATATGGGGTCATTTGGAACCGTTTTCCAATCTATGAGTTGTTCTACCACATAATTATTAGTCTTAAAAGGCAAAACATTTCCTACGACCTCTATTTCAAATTGTTTTTCACGTGATAATTTTTTTATTTGTGGTATATCACGAAAATTTGTTAATGTATATGATTTGTATGATGGAGAATTAAATCTGCCCCACGAATCATCAAATTGCTGTAAAACCATATTTTATTATATCGCTCATCATATTTATTTCGTTCGCAAATATTTTTTATGATTTTTATTTTTTGTGGAGAAGATTTAACAATGATAAAAACAAAAAAATAAAATGAAAATATTTTTTTATAAAAATAATTTTCTATGTAGTGGATTGATAATAATAGCTAATTTTCGTTCATCAACAGTTTACAAAGTAAACATAAAAGGTAAAATATGAAATGGTAGACCCGATTTCATCTGGCCAAATTCAAAATCTTTCATCCTTAATACTGTCAAATAGTGATCTCCAGATTCAATTATTCATTTTGATAGTTGGCCTAGTAACAATTTTTTCAATTTATTATAAATTTGCAAATTGGATTCGTAGGCTAAAATTCAGTTATGTCCGGCCTCATCTTTCACGTTTTATACGAAAAGCAGTATTACCATTTTTTGCCTTGGCCTTAATATCCACTACAAATTTTTACATTCAAATTTACGATCTATTTGATGAATCAGAGGTCCCATTTACTGGAATGCACGATGTGAAACAAACTTTTGCCATGATCCTAAATTCTATTAATATTCTAATTATTGGATACACAATATCTCAATTGGTTCCCATTATTTTGCGAAAGCGTGATTCGGATCAAAAAGAAAGAGACGATTTTGAGAATTGGAAGATAAAACGCGGTTTTGTAGATGATCCATGCGGTAACTGTGATGTATGTAGTGGAAAACGATACGGTATTTGTAAAAATACTCCAGATCTATTTCACAAGTTTTTCAAGTGGATGTCTCCTACAGAAATTCCCATAGAATTTACTAGAGAGGAATTTCAAAAATATCTTGATACGGAAGAGGGTCGCAGACATTTAGAAAATTATCGAATAGGCGGAATGACCATTGGAAGTTATCAAGCAATCATAAAAGATCCATTTGGGAAATGGAAAGAAACCGAGCGAGAAAAATATGATCGATATCTGAATTTTTGTTTGAATGGAAACAATGCTTCTGGGCGTGTAATGAGTCTGAAATCTGGACCCCACGAGGTTTATTCAATAGATGACTGGATGGAAGTCAAGCGGCTTAATGATTATGAATATGTTATTCCCGGGGGCAAACCTCCTGGATACTTTGAACAAAAACAAAAATCAATGCCTAGATCCGTTAGTCAAATCCTTCCAGCGGGAATTTTCATTGTGACTATCTTAGGCGTAATTGCATGGTGGGGCGTAGATCTTGTGGTTGTTGCTACTGCGACAGGTGGGCTTGGAGTAGGAGTAGGATTAGCACTTAAGCAAACTATGGAAAACTACTTTGCATATGTAGTAATTAGAAAGAACAAGATAATACAAGAAGGAGACAGAATCCAATTAAACACTGGATTTAATGGATATGTACACAGTATAACCCCTGGAGTCATATACATAAGGCATGCACTCAATGAATCATTAGCAATCATCCCTACTAATCAATTGATGAGTGAACAGATTCTAAATTTCACAAAAGAATTTTCATATGTTCCGGCCACAGTTAAAGTTGGAGTTTCATATCTTAATGATCCGAAACAAGTGGCATCCATATTGATCAAAGTTGGAAAATTGACCATGATTAAGTCTAAAGATGAAAAGGGAAGACATCTAGTTATTCAAAAAAGTTGCCCATATCTGGAGAAAGATAAACCAAGTTGCGGATGCGATAAAAATACTCTTGCAGACATTGATCAACCAGTAGTGAGATTTGAAGACTTTAATGAATCCTCATTGGATTTTTCCTTATGGGTGTATGCAAAGGATTTCGGATCACATTTTAAAGTACAGACAGATATGCGTATGATATTATATGAAGAATTTAAGAAACATGGTATACGAATACCATGGCCGATAAGAACTATTTATCAAGGAGATGAAAAAAAAGAATCTGAAGAAATCTCCAAAGTAGATGCAGAGCGGGAAAAAATCAAATCACAATTTGGAGTTGGGGACATATCCCTATCTGATGATTATTAGATTTTGAAAAGTCTTTTAGCGTTTTTGTACATTAACTCCTCCCTAAACTTTGGCTTTAATTTCAACTTTGCAACAAAATTAAGATATGAATCCATATCCGATATTGGCCAGTCAGTGCCATACAAAAGATAACGTGGCTCACCTGCATAATTGATCAATTCTGCAACTTTTTCGACCATTATTTTTTCAAAAAAATGGTCAAATCTACCGACTGCAAGACCAGACATATCTGCATAAACATTGTCATTTTTGTATACAATTTCTTGACAATCTTCAATCCATGGGTTTCCCAAGTGACACATGACTATTTTTAATTCGGGATTGTCTACTGCCAATTCGTCAATATTTAGTGGGTGAGAATATCGTAGTTTGCCTTTTTCAGAAAATGTATCTCCTGTATGTATCATAACTGGCACATCAAATTCCATACACAAGTCGTAAACTTTTTGATATTTTTGATCGTACGGATAATAATGTTCATAACCAGAATAAATCTTCAAGCCTTTCACTAATCCATCCTTGATCCATGTTCTATAATTTTTCAGATCCTCATCAGTGTGATTATCTATGCTATATCCTGCAATGATTCCTAAATTGTCGTGTCCTTTTACTGATTGAATCAAGTCTTCTGTAGATGGTCTTCCTTCGTTTACCAGATATGAAGAAAGAACAAGTGCATAATCTACATTATTGCTCACCATTGTAACAAGTAATTCTTTTACACGATCTTCAAGTAATACTATTTTTTCTAGAGATTCATATCGGTTAAGATGGGTATGACAATCTATGATCATAAAACTTTCCTATATTCGGGATTCTTCCATTCAATAAAAGTTGCATAATTTAATGAACGTGAATCCTTGATATAATTAGGTAGAATTTTTATAAAATTAAATGCGTTTTTTATCTGGAAATAAAGTACTGGTTCTCGTATCTTTCCTTCCAAGACATTTTTAACATATTCATCTGCCGATAATTTATCTGCGTATTCACAATAATTGAACAATCTGCCGCCTCCGATAATTCTTCGCAAGTTTAGTTTAATAGCCAATGTCTTTCGTGCTTCATAAATTTTGGTTCCTACACCTAGACCACGATGATCAGGATGAGTTGATACATCTGCTGCATAAAGCGTATCGCCTGTGGGATCATGATTTCCAAATCCTGCTGTGCCGCAGATCTCCATCCAAGTATGCTCTTTGTACTCAGGAATCAGATTTACTATCAAACTGCTGGCAGATCCTATTATTTTACCATCATATTCTGCAATGAACTGACCCTCCGGAAAAATGCGTACATGATTCTCAAGACTCTCTTTCTTCCAGATCATTCCTTCAATATACATATAGGGAAATGATTTTTTTTGTAATTCAATTATTTCTGGAATATCTTCAAAGGTAACATTTCTTATTATGACTTCATTTTTTGGCATTCTATTTTTATTATTTTTATGCGTATTAAGTAATTTTAAAATTTATTCTAATTTAAGATCAGAAGGATATCAGTCATAGAATATCGTGCGATTTACAATTTGTAATATTTCATCATAACAATTTTTTGGGGTTCAGAAATGAACCAGATTGATACCTTTGATTGGTATTACAATATTAGTTGAAAACCCTATTTATCCAATAAGACCCTGAGGAAATTAATCAGTTAGTTTAGTTTGCCATCATACATCGTGCAATGTCTTTTGATCAGTCTTTTTGAGATCCTTGCCTGCAGCATCAAGTATTTTTCGTATTTTTTGAGCACGGGCTTCTCCCATCCCGTTTATTTTTGACAACTCCACAGATGTTGCATTCAATGAGTTACTGGTAGAGCCAAACTTTTCCAGCATTCTTGCTGCAAGTTTTTCTCCAACACCTGGTAAGCTGCATAAAATAGACAACTGTTGTTGGTGCAGATCACCTGATTTTCTAATTTTTTTAAGAAACGGTCCTTTCATTGTACCTTGCCTTGCACACATGGAAATCAACAGTTTTGCAGTATGCGATGCATTAGGAGTTGGGATTACAGGTATTTTAAAATCCAGTACTACAGAGGACATGGCCCCATAGAATATTAGAGGATTTTCCGTAATTTTGTCTATCTCGTCAACATTTCCTTCAATTATAATAGTTGGATGCTCAAAGTGTTCCTTGAGTCTACTGCATTGATCAAATAGTCTCCCATCAAAGACTGATGAGATAAAATCGTTGACACTTTTTCGTTCAATTATGGTTTCTGGTGCAACAATATAATCACCAACCGGCAGATTCATCATCTCAACTTTGACTCCAATTTGTTTTAACAGATCAGGGATTCCACTTTTTTTCTCCCTTTCGTCAATTACCATTCGGAGATCTTCAATTTTCAAAGCCATTTAGATTTCTGTAAATATTTTATTTAGGAGTATCTGTCTTTGGTTGTCCTGATTGACCTGCAGGACCTCTTAGCATTTCACGAATTTTTGCTTCTGCTTCTTTGAGGTTTTCTTTAATTCTAATTTCTTGTTTGCCAAGAACCGTCAGCCTTGTGTTTGCAAGTTCTTTTTTCTCTTGTAATTCTGAAACCAATACAGTTTTTGTAGATTTTACAAGAATTGATCCTGCAGTTTTGTAAACAGTGTCATCATCATTTGCTTTCTGTAGAGCCTCAAGTGCTCTTTCAGTTTCCAAATGTTCTGATTCAAGATGTTGTTTTTGCATCATGATTGACTGTAGGTTTTGTTGTAATTGCTGCAGTCTTCCCACTTGTTCTTGTAACCATGGAGGAATTTGTTGTTCGCCTGCAGACATGAATGTCTGACCTGCTGTTTTGTTTATATCTTTACCGATTCGATGGAATCGTTACTTGCCTGGACAAGTCTCAATGTAGAATTCAGGTTAGCACGCAAATGTGCGACTTCTTGTGCATCAATCAGAATTGTAATTTTTTTATCATCAAGTGAAAGTTTTGTCTTGGTAGGATTTTCGTCATAGAATCGATTGTCAGCTTCAATGGAATCAAAAATAGATTTTGTTCTTTTGCCGGCAGAAATTTGTATCTTGGCACTATAGTTTGACATCGTATGCCAAGCCTGCTACTTTGAAGTTGCATTTTTTGCAAGCCCAAATTCCTACTGCTTCTCTTCCAAATCTCTCAGAGCCACATTCTGGGCATTTTCTTTGTGCTTTTAGTTGTCTGTGTACAGAAGTGTATTTTTTTCTTGGTTTGAGGCCGTATTTCTGACCCAGTCCTTTGAGTGAAGCGCTTTTTCCTTTTGCCATTCTTACATCAACTGCTCAAATTGCTTCCTTATTTTTCTTCCTACAGTAAGTGCTGTTTCAGCACACTGGATAAGTTGTTCAGCGGTAAATCCATCGCTTCCACCCTTTTGTACAGCACAAATGTTACCTTCAGAATTTGTCGTAATTGTAATTCTTGCATCCATGCATGATTCCTCATCTTTTGTTGGATCAACTATAACATAGTCACCAATTCTTGCCATGGTAACAGACACTGGTAGTGTCTTGATCGGGGGCTTGGATGTAACTCCTTCTACAAGAGTAGGTACGTCATCTTTTACTTCCCATTTTGGAACAGTGCAAGAAAGAATTCCGGCTACTGATGCATAAGAGCATGCATCAAAGAGATTTCCACCAGAATCAATCACACTGCTATCAATGAACATTCCAATGACAGATTTATCTTCAATTAGTACAAGTTTGTGCAAGTCAATCATTTCAGTCTCACGTATTCCCCTATCAACAACTCTTGCAAGTTCAATTACTTCCTCATTTGGTGGACCAGGCTCTGCATTTGGATCTGCCAATGGCAAAATCTCTGCAGTACAGATTAGAATTCCCTTGTCTCCAAGATCTGGAAATGGTTTGTCAAGTTGTATCTTTACGCCAGTTATGATTTCAGTATTTCCAAGTTTTACTCTAGCAGAACCGTTTGCTTTTGGAATAACTCCTGTTTCAATGACAAGTGGTCTTTGTTCATCAAGTGAACGACCGTCAATTCTTTTTCCTGTCTTGAGTAGATCTAGAATCTTCTCTCGTTTTAGTTGATCTAGTATTTGAGAATTCAATTTATTGCTCACCGTTTTGGAAGTATTTTTCCATTAATGCTTTTCTCTGGATTTCATAGACTCGCTTGCAACCCACTAGAGCGGTTTGCATACAAGTTTTGAATTCTTCTGGTTTTAGCATTCCATCAAGCTGCAATAGTGTAACTTTTCCAAGATTTGGCATCAATGCCACTGGCATGTCTGCTTGTCCTTCTTGGTCTTCTTCATTATTTACATCTAGAACAATCCTATCTGCGACTTTGCCTGCTGCACAAGCAGAAACCAAGTCACGCATTGGTATACCTGCATCTGCAAGAGCAACTGCTGCCGCATCAAGTGCTGCACATCTAGAGCCACCATCTGCTTGGAGCACTTCAATGAATACATCAATTACAGTTCGTGGATAGTCTTTTAGTATAACAGCTGGTTGTAATGCTTCTTTGATAACTTTGGAAATTTCAATTTCTCTTCTTGATGGAGCAGGATTTTTTCTCTCAGTTACGGAGAAAGGTGACATGTGGTATCTGCAACGAAGAATTCCAGAATCTGGATTTGCCATGTGTTTTGGGTGAACATCTCGAGGACCAAATACTCCTGCTAAAATTTTGTTCTTTCCAAATTCAATATATGCAGATCCATCTGCATTTTTTAGTACTCCAACTTTAATGGAGATGTTTCTAAGTTCATCAAGTCTCCTTCCATCACATCTAATTCCATCTTCAGTCATTAATTGTGTCATTGTTTTCACCATCTACAACCCCAAGCATAGATTTGACTCTTTCAGTCAAGTTCGGCGTATGCGCGAGGGCATCGATCATTTTTACTGCTTCTACTGCCTTTAATAATCCCTCGGAATCTTCGCAGGATATTACTATCCATCCGTTTTGACCGATTGTAATAATTGCTTTAGTAGCCATCTCTATTGTTTGAATCATAGAACCGCGTTTGCCTATCAATCTAGGTACTTTACTTGGAGATATCTCAATTAGTTCACCTGAATCAATTTTTCCAAGATCTCTATCCTGTACAGTTAGGAGAGGATCTCTTGATCTATCAAAATTTGCAATTCGTACTGCAACCAAATCACCAATATCTAATCTCTGTCTGAGCTCATCCTTAGTTGGTGAATAATCTCTTCCAAAAACATCTTGGGCAGGTAAGAATCCAACAAAACAAGAGTTGATGTCAAATTCCCAAGAGAGTGGAGATGTTCCAATTACTTTGCCAATGACCAAGTCATTTGCTTTTGGCATGTATCCACCAGTGAGCGGAATTACTTTGACTGAATTTTCAAAAATTTCTGAAATACCAACACATGTAGAAATCATTCTATCGCCATCTTGGAACACATTTTGTTCTGGTCTCAATGGTCCAGTTGCTATTACATCTCCAGGAATAACGTATCTGCGTTTTACGTCCATCATTTCGCAACCTCAATGGAAGCAGTACCTTTTGTTACAGAGCCTAATCTATCCATTACATTTGCCCTTGCCGCCGCCGGTATATCTAGTATTACTTTGAGTCCACCATTTGATTGCCATTCTTCTTTTTGTAAAGTGCCAAATGACTTTAACACCGAATAAGATTGGGCCGCAAATTGTGCTGGCACTAGAATTTCAAGAAGCATGTTTTCAGACTTTAATGGAATTATCGAACGGAGTTGTTCAACTATTTCTTTTATCTGCTCATCAATATTTCTGAAAGGATCAACTGACACTCGTGCATCATCCATGGCTTGTTCTATACGAAGTGGAGGATGTGGAAGGTGTGATCTTGGATCAACATATGTTTTAGCGATAAAGTCCACAATCTGTTTGCGTTTTTCAGAAACCATTTTTCTTCGCTGATCGGTAGTAAGATTTAGTTCTCCTTTCTGGAGCATTATAGTAGCAATAGCATTTGCATCATCGGTTTTGAATGCCTTCATTAGTTTCTCAGTAGATGCCCTAGTACCTTTATTGGAATCAGAGTAAATTTCCTCTGAGATCAAGACACCTGTAATGTCCTTGCGCTTGCCTAGTTTGAACTCCAAGGCGGGGTCGGGTTTTACCAATATCTCAAACTTTTCGCCTTCTACTGAAAATCTCACAATTGTTACTTTAGTATCCATAATTGAGGTACTCATGCACGGTATTTATCTATAAAGAAAAACTCGCTAGATTTTTATTTGGAATTTCAGTCCTTTTTCGTAAGCTTTGACTTCTTTAGAGATTGTTCAGGAAAGTGGTAACAATATAGTTGTAAAATTAAAGGGTATACCTGTCCAGTATGCTAATGCACTTAGACGAATTTGCTTGGCAGGAATTCCAACATTTGCAGTAGATGATGTCATAATTATCGAAAATTCATCAGTTTTACCTGATGAAGGAGTGGCCCACAGACTTGCAATGATGCCACTAAGAACAGATCTTGAGAGATTCATAGAACCATCCGCATGTGACTGCCACAGTGAACTTGGTTGCAGCAGATGCAGAGTATTACTCATGCTAGATTCAGGTAATTCAGATACAACACGCACTATCACATCATCAGAGATTAGTTCAGAAGATGAAGTTGTCAAGCCAGTTAGTTCCAGCATTCCAATTGTTGCACTAGCTCCAAGTCAGAAATTAAAAGTGGAGGCTTATGCAAGACTAGGCAGAGGTAGCGATCATGCCAAATGGAATTCTTCTACAGTCGCAGCCCTTACATCTACAAATAATCCTGACGAACATGTTTTGACTATAGAAACCACAGGCAGTTTGACTCCAAAAGAAGTCCTGCGTGCAGCAATCGAAGAGCTTGAAAAAAGACTAGGCGACTTTCAAAAGAATGTAGCCGCACTTGGTTGAAGCATCATATATTATATTTGGGTAAAAGTGGGCATTATTACACATGACTAATCAGATTGTCATTCAAATGGTAAAGACATTGCATGCAGCTTCAAAGAAGAACAATGCACCCATATGGGAAAGATTAGCAGATCTTGCTTTAAAACCAACCAGAGCAAAAAGAACAATGAACTTGGGCCAACTAGATAAATTTGTATCAGACAATGACATCGTAGTAGTTCCAGGTAAAGTGTTAGGAACCGGAAGTCTATCACATAAAATAACATTATGTTCATTTTCAATCTCAACTACTGGCGCAAAAAAAGTAGCAGAGTCAGGTGGAAAAGTATTAGATATATCACAGATTATCAAGAATAATCCAACAGGAAAGGGGGTAAAAATAATTGGCTAAACAAGTTTCCGAAGTAAAAGCAGCAGAAAAGAATCCAGCTTCACAGGATATCATAGTAGATGGAACAAACATGATTGCAGGTAGACTATGTTCTCATGTTGCAAAATTACTCATAAAAGGAAACAGAGTATCAATTGTAAATTCTGAAAACATTATGCTATCAGGAGACAGAAAATTAATCATCGAAGAATATAGAAAATTCTTGGAGATTGCAAGTATCAATAATCCAAAGTTTGGTCCATTCCACCCACGTAGACCAGACACCATCATAAGCAGAATGGTGCGAGGAATGTTACCAAAAGACAAACCATCAGGTAAAACAGCTTTGAAAAGATTAAGAGCATATCTCGGAGTACCAAACGAATTAAGATCAAAAAAGACAACACAGTTTGATGATGCTAAAATTAGAAGACCTTCTCCATACTATACAACTCTAGGAGAATTAGGCAAAATGGTTGGGTGGCACGAATAATGGTAAAATTAGAAAGCTATTACGCATCTAGAAAAACTGCACGAGCACATGCATATATCACAAAAGGAGTAGGCCGTGTTAGAATTAACAATGTTCCAGTAGAAATGGTGCAACAAGAAGTGGCACGAGAAATTATGTTAGGTCCACTAGAAGTTGCAGGAGAACTTAGAAACAAGGTAGATCTTTCAGTCAAGGTCAAAGGTGGAGGTTTTGTCGGACAGTCTTATGCAAGTGCAATTGCAATGTCAAGAGCAATGACAGGTTGGACAAAATCAAGAAAGGAACCAAAAGACCATCCACTCACAAGAACAGTAAGAGAAGATCTTAGAAGACGATTGAGTGAATTTGATAAGCACCTGTTAAGCGGTGATGATAGAAGAAAGGAACCAAAGAAATTTGGTGGCCCCGGTGCTAGAAGAAGAAAACAGAAGTCCTACCGATAACATTGAAAGCCGTAATCTTGGCAGGAGGCCGTGGAACACGTGGTAAGCCATTTACAGATTACATTCCAAAAGCAATGATTCCAGTCAATGGAAGGCCACTTGTTTATCATATTGCCAAGTATCTTACCAAGTTTGACATTATTGATGAAGTAATCATATTGGGAGATTTTTCAGGCATTGGAAAACAGATAGAAAAATATTTTGAGAACCATACGGGATTTAAAAAACCAATAAAGTTCATCCAGGATTCACAGAGTGGGACAGGTGGAGATCTTGTTCATCTAAAATCATCACTTGGCAAAAGTAAAGAATTTCTCTTGTGGTTTGTAGACAACCTGTGCCCAGTTGACATAAAAAAAATGCACAAGTTTCACACAGATTCAAAGACAGATGCTACTATAGCCGTTAGACGATACAGAAGTGAAGAGACAGGATTTGCCATAGTAAAAAACGGAATCATAAAAGAATTCAAAGAAAAACCCACAATTGAACTTCAGATGGCAGAGTGTCTTGGGATATACATTATAGATTCCAAAATAATCAACATAGTCAAGACCAAGAAACAAAGAAAAAAAGATCTGAACCTTTCCTATGATATTTTACAACCATTATCCAAGAAAGGAAAAATTGCAGCATACGATATTGAAAAAACTCAATGGTTAGACATTGATTCGCCTACACGTGCTGAGAGAAACAAAGAACTTGTCAGCTCAATAATAAAAAAATTCGGCTAGGTCTTGTGAGATTTTTCATATCGTACAATCTCAGATTCATGCAATAATGTAACTGCAATATCATCTAGTCCTTCAAGCAGAATTTTTTTCCAGTGCGGTTCAATGTGAAATGAAACTTGGATGCCATCTGCCTTGATTGATTGAGTTTCAAGATCTACCTCAATTTCAGATTTTATTGAAAACAATTTCTGCAAGATGTCATCTGATACTCGTATGGGTAAAACTCCATTTTTGAAACAGTTATTGTAGAATATGTCAGCAAATGAGGTTGAGATTACCACTCTAAAGCCATAGTCATCAAGGGCCCATACTGCATGTTCTCGGCTAGAGCCACAGCCAAAGTTGTCTCTTGCAAGTAAAATCTTGGAATTTGCATATGCAGGATCGTTTAAGACAAAGTCTTTTCTTGGAGTACCTTTTTCATATCTCCAGTCATAAAACAAGTACTGTCCAAATCCAGTTCGCTGGATTAATTTTAGAAATTGTTTTGGCACTATTTGATCAGTGTCAACATTTACCTTGTCAAGCGGAGTAGCTATGCTCTTTATCTTTTTGAACGGCTCCATCTTTAATTCAAATCCAATTCTCTTACATCAATAAAATGTCCATGAATTGCAGCGGCTGCTGCCATTACAGGACTTACAAGATGTGTCCTTCCTCCAGTGCCTTGTCGTCCCTCAAAGTTTCTGTTCGAAGTGCTTGCACATCGTTCCCCTGCTGCCAAGATGTCAGGATTCATACCAAGACACATGCTACAGCCAGATTCTCTCCATTCAAATCCAGCATCTTTGAATATTTTATCAAGGCCTAGCTGTTCTGCATTTTTCTTGACAAGTTGTGATCCTGGAACAACCATTGCTCGCACTTTGGCTGAAACTTGTTTTCCTTGTACAACTTTTGCAGCCTCTGTCAAATCTTCTAGTCTTGAATTCGTGCATGAACCAATGAACACTCTGTCAATTGCAATATCTGTAATTGCCATGCCAGGCTTGAGATTCATGTACTGGAGTGCCTTTTCTGCTCCCTTTTGTTCTTCAGGATTTCCTCTTCCATATTCATCTGGGAAAGGAACGGTTCCTGTAACATCAGTTGTCATGGCCGGATTTGTTCCCCAACTTACCTGTGGCACAATGTTTTCTGCACTAAGAATAAACGATTTATCAAATTTTGCGCTACTATCGGTTTTTAGATTTTCACGCCAATAGTCTACAGATTCATCATAATTTTCAGGAGAATATTTTCTTCCCTTGAGGTATTGGTATGTTTTTTCATCAGGTGCGATCAATCCAGCACGCGCTCCTGCCTCTATTGACATGTTGCATATTGTCATTCTCTGCTCCATTGTTAGTTCAGATATTGTCTCACCGCGATATTCAATTACGGTTCCCGTTCCTCCAGCAGTTCCAATTTTTCTAATAATGGATAGAATGATGTCTTTTGCAGTTACTGCATGTGGGTTTTTTCTTTTTCCCTGAATTTTAATTTCAAAAGTTTTTGGTTTTTCCATCATTATACACTGAGTAGCCAATACATGTTCTACATCACTTGTGCCTATTCCAAATGCAAGTGCACCAAAGGCACCATGTGTAGAGGTATGACTATCACCACAAACAATGGTTGTTCCAGGAAGTGTAATTCCCAATTCCGGACCTATTACATGTACTATGCCTTGGTTGGGACTATTGATATCAAATAGGGTGATTCCAAATTCTTTACAGTTTTTTTCGAGTGCTTTGATTTGCATTGAAGATGTTTGATCTAAGATAGGTAATGACCTGTCACTGGTAGGTACGTTGTGGTCCATTGTTGCAAATGTAAGATCAGTGCGTCGCACTGTACGTTTGTTCATACGTAAACCGTCAAAAGCTTGAGGAGAAGTAACTTCGTGGACAAGGTGTCTGTCAACATATAGTAGAGACCTCCCATCTTCTTCCACAACCATGTGTGAATCCCAAATTTTCTCAAATAGTGTCTTTGGCATTTAGATTATCACAATCAGAACCGGAGATATAATAGTATAAGATACCAGTTACGGTTTATAGTTGAATAGTCCGCCGGCTTCTATTATTTTTCCAATTAGTTCTGGGAAGGGCTTTATTTTGTATACTTTATTTTTAGTCAAGTTTTGAATTTCATTTTTGGATATATCAACTTCAAGTGAGTCACTGTCAGAGATGTCTTTGTATGCACTTTCATCAATTTCAATTGGAAGTAAAAATGCCCCATCTACTGCATTTCTATAAAATATTCTTGCAAAAGACAAGGCAAGTACTGCCTTGATTCCCGAATAGGATAATGCGATAGGAGCATGTTCTCGGCTAGAGCCACAGCCAAAGTTTTTCCCAGCAACTATGAAATCGCCGGGTTTGACTCGCTTGTGAAAGTCCTTGTCAAGTCCTTCCATTGCGTGTGTTGCAAGTTCTGCATAATCGTGAATCTTAAGATATGGACCTGGCAATATCACATCAGTGTCGATATTGTCACGTTCGTATTTTATTACAGAGCCTTTCATTTGAGGTCCCTCGGGTCAGTAATTTTTCCTGTGACGGCAGATGCTGCTGCAACAAGTGGTGATGCAAGATATGTTTGAGATTCTACATGTCCCATCCTTCCTGGGAAATTTCTATTAGTTGTGCTGATGCAGATTTCATCTTTTGCCAATACACCCATGTGAGCACCACAGCAAGCACCACATGTAGGCGGCCCTACAACTACTCCAGCATCCATAAAGATTTTCAATAATCCTTGATCCATTGCTTTTCTAAATATTGACATTGCTGCAGGTAGTATTTCAGTTCTAATCTTTACTGTTTTTCCTTTTAGAATTTTTGCAGCAGCTTGCAAATCCTCTAGCTTGGCACCAGTGCATGAACCAATGTATGCCTTGTCAAGCTCAACTGAAGATAGATCACGCGCAACAACTGTATTTTCAGGAGAGAATGGTTTTGCAACAATTGGTTCCATTTCAGATCCTTCATACTCGTAAATTTTTTCATACTGAGCATCAGAATCTTCATGAACTTCATCATATTTTGTAACTCCCCGTGCTGCAAGATAGTCTCTTAATTTTTGATCAGGTTCCACTATGCCACTTTTGGCACCTGCTTCTGTTGTCATGTTTGTTAGTGTCAACCTACTTTCAACAGACATTTCTGATACTCCAGTACCACCAAATTGCATGGTTTTGTATGCAGCACCGTCAGTTCCAATATCTCCAATTATTTTTAATATCAAGTCTTTTGCCATCACGTGATCTGGAAGTTTTCCATTTATCTTGAAAAATAATGTCTCTGGCACCTTGAACCAAATTTTACCATTTAACAAAACATATGCAACATCAGTATGTCCTAGCCCTGCAGCAAATGCACCTAGGGCTCCTGTAGTATTTGTATGAGAATCTCCTCCAACGTATACCTCTCCAGGAAGTACCATGGCCTCTTCATGAGATAGAGTATGACATATTCCATACTGACCCATACCATACTTGAAATGTTTTTTGATTCCAAACTGCTTTGTAAAATTCGTTAGTGATACAATATTTTGTGCAGATATTTTATCGGCTGCAGGTACAAAATGATCTTCTGCAACCCACACTCTTTCTGGATCCCATATTTTATCAATTATCATTCCTTTTTTTCTGAGTTTTTCAAATACTGCCATTACTCCAGGTCCAGATACATCATGAACCATTACCTTATCCACATTGACAAAAACTACATCATCTGGAGAAACTGATGTTTTTCCAGAAGCCCTGGCTAGGATCTTTTCAGTAATATTCAATATTGAAAATCAACGTTCAAGAAATTAAAATGTTTGGAGAACCATTATTAGTAATTGTCATGTAAAACCAGACATGCCACTCACAGTTTTGCCTATAAAGTCTACATTAAAAAAAGAACAGTTTGATTTGTTTGAAAGTCTGGTGACAGATCTGGAAAACTCCAGCATGGTACCACTAGAGGGGGATGTGCTAGTCATATCAAGCAAGTACATTGCAAATTCACAAGGAAGAGTTTTAGAATACAATAAAGTTATGCCTTCTTTTGATGCTGAAAAGATTGGCAAAAAATTTCGCATGAAACCCACCATTGCAGAAATAATTTTAAGAGAATCAGATATCATATTTGGCGGAATTCCAGGATTTGTAATTACATCATCAGATAATATTATGGCACCAAATGCAGGAATAGACAAATCAAACACAAAAAGTGGAACCATTGTTTTGTATCCAAACGAGCCATATCTTGTAGCAGAACATCTCAGAAGAAAATTTCTGTTAAAATTTAATGTGCATGTAGGTATAATCATTGCAGACAGCAGATTGATGCCAGGAAGAGTTGGAACAGTAGGAGTTGCAATTGCGTGTTCTGGTATAGAGCCCACCTCAGATCTTCGAGGTGAAAAAGACTTGTATGGTAATTCTCTCAAGGTGACTTTTCAAGCAGTTGCAGATGATCTTGCATCAATTGCAAATCTAAAGATGGGTGAAGGATCAGATGCAACCCCATGTGTATTGGTCAGGGATTCAAACGCAATACTCACAGATAGAAAAATACGAGAAGATGAGATGGCTATTTCATACGAACAATGTGTCTATGTTCGTGGACTAGGAATGCGAATTTAAAGCAACTATAGTTTTAATAGAACTAAAATGGACGCCAAGACATGGTAGAGTTTCTCACCAAGTACCCAAAGACAATGTCTTTTCTAGACGGTAAAAGCGACAAAGTAAAAGTGGATACAAAGGGCGTAGAGCAGCTTACCATAGTTGTAAAGAAAAGCGTAGAAGAAATGTTGAAGATCTTTTCAAATGAAGGCTTTACTCATGTAAAATTTGAACACAAACAAGAAACACAGATTGGTAGTGGCCTTTCACTCAAGCTAAAAAAGCCATGGGAGATGCATGTACGACTATTAGAAATGAAAAAAGGCCTTGTTGCAATTCAAGCAGAAGTGGAGGTTTCACGTGATTATCTCCAACATCTATTTTGTCAAAGAACTCCAGTCTTTTACGAGATAGAGACCCTACTGAAAAAACACCAGATAGAATACAAGATTTGGAATGAGCGAATACGAAAGTATGTCAATACAGTTCTTGATAATTACAAAGTCAAGCTTACAACACCAAGTTTTCCAGTATTAGCATGGAAGCCCATGGTGTATGTGATTTCAACAATAGGTGTGTTGTACCTGTTCAAGTATCTAATGACAGTCTAGAGTCTTCATCTAGTCAAAATTTTTCTAAAAAATTGTACTGTTCATTATAACAATTAATATCAACCATACACGTAGTGAAAAAATGGACGATAAAGAACCCAAGTCAGGAGTTCGAATAATGCTAAACAAGGTACCAGAAATCACGTTGTTCTTTTGGATAATCAAGATTCTATGCACCACTGTTGGTGAGACAGGTGCTGATTTTTTAAATACAAATTTGAATCTTGGACTGGACGGAGTAACTGCAATCATTGGAACAATGCTTGTTGTAGCGCTAGTCTTTCAGTTCAAATTCAAAAAATATGTGCCTGGAATCTACTGGCTTGCAGTTGTTCTAATTAGCATAGTAGGAACTCTCATCACGGACAATTTGACTGATAACCTCGGCATACCTTTGATGTATACTACGATAATCTTTACAGTCATTCTTTCAATAGTCTTTGCTGCTTGGTACAAGAAAGAAAAAACATTGTCAATACATTCAATCGTCACTACCAGAAGAGAGGCATTTTACTGGTTAGCCATTTTGTTTACATTTGCACTTGGAACTGCTGCAGGAGACCTACTAGCTGAGACCATAAACCTTGGATACATGCTCTCTGCAATCATTTTTGCAGGTCTAATTGCAGCTGTTGCAATAAGTCATTTCGTTTTCAAGGTAAATGCTATTTTGGCATTTTGGATAGCATACATTCTGACTCGTCCCCTGGGAGCTTCGATAGGTGACTATCTCTCCCAAGATTTGAGCAACGGCGGCTTGGGACTGGGAACTGTAATAACAAGTGTTATCTTCCTTGCTACAATATTAGCTACAGTCGTATATCTGACTGTAACAAAAAAGGATGTCATTAAAAAACAGACTTGAGTCCTGTAAATTTCGCTAAAACAATTCTAACAAAATTCCCTTTTCTTAATTTTTATTTTTATCAAACACATATTTCAATATAATTTAGCATTCTCATCAATAGAAATGGTAGCATCCGTTTTATTCTGATTGACATATCAATTATTCAATGAAATTATATTCATACGTACTGATTGCATTTGTTGTACTTGCTACGAGTGCACCCACACTAGCCCTTGCACAATATGCGAGAAATGGAGACGATCAACCAGATACAACGATCCTAACTATTTTTAGTTTGACATTATACATCACCATATTTGCAATACTTGGCATAGTCGGATATTCAATTTGCAAAGTAATTACAATAAGAAGAAAGGCTGCCAAAATGAGATTGGTGTAATCATTATGCGAATTTTTTCCAATCCTTATTTGAGAATATCAATTATCATATCACTTGTACTTGTTCCTGCTCTATCTTATGCTGATGACAATAGAGAATCTAGTGTAGCTCCTACTCTTGGTTGGCTAGCAATAGGATGTGGAATAGCCGCCAATCTCTCGCTTGTTATATTCAAAATCATAAAGAAGACATCTGTCATAAAACTAGTCGTAGGCTCTAGTGCTTCACAAAGTCTAGCATCTATGTACCAACCAATATTAAATTTTCACATAATGCTAAATGCAATAGGGTTCTTTGCAGGTCTATCTCATGGATTCATGCTCATCAGAGGTCTTGATTACATCTCACTTTCATTAGCTATAGTCATGACAGTGTCAATGATTAGTGGCATAATACTAAAATTTACATCTGGTAAAAATTTAAAATTCTTTAGTAGACTGGTTCATGGTCAAGCAATTCTTGCTGCAATGCTAGTAACTCTTGTTGTTTTACATGTAATTACAAGATGGCATCACGGAATTATCATGAATTTCATATAAGACATGTTTTCTGCCAAGCCAGCATTAGATCATTAAACATTTTCAGATTCTTACAGGTCTGAACCTTGAACTTGAGTCCTATAAGACGTGTACCACCCAATTTACAAACCACAATTAGAAAATTATTTACCAGTAGTGAACCTTTAATTAGAAATTTTCAGCATTATTTGTAAATGAGCATATCCAAACTTCCGCTTTCATTAAGATTCTACGGTACGTCCCCATGGGAAATGGAGGTTCTCTTTAGTCTATTACATAATTTGTTCAATGTTCAGGAAGATCCTAGTGCAGACCAGGACGAAGATTTTACAACAATGATGGATATTACATTCCCACTTGAATTCAATGAGGTTTTTTTCAAGCAATTTGGAGCATTACGATGGGACAAACTAAAGGGCATCATAAAAGAGATGAAGCGCCGAAGAGGTGGAGGAAAAAGTCTGCGTGTATACATCAGATTCTCTGGAAAACCAGATATCATCTTCATGATAGATCTTGATGACAGACATTCATTTGACACTGCCATTGATAAAATCGATTTTGTATTAGAGTTATTACCATATCAGCTTGATCCAAAAAAAATTCCAAAAGAGATTACAAAGGTCTCATACCAATTTGACGACATAATTGGCAGATGGAATATCAGTGCTGATGCAGAAGATCGAACATATGGCTTTGTAGAAAACGAATGGAAAGTTACTTGATTTCTTTTTCCAAAGGCTCTAGCATTGAATGCAGTTCACGGTATTTCTTTTCAATAAAATCCAGTGATTCTTCTAATTTTTTGGATTTACCATACTTGTATCGAATAAGTTCCCGGTGTCTCCAAAAGTTCTTTCCTTCCCCAACTGATAGAGTACTAAAGTAGTCAGGACCTTTGAGGGTATCAGGAATTTTTATGTTATACGGGAAAAGAAATTCTGCCATAAACCATTCATCACCATCAGGATAATCAGAACCAGTATCAATATCAAAGAACAAGTGCAACAGATTTGTCTGCATCAGTCCGTCATCTCGAATAGTAGGATGTTTTACGTTTGATTTTTTAAAATCTAGTTTTACAAGGTTTGGTTCGAAGTACCCATCGATGATAGATTTTCGAAATATCTTGTTTACTTCTTCCAGATTCAAACTAGAACTACTCTTTTTTAGAACATGCTAATAACTTATATCATTATTGGAAAACGAACAGTGCGGCAGTAGGTGTAAGGAGACTGGAAAGAATCAGACTTCAAGAACATCAAGCATTTTAGATATATCAGTTATGGACCTGCCACCAGATGAGATTTCCTGATACGCAGGAGGATTTTCAAGATAGTTTGGAATCCTTTCTGCCATCCTCTCATCGTATGATGCAGCAATATCATTTTTGTAAAATATTCCAGTTGGAATCTTTGCATCCCACTCGTTAGACTTTATCAAGGCCTGGGTTAGTTTTTCATTTTCTTCTGCTGGTGAATCAATGTGTACAACTGGATCATATCCAGTATCCTCAAGCTTGTATATTCTAGGCCTTGGCTTGTTTGTCATCTCATCAATGTTATCCATTCCTGAAAACCAGTCTCTTGTGTTGATGTCATTGTAAGTTGGACATGGTTGTAATACATCAAGAAATGAGAGACCCCGGTGTTTTACTGCTGCAATTATCAAGTCTTTGAGTTGTCTTACATCATATGCATAACCTCTTGCAACAAATGTAAATCCACTTGCAATAGCTAGTGCGATTGGATTTACAGATTGGTTAACATTGGGTTCTGGAAGAGATTTTGTTTTCAATCCAAGCTTGAGTGTAGGAGATGCTTGTCCTTTAGTTAGGCCATACACTCCATTGTTGAAAATAAGATATGTCATGTCTACATTTCTTCTGCCTGCTGCAACAAAATGTCCAGCACCAATTCCAAGTCCATCACCGTCTCCACCTACTGCAACTATAGTCATCTCAGGATTTGCAAGTTTTGCGCCCTGTGCAAATGGTAATACTCTACCGTGCAAAGTGTGGACTCCATACACGTTAAGATAATGAGATGTTTTTCCAGAACATCCCACTCCAGAAAATACTGCAGCCTTGTGTCGTGGAACTTCCATTTCTGCAAGGGCCATTTGTATTGCACTTACTATACCAAAATCTCCACAGCCTGGGCACCAGTCATTGTGTACTTCGGTTTTGTAATCAGCTACATCAGACACCATATTTTAGCACCTGTTTTTTCTCTGCTTTATTGTCGATAATATTTTTGATAGAATCAAAGAGTTCATTACAAGTCATTGGTCTTCCAGTGTATTTTAATATGTAATAGTCAACTTTCCTATCCAAGTATTCATTTAGTAGTGAACCCATTTGGCCTGATTGATTTGCCTCGATATCAATTATTTTCTTGACTCCTGAAAGTAAAGATTGGACATATTGAGTAGGAAACGGATGCAACATTTTGATTTGGATAAAACCGACCTTATAGCCTGCTTTATTGAGCATCTCAATTGCATCTAAAATTGGACCTTTTGTGGAACCCCAGCTTAGAATACAAAAGTCTGATACGCCATAGTTTATCGCCAAGTCTTCTTTAGGAATTTGCTCTAGTGCAAGTTCCATCTTGTGCGCACGTTTATCCATTTTATAAATACGATTTTCAGGGTCTTCTGATATGTGACCTGATTCGTCACTCTCATCTCCAGTATTCCAGAATATTCCATTTTCAAGTCCAAGTCGTGACCTTGGAGATATGCCGTCAGGGGATGGTGTGAATCTTTTGTATCCTGATTCTCCAATTTTTTCAAGAAGTTTTCCACGTTGTATAGTGATTTTAGTTGGATCAAATCTTTTTACGGTTGAAACTGTACTTGCAATAAATTTGTCCATCATGTGTATTACAGGGATTTGGTAAATGTCAGCAAAGTTGAAACATTTTGCAGTGTCGTAAAATCCCTCCTCAGTATCACCAGATGCATAGACAATTCTTGGAAAGTCACCATGTCCTGCATGTATTGCAAATTGCAAATCATCTTGTCCATGCCTTGTTGGAAGACCAGTAGAAGGACCACTTCTTTGGTATAAAGTTACCACAATTGGAACTTCATTTATTCCAGCCCAACCAAGAGCTTCTGCCATAAGAGAGAAACCAGGACCTGATGTACTTGTGGAAGATCTAGTTCCAGTCAAGGCAGCACCAATAATCATACCAATTGCAGATATTTCATCTTCAGTCTGCACAACTAGTGTAGACCCGGGTCTGTTGTTTTCTACCTCAAAGATTTCATTTGATTCTAAAAATACACTTTCATCAGATGCTGGAGTAATTGGATAATACGATTGGAATCTACAACCACATGCTATCTTTCCAAGACTTGTAGATTGAAAGCCTTGAGCAAGCATCACATGTTCTTCTTTTGGAACTGCATGTAACTGATGTTTGAATTTAGAGTATTTTACAGTAGAATAATTATAGGCATAGTTTGCTGCAGTTTTATTCATCTCTGCAATCTCTGCTTTTCTTGAAAATATTGTTCCAACAGATTTTAACAATGTCTCCGGCGGTAGCCCTAGCAATCCAATAGATATGGATACAGCAAGTACATTTTGCATACGAAACATGCCACGTAGTTTTGGATTCTGGGTTTCCTCGGATAGATTTGCCAAGATTTCTTTGAATGAGACAGGATAGAGAACTACTCCTCGTTCTCGGGCTTCATCAAGTAGTCCTTGTATGGTTAATGGCTTGTTTTTTGATACAAGATATTTTTTGAGACGCTCCTTGAATTGTGCGTCAAGAGTTGGAACCTCATCTACCTTTACAGCAGACAGATCAGACTCGTATACAATTGCACCATCATTGAATACATCCTCGACATGTCGAAATATTGTCTCAGCATCAAAGCCCACAAGCATTGTGATTCCGCTGACATTAGATCGAACTATTTTATCAGAAACTCTGACTCCAAAATAGCTGTGTTCACCTTTGATATTAGAATAATATTCTCTTTTTCCAAATACTTTTAGTCCACAACCAGCACATGCACCGGCAAAAATATTTGCAGCAGTCTCAACACCGCCGCCTTGAGGACCACCAATAACCCAAGTTAAATCAATAGAGGACATGTTGAATCTAGACGCCCGTCAAATATTAATAGTGCTATAGATGTCGATTCAAAAATTTATCCGCCAGTGGCAGCATCAAACAGAGCGCATTCACATTTATCACGCTCACCACAAAATGGACAAACACAAACACATTTTTCTATAGGATTTGCACATTGTACACAAATAGCAAACTCTTCTTTGTGTTTCAACTGCATATGATTACTTTGATTAATTATAAATGAGTTGTTGTGGACAGGACCAAATTCTGAGCCAAATTTCATTTCCCGTTTAGATAACCCCATTCAGAATACGCTTAAAATTGTCGCTTGCTTAATCAAAGTAGTTGAAAGTCTTACTTACACGAAAACTTCATGATTTTGCCGTAAAGGAACTCAAGAGAAAATATGATGTTGAGGTCCATACAGGAAAAATCCCAATGCCAAAAAAGTTGTTGATATCAAAAATCAAGGACAAGGACGGTTTGATCTGTTATCCCTATGATTCCATAGATTCTGATGTCATCAATGCAGGAACAAAACTAAAGGCAATTTCCACATATAGTGTGGGCTATGATCACGTCGACATCAAGACTGCTTCAAAACGCGGCATAGTAGTTGGCTATACGCCAGAGGTATTGACTCGTGCCACTGCAGATCTTACCATGGCTTTGATGCTATCTCTTTTCAGAAGGATTCCAGAGGGAAACAAACTGGTCCGCAGTGACAAATGGAAGACAATCTTTGGCCCTTACGAGTTTCTTGGAACTGATCTGTATCAAAAGACCCTTGGCATATTTGGAATGGGAAGAATTGGTAAGGCAGTAGCAAAAAGGGCAATAGGTTTTGAGATGAAGGTTGTATACCACAACAGAACTAAATTGTCAAAAAAAGAGGAAGAAAATCTCAGAGTGCGATATGTACCACTAGATGATCTTTTTAGAACCAGTGATGTAGTAAGTATCCATTCACCACATACATCACAAACAAACGAAATTGTAAACTTGAAATTAATTAAAAAAATGAAAAAGACTTCATTTTTGGTCAACACATCTCGTGGAAAAATAATAAATGAAAAAGATCTTGTCATTGCATTAAAAAGAAAAATAATTGCAGGTGCTGCTCTTGATGTATTTCAAAAAGAACCAATTAGTGGAAACAATCCAATCGCAAAATTGGACAATGTCATCTTGATGCCCCACAGTGGAAGTGCAACCGTAGAAACAAGAAAGGACATGGCAGAAATTGCAGTCAAGAATCTAGTGCTTGCACTTGCTGGCAAAAAACCAGTTTACCAGGTTGTAATATAATAGATAATTCTCAAGTTAGAGTTGAATCAAGTCATTAGGGTCTACTTTGATACAACTAGTGCCCACGGGTTTTAGTCCAGCAAAATTAATTGTTCCCTGTGGAACTTTGCCTTCCTGTTGTAATGATTCTAATTTTTTTGTAAATGCCATCTTGTGACCATCACATGTAACTCCAACCATGTATTCGCCATCGTTTGATTTTACAGAAATTACAAATTCTGGAGGCATTTGACAGTCCTTGCCCTCTTTTCTTACAGAGCAACGTTCTGGAAACATAGAGTACATTTCTTATTTTAGAATATTAATCTTGATTATAATAAATCAAAATTCCATATAGAGTCAGTTTTTCGTGCGGCATACTGCAAAAACCCCTTTTCCCGAAGGGCTTTTACAACATAAGCAGAATATGCAGGAGCCCCAGTTGCCCCAGGAGAGTTGTAATTTAGAATGTGATAGGAGGCTTTTCCCTCTAGTTCTAGCACATCAGGTAAGAATTGTCCTTCAGGAGTTATGATTGGAGTTCTAATTCCAGCAGTTCCACGCTCTGAGAAAAAGTCTGGTTTTATTTTTGGCATGAATTTTTGTACACGTTCTATCATGACTACTTTAGAAAGTGAGCTTAGCCACTCTTTTGCAATCAAGTTCATAAATTCTGGATTCAGTAGTAGTTTTCTAGTACTACCCGTAACCACATCTGCAAGTTTTGAAATAAAAGTCTCAATGTCTCCCACATAACCAGAATAAATTTCAGGACTTGCAACAGGAACTGCGTTTGGTCCTACTTCACTTTTGCCATCAGATCTAATAATCCAGTGTGGATCAAGAAATGGAAAATCAGGATAGTTTGGAACAGAATAAACATTTGTCTTGACCAAATTTGTGTATTGTTCGCGTGCAATCCAATATTCTCCCCTAAAGTGAAGACTGGAATATTGCATTGCAAGACTAAATTTTTTTGCAACATCAAGTGAATAACCACCTGCACAGTTTATGACAAGTTTTGAACTTATCTTTTCTTTATTTGCAAATCCAAGCACTGGACAGTCATCAGGATTTTCAACTGATTCCAGTTTATGTCCTAGCAAAAACTTAGTTCCATTTCTTTGTGATTCCTCTTTTAGTTTTCTTGTATAGATTCCATAATCAACAACTGCATCTGTTTTACAGTGTATTGCAGAGTGACATTGTATGTTTGGTTCTTTTTTTGTAACCTCAGTACCATCTAAGAGTGTGATATCATTTTCAGACATGCCATTTTTTGGACCCCATGCCATATACTTTTCAAGAATCTTGTGTTGTGTCTCATCTAGTGCAACTTCAATTGTACCAACTACATTCCACGGTAGTCCTCTTTTTTCTGCAAATGTTTTCCACATGGCATGAGAGAGAAACGCAGCTTTTGCAAGTTTGGCCTTTTTCTCAGGATTTAAGTAAAAAGGAGAATGAACCACTCCAGTGTTACGGCTGCTGGTGTGCATTCCAACATCTTGCTCCTTCTCGACTACAGCAATTTTGATGTCATAAAGACTTGAAAGCCAGTAAGAAATTGAAGTTCCAAGCAATCCGCCGCCAATTATGGCAACATCGAATTTTTCCAACATAATTAGGTCAGAAGATGTTTCATTTAATGGATTAGTCAGTAGAACGTATGGCATCTAAAACTTTGTACAACACTAACATTATTATGCAATTCATCGTTTGCAGAAAAAACCAATATGGTAAAGTATGTGTACACGTTAATGGCATTATTCAAAAACAAGATAGACATAAAGAATACCATCCCAAGTGCACTTGAGATTTTGTCTCTGAGTGTGATTTTCACTTTTGATATTTACCATGTGAGTATTATATCAAGAAGATTCACATGTTTTATGAACAAATCCCAAACTACAATTTTGTTAGTTTTTGTTATTTTAGTTTCATCAATTGGTTTTACCTTTGCAAGTGCTGAAATACTTGATCCAAAAATAGTACCTGAAATAGTATCAAGTCCCGTGTCAGTGTTTGGAAAGACATATTCTCTTCAGGCAGATAATAAAACATACAACATTTACTACGGATTCAAGTTCACATATGCTAATGTTGAAAACATCTCACTTGTTCCTGACCATAACTCAATGCAGATTAACCTAAATGGAATTACAGAAACTGATTCTGTGTGGATTCAATTTCCGCAGGATTTGGTCTCTGCAGAAAATAATACTTTCATACTTTACGTCGATGGGCATGAAAAAAAATACGAACTTGCAACATCTGATCATTCAACTATCATGGGATTTACTGTTCCTACAAATACTACGCGCGTTGAGATCCAAGGAACCCACATCATACCAGAATTTCCAACATCTGCAACAGTTGCCATGATGATTGGTTTCATCATAGTAATACTTAGAATCCGATAGAGATTTTATTCAGTTCAATTTTTTCAAATTCTAAAAATCAGATTCAGGATTTAGATAATGAAAATTAAGGCGCCGGGAGAGAGATTTGAACTCTCGAACCCTTGCGAGTACGCGCTCTATGGTATATTAATTTCCAGGCGCGCGCCCTACCAGGCTAGGCGACCCCGGCATTGGTTTCGCCATTTCAATTTCGTTGTAAAACCGACTATATATTACTGTAAGAATTTATTATTTTACAAATTTTTTTCTGTAAACAATACCAACTAGCATAGAGCCTACAAAAGTTGCAGTCCAATACAACCATAGATTATCAAAAACGCCTGAAAATACAGCAGGGGCAAGCGAACGAATAGGATTCATTGATGCACCAGAAATAAACGCCAAAAAGAAAATATCAATACCTATTATTCCACCAATTGCAATCCCACTAAAACCCCTCAATCCATTAGTATGAACAACGCCCATAATTACTGCCATCAAGAGGGCTGTTGCCAATACCTCTACTCCAAAAATCGTCCACAGTGGAAAAGAGTAGTTAGGAGCATTTACTCCCAGATGGGCTTCTGTTCCGATAACATTCTTGACAAATATTATTCCCAAAAATGCGCCAATTGTTTCCGCTGCAAGATAGATTGGCAGTTGTTTTTTTGTGATGTGTTTTGTTATAAGATATGATACTGTAACTGCGGGGTTAAAATGAGCACGTGAGACTTTTCCAAATGCATACACCATCAAACAAACTCCAACAAATGGAGCAAATGCCTCAAACCAAGATCCTATCGTTCCATTGGATTTTGCAATCAATACCACTGATCCTGTGGCACAAACCACCACAACAAATGTACCAATAATTTCAGCAAAAAATATCTTCTGATTAGAAGTTAATTTACTAACTAAGTTCAAGATTTGTGGCAAGTTCCTTTACCTTTTTTTCTATTTCATCTCGGATCTCACGTACTTTCTCAATTGGTTTTCCCTTTGGATCCTCAATGCCCCAATCCTGATGATTTCCAAGAAATACAGCAGGGCATTCTGTCTGTTCCATACAACCCATGCTCACCTTGATAAATGAAGAACGAATCAGTTCCTCAGATAATTCCTTTGGTTTTTGTTTACTGATATCTATCCCAACTTCTTTCATTACATCCACTGCAACAGGATTAATCTCTGGCGTTGGTCTTGACCCTGCACTGATTGTGGTCCATCCCTTTGGAGCATACTTTCTAAAGAATCCCTCTGCTATCTGACTTCTTCCAGCATTCTCTACACATACAAAGAGGATCTTTTTTCCTTCATTGTGTTTTCCAAAAAATTTCATGGTATAATCACTTTATTGCTCTGATGACAAGACTTGAGATTTTTCTACCATTTACCTTCTCTCCTTCCATGTATGTTCGCTCTTCCAAAACATCCACATTCTCAAAGCCAGCTTTTTTTATACTTTGAATATAATTCTCCTTTGTTAGTGCACCATCTATGCAACTACACCATTGATCTGCATTTACTTGACCTTGCTCAATTTCTCTGTCAGTTACAAGATCCGAGATCACCATCCTGCCACCTTGCTTCAATATTCTATGAACTTCTCTAAATGCATCTGTCTTGTTTGAAGTAAGATTAATGACACAATTGCTGATAACCGCATCGACGGTATCATTATCAACGGGAATGTTGTTTTCAATGTCTCCCTTTCGAAATTCTACGTTAGTGTAATTGCCCTCTTTTGCATTTTTTCTTGCTGTGTATAGCATCTCATCGGTCATGTCAATTCCAATTACTTTGCCAGATTTTGAAACTTTGTTTGCAGATAGAAATGCGTCTATTCCAGCACCTGAACCAAGATCCACGACCGTTTCTCCATCTTTCAGATTGGCAAATTTTATTGGTGCACCACATCCCACACCCAAGATTGCTGCTCCTGGAATTGATTTTAATTCTTCTTGATCATATCCAATTATTTTACTGGCATCAATCAGAGAATCACCAGTGCTGCATTCTCCCGGCATACAACAACAGTCAGAATTACCTGTCAGTGCAATCTTTGCATATCTTTCCTTTACTTTTTCTTTTATTGTATCTGTCATGTTACAAGTTTACAAAGTAAACCATTTAAGTTGTCAAGGGCAAGCAATTGCAGTTGGTGTAAAAATGGAAACTAAAAGAAAGTCGCTTCCAATGGCAAAAGAGAGCTGCAATTTTGAGGGATATGATGCGTCTTCCTTAATGTCTGAGACTGCCAAACTTAGAAAGATAATCACCAAAAGAGGCACACTTGAGATTTTAATTCCATTGTGCTGCACTACGGAACCTGTGAGATACAAGCAGTTCAGACAAGCTTTGAGAGGAATCAGTAGTAGAACTTTGGCAATCAGATTAAAAGAACTGGAAAAAAGCGGAGTCTTGGATAGGTTGTCTTATAATGAAATTCCTCCACGGGTGGAATACAAGCTAACCAACAAAGGACAGGAACTTGTAGAATCCATGATAGATCTTTTACAGTGGATGAAGAAATGGTCTAAAACTAGATAAATTATCATCAGTGTTTGTAATAAAATAAAACCCAAGATTAGACGAATTTTTCCATCCTAGCGACTTGAACATCACTAGTGTATAGAATTATGGCATAATCTGGCATCAATGTTCTCAATATTTCTTCGATAATCTTTTCAGCACTCTGTTCAGTCAACACCACCTCGATTTTCACATTTTTTTCTTCTGGTAGTCCCTGTCCTCGCAATCCCTCGTCACCCATCCCGCCAACCTCATAAGATGTGTATCCTGTTATCTTGTGTTTTTTTAATATCTCAGTTACTTTGTTCTGTGCAAGTATCTCGTATGTAATTGTTAATAGTTTAATATCATATAGTTTCATTTTGGTTATCACTGTTACCTAACCGAATAAACTTATCGAACCCAAGCTATGAAACGTTGTGGAAACAATCAAGAGTATTGGCAGTAATACTATGATGATATATGGAAATGTGATTCCTAATGCAGATGTGATGTATAGACTAGGATTTGCTTTTGGAATGCCAGTCCTAAGTACCGCAGGTGCTGCAATAAAAGATGCACTTGCAAAAAGCACTCCAAACATTACTGCTCCACCAATGCTAAGACCTAGATAATTTGCAATTATTACTCCTATTGTACCATTTAATGTTGGAATTAAAATTGCAAATGCAATCAGAAACGGTCCTACTTTTTTGATGTCGTTTAATCTCTGTCCTGCAAGTATTCCCATTTCAAGGATGAATATCACCAATGCGCCAAAAAATAGATCCTCAAAGACTGGCTTTATGGACACAAATCCATGGTCACCTATGATATACCCAATTACAATGCAACCAAGAAGAATAACAATAGCTTTTCCGGTTATAGTCTCATGCAGAATTTCTCTCAAGTTTCCAGTCTTGTTTTTTGCATCGGCATCAATATTTGGTTCAAAATTTACATCGTAAGAAATCTCCGATTTGGTCCCATCTTCCTTGATTTTAGAAAATGATTCTTTTCGCTTTTTTAATTCCTTTTCAACTGTCATGTTGACAAGGAATATCGAAAATACAAGACTTATGGGTTCTAGTACTGCAAGTATTGCAGTGATGTAACCTTCTGATGTTATGTTTTGATCTCTAAGAAATGACAACCCTACCGAAAATGTCACAGCACCGACAGAGCCGTATGTAGATGCAAGTGCATACGAATCAAATATGTTGAACTTGCCTAGTCTTCTTAAAATTTGATAATGGTTCAGGGTCATGACAAGTGCCAGAGCCACTGCTACTGCTATTGGAATAGCAATCTGTTCAAGGCCACCTCTCCTCATTTCTATTCCTCCGTGTAGACCTATTGCTGCAAGTAGGTAAATTGGTAGAAAAGCGGAAAGCTGGTCAGGTATTCTAAGATCTGATTTTATGCGAGCAGCTACTACTCCCAATGCAAAAAACAAGACAATAGGAGTCAAAAGATTAGCTTGCACTATTTCGATAATATCCATTGAAAAATCACTCTAACGTGAAAAGGTTACACTATAACAGTAGAACTGCATGTTATTTGAGATGATTCCAAGTTTCATTAGATGTTCTTTTTATTAGTCGAAGTTAATATTAAGTTACTGAATAACAGATGATCAATTACTAGAAATATTTGGAATTCATAATTTAAAAAAAATTATTTCAAAATATTTATGGTGACAGATTTTTGCAACACATCTCCAAAATCAGAATATGTGCTTGAGATAATTTTGTATCTTCCTTGGTATGTTTTGCTTCCATCAGATTTTATTTGATCCCAGACAAAGTCTTTCTCTTCTTTTGGCTCCAACTTGGAAACCACTTTTACAGATACTGGGACATATATCACAGTACCATCAAGCTGCGCAATTTTAAGACCATATGATGAATCTGCAAATGTCAACTGTACTGTTCCTGAATTTATTATTCTGATATGGATTGACTCTCCAGAATGATAGTTAATTTTATCTGGGATTATAGTAAGAGAAGGTCCATTTACATACACAAGTGTTGGAATTTGATTTTCAACCTGTGAGAGATAAACCCCTAGCAGTCCTGCAGCAACAAATCCTACTATGAAAAATATGGCTGCACCTTTTGGGATCAACTTGGAAAATTTGATTTCGTTCCTTTTTAATTGTTAACTACGGGCTTTGATCTCCAACTTTTTGGGTATGTGTTTGGAGCCATAATGATTCTCTTAATCTTAAAGGCAAAGCCCTTTGTATTTTCAACAATCTCATCTTCAGTCAAGGTGGCTTCTGCAAGAGCAACTACCTCACCTTTTTGTGTATATATGGCAACAAAATCTCCACGCTTTAGTCCAGGAGAGATTTCAAGAATTCCAGGTATTGCAAGCTGTGCTCCATGACATAACGCATCAACTGCCGAGTCTCTGATTACAACTGATTTTATTTCACTGAGGGTAAGTTCTATTGGCATCATTATTCGTCGTAGTTTTGTATCATCACCATTTTCTTTCCACAATGCATATGCATCAACTAGGTCATGCATTTTTACAAGATTAGATTCCTCGTTAAAGTGTCCCACCCTAGTTCTTCGAAGTTCAATCATTGTTGCACCTTCACTGAGAATCTCTCCCATGTCATAGAAAATTTTTCTCACATAGGTTCCTGCTTCACATAAGATTCTAAGAAGTAGCAGTCGTTCTTTTTGTTCAATGACTTCGATTTCATACACATGTCTTATCCTAGTTTGTCTTGATACAGCAGATCTTTGCGGCGGTTTTTGGAATATTTTTCCTGTTAGTTGTTTTAGCACATCAGATAATTTTTCTTTTGGTGGAAGCGTATGCAATCTTCCAAGTGCATGGTATTCTTTTGGTCCAAGCAATAATACAATGAGGGCTTTGGTTGCTTCCCCAAGACCTATTGGTAAGAGTCCAGAGACTTGGGGATCAAGTGTTCCACTGTGACCTGCCTTTGGGACATGCAGTATTTTTTTTACCCAGGATACGGTTTCATGGCTTGTCGGACCATTTGGTTTATCAAGTAAAATGAAACCGTATTCTAAGAGTTGTTCAATTGATCTCTTGTCATAATATGTACCATAGACATCATTTGTGATGTCTTGGTCTACTACTCTAAGATTTTGTAATTGTTTGAGAGTCATAGTATTTTTTCACCGCATTTTTTGCTTGCTCAAGAACTTGGTCAGGTCCAAGATCATCGGTATTGATTACAATATTGAACACAGACAAGTCCTCACCAAAGTTAAAACCGTAAAGTTTGTGGTATAACGTTTTGTTTTCATCATATCTTTTTTTGACTATCTCAAGCGCATCAGGCACTGAAATGTCATCTCGCATGGTCATTCGCTTGGCACTGTTTTCATGCGAGCCTGCAAGCCAGACCTTGATTCCGTCTTTTACAAGCCATGGTAACGTGTAGCTTGTTATGATTACATTTTCAGTCAAGAATATTTTTTCTAGTTTTTGGTCAACTTCCTTATCAAACTCAGGGTTTACTTTTCGGATATTAAGAAAATGCATTCCTTCCTCAGTGTCCCAAAAATCATCGTTGTCAGTCTCAAAGCCTTGATCTTTTGCCATCTCTTTTAGCACATCGCCCCCACTCAGATATTTCAGACCAAATTCTTGGCCCAGTCCTTTTGCTATGGTAGTCTTTCCAATGGCCGGTGGGCCAGAAATTATTACTGAGCGAAGCAATTTAGCTTGTATCCATTGTAGTTTTTGTAACTCTCATTATGATGCCACTAAAGGCAGCAGAAGAAAGGAAATACCATGCCCAAAAATACAACTCGTTTACATGATGACATATTTGCGGCTGCGATACAACTTTTGCCGCAGTACATGTCAACTCGAAAAATCCTCCAGGGATAAAGTTCAGAGAGATTGGCGCTATTGCGACTGTATAAGAGAATAATGGTGGAAGTACAAAGTAGAATACCAAAATCAATGGAAGAAATGTTATCATCATTGGTCTCATATTCATCTGCATTACCTCCATGTTCATCTTGTTCATGTATGCAGATTTTTTATTGAGCTCGTCTGTCTTTGCCTGATCTTTTGACTTGAACGCAGCCATCCTTTCCTTTTGCCAGGCTCGTGTCTCTTTGAGTAATCTTTTGAGTTTTTCTTGGTCAACCATCTTTCTTTTTATCAGTGCATTAAGCAAGTTAAGGCCTACAGAGATACTCATGATTCCAAAGGCAGACGGAATCATTCCTTTTACGATAGGATTTGCACTTCCCAGTGGTCCTTTGCTCAGACCTGGTATCTGAAGTGCCAGAGAATTTATGAAATCAAAAATTATGCTATGTTCCATTGTTATACCCCATTGCATTTAGGATGCCTCGTGCCGCCTCATCAACCTTACCTTCAGTGTTAAGAACCATCTTAATTGGTGAACCACAGAGTATTGAACAAGTAGAAAGCATCGCACTTGTGACATCTAGTTCTTTTTTTATTGCATCAATGGATACAATGTCTCTAGTTCTTGTAGTATCAGTCATTCTTCTATTATAGATCTCTTCAGGTCGTGCTGTAATCATGATAAAACTATCAGGATTGAGAATCTCTAAAACATTATACGGTAGTCCTGGGTAAAAGCCCTCTTTTGTGGAGATGAATGCATGAGTGTCCACAATTATCACATCATCATCAATAGAAGATATGGTTTTTGCAGCCATTGATTGCAATTCTTTTTGTTCTTTGACAGAAAGTTTTCTTAGATCGTCCCTATTTTGAACTCCCTTCTTTTTTGCTTCATCAAACATTACAGTTCCAAAAATTGATACGCTTACCTTGATGCTTTTCTCCTTTAGTAATTCTACTACTCGTGAGACGACAGTGGTTTTTCCAACACCGGGGATTCCTACAATTACGATTCTCTTACTTTCTGCCAAGCAATGCACCCAGGGTAGGCATTACTTCTTCGACTCGTTCTCGAACAAGTAAATTGTAATAGTTAATCAAGATATCAACTGTCAACAACATTCCTGTCCCTGATCCAAATGTTCCCAGTACATCAGAAGTACCAGCTAACAATCCCAGTATGATTGAACCAATTATAGTAACAGATGGAATGTATTTTTGAAGCAGGTTTTCAACAGGTTGGTTTGAACGTCTGAAACCAGGTATCTGTACTTCAGCATCAAGTAAGTTTTTAGCTGCACTTTTTGCAGAAAGGCCTCCAAGCTCAATCCACAATCTACCAAATAAAACCACGATTCCCACCATGAATAAAATATACAAAACAGCTCTAGTCGGATCTAATGCAACGATATCAAGTCCACGTGGTGCGGTTACATAGTACAGTATACCTCCAGTTGGAGTGGATGGAGATGTTGGATCAAACATTCCCAAGAAATTCATGAACGGGTTTGCGTTTCGTGGATTAAAGTTAGCCCACATGATTTGGCCAACAAACACTGCGTTTGCAGTAAGAGCAGAGGCCAAGATGACTGGAATGTTGGAAACGTACATCAACTTGATTGGATATACTGCTGAGAATCCTCTGTATTTTGTGGATACGATTGGTATTTCCACCTTGATTCCCTGAGTATAGACAAGAATTAGCAAGACTCCAGCAGTTATGAACAGACCAAATATACCAGGAAGTTGGTTAGACCGGAAAAAGAGATTAGTGAAATCATGGTGTAATGCTCCATGTATGATATTTGCAAATACACCTACTGGACCTCCGTCTCCAGCAGGAACTGGACTGAATAAACTCCAAATTACTTGCTGAGCCACACCTGCTGCAATAAACAAACTGATTCCACTTCCAAGTCCCCATCCCTTTTGGACTAGTTCATCAAGCAACATGATTATGACAGATGCGCCAATTAGTTGTCCTATCAGAATGAATATTGCTTCATGGTTTGGCATTCTTGGGCCATAAACTGCCATGCCATACAATGAAGATTCTGCAATGATTACTATGTAAGTAACAATCTTGGTTGCTGTTTGGTATAGCTCTCTGTCCTCTGGCTTTTTAAAATCAAGATGAAAAATCTCAGAACCCTTTAGGAGTTGCATCAAAAGTCCTGCAGTAACTATTGGTCCGATACCAAGTTCGATTAGGGTACCTTGTTGTGATGCAAAGATGACTCTTGCAAATGCAAGAAAGTCAAAAGATGGTGTTGATGCTCCGTATAGAGGAGTCTGTCCCATTATCATGTAAATGAATAATGCAATTCCACACCACATCAAACGGACTTGAAGTGGGATTTTCTTTTTTGGTTTTGGTACTTGAGGAATATAGACTTCGGCTTTTGAAATAATAGTTTTTAGAAAACCGGCAGAGGCTGTACCTTCTTCTGCTGTCACGCTACTGCTTGCACCTCTCCACCAGATTGTTTTACTTTTTCTTCGGCGGAAGCAGAGAATTTTTCCACCTTAACAACATAAGCATTTTCAGTCTGTCCTCCTCCCAACAGCTTGTCATAGCCTAGTTCGACAAGGTCTATCAGCTTCTTTCCACCTTCCTGTTTTCCATATTTAGCAAAGATATCATCCAAGTCTCTTACACTAGCCCATTTACGGACAAGATTTGGATGTGGCGGATGAGTAGAATCATGACCAAAGTGTTTTGGATCAGTCATTAGCATTCTGATGAAATGATGTTTATGCAAACCAGATTGACCAAGTCCTCCCTTGTGACCACTTGCTCTGTGTTGGCCAATTTGTCCCCAACCGCAGTGTCTACTTCCTCGATACTTTCTTGTTTTTCTTGCGCGTGTTGGCATATTACATCATTAACCTCACTTGTGCTAAGAGTTCTTTGTGACTACCAAGAATTCCCCCTTCTCCATACATCTTCTTTGTATTTCGTTTGAATCCGTGTATTGGTGGAGATAGAGCAAACCATGGTTTTAGTGGTTTTAGTTTAGATAGCGTAGCAGAACCGTCTGCAAGAGATTTTGCAAGTTCATCAGTGCTTTTGAATCCGAGTTTAGTTACATCTTCTGTAGTAATTTTTTGGTAACCACCCTTGCGTGCCTTTTTCTCTAATAATTCTTTTGTAGTGAATACATCAATTTCTTGCCAAGATACATAGTGTTTAATTTTATCAAGCATTCCTTTTGTGTTGTCTTTTTCTGGAATTATTGTAGCTCTGTATCTTTTGTCTAAATGTAAAAGATCCATTGTAGTGTCAGCCCAATATGGAACGTTGACGGTTCCTTTCATTCTAACTATTAAGAAAGCTTTACCCATTTTTTCATTCAACCCTGACTAAATGTTTGTCTCAAACAGTCCAAGACAGCTCGTGATGTTGATGTCATTGTATTTGTTGATCCCGTACTTTTTGTCCATGCATCCTTGAGACCTGCTAATTTTAGGAGATTTCTGATATTTCCACCAGCTACAAGACCAAGACCTCTTGGTCCTGGAATAACTTCAACTGTTACACTTCCACCTCTTCCTCTGATTTTGAATGGAACGGAATGAGGTTGTTCACATCTGCATTCCCAACTACCACAGCCAAGTTTTACTGGACTGACATTAAGATAAGCTTGATTTGTTGCCTTTTCAATTGCGATTCTCATTTGTTTTGATTTTCCCTGTCCGATTCCCAACCAACCGTTTTCGTCTCCTGCTGCAACAAGTGCCTTGAATCTTGTATATTCACCGTTGGTGGTTTGTTTTTGAACAATTCCAACATCAATTACTTCAGTTTTAATTCCCGGCAATAATTTTTTTATAATTCCAGCTTCTTGAATTCGATAACCATTTTCATAAATTTCTTTCATGGATGTAATTTTATCAGTTGCCACTAGTGTTCCCAATTTTGTTCTTGGGGTCCATACTTGTTCTGGTTCTCTTCGTGGTGGTCTTGATCTTTGTTCTGTTCTACTCATTTGGATTTAACCTCGCTGTCTATTGCAGATTTTATTTTGTCTATTTCGTTTGCAACTTTGAGATGCTTGCCACTGATCCTCTCTTCAGATGGAAAAGTTTCTGCGTCTGCGGGGACTTCGATACCTGCATCTATTATTCCTTTCAATGCAGCTGCAATTCGTTGAGTATATTTTCTTGTACCAGTATAAAGTACAGCAGCTTTTGTTCCACTTGCAAGTGCTTTCTTTCCAGCAAGATAACCAGTAAGATATGCTGCAGGTATGCTTTTTCTTGATCCCTTCCAGCCTTTAGTTAGAAGCGATCTAGAATGAGCCGATGAAAGGACCTTGTCACCTTCCATTTCGGGTTTGTGAATTTGTACCAGAGTATTTTCATTAGATATCTGAACTGTGATAAAGTTACGTCTACCCATAAGAAGATGTCTTCTCTTCTTGTAGTTCGTCTTCTCGTCTCGAGATCTGCGTAATATTTGTGAATATGCCATATGTACTAAGCCTATTTACAAAAAATTTTGGTGAAGCTCTTATAAACGTTAGACTCGAAGCAGTGAAGCCATCAGCGCCTTTTGTGCATGGAGTCTATTTTCAGCCTCATCCCAAATCACAGATTGTGGACCATCTATTACATCACTTGTAACTTCTTGTCCCCTTTTTGCAGGAAGACAATGTAAGAAGATTGCATCATGGTTTGCTTTTTTCATCAAGTTGGAATTTACTTGGAATTTAGGTAGAAAGTCCTTTGTGCGATCTGTTACTTGGTGATGAATGGACACAAACGTATCAGTTACTACCACATCGGCATTTTTCACTGCCAATACTGGATCGTTCAATAATTGGACATCTACGAGTTTTTTTGATTCTTTGACTACAGCAGAATTTGGTTCGTATCCTTTAGGAGTTGCAATGCTGATATCAATAGATGTTTTTGCGCACCCATAAATCAAGGAATTACATACATTATTTCCATCACCTATCCATGCGATTTTCAATCCTTCAAGTTTTTTCTTTTTCTCTTTGATTGTCATAAGATCTGCCAGTATTTGGCAGGGATGAAATGAATCAGAAAGTCCATTTATTACAGGAACCGTTGAATTTTTTGCCAAAATTTCTAGTTCATCATGTGAATACACCCTAGCCATAATCATGTCAACATATCGTGAGAGAGTTTTAGCAGTATCCTCTATTGTTTCGCCTCGCTTTAGTTGTAGATCATCTGCAGACAAATTAAGAGCATATCCACCTAATTGAAACACACCAGTTTCAAAACTGACTCGTGTACGAGTTGAAGGCTTTTGGAAGATCATTGCAAGTGTTTTATTTTTTAAAAGTGGTTTGCAAATTCCTTTTTTAAGATCTTTCTTTAGTTTGATAGATTCATTTACTAATCCCAGTAATTCATTTTTGCTCAGCTCATTTAGTGTGAGTAGATCTTTTGTTTTTACTTTCATTTCTTCCTCCATCCAAACAGTGAACGTTTCTTTATAGTCTTTTCATCTTTTGTTTCTTCAATTTCTTTTTCTTCAGTTTTTAATTCAACTTTAGGTTCTGGTTTAGGATCATCTTTCTTAGTTTTTGGTCGTCCTTCAGATATCCATTTTCTAATATCTGAAGCTAGTTTCCTTGCTTGATTGTCATTTTCTGGAGGCGGTACATCAAAAATGTCAGAATATTTTTCGATATCTTTTGTAGAAATCCCGGCAAATGGATCTTCATCAGATATTTCTTGATGAATTTCGGGTTTTGGTTCAACTTTTGGTTCAACTTTTGGTTCAACTTTTGGTTCAACTTTTGGTTCAACTTTTGGTTCAACTTTTGGTTCAACTTTTGGTTCAACTTTTGGTTCAACTTTTGGTTCAACTTTTGGTTCAACTTTTGGTTCAACTTTTGGTTCAACTTTTGGTTCAACTGGTTTTGGTTCTGGTTTTGGTTCTGGTTTTGGTTCAACTTTTGGTTCTGGTTTTGGTTCTGGTTTTGGTTCAACTTTTGGTTCTGGTTTTGGTTCTGCCACTTTTTTTGTTATCTCTTCAGCAACTTGTTCAGGACCAAATAAAGACTCCAAAAATACATCTTTGTCAAAAGATTTCAGGTCCTTGTATTCTTGGCCAACACCCAAGTAAAGAATTGGACTAGATGTTACTTTAACAATTGATATTGCAGCTCCACCACGTGCATCTGCATCGCTTTTTGTAAGTATGGCACCATCAAATTTCGTATAATTATGAAACTCTCGAGCTTGACTTACAGTGTCGTTTCCAGCCAACGAATCTCCAACAAACAGTTTGAGATCAGGATTTACCACTTTGTTAATTTTAGATATTTGGTCCATCAAGTTTTTGCTTGTCTGCATTCTGCCGGCAGTATCAATGAGGATGCAATCTATTTTGTGTGATTTTGCATAAAGTACTGCATCGCGAGAAACTGCTGCAGGATCTGAACCATAGTTTTGAGCAATCACTTTGACGTTGAGCCTTTTTCCATGTTCACTTATCTGCTCTATTGCACCTGCCCTATAGGTATCAGCTGCTGCAATTACAACAGAATATTTATTTTCCTTCAAAAAATTTGCAACTTTTGCTATTGTAGTAGTCTTGCCAGTTCCATTAATGCCCATAAATGATATTATGTATGGTTCTCCCTTTTCCTTCTTTTTTTGAATATTAGATAGAATGTCGACTTTTCCTGCACCATCAAACATGTTTGAGATGCTTTTTCGCAGTTCTTGTTTTACAACTTCTGCAATCTTGTCTTTATTTACAGTAGAACCAACCAGTTGTTTTTTTAGGTCATCTTTTAGCGAATCAATGACTTCGGTTGCAACATCAGATTCTAGCAGTGCAATCTCAAGCTCAAACAAAACTTCCTCTACGTCTTTTTCTTTTAATTCTTTTTCTCCAAAACTTTTAGCCGCTATAGAAAATGCATTTCGTAGTTTTTCAAACATGGTATACTGCCTTACTGCATGGAATTACGATTTGATTGTATAAGTTTGTTCATTTCATGTTGTCCCTGTTCAAGTTTCATTGAGACTTCTTGTCGTTGTGATGCCAACTGTTGCAATACTATCTCAAGTTCTTTGATTCGAGATTCCATGTAATTGATTGCAGAGTTTTTGTCTTGCTCTACTGATGCCCCGGCACCAATGTTTACGATCATTTTTTGTTCAGGATTTATTTTTGCTTTCACATAGACTCCCAGGCCAACTGGTACAAGTGTTTCACAATCAACATTGCCAGTCATTCCTTTCATGGATTCTACTGCATTTGCAGCTTCCTGTAAAAGCCTCATTACGGTTTCTTCTCGTTGTACTAAATCAGTCAGGTAAGATTCTAGAGCTTGCATCTGCTGCATCAATGCTTGAGCTTGTTCTTCACTCATTTGCAAAAAATTCTCCGATTGACTATAAATTCATTCTGAAAATACAAAACAAAAAGAAGAAAAGGAGTTATGCCTTTGCCTTTGAAAGTTTTGCGTCTACTTCATCCCAGTTTATTACATTCCACCATGCGTTGACATAGTCTGCACGTCGATTTTGGTATTTTAGATAATAGGCGTGCTCCCAAACATCCAATCCCAATAATGGGACAAGACCTTTGGTACGTGGACTTGTTTGATTTGGCATTGTAGTAAACTCAACTTTTGTTGTCTGAGGATTGAAAGTTAACCAACCCCAACCACTTCCTTGTATAGCAATGGTATCCTTGACAAATTTTTCTTTGAAGCTGTCAAAGTTTCCAAACACAGAATTAATAGCTTCTTCTAAGCTACCGCCTGGTTTTCCACCACCGCTTGGTTTCATATTATTCCAAAACAGAGCATGGTTTTCGTAACCTCCTCCGTGAAAATTCACTGCACCTCTAACATTTTCTGGAACTTGGTTCAAGTTTGAAAGTAACTTGGGAAGTTCCATGTTTTGTAATTCAGTGCTCACGGTTGCCAATGCATTGTTCAAGCCATCAGTGTATGCTTGATGATGCTTTGTGTGATGAATTTCCATTGTTTTGGCGTCTATGTGCGGTTCCAAGGAATCATACGAGTATGGTACTTTTGGAAGTTCATATTTTGCCATAAAAATCTCAAGTCCATCTTGCAATTTATGGCTTTGGTTGCAAATGCATTTTATCTAGTCTCAATTCAGATATGATGTGATAGAGAAATTACTAATTTTTTCTCTTGTTTTTATTTTGTGTGTCACATATTTTATTTCAGATTCTGAAAGTCTTCTTTCAAAGAGTATACAGTTAGTTGGTGTTCAAACTACAAGACAACAAGGGTTGGACGGTCAAGGAATAAAAATTGGAATAATAGATACCGGCATTGATTTTTCACATCCTGATTTGTACGGTTACGGACAATCAGGAAGAGTTGCAGGCGGGTACGACTATGTCAATGCAGACAAGAAACCAAATGATGTAAACGGCCACGGTACAGAAGTAGCAGGCATAATTGGTGCCAATGGAAGTTTTTCAGGCATGGCTCCAAAGTCCCAGTTGTTTTCATACAAGGTATCATCTACAGGAGAATCTGTTTCGTCTGACTATATCATACAGGCCATATCTCTCGCCATAGATGAAAAAATGGGTGTGATAAACATCAGTCTAGGAGTAAACAGAACTAATGATGAACTAGAAAATGCAGTCGATGAGGCAGTAAAAAAAGGAATTGTTGTAGTCACAGCAGCAGGAAACAACGGGCCTGATGACAAGACCATCGGAAGTCCTGGCAGGGATTACAACGTGATAACTGTAGGAGCATCATACAACAACATAACATCAAGTGTAGTGTCAACACTAGAGATTGGAGACAAGCAATATGACACACTACCAATGCTTGGTACCAATATTTTGAAAAATCCAATACAAGGAAAAATAATCTATGGCGGATATGGAAGAAACACAGATCTTGAAAACATTGATGTCAAAGATGCCATATTGCTTGAGCAACGCGGTAGTGACATCAAAGGTGAGAAAGTGTATTTTTCTGAAAAAGAAAAAAATGCTGCAGACCATGGTGCAATCGGTCTTATAATATTTAACAATCAAAGCGGAGTTTTTTTTGGCGAGCTCATAGGACCCAATTCAACTAGAGGTTACCAACCAAGGATTCCAGTTATTTCCATGTCAGGAGATGATGGTCTCAAGTTACGGTCTATTTTAAAAGACAATGCAATGGGCAACCTAGACGTATTTTATCACCCAGATTTTGTAGCACCATTTAGTTCACGTGGATCAGTTTCTCCATTTTATGTAAAACCAGATCTTGTTGCCCCTGGAGTTTATGTAAATACAACAACAATTGGCGGAAAATACAACTTGACTAGCGGTACAAGCATAGCAGCTCCGCATGTTACTGGAGCAGTTGCCATATTGCTACAAAAATATCCAAGCATGGATCCAGCATCAATAGCATCTCTTATCATCACAACAACTGATCCTGTCACAGATGCACATGGTAAAATATTCCCAATTGATGTTGCAGGAAGTGGAAGGTTAAATGTCACAAGGGCAAGTTCTGCAAATTTAATAATTGAACCCCATGATCTAGTTTTCAACCTCTCTTATGATAACCCCAGTGAGACCAGAACATTACACTTGAATCCAATAGACAATACCATTCCAAAATTAAAAGTCCAGTTTTTGTCCAATGAACCAAGTCTTGATTTTAGTTATGGCATAACCAACAATACAATAAATGCAAAGATTACAGATGATATCAAAAAACCAAATGATTATGAGGGATTCATAATAATTGATGATTCAAAAACTGCATACCGCATTCCGGTTCTAGTTCATGTTACCAAGGGAACACTAGATGCAAGTCAGGCTGACACGCAGATTAATTTTTCAATCAATTATCCTGACAAATGGTCATACGCAAAGATTTCCTTGACAAAGGCAGGTTCACATGATACCAGAATAGTTGGAATCACACCACAAGATAGCAAAACAATAACCATTGACAGCGCAGGAGAGTATTGGGTTCAAGCAGACATCAAGGTAGGAAATGTAACGGACCATGCATATCATACACTAATGGTAAATCACATTTCAGAGAATCATTTTGATATTGAAAACATTTTACAAATTCCAATCAAACAAGTGATAATTGTTTCTGGTATTTTTGGTATAATGTTACTTGTGGTTCTAATACGTCGTAGATAAAATCAGATATGCGGTCCAGCATCTTTTATTTCGGGAGCAACATTTCCAAATTTTTTGAAATTGTCTACAAACATTAGGGCCAGTTTTTTTGCAGACAAGTCATAAGCATCCTTGTCAGACCAGGTATTTCTTGGGTTTAGCACTTCAGATGGAACATCAGGACATGAAACTGGTACATCAAGATTAAAGACCTCATCGTGTCTATATTGTGCCTTGTTTAGTTCCCCAGAAAGTGCTGCAGTAACCATACTTCTGGTATAGTGAATATTCATTCTCTTGCCAATTCCATATGGTCCGCCTGACCAACCTGTGTTTATCAGATATACCACAGCATTGTGTTTTGTAATTTTCTCTCCCAATAGTTTTGCATAAACTGATGCATGTCTTGACATGAAAGGAGCACCAAAGCACTCGGAAAATGTTGCACGAGGTTCAGTGATACCTCGTTCAGTTCCAGCAAGTTTGCTTGTATATCCAGACATAAAGTGATACATGGCTCCTTCTTTTGTGAGTCTAGCTATTGGTGGCAATACACCAAACGCATCAGCTGTTAGAAATATGATAACTTGGGGGTTTCCACCAAGACTTGGCATCACTGCACCAGGGATATAATCAAGAGGATAAGCAGCTCTGGTATTTTCAGTAAGACTACCGTCATGAAAATCTGGCATCATGGTTTTTTTGTCAATTACAACATTTTCCAATACTGCTCCAGATCTTATTGCATCCCAGATTTGCGGTTCTGCATCCTTGTTTAGATTTATGCACTTGGCATAACATCCACCTTCAAAATTAAAAACTCCCTTGTCAGACCATCCATGTTCATCATCACCTATCAATTTACGATTGGAGTCTGCTGATAATGTAGTTTTTCCAGTACCGGATAAACCAAAGAATAAAGCTGTATCACCGCTCTTTCCAATATTAGCAGAACAGTGCATTGGAAAGACACCGCGTGATGGTAAGATGTAATTCATGACAGAGAACATTGCCTTTTTTATCTCTCCAGCATATGATGTTGCTCCGATTAAAACAACTTTCTTGGTATAATTGAGAAGAATGAATGTATCAGTTTTTGTGCCATCTACTTCGGGCGTTGCTTTGAAATCATTTAGTGCAATAACGGTATACTCTGGTGTGTGAGATTCTAGTTCTGATGTAGTTGGTCTGATGAAGAGTTGTCTTACAAACAAGCTTTGCCATGGATGATCAGTTATGATTCTAATTGGCAATCGGTGCTCAGCGTCTGCACCAATGAACCCATCAAAGATAAAGACCTCTTTTCCATCGATGTGTTTTTTCATTTTTTCAAATATACCATCAAACTTGTCGCCTGGAAACGCGTGATTGATTTTACCCCAGTCAACAGTATCGTGGGTTTGTTCATCATCTACTATAAAACGGTCATCTGGAGACCTTCCAGTATATTTTCCAGTTTTTACAGCTATAGCACCATTTGCAGTGAGAATACCTTCATTTCTTTCTTCGATTAGATCAATGAGATTGTCAACCTGTAAGTTTCTCTGTATCTTTGCAGGTTTTATTCCCATTTGCTCCAATTGAGATACAACGTGACGAGTGATCGTATGTTCCAAATCCTCTATCATCTGGTAAGACGATTCCCTATGAAAATCCTTATTATCTCTTCGGATCACGACGAGCTCAAGCAAGAAACGTATTTATTGTAAAATTTAGTCAGAGTCGTATACATGCCTATCAATAAAGAAGCTCTTGAGCTTAGAAAAAAGGTGGCTGAGCACAGACCAGACTTTGTAAGACAAGAGAGCTGGAGATATGCAAGACTTGCAGAAACATGGAGAAAGCCAAAAGGTATGGACAACCATCAAAGAAAACAGAAGAAGGGTTGGCCAGCTCTAGTACGAGTAGGATATGGTGGACCAAAGATCGCAAGAGGATTACACCCTTCAGGATTTACCGATAATTTAGTTTACAACTTGAAAGACTTGGAAAAACTCGATCCAAAGAAAGATGGAGTTAGATTCGGTCATGGAGTAGGAAAAAAGAAGAGAAGTGAAATAATCACAAAGGCATTAGAAAAGAACTTCAAGGTATTCAACGCAAGGGTGTCAGCGAGTGGTAGTAAATCTTAAGTCCAAAAGACAGCTAGTCTCCAGAATTCTTGGAGTCGGTGTAGGTAGAGTAAGATTTGATCCAGAATATCTAGATGATGTAACTGATGCAATCACTCGTGACAACATTAGAAGTTTGATAACTGCTGGAACAATCCAAGTAAAACCAATCGTAGGAACTTCAAAAGGAAGAGCGCACTTTAAGAAATCTCAAAGACGCAAACGTGGTACTAAACAAGGTTCTAAAAAAGGAAGAAAGGGATCAAGAGTTGGAAAGAAAGAAGTCTACGTAAAAAGAATAAGAGCCATGAGACACCAGCTAAAAGTTTCAAAATCAAGAAAAGAAATACCAAATGAAAGTTATTGGAAACTATACAAACAAGTCGGTGGAAACCAAGTAAGAAACTTGGCACATCTTAGAAGCTTGATAGAAGAAGTTCGTTCCAAGAAATAAATTTAAAATCTATAAATTTTATCTTTATCAAGAATTTTTCCTTTCTTGATTTTTACTCCCTCTTTTGAAAGCATGTTGGTCTTTATCTTCTCGCCCCACGCATAGCCCCCAATTTTACCGCTAGATAGAATCACCCTATGACAAGGAACTATAACTGGAAAGGGATTTTTGTTCATCATTCTGCCAATGGCACGTTGCCCATTTTTCAGACCAACTGCCTTTGCTAGCTCACCATAGGTTGTTACTTTCCCCTTTGGAACTTTTAGAAGTTCTTTGTACACCTTGTGTTCAAGTTTCAAATTTTTATCATTTCCAGGTTGGTTGAATTTATCATTTCTACTATTTTTTGTTTACTTTTTCCCAGTCCACTCCAATCCACTAGCGCAAATTTGGCTCCAGTATTTCGTTTCAATATATGATCAAACAACTTGGAATCCATATTTTCTAGACCGTGTTTTGGAATTACAGTTCCCAGTGCAAGATCACCTTCAAGCAGTTCTTTATTGAATTTATCAGGATAGTGAGTGCCTCCAAAGCATATAGCTATATCATGTTTTTTCGGCGATTCAGACATTTCTTTTAGAACAATTTTTGCCACATTTTCACACAGTAGCTTGTCTGCCCATTCTTTTTCAGTTGTACCTATCTCAATGAATATGGCTGGTTTGGTCAAAGCAGTTGGCCCATGATGTGTTGCTTCTATTGTTATGTCAAAGTTTGAAAAAACATCCCTTTCTTCCCATAACCGCTTCATGTATGATTTTTGCAAATGTGGATGAGGAATTGCCACTTGGCGTGCATTCCCGCCAAACATGGCATCGCCAAAATTTCCCGTACTGTGACAAGTCAATGCAAGAGTTCCGCTCTCAGATGCATGTTTTGATAAAAACACATATCCATCATAATGATATTTTTCTTCAAGCCAATCTGCAGAAATTGTAGGAGTTGGAATTATTACAAGATCAAAATTATCTCCACGATAAATTTCGCCTTCTTTTTTCATTTGCTTTGAGATAAATGATGCCATGTTAGAACCAGCAGGATCAGATTCGTATGCCACCAATAGTTCCATAAGTGACAGTCAACGTACCACTTTATTATCTTAAATGAAATCAAACATACAAATCATTTTACAAAAATTTCCTAAAATGTACTTTAAAATTTAAATACTACTAGTAGTATATCAAAAACATGAGAGTAAAACTGGATCCAAATGTAAAAAGAGATACAACATCAATCAAGATAGATCCATTTGTTTGGAAAGAAGCAAAAAAAGATGCAATAGATAGAGAACTTGATTTATCACAATTAGTAGAGATTGCATTAAAGACATGGTTAGAAGATGAGGATCCTAAAAAAGTCAAAAATGAATTAAAAGAGAAATAAAAAATGTCTCATTCTGTAGAGTACAAAGAAAATTTAATGGATGTTGCCGATGTATTAGAAAGGTATAGTCAGACGCTTGAGCGTCTTGTCAAGGTTACAACAGACGAGGACATGAAAGTAATATACGAAACATTACGCACAATGAGTGATTTTCTTGGCAGATCATACCTAGTTTCCGTCAATGTGCTAAAAGAGGTCAACGTATTATTCAATGCAATACAAAATCTTCCAAGAAAGTCAGAATATGAAGAAATTAAAAACATGGTTGAAAAACAAAGAGAAAATATTGTCAACACTCTGATTCCAATAAAAGAAGCATTTGAGAGATCAGTAGAGTTTGAAAATTTTGGTAGAGAGAAAGCAAAGAATACTAATGGAAAAGTTGATGAATAATTGCCGTACAAAAACCAACAATCAGACAAGGCATCATCAAAAGCAACAGAACCATTGCAGATACTAGGAGTTAGTAGTAGAGAAGATCTCATTGAAGAGTGGCTATCCTTGAATCCAAAGGATGTAACAGATTTTGACAGAACCGGCATCAAAAAAATCACAACCCAAGTAACCATAACATTTGATTTTGGCAAAGAAGAATACCTACTAGCATTTCAGCCATTAAAGTAAGACAATTAGAGAAAAATAGACATGCCACCTAACAGCCAGATTGTATACAGCAATACATGTCCAAAATAAGAATTATAAGGACACTTTAGGAAAGTTCTCCATTGATAAAGGTAAATCCAAAACAGATGCTCAAGGATATGGTCAATACTATGAAACTTGCCAAAAAATCAGACAAGGAAGACTATATGGAACACTTGAGACTGGTGATTCTCGGAATGGCTACACTTGGTGCCATTGGATTCATAATTCAGTTTACATTTGCAGTTATCAATTTAGGACATAGATAAAATGGCTCAAGAAACAAAATCACACTTTTTCGCAGTAAGAACCACCGGAGGTCAAGAAAAGGTTGTCATGGGTCTCTTAGAAAATAGAATTAAACTAAAAAAACTTAACATACAATCAGTTCTTCTCCTAGAAAATCTCAAGGGATATGTTGTTGTAGAGGCAATAGATGCAAATGCAGCATTTGATGCATTACAAGGAATCAGACACATAAGAGGCCAACTAAGAGGAGAGTTGACATTCAAAGACATAGAAGGTTACCTAGTTAAGAAATCCACAGTTTCAGAACTTGTCGTGGATCAAGTAGTAGAGATTATCGGCGGTCCATTCAAAGGCATGAAGGCTACTGTTACAAGAGTAGATCATGACAAAGAAGAAGCTACAGTGATTTTACTTGACGCACCATACCAATTGCCAGTTACTGTTGATGCAAACTATCTCAAACCATCAACTCATTAGCAAGGATTAAATTTACATTTTAGAGGAAAAAGAAAACATGGCCGATATGCAATCAGTTTCTGCACTTGTAACAGGAGGCCAAGCTAGCGCAGGTCCCCCATTAGGTCCAACTTTGGGACCTCTAGGTGTTAACATTTTACAAATAGTTACTGCCATAAACGAAAAAACTAAAGATTTTGAGGGAATGAAAGTACCTGTCACAGTCAATGTAGACAAGTCAACAAAGAAATGGACTGTAGAAGTTGGAATTCCTTCTGCTGCAGCTCTAATTCTAAAAGAGGTCGGCATTCAGAAAGGATCAGGAACATCTGGTGCCACATGGGTTGGCGATATCTCTCCAGATTCTGTTGTTAAGGTTGCCAAGTTGAAAATAGATTCATCTTATGCACTAAACGTAAAATCAGCATCAAAGGAAATAATCGGAACTTGCCTTGCACTTGGAGTTAAAATAGATGGCAAGAATCCAAAAGAGGCAACCGCTGACCTGGAATCAGGCAAGTGGGATAGCAAATTTTAGTAAATTATTCTGTCACTGAATAGACTGGATCTTTATCGGTTTTCTGTAATTCAACAAAAGTTTCTGTATTTTGTATTCCTTCTATCTTTCCTATTTTTTCAATGGCTACAGTATGTAGTTCCTCAAGATTCTGTGCTCGCAAGGTCAATAAAATATCAAATCTTCCAGTAACTTCAGAGATCGCAACTATCTCAGGAGTTTTTAGTAATGCCTTATGGATCTGGTCTTTTAGTTTTGGATCTCTGTTAATACCCATAGTAGCTCTTACTCCAATGCCTATCAGGGATTCGTCAACTACAATAGTAAATTTCTTGATTAATTTTTTCTTGACAAGTCGCTTTACTCTACTATAGAGAACCGAAGTGTTTACACCAAGTTTTTTTGAAAGATTAGGAACTGATGTATTACCATCACGGCTAAGTTCGGTAATTATTTTCATATCTAATTCATCGAATTTGTGCAACTTTGCGACTTGTTTTTATTACTATTTAATAAATGTAAGTTACTTTTCCAAAAGTATTCTTATTTCAAGACTAGTGGTGCCATACAAAATTTTCATAATCATATAATTCTCGAACGATTTTGTCGCTAAAGGATTTTAAATAGGCAAATCAGAAAGCTTTTGTAATGATTACCGAGTCCCAGATAGCTCAAATGATAACAGACGCTAAAAAGAGTACAAAGGAGCGAAAATTCAAGCAATCAGTAGAGCTAATCATGGTTTTCAGAGATATTGATGTAAAGAAAGGATTTGCGATAAATGAAACAGTCCAGCTACCAAAAAAGATGAACAAGTCATCTGCAATATGCGTAATTGCATCAGGAGATCTTGGTACAAAGGCAAAGGGTGCAAATGCAGACTTGGTAGTAGATAGTGCACAGGTAACACAGATGGGTTCAAACAAAAGAGAATCCCGCAAGCTAATCAACGGTTATGACTTTTTCCTTGCAGACACTGCAGTGATGGCAAACGTCGGTAAGACACTAGGTCAATTCATGGGTCCCAGAGGAAAGATGCCAACACCTCTTCCATTTAATGCTCCAATCGAATCAATATTGGAGAGATTCAAATCTTCAATTAGAGTTAGACTGAAAAATTCTCTTTCACTTGCATGCAAGATAGGAGATGAGACAATGTCTGATGCAGATTTATTGGCAAATGCTAATGCAGTTATCAGCACAATAGAAAAGAAATTACCAAGTGGAGACAAGAACATCAAGAAAATAATGATCAAGACAAGCATGGGCAAGATCATAAAACCAACACAACCAGGAACAAAGTAAAATGCACCAGAACAGAACAAAATATCCTCAAAAGAAAATGCAGATGTATCAGCAATTACAAGAGTTGCCAAGCAAATACAAAGTCATAGCACTAGTTAGAATGGAAAAAGTAAGATCTTCACAATTATTACCATTAAGAAAAAAATTCAAGGGAGAAGTAGAGATTGTAAGCATAAAAGACAAAGTTGCACAAAAATCACTTTCTACTCTAAAGATTCCTGGACTTGAAAAACTTGCAGCAAATCTAGTTGGCCAATGTGTCTTGATGTTTACAAACATGAGCCCAATCAAACTGAACATTTTGCTTGGTAAAAACAAGATAATGATGGCAGCAAGAGGCGGAGATAAGGCAAGCATAGATGTAGTAATCAAGGCAGGCAACACTGGAATCACTCCAGGACCAATTCTTACTGACTTTAAAGAAGCAGGAGTATCAACCAAGATTGATCAAGGTACTGTTTGGATAACAAAGGATTCAACTGCAGCAAAGAAAGGAGATGTCATATCTGGAAAATTAGCCACATTACTGAGCAAACTTGATGTCAAGGCAGTAGAGGCAGGCATAGTACTAAACTCAGCACTAGAAGACAAGGTAGTTTACAATCAAGAGGAATTAACAGTAGATGTAGAACAATACAGAACCGCATTTGCCCAGGCACACCAAGAAGCATTGGCACTATCAATAGAAATAGGATATGTAACAAAGGAGAACGTCAACCTCATACTTGCAAAGGCCGCTCAACAGGCAAGATCACTTGCAATAGAAGCAGGCTTCCTTACAGAAGACACCAAGGATGCAACAATACAGAGAGCCCATGGACAAGCAAAAGCATTGTCAGGTAAGCTAAAGGGTTACACTACCCAATAATTCAGGTCAAATACACTTAACGTACTTTGGGCAAATTCCAGTTGTATTTCATAGCAACCAGTCTTAATACAGTGGTAGCTATGATGGTTCCAATGGTTGCAATTTCAATTGGTAGTTTGGCCATTAGAATAACATAGAAAATAACTACACCTAGAAAACTTGCAGATGCATACAATTCCTTGACAAAGACCATGGGGATTTCATTTACAAACATGTCTCGCAAAATTCCTCCCCCTACTGCTGTCAGCATTCCAGCAAGTGCCATTATGAGAAAATTCATTCCAAATAATTGATATGCCAAAGTTGCTCCAATTGCAGTAAAGACTCCTAGTCCTAGTGCATCAAATTTTAAAAATAAATTCCAGTGTTTTTGCATCTTTGGATACAAAAAGAAGATGGCAACAGCAGTAACAGTTGTAATAATAACATAATTTGGATCAGATATCGAGTGAGGCGGAAAATGCCCAAGTACAATATCTCGCACAGTTCCACCAGCAACGCCAGTGATTGTTGCAAGAATCATAATCCCTACAATGTCTGCCTTGTGTTCAATTGCCTTGAATGCACCAGTTACTGCAAAAGCCATGGTTCCAAACAAATCCAGTATCAAGACAACATTTTGAATCTGGGACGAGAACTCTGTCAAATAATAGATTAACCAAGACTATGGTAAATAATGTTTAAGAGATTACAAAAAAGGGAATGAATTACAGATTTAACCGAATAGTGCTGAAAGACCTTCCATTGCCTGCTCTTCAGTCTTTGCAGATGGCAGATCAGCTTCTTTCTTTGCTTCGGATGCGCCTCCACCGGATGGTGCCGCTGGTGCAGCAACTGCTACTGGGGCAGCCTTTATTGCTTCCTCAATGTTTACATCTGCTAGTGCTGCAACAAGTGCTTTTACTTGTGCTTCATTTACTTCAGCACCAGAAGCCTTTACAACATTAGCAATATTTGCTTCGTTGATTTCCTTCTTTTGTTTGTGCAAAAGCAAAGCAGCGTATACGTATTCCATTGTAAACAAATTTTGAAAGAGGCATAATATAAAACTATGGAGACTTGGAAAAATAAATCTAAATTGGTTTTCTTAATTTAAGATCTTAAGACCTCTACAAATAGAGTACATGTATTTCTTCAAGTCTTTGTCATAAAGCGTATCCATCCTTTGTTTTAAAACACGTTTTGCCTGTTCTCTTTCCGGACCATCAGGTAAAGAAAGTACATTGTTGATCAATTCAGGTATGGATTCTCTAACCCAGCCAGAAATAATATTATGAATATTTTTATGAATTTTTTCAACTGGATCACTGTTGACATCAAAGACACCAGTGAAATTATTGTGTTCTACCCTATAGATTAAAGCAAATATGCATTCTTTTGGATTAGGGTTCTTCAAGATTTCAAGTGATTGTGGTCCAGCTTTTCCTTGTGATACTTTGTTCTTAAGACCTACAGGATTTATTATCATCCCGTTAACTCCAATGTTGGAATTTTCTACTCCTGTTACTATTCCTACGATGATATCGCTGTGTTCGCCATTAGGTTTTGATGCAAAGACATGATCTCCTTCTTTCCAACCCTTTTTTGCAAACATACGAAACTTTCCCAGTAAATCATATTTAATGTGTTGCTTCAGAATGCTTAATATCAGTCAGAAGAAAAAAATTGTGAAATGAACAAGGACCAAATACTTTCAAAGTTTTCTACTGATCCAGACAGGTACTATAAGGTTGAATTATTTGAAAGTGAGGGGTTTAGAAGAAAATCATGTGGTAAATGCCATAGGTTTTTTTGGACTTTGGATGATGGAATCAATCTATGTCCTGATCACATAGAGAACAGCTATTCCTTCATTGGCGACCCTCCTACAAACAAGAGATTTGATTATACGCAAGCATGGAAAGAAGTAGAATCGTTTTTCGTACAAAACAACCACAAATCAGTTGGAAGATATCCAGTAGTTTGTAGATGGCGTGATGATCTTTATTTTACAATTGCATCAATAGTAGACTTTCAAAGAGTAATGGGTTCCAAAGTTGTCTTTGAGTTTCCTGCCAACCCACTAATTGTCCCGCAGACGTGTCTTCGATTCAAAGATATTGAAAATGTGGGAGTAACGGGTAGACATTTCTCTAGTTTTTGTATGATAGGACAACACAGTATACCAAATTCACAGGGGTATTGGAAGGACAAATGTGTAGAGCTTGATTTTAAACTTCTTACAGAGAGATTTGGAATTCATAAAAAAGAAATTGTATTTGTCGAAGATGTATGGGCAGGAGGAGGATCATTTGGCTCATCACTTGAATACTTTGTAAGGGGATTAGAACTTGGCAATGCAGTATTTACTGAATTTCAAGGAGACCTAACTAACTACTCTACCTTGGATCAGAAAATTATAGACATGGGTGCAGGTCTTGAACGATTTGCATGGGTGACAATGGGAACTCCTACTGCATATGATTGCTGTTTTGGTCCAATAACAAAACACATGATAGACAAAATAGGCATTGATACAGATTCTAACATAATCTCCAAGTATTTCATGTCAATAGCAAGAGCTCTCTCAGAGTCAGATGATATTACTCTAGTTAGAAAGACTGCCGCAAAATTAGCAGATCTTGATGAGATAAGACAGGAAAAGATGATCTCCCCATTAGAAGGAGTGTACATGATAGCTGATCATTTGAGGACTCTAGTCTTTGCAATTTCTGACGGGGCATTACCAAGTAATGTAGGCGGAGGCTATAATCTAAGAATGATCCTCAGAAGAACACTTGCAACCATGGACAGGTTTGGGTGGAATTTTGACCTCAATGACCTAATTGATCTACACATAGATTATCTCAAGTCTACGTATCCAGAACTTGAACAAACTCGTAATGATGTAAAAATAATACTAGAAGTAGAAAGGAATCGCTACAACGAGTCCAGAGTCAGAATGAAAAACATGGCAACTACAATCAAGACACAAAATAAGAAATTGTCAGTGGATGATCTTATTCGCCTATACGAATCAGACGGCATAACTCCTGATTTTCTCAAAGAATATCAGATAATACCAGAAATTCCCTCAACATTTTATGAAAGACTATCAGACTTGCATCAATCCGAGAAGACTGAAAAAAAGGAAGAACTGAATCTAGACGGAATTCCGGATACAGATTTGCTATATTACAAAGATGATCCCCATGAATTTGAAGCCAAGATACTCAAGATAATAAAAAACAAATTTGTCGTACTGGATAAAACATCATTTTATGCAAGAGGTGGAGGACAAGAGCCAGATCACGGAAAGATTGCAGAGTTTGACGTGATAGATGTTAGCAAACACGGAAATGTTGTCTTGCATGAGGTTAAAGACGGCATTCCAAAAGAGGGCATGATTGTAAAATGCAGAATCGATTCTGCTAGAAGATATGGAATAACACGAAATCATTCCAGTACTCATGTACTAAACGCATCTGCAAGAAATACTCTAGGGTCTTGGATCTGGCAGCATTCTGCCTTCAAGGATGCAGAGTATGCAAGACTTGACATCACTCATCATTCAAACCTCACAGAAGAAGAAATAACAAAAATTGAAGATCTTGCAAATACCACCATAAGAAAAGATATTCCAATTTTGATTAACCAGTTTGAAAGAGGCGACGCAGAACAGGAGTATGGTTTTAGAATCTATCAAGGAGGAGTAGTTCCGGTAAAACTAGTAAGAATTGTGAACATAGAAGGGTTTGATGTAGAAGCATGTGGTGGAACACATGTACAAAAGACCGGTGAGATAGGATTGATAAAAATTACAAAAGCCGAGAGAATTCAAGACGGAGTAGTTAGATTAGAATTTGTTTCTGGCCAGTCTGCACTAAAGTATACCCAGACTCAAGATAAAAAAATATCACACATAGTAAAATCTCTTGGTTCAAGCAAAGAAAAGATGTTAGAGTCATTTGAACATGTGGTAAAAGATTCAGATGACACAAAAAGAAAGCTAAGACAATTAATCAAAAGAATATCAGAAACATCAGCAAGAGAAGCAATATCGCAAGCAAAGAGTCTTGGCAAAGTGAAACTATATTGTACAGTAGAAGAAGAACTTGATGAAGAATTCCACATATCAGTTGGAGAGGTAGCAACTAGGCTTGACAAGTCTTTGATTTATTGTGTACTGGTAGTGAAAAATGAAACTATCAAGATAATAGCATTTGCTGGTACAGATGCTACATCTACCAAGAAAGCAGGAGATCTGGTAAAAGAAGCATCCAGTGTTCTTGGCGGTTCAGGAGGTGGAAGAGATACGTTTGGTCAAGGAGGAGGAAAAGACCTGTCAAAGATAAAAGATGCTTTATTGACCATAGAAAAATCAATTGTCGGAGAACGATAACAAATGGAATGGACATCACTTGAAGAAAAGTGGAGACAGAGATGGGAAGAAGAAAAATATTTTGAGACAGACCCAAATTCCAACAAGAAATTCTTTGTTACAGTAGCATACCCATATCCAAATTCTCCACAGCATGTAGGACATGGGAGAACATACACGCTAGCAGATGTTCATGCAAGATTCATGCGCATGTTAGGGTATAATGTATTATTTCCAATGGGATTCCACTATACAGGAACACCAATTTTGGGCATGGCCAGAAGAGTTCAAGATAATGATACAAAACTACTTGAAACATTTCGTACACTGTACAAAGTTCCCGAAGATAAGATAAAGGAATTCGTAGAACCAATAAAAATTGCAGATTATTTTCACCAAGAGATAAAGGCTGGAATGATCGAAATGGGATATTCTATTGACTGGAGAAGAGAATTTACCACAATAGATCCAGTGTATAGCAAGTTTATCGAATGGCAGTTTGGAAAACTAAAAGAAAAAAATCTCATAATTCAGGGTACCCATCCAGTAGGATGGTGTCCAAAGGATCAAAATCCAGTATCACAGCATGATACGCAAGGCGATGTAGAACCAAGCTTTACAGAATATACAATAATAAAATTCAGATATGACAAATATGTCATCCCTACTGCAACATTACGACCTGAAACTATTTTTGGTGTAACAAACATTTGGGTAAATCCAGAATTTGTTTATGAAATAATACAAGTAGACAATGAAACATGGATAGTAACTAGTGAATGTGCAAGAAAATTGGAGTTTCACAATAAAACAATAACACGATTAGGTAACATGACAGGCAAAGATCTAGTTGGTAAAAAAGTTCAAGTTCCTGAGAGAAATGATCAAGTTTTAATTTTGCCAGCAAGTTTTGTCAAAAGTGGAAATGGTACTGGCATTGTAATGTCAGTTCCAGCACATGCTCCTTTTGATTATCAAGCCCTAGAAGATCTCAAAAAAGATATTACAAAATATCCAAACCTATCTGAAATTCAAGATGTAAAGGCCATACCAATAATCCAGACAGAAGGCTATGGCCAAATTCCCTCATTAGATGCAATTACTAAATTTCAGATTGAAGATCAAAATAGTCCTAAACTAGAAGAAGCTACAAAAGAGATTTACTCAAAGGAATTTTACGGTGGCAGACTAACGCAAAATACAGGAAAATTTGCAAACAAGACAGTTTCAGAAGCAAAAGAAGAGGTAAAAAAATGGATGCTGCAAGGGAAAAATGCAGATATTTTATACGAATTAAACGAGACTCCCATAAGATGCAGATGCGGTGCAGAATGTGTAGTAAAAATTCTAAGCAACCAGTGGTTTCTCAATTACTCTGATCCTGAATGGAAAGCAAAAGTACACTCGTGGATAAATGAAATGAAAATTCTTCCAGAGGAAATTAGAAACGAGTTTAACAATGTGGTGGATTGGCTCAGAGAGAGAGCATGTGCAAGACAACACGGATTAGGAACAAAACTACCTTGGGACAAAAACTGGATAATAGAAAGTCTATCAGATTCTGTAATATACATGGCATACTATACCATAGCAAAATATGTAAACAATAAAGAAATTACATCAGAAAATACGCCTGATGTTTTTTTTGACTATATATTTTTGAACAAGGGAAGCTTGGAAAGCATAGCATCCCAGTGTAAAATAGCACCAGAACTTTTAGAGAAGATAAAAAATGAATTCCAGTATTTTTATCCTGTTAATGCCAGACACTCGGGAAGAGATCTAGTACCAAACCATCTGACATTTTTTATCTTCAATCACATTGCCATATTTCCAAAACAATACTGGCCAGAAGAGATTGTGGTTAACGGATCAGTGCTCATGGATGGAAAAAAGATGTCAAAATCAGAGGGAAACATAATTCCACTTAGAGATGCAATAAGGAACCATGGTGCAGATTCCATTAGACTTGCAATTTTGATTTCAGCAGAGCTGCTACAAGATGCAGACTTTAACCAAGAGGCAGTCAAAGGAATAAAAAATAAACTAGAAAATATGTTAGAAGAGTGCTCAAAATATCAATCTGGAAATATAGTCAAACTTGAACAAGAGGATAAATGGATAAAAAGCAAGATGGAACAACTTGTCCACAAAACAACTTTTTCAATACAAAAAATGAGACTAAGGGAAGCATTGCATTTCATACTTTATGAATTTGAGTCAGATCTTCAGTGGTACACAAAGCGGGCCCTGGCAAAGAAACGCAATGATTTTTCAGGAATCTTGCATGAAGTGTCGTCAATACGAGTATCAATGATGTCACCTTTTGCACCATATGCATCAGAAGAAATGTGGTCAAGATTAGGAAATGCAGGAATTGTATCAAAATCTACTTGGCCAGATTATCACGAAAACATGATTGACTTTGAGTCAATTCAATCTGAAAACCTGTTAAAAAATACAATTGAAGACATAAAGAATATCATCAAGGTCACAAAAATTACTCCAAAGAAGATAACAATCTACACATCAGCCCAATGGAAAGTAAAAGCATATCAGAAAATTTTATCCAAAGTAGTTTCAGGTGAAGTCAATATAGGCGCCATAATTAGATCACTCATAGCAGACAAAGAAACAGAAGAGATCAAAAAAGATCCTGATTTTGTAAAGAAAACAGTAAATGATATTTTATCAGAGTCACAAGAAGAAAGAGAATCAAAGAATAGAATTGGTCTTATTGATGAAAAGAAAATTCTTTCAGAGCTTGATTCATTGGTACAGGCAGAGTTTGGAATCACATCTCAGGTATTTTCAGAATCTGATCAAGACAAGTATGATCCAAAAAATAAATCAAGGACATCAAGACCATACAAACCAGCGATATTGATTGAATAGTAATCGCCACATGTTTTTATTAGGTTATTTTAGGTATAAGATCGCTTGAAGATAGCTGTAGTAGGAGTAGGAGTCGCCGGTGCTTACCTCCTTGCAAGATTAAAGAATCAACATGAAGTAGTAGGTTTTGAAAGATCTACACTAGAGAATCATGACTCCATATGCGCCTGGGGTACATCAAAAGCACCAATGGAAGAATTTTCAAAAAAAGTCGGATTAGATTTTGACGATTATGTAATTCACGATGGAAAGCAAATGTATGTAGACATGGGCTTGGAGAGATTCCAAATTAAACTCAAAGGACTTTGCACTTACAACAAAATTGGACTGATAAAAGACATGGCAAGCGGATGTAAGATACATTATGGTGCTGCTCCGAAATTGCAAGATCTGGAATCAGAGTTTGACATGATTGTCGATTCTACAGGTTTTCATCGGTCATACTTGCCTAGACTTGAAAAAGATTTTCACTTGCCAACTTTTCAGTATAAGGTAGAATACGAAAATGGCGTACCATTTGATGATTTTTATCTCAAGCCATTTTCCTCAATTAGTGGATATTTCTGGTATTTCCCTCTAGGAGACAAGACTGCGCATATTGGTGCTGGTGATAAAAACAGAAATCACATAGTTGAAACTAATGCATTCTTGAAAAAATATGGCGGAAAAATCACAAAGACTGTTGGAAGACCAATACGTCTTGCCACTCCAAACCTCTGTGAGCCATTTTATCATGGAAAGGTGGTAGGTGTAGGAGAATCCATAGGAACTGTCTATCCATTACTTGGTGAAGGAATAATTCCAAGTATGACATGTGGAGATATTTTTGTCGAGACACTTGGCAATAATGAAAGATATAGACAAATGGTTCTTGAAAAATTTGCAATCTATTCAAAAGTATTATCATTTGTAAGAAACAAAATGGAAAGCAAATTTGGTATTATGAAAAATTTCATGGACATGCTATCAATTTACAGATATATGAAGAAAAACGAGAAAAGATTTGGAATGGAAATCAAGATGACAGATATGATGAAAGTGGCAAAGGCCTAAAATCACATACTTACATAACCGAAATTTTCTCTTGTTGTTCTGTTTGAGCTCATCGTATAATCATAGATCATCTTAGAATATTCAAGCAGAATTTCTTTCATTTCATCATGAGACTTTGCAAAATAAAATCCAGGGCAATCACCTGTAAATTGAAATGTGGCATGAACTCGGGCCATTCCTTTCTCGTTTTCAAGCCATGATGAGAAAGGATACAGATAGCAAACTCCTGGTCTTGATGGATGTAGTCCACAGTAGCCTTTGTCGTCAAGAAACCTACATGAAATATGTGTACCATCCTCAGATTCTTTTTCATCTTCTTTGCGTTTCAGGTTTATCATTGTCATCACTACAGGATTCCCAGTAGGTCCTTTTTCCTCCCATGTTGCTATGTTAGTTTCTTTTTTTACAAAATCCGATATCTTGTCATATTTGAGATTTTTACTTATTGTAATCAAATCACTACTTGTTAGAGGCAATCTACCTTGTCTGTTACAGCAGTTATGACAATCAGGCCAATAACATTTCCATAAAACATAACCATTTTCATCAGGCAGGTATGGAATGTGAAAAATCACATCGTTGATTTTTATTGAAAAGTCAGAGACATTTGTTTTTTTACCCAAAATAAAATCTTGAATTATTGGCTCTATTTTCCAGTTTTTAGATAATAACTCTAGGGCCTCTTCAATATTTGATTTCATCAACTAATAAATTAAGATCGGAACTTTTTGAACGTTATCAATGCTTGAAGAAAAGGGAAAGTATGCATCTGCCACTCAAAATCGAAGGTTTGTCTGGGAGAAAGTCATGTGGCCACTAATTTTAGAGCTAAATACAACTAGTTTTACAAATCAACAATACAAGAAAAGACGTGATCAGGTGTGCAAAGAACTTGATATTCCAGCTTCCCGAATTGCAGGAGGTTTTGTATCATTATTGCTAAAGGGAATTTTATACAAAGAAAATGATCTATATTCAATTCATTATAGATTAATTCCTTACATGAGACTTGGTGCAAATTGTGATTATTCCACTGCAGTCCGTGAGGCTAGTACAAAATAATATATTCTCAAGAAATACCAGTCGTCTCGGTAGCCCGATAGTCTAGTGGCCAAACAATTTTGGGTTAGGGATCTCAGGCTCTGGATCTTACGAGAGGACACCTGGGGACGGCAGTTCGAATCTGCCTCGGGCTATCTATCTTTTTAAAAAACTATGCCTCTATCTTGAGGCCATTGCAATTCTTTCTAATTCGTTTTTCTTCTTAACAGAAGGTGCATTCATGTCATTTGCAGAAGCAAGTATCAAGTGCTCTGCAAGGTTTTCTTCAACTGCTTTAGGATTAGAAAATGATGCATCTCTTACACCTTCTGCAATGAATCTTAATGCTAGATCAACTCTTCGCAATGGTGCAACATCTACTGAAACATGGTAAACAGTTCCACCGTATACGATTCTAGTTGTATCTTCATTTGGTGCAGAATATTCTACTGCTCTTATCAAAACTTCAACTGGATTTTTGCCAGTTTTCAGGTGTATAATATCAAATGCAGCCTTGACAGTATTGATTGCACGAATTTTCTTGCCACCCATTCTACCTGTATTTTTGGCATATTTCTTTCCAAAGTGAGATAGTTTGTTAATGAGTCGTTCAGCAATGTTGACTTCGGCCTTGTTGAATCTTTTAAGAGCTGATCTACCAAATGATAACGGCATTATTTCTTGTTTTAGAGATATTACATTTTTCAATCCAGGATCTTTAACATCAATGTTAGAGATATCCCATTTTCTGAATAGTAAGAGATTTTGCGTTTCAGTCATTTTCTATCTCCTTGGTTTTTCCTTCTTTCCATAAACAAGTTCTTTAAGTGAAGTTCCATTTACTTTGAAAACTTTCCATCGGACACCAGGAATATCACCAAGTGCTCCGCCCATTGATGCACCCATACCTTCTACATGTACTTCATCGTGTTCATCGACAAAGTTAAGCGCACCGTCCCTAGGAAGGAATGCAGTAACGGTTTTACCATTCTTTATGAGTTGGACTCGGACACATTTTCTTACAGCAGAGTTTGGCTGTTTTGCCTCAATTCCAACTTTTTCTAAAACTATACCTCGAGCTTGTGGAGCACCTCCAAGTGGACTTGCTTTTCTATCAAGACCTAGCTCTCTTCTTTTGTAGGTACCAATTGACCACTTTTGTCGCTTTCTCTTATCTTTGAGAACTCTTCCTGCAAATAGACCTAAGGGTGATTTTGCCATACCATTTACTCCATTATTTTCTCCGGACTTTGAATAAGAACACTAGAAATTTGAAAGTATCTCTTTGCTAATAGTCTTGCTTTTTCTGCATTTCGGCCTTCTCTACCTACTACAATTCCTTTCTTTTTTGCATCAACAAGAATAATTGCTTGAAGTGAACCGTCTAATCTTTTATTTATTTTTACTTCAGAAACTAATTTTGGATTAAGCATGTTCTTGAGAAACTCGGCTGGTTCTTCGGAATATTCTACAAGCTCAACATTTCTTTTTACTACATTTTGTAGATTCTTTATTGTGGAACCGCCTTTTCCAATAGCTAATCCCATCTTACCTTGATTTACTACAAATATGACTCTGTCTTGTTTTTCATCTTCAATACAGTCCCGTGCTGTAGCTCCTGTCACATTCTGAAAAAGTGACATTAACTTTATTTGATCTGTTGAGAGTTTGATTGTTTCCGTCATGCCTTTTTTAAACTCGATCTCTTGGTGGGACATTTAAATCTTGATAGAAAATGGATGGTGTAAAGTACATGTGATTATTTCGTCTCTGTTTCAAGTTCTTTTGTTATTGCTTTAAGATTAGTATCACTTAGAGCCTTAAGTGAGAGCGCAGAAATTCGAAATTGCGTTCCACATAATCTACCAAGTTCTACTGAAGATCCATTATAATGCAGTGTTGGGACCTTTGAGTTTTTAGCGACTTCTTGTATTTTTTCAAGTGTCTTTTCTTGTACAGAGTTTGACAATACAATTACTTTGGAGTTTTTGATTGTACTGATAGCTTCTTTTGTACCAAAGGAGTACTTGCCATCTTCAATTGCATCTTTTATTATTTTTTCTAATAGTTTAGCCATCTTGAACCACTCTCATGTATAGATCAACTGTTCCTGTACCAATTGGAATATTTGCTCCCACTATAACATTTTCTGTTACTCCTTTTAGTTCTTCAACCTCTCCTGCTAATGCAGCTTCTGCGATTGTTGGAACTGTAATTTCAAATGCAGCTCTTGCAAGTACACTGGTCTTTGTTCCAGCGATACCGTGTCTTCCAATTTGTTGCAAATATCCCCTAGAACACATCAAGTCAGATACCAACATGATGTATCTCACATCAACTTCAAGGCCTTGATCTTCTAGAGTAGAACTTAGTTCGTTTATCAGGGAGTTTCGTGCAGCCTCTATACCTAATGTACCTGCAATTTCAAAAATATTATTAGTTCTGATGTTTTTCTTGTCAATTCCATCTATTTCCCACACCTTTGCAATGTTTGAGCCAGATGTTTGTATAACCCACTCCTCACCTTGTTGTACAATAGTAACTCGTTCTACATCGGTTACACCCTTGACAGTGGTGGATAATACTTTATTTCTCATTGCAAGAACAGTTTGAGTATCAGATTCTTCTGGTAGTGTTAGTGTAATTGAATTTCCACTTGGTTCAATTTCAAATTTCTTTTTGGAAGACTGTAAGGCATCTACTACATCCTCAATTGTACATGCTCTTTCTCGTAACTTGTCTTGATTTAGGTTGAGTTTAATTTTTGTAGAGTAGTCAGTTTCGGTACTTGATATCAATGCACTAATTTTAGTGTGTAAGATTTCTCTTGCTACTTTGATTGCCTTTTCTTTTGATTTCTTGTGATTTTCTTCCAAGTAAATATCCATTGTGGGTGTAACTGGCTTCTTTCTTGCATCAACAAGTTCAATCAATCTAGGAAGTCCTAGAGTTACGTTTCTTTCTCTAATTCCTGCAAAGTGGAATGTTCTTAGAGTCATCTGAGTACCAGGTTCACCAATAGATTGTGCTGTGACTACACCTACTGCTTGGCCAGGCTCAACCTTGGCATTGTCATAGAGCTCTAATGCTTTTTTACAGACTTTATCTACACCTTCTTTGCTAAGTTTTGATTCAAGCAAAGCTTCTAACACAGTTTTTGATAAACGAGGATTGAATGTCTTTACATATTTTTTCACTAGATCAGTTATCTCTTCTTTTGTAGCTTTCTTTCCGGAATCAATGATGCTCTCAGATTCTATCAACCTAGCAATTCTAAATGCTTCACCGTGATCACTTTTTGCTACATCTATGCCGTCTTCACCATAAAGGAATTGTATGATGTGACCGTGTGGATCTCTTACTGTTCCATCATATTCCAGCTTGAGGTGTTCAAGTGCATTGATGAGTCTTCTCTGCATGTATCCACTTTGTTGTGTTCTAACTGCAGTATCGACAAGACCTTCTCTTCCTCCCATAGCATGGAAGAAAAATTCTAGTGTAGACAATCCTTCTCTATAGTTAGATTTTACAAATCCTTTACCATCTGGATTTGCATCATTTTCTTTAAAGTGTGGTAATGCTCTGTTACTATAACCCTTGAGAATTCTTCTACCTCTAATAGACTGTTGACCTAATGCACCTGCCATTTGGCCAATGTTTAGTGAAGAACCTCTAGCACCGGTTGTTGCCATTATTCTGCCGGCATTAGTTTCATCAAATGACTTGTCTGCAGAGTTTCCAGCCTTGTCTCTTGCTTTTGAAAGTTCATTTACAATATATGCTTCTAATGCTTCTTCTGCAGAAAGACCTCTGCTGAGTTGTAGAGTACCCTTCTTTGCTTGAGCAATGAAATCATAAACTCTATCATATGACTCTTGAATATTTTCAAGAATTCCATCTTTTGTCTTTGTTGCAAGTTCAAGATCAGCATAACCGTAACTAAATCCATAACCAGTGATGAACTGTTTCAACATGATTAGAATAGAGTTTAGGAAGTTCTTTGCTTCTTCATATCCATAATCTTTTGTGATTCTGTGTAAGACACTATCAGGTTCTTCTGCACCAATAGATGCCTTGTCAATTACACCACTAACTAGTTGTCCGTTTTTAATTACGACATCTTTTACAGGACCTTTTGTTCCTTTAGACCACTTTGAAGTAATCACATAATTGAAGTCTTTTGGTAAGAAAAGCGAAAACAATTGTTTTCCACTATAAAGTGATCCGCCTTTTGCTTTTACGGCAGGTTCTGGAAATGTTCCACTAAAACCAGCCAACATGGCAAGGTTTGCAAATTCTTGTGGCGTTAGAGTAGTATCATCTTTTGTTAGCAAATATGCTCCGGTAATGAAATCACGCAATGCTCCAATTATAGGACCTCCGTATCTTGGAGAAATCAATTGGTCCTGGACACGCATTAAGAGTATAGCTTCTGCTCGTGCTTCTTCACTTTGAGGTACGTGAAGATTCATTTCATCTCCATCAAAGTCAGCGTTGTAAGGAGGACAGACAGAAGGATGCAATCTAAAGGTCTTGCCAGGTAGTACCCTAACATAATGACCCATAATTGACATTTGGTGCAATGATGGTTGTCTGTTAAACATGACAATGTCACCGTCAGACAGATGTCTTTCTACAAGATATCCAATCTCAATGTTGTTTGCAATTGTTTCTCTATCCTCAACGAAGTCAAGTCGGATTTTTACTCCATCGGGTCTTACAATATAATTAGCTCCTGGAAATTTGCTTGGTCCATTTATGACAAGTTTTTTCAGTCTTTCAATGTTCCATTCAGTGACAACTTCAGGAATTGTTAATTTAGTTGCAACAGCTTCTGGGACTCCTACTTCAGAGATTTGCAAGTTTGGATCAGGTGAGATAACAGTTCTACTTGAAAAGTCAACTCTTTTTCCAGATAATGAACCTCTGAATCTTCCTTCCTTTCCTTTCAGTCTTTGTGTTAGAGTTTTCAGAGGCCTGCCGGATCTATGATGGGCTTGTGGAATTCCAGATACTTCATTATCAAAGTATGTGGTAACATGATATTGTAAAAGATCAACCAAGTCTTGTACGATAAGTGGAGGTGTTCCAGCTTCTTTACTCTCTTTGAGTCTTTGATTAACTCGTATGATATCTACTAGCTTGTGAGTTAAATCATCTTCAGATCTGATTCCTGTTTCTAGAATGATAGATGGTCTTACTGTAACTGGAGGAACAGGTAAAACTTGCAAGATAAACCATTCAGGTCTTGCAGTAGTAGGATCATATCCTAACAGTTTAAGGTCTTCATCAATCATGTGTGAAAATCTTTCACGGATTGTAATTGGTAGTAATCTATTTTCACCAAGCTCAGTTCTTTCTATGAATATTGTTGGTTTTGTAAATATGAGCTCATACTGTGACTTGCCACAATGAGGACAGGTTTTTTCTTTCTTGGCTCTTTCAATTATTTCTGTTGGAATGTGTTTAATTGAAATTACGGTATAAGCTGCCTCTTTCTTCATGATTTGATGATATTCTTCTAGTTCTTCTTGAGGAATTTTTAATCTAGCACATGATCTGCAGGTAGTCAGCAAAAGTTTGTAGATGTTATCAATGAATGCAATATGTAAGACAGGTTCTGCAAGTTCGATATGGCCAAAGTGACCAGGACATCGTGCAGCAGTATTACCACATGTAAGACATTTCTGACCTGGTTCTAGTGTACCAAGTCTTCCATCCATCAATCCGCCTTGAACTGACATTCCATCTTCATCATAGGTTTCTGGTGCAGTGATTTCAGCAACAGAGTATTTTCTAATTTCTGTAGGCGACCATACCGAGAATTTTATTCCGTCTATTACTTTGATTGTCTCAAGTGCCATTATACTCTCTCCTTTATCAAAAGTCTTGGTGCCACATCAAGACTCATCATTTCTTGTAAAAGTAGTTTGAATGCATATGCAACAGAGATAGATGTGACTTTGGCTTTATCACCACATACTCTGCATACAAATCTTCTTTGTTTAATATCATAATAGGAAACCAATCCACATCTTTCACAGATATAGATATCAGCCTTGTCAGATTCATCAAGCAATCTATCTTTTAACATCATGGATGCACCATATGCAATAAGACAGTCTCTTTCCATTTCACCAAATCGTAGACCTCCACCTCTTGCACGTCCTTCGGTTGGTTGTTTTGTCAACATCTGGACCTGACCTCTTGCTCTGGCATGAATCTTGTCTGCAACCATGTGGTGAAGTTTTTGATAATATACAACTCCAATGAATACATCTACTGCAAATGGTTTTCCGGTTCTTCCGTCATACATTACTTCTTTTCCAGAATACTTGAATCCATTTTGTTCCAAGACACCTTTTACATCTTCAAGTTTTTCGCCAACAAAAGCAGAGCCATCCATTTTGCTTCCACGTAGTGCAGCTGCTTTTCCAGTTACAGATTCTAGGAACATTCCAACAGTCATTCTGGACGGAAAAGCATGTGGGTTAATCATAACATCTGGGACAACTCCGTCTGCAGTGTATGGAAGATCTTCTTGATTAACAAGTAATCCTACAACACCCTTCTGACCGTGTCTTGATGCAAATTTATCACCAATTTCTGGAATTCTAAGATCTCTAACTCTGATTTTATACATTCTTCCTCCATCATGTGATTGAGTCATAACAACGGTATCAACAACTCCATTTTCAGATGGTCTGACTCCTATGGAGGTATCTCTTCGATATGGTCCTTTTACTTCAAATTCTCTATATTCTTCCATAAATCTTGGTGGACTAGTTTTTCCAATCAATATATCTCCGCCTTGTGCAGTAGATTCGGTTGCAATAACTCCATCTTCTTCTAATAATCGATATGCCTTGTCTCCCCTAAATCCACGAATATTTCCTTCTGCAGTTGGAATTTCGAAATTATCTCGCATTCCTCCAGGGTATTGTTTTGCTTCAGCTTCATAGATTCTGTAGAAGAATGTTCTGCCAAGACCTCGGTCAATTGAGGATTTGCTTAAGACGATAGCATCTTCAATGTTATAGCCATCAAATGGTAATACTGCAACAACACAGTTCTGACCAGCTGGTCTGTCCTCTAATCCCAGAAGACCCATTGCTTTTGTGTTAACAATTGGAGTTTGAGGATACAACATTAGATGTTGTCTGACATATGTACTGGCATTCATGAGTGGAGTTGAAAAACCAAGACTTTGTTTTGCCATTGCAGATTCGTATGTATTTCTTGGAGACTGGTTATGTTCTGGATATGGAATTATTGATGCACCCGCACCTAGAATTGCAGATGGGAATACTTCCATGTGAGTATGTTTCTTTATTTCGGTTTCATCAATTGCAATGTAAGAGTTTTCTTCTTCATTAGCATCTACTAATTCGATTATTCCCATGTGTAACAAATCTGTCCATGAAAGGAATTTCTTACTTACCTTATCAATTAATTCTTGAGTTAGGAGAATTTTATTTTCTTTTATTACAATAAGAGGACGTAAAACTCTTCCAGCATTACAATTGACATAAAGTCGTTTAGTAGAGCCCTCAAAGCTAGACTGATACAAGAATATTCCAACGTGTGGATGAATCTTGAAGTTTCTCCTAAGATCTCTTAGAGAGTCAACAAGTTTTTGTCCATCTTTAAAGTATCCAATTAATCTTCCATCTACAAAGACTCTGGTGCCCTCTTTTTTCAATTCATCTTTTGCATCAGACACATAAGTTACACCCAAATCATAGAGCTTTTCTATTATGTCTTCAGATGGAACATTGACAGAAATTATTGCAGAGAGAGCTAAATTCTTTACTAGTCCACAATTTGAACCCTCAGGAGTTTCACTTGGGCATATTCTACCAAAGTGTGTAGCATGAAGATCTCTTGCTTCAAAGTTAGGCTGGCTTCTACTCAAAGGAGATTGAATTCTTCTAAGGTGACTAATAGTTGAAAGATAATTAGTTCTATCAAGAAGTTGAGTTACACCAACTCTGCCTCTTCCCCAGTTTCCAGTTGCAATAGCATTATTCATTTTATCAGTAACAATTCCTGGTCTAACAGCAGCTGCTACTGCGTTGATACCTCTTTTTTGACCTGATCTTTCTAGTTGATATTTCATGTCTCTAACTAGATTTCTAAATGCAGTTCTGAAAAGATCAGCAAGCATTTGACCTGCGAATTTTATGACTTTATTTCCATAATGATCTTTATCATCAGTGGCAATCCAGCCCAACTTTAATTCAATTAATTTGCATGTAGCTTCGCCCAAGAATAGTGCTTTTTCTTTTCTGTTATCAGGGTGTTTACCAAGATGTGGAAGAAGACCCCAATCAAGTAATGTTTCTGCTCGCTTTATCTGGAATTCTTCGAGCATACCAGGTGCAATTCTCTTACTAATGTAGACTATGGCATCTTTTGCAGTTGGTACATCACCTGACTTTTCAAATGAGCCCTCAAGTTCATCTTGAATGTCATCTACTAATGACACAGATGCGGCTATCTCTCGATCTGATTCAAGACCCAATGCTCGCATCAGAGTAACTACTGGAATATCAACAGGAGAGCCAGGAATCTTTGCAACAATAAGACCATCATTTTTCATTATTAATTCTAATTTTGCTCTATATCCAACAATTGAAGAATATACCTTAGCTTTGAAAACAGTATTACCGCCAACAGTTTCTCTATCTACAATGATTTTATTGTAAGAAAGATCTTCTAGTCCAACTATAACTCGTTCAGAGCCATTTATGATAAAGTAGCCACCAGGGTCACTTGGATCTTCGCCATGCTCTACAAGTTTCTGCTCAGATAGATTATGCAATATGCAAGCATTTGATCTAACCATGACAGGCATGTCTCCGATGTGGATATATCGTGATTCAAGAATTTTGCCGTCTTCTACAACGCTTGCTTCAAGCATTATAGGAGATGCATATGTAACATTTCTAAGTCGTGCTTCCATTGGTGCAATGTGAGTAATTGAACCATCAAGTTCCATCATACGTGGTTGTTGAAGTTTTACTTTGCCAAGTTGAATTTTGTATGGATACTCGGCACTTTCAATTTCAATCTGTCCAACTTCATCTATAATACTTTGAAGTCCGCGTTCAAGAAATTCATCATATGAGTTAAGATGTTGTCTTGCAATTCCTTCTCTCTTTAGTATATCTTGAATTATGGGCCAGCGTTTATTTGAAATGTTTACCATTATTCTTCCACCACATACCTATAGTACAAGCTCTCTCCAGCAGTAGGACTTTTTCTTGTAATTTTTATCATATCACCAGGCTTTACACCTAAACCTCTGATTGCTGGATCGCTCACATAGATCAACGGCATTTCAGTAGGCTTGGTATGATATTTTTCAAGAACCTTCACTGCTTCGTCTTTATTTATTATCTCATGTTTTGGAACATAGATGTGATCTGGAATGAGTATTTTCTCTTTTTTACTTATCATGTTTAAAATCTCCTTTGAACATTAGCTGTAAACGTATGACTAATCCACAAACTAAGATGCATCCACCGAGAGGTTAATATATATCTAATTGGAAGCGTGTCAAAAATAGCATCTTTTGTCAATAATTTTTTCCGCAACTTTAAATAGCAAAAAAAATTATTTCCAACCAGGATGAGTACTCGCTTTAAAGGATTTGCGTTACTTGCAATTCTGCTTTGTGCTATAGGAGTAATGCCCGTTTTTGCTTCTCCATATGCTCTGCAGAATCCAGGTTCAAATTCTACAAATGCTACATCTGGAAATACAGGTACATTTGTTAGTTCTGCATCCACAGGTGAGATCAGCGTAACAACAGACAAGACTTCATACAATGATGGAGACAAGGTTATGATATCAGGAAGTACACAAGACTACATTTCTGATACACCAATCACAGTCCGAATCATTAGTCCAATAGGAAATATTGTCAAAGTTGATCAAGTGGATTTAGGATCTGACAGAACCTTTTCAACATCCATAACGGCTACAGGTGCTCTCTGGCAAGAAGCTGGAGCATACACCATCAAAGTACAATATGGTAGCCAGGATAGAACAGCTCAAACAACCTTCCAATTCGCTGGATCTGCAGGTAGTGGATCAGGAAATACCATAAAAGTTGATGGTACAGACCTTTCTGTAAAATACAGTATAACCAATGGCAAAGTCCTTGGCATAAAGGCTGACATCCAGTCAAAGTCTCTTATCGTATCGATACAGACTACTGGAGATGGAGTATTAACAGTAACACTCCCAAGATCACTAATTAATGCAACACTACCAACCGGTCAGGATGACAAGTACTATGTACTAGTCGACGGTCAGGAAGCTGATTTCCAAGAGACAAGCACTACAACAACCGACAGAACTCTATCAATTCCATTCACTGATGGAACTGAAGAAATAGAGATAATCGGTACACAGATAATTCCAGAGTTTGGCCCAATCGCAGCTCTAGTACTTGCAATTGCAATAGTATCAATTATTGCAGTGTCAGCAAAGACTGGACTAAGATTTATGCCAAAATACTAGAACTCTCTACTTTTTCATTTTTTAAGACTCTTACCTTCTTGGTACACAATTCCCCGTGTTTCCAGTAGGACAGAAGAAGGTTGTCAAGGGTTTGAAAAAATCTGATTCAGTTATGATTAACGGCTATCAACTATACCACAACTATATCAGACCACACATGAGCTTGGACGGCAAGACTCCCGCACAAGCTTGTGGGATAGAGATTGAAGGTCAAGACAAGTGGAAAACTTTGATCCAAAGGACTAGTCTGTGAGTTACACGGCATATTTTTTGTATAAGATGACGCCAAAAATTATGATTGCGATACCGCCAACCACATGCAAGTAAAAAGTAATCCCAATCACCATGTCAAAAACAGTCTTTACCAGTCCTAATACCAGTATTAGACTCCCAAAAAAGAGAATGACAATAATACCAAATTTCTTTAACATTATTCGATCAAACTCACACTATGTCTTAAACAGATCAATTTCGCCATGTCCCGACTAGTAACACGGAGAAATCTGTCCCCAGAAGGTCCAGAGTCTTTTTTAAATATACATAAATATCCATTCTGCTTAATCGCCAATAAGATGAGTACTCATAAAGAATATGCGTTGATCGCAATTCTTGCTACGGCAGCTGTAGTAGGTGTGGTACCTGCTTTTGCAGCAGACAACCCGTACCTAGCATGCCCCGACTGTAACGACACTAGCAACATCCAACAGATACCACCAATAGCAATCACGGTGACAACTGACAAGCCAGTTTACGATCACAATTCACAAATTATGATCACTGGACATGTTGCAAATCCATATCCAGGACAAGATGTGGCCATAAAGGTAACAAGCCCATCAGGTAATGTAGTAACAGCAGCTCAAGTAACCCTAGACAACAACGGAGACTTTACTAAATCAGTAAGCACTGTTGGCAATCTCTGGTTTGAGAATGGACAGTACACAATTACAGTACAACAAGGAGACGAACAAGCAAGAGTTAATTCAGCTGTATTCCAACTCGCAGGTGAAGCACCAGCAATTCCAGAGTTTGGCCCAATCGCAGCTCTAGTACTTGCAATTGCAATAGTATCAATTATTGCAGTGTCAGCAAAGACTGGACTAAGATTTATGCCAAAATACTAGAACTCTCTACTTTTTCATTTTTTAAGATTTTCGCACACTAGTGAAAACACTCATCAATTAGAACCAAAAAAGCACAGAAACATGCTGTTCAACTATAAATCAAATTTCCATTATAACATCAGAGTAGATTCTAGTTTTGACAAACCATCCATCTACAAATTGATCTAAAATAAGATCATCATACATGACACCAACATCAAATTTTGATCGTCTTTTTAAATATACATAAATAGTCTTGCTTCATAATCGCAAATAAGATGAGTACTCATAAAGAATATGCGTTAATCGCTATTCTTGCTACAGCAGCTGTAGTAGGCATTATGCCAGCATTTGCCTTATCATCGGCAGATACAGCAACATATTCAAGCCAAATCAGCCCCAGTACTGGATCTCAACAAATTCTGCCAATTGCAGTGTCAACAGACAAAGATGCATATGACAGACAGTCAACAATAATTGTTACAGGACATGTCCAGAATTCCATAGGCGGACAATCTGTTACAATGAAAGTTTCAGACCCAAATGGAAAGGTTGTAGAAATAGATCAGCTAACATTGAGCAACAATGGTGATTTTCAAGATAAAATCAACACCGCAAGCCCACTATGGACTTCAGGTGGAACTTATACCATTTACGTTCAAGCTGGATCACAACAAGGACTGCTTTCAACAACAACACAGTTCACATTACCTGGTGGAGGCGGACAAACAAGTTGTACATCACAACAACTTTCAGCTACAGTAGGTACTGAAATGTACTGTATCGACTACACCATTGATGGCGGAACAGTTTCAGGAGCAACATTGAACTCAGCATCTAAAGCCCTTGTTGTTAACATACAAGCAAACAACGATGGTCAGATAACTCTTAACATTCCAAGATCAGTGCTCGATGCAAAAAGTAGTACAGGTGACAGCGCATTTGCAGTCCTAGTCGATGGCGAAGAAGTACAACAATTCACAGATTCACCATCCACAGACACAAGAATGGTTACAATTCCATTCCAAATGGCATCAGAAAAGATTGAGATAATCGGTACACAGATAATTCCAGAGTTTGGCCCAATCGCAGCTCTAGTACTTGCAATTGCAATAGTATCAATTATTGCAGTGTCAGCAAAGACTGGACTAAGATTTATGCCAAAATACTAGAACTCTCTACTTTTTCATTTTTTATTATTAACATAGTAAAGGAAATATACAACGGAAAGACACAATTCCAATATGCGCTATGCATCAATTTTCATGATAGTCATCTTATCATTATCGGCATTATCCATCCCCATTTTTGCAGATACAGCACCTGCCCCACCCACAGCTGCATTAATTACAACTAGTATTGACAAGACATCATACACATTAGGAGATACAATCGTAATCTCAGGTCAAGTACAGTCAGTAGTAGTTGGAACTCCTCTAGTCATACAGATCTTTGATCCAAACAACAGTTTGGTTCAAGTGGCACAAATTGATGTCTCACAAGACGGCAAATATACAGATACCATAAAAGCTGTAGGACCATATTGGAAATTAAATGGTGCTTATACAGTAAAAGTGCAATATGGCCCTCCAAATGTAACTGCACAGGATACTTTCACTTTTCAAAGCACACCTACTACCACAAGTGATGCATTTCAGCTCAAAGATCCTAGCAGCCAACAGACTTTCAATGTCAATTATACAATAGTTGGAGGAACTGTAAAGACCATGACTATAGACACCCAGAGTTTGTCAGTTATTGTTTCAATAAATTCTACAAGTGATGGAACAATCACATTGCAATTACCAAGAGCATTGATCGATTCAAAGACAAATTCTGGCCAAGATGATGCATTTATCATCCTAATAGATGGCGCAGAAGTTAAACCACAAAGTGAATCTGCAAACAATGATTTTAGAAACATAACTGTTCAATTTCTACAAGGAGATCAGGATATCGAGATAATCGGTACACAGATAATTCCAGAGTTTGGCCCAATCGCAGCTCTAGTACTTGCAATTGCAATAGTATCAATTATTGCAGTGTCAGCAAAGACTGGACTAAGATTTATGCCAAAATACTAGAACTAAAAGTCAAATTTTCTTTTATCAATACATAAATACTCAAGATCCTTGAGTATTGGCTAGCAAGTATGAAAAGATCAAGTATCTTTTGTTTAGTTTTATTGGTAATCACTGCAAGTATTACAGTAATTACATTACCAGCTTATGCACAAACACCGGTAACCAATCCAAAAGGAAATACAACAACTGCGTATGATCTTTTAGAACAAGAGGTCAATCAGACAGGAGTGAGTAAATCAACACTTGCACCATTGGCAATAGCCACCGACTTACCCGCATATAATCAGGGAGACACTATCATAATGGCAGGGCATGTAAGAGACCCTGAGAATGCAACAGCTGTAACAATCAAAGTCATCAGCCCGATAAAGAATCTAGTTTTCATAGGTCAACTATTACCATCAGCAGATGGAAGTTTTACAAAGACATTTGCAGCTACAGGCCCATATTGGAAAGATGCAGGGAATTACACAATAACTGCACAGTATGGATTGTACACAAATGCCACAGTACAATTTCACTATAATGGTGGAGATGGAAGCTCTACAATTACCAAAGCTATCAATGCAACATATGGACTACAATCAGGCAATCAGATTTACAATATCCCATACATCATAAAAGGAGGCACTGTAAGCAGCATGAACATCCTAGCACAACAATACACCTTTGAAATAACACTAAACACTAATTCAGATGGTTCTATCACAGTTACCCTACCTAGAAACATGATTGATTCAAAGGTACCTCCGCCTGCAAATCCTGATGCAAACTTGACAGGAGCAAAAATTGATACAGCTGGACTAGAAGATAGTTCATTCATAGTAACAGTTAACGGAAAACAAGTTACACAGTTTAGTGAAACTAAAAACCAGAGTGTGAGAATACTAAGTATTCCATTCCACAATGGAGATTCCAAGATTGACATAGTCGGTACAGTAGCAGTTCCAGAGTTTGGCCCAATCGCAGATCTAGTACTTGCAATTGCAATAGTATCAATTATTGCAGTGTCAGCAAAGACTGGACTAAGATTTATGCCAAAATATAGAACTCTCAACATTACAAATATTATCCAATTGCATAAAACAAAACTTTGACAATCTAGTCAGGTGGTAACATTACATTCAGATCATAGATTATTATACAAGGCCAACAAATTACAGATAATGGATTTTGAATTTGAAGAGTTTGATTCGCCTGAGGACATATTTATCGCCATGTCTACAATGGCCCCGCCAATGAAAAATGTCCTGCCAATAAACTCATACAAAGGATATGTGTTTTCAATAATACCGTTAACACCAGCTTCAGGAAATTCATATTTGATGATATATGTAAAAGGAAAGCTTGATGGAAAGTTACTAGAGTTTGACATGAACCTAAAAAAATTCAAAAATGTAGAGACTGCAGAAAGATCAGATAAAATTTATTTTGTTGTACTAACTCCAAAATCAAACACTATTGCAGACGCAGCAATTAAAGCATTAGAGAAAAAATCTATCTAGTGTAAGAAGGAGCATTCACAGATCTGCTCCTTGTGTATTTTTCCATTATATCCTCTGGAAGCTTGCCGTTGAATAGATCTTTAGACAAGCCTCTCAAATATCTCATTATTGCCCAAGTTCCTGCTTTTATCATACCATACATGACAAGTTTCATGGGAGGACCAAATGTCTTGTTTCTAATTATTATAGGAATAATATCATTGATAACTCTAAGATTATGTTCCCAAGATTTCCAGAATAATGTGAATTGTGCTTCATTTAGGTTGCCAAAGTGCATAGAGTTCTTTTCATTAAAGTCTTGGTATAACAAAGGTGCAACAAGACCACGCATTCTTGTTTTCTTGAAATCCTCAATCAAATCTATTGTATATTGAGTTTCATCAGGAGTCTCATCAGGCCAACCAATTATGATAGTGGCTGCTGGGAACCAGTGATTTTCATTCAATATCCTAGCTCCTTCTCTTACAACCCAACCCCATTCATCTGTTGAAAACGGTTTTGTTTTTACACCGAGGTGTTTCTTGACCATTCTTGGTGCTACTGTTTCAATTCCAAGGTTTGTAGCAAGCCATTTTTCATCACCCATACCATTTACTTCAGACATATCATGTAGAAGTTTTGGATCAGCACATACAGCAGAAAATGTCATGTGTGTTGTTCCAACAAATCTAGCACCAAGAGATTTTAGACCTTTCCACAATTCAATTATTGCGTCATAGTTTGGTTGGAAATTTCTATTATCACAACCATATAGCAACATTTCATCAGAATGCAACCAAATAGAATCAAATCCATAATTTAGATTCATTTTTGCTTCTTGTTGTAATCTTTCTAGTGGAAGATCTTTTTTCGATCTTTTATTTACATCACAAAAGTCGCATCCTCTTCCACATCCTCGCATTGCTTCTATTAGAGAATTAACAGTAGGTCCTTGAATCATAGGAATATTTTGGATATTCTTAACAAAACAATGCATTAACTCTGGAGCATCACCTTTTTCAAGGTCATGGAAAAGATCTAAAGCTAATTCATCTGCCTCACCTACAACAACTGTATCAATTCCATGAATTTTCATTCTATCCGTTTTTGCAAGTTCCCATGCTCCGTTACCACCAACGACAACATGAAAATTATGCTTCTTCTTTAGTTGAATTATTTTAGCACACATCCTCTTGAATTTCATTGCAACGTAAGAGAGTTTTTCGGGAGACATGGTAGTGGTTACCGGAGCCATACCAAGTGGATCCATTACATTTATTCCAACTACTTTAGTATCAGGACCAATACATTTTTCAAGATAATCAGGATTTGCAATAAACACATCTTCTCTTTTATAACCTTGCAATAATGCAGATTCCACTCTACGTAATCCCACTTGAGCAACCTTTGCTTCACCAGTTATTTGATCAGTCTCAACTGGAGGACAGAATACCTTATCAAATACCCATTCAGGGACTACTTCGTAAGGACCACATGCTATAAAACCATAAAGAAAATTTCCCCTATAGTTAGTCATAAGGCTACGATCTGCAGTTAGAACTATTCTCCTTCCTGCCATTCCTTTCTTCGAGTTCTTTCTACTATGATATAAATCGTTTACCTAAGTGCATTATTTTAAAAATTTTTACTTTTGACATATAAACAGGCAGCATAATACTACAGACAATGAGTGGAGTAGAACCACGACATGTTGAAGCACATCAAAAAGAGAGTAGTTCGATAAGAGATTTCGTATTCGGATTCGGTGACGGTATAAACACATCACTAGGACTTGTAGCAGGTGTTGGAGGAGCAGAGGTATCTTCAAACATAATTATACTTGCGGCAATTGTTGCCATGTTCACAGGTGCAAAAGCAATGGCAGTTCAAAATTATCTTGCAGTAAAATCACAAAGACAGATTCTAGATTCAGAAATAGAACGTGAAAAATGGGAAATGAATAATGTCCCAGAAGCAGAGAGAAAAGAAATAGAAGATGTGTACAAAGCAAAAGGATTCACAGGTCAAGATTTAGCAAAGATTGTAGACAAGGTAACATCCGACAAAAAAGTTTGGCTAGACACAATGCTTACAGAGGAACTCAAATTGAATTTAGAAATAGTTGGAAGTCCACTAAAAAGTGCATTTCGTATGTTTGGTGCTTTTCTTGTGGGAGGAATCTTACCAATTATACCATATTTCTTTTTGAATGGATATGTTCCGCTCTTTGTAGCAATCGGGGTTAGTCTTTCTGCATCTTTCATAATTGGTGCAATAAAATCAAAGATTGCCAATATCAGTATGTTACGAGGAGGGTTAGAAATGGCAGGACTTGGTACGGGCATTGCCCTCATAGGATATGGAATAGGATCAGAGTTAGGAAGTCTTGGAATTATTAAAACGTGATTTCTTTCGTACACTTCTATTAGCAACATTAGCTGCAAATGCTCCTGCACCAATGCCATTGTCAATATTAACAACAGATAGTCCCAAAGTACAACTTTGTAACATAGATGCCAATGCTGCAACTCCTTTTTCTCCATAACCATATCCAACTGATGAAGGAACCCCGATTACGGGTATGTCCACCAATGATGACACTACAGATGCAAGGGCTCCTTCCATTCCAGCAACCACTATGATCACATCCACATCTTCACGTATTACTTTCTTAATTACAGGAAAAAGCCTATGAATTCCGGCTATTCCAATATCATAACTACAAATGCATTGACATCCCATAGATTCACATACTAGTCTTGCTTCTTCTGCCACACCAATATCAGAAGTTCCTGCGGTAAGTATGCCCACTTTTCCTCCAGTAGAACTTAGTTTATTTGAGAAAAGTATGGTTGTCGTATTCTTTCCCGTATGTATTTTCAATTTGTTTTTTCTAGAAAAAGCCAGAATTTTCTTGTAGTGGTTTTTATTTATTCTAGAGACAAGAACTGAATCTGTTTTTGATGTGGCTTTGAGAATTATTTTCTTGAGATCCAAAAATTCTTTTTTTTCAGCAAATACAACTTCTGGGATTCCACGTCTTAGTTTTCTACTAGTATCTATTTTGGCAAAATCTTCGATTTTTTCTACAGCATAAAGAGAAAGCAATTTTTTGGCTTTAGATACACTTATTCTTCCAAGTTCAAGTGATTCTAATATTTCAGTCAAATCCAATGACATGTGGTAATTACATTACAGTTAAAAATTTAATCAGTACTCAAGGTTTGAGATGGCATTCTTGACGCTTTCCACTCCCTTTTTGAACCACTCTTTTTCGTTTGAATCTAGATCCAGTTCTATTATTTTTTCAACGCCATTTTTGCCTATGACTGCAGGAACTCCAATTGAGACATCAGAGTAACCATATTCCCCGTCAAGGTATGTTGCAACAGGGATGACTTGTTTGGTATCGTTCAATACGGCTTCAACTATGACAGATATCGCGTTACCCGGGGCATGGACTGTTGCACCCTTGAGTTCTATTACCTTTGCTGCAACCTGCCTTGTTCCCTGTACAATCTCTTCAATTTTTTCTTTTGGTAAGATTGAAGGTAATGGTATCCCAGAGACAGTAGAGAACCGCGGTAGTGGTAACATATTTTCTCCATGTTCGCCCATCACAAGACCGCGTATCGAATTCCTAGAATAACCAGTAGATTCGTGGATGAATTGTGTAAAACGTGATAAATCAAGCATGCCACCCATACCAAACACCCGGTTCTTTTGGAACCCTGACACTTTGTATGTTAGGTATGCCATTGGGTCTAATGGATTAGTTACAGGTATTATCATAGCATCCTTAGCATATTTCTGGATGTTTTCTACAACACCCTTGACTATTGACGCATTTATTTTTAGGAGGTCCATCCTTGTCATACCAGGTTTTCTTCCAGAACCTGCAACAACTACCACAATATCAGAACCTTTCATTTCAGAATAATCATTTGATCCCCTGACGTTGACATCAATTCCTTTTTCTGCCAACATATGGTTTATGTCCATAGCTTCTCCCTGTGGAAGACCTTGGACCACATCAAGCAATAGTATTTCATCTGTGACTTTTCTGAGAGCAGTAAATAGTGCAGCTGCTCCACCCACTTTACCTGAACCGATAATTGTAATCATAAAAGGCCCTCCATGTAATCTCTAATTAAACTTGACTGTCTCTTGTTAGATTTACAGTTTTTCATATTGTAACCAAATCACGAATCAAATTACAATTTATATGCATTCCAGTATGTTTAGAAAATCATGGTGTTGGTAATTGATGCACAGATAGCTGGAATTTCAGGCGATATGTTACTTTCTTCATTAATTAACATGGGAGCAAACGAGTCCAGAGTTATAAATGGGGCACATTCCGCTGAAGAATATCTCAAAGGTTCTAAAATTTTAAAAATGGGTTTTGAAAAAGTCAACAAATATGGAACAGTTGCAACACATCTTGTCTTAGAGACAAGTGAAAATCAACACGAAAGAAAAGGAATTGAGATTCAAGAATGCATATTATCCACAGCAGATAATATAGGATTATCTGAAAAAGCCAGAGTTTTTGCAAAGGAAAGTATCAGATCATTGCTTCATGCAGAATCAAACATACATGGAGAGCCCCTTGAGTCAGTACACTTTCATGAGGCGTCAAGTATTGATACCGTCATTGATATCATAGGTTCTGCTATTGCGTTAGATGATTTAAAATTATTTTCAGATGAGATTATTGCAACTCCAGTGGCAGTTGGTGGCGGGACTCTAACATTTTCCCATGGTACTACATCCAATCCCGCAAGTGCAATATTGGAAATATTTCGTGACTCAGATATGATAATTTGTGGGGGACAGTCAAAACAAGAACTCACTACTCCTACAGGCGCAAGTTTACTTGTAAATCTAGCAAACAGATGTTCAGAATTTTATCCTTCAATGAAGATAAAGTCAGTAGGATACGGAGCTGGGAGTAAGGACTTTAACGGCTTTTCCAATGTTTTAAAAATTGTTAAAGGGGAAGCAGTAAATGAGTTTCAATTAGATACTGTGCAAATTCTTGAAACAAATCTTGATGACATATCAGGTGAGATAATAGGACATATGATTGACAAGTTGATTTCAAACGGAGCAAAAGATGTTACTATAACAAGTGGTATAACAAAAAAAGGAAGGCCAACAAATCTTGTTTCTATAATATGCGATCCATCTGCTACAAATAGTTTAATCAATATGCTTGTTTCAGAGACTGGCACTTTGGGCATACGAGTAAGATCATCAAGTCGTTATATAGTTCCAAGAATAATTGTTTCAATACCCATATCAATACAGGAAAAAAATTTCACCGTAAGATGTAAGATTGTAAAACACAATGACATGGTGAAACATTTCAAAGTAGAATCAGACGAAGTCAGAGAGATTGCAGATTCATTATCATTGTCATTCAAAGAAACATCATATTTGATATCAGAAGAGGTCAAACGGAAATTAAACACAAAATGAAACAGATAGAAGATCTAGTTGATTGGTTTTATGGAAAAGAAAAAGCTTTGATAGCTCTTTCAGGAGGAGTGGATAGTGCTCTAGTAGCATGTGCGGCCCAAAAAGCATTAGGTAAACAAGCTGTTGCTGCAACGGCTGACTATAAGACATTGTCTCAAGAAGAATTAGAATCGGCGAAGAGCGTTTGTCAAGAGATAGGAATTAGACATGTGATTATAGAATACAGTGAGTTAGACAATCCTGACTTTGTAAAAAATGATCAGAATAGATGTTTTCATTGTAGAACAGAATTAGCAGAACATCTTCTGGCATTATCAAAAAAAGAAAAAATTAGCCTAATTGTAGATGGTACTAATCTTGATGATCTTGCTGAATATAGACCCGGATTAGTAGCACTCAAAAAAAATGGTGTTCAAAGTCCACTAGTAGAAATAGGATTTACAAAATCTGATGTGAGAAGAGTGGCAAGAGAGATAGACCTTTCAATTCATGACAAACCATCCAACTCTTGTTTGGCATCACGCATTCCATGGGGTAACACAGTAACCGCTGAAAAACTTGTAAGAATAGAAAAAAGTGAAATTATGGTCAAACAGCTTTTTGGCGTAAGACAGGTAAGAGTTCGCGATTTTGGAGATAGTGCTAGTATAGAAGTGGATAAAAACGAAATTATTTTTTTAGATAATAAAAAAAATATGTCAATTCTAGAAAAATACATGAATGGATTAGGATTTTACCGTATCACAGTAGATCCTAACGGCTATAGACCAGGTAAACTCAATGTGATAACAGATTGATCTATCTAGACAACGCTGCATCTACTCCAGTTCATGAAAAAGTCATAGAGGAAATGTTACCATATTTTAGAGAACAATATGGAAACCCTTCTTCCATACACAAACATGGTAGGCTTGCAAATGTAGCTATTCAAAATGCAAGAAAACGAATTGCATCACTCATCAATGCAGACAGTAATGAAATACTCATAACATCTGGTGGAACAGAATCAAACAATACTGCAATTTATGGCATAGCATCACAGAACAAAGGAAAACATATCATAACATCTTCCATAGAACATGACGCTATACTAGAACCATGTAAGCATCTTGAAAAACAAGGATACAGGATATCTTTTCTTCCGGTAGACAAACATGGTAGTACAAATCCTGAAGATCTTAAAAAAGAAATTTCAAGCGATACCTGCCTAATCACAATAATGTATGCAAATAATGAAGTTGGAACGATACAACCAATAAAAGAAATGGTTCAGATTGCAAAGGAAAAAAATATTGCTTTTCATACAGATGCAGTACAGGCAGTAGGAAAAATTCCTGTAGATGTTAAGGATCTTGGTATTGATTTGCTTTCAATATCATCACATAAGATAAACGGACCAAAGGGTGTTGGTGCATTATATGTCAAAAAAGGAGTAAAGATATCCCCTTTGATATTAGGAGGAGGGCAAGAAAATGGATTTCGGTCTGGCACAGAAAATGTGGCAAGCATTGTAGGATTTGGAATGGCGTGTGAACTTTCAAAGAATAACATGGATGTAAATACTATTCATCTCAAAAAATTAACCGCAAAATTGGTTTCAAGAGTTTTACAGGAGATACCTACTACTACCATTAATGGACATCCGGATATGAGGACTCCCAATAATACCCATTTCACTTTTCTTGGAGTAAACGGTGAGGATCTAATAATAAAACTAGATGAAAATAAAATATCTGCATCTACAGGTTCTGCATGTTCTGTGAAAATACAGAAAGCATCACATGTACTAAAAGCAATGGGCTTTTCACATGAACAAGTTACAGGCTCATTGCGCCTTACAGTAGGAATAACAAATACGGAACAAGAAATAGATGAAACTGTGGATACGTTAAAAAAAGTGGTTCAGGAACTACGTGCTGTATCACCATACAAAAGCAAGTATAACTTTTAGATTTTAGAAATTTAATTATGGTAAAACTTGAATTTTGTATTGATTTTGATCTGCAAGCGGTACTAGAGAATCCATTCCATTCCATACATAAACTTCTGCAGAATATGCTCCAGATAATGTTGGTACCCAACTAATTTCTTCATTAGTGGTAGATAGATTTACAAGATTATCTTCAGACCATTTTAGAAAAACCACTTTGTTATTACTATCTTTTATTTGAACAATGTAGGAAATTCTCTGGGAATCTTGATAATATTTATTTGATATCATGCCTTTGAAGTTGATTGTTTGTCCAACGTGTGGGCTCTGTAGAAGAGGTCTTCCAGATTGATCACTAATCTGAGTGGATGTTGAGACTACCGGTGTAGCAATTGTTGGCACATATTGATTGGCGGTTGTTGTAGATTGAGTTTTAGCAGGAATTGCTACCGTTGAACTGATTATGACGGATCTACCATATTGATCTCGAAAATCATGATACCATGCCTGGACACTGCCACCCACTGGTGATATTAGAGAAGCCTTATCTTCGATACATATCGATGAAGGCATTTTAAAAATTCCTTTGAATATTCCAGTACCTGGTCCGGTTTCAGTTAATGTAAAACCGGTGGCAGCAAGCCCTCCATGTGCAACTCCATTCACGGTACAATGTTGAAATCTGAATCCTTTAATCCATACCTCTAAGAGTATGTTTCCACCATTATCCCCAACGGTATCATCAGCTGTGGAACCAGGATCGTTTACACTTGTATATGTTACAATTGTATTAGCATCAGTAACTAGATCCGGATCATTGACTGTTATTGTAACATCAGATCCAATTCTATAATTTGGCGAATCAAGCGTAACTACACCAGTATTTGTTGGAAGATTGTGTTGTGATGTCACTGTTGTTGATGTTCCTCCTTGTGTACCTAGAATTGAAAAGTGTATTGCATTGGAGTCTGTAAGTTCAGTACTTACAAGAAATTTAATATTACTACCAAAAGTTCGAAGTCCCTTGATCAAATTAGGATCAAATTGATTTAATTGATTTATTACGGCATATTCCATTGTTCCAGAAAAGACACCAGAGTTAGCAGATGTTTCTTGTAGTTCTGCTCTATAGATAGCATTGTTTACTAGTTGGTTTCCATTATTTCCAAAAGAAAAGAGATCAAATACAATGGGTTGTGTATCACTTGGATTTGAAATCTTACCAGAAGTATTGAAATTAATTTCTAAAAATACAGGTAGGTTTGATGACATTGATTTGATGGACGTTACTGCAGAATTACTTATCTGAAGTAGACCATTACCTGACACGATTGTTCCAGATGGTACAATTACGACCGGAGAAGATCCAACAGATCCAAAATATAATGTCATGGTAACACTGGAAAATGAAGTTATTCCAAGCTGCTGTTGAAATGATCTCAGATCATAATTAACCCAATTAGTTCCTTTTGAATTTGATTGGCTTGTATCTATGAGCAAGTCCTTAAGAGACTGGGCTGAAACACCCAGATTTAGGGTAATTTTCTGAAAATTTGACATTGATTGAGATTTAGTATCAATTATCAATCTTAGTGAATTGGCATCAAATACTGTAGACGGTACAGAAATGGAAAGTAAATTATTATAAAATTTAACGTTAGATGAGCTACTCAGCGTTATTGGATTTCCAATCTTCAAGGTTGGAATTTTTGCAGCAGATCTAAAGACATTTAGTTGATCAACCTGTGCAGAATTAATGTTTTGATCATTATCTACCAGAGTAATCGCTTCCCTTTGACCAGGACCAAACTGACTCTGACCACTACCAACAGTGAGACTTGCAGTAGAAGTACCTGAAACAATAGAAGCACTTTGAAGGTCATAGGTGATTGATCCAGAGTGAGCTCTAGGAGCATTTGGAAGTGTTCCAATTGTCGATACACCAGCAAACGAGCTTTCAAAAATTCCAGTATGTGGCCCTGTTTCTACAAAAGTTACTAGCTTGTTGTACATGCCATTTAGTGATGAGCTTGTTTGAACAGAATTAGTTTTCAAGTTAATAACATCTGAGGTATCCATACTCAGTTTTCCATTATCTTTGAATCCAAGACTATTCAGATAAGGTATCAGATTTACTAGACCAGATCCGCTTGCACTACTGCCCGATTCTGCAAATGCTTGATAAAATGTTGCAGGATTAGAACCAACATTAAAGGTCCATGAATCCTGAGATGTGGGATCTATGCTTAATTCAGCATCATCAATAGTTGCAAAAACATCGGAACCGGTAGGATATCCAGTTCTATCAACACCCAATGAAATGTTTGGAATATCAGAATAATCAAGATCAACGCTTTGTGTACCGGTAGAACGATCATATTCTATGTGAACATTATTACTCAATGTAAAAAGCTGAATGAGTGGCCAAACATTTTGATTTATTCCTATTTGGCCAGTTGGAACTTGTGGATTCAGATTCAAAGAAGGAGGATTTCTTATCACATTGTTTTGATTTGAGGGGGTTGTAGGCGTACCACTGCATGAAGTAAAACCTGCAGTTCCCTGAGTAGTACCAGATAATCCTGCAGAATCAGGAATTGCCACTCCATCAGTTTGAGATACATCTATTCCTAGAACAGTTGGAGAAGTAGAGCTTGAGCAAAAGACTCCAAAATCAATACTTTGTCCTGAAGAGCCAGATAGAGCAGCTTGATCAGCCTGTTTCGCACTATCAGTATTAGCAAAAAATGCATGCCAATTACCATCAGAGCCTTGTACCATCTGAAGATGCCGTCCGTTTACGGAGACATTCGGTTGTCCTATTGCTTGATCTAATTGGGTATTATCTTCTTGTACAATAACTTGCACTATCATTGGTCCTGAGAAATGATTAGTAAATAGACTATTTTCTGCAGAGACAAAAAGATTAGGATGATCAGAATATGCATTTACACTAGGTGAAGAGATCGGCGGGATAATCAATGAGAAGACTAGTAAAGTTACTAGAATTTTATACAACTTTCTAATATTAGAAGATGTATAAGATAACGTTGTCGAATAATTCATACTAAATTTTACTAGAAGTTTATGTCAACCGCATACTGAGAAGTTTTAACTAGGGTTAGAAGACAAATGCGAACATGGTAAATCCCAAACCAATCCTAATAGCAAGTGGAGTACTGGTATTGATAGGGATTGCAATAACCGCATATCAATCTCAAACAACTTCAGAAAATCTTTCTAACCAGCAAAACACTCTAGGTATTGGAACACAGATGACTGTTACAAAAGAGATGAATCCGGACAATAATCAGAATGGGGTGTATTCTATTCAAATAACAGATTTCAAAGATGGTGACAATGTCAAGTCTACGGTGATTGATCCCGTGGGTACTGCAATTATAACAAAGTCCATAACAAAGAGTCCGATTCAGGAAATATTCAAGGTTACCAAGTCTGGAAACTATACTCTGCAGATAGAGAATCAAGGACAGAGAGAGATTCAAGTTCTTGGAATTATTGGATATTATCCACAAGGAATAGAGTTAGCAGATATCTCAGGATTCATAGCATTAATGATAGGACTTAGTGGACTTGCAGTTGGCATGATGTATCTCATAAGAAATCGTGTTAAATCTTAGTTAAGAAATTGATCTAGTTCAGTTAACCCATCAACTACATTTTTAAAATTATCATCATTTTCCATAATCTTATTAAGTTTGATCAAATCTACACTGAAAATTTCCTTTCCATTATTTTGGGTCACCATAACAAACTTATTTTCTATTACATATGAAAGGCGATCTTTGATTTGATTTACGGGTAATTGTAGTTTATCTGTCAAATAGACAGAATCTTTTTCTCCGCTTTCAAGCTCTGCAAGAATAGACGAAACATCCGGGTCTACCAGAGTTTCCATCATTTTTTGCTTATCAAAATTTTCACTCAAATCTACCAACTATTCCCAGAATGTAATATTTTTTTCTCGTTAGATATAAAATCACTTGTCAAAACTCTATCAATTTTTGGCTGTGGGCAGACCGTGAAACCCCATTATTTTAGTATGGTTTTTATCGGGGGTACAGGGGATTTTTTGTACTTGTCTTCACAGGAATTTAGACACATAGTTAGAATTGCGGGTAAGGATATCCCTGGTGCTAAAAAGACCATTATCGGAGTTGGCCAGGTAAAAGGAATTGGCTATAATTTTGCAAAATCACTTTTAGAAGTATTAAAAATTAATCCCAATAGCAATGTAGGATTTCTAACTGAATCACAAGTAGAAGAAATAGAAAAGGCGATGAGAGACCCAGCATCTGTCAACATACCATCATGGTTCTTAAACAGACGAAAAGACATGGACACCGGAAATAATTTTCATCTTATTACTTCTGATATTGATTTTAATGTAAGAAACGATATTGAACGCGAAAAGGGCATGAATAGTTGGAGAGGATTTCGTCACACATATGGATTAAAAGTTCGAGGACAAAGTACACGTACTACCGGTAGAAAAGGTGGTGCTGTCGGAGTCAAGAAAGGAGGCAAAGTGTTGCCAGCTGGTTCACCTGGTGCTCCAGCTGAAGGTGCAGCGGCAGCAGCTCCAAAGGCTGGTGCAGCTCCTGCAGCGGCAGCAGCTCCAAAGGCTGGTGCAGCTCCTGCAGCAAAACCTGCAGCGGAAAAGAAAAAGTAGGTGTACTAGATGGGAGATCATCCAAAGAATTCGCGAAAAATGTGGAGGAAACCAAAACGTCCTCTCAACTATGATTTACTAAATGAAGAATTACACGTATTAGGTACTTTTGGACTCAAGAACAAAAGAGAATTGTGGAAAGCTCATACGGAACTTTCGAGAATAAGAAATCAGGCAAGATCACTCCTAGCTTTAACTAAAGATGTTAGAAGTACAAAAGAACCAATACTTATGAAATCACTTGTAAGAGTTGGATTAGTAAAAGAGAATTCAACATTAGATGATGTACTTAATCTAAAAGTAACTGACTTTTTGTCTAGACGATTACAGACATTCATCCAGAAAAAGGAATCAATCAAGAGTCCATACCTGGCAAGACAGATAGTAGTTCATGGTCATGTGATGATTGGAGAAAGAGTGGTTACAGTTCCTTCATATACTGTAAAAGTGGAGGAAGAAGATCAAATTCACTTATCTCCAGAATTAGACCTCAATAAGGCAAAGCAACAACCAGCTCAAGAAGTAAAAACTGAACAACCAGCCGAATAAAGCACACACAATCATTATTTATCAATAAAATGTATAAGGTATCAGCATGTGTTCCATTATAGGATATCTCGGTATCAGCTCTGCAGCGCCAATAATAGTCAAGGGACTAAAAAGAATGGAATATCGCGGTTATGACAGTGTGGGAGTTGCAACTTTTTCAGAACATCAAATCAATGTAAGAAAAGGAGTAGGCAAAGTCTTAGAGGTAAACAAGGCAGTAAAACTAGATGAGCTTTCTGGCACCATAGGAATAGGCCACACAAGATGGGCTACCCATGGAATGGTAACTGATGCAAATGCTCATCCACACCCATCAAGTTCAGGAGAAGTAGCTATTGTACATAACGGGATAATTGAGAATCATGAAGAATTAAAAAAAATGCTTCAAGAACGAGGTTATGCTTTTAAAAGTCAAACAGACAGCGAAGTGATAGCAAATCTTCTTCAATATAATTATGACAAGACTAAAGAGATCAAAAGATCTGTAGTAGATACAGTATCAGAATTAAAGGGAAATTATGCTTTTGTGGCGGTTTTTCAAGATGGCACATTAGCTGCGGCCAGACTCCATGAACCATTAATAATTGGAGTTGGAAAAGAAGGATATTTCATTTCAAGCGATGTACTCGGATTTGTAGAATATACAGATGAAGTGATTTATCCAGATAACAAAGAGTTTGTAATTATTGACAAAGATGGATTGAAGATTTTTGATTTTGATGCAAAACCAGTACAACACCAGATAACAAAAGTATCAAAAGAGTTTGCTGATGCATACAAGGGACAATATGCCCACTACACTTTGAAAGAGATTTCAGAACAACCATCAACAATATTGAGTGCAGGAAACAACACCAAACTAGAGATTGATTTGGCTTCAGATTTGATAAAACATGCAAGAAATGTGTACATTACAGGAAGCGGAACAAGCTATAATGCTGCATTAATTGCAAAATTTCTTTTTTCAAAATATGCAAAGATAAAGATTGATCCATTAATTTCTAGTGAAGCACAGTTTTCTCCAGACATGTTTGAAGAGAAATCAATTTTAATTGCAATATCTCAGAGCGGTGAAAGTGCAGACGTATTAGAAGCCGTAGATATTGCAAAAAAGTCAGGATCAAAAATCATATCAATAGTCAACATGATGACATCGTCACTGGTTCATCAATCATCCATTTCAATGGGACTAAACTGTGGTCCAGAAATAGGAGTTGCCGCAACTAAAAGTTTCACATCACAACTTGTTGTCTTGTACAAAATGGTCGATAAAATCTGTAATGGTTGCATAGAATTGGATCTTGTAAAAGTGTCAGAAGCAATAAAAAAAATTCTTTCCAACGATTCTAAGATCAAAGATGTTGCAAAGAAACTAAAAGATGTTTCAGATATTTACGTACTAGGAAGAGGTATACACTATCCAATAGCTTCTGAGGGATCATTAAAATTAAAAGAGCTCACATACATACATGCAGAAGGACTGCCCGGAGGAGAATTAAAACACGGTCCCTTAGCATTGATGGATTCCGATTCCTATGTTTTGATCATAAATCCTAATGATTCCACATACAATGATACGTTAACATCAGCTAGAGAGATAAAGGCAAGAGGTGCCAAGATAATAGGAATTTCAGATAAGCCAAGTGACGTGTATGATTATTGGATAGATATTCCCAGTATCAACGAGTCATTATATCCACTTGTAGAGATAGTACCAATACAACTTCTTGCATATTATGCTGCAATTGACAAAGACTTTGATCCAGATTATCCAAGAAATTTGGCAAAATCAGTAACAGTCAAGTAATTTTAGAATATTCTTTTTCAGTTAAATCCAAAAGACCTTTGGCATCAATACCAGTTTTTAACATGCAACCAATAGATGCACCTCCAGCACCTGCCCCTTCTTTGACAAATCCTTCAGCATACGAGTTTAATCCAGAAATTTTTGATTCTGCAAGTTTTAGTTTAGCAACAAGTATAGGAATATCCAATATCTGCAAAATCATATTGACTAGATTTGCAGAGTTATCTTCTGTCACATAAGAAGTAGTACCAATAGCAGTATTTTTTCCGTCAAATCCCATACTTTTTGCAAAAGCAAGTACAGCTGCCATTTGTGTTCCACCAGCTAATATCACTCTAGAAATTTCAGAAGCAGTGCTAAGAATACCTGCAATTGTTGGAATCATGGGGTCACCCAATTGTGATATGATTTCAAATGGATCTTTTGAACGAAGTCTTTTCAATCCATCTTTCACTGTTTGAATTTTGAGATTGACAGGATTTTTTGGCATGCTGCTGCTAACAAATCCCGTAATTCCAAATCCCTCAAGCACCCCAAGAGCTGTTGTAGTACCGCCAGGAATACTTTCACCTATTATGACACAATCAGTTGAAGCACCCAAGAATCTTCCAATTATTCTGCCATATTCTACTGCTTTTCCAACATCATCAAGACTAAGGGCCGGTTCTTTTCCAATATTTTTTCCACAATCCAAACCCATGTCAATGAATGGAAGTTTTGGCGATACTTTGCTACCTGCATTTATAACAACACTTGGAATGCTTGCTGCTTCTAGTGCAGTTTTTGTTAACAATGCAGGAGTTGGTTTTCCATCAGGAGTCATTGGAATCACAGAGATGCTTCTGCAATACCCATAGTGAATGAATTCAGCATCAGCAGGTCCTGTAAATTTTATCAAATCAGGATGTTCTCCTGCCATAGTGATTCCAGGTATTTCAGATGTTTCAGTATAAGATATCACTAGAGAGAAGATGAATTTTTTTTGTTCAGTCTGTTTTATGAATTCTAAACCCTTTTCCTTGTTCCCAAGTATTTCAATATCATGCAATAACTAATCACTGCCCATAAAATCCAAGAACTCCAATTCGGTTCTAGGTTGCAATACAAAATTTGTTTTTTTTTCTTTTCCTATAGTTGAGTGTGGAGAACTTCCATAATTATGTCCCGGATATAATACTAGATCATCATCAAGTTTGTAGAGGATATCAAATAGGCTATGATAGAGTTCTTTTGCGCTTCCTCCAGGCAAATCAATTCTACCGCAGTTTCCTACAAAAAGTGTATCACCAGAAAAGATCTTGCCATCCCCAACCAGACAAACACTATCTTTTGAGTGTCCAGGTGTATGTATCACAATAAGTTCAGATTTACCAAATGTTATTTTTTCACCATCAGATATACGCACATCATTTTTTAGAGTTGAGGATTCATGTTGCAATATCTTAGATTTAGTGTGATTTACCATTGCATCGTTTCCTATAGTATGATCAAAATGATGATGTGTGTTTATGATGTATTTGACTTTTAGATCATTTCTTTTTATGGTTTCCAGAACTAGCTCTAGATCCCAGGATGGATCAATGACAACAGACTCCTTTGTTTCTTCATCTTCAAGAACATAGGTAAAATTTTGCATATTTCCTACTTGAAGTTGATAAACTATCATATCAATATCCCAATCTCCGCTTCAGGTGGGATTCCTATTTTTTCTACCATTATTTTCCCACACATATTTTGGTTTTTTGGCATCCCAATTTTCATCTTGTGAAAAGTCACAGTAATATCGGCTTTTACACATTTGTCATGTACCATTCCGGTATCAGGATCAAGACCAGATGGAACATCAACAGATAATTTGAAAGCATGTGATTGATTTATCAGATCTATAGCTGATGAATATGGTTCTCTGATTTTTCCAGACATGCCAGTTCCTAGTATTCCGTCTACTATTACTTCTGATTCACTTACAATTTTACTAGCATCAGATGCAAGTATGAGATTTACCGAATTCATTTTCTCTAAAATTTTCCAGTTTGATCGAGCCTCTTCTGATTTTATCTTATCAGGGTGTCCCAAAAGTATGACAGTTGGATTACAACCAAATGCCGCCAAGTGTCTGGCCACTACAAAAGCATCTCCACCATTGTTTCCCAATCCAGCAAAAATTGTTATTTTTTTTGATATCAAATCAGGATAATGCTCAACAATATGTCGTGTAGTAATAGCACCGGCATTTTCCATCATTAGTTTTCTAAAAAAACCCATTTGATGTCCGTTCTCTTCAATTCGCATCATTTGTTTTACAGTAATTTCCATATCAATACACAATTTCATGTCAAATAAGGGCTTTACCAAAGCACATACCCACCATCAAGCATATGAAAAATATTCATTCAATCAATTCAATGTACAATCATTTTAAAATCATTAATGCGGGAGATGGGATTTGAACCCACGAAATCCTAAGATACTAGCCCCTCAAGCTAGCGCCTTTGACCAGGCTGGGCGACTCCCGCAATTGGTTTTACCCATGTATGGTTTTTATAAGCCTTGATTACTTTTTGTGACTGTGCTAATTCCTGTCAGATGTTTTACATGCGGAAATTTGATTGCTGACAAGTTTAAAGAATATCAAACTCGTGTTAAAAGTGGCGAGGATCCAGGAAAAGTTTTAGATTCTTTTGGTTTTAAAAGATATTGTTGTAGAGCAATGATACTAACATCAGTTGAAACGATTCACCAAGTCATTCCATTTTACGAAGCCATAAGAAGAAGAGAACAAGAAGTAAGATCTGAATTAGAATAGAATGCCTCGGATTACATCCATTGAAGGCAGGATACTTTACAACAGTAGAGGAAGTCAGACCATAGAAATTGATGTAACATCAGATAATCAACATGTAGGACGAGTCTGCGCTCCATCAGGCGCAAGTGTTGGAAAACATGAAGCTCAGAGCTTTCCTCAAAACAAGCCAGAAAAAAGTCTAGATATCTTAAAAAAAAATGCAAGAAAGTTTGTAGGTCTTGATCCATCAAATCTAAAAATAATTCATGAAACTCTAAGAGAGATTGATTCAACTCCAAATTATTCAAAAGTGGGTGGTTCACTTGCATTTGCATTAACTATTGCATCAATAGAATCAGCATCAAAATCATTACAAGTACCAATATTCAAGTTATTGGCAAAAGATTTAACTTTTAGATATCCATTCCCTCTTGGAAATATTCTAGGAGGAGGTGCGCATGCGGGACCAGGTACACCAGACATTCAAGAAATTTTAGTTTGTTCCATAGGTTCCAAAACTGTTCGTGATGCAATAGAGACAAACTTGATGGTACATAAAGAGGTAGGGAAGATCCTAGCAAAAAAAGATCCAAGTTTTACAAATGGAAGAGGAGATGAAGGTGGCTGGGCGCCCAAATTAAAAAATGAAGAAGCATTAGAAATATCTGCAAAAGCGTGTGAACAACTAGGTTTTACACTAGGAAAGGAAGTTTCGTTAGGAGTAGACTTTGCTTCATCTACACAGTGGAATGAAAAGAAAAAGAAGTATGTATATGACAGAGCAGGATTTGAAAACACTCCAGATGAACAAATAGAGTTTGCCTCGAGCATAATAAAGAAATACAAACTTGTTTATGCTGAAGATGCAGTTCATGAAGAAGCCTTTGAAGACATGGCAGTCTTGACTAAAAAATTCCCACGTGTTCTCATAACTGGCGATGACCTACTAGTAACAAATACAAAAATTCTCAAAAAAGCAGTAAAAATTAGAGCTTGTAGTGGAGCAATATTGAAAGTGAATCAAGCAGGAAGTCTTTATGATGCACTTGAATTTGCTAAAGAAGCAAACAGTAACAATGTAAAACTAATCACATCTCATCGATCTGGTGAATCAACTGATTCCCACATATCCCATATCGGAATTGCCACCAGATCAAAGATGCTCAAGGTTGGCATATTAGGTGGAGAAAGAATGGCCAAACTTAATGAACTTATACGACTCTCAGAGTATGATTTAATACGTGGAATGGCCGAGATTTAGAAACACAGAATGAGCAAACAAGAAGATTTTGAACATATGGAAAAATACGTATTGTCTACTGGAATAAGAGTAGGTACTCAAGTAAAAACAAAATTTATGACTCCATTTGTCACCAAGGCAACAAATGAAGGACTTTACATTATCGATAGTAAGAAAACATTATCCAGAATTCAAACAGCTGCCAAATTCATCAATAGAGCAGACATTACAAAAATCCTAGTTTGCTCAGGCAGAGAGTATGCAAGTACACCTGTTGAGAAATTCTGTGAGGTAACCGGTGCAACTCCTATGCTTGGTAGATTCATGCCCGGAACCCTAACAAATCCATCATTACCATACTATAGAGAACCAGAATTAGTTTTTGTTTCAGATCCGCAAGTAGATGAGCAGGCAGTTGTAGAAGCAACCAATGCAGGAATTCCAGTAATAGGCATTTCCAACACAGATAATGTTACATCTAAAATTGATTTGGTCATTCCAGCAAACAATAGAGGAAGAAAATCTCTAGCTGCTACCTATTGGCTTTTAGCAAGAGAAATACTAATGCAAAAAGGCAAATTAAAAAGTGCAGAATCTATGAAATATCAAATAGATGATTTTGAAACCAAAATAACAGAAGAAGAGTTAGAGGAAGAGTCCGAAAGGATGCCACCTCAAAGAATGAGAACTCAGAGGCAATAACACAATGCAGGTGAGGACACCAGCTGTTGCTGGAATGTTCTATCCAAAAACAACTCAAGAATTAAAATCAAGTATAAGAGATTGTTTTTTGCACAAATACGGTCCAGGTAAATTACCACCTTCATCTCATGACACAAAAATTATTGGTGCCATATGCCCACATGCCGGATACGAATACTCAGGTCCAATAGCTGCAGATTCATACTACGCCATCTCATCTCAAAAACCTGATCTTGTAATAATCATAGGACCAAATCATTGGGGAATCGGTCTGGATATTGCAGTAATGAAAGAAGGTACATGGAGAACGCCCATTGGAGATATTGAGGTAGATACAGAGGCTGCAATTGAGATCAACGAGGTTTCAAAATTAATAGAATTTGATTTTTTTTCACATACAAGAGATCATTGTTTAGAAGTACAATTACCAATGCTTCAAGAAATATTTTCTCACAAATTCAAAATTTTGCCCATAATTTTGATTGATCAGAGTCGCAATACTGCAATTGAAATTGGTAAATTTATAGCGATGATTGCAAAAACTAGGAAGACAGTCATAATTGGTTCCTCGGATTTTACCCATTACGAACCAAATGATTTTGCATATGAACAAGATATGTCGCTAATAGATCCAATAGTTAACTTGGATATAGACAAATTTTATAGCACATTACAAGAAAAACAAATTAGTGCGTGTGGATATGGAGCGATTGCATCCACCATGATAGCTTGTAAGGAACTAGGAGCAACCAAAGGAACTTTGATCAAATATGCGACCAGTGGAGACATAACAGGAGACAAGAGTTCAGTGGTAGGATATGCATCGATAGTGTTTTCATGAAATCTATTGCATCGGCCCCAGGAAAAATTATTCTTTTTGGGGAACATTTTGTAGTGTATGGCATCAGTGCCATATTATGTTCCATAGATAAGAGAATAACCGCCACATCACAATTCGTAGACGATAAAATAATCAAAATAAGATCTTCGTTAGGAGAGTTTGAGATGAATGTAGATTCGCTAAATAATTTAGAAAATGTGCAACAAAAATTTATGAAACCATTCTTTTACATAGCACAAAAAGCAATAAAGGAAAACTCCATGGAGCGGGGCATAGAGATAGTCATAGAATCTGAAATACCGTCAGGAGTCGGACTAGGTTCATCATCTGCATCTTGTGTTGCAGTTACAGCTTCCGTTAATGGATTATTTCATAGATTATCAAAAGATGAAGTAGTAAAGATAGCCATACAAGCAGAGCGTACGATATTTGAACAAAACTCAGGTGCGGATTCATCAGTTTCAACATTTGGTGGACTGGTGTCATATGACCTAAAGAATGGATTTCAGGATATTTCATCAAAGAATGAGCTGAGTTTTATAATATCAAATTCTGCACAAGTTCATGACACCCAAAATGTTGTAAGACAGGTCAAAGAGTTTAAAGATAAAAACACTGAACTTTTTAATAAATTATGTAATGAAGAAATTGACATAGTCAATAATGCAATAATATCTCTGAAAGAAAATAACTTGGTTAAACTAGGTTCACTGATGCTAGAAAATCATAATTTATTAAAACAGATAGGAGTGTCTACAGAAAAAATAGATTTTCTAGTCAAAGAGGCAAAAAAAACTGCGCATGGTGCAAAGATAACAGGAGCTGGAGGAGGCGGATGTATAATTTCTCTTGTAGATGATTCCAACAAAAAAAGTACACTTGATAATTTAAGAAAAACCGCAGATTGTTTCATTGCAAAGATAGACTATAGTGGTCTTAGATATACCTAAGAAATACTAGAAGTATTCAAAACCCAAATTCTTCAGTTATACACATCATCTAGAAATGAAGTAACTAAAGTATTATTTCAGTCAAAGAATTGTGTCAGTAATTCAGTAAGATACTTTTTAAAACCGTCTATAGCATTATTAAAAATCATGATCTTGATGAAACTTGGAGGCTCGATAATTACCAACAAAGAGAAACCATTAACACCAAATAGGAACTCAATAAAAAAAATTGCGACAAGTCTCAAAAATATAGATGAACCAATTATCATAGTACATGGAGGAGGATCCTTTGGGCACTACTGGTCCGTAAAATATGATATGCATACAAAACCTCAACGACATGGAGCCAAAGGAGTTTCTCATGTTAAGAACTCCATGGTGGAATTAAACAGTATTGTACTGGAATCATTTTTGGAATCTGGCTTAAATCCATATTGCCTACCACCTGGCGATTTCATCATAGGCAGCAAGCCGTTAATCAAGAAGATTAAAGAGATTCCCAAAATTGCAAAGATAGGATTAACACCAATTTCTTATGGAGACGTCATGTGGTTTGGAAAAAATAAATTCTATATTTTGTCTGGAGATAGAATCATGGGAATTCTTTCAAAAATATTACATCCCCGTCTTGCGATTTTTGTCACTAATGTAGATGGAGTATATTCAGATATGAAAAATAAGAATCTTTTGAGCGAGATTACAGAAAAGAAGCCAATTACTTCAAAAGTATCAATGGATGTTACTGGAGGCATGGCTCGTAAAATAAAAGAGGCATTTGACATATCAAAGAACGGAACAGATGTCTTCTTTGTAAACGGAAATACCCCAAGGAGAATAACAAATGCAATAAATGGTAAGAGTTTTGAGGGAACAATATTTAGAGGATGACTATGGAATATCTTATTCTTGTAGATGATACTGATAGTCAGATAGGAACTGAAGAGAAGGTAACATGCCATTTACCAAATGGAAAACTTCACAGAGCTTTTACTATATTTTTATTCAATAAAGAAGGACAGCTTTTACTTACGCAGAGAAGCATGAGCAAAATGTTGTGGCCGGGAGATTGGGATGGAACGGTAGCAAGCCACCCAAGACAGTCCGAGAATTACATCTCATCTGCAGAAAGAAGATTACCAGAGGAATTAGGAGTTACATGCAAATTAGATTATTTGTATAAATTTGAATATCATGTTCCCTACAAAAATATTGGATCAGAGAATGAAATTTGTGGCACGTTAATTGGCACATTAGATGATCCCTCAAAAATAAAACTTGTTGAAGATGAAATTTCAGATATCAGATGGGTTACATTAGAACAAATATTGTCAGAGATTGAAAAGACGCCTCAGATTTTCTGTCCATGGATGCTAGTAGCTTTGTATTTTTTACCAGAATCAAATCACAATATCAGTGATGGACATAAGGAAATTCTCAAGATGTGGAATAGAAAGGACCTTAAAAGTAAACTAGAAGCATCGTTAAAGTATCATTTTCCAGACCATAAATGGGAGCTAAAAAAAGAATGAAGTTAGAAAAACTTGCAGAAACAGCATCAAAGATAGATTCTTTTCTTTCAACTAGACTGTCAGGAGAGCCAAAGGATCTGTATCATGCAGCAAGTTACTTGATCGATCATGGAGGAAAAAGACTAAGACCATACATGGTCATAAAGAGTTGTCAACTTTTAGGAGGAACTACTAAACAGGCCATACCTGCCGCAGCTGCAATTGAAATGGTGCATAATTTTACACTAGTACACGACGACATCATGGACAACGATGAGGTTAGACATGGCGTACCTACAGTTCACATGAGATTTGGAATGCCAATTGGAATTCTTGCAGGAGACTTGTTGTTTTCAAGAGCATTTGAGACCATCTCAAAACCATATCTTCACAAGTCAGAAGATGTAGGTTTGAATCTTGTTGCCACATTAGCGAAAGCTTGTACTGAGGTATGTGAGGGTCAGACGCTTGATATCAGCATGGCAAAATCAAGCAAAATACCAAGTGAGAGTCAATACATAAAAATGATTGAGAAAAAAACATCATCATTATTTGTAGCATCTTGTGCAATGGGTGCAATATCAGCAGAGAAAAATTTTTCAGATGTGGTAAGATTGTCTACATTTGGAAGAAATTTAGGAATTGCTTTTCAAATAATCGATGATTTGATTGGAGTAATAGGTGATCCAAAAATTACAAAAAAACCTGTAGGAAATGATATCAGGGAAGGAAAAAAATCATTGCCAATTTTGATGGCAATTAAAAAAGCTGATAATCAAGAAAGAAAGGTAATTCTTAATGCATTTGGCAATTCATCTGTTTCAAAAAGTGAAGTAGCAAAAGCTATCTCTATAATTTCATCATTAGGAATAGAGAATGCAATAAAACAAAAGGCAACATATCACTCTAATGCAGCCAAGAAATCCATTTCAATATACAATGGACCTGCAAAAAATGAATTACTTTCTTTGCTTGATTTTGTAGTACAGAGGAGTCTTTAATTGGATGACGAGTTAAAGAGGATAATTCGAGGAATTGCCCTGCTTAATGCATCTGAACATGACGGAAAAACTAGAAATGATTCGATCATATCCAAAGTAATCGGTACAAAACCAGAACTTCGATCTAGAATAAAAGATGTCATACCGCTTATTTCACAGACAGTAGTTGATGTTAACAAATTATCAATAGAATCACAAAGAGAGGAACTTGAGAGCAATTATGCAGAACTATTGATAGTAAAACCAAAACAAGAAAGAACAGGTCTTCCCCCCCTAGAAAACGCAGAACAAGGTAATGTAGTTACACGTTTTCCTCCAGAACCTAATGGTTATCCCCATATTGGTCATGCAAAGGCATCAATAATTGATGAAGAATACGCAAAAATGTACGGAGGAAAACTCATTTTAAGGTTTGATGATACAAATCCAGAAAAAGAACGTCTAGAATATTATGCGGCAATCAAAGTTGGCCTGGACTGGTTAGATGTAAAATATGATCTTATAAAAAATACCTCAGATGACATGGAAGTAATTTACAAGAAAGGAAAAGAGCTTATTGATTCAAGTTATGCATATGTATGTACATGCGACAAGGAAACAATTAGCAAAAACAGAAGAGAAATGATATCATGTAAATGCAGATCAGGGGATCTTGATCAAAATAATATTCGTTGGAACAAAATGTTCGATAAATTCAAACCAGGAGAAGCAATAGTTAGATTCCGAGGAGATATGAGTTCAGAAAATACAGTGATGCGAGATCCTACTTTATTCAGAATAATAGATGAGCCACACCCAATACACAAAGACAAATATCGCGTTTGGCCAAATTATGACTTTGCAGTGGCCATTGAAGACAGTATTGATGGAATCACCCATGCATTTAGAACCAAAGAATATGAATTACGAACTGAACTTTACTATACACTTTTAGACAAACTGAATATGCGTAAACCAAAGATGTTAGAGTTTTCAAGGCTAGAGTTTGAGGGAATGCCAGTATCCAAAAGAGTACTAAAACCCCTTGTAGAGGAAGGAAAAGTATCAGGATTTGACGATCCTAGACTTCCAACCCTAGAAGGATTACGTAGGAGAGGAATAGTTCCGGAAGCTATTCGAAAATTTGTTCTTTCTCTTGGTTTTACAAAGTCTGATACTATGCCTCCATTTGAAACACTTGAATCATTTAATCGAAAAATAATTGATCCAATAAGTGTAAGACTATTCATTGTATTTGACCCTGTGAAATTGACAATAACCAACAATAATCTTACTGAAATTGAGATTTCAAATCATCCACAAAACGAGATGGGTAAGAGGCAAGTTATGATAGATGGAAATTTTTACATTTCGGGAGATGATGCCAATCTACTGAAGATTGGTGATGAAGTGAGATTACTAGAACTATACAACATAAGAATAACAAAGATAGGATCAGAGGTGGAGGGGGAAGTTATTGGTACAGGATATAAATCCGGTATTTCTAAAATTCAATGGATCTCAAGAAAAAATCCAGTTAACATCGAGGTTCTAACATCAAATGTACTCTTCATAAATGACCAATTTAATGAAAATAGTCTAGAAGTCAAGCAAGCTATTACAGAACAATACTACTTAGAGTTAAATGTGGGAGCACAAATCCAGTTCGTAAGATTCGGATATTGCAGAAAAGATTCTGCAAATCAAGCGATATATACACACAAGTGAAGAAAATGAAAATTGCAAGATTGCTTAGACAAAATATGGAAACATATGCTTTTGTTAATGGAGAAAAGGTTTTGACAAGAGAGAGTATGACATCTCAGACTGGAATTCCCATACCTCAGAGTATCAAAGATTTCTTATTTGATGGATGGTATGATGAAATAAAGAATAATGCAAAAAATCTAAACTACACTGAAAATTTATCAGATTTTAAATTTCTTCCACCAATTCCAAATCCATCTAAAATAATTTGCTTAGCATTTAATTACAAAGATCATGCAAAAGAACAAAACTTGATTCCTCCAGATGAGCCTGCCATCGTAATAAAACCCAGAACAACACTTAACGGAGCGACATCAGACATAGTTTGCCCATCATTTGTTTCAAAGCTTGATTATGAAATTGAGCTTGCAGTCATAATTGGTAAAGATTGTAAAAACATATCAGAAAAAGAGGCAAAAGAGGCTGTTTTTGGATACATGGTCTTAAACGACACTTCTGCACGAGACATACAAGCAAAAGATAAACAGTTTACCAGAGCAAAAGGTTTTGACACTTTTGCACCTTGCGGTCCTTGGATAACATCTGCAGACGAAATACCAGAACCACAGAATCTCAAAATGATGACCAAAGTAAATGGAGATATTAGACAAAATTCCTCAACCTCAAATATGCATCTAAAGGTATACTCAATTGTATCATTGTTAAGCAAAGCAATGACGTTAGAAAAAGGAGACATCATATCAACTGGTACACCTGCAGGAGTAATGCTCAACAAACCAGACGCCGTGTTTTTGAAAAATGGTGATAAAATAGAGATGGAGATAGAAAATCTCGGTAGATTACAAAATACCGTAAAATTTGTTTAACGTAGGATCTGCTCATCGTAAAAACGGACATTAAATTATTAAGAGACAGAGTTTCTAGTCTAGCATGGGAAAGATAATTGTCGGAAAAACAAGCGATTTTGCTCCAGGTAAGATGCAAAAAGTTACGATAGATGGTAAAGATGTTCTTGTTGTAAACATAGATGGAAGTTATCATGCAATTAACGATACATGTACTCATGCAGGAGCAAGTCTTTCTGAAGGAAGTTTGAATGGATCAATTGTGACATGCGGTTGGCATGGAGCAAAATTTGATTGTAAAGCAGGTAATCTTTCGGAATTTCCAGTCAAGATAAAAGACTTGAATTCATACAAAGTGATAGTTGAATCAGAAAACATCTTTGTAGAAGTATAGTGCAAACTTTATAAAATAAGCTCAATTAGCATAAGCTTGAATGGTACAATGGTCGAGAAAAAGGATCCAAATATTGATACTCTGAACACGGCCATAAACACTCTAGCTGAAATTGCATCAAATCCTTCCACTCCAAGAAACATAAAGAAGGATTTGACAGATCTTGTAGCAAACTTGAAAAAACAAGACTCTCCTGTTTCTGTAAGAGCAGCAAATGCCATCAGTCTTCTTGATGACATATCTCAAGATCCCAACATGCCATCATATGTCAGAGTTACACTATGGCAAGCAGTTTCGGCCCTTGAGAGAATAAGAGAATAAATTTAGTCCAAACTGGACTTATTTAGTGAAAATTGAGGAATATCTATCATCACTTCCAAGCTCGATAATTAGCGGTGAAGATGTAGAGTTATCAGATGAAACAATAAAGGAGATCTTCAGATTTGCAGAACTAACTGAAAATGACATTTTTTATCATTTAGGATGCGGAAATGGTAATAGTATTGCAATAGCTTTACAAGAATTCAAGGTAGAAAAAGCAATAGGAATTGACAACAATAAAGAGAAAATACTCCAAGGTCAAAAATTACTGCAGGAAAAACAGATTACAAATGGATCGTTTAGGTGTCAAGATATCACAGTCTCTGACATAAGTGATGCAAGTGTAATACTATTCTGGTTCTCAGATGAAAAAATAATTGAAAAAATGATTTTGAAATTTCAAAATCTAAAACCCGGATGTAAAATAATAACAATATGGGGTCCACTCACTGGGCACATGCCTGACAAGATAGATTTTCCATATATTCTAAATGTTACGCCATTCAAGAAAGCAGAATCTCTCAGAGATCAAATGCTTGCAATATTCAATACAGACTGTATTGATTTTGCAGTGGCATGGGAATTTGCCGATAGATATTCCAGGGCCATAGGTTCAAGAAATTTGGAAAATGATAGGTTTCTAACAATACTTCAGACTGTTGTAATATGGATAAATGCAAAAAATCTAGGAATTGCATGCGGAGATGATATACCAGATCCAGTAAAGAGCTATATCGGCATTCTTAAGACTTTTTTCAATATAGAAGTAGAACATTTGTTTGGTAATTAGACCAAGTTCTTAGTCATGTTTTTATTTGTAAACGTGATATAAAGTTCATGATGCAGGAAAGGATTAACATCAACGTATCAGCTATCGATTATGAAAATACCAGTAAAGCCATCATATCGACTCTTAGCAATGTAGAAAAGATGGTCCATGGAGAAAACGAATTCATAGTAACTGATTCAGAATTTGCATTTGGTTGGCATTTCTACGTAGTTTGCGTCAATAGATCACTTGTAAAAAGATTATCAGACCAGATGGGACCAGATTTTGAGAAGATGAAGGGGAAGGGGTTAGATCACAAGTTTTTGACGTGGTTAGGTGACAAGGTTAGTCAGAAGAATCTCAAGGTCAAACTAGCCATAAAAGAAGAGATGGAATCAAGCAAATTTGGAATATTTTGAAATTTCCATTTGATATACAGCGAATTGATATAAAATTAAAGAGGGCCCTTGAGGGGAATCGAACTCCTGTCCGGGGATCCACAGTCCCCTATACTAACCACTATACTACAAGGGCCACATAAGGAAAATCTTTCCAGTCCAGTATTAATCTTAACTCAATTATACCAGATGTTTGCCTTTCAGAACGCATGAAACTTGTTTTTTGTGATAACAGTAAATATTTTATGGGTTTATTATTCCCCTACCGATTATCTTTCCTTCTTTTAGCATTGTCAATGCCTCAGTAGCTTGATTTAGTTTGAATCTGTTTGAGATCATTGGTTTTATTATATCTCTTCGAGCAAGTGAAATCAACTCAATCATATCAGTCATAGAACCCGTGTACGATCCCATAATCTTGTATGCGCGAGTAGGCATTGTTACAAGATTTAATTGCAAAGAACCACCAAATAGCCCTACAAGTACAACTCGTGCTCTACGTCGAAGTATTTGCATGTCAGTTTCTACAGATTTTGTAGCATTGACAAAATCAATTACAGCATCGGCACCCAGATTACCTGTTAACTCCATAATGGCTTTGATAGGATCTTCTTTTGCAGAATTTATGGTAATGTCTGCACCACTTTGTTTTGCTACTTTTAATTTTTCATCATTTACATCCAGCGAGATTATTCTTGCACCGCTGATTGCTTTGGCTAATTGGATGCCCATCAAACCGAGGCCCCCTGCTCCAACTATAACCACATTGTCGTTGGGATTTAGTTTGGCAGTCTTGATTGCACCATAAGCTGTAAGAGCAGAACAAGACAACGGAGCACAAATATCAGTATCCATGTCATTGATTTTTGCCAGATATTTGTAACTTGGAACAAGAACATACTCTGCATAACCTCCATCATTGTATACACCCAAAGACCTTGGCTTGTCACAGAGATTTTCCTCACCTACCCTGCAAGCAGGACAGAGACCTTCTCCTATCCAAGGAAATACCAAAACTTTTTCATTTTTTACAAACCCTTCTACTTCCTCACCCATACTTTCTACTACTCCTGCCACCTCATGTCCAGGAGTTAATGGATACTTTACACCCCTATCAGTTGTTTTCATGAATGAACCTGCAGGACCCTCATATCCGCCATCCCAGAGATGGATATCACTATGACATACACCGGCAGACTCTACTTTAATGAGAACTTGAGAACCTCGAGGTTTTGGAGTTTCAAGAGACTGAATTTCCAGAGGTTCTTTTACATTAATTATTCTTGCAGCATTCATGTTCATAGGTATCAATACGTCATATAAGATAGTTTTGTGGATAAAACAAGAGCCAATGCAGTGATCTAAAACAAGAATTCAGATCATGGCATCATATTTTTTATCAATTATTTTCTGAAAATCAAGGTTAGGTTTATTAGCAACAAAAAAACTAATCGCAAATATGAAACTGAGAATGTGGTGGATTTCCATGGGAATAGCTGCAGGAGTAGTCTTCTACGCCATGTTGTATCTAGGTACAGTTCTTTGTGTCCCAATGGAAAATGCTCCATGCGTATCATTTTTGAAATAGATTACCTAGATTTAATTAAAACCGGCGCAAAAATCTAGTCATGAGTTGTTCTGGGGAGACGGTTGAAGTTGAAAATGAATTCATCCAGATCAAACCTATGATTCTAAATCAATTAAAAAAAGCAAAGTATGGAATTTCAGATCATGCAACTGTAGAACTATGCCATTGGACAAAAAAATCATTCAAAGATGATGGTCAATGTTACAAACACAAGTTCTATGGCATTTCAACTCACAGATGTATGGAATTTTCACCAGCAGGCATGTTTTGCGAAAATAGATGTGTGTATTGTTGGAGGCCAATGGAGTTTTACAGTGCTTTGAAGATGCCAACAGACAAGGTTGCACCTCCAGAAGTAATCATGTCTAACTTGATGGCAGAGAGAAGAAAATTAATCATGGGACATTACGGAGATCCAAAAAGCAATAAAGAAAAACTTGACGAGTCATTACTTCCAAGCCATTATGCAATTTCATTATCAGGGGAACCAACCATGTATCCGCAATTACCAGATCTTATAAAATATCTAAGAAACCTAGAAAACACAAAATCAATCTTTCTCGTAACCAACGGTCAAGAGCCCGAAATGTTGCAAAGATTAAGTGATGAAGATGCATTACCAACACAGCTATACCTCTCAACAAACGCTCCAGACTCTGAAATATTTACTCTAGTAAATAGACCAAAATACAAAGATGCGTGGGAAAGATGGAATACAAGCCTTGAATTACTTTCAAAATTAAATACAAGAACCGTACTACGTTTCACGCTAATCAAAGATTATAATGCGGATGAAAAACTAATTCCAAAATATGCAGAAATGATAAAGCGTGCGAATGCGCATTTCATAGAAATAAAATCATACATGCATGTGGGTAGATCAACTAACAGGTTAGAGTATTCAAATTCTCTAGACATGTTAGAGATAAGGCAGTTTGCAGACCAACTTGCAAAACAGAGTGGAATGTATTCCACCATGGATGAAAGCGACATGTCAAGAATTGTAGTTTTACAGAATCAGCAGCGATTCATAGATCGCTGGATCTCTTCTTATTCAGATACCAATTAACAAATTTTTTCAATGCCAAATATCTATGTGAGATTTGGTTTTTTTCTACAAGTTGAGAATAGGATTTGTTTTTTCCAGAGGGTATGAAGATAGGATCAAAACCCCAATTTTTGCCCTGTTCTTTTTTAGCTATTGTTCCATCTACATCTGCACTAAAAAAATGAACATCGTTAGGCCCTTGACAATATGCAATAATTGATCTAAATGTGGCACTTCGTTGCATTGATACAAGCCGTAGAATCCCCTTGTTGCCAATAGTATCAAACACAAATGACGAGTATGGTCCGGGGAATCCATTCAATGATTTTATGAAAAGACCAGCATCTTCCACAATTACAGGTTTTGAACAGATTGAAAATGCCTGAATGGCTTTGTGTCTTGCAATCTCTTCCAAAGTATTTGCCTGGATTTCTTGTAGATGAGATTTGAGAAACTTTAGTGTTAGACCAAATTTTGATGTGATGTTTTTTGCTTCGTCAAACTTGTTTTTGTTTGAGCTTGCAAAAAGTAGGTCATACGACATTTGCATACCTACCCCTTTTTTCTATTACTAAAACCTGATTGACAATTCTTTCGGTGAGAGTATTTCCCAGTATGCTCTGATATCCTTGAATGAATGACGCCCAAGCTCCAACTACAATTTGTGCATGAGCACTGTTTAGAACCTCTTTGAATAAACGAAGATCAATTGCATAGTCATCAATTGCATCGGTCTTTTGCGAAAGTCCAAAGTCAAGTATAACCAATCCTCTTTGAGAGAGAATGAAATTAGAGGTTGTCAGATCTCCGTGCATAATACCATTCTTGTGTAGAGTTCCCACTATTTTTCCTATATCCGTACATATTTTTACAATTTGTTTCATAGGAAGATCTCTAACTAATTTTCCTTTTATGAATTGGAGATATATTTCACATTTTTTCTCATCTACAAAATAAACAATGGGTGTAGATATTCCAAAAGATTTGACTTCATATATCATTTTTGCTTCTCGGATTGTTCGCAAAGTTCGTATTCTTATGTCAAGAGAGTTAACTCGATAATCTTTCTTTTTTCGAATTTTTAAAATAGAATTTTGTCCATTCCAAGTTGTAACATAGATATCTGCTTCCGCACCTTTTTTGACAAGTTTCAATGAAACTCGATAAGGTTAAACATAATTTAAGTTACAATAATGTCTAGATCATAAAATTAGTTTTGAAAAAACAATATACAATTATAACACAGGATGTAAGAAAAACGACATGGAGTTAGACGAGAAACGAATAACACAAGAAGATTGTTCTGAAGACTCACTAGGTCCTGGCATTCTCACGCTAACAAATAAGAGAATTGCTTTTGATAAGACAGAGGGAAGAATAATTGATTTTTCAAAGAAATTTGGAAAGACCGTTCTAGAAGCTAACCTCAATCAGATAACAGAGGTAGCAAAAGAAGGTAGAATAATAAAAAAAGTTAGAATAAAAATAAAATCAGATGAAAATGAAAAGACCTACAAGTTTGGAGTATACAATACAGGCAAATGGGAAAAAGACGTAAAGGAAGCTATTTCTAAATTTTCATCTCAATAAAGAACCTCAACAGTATCTAACCTCCAAGATTGCTTTACAAAAGTATTTTCAAGATTTACTCCAGGTTTCTTTGACGATTCTAATAGTCCGATCCAAGATATTTGAGATCCACAATCTCCAGCATACTCCTTTGGTGCTACAAAAAACTTGCAGTGGTGTCTTGCACAAATACTTGATAGAATATTTGACAGCCTCTTGTTTGCAGCAACTCCACCAACAACCAAGAGTTCTTTTTTTCCTGTAAATGCAAGGGCTCTTTCCGTAGCTTCGCCCATCATGGAAAATGCAGTTTCTTGCAATGAAAAACATGCAGATTCAATTCCTTTTGGAATTATTCTTTTTGTTGCTGACAAGAGACCTGAAAATGATACATCGTTTCCCTTTACAACATAAGGTAATGGTAAATACTCTATTGACTTGGATGCAAGTTCTTCGATCTTTGGGCCACATGGAGATGCAAAGCCTGCATGGCGTCCAATCTGATCTAATAATTGACCCACAGTAATATCCAGTGTTTCACCAAAAACTCTCCATTTTTTTGAAAGAAATGCCAAAATCATTGTATGACCTCCTGAAACAAGTAATACCAGCGGGTCTTTTGCGCCAGTCAACATTTTTCCAAGTTCGATATGACCCAGTGCGTGATTTACAGGATATATCGGAATGTCATAGTATGAAGATAGGGACCTAGCTACAACCGCTCCAATTCTCAAACATGGTCCAAGACCTGGGCCTGCTGCATACGATATAATATCAAGATCATCAATTTTTACATTAGATTTTCTAAGACATTCAGAAAGAACTTCTGAAGAATGCTCTGCGTGGTGGCGCGATGCCTCTCGCGGGTGAATTCCTTCTCCTTCTGGAGGTCTGTAAATTTTTCTAACATCAGAGAGAATTTTTCCTTGTTTTCCTTTTTTTTCCACTATCGCACAAGAAAATGTATGAGCCGTACTTTCAATCCCAAGACCTAGCATTTTATCCCCTGCTCAAAGTTGATACAATTTTCAAGACATCGCCATTTTTGAGCTGATGGTCTGCACCTACTCGTTGTTTTGTCTTTGCATCTATTGCAAAAAGAAACCCCTTTGCAAGATCTTGATGTATAGATTTTGCCAAGTCTCGTGCAGTGGCACCCAAGCGTAAGAGTTTTGCATCAGGTAGAACTTCTCCATTTTTGTTAGATAGTTTTGTTTCGTCTTCTACTGGAAATACGGTAATCAGTTTTAAAAGATCAAAACATGCATAATCAAGAGTTTGCTGCACTCCAGTTCCACCTAGTTTTGACACAACTTTTTCTGCCAACTCTAGAGCCTTTTGTTGCGGAGGGTTTAGATTTATTCCATCTTTTATCTTAAAGGATTTTTCCCCAGGTAAATAGTCTATGAGCCCATTCTTTGTTGCTTTTCTGAGAAGAAGTTCTGTTTCTGCACTACATGCAATTGTTGGATGTATTTTTTTAAACTCATCTAGTATACTGAGATCATGACAAAGATCGGATTTGTTGGCAGCTATTATGATAGGTTTTGTTCGCTTTCTGAGTGTTTTAACAAATAAAACAAGATCGTCTTCATTCCATTCATTAGGTTTCTTTGACTGCAAATGCAGGTTATGTATTACATATTCTACGTCATACTCATCTATTCCAAGTCCACTAAATCTTTGTGCAATTGCCTGAATTACCTTTCCGCTTTTACTTTCCAACTCCCTAGCAAGTTTTTGCCATTCTCTCTGGAGTATTTGTTTCATCCATTGATCAAATTCTTCTTCAACAAATTTTACATCCTCAAGTGGATCATGAGTGCCTGCAGGAACTGATTGTCCCTGTATATCAGTAGAACCTGATGCGTCCACTACATGAATTAAAACCTCAGATGTTCTTGCATCATCCAAAAATTTGTTGCCAAGGCCTTTACCCTCATGAGCACCAGGTACAAGACCTGCTACATCAATTAACTTGATTGCAATATACCTAGTTCCATTAACGCACATGGGATGAATGTGTGATATAGCAAAATGTTTACACGCACAATCAGTTTTGACATAAGCAATTCCCATGTTAGGCTCAATAGTTGTAAATGGATAATTACCAATTTGAGCAGTTGTTTGAGTAGCTGCTGAAAAAAAAGTTGACTTGCCCACATTGGTTTTCCCTAACAGACCAATTTGCATGCAAAATAGTCTGGCATATGCTCTTATTAGTATTCCAAAAGTGTTTAATTTCAATTCATTTTAGGACATTTATTGAAAGTAATAACTGGAAATCCTGGAACAGGTAAGCACACCATAGCAAAATTAGTTTCAGAGAAACTAGGCCTGGATATGATTGACATAAACAGAGTTGCAGTTGAGCAAGGGCTGTTCAAAAAAAATAATGGAGTTTTGGATGTAGATGTAAGCAAGTTGAAGAAAATAATAGATAAAAAAATATCAGAAAAATCTATACTGGTTGGACACCTTGCACCATATGTGGTATCATCAAAGAATGTGGAGATGTCAATAATATTAAGAAAAAGTCCGTACAAACTACAATCAATATACAAGAAAAGAAATTATGCTAAAAAAAAATCGCTTGAAAATCTTGGCAGTGAGATACTAGGCATAACATATTATGATGCAGTACATCAATTTGGCCAAAAAAAGACTTTTCAAATTGATACAAGCACCAGAACAATTTCTTCTACTGTAAAGAAAGCTGAATCAGTTTTTAGAGGAACCGGGACAAATGAGGATAAGGTGGATTGGCTGCAATTGGTTCTCAAAAAAGAAGACATGCGGAAATTCTTTCCATACTAGATTCAAATTACGCCATACGTGGGTATAATGTAAAATGTTTGAGATAAAAAAATCAGATCTTGCTGGAAGAATAGGAATACTTCATACAAACCATGGAAAAATTGAGACTCCTGCATTTGTTCCTGTGATTCATCCGGTCAAACAAAAAATTCCTGCCAGAAAATTAAGAGAGATGGGATTTGATCTTGTAATAACAAATGCATACATCACACTGAAGAGATATGGTGATGAGGCAATAAAACAGGGTATTCACAAAATAATTGATTATGATGGTGCGATCATGACAGACTCTGGCGGATACCAAGTCTTGGAATACGGAGACATTGATGTAGATTATAAAAAAATTGCGGATTTTGAAAAGGGAATAAAAACAGATATTGCAATTCCTTTGGATCGACCAACAGGACTTGGTCTATCAAAAAAGAAAGCAATCGAATACGTACAGCACACACTCAAAGTATCAAAGGAGACCCTTGATGCAAGAGACGATAATGGTCAGATATGGGTCGGACCAATACAAGGAAGCGAACATTCTGATCTTGTAAAAAAATCAACAAGGGCACTACTTGATTCAGGTTTTCAGATGTTAGCATTGGGAAGTCCAGTTGAATTCATGGAGTCATACGAATACAAACTGCTTGCCAAAATGATAATAACAGCAAAGAAAAATATTCCTGATTCCGTTCCACTTCACCTGTTCGGAGCTGGACATCCACTTACCATACCCCTTGCAGTAGCTCTTGGTTGTGATACATTTGACTCGGCATCATACATGCTATATGCAAAACATGATAGATATATCATGGAAGATGGCACTGCACATCTTTCAGAAGTGGCTTATTTTTCTTGCAATTGCGAAGTCTGTACCAAACTAAAGCCAAAAGAGATGCTGTCGCTAGACAAGGAAGATAGAATCAACAAGATAGCACTTCACAATTTGTACGCCATAAAGGCAGAGGTAGACAGAGTAAAAGAAGCAATTCACGAGGGGCGGTTATGGGAGTACACCATAAGAAAGGCAAGAGCGCATCCCAAGTTATTTGAGAGTATACCCATTTTTACCAAAAATACAACATTTTTCACAGAGACCACCCCACGATACAAGGAAAATGCGGTGTTTCTTTTTTCTAAAGAAGATCAGTTCAGACCTGAACTTGGAAGATTCCATTCCATGGTACGCAAATTTAAAACAAAGAAGAAAACACTAGTAATCACACCAGACGGGAGTATAAGGCCATTTTACACTTCATCAGAGTATAACAACCTAAAAAAGAAATTTGCTTCTAAACTAGATGACATACAGTTTTGTCAATACAACCCATATCTTGGAATAATCCCATTGGAACTATCAGACATTTATCCTGCCGCTCACTATGTGATATCCAATACAGACTATAACCAAGATGAATTTCCTGAATTTTCTAAAACATGGAACATGTTTCTCAAGAACAACAAATTCAAGAACATCTATGCTACAAATGACGAGTTCTTAAAATTCCATTCAAAAGGAATGAAAACAAAGATCAAATTTTTCAATATCAAAAAATAATAAAAAAGAAGATAGATTCCGCTTTTATAGTGCGGCGTCTTCTGCCCAGCCTTTTACGAATATACCGTTCTTGTGTAGAGGTACTGGTTGACCTGGAGTGTAACTCATTGGTCTCATCCAGAAGATTGCTTTTGTTGGGCAAACTCCGATGCATGCTCCGTCTGAGATGCATCTTTCTGGATAAAATACAAATGCTTTACCTCTCTTCCAACCATCTACTGGTTTTACACGAAGAACGTCTGGGCCAAGAGAAGTACAGATTTCTACACATAGTGCACAACCTATACATCTCTGCTCATCAACGTCTGGAAGAATTGCGATTGGCATTCTATTTTTGATCTTCATCGTTTGCTATTTAAACGATCTGCAAAATCCATAACGGAGTTATAGAATTATTTCAATTTTAAAAAGAAAAGAAAAACAAAAAGAAAGTATAAATGATATTTTTACTTCTTTATTTGGCGCATTGCTTCAATCTGGCCTGATGTTACCCAGTCTAGCAATTCCGCAGATGTAGGATTTAGATCTCCTTTCTGATTCATCATATTGTGAACCCAAATCCAGTTTATTTGATTCAATAATGGTTTATTTCCTTCATCGCCTCTTCGAACTTTTTCTCTGAGGTCTTTTGGGATTGTACTCCACCATTGTTCAAAAGTTCTACCCATACTCGGATCATTTTTTTTTGATCTAATTAAGTCTTTTGTAAATTACACAAGCAGTACAAGAGATCAGGCAATATTGAGTGCTAAAGATTTAAAAGTACTTTGAAAAAGTTTTGAATTCTTGCAAGTAAGAGTTTTAGGTGCTGCCAAGGAAGTAGGCAGATCAGCTTTTCAAGTCAATTGTGATGGTGCCAGCTTTCTGTTAGACTATGGAGTAGAACTAAAAAAGGAATCACTATACCCGATCGCAGTCAATCCCCATGAGATTAATGCGGCCATTATTACTCATGCCCACTTGGACCATTCAGGAAATATGCCATCGCTTTTTGTAAACGGTAGCACTGATGTATATGCTACCCCCCCAACATTTGACCTATCGCGATTATTAATTGAAGATATGCTCAGAATTCAAAAAAGTCATCTACCGTATGACTTTGCTAGTGTTTCAAACATGATGATGCATTCAAAGGAGATAAAATATAAAGAAAAAATAGAGCGAGGAAATGCTTCTTTTCAGCTCCTTGAATCAGGCCATGTTTTGGGAGGAGCGTCAGTTCTAGTTGAATCTGAAAACAAGCGATTGTTTTACACTGCAGACATTAATCCAAAAGGATCAAGAATGTTAAGGGAGGCAGATCTTGATTTCGGAGAGGTAGACATGGTCATTACTGAAAGTACCTATTCCCAGACAAATCAGATGCCTAGAAACGAATCAGAAGAAAAATTTATGGAATTTGCATACGAAGTGTTGGATAGAAAAGGCTCCCTCTTTGTTCCTGCCTTTTCAGTAGAAAGATCCCAGGAAATTGCATGTGTCTTAAAAAATGCAGGATTCAAACATAGAGTTGTAATGGATGGCATGGCAGTAAAGGTAAATGAGATAATGCTAAACTATCCTGAATATTTGCGCGATGCTAAAGTTTTTGCAGACTCGGTTAATCATGCAGTCTGGATAAAAGGAGAAAAGGAAAGAAAGAATGCACTAAGTGAACCATCTGTCATAATTTCACCTGCTGGTATGCTAGTAGGTGGTTCTGCAGTATTTTATTTGCAAAACTTGGCGGCAGATAAAAGAAACGGTATTGCACTGGTGTCATATCAAGGCGAAGGAACACCGGGAAGAAAACTTTTGGACACCGGAATGGTAAATACAAGAGGAAAAGAATTCAAGTGTGAAGCAGAGGTAAGACAGTTTGAATTTTCAGGCCATGCTGATAGGAATTCTCTTTTTGATATGATGAAAAAGATCAAGGGCAACCCCAAGGTCCTCACTATTCACGGTGACAAGGATTCTTGTACAAAGTTTGCAGATGAGATACATGAGAAATTTGGATTTGAAGCATATGCACCAGATGCTGGTGAAACAATAACCGTATAACATGCAGAAAATCCATGCAATAGACATAGAAACTACAATTAACAGCGGGCAGGTTTTTCTCTGGAATAAAATTGGAGTACAATGGGTTGGAATAGACGGCCAGGATCTTCTCATATTAAACCAGTCACCTTTCAGTGTCAGATCATCGTCTAATGGAATAGACAACTTTCTTAGGGCAGATGACAATTTAGAAAAAATTTTATCAAACATTACAAAAGACAAGATTGTAAAAAGTGCGGTAAAACAATCACCAGGTTTGAGATTGATAAGACAGGATCCGTTCCAGTGCTACATATCATTTATCTGCTCGTCAAATTCAACCATACAAAATATCAAGTCAATGCTTGAAAACTTGTGCAAAAAATTTGGCACCAAGAAAGAGTTTGAGGGACATAAACTGGCTACATTTCCAAAAGCAGACACTCTTGCAAATGCAACCATGAAAGATCTGATTGATTGCAAGCTAGGATTCAGGGCAAGATATGTCAAGGAGGCCGCCCAGGCAGTAAATTCTGGCAAGATCGATTTTGAATGGTTGAAAAAAACAGATTATCGAACTGCCATAGAATCTTTGAAAGAAATTCTGGGGATAGGTAACAAAGTGGCAGATTGTATTGCACTATTTTCTCTTGACAAAATGGAGGCTTTTCCAATTGACACATGGACACAAAAAATTTTGTTAAAATATTACAAGAAATTTTTTGACAACATCACAGAGAAACCTGTGACTGAAAAAAAATATGAAAAACTTCATGAAGAGATTGTAGAATATTTTGGACCATACGCTGGTTATTCACAACAATTTCTCTTCAAGATGGAAAGAGATCTTAACAAAAAAAATTGGTTGTAAAAACCCTTAATATGGCTACTAATTGCCCGGTATTTGGGCCTGTAGCTCAGCTTGGATAGAGTGCTGGACTTCTAATCCAGTGGTCAAGGGATCGAAGCCCTTCGGGCCCGTTTAATCTGATATAGCGCGTCCTGTCGTTTTTTACACCTATTTCCATTCGAAAGTTTCAAGATGTTGATTTTGTTTTTTGTTATGAATTTTTTTCTGTCAGTGATCTAGTTGGTCATACTAGTTTTGCTGTTGTCAATTTTTGCAAGTAATTTTTGCAACAGTTCAAGTTCTTCTTGTGTCAGATTGCCAAGTTTTTCTGTTGTCTCTTTTTGTTTTTTCAACTGTTGATCGTTTACTTTTTCCAGATCAAGAAATTCTTCACTTCTACTAAATGCATTTCTCATTTCATTGATGAGCAAGTCTGGAAGAATTCCTTTATTGGTTGTGTACTTGGCTTCCATGCTTCCCTTGTGACCCATAAAGAACACACGAAAGTCATGCGCTATCTTTCCCCTAGATTCTGCAATTAGCAACTGTGTGTCAAAGTATGCCCTTAGCACATATGGTCTCCACAAGAATCTTGGTCGCATAATCTTTTGGACTTCCCTGCGGATTGTCAGTGTCTCTACGAATCTTTTTCCCTTGTTCTCTCCCCTGAATCTTTCGTATTTTGCAAACGGTGCAATAACTGGAGACTCGGGTGTAAGCATTTCCCCTGAAACTATCCTTTCATTCAGGTATGCAAGTAGACTTTTGCCTCCCAAGTCTGTCAGGAAGGTAAAGTATTCGTGACGTGCTTTGGAAAGTGTCTTTCTTACTAGCACTTTGGAAGGTTTGTTGGAGAAGGTAGCCATACCGTGTTTGATCTCAAGGTCTGGCAAGTCCTTAATCATCAACCCGTCTGTTGCGTTGTGATTTCCAAGTACTTCGGGTCGCAGTCCTGCCTTTCCAATCAATGACATGACAGCTCCTGCCCTCAGGTTTGCTCTGCTGAACAGTTCTGCAAGCTCGTATCCTTCTGGCACTCTTTCGTTTGCAAGAGTAGGGGTGGAATCTACATCTGTTATCTTGATCCTTCTTTTTATGAAGACATCAAAATGATGTAGCCATGATTTTATTGCAGTTATGGTTCCCTTGATGTACTGCGGAGCTTTTCCCTGACTTTCCATCCAAGATATCTGGTCTTGAAGCAGATCCGTGACTTTTCTGACATCTGCTATTCCCAATTCTGCAAGCTGTGTTGGTGTTATCTTGTTGTCCTCGCAGAATTTGGATAGTCTTCGCAGATTGATCTCTGCTGATACTGGACTTCCCCTTGCGACATTGTCATACCATCTTTTTACGTCTGGAATGGCTAGAAGTTTTGCTTTCTTTGTTGGTTTCTTTCGAATGGTTTGTGTCTTTGTATAGATTGTCTTTTTGTATGTCAATTTTTTTCCCACATCAGACTGCACAATGCAGTCCTCATCTGTGAGAACAAGAGGGTTTGTAGTATTTACTCTTTTTTTGATCGAGTCTGCAGACTCGGCTATTGCCATTATTCTACATAACGGGTTTAGCGGTTTTATAGCTGTGAAGGTACACTATACCATTGGGAAGAAAACCAAAAAACGAATTCACTGAAGCAAGCCTTGCATTCCAAGAAGATACGATAATTAAAAAATACAATGTAAAGATGCCCTTTCTATACGCATTAACTGTAGAAACTAACGATCCCAACATTGCAAAAGCACAGACTACATGGGAATATTTTGTCAAACCAGTTTCAAACCTAGATGGAGTAATAAAAGAAATAGAAAATAACCAGTCCTTCAAGGTCAAAGTCATCAAAGTTGAGCCTGCAGTAAGGGAATTGATTGATCTTTGTCCCAGATGTCATAAACGCGGTGTGCCAAAGATTGAGAAAAAAAATACTCGTGACAATAGGACAAGAACATGGAGGAATAAAGAGGATACATCAACAAAAAAAGAGAGACCTGTAGAGTATTGGCTTACGTATACCCACTCTAACCACAAAAAATGCAGAGTCTGTCAATATCTAAACACTCCAGATCCTGCATACAAGAAAAACGGTATTGCAATTGAAAAATATTTTTTTCCTTATGTTATAGGTAATTTGAAGAAAGGTTCCTTTTGGTATGCAGATTAATTTCCACAGTAAGGACACTCTACCTCTTGATCTATTGACCTGACATATCCGAAAAACTCTCTATCGCAATCAAGACAAATCAATCTTCTTTTGTAGTGTTTTTGAGATTTGTACCACAAAACCTCGTACCATTGAATCCTTTTTGAGCGGAATCTGCCATCTTCATCCAAATAAAATACAAACCAACGCTTCTTTGCACCGTTTTTTCCATGCTGTCTTACCTCCGATCTTGGATGATACCATCGTTTTGATACTGAAATTACAATCATTTCTGGATACTATTAGGATACTACTTTTTGTCTATAAACTGGTGAAGGTACGAAATGATATTCTATGTGGATACTATCAGATTTATTACAATTATGTTTAGACCACACATGATTTTAGACGATAAAACTCCTGATCTGTTAAAATTTTACTTGTCAGAAAATAATATAGAATATTATTAATTAATAATTTATGTTATCAAATATTATAAAATATTACACCGTATTATTTTTTGATAAAAAATAATTCTGCAACTAAAAAATGGGAGTTAAATAAACACTGCGGCAAAAAATAGGTTTTCTAAATTTTATAATCTTCTGATCATTACTATTAGTAATAACATGAATATTAAGAAAGCAATAGAGGCCGCAATAGCAGCTATAGGGGTTGCAATTGTGGCGGTCGTTGGCATAATTGTAATGGGACAAATGTGTCCTATTGCATATCAGAATACTGCCAACAACCCATCGGCGTTTCATAGTGCAACTCAACTCTGCACTATGTTCTTTCAGAACGCACCACAATGGGTCAATCATCTCACATAAACTGAGATGATTGTTAATTGCAGCAAAAGGTGAGAAAATAAGAAGATTGAACAAACAATCTTCCCATTGGAATATGAGTTTGCCCTCATATTCCCCTCCCATTTTTTTAGGAGAATGTGGGTATATTTGAATAATACCTAAAAAACGCTGACTAGAAAAGTGATTTACAGGCTCAAAATGAGTCGTGCCTTTACATGTAGGAAAAGCTCACAAATGTGCTGAAGACTATGCAGAACCTGAAATAATTATAATACTTATTTCAAACTCGTATTGTACTGGAAAAATTCAACTAGATTCAGACCTGTGAGAATCTGAGTCTTACAGGGCTTGTATTTTTGACATGCTTATCTAACTCATATCATATCCATTATCAGGGAAAAATATGGGTGATGATGATTGGCGTAGTTGGAAGAATGGCAAAAACGATAATCGTTACAAGGGCGTAAAAAGACATTCCGGGCAATCAGGCACCAAACGAATCATCATCATATTTTCAGCCATAATATGCGTGTTAATTGGGGGATACTTTGTTTTGCAAACCTATGGAACCCCTCAAAATATACAGAATGAGGCTAACAAAGTTATCAACAATACGGGTAGTACGATTCAACGAATATCTTTACAGGGACAACAATCAATTTCTAACCTACAAAATAGCGTGACATCAACAAATGAAGATAATCGTGTACCTATTGCCGTTTATGATCATTGTAGATCATTCATACGCACAGATCTAAAGACCATTGATACAAGTTGTAATGACTTGTATTACCATTACTATAAACAATTCAAATTCAATGTACCTGACGTTCTTGAGAATGCATTCCCCGGTCAAGCATTTAGTGATTTGAATTCCACGATATACCAATATGGTACAAATGATTTTAAGATTGGATTGCATGATCAGGTTGGCGAAAAAAATTACACCGTAAGTCTGTGGCAACTGCCCTAAAACACTATGGTGGCGAGTCTTGGAAGGTTCAGACCTCTGAAAACCCGTTGAATTACTATGACCTAAAATTTATGGATAATTCTATTCGATTTTAATTTTTTTTAAGATCTATGAAGAATTCAAGAAAAAATTCAAACCATTTTCAAATGAAACAAGTGTATTTTTATACTTACAACATATGTTGAGTGTATCTTGTATACGAACAAAAGATATGGTTTAACACTACTAACAATACTAATTTTTGGTAGTGCCGTGATTGGATTGCCATACACAATTCCAATAGTGCATGCAACAAGTAATACAAACTTGTTTGTATCTGCTGAACACGTTCAACACAATAATCACTTTTCCGATTCTCGAGTAATCAAGGTTGTTGTATCTGATCCTGATATACACAAATTAAACCAACAGTATGGCGAACCTCTTGTGACCGTCAATGGCAAGAGGCTGAGGATGATGCAGGCTACAGACGGAAATTGGTATGCATACTTTGCAGATAGAAATCAAGCAATTGCATCTGATAAAACATCTTCAGTTGGAATTAGGGGCGTAAACTTTGGTACCTTCTGTGGTACTAGTGGTGATACTTTTGCTGCAAACTTGAAGACGGGTTTAAGCTTTGCAGAAACTATGGGATACACTGTAGCTACAAAAGTCACAGGTTCTCTTGAAGGCTCTACAGTATCCAATCCAATTACCAATTCATGTTTGGCAACAGGTGGTATTACGGGTGTTTTTCTAGAAGATGTCATAAGACATTACAAGACCATTAACACTAATCCAAACGGATTTGGTTTAGGTCTTAATATGACTGCAATAGGCAAAGTTTGGCCAATAATCCAACTCTATGACTTTTCAACAATTCCATCAACAGTAACTGTAGATTATCAGAAAGCTGGCGGTGATCAAGTTGTCCATTTTACATTTGACGACATAAACAAGATCAAAAAATAAATTCAAGGAAAAGAGTTTTGAAACAACATCAAAATTTATGTTATTAACAAATTTACAATAAGTTAATAAAAAATCAAAAAAATGTGGTGGACGCGCTAGAACTGATCTAGTGAGAACCTTAGAATTTTATTAGAACTGTTTTGGCGAAATTTACAGAACTCAAACCTTTTGGTTAAGACATCAAGGTTTTCAGCAAAACATCTGGTGTGATCGGCTTTTTAAGACAAGATTTTACTCCTCGTTTCAGAAGGGAGTTAATAATATCAGTTGTGAGGGAAGCAGCCGTGAGCAATATGATATTTTGTTCCTCGACTTTGCCATTTTTTTCAAGCTCTTCGATGACATCATAACCACTAAACTCGGGCATGGTCAGATCAAGTATTACAAAATCAAATTTTTGATGCAGCATCAAATCCAACGCATTTCTCCCATCTAGACTAACTGTACAATCATGTCCTTTTATCTCTAAAAATTTCTGCAACATATTGCAGATGCTTTTGTTGTCATCTACCACGAGAATTTTCACTTGGAATCAACCTTTGGATACTAACTATAGTATTGTATTGTATATCTCAATATACTACAAATATTCTGGAAGATCAATACAGACAAAATTACCATTATTAACAAATTTACAATAAGTTAATAAAAAATCAAAAAAATGGGGTGGACGCGCTAGAACTGATCTAGTGCGAACCTTCGGGCCCGCTTTCTAGATAATTCAAGTGTTTTTCCAAGTTCCAATAATTTAATTATCTTCATCAGAAGATCAAACACAACATGAAAGAGATTGAACTAAAATTAGAAAATCTGACTTTCAAACCTCATGAAATAATCAAGGGAAAAATTCAGGTAAACTATTCTGGAAGATATGATGGGGTAGTAGTAAATGCCCAAATTTTGGGTTCAAACCAACTCATAGTCTACAGATCATACAATGGTAAAACCATATCACAGAATCTCTCAAGACTGTTTATCAACAAAAATGACATGCAACAAAATTCAGTAGAATTTACAGCTTCAATAGAATTTGAGCCAAAAGAAACTCATGAAATAAAATTTAGAGCATCTGTAATTCAAGAACACAAAGAGATTGAAAGTGATATTGTTTTTGGAAAATTAATGTCCTAGATTTATAATTTTAAGATGTCAAGGCTCCGTGTTCTATGGTTATCTGTCCTTTCATCCATGGGTGAGGATCACAATGATACGGAACGACTATTTCCTGTGTAAACGTGAATTGATAGCTAGCACCTGGCTTGATGACTCCAGGAGAGCCAAAGTCACCGCTGAACTGATCCTTGAACGGCTTGTCAGGAGTAACAGTATGGGCAGTTTCACCAGTATTCTTCCAGACTACAAGATTATTTACTCCAAGCTGCGCCTTTGTAGTCTTTGGAGTAAAGTTTTGCTCTTGTGCTTGGTTTTCGGCACCAGGAACAATGATAATAGTAGTTGTATCACCAGGATGGAGAATTTTTTCTGGAATTATTGGTTTTGCATTAAGTTCAGGTATGAAATAAAGCTGGTAATATGAAACTCCAAGAGCGGCACCTACAATAACTGCGATTAATCCGATCCCATACGCATGACTGGAGGATGGAAGACTCAACTGTTTGCCAATCTTTTTTTTAGTCTTATAAAGCTATACAAAAATAATTGAGACATTTAACAAAACAAAAAATAAAGATCAATCCAGATTATACAGCCTAGATTTACTGTGGTAGACTAGGCGATTCTTTACTGTCAAGCGGTTTTGGAGATTCGGGCTCGGCAGGTGATGGAGTTGGAATCTTCTTTGCTTCATTTAGTCCGTGTCTATACAAGTGGAATAGACCTGCAAATACCATGAGAATCAACCCAGTTAGGAATAGAGCAAAGTTCTTCATTCCACTCAGGGCTGCATTGTATGCTGCAATGTTAAGGTATACTTGGAATGCGAGTAGTCCTATGATCAACCAGTTGATCCATTTGCCAGAGAGATTAATTGGAGATGCTTTGTGTGGGCCTTTTGATGCTGCAAGTTTTGCCTTTCTTTCTGATTCTTTTGCAAGCAATATCATCATGTATGAGAATCCAAATCCAATTGGAACTAGCAATAACATTATCAGATAGAAGAATATCGGATCGATTACAAGTCTTGCAACTAGCGGCTTGGTTACATCAGGTGTAATGTAAAAGCCCCAGTATGTGGTAACCATAACTTGTGTAATACCAGTAATACCAAATGCTGTTACTATTGGTCTATCTTTCCATGAGAATTTCTTGTACCTATCTATGAATGGTGTCATAGCTATCGCTACAATAAATATGCCAGGCCAGAGCACACCTGTCACAAATTTGTCATACTGCGTCCTTAGGAATGCATAGATTCCAGTAAGATACCATTCCGGCACTGTAATCCCTGGAGGTACAGTCGGTTCAAACTTGGAACCAAGATCTACTGGAAAGACTCCTCCTGTTAGAAATATGGCACCTGAGATTGCCATAACCATCGGTACATCAAATACCAAGAATCTGGGCATGTGTACTGCCATCAATCCTAGCATTACTATCGGTAAGAGAAATACGTGCATCGTATAGAATCTAAGTATAAAGTCAGCAAAGCCTGAACCAAACATGGCATCACGTATAGTAGGTCCAACTACTGGCATGGAATTTGTAAGTGATGCAGCTATACTGATTGCAAGCTCGGCGCGTTCACTAAATATAATATCATATCCGGTAAATGCTTCCAAGATAGTCACAGTACCCAGTACTACACCTGTAACCCAGATGATTTCATTTCTTATCTTGTATCTTCCACTAAAGTATTGATAATACATGTGAAGTACTGCAAGCAGAACCATTGCATTTGAAGCGTGATAATGAATATTTCTTATCATAAATCCATATGGAACAGTATCATTGATTTTGGCAACACTATCCCATGCCCTATCAAGTATTGGCTGATAGTAAAACATCAGTAGCGCACCAGTGATTCCTAGAATTATGAATATCACAAATGTGAGCATTCCCAAAAATCCAAATGGGCTTACAAATCTTGCAGGGAATGAGAACTTTGTACCGATGAATACAGTTCGCTCCATTCCATCCCATATCCAGTAGAAGAAATCTACTAGACCGTTTCTACGTTTTAAGGAAACGACCATACCCCACTACTCCATTTTCGTTTACAGACCATACAGCTGGTTTAATCCACAAATTTCCATCGTTATCAGCTTCAAAATAAAGAGTTGCAAGTACATTTGACGGAGAAGCTTGAAGTGATGCAGGTCCTGCAAATGCCTTTCCATTCAATGGATTATACATGCTTCCATGACATGGACATTCCCCTCTTTTTCTACCTTCTTGTGGCCAGTATTTCCACAAGCACCACAAATGTAAGCAGACCATGCTATAGGCGCGAAAAGCGCTAACATCGTCCTTGTCACCGCCAAGTTCTTCAGGCAATCGAATAAACTGCCATTTTTTGAATGCCTCTTGGTCAAGTACAGAATCGCCTGTTTTTGGATAAGTGATAACCTCAGAATGATTTTTTGGAAAAGTCTTGACGTTTGCCTGTGTTCCATCAGGTAAAATTACTTGAGCTCTCTCAAGGGAAGCGTTTGATGGATTAGGCATGAATTTGCCCCATGGAACAAACGGTGTAAATGTTAAAGCTACTCCAGCAGCGCCAAGTAATTTAAGAAAGTCACGTCGTGATAGGGCATCCTTGGCAGAATTTTGCTCAGACATCCAAAGCTCCGTTCTTGAAAAATTGCATATAAACCTTGTCTAGCTTCTTTTGGAAATTCTTAATTTTTTCAAAGCAATAATGGTTGCTGTAGATGCAATTCCGATTCCAACTAGTATTTCAGACAAAGTCATAAAATTCTGATCGCTTGTAGTTTTGTTTGATAATATGCTGGGACCAGAGTTGTTCACATCTAGTATGATGTTTACCATGCCAACATTTTCTGCCCTGTCCTTTGCAGTAATTTCAATGGTGTAATTTCCATTGGGTACAGTTGTTGTATCAAACTGGATGTTTTTTGTATCATGGAAAACTTGCTTGGGAGTTTTTACAATCAACCAGTCTTTTTGTGCAAGGTTCAATTCATTTACATCTAGATCAATGCTAACCATTCCAGAAACTGCAGAATTATTTCTTGGTGATTTTACCATAATCTGCGGAGGAGTATCATCAATTACAAATTTGAATTCTTTTGATACATCATGCCCTACGGCATCATTTAAGGTAAACTTGAGGTCATGCTCTCCCTCAGAGAGATTTTTTACATCATTAGATAGACTAGATTGGTTTATTTCTTTTGGTTCGTTGCCGTCAAGGTAATATTTTTCATCCTCAATGCTTTGTCCAATTATTTTTGGATTAACTGTATAACTATTGTTGATGAAAAGTGGAATGTCTAGAATCAGTTGAGGCGAGGATTCTATTGGTAATAAAGTAGAAAACTTTGTAGCAATTGTTACAGGTTCTGCAGTGTTTCTTCCTCCAAATAATGGTGCATGAATCAATACAGAATAAACTCCGGTTTGGTTTATTGATGCATATAATGCAGTAGATGTTGGATCATTATTTTTTACAGGATAAAATCCTCCACCTTCACTAAATGGTACACTTGGACCAAGCCAGTCTCCAGTTGGCCATCCCTGAAACTGTCCCAGCACTCCAGGAGGAGTATTTGTTTGAATAATTCTTCCTTGTGGATCTATTACAAAGACTGACAGATTTGTATCGGGATCTTTCCAAGATAAAGTCATTGCAATAGAGTTTATGGTCTTGTCAGTGACATCAAAATAATATTGTCTCCAGTCTCCTGCATTGTACCTGTTTGACATGTCAAACCCTCCTCCGATGTATCCGTTTCCATATAACGCATCACCTGACTGTCCCTGTATCACAGTAGGCAGATCTTTTGGTTGGAGTTTTTTCATTACAGCATATGATACCGGTACACTGACACTGTGGGAATCTTCTTCAAAGTTGATGAATGCTTGATACAGTCCAGGAGTTTTGTCTTGCGGTACAATCAGTGTAGCTGTAACCCTAGCTGTATCATGCGGTTTGATTTGAATACTTTTTGAGTTTAACCAAATTTCACTCCATGGTACTTTTTTGTAATAGCTTGCAGTCAAGGTATAGTCAGACGATGTCGAGTTTTTCTTTGTGTCCCCCGTCCAGTATGAATATCTTGTAGGTACAGGATAGACACCAACTAGAGGCACATGTTTTATTTGCGCTGCAGGCTCTGATACCCTGAGTTCCTGCACAGTCCCCCATGCTCCACCCCTGTTTATCAATGAGAGATCTTTTGAGACAGGAACAGAACTGGTGTTTTCTGTGTCCCAGTCATATAGATAAAGTGATGATATCTTCATGTCATCGGCATATGTTTTTGCAGACGAGTTCATGAATTGTGAAAAGGGAGATTCCAGATTGAGGACCAGCATAGAAGCATCACCAGGAATAGGGTTTGTCTTTTCAAAGAAAGATCCAAGTCCAGTATAATTTTTTATTTCTTCCAATGATACATAATTTGGCCTATAGGTTCCTGATTTTTTTGTTGTTTGGTCCTGTAATCTGACCTGGGTTGTTCCGTTATAGGTATCAGTTTTAATCAGTCCAAGTTTTTGCGGTTCAATGTTAATTTCTATTGTATGATTAGTCGGGTTTACAATGGTAAAAACTGCAGATGTCCTGTCTCCTGGATTTAATCTTCCGCCAAACCAAGACGTTTCAGGTAGTGAAGAGTTGGTGAATCGAATTTTTTTCAAGCCAACTGAAGATGCATTCATTTGGTTTAGTGCAGAATCTAGAATTTTTTTTGTATTATAGTATGATGCGTCATTGTAAACTTCAAAGGTGTCACCATTTCCTAATGCAAAATCAACTGCCCTTGTTACATTTACCAGTCCAGTGCCTTGAGAGAATGGATCGTTTCCAAGATCAGTTGCAGTTGACATTAAAATATTTTTTATTATAAAAGAATTGTACGGTATACCTTTGTCTTTTAGGCTCTCCATTAAAATCGCTGCAGAGCCTGCCACAAGTGGTGCTGCAAGACTTGTTCCACCAAACAGGCCATAGTTACTTGTATCATTTTTGCTGGTTTTTGTAACCGATGTTGGGGTATAGCTATACTCTCCTACTGCCATCAGATCAGGCTTGGGGTCTCCAATAAGAGATGGGCCCTTGCTTGAAAATCCAGACACTTCACCATAATGAGACGTGCTGTTTCCAAATCTCGGTTGGCCCTTGAATGGGCCATAACCCACAAAGACATTGTCAGTTACTGCTCCAACTGTAATTCCAAACGGTGCAGCATCTGGTGTTCCCATTGTGCCATACCCAGGTCCTGCGTTTCCAGCACTGCTAACTATCAGCACTCCAGGATAGTTGACATCAAGGGAGTGCGGTACAGACAGTGCTCCAAGCAAAAGCGATTGTGCATCCAGTCCCGGAACTGACTGTAAAGCAGGAAAAGTCGAAATTCCCCAGCTGTTAGATATTATATCTACTCTAGTATTTCCACTGTATTTCCACTGGTTTTTTTCTTGGTCAAATCCTGCAGCCCAGAGCCAGCCATAGATTGCATCACCCAACCAGAGTGCCTTGATAGGAACTATCTTTGCACCAGGTGCAATACCCCTTATGTAATATTTTGTAGAGTTGGCATAAATGTCATAACTTTGTTTTCCTGCCGAAGTTATTGATCCAGCAGTGCCAGTACCGTGGCCCCCAAAGTCATACATCACTCCAAAGAAATTCCCATGTGGGTCAAGGGGGGGAAGGAGTGTTCCGTTTATGGCACCAAGTTTCTTGTCAACAAGAGACGGTTTTGCAATTACACCATACACATCAAGTACATCTGCGCCAACTGTACCTGCTCCATAGTCTGGTGTTCCATCATGGTTTGAATCATAAACAAGGTTCTCGTTTCCCTTGCCAAGTGTGATTGGGTTTTCATCAGTAAAATCAAGATCATATTTTGGAACAACGGAATTGTCAAATTTTGTATAATCCTTCCACGAGTCTGACATGTCTGCAATTATTGTATCATATAATCCAGGGATGCTTGAATCAACAACAAGAACTGGCACAATCTGCAGCCTAGAATACTGTCCCTGAGAGACGCTCTCATATATCATGCCAAAATGATACACCCCACTTTGAGATACGATAAAGTGTCGTGAGTCTTTTCCTATCTTATAGTCACTTGGAACTGTTCCGTTTAGTACAGGAGACCCTCCCTTTGGATATAGCGAATTGTACACCTGGATGTATGTAGTCTTGCCTTTTTTATGAAGGTCCAAGAATACACCCTTTGAAGTTACATATACAGAAGATGTGACATTTTTTGGAATCGTATTTGTATAGTTTTGTATCACGCCTTTTTTGATATTTGCAACAAATGTTGCGTTTGTCAGTACGATTCCTTGCCCGTCAGCGTCAATCATTATCGGGGCATTATTTTTGTCACGTGCAATAGAATCGGATACATCAGGATTTGAAAAATCAGTTCCAGTATCCACTATTCCTATTTTTATTCCGTTTCCATTATACCCATACTTGTGAATTGCTACATCAGAGCCCATGATGTTGTCAATTCGTGAAACTTCTGTAGCAGGCATTGCAGGCTTTACAGAATCAAATTCTAGAGGAAGATCTTCAATGACATTGTATCCGTTTAATTTCAAATTTGAGACTTGGTCTTGATCAAAAAAACCCAATGCAAGAGAACCATGACTTGAGTCCATTGCATATATGATATCATTTGCTTGTGATGCAATATCTGCAACATGGCCAGAACCGGATACAATGTATCTTTTTACAATATGTTGGTATGATAACGGCTGGAAGTTTACCAAGTCTGATGTATTGTCTATTAGTATAGAGAGATTGTTTTTTGGAAGATCAATGTCAAATCCCATTACTGCCTTTGGAAAAAGAGAGAATGCCAAGATACAGACTAGAAAAAACCCAGTTTTTGAGATTATACTTTTTTTCTTTACCATGTAAACTATCGTCGCCTAGCAAGAATTGTTATTTGTAGTGCGATAATTATTGCTATGAGAGCCACGACAGGAAGAAATAGTGAGTTTAACTGTGTTGATGCCTGATCTATATTTGTAACAGAGTCAGACATTTTAGTTACACTCTTGTTCAAATTTTGGTTTGCCTGAGTGATTGATTGCTGGCTGCTGTTTAGTACATTTCCAAATCCTTGGATCTCAGACTTTAGCTTGTCAAGCTCTTTTGAGGTAGAATCCAAGACTGTATTTAGTTGTAGAATCTGGTTAGATATTCCCTCAATGTTTTGCTTTAAGACCAGAGTGGCAACAGAACCATTGGCAACAGTACCCTTGCTGGTGGCAGTTATGTGAAAGATATACGTGCCCTCTTGGGTTGGCGTAAAGTCCACATAGAATAACCCTTGATGCAGAGTTTTTAGTGAATCAGTAAGACTGATCACGCTGCCATCAGGCATGTGGACATGTGATGAACCAAGTACTATGGATGGATTTCCTGCAACAAGCAAGCCATCACTTGTAACTTGGATGAAGACTCGAAATGTTTGGTTAATAGCTGCATTTTGTGGTGCAAATACAGACACTAGAACAATTGGTTGTTGCGGTACTTGAACCAACGATGAATTTGCTAGAAATTTTACATCAATTGTTTTTGATATCCCTTGCTCCTTTGTGGCAATTGCCTCTACAGAATATGTTCCAAACGAGTAGGTGTTTGTGGCATTGGGCCATCTTATCAGTATGTGACTAAAGGCACCAGTATCATCTGCATTTATCTGGTTGAACTGTGCGATGGTGCCATCTGGTGCAAACAATCGAATTATCAGAGGTTCGTTTGGAAGAGCTTGTCCGTAGACAAGAAGCGGTTGGCCCTTGGAGTAGACATCCCTATCAGTGGACAATTCCAAAGCAAAAGCCTGGGTCAAGAAACTACTTGCAACTACAATAACCAATAATGCAAGTATCAATGGTTTCAATATAATTATGATTTTGCTAACCCATAGATATTGGTTCTGCTATTTTTGTACTAGTAAAAGATCATTCGTCGGAATATCGTTCAGGATTCATGGAATTTATTGCAACCATTGAAAAAGTTGATTGCTCGTTTTTCAATATTGTCAAGGATGCATTTCGTATTATCATTTCATACAGCGACTCGGGTCTTGGCTGCAAGATATTTGATATCATGGATTTGATTGGGTCCATGTGAGTGACAAGCAGTACAGTTTCGTTATCATGTTTTTTGGAACAGTGCGAAACCATATCCAAGACTCTATTTTTTACGCTTGCAAATGTTTCAATGCCGTTTTGCTCAACTACTGGGTGACTCTGGTAGAATTTCAAGAAAACATTTCCGTGTTTTTCAAACATGGTATCATAATGCATTCCAGAAAACTTGCCCATCTCTATCTCGGTTAGTCGCTCATCAATGGTACAATCTAGTCCTACTTTATCTGCAACTATCTTGGCAGTATGCTCTGCCCTCTCTATTGGGCTGCAATATATTTTAGAGATGTTAAATGATTTTAGAAAATTTCCTATCTGCTCGGCTTGGTTGACACCTAAATCAGTGAGTGGAAATCCTTTTGTGCGTCCAGCTAAAATGCGCTCAACATTGTTTTTGGCCTGACCGTGTCTTAGAAAAATTACTAGTGGCAATAATGATTACAATTATTGAATAAAGATAATAATAACATTACCTGTGTTTGATTTCATGAAGATTGGAATTATCGGTGGAACTGGTGGTATGGGCAAGGGGTTTGCTCTGCGTTGGTGTGAAAACCATGATGTTATGATAGGATCAAGGGAAGCGGCAAAGGCAGAAGAAGCTGCAAAAGAATATTCCAGTCTTGCACAGGTACAATACTCTACCATCAAAGGAAAGATTTCAGGAAAAGACAATGTTACAGTTTCAAAAGAAAGCGATGTTCTGGTTTTATCAATTCCATATGAAAATATAGATGCAATATGCTCCCAGCTTTTACCTAACGTGCGAGACGATTGCACCGTAATATCTCCAATCGTACCCCTGACAAAGACTGATCTTGGTTTTGAGTTTATTTCATTTAAAGACAAGAAACCATCTGCGTTTGAATTGGTTCACAAATATATGAAGAACAAGTCCAGGCTGGTTTCTGCGTTTCATACAATATCAGAGAAAAAATTGATTGACCCAAAACTTGTGCTTGATTCAGACATATTTGTGTGCGGAGATGCAGAGGATTCGATAAACATAGTACGCCAGTTGATAACTGAGATAAAAAATCTCAGGCCAATACTATTGGGTCCCGGATCGCTTTCATATCTTGCAGAGGTGGCTACGCCAATTCTTTTGAATGCAATGATAAAAAACAAGATGAAAAACCCAGGCATAAAGATAATCTAGTGTAACAAGTACAATCAAGCATGGGACAGGTCAGAAGAAAGAATTGGTTTACCGCAATGGGTGTGTTGTTTATCGTAGTTGCATGCATTGCCATAATACGGGACTTGCTAATATGGGGTCCAGAGTTTACATCAGACTTTTTTACGTCAAGTGATATCACAAGTGAAAAGATATCAGTAGGAATGTTTGGCATTGCGGGTTTTCTCATTGTATTAGGCCTGCGAGGAGAGACCTATGAAGAATGAAAAATTTCTAAAATCACAGAAAATTTTACGGCTTGCCACAATAGATTCTTCAGGTAGTCCGCACATTGTTCCTGTCTGGTACATGTACAGGAACGGCAAGTTCTATGTTGGGACAAATACAAGGACACAAAAGGCAAAAAATATTAAAAAAAATCCCAAGGTGTCTTTTTGTGTTGATGTTGGAGTGCGATCACCTGATATAATAGGCATAATGGGAACTGGAAGGGCAAGGCTGATTTTAAAAAAAGATTCTGTGGAATCATTTTCAAAAAGAATCTTGTTGCGATATTTTAAGAGCCTGAAAAATAAATCAGCACAGCAACTCTTGGACCAGACTGATTGTATCATACAGATAACACCAAGAAAGGTTACCGAGTGGAAATACTAGCTAACAAATTTTTCGATTTTATCTAGTGCATCTTGCAGTATAGGGATTTCAGGCAGAAAGACCATCCTAAAGTGACCTGTTCCATACTGGGTTCCAAATCCAGAACCATGAACCGTAAGAATACCAGTCTCTTTCAACAATTCAGTTACAAACTCTTTATCGGAGCCATACTTGTTGTGCTCAATTTTTGGAAATGCATAGAATGCACCCTTTGGGTTTGAGCAGCTAATGCCGTTCATCTCATTTAGTCTCCTTATGGTATAGTCTCGTCTTTTTTTCAATTCAGAGACAAAGTTTGTTACATAATCCTGAGGTCCGTTCAATGATTCTAGTGCGGCATACTGGACTGGCAGATTTGTTGCAATCCTCACTCTAGATAATTTTGGTACATTTTCTCTGAGCAGCTCTAATCTCTTTGATTGGTTAAATGCGACATATCCAACTCTCCAGCCAGACATCAGGTGGACTTTGGAAAATCCGTTAAGCAAAATTACAGGCGAGTCTCCACTTACCTTGCCTATTCCTGTGAATTTTTCGTCAAAGACAATCTGGTCGTATATTTCATCACAGATGATATACAAATCATGTTCGTTTGCAAGGTCAACTAGATCCTTTAGAGACTTTTCACTAAATACTACACCTGTTGGATTGTTGGGACTGATAAGACATATTGCAACTGTCTTTTCTGTAATCTTTGATTTTATATCATCTAAATCAGGAGTTGAGCTGTGCAGGTCTACTAGAAATTCAATTGGCTTTCCGCCAAACAACCTAACATAGGATGCATATGGCGGATAGTATGGACCAGGTATCAGGACCTCGTCACCTGCTTCTACTATAGATGCCATAATCATTTCTAGCCCTTCAGACACTCCATTTGTTACCAGGATATCATCTTCTAGAACTTGGAGTCCTTTTTTTGCCTCTTTTTTTGCAATAGCTTGGCGTAATTCTGGGAGGCCCTCTGATGATGCATAATAATTCTGGCCATCTTTTACTGCTTTGATTAATGCCTCTTTTACTCTGTCAGGAGGCTGGAATCCATACTGGAGCGGGTCGCCAATGTTAAGATACGTTATCTTTTTACCTTGCTTCTGGAGCTTTCTTGCCTCCAGTGCAATATCCCGTATTGCATACTCGACTCCTGCTACCCTTTGTGAAATTTTCAATCACCTAGACAGATATTTAGCCCCGTTAAATTCTTAATTAATTGGACTCGTTGCATAGCCAGGATAGTGCGGGCGGCTTCGGACCACCAGGTCGTGGGTTCGAATCCCACCGAGCCCTTGATAATAATATCACACATTCTAAATTTTGAATACGAATTTGCTAAAAGGACTAATTACATTGGAATTTACACCAGTTAGAATATTTTTGAATTTGTTAAACTTCTTTGAGAAATTCTTCTCTTGTTATCCCACAATCTCGCAAAATGACTCCAAGCAATCCTACGCGAATTTCCTTTAGCGGAACAGTAACGTATATTGTGCCATTTGTTATGGTTACATGACTTCCTTTTTGTCTTATTACTTGAAAGCCAAATTTGTTACAAAGAATTTTGAGTAATTCTTTTCCTTGGACTGGTACAAGATTCTTCAAATCACAATAGATTCTATAGCTTTTTCTCTTAATACAGACAAATGAAGCTCAATTGCCTCAAGATAGCTTTTTTTGGCATCTTTTAGATTTTTGCCCGTACTATAAACACCTAATGCAGAACATGCAATAGAATAAGAACCATCATCTTCCTTTATTACCTTGGTTTTGATATCTTTTATCTTAACAGACATAATAGTTGAATATTCGTTTTAATTATTTAAGTTTCCGCGCATTCCATGTATTTTTCATTAGATCCCTATAAGACGGAATTTTTCAAACCCTTGATAATAAATAGACGGAAATTCAGATCATATTTGCATGAGATTTCAGGTTTCGTTATTCTATGTGGGGATTTTGTTAATCATAACAGGATCAATTGGGGCGGGAATTATTTTATCCCAATCAAGCAAGAGTACAACTAGTTTTTCACTTGACAGCCTTGAAGCAAACTATGTTCCAGTAAAGATCAAAGGCGATGGGATTGGATATTACTTGATTTCATCTGAGAGTTATCAAAACAATATCTTGGCCAAAGTCATTGACCCGCATGGAAATTTTCTTGATATCAGAAAAGTAACAAACAAAGTTACAGTGGATTATTTTCATTTTTCACATGGTGATCAGGTTACACTAGAGGTTACAAATCTGTCTGACAAACCTGTAAAGATTACAGCTACCATAGGAGATACGCGAGTACAGGAGATCATGTTTCCTGCAATACTGATATTTGGTGGAGCCTTGGTCTTGGTCTTTTCAGGATACAGAAAGTTGAAAAACTACATTACAGAGCAGCCAGACGAGAACAAGTCATAGACTGGAATACATAACATGGTTGCACCAACCAGTAAGGACAAATTGAATCCTATCCAGGTTGTAGAAAAAATTACATTTAGGATTGCAAACGGGACAAGTTTTCTTGTTTTGGTGTAGCCAAATTTTGCAAGTGTGAGAAAACCTCCAATTGAAGTCAGTAGCAATCCGGATTCGATGGTAAGATGAGAGGATGTGACCAGTCCATCAATTCCGTATATCGTATGAAAATTGTAATCTACATATCCCCCTCCAAGCTGCATTGCAGAGCCTGCAAGTAATAGTATCATTCCAATGATTATCTTTCTGTTCTTCAGAGATAACATGGTTCCAAATGCGGCAGAAAATGCAACTATGCTCACTCCTGTATATACGGTAACATGTTGGATGGTCCAGAAACTGTCTGGAATCTTTAGTGCATGCGATGCAGAATCCCAGATTCCTCCAACTAGAACACCTGAGGTGCCCAAGACTGCCAGTATTGAAGCGATAAACAATAGATCATTTTGTCGCGATAGAAACGATCTTGATACAATTTGCGGTATTACCATACTCTGACTCGAAATGATCTTGCTATATAGAATGTTGTTATGGAATTTTTAGCATCTTGTTTTATTGATTACAATCTGTGGATGTGATTTTTGTAGAAATAACTATTATACTGGATTATGGTACCATGGTACCATGAGTCCAGGCATAGGATTAATGAAACGAAGACTTCCTACGGAAAAGGAAGCAATACCTGTTGCGGTGTCAGGAATCGTACAAAAATACGGAGTAAAGTCAGATGGCATCAAGACACTAGAGACCAAGTTTGATATCGACAGCGGAGACTGGTATGTGGCACTAGGTTTTGGGGAGAAGCGGGCGATTGTAAAAATGGATTCTGTGCAGGGTACTATAACCGAGATTAACGAGATTTAGGATTTATTTTCTAAATTGGACGTTAGATACTTCTGGTTCTTTTATTATTATCAATCCACCATCACGAAGTTGTTGTATCAACTGTAAGACTTCTTTTTCCATCTGTCCTCGTTGTAGTCCGACTTGTTGTGCAAACAAGTCAACTAGTTCCGTGATTCTTCTCTGGCCATTGCATAATTTCCAAAATTCGACTATGGCCTGATTCACCATAAAGCCTTGTTGTTTTTCATCCATTAGAATAAGAGAACCATCTTCTTGTTTTACTAGAGAGCCCACACCTTGTGGCATGGCAATTTCATAATTTATTGGTGCAATTGTTTTTTGCTTACCATAGTTAATCATTTTCTTTCCTTCATCAGACATTTTCTCTGGTGTCCATGCTGGCTCCCATACAATTTCTACATCAACTGCTGATACTCCTGGAACTTTGGTCACGTATCGCTTTACGTCAGTAACTAGTGTATCATGTAATGGACAGCCACGTGTTGTCATTGTCATTTTAATGTCTACTTTATTGTTAGGGTTTATGTTAACGCCATAGATTAATCCCATATCCACTACACTGATTGGAATCTCAGGATCCATGCATTGTTTTAATGAATCTAGTATTTGTTGTGAAGTAACAGTTGCCATGAATTGGTTTGTTTCCACAATAGAATAAATACTTTACAACTGGGATTCAAATAATTTTTTAATCGATGTTTCAAACGGTGGTTTTGCAACACCTACCTCTGTGATGATTCCAGTGATTAACTCAGGGGGTGTCATGTCAAATGCGGGGTTTATTACAGTGATGTCATCAGGAGCAGTTTTCTTTCCTGCCACTCCTGTCACTTCGCTTGCCTTTCGTTGTTCGATTATAACATCTTCGGGTCTACTTTTAAGATCAAAAGTTGAAAGAGGTGCTGCAACATAGAAGGGTATGTTATGCTGTCTTGCTATCAATGCAACTTGGTATGTTCCTATTTTATTATAAACATGTCCAGTTCGAAGTATTCTATCAGCTCCTACAATTACCTTGGAAACCAGTTTGTTTGCCATAGAATATCCAACTGCAGTATCTGGGATTAAACTAACATCTATTCCATCATGCTTTAACTCAAATGCAGTAAGCCTAGAGCCTTGCATGACAGGTCTTGTTTCAGTTGCTATGACCTTGATCTTTTTTCCACTATCTTTTGTAGCTCGAATTACTCCAAGAGCTGTTCCATATGCCACAGTTGCAAGAGCACCTGCATTACAGTGAGTCATTATAGTATCATTATCATCAAACAATTGCGAACCGTGTTTTCCCATACGCATGTTTATTGCAATGTCCTCTTCTGCCATTTTTTTTGCTTCTGTGACAACAGATTCTTTTAGATCAGAAACATCATTTGCAGATCTTGCAACATTCATTATTTTTTCAAGACCCCATGCAAGATTTATTGCAGTAGGCCTTGTTTCATGTAGGACTTTTCTTGCTTTTTCCAAATCCTCCAAGAGAGATTCTTTTGTATTAGCTGTACTTTGTAGTGCCGCCAATGCGAGGCCAAAAGCCCCAGAAACTCCAATTGCAGGTGCACCTCGCACAATTAGATCTCTTATAGCAACTGCCACATCTTGATAATCAGTATAGGTAACATAGATCAGTTCATTTGGAAGTTTTGTCTGGTCTATCATTACAACAGAATTGTCCTTCCATTCTACAGTTCTAAGGCTTGAATGAATCATATTTTTAAAAAATTAAAGAACCTAATATCAAGTAAATCCTTGTATCAGTCTTTGCAGTCCTTTTTTGAGTTCTACCTGAGGAACATATCCAAGTTCTTTTTTTGCAAGCCATACAGATACCTGGCTGTGTCTGATATCTCCGGTATTTGCCTTTTTGTAGATTATGGGTATTTCCTTTCCTGAGATTTCTATCATCATTTGTGCAAGTTCTTTAATTGATATGTATTTGCCACTTGCTATATTGTAAAACTTGCCTTGTTTTCCACTTATTTTTGCAATTGACTTGTCAAATGCTTGGACCACATCATCGATTGATACAAAATCCCTAGTGTTAGAACCATCTCCAAATATCACAATGGGTTTGTTTTGTGCTATGTTTTGTAAGAATTTTGTAATCACACCGGCATAAGACGATGACTGACCTTTTCCATATACATTAAACAGTCTAAGTGAGATACAATTCATGTCATAACATTTTGAAAAAGATTGTAGATAATGCTCCATTGCAAGCTTTGTTGCACCATAAGGAGATATTGGTACAGTTATAGAATTTTCAGAAAGTGGAAGATCATTTTGATCTCCGTATACTGCTGCGCTAGATGGAGCAATAAAATTTTTTATGTTTTTTTCGATACACGCCAGAAGAACATTCAGAGTTCCCGTGACATTTACATTGTGAGTATATTGTGGATTTTTTATCGAATCTTGCACGTTTATCTGTGCAGCAAGATGAATTACAACATCAGATCCCCTGATTGATTTTTTCAATTGTGTAAGATTCGTTACGTCTCCTTTGACGAATTTTGCTCCAAGTTTTTGCAGATGTGATATAGAATCTTTTTTGTTGTTCTTTAGATTGTCATAGATTACTACCTTATTTTTTTTCTCTAAGAGGTGTTTTACTAGGTGTTGTCCAATAAAGCCTGCACCCCCAGTAACAAAGATTTGCATAGATTTTGTCTATACTGGTGCGTATTAAATTATAGAGATTTTCTCTCTCAAAGACACATAGTACATGTCAAAAAATACGGATAGTTTTTCTATTTAGATTGATATTTTTTTGCTATTGACTTTGAGTTTTTGACTTTTTTTGCGTAAATATCATTGATTTCCTTAATCATATCCAAAGTTGGATTACGTATTAATTCAAGATTAGGAATCACACAATGTCCTCCAATAAATCCTGGAAACATTTTCGGTCTATTGCCAAGATACTTGTGAATCTCATCTGCAAATGACCACATCTCATCATAGTCTACTTTGTTTTGGATAGCAATCATGTTACTTAGTTGTGCATATGTAATTAGCCAACCATAATAGGATGTATCAACTACTATCTTGGCAAGCTCTAGTGTAAGAGGTCCTGACATTTGTTTTGTTTTGACGCCGCATTTTTTCAGCATATTAGAGTATATAGTAGATGCCCATTTTGCTTTTGGTGCATTTGGATCTACCGCATAGAATTTTACATATCTTTTCATGTCATGCAACATTCTTCTGTGAACACCCCTTGTTGCGCTGTAGATTACAGGAATTGGAAGTTTTGATTGTATTTTACTTGTAGTGCCTGGACTTACTGTACTGTGAATTACAATACAATCAGGTTTGAATTTCTTGTATAATGATAGTACATTTGAATCAAAATTGTTGTTATATGGGATACAGATATGCAAAAAGCAAGTATCAAGTTTTTCAAATTTTTTGAATTTATCAAGATCCATTAGTCTCTCATTAATATCATAACCTACGGATAGATTTGCTTTTGAGATAAGTTGCAAGATAGGTGTTCCTATTTCCCCCAACCCTGCAACCACATCTTTTAATTTATTAACCATATTGAAAGAAGGTGTATTTACAACCAATAATTAGTTTTTGGTACCTCATTTGACTTGAATCTAGCAAAGTTATAAAATATAGAAATAGAGGTAATTTGTAGAATCATCAATAATGAAAAAAAGAATATTCCTGATGCGTCCAAAAATTGATACTCGTGAGATGTCATTAATAAAAAAAGTGTTAGATTCAAAGATACTTACCGAAGGAAAAATAACTCATCAATTTGAACAAAAAGTTGCTAAATATGTGAAAGCAAGATATGCCATTGCAACAACGTCGGCAACTACGTCTCTTCATACGTCTCTTGAAAGCTTGGGAGTAAAGGGGAAAAAAGTTCTAGTTTCTGATTTTACATTTCCTGCTACAGTTCTTACAATAGATCTTGCAGGTGGGATACCAGTTTTGGTGGATGTTGATAAGGAGACAATGAATGTTACAAGAAAAATTGTAGAAGAATCATTAGATGAGTCCACTAGATTTGTCTTACCAGTATCACTTTTTGGAAATCCGTTAGAAGAAGATTTTTACAAAATTAGAAGAGATGGAATCAAGATTTTAGAAGATGCAGCTACAAATTTAGGAACAAAGATAGGAAACAAGTATGTGGGCTCTTTAGCAGATATAACTTGCTTTAGCTTTCACCCACGAAAAATAATTACAACTGGTGAAGGTGGAATGATAACAACCAATGATAAGAACTTGGCAGACAAGTGCAGTTCGTACAAGATGTTTGGAAAGGTAGGTTCAGAATTTGTAAATGCTGGAACCAATTACAAGATTTCAGACATTCTAAGTGCAATAGGACTTGCACAAATGGAAAAGATTGAAGGAATAATCAAAAAACGAATTTCACAGGCAAAAATTTATGACGAATTACTTTCCAAAGTGGACTTTGTTCATAAACAAAAGCCAGTTGAAAATTCAAGGCATACATATCAGTCCTATGTGTGTTATATTACAAAGCCTGGCTTACGAGATAAGATAAGAACCAAACTTGCGCAACAGAATGTAGAAACTCAGATTGGGACCTATGCCTTACACTGTTTGCCAGCCTTTAGAAAATATAGACGAAAAGGTAATTTAGAAAACTCTGAATTTTTATATAAAAATGCCATTTCCTTGCCGCTACATGAGGAGCTAACAATAGATGATCAGGAATTCATTTGCAAGACAATAAGAGAGATCTAGTTAGACATAACACACATGAAGTTCACAACAACATATTTTAACGAATTATTTCAGAGCTAAGTAATGAAACGTCGCGCGGTTGTCACAGGTGGAGCTGGATTCATAGGTTCACATCTGACTAAAAAGCTGCATCAAAAAGGTTATGATGTACTAGTCTATGATGATTTGTCAAACGGTAGTGGAATTAGCAATATTCCAAGAGAAGTATGCATTAAAAAAGACAACATCCTGAATCCAAATAACCTTAGATCTGCATTTAGAAAAGCTGATGTAGTTTTTCATTTGGCAGTAAAACCCCTGACAATGTCCTTTGATAAACCAGAAGAGGTGGTAAGAGTAAATGATTACGGATCGTATCTAGTTGCAAAAACCTGTAGTGACTTAAAGATTAAATTGATTCATGTATCATCAAGCGAGGTTTATGGAACAGCCTTACACATTCCCATGAGAGAAGACCATCCACTATTTCCTAGTACAATCTATGCGGGTTCAAAAGCTGCTGCAGATCTTTATGTGAAGGGTTTTGAGAAAACTGAAAATCTCAAAGCTGTAACAGTTAGACCATTTAATAGCTATGGAGAATTTATGAGAGATGACACATATGCAGCTGTGATACCCAATTTTTTTAGAAGAATTTCAAATAATCAATCACCAATAATATTTGGCAATGGAAAACAAACAAGAGATTTCACATATGTAGATGACACATGTGAAGGAATCATGCTGGCAGATCAAAGCTCGAATTTCATAGGGGAAACCTTCAACATTGGTAGTGGAAAAGAAGCCAGTGTACTCAATATTGCAAAGATAATGATAAAGAAATTTCAAGATATAACAGGTAAAGAAATCGATAGTAAAATCACATTCAAACAGGAAAGAAAAGGGGATGTGAAAAGACACCTGGCAAGCATTTCCCACGCAAGGAAAGTTCTAGGTTATAAACCAAAAGTAAAGTTGGAAGAAGGAATAACCAGATACTTGATCTGGAAGATGAACAGGAAGTTGAAATAGTAAAAGATCTGAATTTTTAGTAGCAAATGATGCCATATACAGGAAAAGATTATGTAAAGAACGGTTATTTGATAACACTAGAATTAGAAAGCTGGAATAAAATATCAAAAGAGGCTCGATGGGCAATCAAAAAGGCTGAAAACCTTAGATTAAGTGCAGTGGAATCCAAAACAACCTCAAAAATTAATGACGTGTTGTTTCCCAAAAAATTGAAAAAAAACCAAAGATGCTATTACGCTTTAGATGAGAAGAAAAAGATCGTAGCTGGAATAGTGATCGAGTTCTTTAATTTAAACATATTTTACAAATATAGTGTATCAAAAGAAGACGGTAGAAACGCTCAAGCTAACTCATTTTTGATATGGTATGTAGTAAAAAAATTTGCAAAATCAAAATACAGATATTTTGATCTTGGTACATCATATAGAAATGAATTAGACCATTTTAAACAACAATTTTCATGTGAAACTTATCCAACAATATACAATCCCCCCAGAGTAAAACCATTAATAAGATTAGATCCATATTACAACAACCAGCAAACATTCAGCGAAGTAAATAATGTAGAAGAAAAAATCACAGAGTTTACAGGAAAAGACTTCACATTACTTCCAGATGGAAGAACTGCAATTTACCTGATATTAAAAAAACTCGGCCTCAATAAAACTGATGTTGTCACATTGGTCACGTCATTTAACACACCATATGTTGCAAGAGATGTGACAGATGAAATTGAGATTATTTGTAAGCATTCCAGAAAAATAACTAAAAAAACTAAGGTCATATACGCTATTCATGAATGGGGATTTCCAGTACAGAATATCGAAGAATTACGTGAATATGCAATCAAAAATGAAATTATTTTGATCGAAGATTGTGCTCATTCCATCACCACATCAATCAATGGAAAAAGAATAGGTACATTTGGCAATTATTCAATTTACTCATTTTCAAAAGTTTTCCCGGTTCAATATGGTGGTATGCTACTAGGAATGCATGTTGATGACAATGAACAAAAAAAACTGAGAATATTTGATTTTGCAAAAAGAGAGGTTATAAGAAAAGGTGTCAGCGTAGGATTGGAAAAAATTTCAGAATACGAGTCGCTTCGAATAAGAAATTATTCACATCTAGATTCAGGATTTAAAAAGATTGGTCTATCTCCCTTCAAAGAATTACAAAACGGTGTAGTCCCTCATGCATATCTTTTAAAATCAGAAATTCCGTACAAATTGTTAGAAAGGCTAAAGTCATTTGGTATTGAGGCAGGAGTATATCATAAATCAAATGCCATCATTTTACCTGTTCACCAAAACTTGACTCATAAAGATCTTGACTACATTTTAGGAGTGGTAAAATCACACTACTTTTGACATACGTTCAACGATAAGATAAGTCATCTGTGAAAATGTTTTTTCTGCTCTGCTGTAAAGTCTAAACAAAATGGACTTGTAAGAGCCTTTTGTTTAGCCTCTTCCACTTCAAAATTAGATAATCTATTTTTTGCAAGTAGTTCTCCCACCTTGAGTCCAAGTGCATTTAACTCAATAGTTGGATTAGGACCTAAGAAGTCAAGTGTCCAAGGCATGTGCCCAAGACCAGGATTTGTCATAGGAATACATACCAATTTTGCTTTTTTGAGTCCTTTATAATCTACATTACCAAAATAAATTAAAATTCGCATATCAGGATTTATTTTTTTGAGAAGTGAAATCGATAGACCGTGTTTTCCACCGATTATTTTCTTTTTTAACGGAGCAGAGTTAATTATCATTAGATCGCATTTCTTTAGAAATGATATAATTTTAGGACTTTTAAGATCACGTATAACTGGAACATCAAAATCATTTAATTCGTCACATATTGATTCTGAAACTAATATTACGTTAGCTCCATGTGAAATAAGGGATTTAATAACATGAGAATAAATTCTGTTTTCAACAACCAGTATAATATTTTTTCTTTTTACAGGGATCTTATTTGCAGATAAAATTTTCAATATATTTTCACCATTATATTTTGCAACATTTAGAATATGATTATCTTCATTAACACCTAAAACAGCAATACCCCGTTTCATACAATTGACAAGATCAAGATCTTGTTTTCGGAATTCCCATGGCTCCCACATTAACGATATTACCGCTGTTTTTTTCATCGAATTAATGAATTTTTTATCAATGGGCCTCAATAAGCCGCTATTAGTTACTATATCCGCCTTACTGATAATTTCTTTTGTTATTTTTTTATAAACATGAATCTTCTTTTTAAGACCAAAAAATTTTGAAAGAGTATTGAAATTACAAATAATTTCTTTTGTCGTACCATATTTGGAATCCTTTGTAAAACACAAAACAGTAGCACCAGAGAGAGCAGCAATAAATGGAGTATATGCCCAATTACCCGTAGCTGCTTCTGTCAATACAGTTAATCCTGAAAGATCTAGATCAGTTTTTTTAATTGAGTTAAAAACGATTTTTTTAATTTTATCTAGAGTATCCAATCGATTAAAATTATTTAATTTGTGGACAGACATAGTTGTAACAGATAACGTTTTTCTTTCCAAGATTTAATGATTATCAGTAAATAGACTAGTTTACGTGATAAACATTTGTTTTCTTTGGTTTATTTCATGAGAAATAAGAATACAAAAGTTAACCAATTATAAAGAGAAATTGGAAGATATGAGTAATTGAACTTTTCATTAGAATTAAAAAATGAGCCACCACAAGATTGGAATAAACACTTGTTGTCAAATACTACAGGAAATATTTTCAACAGTGTGGAATACTCGGAATATGCAAGAAAATGGTTAAAGTGGAATCCAATATTTTGTCGAGTTTTTGATTCATCGGGGAATATTTTACTGCAGACATTATTGTTTGAATACATATCTAATGTTAAAAGAGTTCCACATTTTTTGCATGGAGTAGTAAGAAAATTAAAGAATTCCATAAGGTGGAATTATGGACCAATTACATCTTCACAAGAATGCTCTACATTCTTTTTGTCTCACATAAAACAAAATTATAAAAAAGTATATGGAACAACTCATCCTCTTTCGAATTTAGAATATACATATTTCAACAAGACTCTGTGGAGCACTTTTTTGATAGATTTAACTAAATCAAAAGAGGAACTTTATGGAGGAATGTCTAAACATAACGCACGTAAAAACATAGAAAGATCCATAGAAAGAAATGTCATAGTAGAAGAGATAACAGACAAGACGTTAGATGAATATTCATCTCTTTTAGATAAGCATAGATCATCCATGAATTTATCATCTGGTAATGCTCAGGAGTTTCATGATATGTGGAAATTTCTACATAATGCCGGATTTTCAGGATTCCTTGCAAGAAAAGATGGAATATCTATTGGTGGGTTATTATTTTCTTTTTTCAACAATTACATAAACGAATGGGGCGTAGCACGTTCACAACAAGATACTGAAGAAAAACTATATGCACAAGACCTTATCAAATGGAAAATAATAGAATGGGGAATTGACCATAAGATGAAATGGTATGATCTTTCAGGCGTAAATCCAATTCCCAAATCAAAAAAGGAGGAAGGAATACTAGAATACAAGAAGAAGTGGGGCGGCATACAGAAAAACTATTGGATTATGTCCAGTTGAATAATATGAAAATACTTTACGCTGGAAATATGGCAAACGTGGGATATTATCATGTAAAGCAATTACGAGAATCAGATACAGATATTGATCTATTAATGGAAAAAAACCCCAAGATTACTGCAGATCCATTAATTCGTGATCCTCAATTAACATCATATCCACAATGGATAAGATTTTACAACAAACAAAGTTCGTTATGGAAGTTTCAAGTATTGAACATTATGAAAGAATCAAAATATGATTTAATTCATGCTCATGTTGAGTTACCTATATTTGCATCATTCTCTGGAAAATCCTTCATTGCACAAACTTTGGGGAGTGATCTAAATGAAATGGCATTTACAAATTCGTTGAGAGGAGTGCTTCTTAGAAGAGCATATAGAAAAGCAAAAGTAGTTTTATTTTCTACTCCAGATCAGCCGCCATTACTAAAACAACTTAAAATAAAAAATACAATATTTTTGCCGCTTATATCAGATCTTTCTTTCTTCAAACCACAGAAAATAGATGACGAGAAATTTAGAAATAAACTTGTGATTTTTCATCCTGCCAGTCACATTTGGAACATAAAAGGCAACGATATCATGATCAAGGCTTTTGCTAGATTTTCAAAGACATGTATTAATGCAATTTTAATCATGGTTGATTGGGGAGCAGATAAAGAAAAAAGTAAAGAATTAGTCAAGTCTCTTGGAATTGAAGACAAGGTTTTGATTTTGAATCAACTAGGTGCCAAGGAACTACTTTATTATTACAATATTTGTGATATCGTTGCAGATCAATTCATTCAACCTGGTATTGGAGCAATAGGTATGGAAGCACTCATCTGTGAGAAACCATTAATCATAAAATGCAATGAAAATGCATATCAAGGTCTTCACCCAGAACCAATCCCATTACTTGATGCCTCCACAATAGACGAAATCTATGAAAAACTAGAATACTTGAAGGATGAAAAGAAACGACTACAATTGGCTAAAAATGGCAAAGTATGGGCGGATAGATATCTCTCACCTGTGGCAATAGCTCGTAAATGCATTATGATTTATGAATCAGTATTGAATGGGGATAAAATAAAAGTAATTAGAGAAAATATATCTAAAATAAAATGATCATATGATAATCTTTAATTTTATTTTTTCATCAATTCTTTAACAATTGATCTAAAAAGATTTTTCGTAGATACGTCTATCAAATAATTAATTCCAAAGTAGAGAAACGCACCCACCAACATAAATGGAATTACTTGCACAATAAACTCAAATATGTTTTCTGGATACTCAAGTACTCCATCTGAGATAAAGAAAACAACCAAAGAAGAAAATATAGCCACAATTACGTATCTTGTTATGGTACCATACTGAAAATTAACATTATGTTGTTTTTTTACAATTATTGTGGTATATGCAGTAACTGGAATGGTAGTCACAAGTAAGATTAATGACCATATAGAAACAATGAAAAGTTGAGACATTTGCGGGGTTCTCATTACAAATAAGAAAAGAGCAAGAAGAGCAACATACGAAATATACGAAACATAATTGAGCGTAGGTACAGAAAATAATTTACTTCGAACATACGCCTTAAACGATGCTTGTTGGCCCATGTCTACAGTTTCATAACTTGTAAGTATTCCATAGTTTACGGTTTTGATAGTACTAAAAAGAGAAGCAAGAGTGACAAACCAAACTGAGTAAATAGCACCATCATAAAGAGGATTTAATACATGCAGTGCAGGTTTGGCAAAGACTATACATGTAGCAGTTATAGGTATTGCAAAGAATATTGTTCTAGTAAGTGTCTCTTCAGCAAGAGCTTTTTTTCCAGTAGCCAATAACTTTGAATAAAGAGCTTGAGCGATATTTCCTGCGTTGAGAACAACATATCCAATCGTTTGAGACGCACCCCAGAAAGCCAATATACTAAGAGAATGAAAAACAAGGGAGACAAGTATTACATCTAATCTAAAAATTATTCCTGCAATATTCTGATAAGTAACAAGCCATGACATTTTCAACCAAAACTTGATTGTCTGTTTTTCAATTTTTCCAGATATGATGTTTCTAGCTGCTATTATTAGTAAAATTGTACGTATAAGACTTGAAAGTATTACAGTTAGAAATGCACCTACAATGCCAAAATGAAGTAAATATACAAATACAAACCCAATTGGTGGTTTTGATGTCTCAAACGCAAAGAGACCATATGATACAAAATGTGGTTTGTATCCAAGACATACAGATCCTAAAACACCGTTAATTATGTTCAATGGTACTAATGCTGCAGCTAAAAGTAAGATATTCAGATCGGCTCCAAGATTATGTGAAACAAAAATCATCATAACTATAAAAATTGCAGATCCCCCGGCAGAGAATAGGCTGCCTGTAAAAATTGCAGTCTTGCCTACTTTTTCTCCTCTGGCAACTTGTCTTGACGACCAATTGCTAATGATTGGTTCAAGAATTAAAACATAAAACAACATACTGTTAACTAGAGTCCATGTTCCAAATTCATCAGGAGTTAGCCTTCTAGTGACTATTATTACAAAAAAAGTTCCCGTGATGACGCTAGCAAAAGAAACTACAAAGGCAATCAGTCCAGAATACGTGACACGAATGTTACTCAATCCATAAACTGGTTCTTTGCGTACAATAAAAGTTTAGTATATTTTAGGTAGCAGAGTACAACTTGAAATCTTCAAAGTTTAGATTTATCGGTCCTTTTTTGTTCTCATATACAAAAAACTATCAGATTTGGCAGTAGTATATCTCAAATATTTTCGTATACTTTAATAACAAAAATAATCTGTTCTAAAATCATATGATATGTGAGATTTTTTTTTAACTGGCAACAATGTAAAGTCCAAAGAGTTACAGGATCATTTGGAAACAATTAGTGAACAATATCAAATCATTACTTCTAATACTCAAATGTTTGATTTTTTAAATTCTTTAGGAAAAAAAGTTGTTAAATTAAATGACGTAATCCCAGAGGAGGGTCCAAAATGGGAGGAAGTGGTAAAAATTGCAAAGGATATTCATGAAAAATACAAGATCGCGCTACAAAATATCAGATTTAACAACATGACGATATTCGAAGGATATGAATATCAGATTTTTCTCCAACTTGCTTTTCTAATAAGAATAAGAAAAATCATAGAGGACAAGACATCAACAATATTTATTCTTGATACTCTTTTCTCTTCAGTATATTTTTCCATCTTAAGATTTGCAGAAAGTCTAGGATATTCAATTCAAATGAAAATAGGAGTAATCAAAGGAGACCAAATTGAATATCATGGAGAAGAGTTTGATCAAAATACGTCTGAATATAGAAGAAAAATGTTCGTTTCTAAACAAAGACAAATACTAAAACATTCGTTTGGGAGCGGATTATCATACAGTAAATTTAAGATGTATTATAAATTTGCATCAAGGATATTTACATTTCTTGTTCATTCAACATCATATAAATTTCAACATCACCTGCAAGTGGATGTCATAAAAAAAATACTGGACAGAGTTGACAAGAAAATACTAGATGATGTACCATATGAAGCCATGTGCTGCTTTTTTGTAAGTGCAATAAGAGAGGATCTATACATAAGACCACTATATCCCATCATGGATAAACTTGTAGAAGACAAGGATCATTTTCACATAATAACTGCTGATCTCTCTACAGGACTAGTCCTATCAAAATCGAAGAGACCCTTCATAAACATCTTTGAGGAATTTAATATTATTTATCAAGAAATAAAGAATAATGAAATTGGACACGATACAAAAAATCAGATAAATAAAATTGCAAATTCACAATCTACAGTATTTGCTTTCAAAGACTTTACATCAGAGTTGATAGAGAAATCATTTAGAACGATTGCAATAATGATTATTTGTGATCATGTAATTGCAAAAATGCAAGTTAAATCTATCGTCATAGCTCCCACTGGAGAAATATTCGAGAACACAATAACAGAGATTGCTAAAAAACATTCCATACAAAGCATCTCTATTCCTCCAGGATTAGTTGATTCCAATCCATTCTATTCAAAATGGTTAAAAGTTGACAAAATTTGCGTTCCAGGAATTCAGGCTAAAGAAGCATTGACAAAATTAGGTTATGAGGAAAATAGAATTATTGTAACAGGAAATCCCAAATATGACTATATCAAGCATTTGGATTCAACAAAATCAAAGATCAAATTAGAAGAGATATTGAAAGTGACCAAGAATAAGAAACTAGTAGTAATTGGAATGTCAAGATGGCATGAGACAGACGAACTTTGGATGTCTGAGCTGATAGGATTTTGTAATGAAAACAATTTTGAGATAATAATCAAGATTCACCCATTATACAGAATAGAATCAGAATATAGCCATAATAAAATTGAAAAAATTTCTCAGAAATGTAAAGGATTAAGATATTTTATGGTACAAGACATAGATTTAACCATGTTATTATCTGCTGCAGATGTACTCATAACTGATTATTCCAGCATAGGATTAGAGGCAATATTTCATGAAAAGCCGTTAATCTCAGTAAATATTTCAAAAGAAAAATGGGAAGATTACCCTTCCCGTGTTGAGAAATATGGTGCTTCATTTTATACTGAAAATTATAATGAGCTAGAGAATATTTTAAAACAAATTCTTGTAGAAGGAAAACATGCTGAGAGCTTAAAAAAAGGAAGAGAGGAAGTGATAAGGAATTTCAACTATGGAAATGATGGAAAATCAACTGATAGAATATGCAACATCATAAGAAGTGTGGATTAATTTCCACGTATTATAAAATAGACAGATATGTTATTTAATTGGAATCAATTTTTCCTTAATGAGAATCTTCTTTAGCTCATCTTTTGAGTATAATTCTACATTATCAGATGAATATTCTTTCTTCAAAGTAGCCTTTTTGAAACCTCTTTTCTTTAGATTATCTAGTTTCTGGGTAACTACATAATCTTCGCCGTCATCATAAGTATATCTCAACTCATCTTGATTAATCAATGATTCATGATATTTTTCACCAGTTCTAACTGGAATTAATTGTGTTTTGTTATCAGATTTTAATAAATCAAGCAATACATCACGCATATCACTTAACTGATATGCCTTTAACTGCGGTACAAAAATTTCACCGCTATCACCTTTTTCAAGAACTCTGAAAATAAAATCCAGAGCGTGGTTCATAGTAATGTTAAATCTTGTCATAGTGGGATCTGTGATTGTGATTTTTTGGTTTGCCATTATCTGAGAAATGATCTTTGGAACAATAGAACCACTACTACCAAGCACGTTTCCATATCTTACTGCAAGAAATTTAGTTTTGTGACGTTGTTTATTCAAATAATTATGTGCTGTGGCAAATAATTTTTCCATTAGTAATTTAGTAGCACCATATGTGTTGAGTGGTGAGACGGCTTTATCAGTACCAATGCATAGAGCAACTTCCACATTATTCATAAGAGATGCATCTATGACGTTTTGTGATCCAAGCACGTTAGTCTTTATTGCTTCAAATGGGTTGTACTCTACCACAGGTACGTGTTTCAAGGCTGCAGCATGAAAAACAATATCAACATCTTCTAGTGCTCGTGTAAGCCTCTGCAAGTCACGAACATCACCCACAAAGAAACGTAGTCGTGAGTCTTTGAATTCAGAATCCATTTGGACTTGTTTATTTTCATTTCTACTGTAAATTCTGACAGTTTCTACACCCATCTTTAACAAGCGAGAAGTCAATGCATGACCAAGAGAACCAGTACCTCCCGTAATGAGAATTTTCTTATTTTTTAGTGTCATTGGTAAATTTACGGTAAATAGATAGATAATTGAATTTTTCTATAGGGTCAAATTCATAAGGTAAGTTTGTCATGCAGTATATGTGAAGTATGATTTTGGCATCCGAGTTGACATGGGGAAGAAAATAGGTTCCGGTCACTTTTACAGATGTTTATCATTAGCAGAAGAGATTTGCAAGCAAGGAAAGGAAGTAACATTTATTGTAAAAAATAAAGACGAATTTCTATCACATATTGAAAATAAGAAAATTCCATTCATGACTATAAAGAGTGAAAATATCAGGGATGAAATAAAATCATGTAAAAACATTCTAGACTCCATAAAAAATCTCATAATTGATTTGCCAATACATAATGAACTTTATGGAGAATTATTTTATGGAATTTGCAAAACCGCAATAATAGATGATTTGGGCAACATGAAAGTATTTTCCAATTATTTGTTTAATGGTTCAATTGTCAATAACTATCATAATTATAAAAAAATCAATAAAAAATCTCAAATTTATACAGGTCCAAAATACATGATTCTGCGAAGAGAATTTCTTGATAAACGAAAAGAATATTCAGTTTCAAAAAGAGGGATTAGAAATATACTTTTAACATTTGGTGGATCTGATGAATCGGGCTTAGCAAAGAAATTTGTAAGATTCTTTGGTAAAAAAAATTATAGAATAACTGCTGTTATAGGTCCAAGTTTTAAGAAAAGTGACACGTTAATCAATTATGCCAGTAAATTTGATAATGTGAAAATCAGAACATCGGTGGGAGACATGGCATCGCTATTTGTAAACCAGGATCTTGTAATTTCATCCTCTGGTATAACGTCCTATGAATTAGCATGTCTCGGTGTTCCTTCGATACTAATTCCGGTTGATAAGCATCAATTACCAACAGCAATAAGCATGGAAAATAATGGTTGCGCCGTGAATTATGGTTATTGGGACGATAATTTTACAAGGGTAGAAAGAATTATTGGTATTTTGGATAATTATGAAAATAGGAAAAAAATCTATCAATTAGGAAGAAAAATAGTAGATGGTAAGGGGTGTTTGCGCGTAGCAAAAAATCTTCTTAATATGGATTAAACGTAAAATTATAGTATTTCTTATGAAAATATCATCGATAGAATTAGAGGCAAATGATAAATAGAAAACTAGAAGTATTTCTTCATGATAATAAATGACAAAAGTCATAATTAGACAACCAGGTTATTTGCCATATTTAGGATATTTTAAAAAAATACAAACATGTGATGTATTTGTACATCTTGATGATGTTCTATATTCCACGGGAGGCGGAGATAACAAAAATAAAATTCGAACATTTCAAGGAACCAAAATATTACCAGTTCCCATATCAAAACCACATGATATAAAATTTAATGAAATCAAAATAGCTAATGATATGGATTGGAGAGAAAAACACAGAAACAGCATAAAAGAAAATTATAAAGTGGCGCCTTTCTTTGACAGATACTGGAATTCTATTGAGAATATTCTAAGTAAAGAATGGAAAAAACTAATAGACTTGAATTTAGAGTTTATCAAATATTTTTGTTCAGTGTTAAATTTGACTACAAAAACAGTTAGATCATCCGAGCTAGATACAAAATCAACAAAATCCACTAAATTATTAGAAATTTGTCAAAAATTAGGAGCAACTTGTTATATTTCTGGAGAAATAGGAAAAAATTATTTGGATGTAAAATTGTTTGAGAATGCCGGAATTGAAGTAATATTTGAGAAATTCGAACACCCAATATATAGACAGATTCACGGAGAATTCATACCATATCTTTCTATAATAGATGTTCTTTTCAATGAGGGAGACAATACCAAAACTATTTTAGCCAATTCTAAAAATTGGTAAAAATTACTTTTCAATCATTCGTATGATTTCAAATGCTTCAGCGACTTCATTACCAGAAACACTGCCCCATCTCTTAGCAACTACTCTGAGGTTTTCTGATGATCTAGGATGCGGAAATTTTCTTATTTCATTTTTGTACGCTTCCATGGCTTTTATTTTTACTTCTAATTGAGATTTTATATTAACAAAATAATTAGGATTGAAGGTAATGGGATAATTCCATTCAGTTGAAGAAGGAACCTCAAAACAAATCAGCTCCTTAACAGTAGTATTAACTGGCCTACATGCAGTCAGTGTTGCTTCATATACTATTTGGTGATCAACGTTCAGATCTCCATAATGATGAGTATAAACCCGAGTAGGTTTATGCATCTCAATTTCTGTCTCAATAGTCTTTACTACTTTTAAAAGTGGAATTGAATCCATTTCATTATCTGGAAATTCATAAAATTTCACATTTTTGACTTTCAATAGGCTACAAGCTTTCCTTGCATCAGTTCGTAGATCTTCAATCTCTTTTTTCATATGTTTAACATCATTTGTTTTAGATTCATATGATGAAACATTATGATGTCCAGATTTTCGTCTAGAAGTAATCCCAGTAGCTAGATATATTATTTTTACAATATCGCCTTTTTGAGTATGTTTTAGAATTGCGCCACCTGCACCCAAAATTTCGTCGTCAGGGTGTGCAACAATTACCAGTATGTTCATCGATATTCTGATTATTCCTTACATATTAATTCTTATTACTTGGTTGGTTAAATCGTAACTGTCAAATGTTAAAAATGTGAAAAATATTAATAGTTGTTTCCATCCAAATTAGTAATGAACTTTCTCTCAGAAGCACAAAAGAAATTTTTTGATGAGGAAGGATATCTAGTAGTAAGTAAAAATGTGGCATACGAATCACTTGAAAGGGCAAGAGAAGCAAGTAGGCGAATGATTGAAAAGTGTGAAAAACGACTTTATCCGTATCACAGAGCAAATGGAAAAATTTCGAATAAAATGATAGAGAAAATCGAACATGTTTTTCATCCAGATATTTTTGAGATTGACATATTCAAAGCCATAATGGATTCACAAATAGCAGAATATTCAAATGAGATCATGGCCCATTATGGACATAATGATATTTTCATGTCATTTAACAGAATGCATACAACTTACAGATATAGTACATGGCAGAATTGGCACCGAGACGCTATAGAACTGGATGGAAAGACAATTAGCATAAAGGCAACTCTTCCACTGTATAATGAATGCGGTTTTTATGTCGTACCAAAAAGTCATAAGAAGGGCAACAAAGATTTGGAAGGAAGTAATTCTACGATAAGAGGTCATTTGAAAAATGAAATTTGTGTTCCTGTAAAAGCTGGCGATTTATTATTTTTTCATGAAGCAATAGTTCACAAGGGGTCGTGTGTTGGAAGGGAAAAATACAGGAGAGCACAAATTCACTTTAGATTTACTGCTACAAAATATGCAGATCAGAATCCAAAAGTTTTTGAAAATTGGGAATCAAGACCAAGTCTTGTTGATCTTGCCAACGAACAATGGAAAGACCTACTTACTAAGAAAGTGCCAATCGAGAAATACTACGAACCAATGCAGGACAGATTTCCTAAACATAGAACGAAAATAAATCAATTTTTTGCAAAATGCTATTATCATATATCTACACTATTTCCACAGAATTCAAAATTAATTGTAGAACCAAATCCTAGATTCGAGCCATATCTAAAAATGCCTAAAGAATATGATTCCATGTATTAAGGATTTAAACTAAATCCATGACTTTTGATTTAGAAAATTGAAATTTTAGTGAAGGATGCACATATACGGTGTACTTACAACTTTCCTCATGTTAACACAACCTGAAGACTTCAGATAGCTGAATTCGATTCAGATTTGACGAAAACTTTTTTATAAATACTTAAGAAAACGAGTTTTTCATTTTTCTTCTAGAGTCTGCAAAGTATTTTCCCATTGCATGTATTCATCCAATCCCTCACTTAGATTATAGATTAGTTTGAATCTAAAATCACGTTGTGCCTTTTTGCAACTAAACGCCATTCTTAATATATCATTTTTCAATGGCTTTACATAATTGCATTGAACAGATTTATCAGTTTTTAATGACAACATATCTACTAGTTGGAATTTCATATAACTAGACAGTTTTCTTGTGCAACCAGATTCCATGAAGCAAAGATCTTTTCATTCATAGGCATTTCTGTCTTGATTTCTTTGTGTTCTAGAACTAGAATATCGAAACCATTGAACAAATCTAGCAAGTGTTCTTTGTTAGAGAAGTGCACTCTGCCCACAGAGGTAAATTGTCCATAATCATATCCTGTTTTTGTGAACATGTCAGAATCTTTTCGACCTTTAGCATAGTCAGAATGTAACAAAGAAAACCACCACACCCAAGTTCTAACACAGAGAAATCTTTTCCAGTAGGACTGGCATATCGCATAACGTAACTGACCAAGTCAGACCATGGCCAAACACTAAGATGAGTACCTTCTTTGAATCTATCATCCCACTCCTTTGAAAATGTTATTTTTTATCATCAGAGTTAATTTTTTTCGCATAATATCCTTCTTTGATGTTCATAGGATTACCTGAGACTAGAGAATATGGCGGTATCTTGATCCCTTCCACTATTGTACCTGATGCAATCACAGAATGGTGTCCGATATATGCCCCGCCCTTAATTACAACATGAGAACCTACAAACACGTTTTGTTCAAGTATGATGTCTTTACGTTCAATTTTTTCAGATAATTCAATACATTTTTTGTGAGAATCTGCGCAGTTAATGGATACAAAAGATGCAATATCACAAGAATCACCAATCTGTACTTTAGCATCTTTAGAATTTACCTCTGAAAAAAATCCTATAGATACATTTTCCCCAATCTGGGGATCACCATTAATCCACACCATGGGATGAAATCTATTTTTTTTAAAATTGGTTAATAGTGAGAATAGATTATGAAATTCTGATAAGTCCATTTTTATTTAAAATCTCCAAATTGTAATATATTTCCCTTTTTGATATTCTTTGTGGCTCGTTTGCCAACGATTTGATCTAGAATCTTTGGGGGAAGTCCATTTCCGGGTCTTCTTAGACCAAGATTTATTGAATCAAACAGATCATTTTCTTTTATATCACATAATGCAACAATGCTTCTTCGTGCAATATTTTTCATATCTTCTTCAATCTTAGTAGGACGAATGATTCTGTCTCCCAACATTTCATAAGATTGCTTTATTGAATCTGACCATATTTTCAAATTTGCCGGATCCTCGGAAAACCAGTGATCGGGGCCAGGTAGAGTATGATTAATTGTAAAGTGTTTTTCAAAAACTCTGGCTCCCAGAGCAAGAGCAAGTGATGATGCTAGAGGGCCTGATGTGTGATCGGAAAATCCCAATGGTAAATTAGGAAAGGCCTCGGATAAGGTCGTGAGTTTGAGGAGATTCACATCTTTTGTTGGAGTGGGGTATTGAGAAGTAGTTAGAAGTAAGATGGTAGGATATTCTTCAAAAGTACCTATCACATTTAATGCCTCATAAATTTCTGCAAGGTTAGACATTCCACATGAAAGGATTATTGGTAATCCACTAGTCGAATAATCTTTTAAAAGAGGAAGATTGATCAGGTCATCAGAACCTATCTTTATTGCTGGTATTCCTACATCTAATAACAATTTTAGATCTGAATAATTTTGAGGTGTGGAGAAGAACAATAAATCTAATTCATCGCATTTCTTTTTAATTTCAAACCATTGATCCCTTGTAAATTCGTGACGTTTGAATAATTCCATCATGGATTCGGTTATTTCAGTTCCTTGTGATTTATAGGTAAATGTAAGATCAGAATTTGCAACAAATTCTTCAGCTTTAAAAGTTTGGAATTTGATTGCATCGACTCCTGCTTTTTTTGCTATACGAATCATTTCAAATGCTTTCTCAATTTCTCCATTATGATTTATTCCCGCTTCTGCCACTATAAATGGGGCAGAATCACGACTTATAGTGAAATCACCTATTTTTACTTGCATCATTTTATTATTCTAACTAATGATTAATTAGGTTACACATAAATAATTTCAGATACAGAAATGACCATAAAAATGAAAAATCACATTTTCATCCAAGGAAGAGTCAGTTCAACCCGATTACCTGGTAAAATACTAATGAAAATTTTTGACAAGACAATTCTAGAACTTATTGTAGAAAGATTAGACAGGGTAAAGAATGTAGACAAAATGATTTTGATTACAGGTTCAAATGATAAGAATGCGTTATTGGTCAAAGAAGCTGAAAAGATAGGATTAGATCATTTTTGTGGAAGCGAGCAGAATTTATTAGATAGGTTTTATAATGCAAGTAAAAAATTTTTTCCGGATAACATCATAAGAGTCACAGCGGATTGTCCACTAATAGATTTTAATCTCATCGACAAAGGTTTGAAAATTTTTTTAGAAAACAATTATGACCTAGTAAATGTAGGCAGAAAATCAAATTATCCCCATGGATTAGATTACGAAATATTTAAAACAACTGCTTTAGAATTAGCATGGAAAAAAACTCGAAGTGGTTTTGATAGTACTGAAAAATTCATTCAAACTTTCATTTGTCCAACGGATTACATTTTGCAGTCCAATGACTTTAAAAAATTTGAATTAATTAATGATGATGATTTATCACAGATGCGATTAACGTTAGACTATAAAGAAGATTTTGAATTAATCTCGAAAGTCTATGAAAAACTATACAATAATAAACAATTTTTCACATTGGAAGATATTCTAGACCTTTTTAAGAAGAATCCATCATTATCATTAATAAATCAAAAATACGTTTAAGAATCACATTCATAAGGATGATTAATTTTTTAGATATTGATTTAATGTCATACAACCACAAATATTAGTAAATGACATTAATAGGTTCAAAGATGACACATGTATGAAAACAGTGAAGATGAGAAACAAGATTATTGGTCCTGAAAACCCATGTTTTATTTCATTTGAGCCTGGTGCTACTTATGCTAATTTAGAACAAGCAAAGATGATGACACATGCTACATCTTTGGCAAAAGCAGACGGTATAAAATTTCAAACACTTGCTACTGGAGATGCTGACAGACTTATGGGCATAAAAGATATCAAGATAAATTTTGGAACAGCGAATGGTAAAAAAGAAGAACTAGTGTATGATGCATTGAAAAGAAGAGAATTACCCAAAGAGTCTTGGCGTGAGCTTGTCAAGTATTCGCATGATTTGAATTTAGTTTTTATTACAACACCTGAATTTCCTGAATCTATCGAATTTCTGGTAGATGCTGGAGTAGACGCATTAAAAATAAGCAAAGGCGATATAAATAATGTTCTTCTTATTGAAGAAGCAGCTAAAACAAACATACCAATTATACTTGATGGACGAGAAAAATTTCATGATGTTGAGGTAGCCATGAAGATATGTGAAAAAAATGGAAATGACCAAATAATAATAATGCATTGCCCATCAGGATATCCTACTGAAAATGCCGGTGTACATCTAAGAGCGATAAATGCCATACAAGAAAAATGTCAATATCCAGTCGGATTTGCAGATCATTCCCCTGGTGATATTATGAACTTCGCGGCAGTTGCGATGGGTGCATCAATGTTAGAAAAAACAATAACAACTGACAAAGCTATCGAACATGTAGAACATTTCATGTCGTTAGAACTCTCAGAATTAAAGAGATTTGTTGAAAATATCAGAGCAGTAGAACAAGCCATGGGAAATCCAGATATTTTGTCAACATCCAGAGTTGAAGAAACTGCAAGGAGAAGCTTAGTTGCCATCAGAGATATCAAGAAAGGTGAAAAAATTACCAAACAAGATTTAGATTATAAAAGACCTGGCAATGCAGGAATTTCGGTAGCTGACGGTTTTAAAATCTTAGATAAAAGATCTATGCAAGACATTACTGCTGGAACATTTCTACAATGGAACATGTTAGACTAGACTTTCATTTATAATCAAATGAAATCGATAATAGTTAGAAAAGAATACTTGCGAAAAAATTATCCGCAAATCACACCAATCAAGAAGATAGTGAAATTAAGACATATTGATCTTAATAGTGTGAATTTTCTCATATATTCGAAAAATGGAAAATATGTTTTACATTTTAATACAGATAAGACTTTGATAAAAAAAATAGAAGATGTTTGTAAAATACTACGATTTTGTTCCGAAAATGCGGTTAAAGTATCTGAACCTATTATAAGAAAAAATGGCAAGTTTGTAGATGTAACAAACAATTGTTATTTGACCAGATATTATGAAGGACATTTGTATGATGGGTCAGTTAAGGAATTAAAAGAACTATCAAGCAACATTGCCAATCTACACAAGGTATTATCCACATATCCTAGACGATTTAATCACACCACTGACAATAAGCCATATAGAATTTTAACGCGTTCAGAATTGGAAAAAATATCTAAAGGAATATGTACAAAAGCGAAATTCTCGTCTATTGATAAAAAAGTATTCAGAAATATTTCATTCATTACAGAATGTATAGAAAAGGATATTTCTGAAGCAGAAATTATGAACAAGATCAAAAGTTCAAAACAATTAATTCATTCGGATCTTCATCCAAAAAATGTCATATTTAACAATGGAAAAGTTTCTGCAATTATTGATTTTAATTCTTTGAGAATTGGCGAAATTGAAGAGGATTTGGCGTTTGCAAGCTATAGATTTGCATCATATAAAAAAAGGAATGTCAGAGAAATCAAAAATCATGTCACAAATTTCATAGATACTTACAAGAAGTATCATCCCATAACAAAGGAGAGAACAAAACTCGTATGTTATTTTTTCAGGCATATTACATTGCAAAGACTATGCTATATCATTAGGACGCATTACTTTAAAAAATCTGATTTATGGATGTCGGATTTTGACAAGCACTTGAATCTGCTAAAATTACAAAATAAAATAGAAATACTTATGAAAACTCATTGACTGTCTTTACTACTCTAGAGATATCAGAATCGGTCAAATTTGGATGCATTGGAATTGAAACAAGTTCATTTTCAATCATCTTTGTGATTGGAAGGTTTTGTCGTACATTATAGTATGACATGGTGTGGATGGGTTTGTAATGTATACCTACTTCTATATTATATTCTGTCATTTTTTTGATGAATTTATTTCTATTTTTTACTCGAATCCAGTATAGATGATATGAACAATTCTCATCTAACGGCATTTTATGCTCTAGATTAATTTCATTGAAATATTGTTTAGCAATGTTTTTTCTTATTTTATTCATTACACCTAATTTTTTTAATTGTTCTATTCCTATTGCTGCGGAAAATTCATTCATGTAATAATTCCATCCCTCACTTTTTACATCATAAAATGGACCGTGCCTATCAGATATTCCAAACCATCTAGATTCTTTTAGAGTTTTAGCAAAAATGCTTGATTTAGTTCCATTAAGGGTTATTGCACCACCTCCAGGCATTGCCAGATTTTTCACAGGATGAAAACTAAAACAAACTGCATGTCCATGCTGCCCTATATTTTTTCCATTAAATGACGCACCACTTGCATGAGCTGCATCTTCTACAAGATTGATATTATTTTCATGACATACCGACATTATTTCAGTAAGGTTGCATGGCATTCCTCCAAAATGTACTGGAAGAATGACCTGTGTCTTTTTAGATATAGATTTCTTAATCATATCTGGATCAACACAGAGAGTTTCATTATCAACATCTACAAACACAGGTTTTCCGCCATTATACAAAACAGCATGAGCCGTGGCAACAAATGAAAGTGATGGGATTATGACTTCTTTATTTCGGATATCAAATAATTTTAGTGCCAAATGGAGTGCAGCAGTTCCGCTATTTACTGCAATACACTGTCTGGAACCAACAAACTTGTTAAATGCATGTTCAAATTTTGCAACATTTCCAGTTCCAGCCCCAGATGCCCAAAAGCCGCTATGTAAGACTCTTGTTACTGCTTTTTCTTCTTCAATACCAATATAGGGATCAAAAAGCTTGATTTTTTTTTGCACTGGTTCAATTCCAGTTTCAGTGTTCATAAATTTATTGTATAATTAATTATGTTGATTTATATGATTAAGTAAAAAAGGTGATAAAAATGGTCATAATTTCAAGAACCAGTGTAATTCACCCCTTGATTTTTTCTGTTTGCCCCATTCTCATCATATTTTCTCAAAGTTTGAATCTGATAAATCCAAAAGAGATTCTTTTGCCAATTTTGCTTGTCTTAAGTATTGTAACAGCTGTTTGGGTTCTATTTGCAATTATTCTGAAAAATAAGAAAAAAGGAGCGCTGGTGGTCTCTTTTGGATTGGGTATATTTTTTTCATATGGTTATGTGTTTAATTTCCTGAGCGACTTTACCATAGGCGGTTTCTATCTAAGACACATATACCTGCTTCCTGTGTATCTTGGCTTCTTTTTAGTTTTGATGTATTATTTCATAAAAACAAAAAGAAAATTTGATAGAGCTACTACAATTGCAAACTATTGCTCAATATCCTTACTAGTGATTTTATCTGTAGTTAGCAGTTATAACTATGTAGACCGAACCTTACATCCATTTATGACACTAGATGATCCAACTATTCCTGCACCAACAAGAGAAAATCCTCCTGACATCTATTACATAATATTGGATTCTTATGCGCATCCAAGCATCTTAAAAGAAGCATACAACTATAGTGATGATGGATTTATTTCATTTTTAAAAAGCAGGAATTTCTACGTAGCAGATGGTAGTCATAGTAATTATCGGCATACATTCTTGTCCTTTGCTTCCTCTCTTAATATTGAATACATCAACAATCGTGTAGATAACTCTGTCAAGGATACAGTGAACTTTCACAGGCTTTACAAAATGACAGATGATAACAAAATTATGAGAATCATGAAGTCGTACGGTTATGATATCATAAACTTTGCATCAAGAGATGGTGTTACAGGAAACATCAGAGTGGCAGACATTAATTATTGTGAAAAAAATCCATATGTCCATTCACAATTACTGATAACAGCTATCAAAACATCAGTACTTGAACCAGCATATTGGAAAGTATTCAGAGCATTTGACAATCAAAGGGATTTGTGTGTATTTTCTGAATTATCTGATCTTAACAAAAAAGACACCAGACCATTCTTTGTGTTTGCTCACATATTATTGCCACATTCGCCGTATAGGTTTGGACCCAACGGCGAAACTTTGATGGAAGATGATCAGAAGATCGGATACATAAATCAGGTCAAGTTTGTAAACAAGGAGATCATGGAGGTAGTCGACAAGATTCAACAGGGGTCCAAGGTTCAGCCAATCATCATAATACAATCAGATACAGGTACATCCTTGGATTCTAATGATACTAATGAAATTATGAAGAGAAAACTGACGATACTTAATGCATATTACTTGCCAGAAAACGGGACATCGTCGCTGTATGGTACCATAACTCCAGTCAATTCATTTCGGGTTATCCTTGATCATTATTTTGATCAGAAATATCCCGTACTTGAAGATAAAATATATTATAGTGATTATCAAAAAAGGCTTAATTTTACAGATGTTACCAATATTCTGACAAATAAAACATCCCTACATTGATCACACAATCTTTGTGGACAACATAATAAAAACAGCTATAATTGTACTAGTGAAAGATTCTACTTGCAAATGAATTAAAAGTATGATATAGGAAAACATTATTATGAAAAAGATCTTATGTGTTTTTCCAAACGACCAATTAAGTGCATATTTAGCAAAAGGCGAGATAAAACCCAGGTATTTTAACCCAAAAAATATTTTTGACGAAATACATGTGATCAGCTTATTTGACTCTGATGCAAGAGAACAAGAAGTAAGAGATGCTGCAGGCAATGCAGAATTAAAAATTCATACTATTGGCAAAACAAACTTGCTTAATGTAAGATCTAAAAAAAATAAAGTTATTGATCTGGTAAAACAAATACAGCCTGACATGATCCGTTCCTACAATCCTCTTTTACAGGGATGGCTCGCAGTACAAGCAGGAAAAAACCTCAAAATTCCAGTAGTTATTTCATTAATGGGTGATTATGATAGAGACCTAAGACATTTTGCTAAAAAAAACAAAGATCTAAAATCATATCTTAAATTATTGTATACCAAGAGATTTTTAGAATCATTTGCAATAAAAAATGCAGATGCAGTTATCATAATTTATGAATTCATTAGAAAGTATGCTCAAAAAATGGGCGCTAGAAACATTCATGTCATATACAACAGAATTGACTTGTCACAGTTTTCCCACAATACCAAGACAGAACCATCAAAATCAAAACCAACAATAATTTGCGTTGGAAGACTGATGAAAGAAAAAAACCAAGAATGCCTCATAAGATCAGTAAAAGATCTGGATGTTACTTTACTGCTTATTGGAGATGGTGTACAATATGATGAATTGGCAAAGCTAACAAAAGATCTAGGAATTGAGAATAAAGTTAGGTTTGAGAGATCAGTACCTCACAAAGAAATTCACAAGTTTTATTCATCTGCAGATATTTTTGCCCTACCAATAAAATACGGAGGGTTTGCCATACCAGTATTAGAAGCAGCTGCATCAGGGTTACCAGTAATTTTACCAAAGCAAGAATTTGATACAAACCCTGAGTTGATCAACGAATTTGCCTTGATGGTCAATAATGATCCAGACTCGTTTAGAGACGCAATCATAGGGATTCTTTCAGATAAAGAGAAATATCAAAAAATGGTAGAAAATGGCTTGAAGACAGTAAAGAAAATTAGTGGTGAGGTCATGGAAGAAAAAGAAAAAGATCTTTACCTAAGATTACTTGAGAAGAATTGAAACAATCTTCTTTGCAGCCATCCCATTTCCAAAATGTTTGATATTTTTTTGTTTTTTAACTTTTTTATTTGATAATTTTCTCAGTATCAAGTCAAAACTTGAATTAGTTAACTTTGGCACCAATACATTATGACCTCCTTCAAATGTTTCCACCCATTCGGTACTTTTTCGTAGTGTCACACAAGGTGTATTTAGCCAGTAAGATTCTTTTTGAAGACCCCCAGAATCAGTTAAAAGCATTTTTGCATTACTCAAAAGTTGTAACATTTCTGAGTATTTTACAGGTTCTATAATATTAATTCCGTCGAGATTTATTCCAAATGATTTTATTTTTTTTGCAGTATGAGGATGGATTGGAAATATCACATCATAACCCTTAGAAGAGATCTTTTTGGCCAATTGAATAATTTTTGTAATTTTTGAAATATCTTCTATGTTATCTTTTCTGTGAATAGTCATAATAACAGATTTACTGTTACTAGGTTTATTCAGGTCAAGCATATTTTTAAATTTAATAAATACATCATACATGGTATCGCCAGAAAAATGTATGTCACCCAATACTGATTCTTTTTGTAGATTCTTTCTACACCATGGCGTAGGAGCAAACAAGATATTTGAACAGTGATCTATTATTCTCCTATTAACTTCTTCTTCCATATCAAACTCCATACTTCGTGCACCGGATTCTATATGCGCTACCTTAATTCCAAGTCGATTTGCGCACAAGGCAGCCCCTAATGCAGATCTTGTATCACCAGGTACTAGAACTACATCAGGATTTAGTTTTCTTAACGGGTTTTCAAGTTTCATAATTATTTGTGCAAGTTGATTTGCCGAAGATCTAGGTTTTACTGCCAAGTTGATATCAGGCTCCCTAATTTTCAACTCCTCAAAGAACATTTTGGACATTTCATAATCATAGTGTTGACCAGTATGCACAATGCTTAATTTTCCTCCATGTGTTAAAATTTCTCTTACTATAGGTTGTGATTTTATGATTTGCGGTCTTGTTCCTACCACTAGACAAAACTTCATAGTAATTACCCAAAACTTTGATAATAATTAACGTTTGTAGTACAAACTCATCATTATTTCCCAATAGACTAAAATGAAAATGGAGTAAATACAAAACATGAAAAAAGCTATTGTGATAGGAGGCTCAAGAGGAATTGGAAGATCCATTGCGTCATCATTAAGGTCTATCAATTGTCAAGTCATACAAACATCAAGAAATGATATAGATACATCTGATCTGCAAAGTGTGAAAAAATTTGTCGCACAGCAAAAGTACACAGATATCATAGTTTTGAATACCGGTGGACCACCAGCAAAAAGTTTTTTTGATATAACTGAACATGAATGGAATCTTTATCACAATCAGTTATTCTTGAGTTTTTGTTTAATCTTGCAGAAATTGAAAATAAATGATGGAGGGTATATTTTTTTAATTTCATCAGATGTAATGAAAGAGCCAAATCCGGATCTTGTACTTTCGAGTTCATACAGACTAGCATTTACAAGCGTACTAAAGATCCTAAGCAAAGAATATGCATCAAGGAACATCAATTGTATTAACATAGCACCTGGGGCAATAGACACAGATAGAGTACATCAACTAGGAATAGATACAAAGAAAATGACATCTTCTCTCCCAATGAGAAGAATGGGAAAGCCAGAAGAAATAGGAAATTTTGTAGCCGCCATCATTGAAAAAGAGATAAAATATCTTTCTGGTGTTGTAATAAATTTTGATGGTGCTAATTCAAATTATGTATTATAAATTAAATTTCATTGTTTTGATAATGTAAATTTATAGTTGTGACTCAATAATTCTGCGATATTCTGGAAAGAGTGTAGCTTCATAATCATTTTCAAATGTTTCCAAAAAGATACTATTACCTACTGCAGTTAATAGATGAGCTTCGTTTTCTGGGGTTTCAATTATATCATTACTTGAGAAGACTTGTTTTCTTTCTTTTCCAGTAATCACATTTTTTCCTCTATATTCTATTTTACCAGATATAATGAAGTGCTTAGTAGGAGATTTATGATAATGTCCACCTCTAGAGAACCCTTTCTTTAATTCCAATATGTTAATTTGTTTACCCTCAAAAGATAAAAAAATGATTTTTCCTCTTTTGTCCTCAACTTCTTTTTCTATTTTCATATACCAATTTCATAGTTGAGTTATTTTAGTTATTTCCAGATAGACATACTTGAAAAAGGCACCATGATATCCATTAGTTCTTTAACACATTTTCAAGATCTATGGCGATCTTGTTCCAATCAAAGGTTGACCTGACATATGAAGAGAATTCTTTTCCCATCTTTTCCCTTTTTTCCTTGTCAGCTAGCAGTGTTACAATATAATTTGCATATTCGGCGCCATTTCCAGGAGTTGCTAAGAATCCATATACACCATGTTGTACCAGCTTTGCAGTCTCGGTAACTCTTGTTGCAACGACTGGTTTTCCACAAGCACCATACTCCAGCAGCTTTACCGGATGTGCTGCAGCATAATATGGTTCATCTGGAAAGGAATCAAGGCAAACATCTGCACATATGACATATTTTGGTATTTCATCCCGAGGTTTTCTTCCAAGAAAGACAAAATTTTTAGTTAATCCTTTTTCTTTCACTTTTGCTTCCCAAACATCGCGTGTCCTATTGGGATCTCTATGATCACCAATAATGAGATATTTTACATCAGGCACTTTTTCAATTACATCTTTTGCAGAATCAATTATCAAATTAAGATCCTGTAGCGAGCCAGCAAATACTAGTAGGTGTTTTGTACCAAAGGACTCCCTAAGATTACTAATGTCATTCATGCTGTATTTTGCAGGATCAAATAATTTCAAATCTACTCCATTTGGAATGATATGGATCTTTTTTTCAGAAATACCTCTCTTTAGTAGATCATCTTTTAGATAGCTTGTTATTGCAATTATCTCATCAGCCTTTTGAAATGAAGCATCTGTCACTTTCTTTGGCCTTACAAAGACATGCAGGTCTGCAAAATCTAGTACAAATTTTATCTTGTGTTTTGATTGCACCCTCATTGCAGGAAGTGAGCTTCCGATTCCTGGCATGTATGCATATACATAGTCTATCCCATGATCTTTGATAATTTTAGAAGCAATCTTAGATGTCGTGGGAAGAGATGACAAATAGTTTAGATATTTTCCAATTCCTCGTTTTCCCTTGAATTTCATTATACCTGGAGGATGAATCTCAATTACATCAAGACCATTTTCTTTAAAATTTGATATTTGTGGGGATTTTGATTCAGGTCGTATTATTACAATGAATATTTTGTTTCCAAGTTTTGAAAAAGCATTCATCAAAGAAAAGATTCTAGCATAGTCACCCCATTTTTGTGACAGATCAATATTGCAGAAAACAAGTAAGTTGATACAAATCACCTTAATTACTCAGAAACCATTGGTATGTTTTTTCCAGTCCCCGTTCAATTGTCGTGGAGGGATTGTAACCAATCATTCTTTTTGCTTTGGAGATATCCATTTTTCTTCGTTTAACATGATCAAAGCTTCGCATCGATTTGTAATTTGTCTTTGATTTGCTCTTTGTTATCTTTAGAATTAATTTGGCAATCTGAGAAATCTGCGTTTCCTTTCCTGTCCCAAGATTGAAGGTCTCATTTTTTCCACCCTTTTTTGTTGCTGCAAGAATAATACCATCAACACAGTCATCAACAAAGGTAAAGTCACGTGTCTCTTTTCCTGTACCGGTTATAATAATTGGTCTTTTATGCAAAGCATTTTCAAAAAAGTTTGGAATTACGTTTCGGTATCTTCCAGGAGGGTCATGTGGACCATATGAATTTGAGAGTCGTACAATGGTATAGTTCATTCCATACAATTCATAGATTGATTTACAATAGTATTCTGCCGTAAGTTTGCTAGTAGCATACGGGGTAGATGGATTTGGCATCATGTCTTCTTTCATTACGGGCTTTATTTGATGACCATAAAGTGATGAAGATGAAGTATAAAGAAATCGCTCTGGTTTTTGTTTTGATGCATAAAGCAATACCTGAAGTGTCCCTTGAACATTAACTCTAAGGTCTTCAAGTGGGTCTTTTACAGAGAGCTCATTTGCAAATCTTGCTGCCAAATGAAATACATAGTCAAATTTTTTTGAAAATACTTTAGAGAGGATTTTCTTATCCGTAATGTCTCCTTTCATAATGGTAAGATTTGCATGTCTTGGAAGATTTCCTGTCCCACTTTGTGAAAAATCATCAAGGACTGTCACCTTAGCACCCTGTTCAAGAAGCCTTTTTACCAAATTGGAGCCTACCGCACCATTTCCTCCAGTTACAAGAGCGTTGATTCCTGAAATATCCATCATATAAGATGACTCAACCTGCTTCATTTATCTTTGAGGGTTTTAGTATAACCCACTGAGATGTATTTTATTCCAAGTTCTTCTGCCATACTTCTTGAAAATATTCGTCTAGTATCAATTACAATTGGTGTTCGCATGGTCTGTTTTATTTTGCCAAGATCCAATCTCTTGAATTCATCATGATCTGTAACTATAACTAAAACATCTGATTGAGACAGTGAATCCCACATATCTTCAGTTCTTCGCCCACCAAAAGTTTCAGTGCTTTTTGGGTCATATACAATTACATTACATCCATTTTTTGAAAGTTGTTCTACAATATCTTTTGAAGGAGAAAAACGAGTATCACTTACATTTGCTTTGTATGATACGCCAAGTACAAGCACAGTTGATTCTGATGCCTTTTTACCATGTTCTGTGATGGCGCTAATTACAAGTTCTACCACATGAAATGGCATATTGTCGTTGATCTTTCGTGAATCAGTAATCATTTTAGATTCAATTCTCTTTTTTCCTGGAGGATTAAGTAAAAGATATGGATCCTTTGGAAGACATGGCCCTCCTACACCAGGACCTGGTTGAAGAAGTTTTACTCTAGGGTGAGAATTGCACACTTTGATTAGTTCAGAAACATCAATTCCATAGTTTTCACAGATAAGCCCTACTTCGTTTGCAAATGCCACATTAACATCTCGAAATGCATTTTCAACCAGCTTAGATATTTCAGCTACTTCTACTGGTGTTGAAACAACTTGCGAGGTAACCATCTTTTTATAGAGAGAGTTGGCAAGATTTCCCGAGTTCTCATCAGCATATCCAATTACACGTGGAGTTGTTTTTATTTCAGATAATGCAGTTCCAGGAGCTAGTCTCTCTGGCACAAATGCAGCCCAAAAGTCTTTTCCAAGTTTTGATCTTTTCTCAAGTATTGGCAAAACCAATCCCTTGAAGGTTCCAGGGGGAATTGAGCTCTCAATTATCACAAGTTTATTTTCAAGAGATATTTCAGAGATTGACAGACATGCCTTTTCAAGATATGATAGGTCAGGCATTATTCCACTAGTTAGTGGAGTTGCCACACAAACTATAATGACATCGGCATTTTTTATCGAGTCTTCAGCACTAGAATTAGTATGAAACTTGTTTGATGCAATACATGATTTCAATAATTCTTCAATGCCTTTTTCCTCAAATGGTGTTTTAGATTTATTCAAAGAAGATAGAAGATCTTTGTTGATATCATGTCCTGTTACATCAAAACCAGATTGACAAAAAGTCAGCGCAGTTGGCAATCCCACCTGTCCAAGCCCAATTACACAAATTTTTGCCTCATTATTTTCAACCTTTGATAACAAGTTGGTTGGCATGGATTTCATTCTAGAGTCTTTTACCAACCTATAATATATTATGGGTCAATTGAAACTTTGAAACAAATGAAAGATGTGCAATTGGCTTTGGATAGTGCTGTAAAGTTTCTTCTCGGTCCATCTTCAATTGATGATTCAACTACCAAGGCAAAATCAGGCTTTTACGGATTCCAAAATACAACAAAACCAATGAGAGAAACTGACAAGCCTTTCATTTTTTATGAAATATCTGGATACGGCATAAACTTACTGTTAAAATTATACAAATGGTATAATGACCCCAAGTTTCTTGATCTTGCAAAAAAAACAGGCGAGTCAATACTATTAGGTCAAGTCAATAGCAACAATCCAAAAACAAATGGTGCATTTTTTGATAGATTCTATCCAGATTCTGGAAACTTTTTTGAGACATTTCATGTTTATCCTAATGCAGTTTGTGCGGGTGCACTATGTGAGTTATATCATGAAACCAAAGACAAGCGTTTTTTGGAATCTGCAAGAAAAACAACAAAATGGCTCTTTGAAATGCTTGAAAGAAAAGATGACAAATGTATTGGATTTAAAGAGTTTTTCAGTCAGAGTGAAAAATCAGACAAGGTATATCCTTACGAATCTATTTGCATTCCATTTATTTTGTTAAAATTTCAAAATGATTTAGAGATATCAGAAGAGCAAAAAAAGGATCTTGACTCTGCAATCTCTTGGGGAGTACAATCACAGACTTCTGAGGGGGTTTTTCCATTTTTCTATCAACCATTACAAAACAAATTCAATGAAACAGCATATTCACATTTTACCATTTATCCATTATACAACTTGATGGGATTTCCCTTGTCAGAACTTGAAGATATGGGTCAGAGAGGATGTTTTGCAGCATTTCAAAAATGTGTAAATTGGCTCACAAAAGTCCAAGATGTAGACGGAGGATTTTACACATATTACCACAAGGATGGACATGTATGGCATAAACAGTCTCCTCCAATAGGACAGGCATTGTGCTCCTTTGTTCATTTGTATGAAAAAACTGGCGAGAAAAAATTCCTTGATGCTGCAACAAAAGCAGCAAACTGGCTTGTAACAAATCAATTAAAAGATTCACAGTTTGCAGGAGCATTTTACTGGGTTTATCCAAACAAACATCTTTCAGGTTTACAGAAAAAGATTGCATATGCAAAAGAGCGCGTAGTTGGAAAGATATCAAGTTCAGAATATGTATCTGATGTTACTGTATTATTGGATAAAATTCCCATATGGCCAGTTCAGTTTGCAATAGAAGGATTATACAGATTCAATAATCTACAGGGTCTTTCTTAGAATAGAGAGAATTTTTTCAGCAGAATGACCACTTCCGTATGGATTTGTGGTTGATGTTATCTTGGAATCATTTTTTGCCTTTTTTATTGCATGGATGATTTTTTGAGTACCAGTACCAACAAGTTCAGAGTATCCAGCCTTTACCGCTTCTGGCCTGTCAGTACTTTTGCGTATTATGAGCACTTTTTTTCTAATAGATGGAGAAGTTGCCTCCTCCTGTACTCCACCTGAATCAGATATGATGAATTTGCATTTTTTCATAAGATACATCATGTCAAAGTATCCCACAGGCGGTACGATCAGTATGTTTTCAGATTTTTGAATTTTTTTATCAAGTCCAAATCTTTGCAACTGTTTTACAGTCCTTGGATGAGCTGGAAATATCATGTCCATTTTAGACCGTAATAATCCTTGTACAATTGATGAAAGTATTTCTTTGCTGTCTACATTTTCTCCACGATGAAGTGTTACAAGTGCAAATTCGTCCTTTTTATCAATGGAAAGCTTTGATTTTTGTTCTGCCTTGGAAATGTTTTGTTGTATTGCATCAATAGATGTATTTCCAGTAACAAATGTTCTTCCATGAACTTTCTCGCTTGCAAGTGTATTTTTTGCAAGTTCAGTTGGAGCAAAAAGAAATTCAGATATGTGATCTACTGCTATACGATTATGTTCCTCAGGCATCCTCCAGTCATAACTTCTAAGCCCCGCTTCAACATGTGATACAGGAACACTACATTTTATTCCTGTTATGGCAGCAGCAAGTACAGTATTTGTATCTCCTTGAACAAGAACAGTATCAGGTTTTATCCTGCTGATTATCTTTGCAAGGTTTAAAACAATCTCGCCTATCTGTGTAGCCCTGTCAGTTGTAGCATTTTGTAGTTTTGTAAGCTTCATTGAATAGTCTGGTTTTCTAATATCAAGTTCATCCATGAACTGCATGCTCATGTTATAGTCATAGTGCTGACCTGTGAATATCACAGTACTATTTTTTCCTAACAACTTGATCAAAGAAGAGAGTTTGACAATCTCAGGTCTTGTACCCATTACTATGGCTACTTTCATACAATTCTCACTCTAATACTCCTTTTGACTATTGCAGCAGAGATTCATAGATATCCAAGTAAAGTTTTCCAACGTGGGACCAATCATATTTTTGTACATGTCTAAATGCTTCTTCTTTTAGCTTTGTGGATTTTTCTTTGTTTGAAAATAAATCCATAATCCCGTCTAGAATTTGCTGCGGTGAATTCGGTTCTATAATGACTCCACTGATGTTGTTTTCAAGTAATTCCTTGTTTCCACCTACATTTGTAGCAATTATTGGCGTCTTGCATGCCATGGCTTCAAGAAGTGTCGAGCTGATGGCTTCAACAAGTGAAGGTTGAATCAGCATATCTGATCCTCGGATTAGGGATATTGTTCTTGCCCTTTGAGTGTAACCCAAAAAATGAATATTAGATCTCAATTTTGTTGCTTCTAGTACTTTATCTTCTTCAGGACCTGATCCTAAAATTAAAAGATGAATATCCTGAGGAAGTTTTGATGACATTTCAAGTACGTCCAATATGCCTTTTTCTTTTGAAAGTCTGCCTGCAAAAATGACTTGTTTTTCATATAATCGCTCTTCAGATTTTGGAAGAGATGTGATATCTATCGCATTAGGTACAAGATACACCTTGAAACCTAATTTGGCATAATAATTTTGAGCTTCTTTTGAAATTACGGTTATTGCATCAGCCCAAGTTAACGCATCTTTTTCATAGGAGTTTGAAAGTTTGCCCGTTATTTTGCCATGAAGCATGTCAACTTGTTCAGAATAAATTCCATGAAGTGTAAGCACTTTTTTTCCACTTGCGTTCTTCATAGGAAGTGCAGATGGAAGATTATGAGCGTGGATAATGTCATTTCCCTTTTTGAATTTTGTTTTTAAAAATGCAGATATCATAAAGCTTGGATTTTTCAAACCCTTTACTGGAATTGTGAATGTATTTTGCGAAGATAAAATCTCTACCTTGTAATTATTTTTTTGTAGAAAATCACTTAGGCCTTGTACATGTTGTGCTATACCTCCTATTCCTCCACTAGTTGGAGATATGATCAACACTTGCATTAATGTAAAATCTATCAGGTTCTCTAATAAGGTATTAGATTAAATAATTACAAAACAAGAAACAAGTTTTCTTGTATTTTACATTAGAGATTGTGATGCTTCATGCATCATCTGGCTCTTTGCACAACCAGCTGCAAGCTCATCACCTGAACCTCTTCTCATGATTCCTCTGTATAGACCATCTTCGAGTTTTACTCCAACTCTTTTCTCCCATTCTTCTACAGATATGGAATATTTCTTTTGGATTCTATCCCTGTACCACTCTGGAATTACGTTAAAGGCACAGAATGGAACGATTCTCAAGTCTGGTGTAAGATAGTGGATATCACATCTCTGGAGTCTTTCAAGGTCTTCATTGTATTTGTCCTGGAAGTGCATCATGCCCAAGAACAGGCCTTTGACATGCCATGAACCTACAGAATTAAACGATCTCTTCATCAAGATGCTACCGAACATCTTTGCCAAGTCAAGACCTGCTGGTTGTTTCTTTTTATCGATAAAGCTTGAGAGTTTTCTTACTACTTCGAGCATTGTAAAGTACTTGTTCTTTCCAGACTTGATTTCTTCGGCCTTGTCTTCAAAGAGTTCTAACATTCCTTGAATGTCTGCAAATCTTGTCAATGGTACAAACTTCTTTGTCTCTGCATCTTCAAAGATGTATGTTCCTGCACCACATGCAAAGTGGATTGAGAGTTCATACTTTGGTTTGCTAGAGAATGCTTCAATTACGTTTGTTAGAGGCATGCAACTTGGAACTGGGAACCAGTCGTCTACTGTTACTTCACCTTGTGTTTGTTCTTCAATTCTTTGTATACAGTCTGGTATTGTAATTCTATATTTTTCACGTTCTTTCTTGCCCATTCTTCCAGTCAATGATACTGGTTGGAAGTTTACTGCATGGACAACATCCATGTTCTTTTGAGCATATCTGATAATTGGACCTAATTCATGATCATTGATTGATTTGATAACTGTTGGAACAAATACTACTGTAGTTCCTGTCTTTCTTGCACTCTCTAGTGCATATGGAATTTCCCAGTGATTCTTTGGATTTGTTCTGGGAGTTACACCATCAAAACTAAGATAGAGATTGTTTACACCTGCAAGTCTTACTTCTCTCATTGCTTCTGGATCTAGTGCAAATCTGATTCCGTTTGTATTCATCTGAATGTGATCAACACCTTCTTCTTTCATTATTTTGATAACATCGACAATATCTTCTCTAAGCATTGGTTCACCACCAGTAATCTGCATAGAGTTTCCTGGAATTGGCCTTTCTGCTCGCAATGTCTTCATCATTGCTCGTACTTGATCTTGGGATGGTTCATACATGTATGCGCCTTCAAGTCCTTTCTTTACATAGAAGAAACAGTACCAGCATGTCAAATCACATCTGTTTGTAACTATCATGTTTGCCAGTCCACTGTGAGACAAGTGATTAGAACACAAACCACAGTTGTTAGGACAAGAACATTTGTCAATCATTACGTTTGGAGCATGTGCACCTTTTCCGTCAATCCAGTAGGTACTGAATTTTTTGTACATGTCATAAGAGCCAAAATAGAGTTCTTCGCATTCTCCGTGTGTTGGACAAGTCTTTGTCATGAATACCTTACCGTCTCTTTCAAAGACCTCTGCGTCAAGTATCATATTACATTCAGGGCAGATACTCTGAGTAAATCTTATAGTTGATTTCTTGCCTAGAGTAGGAGTCTTCTGATTAGATATCTGAATTAATTCCATGTCTTATACGCATATCTTAGGAGATAGTATTTAATCCATTTCCTACAAGACACCAGATGAATAGGTTAGTTCCTTCCTACAAAAAGCCCAATCCTAGACATATATATCAAAAGAGCCCCCGATCATATCACATGAGTCTATCAGACAAGGCAAGAAAGTCACTGGAAAAAATGGGTCTCACAAGTTATGAGATCAAGACTTATTCTTCACTTTTAAAAACAGGTCCCATTACTGCCTCTGATCTGAGCCAGAAATCAGGTGTGCCATATTCAAAAATTTATGAGGTCCTAGGCACGCTTGAAGAGAAAGGATGGATAGGCTCTGATGATTCAAGACCAACGCAATATTTTGCAAAATCTCCAGCCACTGCAATCCAGACATCAAAGCAGCAGTTTGAGACAGAATTTAGAAATAATGAAAATATTGTACTCAAGGAACTCACTCCACTCTATGAACAAAGTGGGATAAGTGAACGTCCAGACATTTGGATAATTTCAGGTGTGATAAACATTGCAACAAAGATCCTCGAGATGGTAGACTCTTGTAGAAATGAGGTCATGATTGCCATTCCCAAGGTTGCAGAAGAATTGGCAAAAGAAGCCTTGCCAAAGATCAGACTTTTACATGATAGAGGAGTGGACATTACAATTTTAGTTTCAGAAGATGTAGAGGCGGATACGTTAAAGTCATTATCAAGACTAGCAACGGTAAAAGTAAAGAGAGGTCTCTTCGGAGGAGGAATAATTTCCGATAAAAGATATGTTGTTTTACTTCTTGGTGAAGAGCTTGGCACAACAGGAACAAAGGAGGCAGTTGCCATATGGGCAGATCATTCTGGCCTAGCAGGATTTGCTCGTGAATATTTTGAATACTTGTTAAAAGAATCAAAAGATGTAAAATCAAGTAAGTGAGATACCAATTATGAAAGATCAAGAAGTTTTGTTTGTTGGAACTGCCGAAGCAGAACATGTTGAGATGTATCTTAAGGCAATATGGCACATAAAGGAAGATGGAAATCCAGTAAAAATTAGTACCATTGCCAAGATGCTAAACGTAAGACAACCAAGTGTAGTACAAATGTTAAAAAAATTAAATGAGTCAAAGCTTGTAAATTATAACAAAAGTGGAGTATCACTTACCAAGAACGGTGAAGAGATAGGCTCCAACATGATGCGAAACAGTAGATTGCTCGAGGTGCTAATGGATAGTGCCCTAAAGGTAGACATTGATGAGGAAATGGTTTGTGGTATTGAACATCACATGAATGCACAATTTACAGATGCATTATGTACTATGCTCAAACATCCAAGAAAATGCCCACATGATAATGACATTCCACGTGGAAATTGTTGCAAGAATTAATTGAAATAAGTTATATCAGAGAGATGGAGCATAAAATCAAATGACTTGTTTTTGTGGCTGTGAAACTTTTGTCAAGGACAGTAATGGATTCAAGGTAGGCTGCGTAAAATGCAGTCATGGTGCACAGAATCATGAACAGAGTTTCAAGCTAAAACCACTAGAAGAAGGGGCCCAGAAGAGAGGCTCTTTATCATAAAGCTATTCGCCTATCACTTTAACTAAAACGCGTTTTGGTCTCTTACCGTCAAATTCTCCATAGAATATTTGTTCCCAAGGACCAAAATCAAGTTGGCCTTTTGTTATAGCCACTACAACTTCTCTTCCCATTACTTGTCTTTTCAGATGTGCGTCTGCATTGTCTTCGCCTGTTTTATTGTGTTCATACTGCGATACAGGTTCATGTGGTGCAATCTCTTCTAGCCACTTTTCATAATCTTGATGCAATCCACTCTCATTATCATTAATGAAGACACTTGCAGTAATGTGCATTGCATTGACAAGACAGAGACCTTCGTTGATTCCACTTTTTTGAATTATTTTTCTTACCTCTGATGTGATATTTACAAATCCTCGCCTTGATGGAATATTGTATGTAAGATACTCAGTATATGATTTCATGATAACAATATGATCATTTACTGATAAAAATCCAGTGCAGGCTCAGAACTCAAGATCCTTCTCATCAAATCAAAGGGATTTGGTCATCAACGCCTGCAGCAAACAATTTTGTTTGTTCCTACTTGAGTCTTTCAAGAAGCTTGATAAAAGGCGAGAGCATTGTTTACACAAATGGTAGCAATAGACGCAACGTGTTCTCTTGAAAGTTTTAGGAAGTTTGTAATCCTAAGCACTTGTAACTCGTTTATTCCTGAAAGTTACTTGGAGGATTACGAAGTGTTCCCAGAACGTGAGACAACGCCTGGTCCAATATATGTAGAGGCTGCAGACAAGGTTACTCTAAAAAAGATTCGAGACATGACTTTTGTAAACGCAAAAGAAGTACTGGGAATCATATACTCGTCAAAAAGCGGCAATACAAATCTAAAGTGGAGACAGGTAAGAAGAAACACGGGCAAAGTAGTGGGAGAAGCTTCAACCAACACGCTTGTTAACTTGACCGAATCTGGAGTCATAACACAGGAATGGGTCCAGAACTATTTGAGGAAAAAAGCAGAAGAAAAGAAGGAATCCAAGACCGACGAGTTAACAAACTAGATTACTTTTCTTTTTTATTATAGTTCCACAAAGGTATTAGATTGATTATTAAAAAGATAGATGACAACGCTGTTGCCCTCATACCAGAGGAATCAGATGATCTTTTTACACTACGACGTATAATATCCAAAGGAGACAGAGTAACTGGAGATACTTCACGAGCAGTCAAGCAAGAAAAGGATTTTTCAAGACCTGACAAGGGAGAGAGGGTCAGGATTCGCATAGCACTGGATGTTGAAAAAATTTCTATTGATGAAGTAGTAGACAGATTAAGAGTGCAGGGTACAATAGAAGAGTCAGATAATCCATCAGTAAGCAAGGGATCACACCATTCCCTGACATTAAAAATTGGTGATGCTGTTACACTTGTCAAGAAGAGTTGGAGTGATATTGAGCAAAAATTGATCTTTGGAAAAAAAGACACTAGTACATTTCTTCTTGCTGCAATAGATACTACAGACTGTGGTTTGGGAAGATTGAGTGGAACACATCTAAAACTTTTACCAAACATGTATTCGGGTGCAAGCGGAAAGAGATACAAGTCTAAATTCAACATACAAGATTTTTTCAAAGATGTTCAGAGTGCAATCTCAACTTTGCTAAGAGATGGGGATAGTATTGTGATATTTGGTCCAGGTGAAACCAAGAAAAGATTGGCAAATTTCCTTTCAGAGGTTCCATCAATTAAGGTACACAAGATACAGGTAGTAGATGGAATAGACTCTTCAGGAGAAGACGGGATTTACACTTTTATCAAGTCTGAGATAATGAAGCAGACACTTGATACTAGTAAGATTGCAAAGGTTTCTGCCATACTAGATGAAACCATGGCAAGAGCAAACAAGAAAAGCAACAAGTTCACCATGGGTTTTGAGGAGACTGCAAAGGCAAATGAAATTGGTGCAGTAGAGTCACTGGTATTTTCAGACAAGATCTTTGAAAAGCAAGATGAAGATAAAATAATAGAATTTCTCAATCATGTTGAATCAAAAGGAGTTGAAGTTTATGCAGTAGATTCCACTACAGACGCCGGACTACGGGTTTCGTCTCTTGGAGGCGTTATTTCGCTTCTCAGGTTTGCTCCCCAAAGTTGACTCTTCAAGCCATTTCATGTACGACATACTGACATTATCCATCTTGAGCTCTACAATTTCTGGCACATCATATGGATGAGATTTTGCTATTTTTTCTTTGAGTTTTTGTTTTGATTTTGTTGTAGTTTTAAAGAGTGCAAGAAATTCTTCGGCATCTTCAATTTTGCCTTTCCATGAATAAACAGAGTTTATTTTTGTATAGTTAACACAAGCTGCCAGTTTTTGTTCCACTACAACATGTGCTATTCTAGAAATTGATTTTTTGTCAGGATATGTTGAAACTAGTATAATTCCCATAGCAACTGATAAATTTGCCCTGACTAAAAAGAGTATCAATTAATTTGGCTTTTGAATTTTTAACGCACAATTCCATCATCTATGTTTTGATTGCATGGGTTGTAGTATTTACAGTTGCAAAGGTCTCAAAGCTTGACAAGCATGGATTTGAAATAAAACCATACAGTTTGACATACAAGAACCAGAATGTACAATTGATACTCTCAAGAATTTTAAACAGGACCCAACGTGCAACTAGAATTTTTTCCAACATAAGCGTGGTTCTCGGTTTTATAATGATGGGTGCAGCATTCTGGTACCTTGCATCAAACCTATCAAACTTTTTTGTAAAGCCAGAATCATTCTCAGAGATGACCGTACTAATACCAGGAGTTACAATCCAGTCAAGCTCAAACATTGCATATTTTCTGCTTTCTGTTCCAATCGTTCTAGTGATTCATGAAGGTGCGCATGGAATTGTTGCCACACTAGAAAAAATAAAAATCAAGACTGGAGGATTTGCAGTCTTTATTGCATTATTTGCAGGATTTGTAGAGCCTGACGAGGAAGAATTTGTCAAGGCAAAAAAACTCTCACGCCTCAGAGTAATTGGTGCAGGTGCGACATCAAATGTTTTGTTTTCATTCATAATTGCAGGACTGTTAATATTCAATCCATCATTTGCCCTCATAATGCCAGACCCAATCAAGGGTGTATTTTATCATCAGCCCCTTGGAGTCCCCATAGTCTCAGTTACAGCAGGTTCAGGCGCTGAAAAAGCTGGGCTGCAAAAAGATGATATCATAAATGCAATAGATGGAAACTCTATTGCTCTACCCCAAGACTTTGCCAAGATAAAATTAAAGGCCGGAGACACTGCCATGGTCACCGTAATTAGAGACGGGAAAACTTTGCAAATTCCTGTTGTCACCACTCCATCTACGGATGATCCGCAAAAAGGAATGCTTGGAATTTTGCGAGCAGCATTACCATCATACGAACCAGTAGTTCCATACTACATCCATTGGAGTCCAGAGGTCTTCATGTTCTTGTTGTGGCTTTGGATGCTGTCATTTTTCATAGGAATATTCAACATGTTACCATTACCGATTCTAGATGGAGGCAAGTTTATCCATACAATAATTGAAAAGAAAGTATCTGAAAAAATATTAAAAGCTTCCATGATATCGATATATGCTGTAACATTTGCCTTGTTTGGCCTAAACATTGCTCTATCAGCAGTAAAATCAGGTTTTATAACAATTTAATAAAAATTTTCGAGTCAGATTTGAGGTCTTGAAACAAACTTGCCATAACCAGGTTTTGCAATGATCTTGAAATCTTCAGCTATGACGTTTCCTCGAACAATTGTCTTGACAGGCCATCCCTTGAGATTCCATCCTTCGTATACAGTATAATCAGAAAAACCATCGATATTTTCAGAGGACACTTTTGCTTCCTTTTTCAAATCAACTAGAACAATATCTGCGTCAGAACCTTTCTTGATTGTTCCTTTTTTTGGATACATCCCAAATATTTGTGCAGTATTGAGGCTTGTCATATTTGATAATTGCTGAAGATTTATTCTTCCCTTGTTGACTCCTTCACTGAGCAATATTGGAAGCATTGTACCCATTCCTGGAAATCCAGCAAGTGCACTCCATACATTTTCTCCGCCCAACTTTAGATTCAGCCGATTTGCCACATGATCTGTTCCTATTGTATCCATTCTGCCATTCTGTACTTCATGCCATATTGATTCCACATCATGAGAAGAGCGTATTGGAGGCATGACTTTTGCGAGGTATCCTTTTTGTGATTCATGTGATAATGTCAGATAATGAGGACATGTTTCAACATGAATCTTGGTTCCATTTTTCTTTTCTTGATGTATTGCATCAATTGCAGCACGTGATCCAATATGTACAAAATAAAGATTGCAACCAAACTTTCTTGCAATTTTAGATATATTAGTAATTGACTTGACTTCAGATTCCACAGGTCTACTCTGGGACCAGGCTCCAAGTCCATCCATTTTTTTCTCTTTCGCAGTCTTTATTCCACAGGAACACATTTGATAATCTTCTGCATGCACAAGAACTTGGCAATTCAGGGCTGCAGCTTTTTCAATTATCTTTTCAATCATGTCTGTTGTCATCTCTACTCTTTCTTCTCGCAAAGATTTTTCTCCTGGCTGCATGTCCATGTAGATATGACTCACTTCTTCGCCAAGATTCATGTATATCTTAAATGACGTTATTCCTCTACTTTTACAAAATTCCATTTCATCGATTTGACTTTTGGAAAGTATTGAGGCATGAATTGAATAATCAACATAATGTGTTTTTGCACTTGTCTCAAGTTGGGAATCTAGATTTCTCTTGTATGAGCCGCTCAGTCTCAACATTCTCATCATTGTAGTAACTCCCCCTATTGCGGCTACTTTTGATTCTGTTATTGCAGCTTCGTCAATTGGTGAATATACACCATAATGTATGTGAGGATCAATTATTCCAGGAAGTGAGACCAAACCATCTCCTTTTATTTTTAGATCACATTGTGGAATATCATTTGTCAGACCAACAACTTTGCCTTCATCTATGACAATGTTCTTGTCTACCATTCCCCCATTTTGAAGAATAACGTGTGACCCTGTAATTACAGCATCAACAGTCATCAGAAATTTGAATTGAAAACCTAGTATTATTCTTTGAGTAAATAGATAAAAGCAGTTGGTATTATTGATAACAAAAGGGCCGGTAGTCTAGTGGTAGTGATGCCGCGTTCGCAACGCGGAAGTCGGGGGTTCAAATCCCCCTCGGTCCACCAATAAATAAAAAACAATATACAGCTATTCCGATTAGTGCATTTAATGAAAGTGTTCAATGGTAAGACAGCAGCTGATGATTATATGTCAAGTCATACATTGACTTTTTCTACACCAGAGCTTACATTGACCAGATTTGCATTTTGGTTAGGCGATATGGTACCTGATCCAAAAAATCCAGGTCAACAGATGCCCAGAATAATGAATTTTGTAGAAGAAAGAGATTTTGCTCCAACGCCTTTAGTAGATGACGATACATTTGTGCCAACAGGCGCAATGAAGACTATTGGTGGTTTGTATGGTAGCGTTGGTACACCTACTGACGCAAGTACCAAGTTTTGTCCAGAATGTGGTTCAAAATTATCTACAATTGCAAAATTCTGTACAGAGTGTGGCGCAAACCAAGACTGATAGTATTAGATTTTTAGGATGTTTTATTTCCACATTTGGAACAAAACTTTGCATTAATTTTTAGAGCAGACCCACAAGAGTTGCACACGGGACCACTTGAGGAGCTTTGTTTTGGCAACAATGAAGGATCCGGTCGCGGAAGCTCACCAGGTGTCGAAAAAGCTGCAGCAGCCGAGATAATTGATGGAGGCTGTCCAGGTCCCGGCAAGGTAGATGCTGTAACATGTGATGCTTGCGATCCCATGCCTGGAGGCATTGGGCTTGCCATGGTAGAACCGCCAGAAGCACGTCCACCAGCTATCTTGTCAAGTGATTTTTTTAGCTCAAAGATTACTTTGACAGACAAAAACTCTAGTGATGAATATGATACTACATAGTCTCCCAGTTTCTCAAAGAATTCCTTGTCTGTTAATTTTCCTTGTTTGTACATTGTATTTGCATCAAGAAATGACTCATAGTATCCTTGGGTATCATTTAGTAGATTCTGTAGTTTGTCAAATAGAAGGTTTAGAGTATCAATATCCCCAAATGACATGTGGACTGTTTCCTTGACCGGTATTAATTATTTTAGATCTAAAAAAGAAGAAATGAGGTTTAGATTTTTGAAAGAGCACTATCTATCATATTCTTGTAAGAGCCCTTTGATGCAGCTCCTACCTGTTGTGCTACAACTTGGCCCTTGTTGAATAATGCTAGTGTCGGTATGCTAAAGACATTGTACTTTGATGCAAGTTCGTTGCTTTCATCAACATTAACCTTGACAAAGTTGATCTTTCCTGCATATTCACCGGCTAGCTCCTCAATTACAGGACTTACCATCCTGCACGGACCACACCATTCAGCCCAAAAATCTACAAACACAGGAATTTGAGAAGACATGACTTCTTTTTCCCAGTTCTGTGAATTTACAGGTTTTGCTTTATCCATATATTATAAAATTCTGAATCCCTAAATATATTGAACGGTTTTCTACCAACGACTTCGTAGGCCGTAATAGTTTTTATCGCCTCCTGATCTTCGGCGATCATCTCTTCTATCGTCACGTCTTCCATAACCGCCACCGCCTGACCTACCGTAGCCGCCGCCTCCAGATCGTCCATAACCGCCACCGCCTGACCTAAAGTTTCGTCTGTGGCTTACTTCTCTTTTTAGTGGATCTGGAATATTGACTGCAATTCCTAGTTCCTTGTTTAGATCTTTCATTTGGACCTTGGTTTGGTTAGATATTGCCTTGAAATCGCCAATTGAGGAATAAGACACCAGTGTAATTGCTCTGCCTTTTTCTCCAGCACGTGCAGTTCTTCCAATCCTATGGAAGTATACCATGTCTTGGTTTGGAACATCATAGTTTATCACCAATGCAACTTTAGGTACATCAATGCCTCTTGCTGCCACATCAGTAGCAACCAAAATATCTGCTTTACCTTTCTTAAACATGTACATTGCTTTGTCTCTTCTAAACTGAGACATGTCTCCTTGAATTGAAACCACGTTGAATCTTCCTTGTTCAAGCTCATGGGCAACTCGTCTTGTTCTATCTTTTGTAGAACAAAATACTATTGCCTGGCCAGCACCGTTTTCTTTTATAAACTTGAATAGATAATCTGTTTTTTCTCTGTCTTTTATTACAAGAAATGCTTGTTCGATTCCTTCTCCACTTAGATCATCTGAATCGATGAATATTTTTTGTGGATTTTTCATGTATTTTTCTGCCAGCATCAATATTGCAGCAGGCATGGTAGCAGAAAATAATGCATTAACATGATCTTCTGGAACCAGATCCAAGATGAATTTGATGTCCTCAATGAATCCCATGTCAAGCATTGTATCGGCTTCATCAAGTATAACCCACTTTACTTTCTGTAGTTTTATTGAACCACGTTTGATATGATCAATTAGACGTCCAGGTGTGGCAACTACAATTTCTACTCCCCTGTGAAGTTCTTGTAATTGCACATTCATACTTTGACCACCGTAGATTGTTACACTTCGTACTCCAGAGTGTCTTGAGAATTTTACAATTTCATCAGATATCTGTACCGCAAGTTCTCGTGTTGGAGCTATGATAAGTGCCTGCACTCCACCTTTTGGTATAACATTTTGAATGATAGGTAATGAAAATGCAGCAGTCTTTCCAGTTCCAGTATGTGCTTGACCAATAACATCTTGACCTGAAAGAAGTACCGGAATTGCTCCTGCTTGAATTGGAAATGGTTCGCGAAAACCCATTTCATTAAGTGCAGTGAGTATGGTATCCTTTAGTCCTAATTCTTCAAATTTTGTCAAATTTATTCATCATCTTTTTATTGAAACGACAGAGAAAAGTTCGATCACCTATTTCCGTCAATTTTTGTTTAACATAGCCTTCTGGCTCTAATAACTCTTTCCAAAATATTGAAAAAAATATGATTATTTTTAGAAATTGTATAATCTCTTGCTCCGATATGTGTCATAGATTTGACCCATCAAAATGATATACATAATTATCTGAGATTTATGTAGATTAAAGCATGAGTAATGAACTTCGATTAAAAAAATTAAGAGGATCTGGAGGTTTTATCATGGCAACAGTAAATGATGATCAGCAAAGAAAAGGCAATTTGGGTGGACCAGACTTGTTTCTTGCCCCAGTCGGACGTCTTGATTCAGAAAAAATTTCTAAATATTATTGTAATACATGTGAGAAAGAATACGAAGGAAGCCCAAAAATAGAATATGAAAATCCAAATGAGATAGTTGCAGAAAATCTAATCTTATTAGAGAAAGGGCAGTACGTGTGTACCACGTGTGGATCAATTCTTGCAGAATATAGAAATTTCAGCAAGCCTGATGAAGCGGCATCGGTGGGAGCTGCAATACCTGTTTCTAGTACAAATAATACAGTACCACCACAACAACCAGCTCAAAGTTTTCAATTACAAGAACAACCAAAAGCTTCTGCCAGTGTCAAGACATTTAGTTCCATCACAGGTCTTGGAGTTTATGATGCTGAAGCAAAAAAGGTTGGAGTGGTCAAGGAGATGGGTATTCAACCAGACCAGTCAAGCATAGTGCTAGTTGTAACAAGAAATGATGGAACAGATGTCACAATAAAGTGGGATGACATCAAAAAAATTGGTGAGATTGTATTGCTTGGAGGTTCACTTGAAAGTAATTTAAAGTGTAAATGCGGCTATACCAACAGCCAAGGTTCTAAATTCTGTGAAAGTTGCGGTAACAAACTAAAGTAACTCTACATTGTTAAGCAAGATTTATCTTACGATTTCAGAGAATTATGAATAATTGAGTAAACTTTCTCTCAAATCAGGTATCGTAAAGGACATTATAATTGTGGTAGTCGGTATTGCAATAATTTGGATTGGACTTAGAGTAGCTTTTGGTACAGAAAATCCATTTTATGTAGTATCAAGTGGAAGTATGATACCAAACTTGGAAATTTTTGATGTAATTGTAGTTCAGGGACATGTTAATTTTGATCAATTAAAAGTTGGAGATATCATAGTATTCAACAGGCCAGATGGACATGACAAGGTCATAGTTCATAGAGTTGCTGAGATACTAAACAAAGATCCTCTTGTAATTAGAACAAAAGGAGATGCAAATCCTGGATCCATACCTGGGACTGACTTTCCAATAACAAAAGGAGATTATATTGGAAAGGTGGTCTATGTCATTCCTCAAATAGGCTACGTTACAAGAATACTTACCCCACCAATCAACTACATCATAATAGCTGTCATTGTCGGGATAATGTTGGTGAAACAATTTGGCAAACCAAAGTCAAGTATAGAAAAATTATCAGATGAAGGTAAAACAAAGAGTTTGGACGAGACCGTAAACAAATCTGACATGGACGAAAGTTTATCCAATGACAAGTCATATCTGACAGAAAATTCAGACCTGTCTGAGACTAAAACAAATGATGAATTCAAGAATAGTACAGATAAAGATCCTGCTTTACAATAAAATATCTAGTAAACTTTTACTTTCTTATCTTGAATACACGTTGGAAATAATCTGATTGTTCAGACTCGGGTTCAGAATTTTCTTTGATACTTGCAAGATTTTTAGCAAGTTTTTTCTTGTATCCAAGCTGCATCTGACGTGCAATCTGTATTCTTTGTGCCTGTGGAGAACCTGCACCATGCATTGATTCAGTAAGATATCCTACTGCATTTCTGCCCAAAGTCATATTTTCAATTAATCGTAAGATGCGGATTCTGCTTTCAACATCAACACCTTTTCGTCCTTTGAGATATTTTTTCAGTATTGGGCCGGTAGTGGGATTTTTCAAATCTTTTTCAGACGGAAGTGTGACAACAAGACCACCTGCAATATCCTGTGCAAGCCTGCCAATTTCATATGGGAATCTAGTTACATTATGTTTTGTAACATTTGCCAGCATGTCATCATTTAGCCAAACGCCAGATTTTGTACGATGTGCTTGCGAAGATGATGCTATACCAGATGCATATATGGTTTCATTGAGATGCGTCATCTCTACTAGTTTATCTTTAATGTGAGAAACATCAGGAACTCCATTGTAATCAGCAATTGCAGCTGCAGCACCAATTAGTACATCACCCAAGCCGGTCTTGCACACATAGCTTCTTCTATGGTAACATGTGAATCTCTCTACAAGCATTGCAGCAAACTCATATTCACCAAACATGAACACCTTGTCCCATGGAATGAAGACTCGATCGAAGACCATGAGTGCTTCTTGGCCTGCAAACTTTGCATTTCCTGCATCAATGTCTCCATCCTCCATACTTCTTGTATCACAAGACTGGCGTCCGTAGATGTATGTAATTCCTGGAGCATCTGCAGGCATTGCACCAACCACTGCATAATCCTTGTCACCCTCCAATAATCTCATGGTGGGCATGACTATAATCCAGTGTGAATTGATACAACCAGTTTGGTGAGCCTTGGCACCTGTAACAAATATGCCCTTGTCATTTTTTTCCACTACGTGTAAGAATACATCTGGATCTTCTTGTTGATGTGGCGCTTTGCTTCGATCTCCTTTTGGATCAGTCATAGCACCACCAATGACAAAATTCTCTTGCTGAATCATTTTAATAAAATCAACTAGTCGTTTATGATAATTGGTCTTGTGTTTTTCATCAATTTCAAAAGTAACAGAATACAAAGAATTTAGTGCGTCCATTCCCACACATCTCTGGAAACATGTTCCTGTAAGTTGTCCAAGTTTTCTCTGCATTTTATTTTGGTTTACAAGATCATCTGCACTTTCTGCAATGTGCAAAAATCTATTGACTTGCAAACCTGTTATGGATGATTTTGCAGTTGCCATCTCAGATTCTTTTTCTGCCAGATCATACGTCTCTGCCACGGCATTTATTGAAGGTCTTATCATAGGATGGTCAACTGGTTCTTTTACAAGTTCACCAAAAAGATAGACCTTCATGTCACGACCTCTGAGACTTTGAATATACTCAGAAGCTGTCTTAATTGGCATATCTGCTAATACCCTTTGCAAGTAATATAAATATTATAACAAAATTGTTGTGCGCTCTAAGCAAGTCCAATTCTTACATCTACTACTTTACAGCCCTTACCCTTTTCAAATACAAGTACTGGGTTCATGTCAAGTTCTTTTATTTCTTGGAAATCAGTAACAAGTTGAGAAATTCTTTGGATACAATCTGAAAGTTTTGTTACATCAGATGGTTTCTCACCCCTTACGCCCTGTAACAACTTGTTTGTTTTAATAGATGATATCATTTCATCTGCTTCAGAATCTGTGACAGGTGCAACTCGGAATGTGACATCTTTGAGCACTTCAACATAGATTCCTCCCATTCCAAACATAACTACAGGACCAAATCCCAGTTCTTGTTTTGAACCTACAATTGTCTCTTTACCGCCTTTTACCATCTCTTGAACCAGTACTCCTTTGATGATAGCTTTTTTGTCATATTTTTTTGCATTTTTTATTATTTCCTTAAAGGTCTTTTTGACTTCCTGAGGAGTCTTTAATCCCACTTTGACTCCACCTGCATCAGACTTGTGAATTATTTGTGGAGAAGATATCTTCATTACAACAGGATATCCAATTTTTTTTGCTGCAACTGTTGCTTCTTTTTCCTTTGTAGCAAGAATGCTTTTAGGTACAGGAAAACCATATGCTTTCAAAACTTCTTGTCCCTCCTCTTCTAACAAATTCTTTCTTCCCTCAGATTTTACCTTGGCAAAAATTTGTTCTACCTTTTTCTTGTTTACTTTGAACTGTTGTATCTTTCCTTCAGATGTTTGAGACCATTGTGAAAATCTTAACATCGCCTTGAGTGCACGAATTGCTTTTTCTGCATAGGTGTAATACGGAACACCACCTTCTGCAAGAATTTCTCGATTCTTTATTCCTTCATCAAGACCCATTAGACTTGCAAGCATTGTCTTGTTGTATTTTTTTGAAGCAGTAACAATTACTTCAGCAAGCTTGTTGTAATCAAGTGTTGCAGAAGGTGTACACATTGTTATGACTGAACCAACATTTGGGTGAGCAAGTACAAGATTTAACACATGATCAAATCTGTTAAAATCAGCATCTCCCACAATATCTACTGGATTTCTAGAAGTTCCCCATGGAGGAATTACTGCATTTATCTGTGGTCGTATATTTTCTATGCTTGCCATCTTGATTCCTATTCTTGAACAAGCATCTGTAGAAATTATTGCAGGCCCTCCTGCATTTGATACTATAACCAGATCTCCCTTTAGCGGTAATGGTTGTTTTGAGAAAGCTACTGCATAATCAAATAATTCTTCCATAGTATCAACCCTGATTGCACCAGATTGTGTTAACAATGCATCATAGATTTCATCAGAGCCCATGAGTGCACCAGTATGAGACATGGCTGCTTTTGCGCCCTCTGGACTTCTACCAGATTTTAGGACCAAAACGGGTTTCTTTAGTTTGTTTAATCTAGTAATTTGTTTACAAATTTTCAAAAATTCTCGACCATTTGTCATGTCTTCAAGATACATTACAATGACTTTGGTCTGCTCATGCTCTGCGAGCATTTTTAAAATATCTACTTCGTTGAGATCTACTTTGTTGCCCATGCTAATTACAGAAGAAAATCCTATTCCTTGAGCACTTGCGTCTTCAACTAGTGCGGCACAGATAGCACCACTTTGAGATACAAGAGCAATTCCTCCAGATTTTGGGGTCACCTTGAGGAAGGTAGAATTCATCATCGTTTGTGGTGCCAAGTTCATGACACCAAGACAGTTTGGTCCGATAATTTTGATATTGTATTGCTTTGCAATTTCTGCAAGTTTTCGTTCAAGTTTTGCTCCCTCTTCGTTGACCTCTTTGAATCCAGCAGTGATGACAATTGCTCCCTTGATCTTCTTTTTGCCACATTCTTCAAGCACTGCAGGAACAACATCATTTTTTGTGATGATAACTGCAAGATCTATTTCTTCTGGAACATCTAGAACACTTTTGTATGCTTTTTTATCAAATACTGTTTCTCTTGTTGGACTGATTGGAAGAATTTTTCCAGTGTATCCTTTTAGTATGTTAGATGTAATAGCGCGTCCTACACTTCCCTCCTTATCAGAAGCTCCTATTATGGCAATGGATTTTGGAGATAGAAAAATTGATTCACTCATTTTAATGAGATCGACTCAAATGTATTTGTATAATAAGTTTATCCAAAGAAAGCATTGGATCCCAAACATCGCACCTTTAACTGCCAAGCATTTTTCCAGCTAGATTTTGGTTTCTAGGAATCCACATTATCTTTAGGTTTGACATCTTGGTCATCAATTCCCATGCTTCTCTTGCAAGATTTCGTAGTTGATCATTGTTTATGGCATATTCATGGTTTAGTTGAGAAACGGTATTTTTTGAATCACTGTATATCATGACTTCATCTGCAATGCCTGAAAATTTTTTTAGAACAGAAATTATAGCCATGTATTCTGCTTGGTTGTTTGTTATATCTGGTTTTTTTTCATAGAAGGATTCTCCTGTTTCTTTTATAAAATAACCAAAACCAGAGTTAGTACCTCCAGAACCATCAACAAATATGCTAAGGACCATCTTTGTACAACCTCATGAATTTTACACTCAGATTTACTGTAACCATGTAGATCACAGTAGATACGGATTGAGATATCAACGATGCTGCATATGCTTGATATGAATTTGTAAGCAGATAATATTGAAGAGACCATCTACAAATTGTATAGACAACCTCACCGATTCCAAGAGATGATATTACTTTTATCAGATCTCGTCGTAGACTTGCCTTGTCCACTTCTCCTGTTTTTAGAACATATTTTTTCTTGTTGTCAAAATAAAAGAGTGTTCCAAAAGTGGAAAAATATACAAGGTAATCAACACCAAGAGTTATTGTTGCATTGACATAGCTTTGTTGACTAGAAAACATTTGTGCAACAATTGCAGAGACTACAATAGATGCAAGGAATCCTAGAAGAATATTCTTGTTTAGCTTAAGATATTCTTTGTATTGCTGTTTCACAAATTGATTTTGTCTATCTTACAAATAAATCAAGTCTATTGTAGAGTTATTCGCAAAAATATCAATATGCCAGCAAGTTCTGCAACATGTACTGCTAACATGTATGGCAATAATGCAACAGCATATAGTTCCATCATTGTAAAGTATGCATAGACTCCAATCACGTTGTGCAAAAATAGCAAGCCCGCAAAAAATATCATCCCAAGAGGCAGTTGTGCCTTGGTTTTAGAATACATCTTGGCAAAAACAGCCATTAGTACCCCAAGTGCTATCATGTTTGCCCCTGATACGATTGTGCTTGCAGTCATTATTGCTTCCATTTGAAAAACACTAATCCCACTTTGCTTATGTACTTTTTTCCAATTTGCTTACAATTTCGTCAAAGACTTGTATGTTTACCTCAAGAAATGTAGATATGAAAAATGTTGCACCGTACTTGTCACCCACACGAGTTATCAGATTGTTTTTTTCAAGCACTCCAACATGGTGTTGTATCGCCTTGTAGTCAAGATTCATTTCTTTTGCAAGTTGGTTAGCGTTAAGCGGCTTATTGCGTATATGAGAAATAAAACGGATCCTGTTTAATCCACCTTTTGAGCCCATAAATACAAACCAAAGCAGACGTTTGGCATATGGATCTGTGGGCATGTATTTCCGTGTATCATCAGTTAATTAATAGATCTTTATTTGTCGCATCCTTAGATAGGGATAACTGATCATGAAAAACCTAAGCAGTTTTGAGACAATACAAGATCGAATAACTGATAAGATACAATTGATTAGATTAGAATATGTTAGACTATGATTATCCCCTTTACAGGCCTCCGTCTGAAGCCAAGTCATTAATTTTTCAGGTTACGTTGGGTTGCTCATTTAACAAATGCTCATACTGTAACATGTATCGCTCAAAAGAATATTCCGAAAGGCCATGGGAGGAGATCAAAATGGAAATTGATCTTGCCTCAAAGCACATGCCCGACAGTACTAGAATATTTCTTGCAGACGGTGATGCACTGAACTTGCCAACTGAGAGGATGATCCAAATTCTCGACTACCTACGAGAGAAATTTCCAAACTTTGAACGTATATCATGTTATGCCATGCCACAAAACATTATGAAAAAATCTCCAGAGGATCTCAAAAAGTTGTATGCTGCAGGGCTTACAATGTTCTATATTGGTATAGAAAGCGGTTCAGATATAATTCTCAAAAAAGTTACCAAGGGTGCAACAGGCCAGACAATCATTAGATCATGTCAGAAAGCAAAAGACGCAGGATATACAATATCATGCATGGTCATTCTAGGCCTAGGTGGAAAGACATACTCAAGGAACCACATTGAGGAGACTGCCAAGGTGCTCAGTGCATCTGCTCCCCACTATGTTGGAGCTCTTACTTTACATTTAGAAGATGGTATACGAGACGAATTTTTGACAAAATTCAAAGAACCATTTCTACCAATTGATGATTTGGAAGCCTTGACAGAGCTTGAACTTTTGATATCAAAAATAGAACCTGATACACAAGTAGTATTTCGTGCAAACCATGGATCAAATGCTTATCCAATAGGTGGAACTTTCCCTCAAGACAAGCAATCCATGCTCCAAAAAATTTCATATTTGAAAAGCCATCCAGAACTATGCAGACCCGTTGGTCTCAGAGGGTTTTAAGTGGGTCCACAGGGATTTGAACCCTGGATCTTCGCCGTGTAAGGGCGACGTCATAACCGACCTGGACTATGAACCCAAGCAAGCTCCACGTTAAAATGAATTTAAACTTTGAGAATCACTCAAAATAAAAATAGAGAAATTACATTCAAGTCGTAGATATGCTAGATCTAGTTTTTTTCTCAAGTCCCATTGGATTGGGACATGCAACGCGTGATGTTGCCATATCCCAAAGCCTTGACAATGTGTCAAAGAGGTTTGTAAGCGGAGGTTCTGCACCATCACTTATTTCACAGAATGGATTTGATGTAGATGACCTATACAGACCCCCCGCTTTTCAAGTCGAGAATGGAAAACTCAAACAGCCTCTCAAATGGCTCTTCAAATACTATTCTTATTACAAAGAATGTAAAGTAATTTCATCTCAAATACTAAAAAACTACCACCCAAGACTTGTCACAAGTGATGAAGATTTTGCATCATTGGTGACTGCCCAAGATATGGGAATCAAGACCATTTTAGTGACAGACATACTCAAGACAAATTTTGCAAGAGGTGTTGGTTCCATAATTGAAGGACAAATGAACAAATCAATGAAAAGCATAATTGAAAAATGCGATCTTGTGATTTTGCCAGAAAATGGAAAGAACGAAGATAATCTAGTAAGAGTTGGTCCAATAGTACGTAATACATCACAGTCACGTGAGCAGCTACGTGAGAAATTTGCATTCCACAAGAAAACAATTGTTGTAAGCATAGGTGGAACTGATTCTGGCAAATTCTTGATTGAAAAAATTCTCGAAATATATCCAAAGATCAACCATGATTTTGAACTTGTGATTGTGAGTGGTCCATCATTTGACATGAGTCATCCAAACATTAGAAATCTTGGATTTGTAAATAATTTACATGAAGTAATATTTGCAGCAGATTTGGTAATTGCACTTGCTGGAAAATCCACCATAGATGAATCAAGGCATTATGGAACACCCGGAATATTCATTCCAATAAAAGGTCATTTTGAACAAGAAGAAAACGCTATTGAATTAGGATATACACATGACAATATATTTAATCTGGATAAACTAATACTGGAGAAAATTAATGAAAAAAGAAACCCTCAACCTTTTGACGGGGCAAAAAAAGCATCTGATCTTATAAGAAATTTCCTGGCCTAGTTATTTTTCTGAAAATCAATGCAGCCAGTGATTTCCTTACAGAGTGATTCATTATGAACAAGACCTACCTCTGGAATGAATTGTAGAATATGATTAGTATTTTTGTCTCGGAAAAGCTCACCCTGAATGACAAAATCATTAGATTTTGCAGACATGAATCTAGTTGCTAGTTTTTTGGATTTAAGTAATGCGTATGATTTATGCAGTTTAGATTCTTTGGAAGGAATGTGAAAATATCCAATACTTTATAGAAGGATTGGAATAGAGATAACGACGTTTTGAAGAACCTAGTCATTTCAAAATTTGGCGGTAGTGCAGTAGGTGTAGATGGTATACTGATACCTTCCATAATCAAAAGGATTAATGAATTGAAAAAAGATTCCAAAGTAATTACAGTTTTTTCTGCACCTCTTACAATATACAATGAAAAACAAAGGTCGCTTACAGATATCGCACTTGAGATTGGACGTAGAGCAGAAAAAGGAGAAAACTTAGGTACAGAAATTCTAAGAAAACCATACCAAAAAATTGTAAGTATGGTGGACAAGACACTTCAAGACGACTGTAACAAAATCATCAACTCTTTTCTAGAAAAAGCAGAGATTGTTTTAGCAGAAACCTTGCAAAAAAGAGAATTTGCCAATGAAACAAGAGCAAGACTGCTTGCATATTCAGGTGAAGTCTTGATGTCCAATGTAATGAATTACGTATTGAAAAGTTCAGGAATAAAGTCAGAGGTCATTTCATTTGATGCCTGGCCTATAATCACTGACAATAATCTGGAATCTGCAAATTTTCTTGCCTCAGAATCATCAGAGAGAATGAGTGAAACTGAAAAACTACTTGAAGAAAATGATGTCTTGTCAATAGGCGGTTTTATTGGCAAGACAATAGAAGGAATAGAGACAACATATGAGAGGGGTGGCTCTGATAGGACTGCTGCTGACCTTGGAATTTTGTTTAGCAAAAAATATCACACTAGAATTGATTTTGAAAAAGATAGTGCAGTATTATCTGCAGATCCCAGAGTAGTAAAAGAAGAACTTGAAAACATAACTAGTCTCTCATATAATGAAGCAAGAATCGCAGGAATGTTTGGCATGAAGATTTTGGATCCAATTGCAATTAAAGAGATTGTAGAAAACGGTGTAGAGATGCCGATAATAATTACAGACATGGGCAGACCTGAAAAAATAACAACAATTGAAAGAAAACCCAGTGAAAAAAATGGTCATCCTCTCAAAATAGTTACTGGCAAGAAAAATTGTTCTATTGTAAGAATTGAAAAAGAGGCATCTGAGAGACTATTTCATTCACTTGATAATGATAAGAGGTATAGTGAATTTGTAGTCTTGTCTCCATTTACAAAAGATGACATTGAATTTACAAGAATACTATTTCTGGACGGAGATTATGTCAAGCGCAATGAAAGATACATTTTAGGATTTGATTCATTAGCATCCATAACTTACAACAGAGGCGTCATCACCTTGATTGGAGATGAGATGTGGCGAGTACAACAAGTTGCATCAAAGGCAAGTTCTAGAATAGGCGAGGCAGGCTTGAACATACTCAACATGGATGCCCAAGAAGAAACATCTAGAATCATCATAGTAATTGAAGATAGTGGTGACAGCATAGAGAAAGCAATAAGGGCAGTACATGCGGAAAGATCTAAAATAAAATTTGTTTAACTAAAAATAATATCAGTGAAATAATTTTGTTTGTATAAAATTACAACTACTGTTTTACTTTTTTCTTTTTCTGCGAGTAGCGCGTTGGTCTGCTTTGCGTTGGTGTTTTCCTGTCTTTCTTGCAACCATGTCTAATTTTCAGACAATCTACTATGATTTCTATCTTTGGTATAAGAAAACTTGAACATTTGAACACCTACAAGCCTATACCTGTAGATGTCAAAGTGGGTTTATTCTTGGGCCTCTTTATCTAGAATTAGCCCGGCGTTACCCAAAACACGCACTAGTAATACATACGATCAGGAAATATTTAGAGCTGATCTATATAGATCATGTATAAATTCCGTTTACTGCCCAAAGCGCAAGGGCAATTCCAATCAATGCATACCATTTGAAGTTTTTTTTATCTGCAAATACGTTCTTTGGGTTGGGTTGTCCTTCTGTAGCCATACGAATCTTTCTCATCTCAAATCCGTTTCCTACAAGACCAATAACAAACAGTGCAACAGAGACTAGTGATAGTATAGATTGGGACATAACCAGAATTAGACATTCTTTGATTTAAAGACAGTCAATTTTCTCATCAATGGTTTAAGATTTGATTAATTCTTTAAATTACCAAACGCAATCTCACTTGGTATGAAAGAGCAAGGCAAGATTTGGATGAACGGCAAACTTGTTCCATACAAGAATGCAAAGGTGCATGTCCTTACACACGCATTACATTATTCAACTGCAATATTTGAGGGAATAAGATGTTATAATACTCCTAGAGGTCCAATGATCTTCAGACTACCAGAACATGTGGATAGATTATTCAAGTCGGCAAAAATGTACTCTATGAAAATGCCCTATACCAAAAAAGAAATTTCAGATGGAATAATCAAGACAGTAAAGGCAAGCAAACTCAAAGAATGCTACATTAGACCAATTGCATATTACGGCCATGGGGTTATGGGTCTTACACCAACTCCAAACAAGGTAGAAGTTGCAATAGCCTGCTGGGAATGGAATACTGGAGAGTCTAGTGCAGGTAAAATACGTGGGGCAAGATGCAAGGTATCAAGTTGGCTTAGGATAGATTCTAGATCACAGCCCATGCAAGCAAAGGCTGCATCAAACTATGCAAATGCAGCACTAGCTAGAGTTGAGGCTCTAAGAGATGGTTATGATGAAGCAATCATGCTGAATTACCATGGTAAAGTATCAGAGGGAAGTGCAGAAAATATTTTTATTGTAAACAAAGATGAGATCTCGACACCTCCACTTAGTTCTGGAATCTTGGATGGCATAACAAGAGACAGTGTTATCAAGATAGCAAAATCAGAAGGATTTACTATAATTCAAAGAGACATCGATAGAGAAGACCTGTATGTAGCAGATGAGGTCTTTATGACAGGTACTGCAGCTGAGGTAAAATCAGTAACAGAGATTGACAACATAACTATTGGAGACGGCAAATTAGGAGAAATAACCCGCAAGCTACAGAATGCATTCTATGAGGCATCTAGAGGAAAAGATGAACGCTTTTCAGAGTGGTTTACTCCAGTTTAGAACAAAAAAGATTCAATTATGACAGACAGGGTAAGAAGTATGATGGTACTATCAATGGTAGATCAACACAAGCCAAAATGCTACCTGTGTAGCAATGTGTTTGAAAACTTGGGAGAACTAAGAAAACATCAAGAAGATTCCCACAAAGAGTTTATGGAATTCCACAATGATACAAACAGTCATTCTCCCACACCTGGAGACGTAACCATCTTTTAGATGATATACTATGGAATGCAATGAGCCTGCAGCCAATCCAATCTGTTGGTTTTGTAGAAAGGGCCGTCACGATGACTGTATGAAACAGATTCCTACCCAGGGTAAATCAGAGGGCCCACATGACTGTACATTTGATACAAAACTCGTAGACTGTCAGTGCATTCACTAGACCTTAAAAGTGTGTGAAACTGCCAAAAGACCTTTTGATATAATTCTAGATTAGCATTTAATGAGTTTATTCAACATGTAGTGCTACAGTTTCAATATCTTCTTCAAGCTCTTTAACCAAACCTTTCCACCATTGTTCAAACTTTTCCATGTCTTTGCAAAACTCACAAAACCCTCTTTATAGATCTGTCGGTTTTTTCCAGTTCAAAAGTTTTTGTAAGAATTATAAATTATTTTAAAAATATCTTTATCCAAATTACAATATAGATGGATTTTCATTCTTAATTTAAATGACAATCTATTTTTATACTACATTATACCACAGTATACTGTAGTATACCATGGAACAAAGCACTATTAAACTTTCTAAAAAGATCAAAAATGATCTCAGAAAACAAATGAACCATCCTAGTGAAACATATGAGACTGTAATTGCACGACTGTTAAAAAATACTCAGGAAGATGACATACTAAGTGATGAAGTAATCAGAAATATTGAAGAAGGTGTTGCAGATATCAAGGCAGGACGTGTATATACATCAGATCAAGTGAAAAGGAAATTAGGACTAAAGTAGATGAGTTGGGAAGTCATTTGGTCTGAGAAATCTGTTAAACAATTAGAAAAAATAGATAAAAAAAATGCAAAGAAAATTTATGAGTCAATATTAGATTGTATTGAAGACCCATTTAGAGCAGTGATGAGATTAACCAATTCACCATTTTATAGACTGCGTGTGGGAAACTACAGAGTGATATTAGATCTACAGCAAAGTAAAATGATAATTTTTGTAGTAGAGACGGATCATAGAGGAAAAATTTACAAGAAATAATTAACCAATCTTTTCATTAAAAATTTAGCGGGTCTAGTGGGATTTGAACCCACGACATAGGGATATCTCCGAAAGATCATAAGAGTCCCTCGCTCTACCTGGCTGAGCCATAGACCCGGTAAGAAAATTCACGCCAAGTTCGTTATTTAAACTGAGTCAAAAAGAAAATGATTTTAGTTTTTTACTGCTTCTACTTGAGAATATTTCTCTAGTATTTTTGTCAGTACAGTAGAAACTGGAGCATTATTCATCTTTTCTTTTTCTGCCAAGAGTTTTCTGTACGCATCAAGTGTGATATATACAGGAATTGAACCGTTGCCTTCCAACAAGCCTCTTACTCGGTACAGAGCAGTCTCCATTCCTTTTTCTGCTATTTTAGCAAACTTTGCCTTGTCCATAATTGCACCAAGAGGGCCAAATGGCATATCATAGTTTACTGTCATGGTAACTTTAGTTTCTTTTTCACCGAGTGATTCAAAATCAACTGCAATTTCCCATTTCTTAAATGGGCCTTTTATCATTTTAGCAGCAACTCTTTTTTCTGGAATGAATTCAGTTGTCTCACAGTCCCACTCTAGTCTCTTGCCATCAAAGTCACCAATTACTCTAAAGGTTGTACCTACTCCCATTCCGGCCTTTACATCCATAGGAACTACTGTCATTCCTACTCTCTCTTCGAATTGGTCAGAGATGTGTTCAGGTCTTGCAAAGTATGTAAAAACATTCATGGTTTTTTCTTTGATGTCAATTGTTTTACTAACAGTGGTCATCATTGGCAATTTTCTTAGAACTTGATTTAAAGCTTTTGTTAATTTTCATAGATCGAGTGTAGTAACAGTATATTAAAGAAATGACACTACAAGTACAGCATTGATTAAGATTAGTTTTCTAGCTTTTCTGCCTCTTGTTCTTTTGATGTTATTTCCAACAGTAAATTATGCCAGTGCTCACAACAACCTAAACTCTGATGATCAAACAATAGGAAACTATGAAGTCCAGGTTGCAACCGATCCAGAAATACCAGAGGCCAATCATCCGTTCAAGTTGAGTTTTCGAGTACTAAATCACCAGTCAGCATCAAATATTTTCAATTCACTTAACACTCAGATTAGTGAAGTAAGTCAATTCAGAATGGGAGTCAGGATTTATTTCAATGACCAGTTGGTAGGAACCATTCCAGTGCAAAGTTTTAGCAAGGGAGAATGGTCAACAGAATATACATTTCATGAAGCAGGAAACCACATAGTCTATGTTGATTTGTATGATGTAGGTCCAAACGGTACAACTCTAACATACGTGTACAACATTACTGTTCTCAATGTATTTGGCAATATCTTTCCATACATCATATCATCAGGTGGTATAGGATTTGCAGCCTTGGTCATATGGGCAGTGTTGACAAGAAAAAAAATAAAACCTAAGCACTAGTCTCTATTTTTTGCCCACGTGCTATTCTGAATGCAAACAACACTGTAAGTAAAGTCATTGCAAATAACAATATTCCAACACCATTATGGATTGCAACTATAACAGCATGAAGTTTTGTGTCAATCACTATGGCTCCAAGACCTATTTGTGATACTGCAAATACTCCTGCCAGAGTAGCAGTTATCTTGATTTTTTTGTGAGATCCCTTTGTTCTCCATGCACCTATTGCAGTTGCAACTATCAAGGCTCCAGTTGTTGCTGCAATGAATCTATGTATCCATTCGGTTAGAAATTCTGGAGAAGGTAAGATGCCACTTGGACAGAGAGGCCATTTTGGACATGTCAATCCCTGTCCACTTGCCTGTAGATATCCACCAATGAACATTAACGAATATAAAATTACAAGAGAGGCAAGTGCAAGATACTTGAAGTACATTATTACTCGACTATGAATTTAGCATCCATTCCAAGTGCTGCATGTCCAGGAACAGTACAGATGTAATGATATGTTCCTGGTGCGCCTGCTACAAATGTGACATCACCGCTTTTGCCTGGCTTTAACGGGTTATCAGGTGTAGCAACTGCAGAGTTCCACAATACATTAGATGGATTATCTGGATCAACTACAACTCCAAATGCATGAAATGATTTGCTGTCATTTTTTACATGTATGGTAACGGTATCACCTGATTTTACTTTGATATCAGCATTAGAGCCTGCTTGGCCTGGCAATGCATCAAATGCATATTGTTTGAAATCAGCACTCATGACAAAACTTACTGTAAATTCAACTTTATTTCCAGTTGGCTTTACTTCAGCACCTGAAGCAGCACTTCCACCAGTACTTGGTGCAATCTCTATCTTTCCTTCCATGCCAAGTTCTCGGTGACCCGGAACTACACAAATGTAATAATATTCACCTGGTTCAGATGCAACAAATGTAGCATCACCACCCTTGCCTGGCTTTAATGGATTGTCTGCAGTACCTACTGTTGTTCCATCAATTACAGGACCTGGTCCTTCTTTAGATGCAGTTACTCCAAATGCATGAAATGATTTTCCTTTATTTGTTACATGAAATACAATCTTGTCACCTACGTTTGCATGAATCTCTGGATTTTTACCATCACCTGATAATGCATTAAACGCGTATACCTTAAAGTCTGGAGATTCCATAAATGCAATATCAACATCTACTGTTTTACCTGTTGCTTGTCCTTGTCCTTGAGCATGACTACCTGCAGCGCCCTCTTCCTGAATTTTTCCTGCAGTTGGAAGATATGAATTCCAATAATCATAATTTAAGAAAAATATTGCGCCACCTATTACCATTATTCCCAATAGAATTGCAAGCATCTTGCCCATCCTAGCAGGGCTTGTTCGAAGTATTGTTTCCTCGTGTTCAGTGTGACTCATATCAATATCCTATGTGGTGTGGGTTCTTGGCTTGGTGTGGATAATAATACTTGCCGCCTAGACCAAATGGATCGTCCATGTTTGCTTCTTTGCCCTTGGCTGAGTAGTAAATCAAGTTTATCAAGAATGCTACAAAGCTTGCTCCCAGAATCCAAGCACCTATTGTTGCTATCTGGTTAAGCTGTGTCCAAGATGTATATTCTGCTGGATAATCATAAATTCTTCTTGGCATTCCCTCAAGTCCAAGCAAGTGTTGAGTGTAAAAGACTTGAACAGATCCCCACAACATTCCAATGAAATGTATGTTTGCCAATTTCTCGCTGTACATTCTTCCAGTAATTAGTGGGAACATGTAGTATACCATGCCAACAAAGCCAAACGCAATTGTACCTGTAAGGAACAAGTGCATGTGTCCTACTACCCAATAAGTTCCATGGCTGATAAAGTCAAGCGGCATTGCAGAGTTTAGCACACCACCGGCACCTGCAGAGAAGAATAATGCAATTCCACCTACTGCAAACTTCATTGGTGCAGCAAACCTGATTCTTCCTCCCCACATGGTGGCAAGGAAATTAAATACGTGCATGCCAGATGCTGGCACTGCTGCTAACGTTCCAATCATGAATACGACTTTGGTTGTAAAGTCCATACCTGTAGAATACATGTGATGACCCCAAGATGCAAATCCAATCAGGCCAAGCATTACAAATGCAAATACACCACTGCCTTGGCTGAATAGAGGCTTTCTTGAAAATCTAGGAATTATTTCATACATCATTCCAATTGACGGCAACAAGAAGATGTACACTTCAGGATGGAATGTAAACCAGAACAAGTGCAAGTATGCAATTGGATCTCCTCCCATTGAGGGGTTAAAGAAACCTGATACACCAAGTCTATCAGTAAGTAACATGATAAGTGCTGCAGCATAAGATGGCATTGCAACAATTGTCATCAAGGATACGGTCATCATTGACCATGCAAAGAGCGGAACTTTGCGCAATGGCAAGTCTGGGTGCTTGCATTTGAGAATTGTAACTACGAAATTAATTGAAGATAAAATTGACGAGATTCCAAGAATCTTGAGGCCAAATATCATCATATCAGCTGCTGGACCTGGTGCTCGAATAACTGAATATGGTGCATATGACACCCACGATGTATCCGAGAATCCAAGCCATAGCAATACACCACCAACTGGATTCATCCAAAATGCAATTGCATTTAGTTTTGGATATGCCATGTCTTTGTATCTGACCATGAGTGGCACAAGATAGTTACCAACTCCGTTAGCTACTGGAAGTGCAAACAAAAATAACATTGTAAGACCGTGAACTGTGAATATTCTGTTAAAGGTTACAGAATCAGAAATTAAAACTCCTTGACCAGGGAAGAACAAGTGTGTTCTTATCATCATTGCCAAGACTCCTGCCATAAACAAGAATGCAAGACCTGTAATCGTATACAATAAACCCACATCAGTGTGATGTGTTGAGAACATTATCTGCCAGACTGGACGAGGCTTCTTTAGTTCTAGTACCATGTAGTTCCCTCTATTTCACTTGATATTTGTACACATAAAACGTTTTTGATAATTATCAAGGTGTATCCTCCACTATTAGTGAACCTCTCATGTTGTAATGTAACAGACCACAATATTCTCTGCACTGGATTGGGAATTCACCTGTTTGATCTGGTGCAAACCATGCATGGTTAACATGACCAGGTACTGCATCTTCAAAGACCACCCAGTCTGGAATGTTAAAAGAGTGCATTACATCTTTTGAATAAATCTCAAAATTATACGCGTGCCCCTTCTTTAGGTGAAGTGTGCTAATTTCTTTTGTACCATCAGCATGTTCAAAACTCCAGAACCATTGCTGACCTGTGACTTTGATAGTTTCTGCATCTGCTGGAACCTCTTCTACTTCTTTTTGGACAATCCAAGAATCAACACCGACATATACTAGAATCGCAATAACTACACCAATGAATACCCATTCTGCGGTATCATGACCCATCTCTAATGGCCCTCCTTCTCATAGTTGCCAGTAGTTGGATCGTCTAGTTTTTCCCATCTGGTAGGAGTTTGGTTCTTGGGATGTGATTCACGGAATCTCCAGACAAGCCAGATCATTGTACCTGATACTACTGCACCCACGGTAAAGGCAGCTGTAGTCATTCTGAAGAACTCGTTCCACACCTCAGCTCTTAGGTTGATGTATTGTTTAGCAGACTTTTCTTGTGCATGTGCAAAATGTATTGAAGGAACAAGCGCTAGTGCTATTAATGCAATAATTGAAACAGCAATGATTCGTTTCATTTGCTGATTTGACGTGGATTTAATTTTCTATTTAAGCGTTTTGTAGATTGCCAGCGATCTAATGCGGAATCAATTGTGGGAAAAATTTCCCTGCAAGATCGGCGCTTGTTTAAATTATCAGGATCAGGCAAGCAAATCTTTCTGATGTAGGTGTTTTGACATGTTAGAAAAATCATCCTATGAAATTTCACCAGCTGTAGTATTGCATGGAAAGTGATTCCAAGTTTCCATTTTGATTCAGTATACTGATATCAAATAGAAGATATTTTGAAAATAACTCGTACAAAACAAGAACAAAATTATCAATCCTGATTGAATATAGAAAATGTAATTTATATGCACATCATATTTTTTAAAAAATTTATGAAACTTGTAATCCATATTTGTAGAATTATTCTACAACTATCGTTAGGAGTTTTTTAAGATAAAAAGGAAAAAGAGGGAAAGTTAGTGTTTTTTGGTTGACTAGTCTATGCTACGTTGATAGTAGTGCTCAAAGGCGGTGACAATGCATTTGGATTGTCAATGCTCTGCCATACAAAGATTTGAGCAGTGTATGTTCCAGAGGATTGAGGAGTCCAAGATTGTGCCGGATTGAGTGATTGACCTGCAGTCAATGTACCTGTGATCCAAGATAATGACACCGTTACACCGTTAGCATCTTGTATTTGTACAAGGTATGCAAATGGTTGATCTCTGTCCTGGCCGTTTGTCAAGTCAGCAGTAATTTGTATCTGCTGTCCTGATTTTACTGCACCAGTTACTGCATTGCCAAACGAGTCAACGATTCTTGGGTTGGATGCCGGTGCTCTTTCAAGCGGTGGCACAACTGTTCCAATGAATGTTGTCGAGGTCAATCTCAGTTGATCTGATGGTGTGTATGGCGGTGGCAATGTTCTGTCTCGGTATTCACCTGTTACGGTGTCACCTTCAGCAACGTGGAGTCTGTTTCCAGATGACTGGAAGTTTGTGGTAAAGTAAATAGTACCTTGGAAGATACCTGTTGCTTCGCCAGTCTCTGTCATGGTGAGTTTGATACCACCAGAATCAGAGTCAGACCATACGTTGGTGTCGAACTTGTCTACTGCCTTTGGATTAAGGTTCATGTCTGGGTCGACTATCTGCAATACTCCCTGGCCGTTGGCTGGGTAGCTTGCTTCTAACCACTTGATCTCACCGATGTTCCATCGGATGAGTGCAGAGCCAGTAACTGTTTGATCTCTTGTGAATTCAAACGATACGGATACACCATCTTGTTCGGTTGCTGGTAAGAATCCATTTGTTGGACCTGAACCAGTTGTTACACCTTGAACACCTACTGGCTTGAGGCCAGCACCGTCAACACCACCAGTTGATACAATGGATGAGTCACCTTGTAGGATGACATATCCAGTGAAGATACCGGTGTCGACTCCAGTCTCAACCAATTTGTATGGGCTGAGGCTGTTGCCTCTTGTTGATACGGTAACCTTGTTTTCATCATTGTCTCCAATGATGTCGATAAGGTTTGGATCAAAGTTGTGATCTGGTGCGACTACTGTAATGTAGACACGGTCAGTCCATGTGTATACTTTCTGATCGAGTTCAACTGTGGCGCCAAAGTTTGATGTGTAGATAGTCAACTGAATATCTTGGTTGTTCTTACCTACAGTCTTTGAGCCTGCTGGACCCCAGTCAGTGTATTCCAAGTGGATCTGTTCTCCTCTCTCTAGCAAGTTTCCATTGAGTGTCTTTGGAACCTTGATTACAGATTGGAAGATACCTGTGTCTTTACCTGTCTCGACAAATGTTGATGGTTTTGCATCAAATGCAGCAGATTCTCCACCGAGTGGACCCATTGTTTTCTTGAATGCATGTGAATCCCATTCAACTAAATCTAGTGGAACAGTTTCAGCAGTCTGCGAATCAAGGTTAAAGTCTGGTTCTACGAGTGTGAGGATCATGTCTGAACCGATGATGTATACCGATTTGTCGGATTGTAGTACACCGTTTCTAAGATCGAAAGTGGAAGAGTCTGTGACAGTCTGTGTATTACCGGATGCATCGTTGTTGTCAATGTAAGTTACAGTGAGTACATCACCTTGTCTTACACAATATGGTGTGGATGAAGTAGTATAGAATCTTACTGATTGTGCACCAAATGTTGATGATCCGTTTATGGAAGCATCATAGTGATCTGGTGTTGGACAATCTGTACCAGCTGGACCGTCAGTTAACTCGATTGGCAAGTTTGCTTGGAAGATTCCAGCATCTGGTGCGATTTCGGTCATTGGACCGAGTTCTCTTACTTGTGACCACGCTGCTGCATTTGTTGCAGGCAGTGATGTTGTGGAGTTAAGTGTGAGAATCTTACCGCCTAGAGCTGTTGGACCTCCGGCTGTTGCCAAGAGTACTGAGCTGCCTTGTCTGGTTATCTGTACTGCTACTGGTCCGTGATTACCATCGTTGACACCAGTTGCAAGATTATCGGTACCTATTGGTGATGTGTTAAAGTCCTGATCATTTACTCTGATATGGACTAGAACAGTACCAGCAGTTAACACGTTAGTGGATGATATTCCATTTACGCCAGTTAAATCTCTGTGCAATGGGAATACACCATTAAGACTGGTTGTAGAAGTACCTGATGGCTTGTCAAAGTTAGCAGTACTGGTTGTTGATCCAATTGTACCATATGGTACAGGATAGACAGCCTTGTCTAGCTTGACTGAGCCAGTGTTACCTCTTACACCTGAATTATCACTTACTTCAACCAGTTTGCCAGAATCATCTCTAAAGTCAACATAGTTGACCTTTATGTTTTGACCGACAACTGATTTCTTAGAACCTGACTGGCAAAGCTGGTCTGGAACCTCAAATGTACCTGTGAAGATACCTGTGGATGGACCAGTCTCAACTAGTGAGAAGCCTGATGCGGATAAGCTTGATGCAAATCCGTTGGCTGTTGCACCGTTAGATTCTGCGGTGAAGCAGTGAGCAGTGTTAGTTGTTGTACCGTTAATCTTGGAATTAGACCATCTAACGTTTTGTTGACCAAATTGTACATCTAGCAATCTACCGATGGCTGTTTGGCCATTGAGGTAAGATCCAAGACCTGCTGTACCGATTGTATCGGTTGCTGGGTCTTGTCTTTGGTCATCAGCATTTCCTGTTGTTGTGGCAGCAGAATATACTGGAGTAACCGCTGTGTAGATGTCGACTAGGTCATTGTCAACGTTAAGGTCTGCATCGCTTAGTGTAATTGTTACAGTGTCACCAATCTTGTATGTCTTGCTATCAAATGATACTACACCAGTGTGTGTTGGGATATCTGTTTGTGCAGATATCTGTGTATTCACACCGTCTTGTCCGAGGTCAAAGTATGTGACCTGTGGAGCACGGGCTTCTGCCTGGAGCATATCAGTTATTGCAGCAAATTTCACATCATGTTGTATAGGTCTCAATGTAGAATAAGTAGTTGGATTGTAGATGTTCAACTGGTTGAGCATAACATACTGATTTGTACCAGTAAAGACTCCAGTGTTATCACCGGATTCTTCAAGTTCAAATCTGTAGATTGCATTGTTAACCCTTTGATCATTTGTCAATCCGTCACCTATTGTACCAATGGAGAAGAAGTCAACTGCAACTGGTTCTCCAGCTGGGTTGATTGTTACTACTCCAGAAGCAAGGTTACCGACTGTTCTAAATTGGATAGCTATACCGATGTTGTGAGTTGAAACCACGGTATTGAATATATTATTCAAGGTTACCTTTGCATCGTTACTGGCTGAACCGCCTATTGTGGTCTGTGTTCCGTTAAGGTTCACAAATCCTTGTAGTGAGGTTACGTTTGCTAACGAGTACAGCTTGAATGAGCCTGTTTTGATAAGCTTATTCTGTGCTGGATCTAAAATCTGATGGTTAGCAGCTGTTTGCTCTACCAAGTAGATTGTAGCGTTAGAAATGCTAGAGCCAGTTACGTTGTTAAGAGAACCAAATGATCTCAAGTCATAGTTCAGGAAATCAAATCCCTTGAACTTTGTGGAGGATGCAGCACCAACTGGGTTGTTTATTATTGATTGTAACTTACCTGCAGTCACATTCAAGTCAATAAACAATGTACCTCCGTTGGGTATTCCTACGTTACCAGCTGTAGAGTTAGTCAACTTTAGAATTGGTCTTGCGCTAAATCCTTCATCTTCAGCAAGATTGGCAGAAGCTGCCATTGATGCGTTTCCAGATGCGGCATGGCTCAAGCCTTCATATGTGTATACACCCTGAGTAGTGGTGTGGACAAGATTCAAGTAACTTCCTGTAAGGAAGGCTGTGATCTTGGCTGCACCAGCCTGAGATAGTGTAAATGGAGTACCAATTTTCATTGTTGATATTCTCTTATAGTTTGGATCGTAGAAGTTGAGATGTTCAGTAATTCTGCCGTTCTTGTTAGAATCAGCATCAGTTACTGTTACAGGGATTCTTTGTCCGCCTGCCCATGTACCATTGAGTGGTGACTGGGCGATTGAAGCAAATGAAAATCCTCCGACAAGGCTGAGGTCTCTGTCGTTGTATCTTACAACTGCAGATTGTCCTCTGATATTTGCATTGTCTACTGTAATTATCTCAGATGTTTTTGCACCGTCCCAGCTTCCAAATGTACCCACGTTTACTCCGCCAGATTCAATGAGGGTCAACGGCAATGTATTTGCTCCTAATGAAGCAGTAGTCAATGTCGCTGGACTTCCTCTTTGTGAAACACTGGTTAGAGTATCCTTACCGTTTTTCTGGAAGTCGATCACACGTTGTGACTGTGCCTGTGGGGTTACAGTCAACTTGCCGTTGTGATTGAACATGAGTGATGTGAGGTTACCAATTAGGTTTTGTGCACCTGTGGTACCGTCTGCATCAACTCCACCGTTTCGGTTGAACAATTGGTAAAATACACCTGGATTAGATGAATTTGTAGCCCATGTCCATGAATCTTCCTCGGTTGGGTCAATGTTTAGCTGTGGATCATTTACTTGTAAGAATACTTGTGTGTTTTGTGGATAAGCAGATCTATCGACTGTTGTGCTAAGCAAGCCATCTGGAATTCTATCGAATGTCAGATTTACGACTTGATCGCCGCCAGCCTTGTGATAGTCAACTGTCACTACACTTGGTAATGAAGCAAAGTCATAGAGTTGGACTACTGGCCATGCATTGGAGTTTATGAAACCAATTTGACCGTATGTCACACCAGTTTTTGCCTGGGTGAGTGTCTTATTTTCTCTTATGACGTGGTTGTACTTTGTCTGAGCTTCCTTTGCAGGATCAGCTACAGTCAAAACACCGCCAGCACCACAATCGGTGGAAACAGTTGCACCAGGAGTCTGTGTACCGTTTGATCCCAAGGCGTTACCCGTGGATAAAGTGGTAGAAGAGTATACCTGATCAGCTATTGCGACTCCCTTTGTTTCAGAGAAATCAACACCGGTTGCGATTTTTGCTGATGTTGCAGAACAGAATGAACCGAAGTCCAATCCTTTACCTGCCACAGTGTTTTGCACTGTAGAATCAGCAGTTTGTGCTTGCTTACTATCCGCAAAGTATCCATACCAGTTACCGTCTGTGTTCTGTGCCATTCTCAGTTTCTTACCGTTGACGGTTACTGTAGGTTCTCCATAGCCCTGGTCTAATCTGTTTATATCAGGATCAGCCACGATTACTTGGATAACTTGAGGACCGGCAAAGTAGTTATTCCACTGGGAATTTTCAGCAGAGACAAACAAGTTTGCGTTTGTCGAAGCATGTGCTGATGGCAATGCGTTTGGCATTGCAAATACAGCAGAGCTTGACAAGAGTATTGTTAGTAGTGTTAGACTAGTTATTTTTCGTAATGTATTGTTGTACATAGTTATTGTAATTTTTGGTCTGAAATTGATATATAAGCATAATGGACGAATTGTTCATTTTTTTAGCTAGATTTAGTTTATTTGTATATCATGAGGCAGATTTATGAAAAATGTGTAATGGTACAATAAAGAACTTACAAATTTGGCTCTTTTTTTGTGATCTACCAAGATCTTTCAATTTTTTTCACGAATTAGCGTAGCCATTGAAAACAATATCACGGCAGTAACACATAGAATTGTTCCCACCAAAAACAACAATATGGCTGCAAAAAGAGAGCCTAAAAGTGCAATGTGGCTATGAAGATACACATCTAGGAATTGGTAGCCCATAATGGATCCTGCAATTACAAGTGCCATTCCCGGAAAGCCGTAAAATGGAATTGGGTGCTTGACTGAAATAAATTTCAAAGTGCTCATCAAGACTGCAATTCCATGCGGTACGGGATTTTGTGTGGAAGTATCATTTCCATATGATATTGAAATTGGGACTTCGGCCAAACTAAGTCCCTTGTTTGATATTTTAAGTAAAATTTCAGTAGATACTGCCATCCCTGTTTCAGTAGGATGGATTGATTCGATTGCTTTTTTTGAGTATGCCCGAAATCCCGACTGGGAATCAGTTACTTTAAAGTCTGCTCCAAAGTTTGCAGTAGATGTTATTATCTTGATTCCACGTTTTCTGTATCCCGGGGTTTCAGACTTTCCGTCAAGAAACCTTGAACCAATTACTACATCTACGTTATTTTCTTGCAATGTGTTTATCAAAATTGGAATTTGTTCTGGATCATGCTGTCCGTCTCCGTCAATTGTAATCATGATATCAGAATTTTCTTTTCTTGCTGCATCAAATAGTGTAATAATCGCAGCACCATAGCCTTGATTTTTTTTGTGCGATATCACCTGTGCTCCTGACTCTCTTGCAATCTTTGCAGTATTATCAGCAGAGCCGTCATCGCATACTATTACCTTGTCTGCATATTGCAGGGATTTTTTTATTATATCCCCTATGATTTTTTCTTCGTTGTATGCCGGAATGCAGACAAGTTTCATTATTTGTATGCTTGAAATTCTCTTTTAATGTAGTTTGTGGTTTGATATATACGATAACCACCAATGAAGACTTGTTTGATTATTTTATTACCTGCTTGTATAATGATGCCATATCATCACCTAGTTTTGATATAGAATATTTTTCAGCCACTTTTTTCTTTCCTTGCATACCCATTTTTGTACACTTGGAACCATCGGAGAGTAACTCTATTATTTTTTCAGCCCAGGAATTTGTGTCTGTTGCAGGTATAACATAACCATCTAGTCCATCATCTATCAGATCTGAGAGAGGCTTAGAGTCAGATGTTATGACAGGCTTGCCGCATGCAAAGCCTTCTAGGACTACAATGCCAAATCCCTCTACCAAGCTTGGGTTTAGCAGTACTTTGGATTCGGATATTAATCGAATTTTTTCTGCATCAGATATCATACCAGTAAAGGATATGCTGTTTTTCAATCCAAGGCTCTCTACTAATTGTTCAAGATGATTTCTTTGCGGACCATTTCCAACAATTACAAGCCTGGCGTCAGGAATTTTTTCAATTATCTTTGCAAATGCATTGATTAGAACATCAAGGTTTTTGTAAAAAACCAATCTTCCGATAAAGATTGCCTGATTCTTTTTTGCGGTACCACTGACTTGATAGTCATCTGGATTGATTCCATTTGGGATGACTACAACTTTTGATACTCCAAGGGACTCGAGGTCCTGCTTGCTTTTCTCACTTACAGTATGAAATGTCGATACTGGCATCTTTGTGACAAGTTTTTCCATCAGTGGTCCCAGAAAGGCCATTGATTTTGAGACGCCTGTCTGGTTAGACCAGGTCTTCCAGAAATCTTTTTGCGATGTACGGTAAACATCATGGATAGTTGCGATATGAGGTATCTGCAATAGACTTGAGCACAACTGGGCAGACAACACAGGAACATAGGTGTTTGAGTGAATCACGTCAATCTTGGATTTTCTTGATACTTTGACTCCCAGAAAGAATGACCTGACAAGAAATGTCAGGTTTGAAATAATCCCAATTGGCAGCGTGCCTGTTGGGTTTAGTGTAGAGCCTACGCGATAGATGTGCATCCCCCTGTGGTTTTCATATGACTTTGCCCCATCCAAATTTTGTGTGATTACATGTACTTCATGGCCTTTATTTGCCAAGTCTGCAGCCCACTGGTAAAAGATGTACTCTCCGCCGCCAAAGAGTGCTGGATAGAATAATTGAGTGAAATAGAGAATTCGCATTTTGAAATGATCACAGTATGCTGTACTTAAAACGATTTTCTCATGCTTGTAATTTAGGATGCATTATGATTAGAAAATATGTAATTATTTCTTGAAAGAAATAAAGCCAAGACTTTGGCCAATGGCTGCATGCGCAATTCCTTTGTCAGTCCCATTATAGAATTTTTCAAATATCGAGAATTAATCTGGTATCAGGTAAAGGCAGAGTTCAAGCAAAAACATTTCCAGAAAGCACTTGGTCCACTATGGTGGTTCCTGGAGCCCTTGCTGATGTCAACAGTCTTTGTGTTTTTTACCACAATTTTATTCAAGCAGACATTTGGCGAGCACCAAGTGATCATAATCATAATGGTGACATTGATCTGGAGGTGGTTTTCAAGGTCATTGGAGAATGCGCCGGGTTTATTGTTAAGCTTTCAAACTGAGCTCAAAAGAACAAATCTTCCCCTCTTGCCCCTAATTTTTTCCAATGTGATTACAGAACTGATGTTCTTTGGATTTGGCTTGCTTGTAATCATAGGCGGGGCGCTGGTATCAGGAGTGCATGTGACAGAAAACATTGCCTATTTACCTCTACTTGTTCTCTTGCAATTTTTTATGACAATAAGCTTGGTAACATTTTTTGCAAAATATGGCCTTTTGTTCAGAGACCTCGGGCAGATACTATGGATGTTCATCCAGGTCTGGTTTTTTGCGTCACCTGGAATTTATTCTGAAAACTTGGTTCCAGTCAATTGGCAGTGGCTATACCAGATCAATCCATTTGCAACAATATTTCCCGCATGGAGAAATATCTTAATTTATGGTACACCACCCAATTTAATCAACATAGGAATTTGGTTTGCAGTATTTGTCCCACTTGCATTACTTGGACTTAGGGCATTGCAAAAGGGCCGTGGAGAATTCTACAAGAGGTTATAGGAATGGAACTTGGGACAAAACTTGAAAATAATGAATTGATCAACTGCAATGATATATGGGTTAAATTTTCTACAGGAAATCCCATTCCAACACTTGCAGATTTATGGGACCGCAAGTTATCAAAGAAAAAAAATGACGCAAAATATTTTTGGGCCTTGCAAAATGTCTCCTTTTCAGTAAAACATGGAGAAATCCTAGGATTAATTGGAAACAATGGGGCTGGAAAATCCACCTTGCTCAGGGTGGTTGCAGAGATCTTGCAACCAGATAAAGGAACAGTGACGATAAACACCACATGTCATTTACTGTCATCAGGAATTGGCACCAGAGAACAACTCAGCGGCAGGGAAAATATCATACTTGGAAGTTTGTATCTTGGCCATTCTATAGACGAGATAAAAAAGAATTTTGATGCGATGGTAGAGTTTTCAGGACTTGGGGAGCACATCGACAGGCCCATTCGCTATTATTCGGATGGAATGCTATCAAGACTGTCCTTTACAATCGCCACCTCAATCAAGCCTGAATTTCTGTTGCTCGATGAATTACTTGGCGCAGGAGACATTACCTTCAGAGACAAGGCATCAAAGAGGATGAAGGAGATTGCTCTTGGTTCAAAGGGTGCAATCATAGCAACCCATGACATGTTTTTCGTACTAAAACATTGTAGCAAGGCATTGTATTTGGATAAAGGAAAGGTCAAGTTCTATGGAGACCCAAAAGATGCAGTGGATCTGTACATGAAGGACAATGGACTTGGAACGTCAAAAGAGTTTACCGTCTAGAAATTAACTTATTTTTTTCTGAAAATTGCATTAAGCTTTATGCCCATTCCAAGCTCACAAATTTTCTTTGGATCAAATAGCTCGTATGCAAGCGGTGCATCGCCAAACCATGGGCTTTTGAATGACATCCAATTGGAAATCCAGTTTAGTTCCGATACATAAGATTCGTATTCTAGTAGCTCAAAATCATCACCCATTAATTTCTGAAGTTGACTAATGCCATAATGCATTGTGTGATGCGGCCCTATGAAATTAGGGCAATACTGGTGTAATATTTTTGCAGAAAGACTGTCCCGGTTATTGATTGCATAGAAAAAGAGTCCACCTTTTTTTAGATATTTTGTTAGATTCTTTATGACTTCATGCGGGCCTATTACATGGTCGATATAGTCCCACATGGTTATCAAGTCAAATTGTTTATCAAATGTTATTTTTTCCAGATTGTCATTTAGTACAGTTAGACCTCTAGACTGGGCCACTTTACGTAGTGGATTGTGGTATTCATGACCAATTATGTTAAATCCCTTGTCAGATGCCCATTGCACAAAAGTTCCAATCTGACTACCAATATCCAGTATGTCCTTGACCTTGCCATATTTTCCTATTTCTTCAAAAACAATTTCATATTTTTTCTTGTCATTTTCACTTATCGCTGGCTTTTCTTTTATTTCACCATAAGCGTCACCTTCTTCGCCCTCCTCAAGATACTTGGTCTTGTCATTGTCAAGTATTTGTAATGTGAATATCATGTCACATGAATTGCAAATCATATGATCAAAGCCATCCTTGGTAAATGCATATCCAAAATCTTTTGAAAAACAGAGAGGACACTTGTCACGAATTATTGCAAATTCATTTTTGACCTTGCCTGTGTAGGGGTCAATGTATTTAGTAAATTCGTGAAGGGCTTTTTCAAATATTTTAGGTCCACCTGCCACAAGTTCAACAAATTCTTTGCCGGTAATCTTGCTTGAAAGCGAATAGATTTCATCCAATCTAGAACGCGAGGCACTGACCATAACTGCGAAATGTTTTGAGACTTATTTAAGCATGCCATGTATTTTTCAGTGATGATTCGTCCATGCAAGCAGAATCAAGTATCAGTTAATTCACAATGTTAATAATCAAATACATGGCTGATTGAAAGTGAAACATGAAAGAAGTTCATGTGAAAGACAAGATAGTTGGTGCAGGACATCCTACATTTGTAATAGTAGAGATGGCATGGGGTCATGATGGCTCTGTAGACAAGGCCAAAAAAATTATTGATCATGCAGCAGATGCAAAGGTAGACGCAATTAATTTTCACATCACATCAATGCCAGATTACATGGTTCGAAATTATACAGCAGGAGTTGGAAAGAGCTCATCTACATCAAATACAAAACCATTGTTTGATTATCTTGAACAGATCAATCTATCACAAGATGATTGGAAGATTTTAATTCCATATGCCAAGTCAAAGGGACTTTTGGTAAGTGCACTATGCAATGACATTCCAAGCGAAAAATTTGTATCAACATTAGCACCTGATCTATATGCGTTACACCCTTCATGCATGGCAGAAGAAGAATTGATTAAAAAAATTGCCAAAAACGGCAAGCCAGTCATACTCAATGTTGGAGGATGCTCCATTGGTGAGATTGACAGGGCCATTGGTTGGATTAGAGAATCTGGAAACTCTGACATTTGCTTGCTTTATGGAATCCAGACATATCCCACATCAATTGAAAATGCAAAGATTGGATACATCAAGACACTACAGAATACATTTGGTCTACCCGCAGGAATGGCAGACCACACAGATGGCGATTCCGAATTAGCCCTGATTGTTCCAATTGCAGGAATAGTAGCAGGCTCTAATCTAATAGAAAAACATGTCACCCATGACAGGAGCTTAAAGGGAGAAGATTATGAAGCGGCACTTGACAGAGACGGCATAGTCAAGCTTGTGGAATGGATTAGAAAGATTGAGGGCTCATTAAAGAATCCACACATAAAGCAGCTCAGCAAGGACGAGTTATTTTACAGGTCAGTTTCCATGAAAAGAATAGTTGCTTTAACAGATATTGCAAAAGGCGAAACTATAACCGCAGAAAAAATTACAGGCAAAAGGTCTGATGAGGGGCTTGAATTAGATCATAGAAATTCAATAATTGGAAGAGTTGCAAAGATAGATATCAAAAAAGATGATGGAATCACTTTAGAAAAGGTAGTTTAGGTAATTTGAGATACGCCATTTACCTGTCTGTACGAAACAAGGCAAAAAGATTTCCAGGGAAAGTATTGAAAATTGTAAAAGGTAAAACAATCACAGAACATCTCATAGACAGACTAAAACTATCCACCAAGGTATCCCAGATAGTTCTTTGTACATCCACCAATCCAGATGATGACATTCTAGTAGACATTGCAAAAAAGAACAGAATTGATTATTTCAGGGGAAGTGAGGATGACAAGCTTGACAGATATCTTAGTGCAGCATCCAAGTTCTCTACAGATTTTATTATTGTTGTTGATGGCGATGATGTCTTTTGCGACCCAGAGCTAATTGACATGTGTGTAAGCGAGTTTGAGCAAACTGGTGCAGACTATATCATTGTAAAAGATGCTCCGCTTGGTGCTACTCCATTTTGTATCAAAAGGGAAGCATTAGAAAAAGTCTGCAAGACAAAGATGCAGACCAATACGGAGGTATGGGGAGGTCTTTTTACAGAAAGAAAAGAATTCAAGAAATCATTTGTGGTTCCAAAAAAGAATCTCCAAAGACCCGAGATACGACTCACTTTGGATTACAAGCAAGACTTTGAGTTGATTGAAAAGATCTTCAATGCGCTATATCAAGAAAACAGGCCAATAACACTTGAGGCAATAGTTGATCTTGTCACTGGCAACCCAGAATTATTGGAAATTAACAAGGATGCCCAGTTGCTATATGAGGAACATCTCAGGGAATCACAAAAGGAAAAGTAGAATTTTATTCATAAAAGCATCTTCCACGAGACAAAACTTCCACTTTTTATGGCTGTTTTTGATTTTTTTCCTAGAACGTTATTGAAATATTTTGGCGCGATTCCTCCATATGGTCTTAAAATATCAATGTCAGACTCGTCGATTACTTTTCCCTTTGGAATATCATGAACTGCTACTATGCTTCTTCTTGCAATCTTTTTGGTATTTTTTTCCCGAGGAAGTACTTTTTTTATGTCACTTCCAAATGACTTCTCAATGTTTCTAATTGATGAAACCATTTTTTTGAATGCTTGAGGATCAAGTGAGGCCTTGTGATCAGGTCCTTGCATTTTATTGTCAAGTGTAAGGTGTTTTTCTACAACACATGCTCCAAGAGATACTGCTGCAAGACTTGCTTCATATCCCAATGTATGATCAGAGTATCCCACAAGAAGTCCAAATCTCACCTTCATTGCGGGTATTGCATTCAGGTTTGCCTCATCAAAATTGGTAGGATATAGTGACGTGCAATGCATTAGAATGATAGTATCATTGTACGGTAATATGGAGTGCAATGCTTGGGTAATTTCTTGATTGGTGCTCATTCCAGTAGAGATTAGGACAGGCTTCTTCTTTTTTGACGTATGTATGATCAATGGAATGTTTTCAAGGTCACCAGAACCAAGCTTGTAAAATGGTACTGATAATTTTTCAAGCAGGTCACAACTTTTGATATCAAATGGTGTTGAACTAAAAATTATTCCGTTGCTTTTTGAATAATCCCTAAGCTCTGCAAAGTCATTATCATCTAATTCATATTTTTGAAGCATTTTGTACATCTGTGGGGCAAGATTTTTTGAGACAAGCTTGCTTGTGATATAAGTCTGAAATTTTACCGCATCTGCATTTGCGTCAAGTGCAGCATCAACAAGTTTCTTGGCAAGATTGATTTTTCCATTGTGGTTTACCCCAGCTTCTGCAATTATGAATACGGGTTTATCTTTCCCAAGAACATGTTTTCCAATCTTGATTGTTTGCTTCCAATTTTCGTTCATGATTATTCTATTCATTAATTCCTAATGTTTTACTTTTTCCTGCTTGCCCTTGTCGGAGCTTTCCTCTATTTTCTTTAAAATGTCAAGTATTCTCTGTTCGCTTTGTGGATTGTGGGAATAATTAGACGGATCTTGTAGACCTGATACAAATGAGGACATCTCATCGATGTATTGGTTTTCCTCTGCTACATAGCCCTCCATCTTGATTCCTGGAGGCTCTACATGCTCCTCCCATGACTTTGTAGAAGTATGATATACACGGACCTTTTTTTCCACCCACTCCCATGTTATGACGCCCTCCTCACCTATTATCTTCAAAGAGCGGTATGGTACCCTGCTAAGCACATCAACCACCAAATTTCCTACAATTCCAGATTCAAATTCCAATATTGTGGCATAGATGTCATCGATATCAGATTCTAATTTTGACACCTTTCTTTTCATTGCAGTAAGATTTGCTATATCTCCAAATGTCCAAGACAGCCAGTTCAGCTCAAATGGTACAATTTCTCTGCATGCACCTGTTTCTTTTTTGCTGACATAAAATATCCTATAGTCTTCATACGGATGCCAGTCAGGAAGATATTGACCTACATGATATACAAATGAAAGGACCTTGCCGATGCTTTTCTTTTTTACAAGTTCATTGACTTTTCTAAGACTTGGGTTGAATCGCATGGTACATGATGGAGCATAAAACACTCTCTTTTTGGAACATATTGATACTACCTTATCAAAACCGTCTGGAATTACATTTGCTTCCATAAAAAATGGAAATCCATGCTCTGCAGTTTTTACTGCGATATCATAATGCTTGTCTGGTGGAGTTGATATTATTACAGCATCCGGTTTTTGTGCAAATGCATCATCGATACTTGAAAAAGTCTTGACAGAATATTTTGACTCAACTTCTGATCTTCTTTCTTGTGATGTATCACATCCGATTACATCAGTATGATTAAGATACTTTAGGTTACGTATTCTTCTTTTTCCCATACTTCCCAATCCCACCACTAGAAATTTCATTTCTTGGTACCCATTTTCTTTGGAGGAAAGACTGGCCTTATTACATCTCCTCGGAGTTGCTTTTTGACAGAATTATTTTCTACAGCCTTTTTGACAACCTTTACAGACTCTTCAAAGGCGGCAAGTGTTTTCTTGACATCATGTAATGTATGAGAAAATCCAATATAGTCAACACCTGGATGAAGGAAAATTCCGCGTGTTATCATTTCTTGTAGCAACAAACTCTTGATTTCAAGTGACTCGATTCCATTAGAATCTACACAGACAGGTCTCATGCGTATAGGATAGCCTGTAAAGCTTATTCCTGTCTCATTTTCTTTTGCCAATTTATTATAGCCATTCATTAGTTTCGTACCCATATCCCAGAGATGTCTGGGTACGTTCTTGCTGCGAATTTCATCAATGGTTGCCTTGCCTGCTGCAAGTGATAGTGTCTCCCCCTGATTTGTTGATGAAAAGAATACATTGTCAAATATCTTCATAAATTCGGTCTTTCCTACTACTGCTCCAAGTGGCATACCATTAGCAAGTCCCTTGCCCAATGTCGTAATGTCTGGTATAACACCAAATTTTTCCTGTCCCCCTCCAATTGCAAAACGATATCCTGTTACAATTTCATCAAAGATTAGGACTGCACCATTTTTGTGGGCTATTTCTTTTGCCTTCTTGAGGAAGTTTCCTTTTGGCGGTTCAAACATTGTAGGCTCCATGCATACAGCTGCAATGTTTTTTCCATCTCTTTCAAAAATCTCTTCAAGCGTCTCGATTTTATTATATTCAAAGACCTTGATCTGTTTTCTATTCCATGATGGTATTCCATAATCTCTTGTGGTCAATGTGGTCTGCCAATCATGCTGTACTCCTAATGTTCCACAATATGCAATCTTGTCTCTTTTTGTTATTGCTCTAGCAGCCCGTATTGCAAGTGTTACTGCATCAGAGCCTGTCTTTGAATATTTTACCATCTCGGCGCATGGTACAGTATTGCATATAGTTTCTGCAAGGTCAAGCTCTAGCTTGTGTGGTAAAGAAAACAGTATGCCATTTTTTAGCTGCTCCTTTATGGCATCATCTACAGGCTTGTAACCATATCCTAGAATTATTGGACCAAGGCCACAAAGATAGTCAATGTAATCATTGCCGTCAACATCAACCATATGGCTGCCATATGCATGGTCTATGTAGACAGGATAAACCCCCTTAACAAAAGTAAATGCCGCCTTGCTAAATGTCTGGGTGAGAGCAGGTATCCTTTTTTCTGCGTGTTTTAGATATTTGAGTGATTTTGTAATCTTCAAACTAGCGTGTTCTCGATATAATCGGTACAAGTAAAAAGATTTCCATGTGCTAATATGATATTTTCTTTTGAATCATGTCATCAGTGATTTTTATGGTTTCAAGTATCTTGATAATTCTCTTTGAGGCATTGCCATCTCCATATGGGTTTGTGCATTTTTGCAAAATCTTCTGAAACTGAGAAGAATGTGCATATTTCATAGATTTTATGATTGAATCTGTATCATGCTGTGTGTTTATTACGTTATTTGCAGATTCCCTTCCTAGCTGGCGTATACCTATGTTGATTGCAGGTTTTTTAAACGATGGAGCATCAATTATTCCACTGCTAGAATTTCCGATGATAAAATCACAATGTTTCAGTAAAGAGAGATAGTCTGGTCTTGCAAGATTAGTGTAGAATTTGAAAAAGTTACAGGTTTTAGTATATTGTTTTATTATTTGAAATATTTCACGATGTCCTGCATCAGAATTTGGTCCTATGATGACGGCGTCTTTCCCCCATTGTACCAGTGCATCAAGTGTTTTTTTCATCTGGTTTTTGGCATCCTTTGTCTGCGTAGTAATTGGGTGCTGTACTACAAGCACATAATTGTCTTTTAATTTGAATTTTTCAAGAACTTGATTCTTGGTTAGATATTTGGTTGTAATTATGCCATCAACTGCAGGAGAGCCTGTGACAAAGACATGTTTTTTGTTTTCACCCATTTTGATAATTCGTTGTGCACTTTGCTTGGTTGCAGCAAAATGTAAATTTGAGATCTTGGTTATTGCATGCCTCATGTACTCATCTATTCCCCCCTTAGAGCTTTCGCCACCATGAATATGCACATTGATGATATTCATATGCATGGCTGCAATGGATGCCGCAAAAGCCTCATCTCTGTCTCCAAGTATGACATTAAAATCTGGTTTAGTTTTTTTGTAAATTTCTGAAAACTGTGCAATTCCCTTTGAGGTAGCTACTGACATATCATGGCCAGTATTGCCGGATGGAGTCATTTTTACTGTATATGATACCTTGAAACCATCCTTGATGATTTCTTTAATGGAATGACCAAATCTTTTTTCAAGATGTGTTCCTGCCACAATAAGACATAGTTCGAGTTTTTTGCTCTGTTTTATTTCGTGTAACAGTGGTTTTAGAATACCGTATTCTGCTCTTGTTCCAGTGACTAGTGCAATTTTTCGCGTGGAATATTTTTTTGTCATGATTTTAGTTAGTTCAGCGTTTTTTCACTATTAAACTTGGTTAAGATTTTGCCTTTACTTGCTTTTTGATTACCTTTGCAGGTATTCCTGCAACTACTACATTAGGAGGTACATTTTTGGTGACAAAGCTAAATGCTGCAATAGTTGAATTTTCCCCAATTGTAACATTTGGCATCACTACAGAATGAGTTCCGACCTTACAATTTTTTTTGAGTACCACTGGACCTTTTTTATTATCAATCGTAGAATATGAGTAAATTGAACAATGCGATCCTATCTCTACATTGTCTTCCAGAATTACAGAAAACTTGGCATTAATGTATGTGAATGCACCAATATCGACATAATTTCCCATTTTGAGGTTTTTTACATTTTGAACCATCCAGTTCCATTTTGTTAATTTTCCTTCCCGTATGGTTGGCTTTTTCCAATTCTTAAAACGCAATTTGATTCAGATTGATAGAATTTCTATATTAATACTGCCATACCAAGTTGCTCCCACGAATAATTTGTTAACTGACCTCGGAAAGAACCAAATAGGTTCACGATAATGAATGATAAAATGTACAAGTTATTGTTTTTGGGATCCTCTACAGATTCTGCTAACTTGGATTTACGTGATACTTTTGTCGTAGCTATGAATCTGTCTGATGAACTGAAATTAAAAAAATCAACTCAAAATGTATTACTGTTTAGCAGAGAGGGTCAAAGCCACGATATCTGGGAAAGCGTAATTGAACATTGCAGAATATGGCTATCAAATGTATCTTCACCTGAATTTAAAATCAACAATCTTTCCATGTGGGAATTTGTGTATGATGAATTTTTAGAAACACGTGGGGGCATTTTTGACCAGATATATCATTTGAAGACCATTTTATCATGTATTGAGAAAACTGGGCCTAAAGTTGTCGAGATAAAAGGAAGTTTTGAGTTCGATCTGGGCAAAATATTAGAAGTATTGTCAAAAAAATACCAGTTTGAGTTTCTCAATAAATCAATTGTTGTCAAGCATACAAAACAGCAACACCGAGTTATAGCCAACAAGATTCTGTTTCTTGAAAGGTTCGTAACAGGGAAACTTTCTTTATTATTTTTCAGGAAAAAATTTGATTCCAACATAATTTTGACTCATGGTTTTTACGCTAGAAAAATTTCCCAGACAATAAGCGACATTTACGTGGATGAATTACATGAGTCCTTTATCAAATCAGGCAGAAAACCACTTGTAATTTCTCTAAACCTTCCAAGAATCCACAAGAGTGTTTTACGTGATGTTTTCGACGACTTTGGAAACATCATGAGAGGACGTTACAGACCATTTTCGGCATATCTTCCATATGGTTATCTGATTAAAAGAAAGGAGATATCAAGTGAACACAAGAAATTAGTCAGAGATTTTGTTGAAAAATCCTGCACCAAGTTTACAATTGAAGGTATTGAGATATTTCCTTTGCTGGCTAATGATATAACAGACTTTATTGCAAAAAGAGTTCAGGATGCTTTAACCAACATAGAAACATGTAGAAAATATCTCCAGAAGGAATCTCCAGTCAGGATACTAAACTCTGAGGGGAGCAATCTGTTTGGAAAAGCTTTGACCCTTGCATGTAATGAAAATGGAATCAAGATATTTGCAATTCAACTGGGTATAATCAGCAAGGAATTACCTGCAAACTCTAGCTTCTTTATACCAAAAAACTTCAATCAAAATCTAGTTCCCACCATTTTCGTATGGGGAGAATACTACAAGAATTTGCTAATCGGTCGCGGATATCCAGAATCAAAGATATTTGAGGGTGGATTTTACAGGAGTTGGAAGAAAAAAGTCAACCATGATATCGGTATAGGAGAGTATGTTCTGTATGTCGCATCTGCAAATACAAATGTTGGAACATTCATTTTGACAATAGATGAGGAGATTACATCAATCAAGGAGATTAGCAAAGTCATACCAAGTAATACCAAGATAATAGTCAAACTCCATCCCACCCTACTACCAGGACCATACAAGGAAAATCTTGTAGAATCTAACATAATCATAGTAGACAATAACAAATACGAAATAGAAGATCTAGTCTCAGGCTCTCAAGCAGTAATTGGTAAATGCTCTACTTTGCTTTTGCAATCAATACTGTATGGAAAAAATATACTTTGGATAAATTTTGGTTCTACAATAGATTTTTGTGGATTGATATCAGACTCAATAATTACATCCATGGAATCATTCAAAGATCATTTGAATAATCTTCATATTGGAAATGCTGATAATCTGCTAAGAAAGGAACTTTTGAGTAGTACTGGAGAGACATCCAGAGAGATAATAGTAAAGAAGTTTTATGGAGACATATAAGATATGCCAAGATTTGAGATCATTTTAGATTGCAAATCTAAGAATGCTGATGTTATCACAGATTATGTGAGAAGTGAGATCACAGACAATTTTACAATAATTACGGATGATAAATCATTGAAAGATCATTTTTGCAATAATGGAATTCATGCTGAGACAATACTTGAAAACATACCAACTAATAGCAATGAAGAGCAGAGGATTTATCAGACAGTTTGGGAAAATATGAAGCTGTTAGAGACAAGTTTTGCAGAAATTAAGGATAATGGTGTTGAGGTTTTTCTCGGATTTAGGCATCAAATCCATGATGAGTTAATAATGTTAGAAAAACTCTATTCCATTTTAATTTCAAAAAAAAAAAATCACATAGTATTTTGCTTATCATCAATTAATGCTTATTATTATGCATGCATTGGCATAGCATCATCATTAGGATACATCGTTAGCTGGCCGCTTAAAATCAAACACAATACAATTGTCACAATGGAATCTCTTCCAAATACAAGACAATTGTATATCTGTGAGATACTATATCACAACAGATTACCTTCAATTAAAAAAATTATAACATATTTGTGGGAAAGAGCAAAGCAGTTTTTAGAGTCGAAGAAACATTTACCGAGTCAGCACATAAAAGCCAAAGTAAAGATGCACTCACTTTCATCTCATGATACAAGTTCTGAAACTAAAATAATATCATCAGCACTTAAATTACAAAATGCAATTAGAATGGAAATTAATGCAACCAGATATGTTAAGATGAATGACGATAAATCTAGACTAAAATTAATAGAAAAACTCAATAGTTTTGAATTTAAGAATCGACCCTGCTTATTTTACTTATCTACTAACGATATGGATCTTTATCTAAAGCCAGTTTATCCCATTATAGAGCAATTTAAGAAAATTCAGTATCCTTATATCATTTTAACTCATGATCAAAATACAAAGGACGCACTTTCCCAAAAAAATATTGATTTTTTTGATTATCAACCGTACTTGTATGACTTTGGATATGATCTTGAAATCGTAAAGAAAATGATACAAGCAACCAAAAAGATTGCATCTCAGAACGATTCCATGATAAGTATTTACTTTCAGTTTTTTCTGAATGATGAATTCTTTTTTGAGTTAATTAATAAATTGAGATTGATAAGACTTCTGTCCTTGCTTGTTTCTAGGTTAAACTCAATATCCATTTTTGTCATGCCAGACAACATAGGTGAACAACTAATGATGTGTGAGGTTGCAAAACAATATAAAATTAAAACTGTTAGTACTTTGGCAAATCTAATTTCACCTACTGCTAGATCTGTTGGACATATGGGTGCAGAGATAATTGCTACATATGGTGAAGATTGTAATGTTTCACTTACAAAAATGGGATATGATGAAGATAAACTAGTAATGACTGGAAATCCTCGTTATGACAATATAAAGAATTTAGATCCCATTACAATTAGAGAATCACTATCTAAAAAAATTGAAATTGATTTTGATCGGCCGATAATTCTAATTGCAACATCTGGATATGATGAAAAGGAAGTAGATTGGATGCTTGATGCAATATCTTATGCAAATAAGAAAGATTATGAAATTATCATAAAATTTCATCCTCTTTTTGAATCTGAACGTAGTCAAATTCTTTTAGAAAGATCAAAAGGAATGAAATTTCATTTTCTGAAATATTCAGATATTGAAATTAATGAAGTAATAAGTGTCTCAAAAGTCGTGATTACTGATAATTCAAGTACTGGTATGCTTGCAATTTTAGCAGACAGGCCAGTAATTGTTGTAAATTTTAGGGGAGAACCATATCCAGACAACCGATATGACGAGTATGGAATAGCACTTTTGGCCATATCCACACAAGAATTAGAATTATGTATTGATAAAACAATGAATGATAAGCACATACAGAATCATCTAGCAGAACACAGAAAGAAATACCAATATTGGTATAATTACAAAAATGATGGCATGGCAGCTGCTAGAATATTTGAAATGCTAACATCACAGAGCTCAAAGGAAGTCATATGATTTGTAGTGATTGTTGCTGACAAAAAAAGTTGCAGTTCTGGTTATGACTGGATCAGAATCATGTTGTTCAGAAATTTACTTGATTTCTGGAGATCATGATGTACATTTTGACAGTTACATGCTAGATAAATTAGTAGAAATACTTTGTAAGAATTTTACTGAATATTTGAATAATTGATTTGTAGAAGAATAAAATAATTCTTCTAAAACTTTTGTTAAGTAATTTTTTAGCAAACCTATCCTAAGAACTTTAATAATGATCTACATTAGGAAGAATATATTTGAAACATATCGATAGACCTTCAGGATGTTTCGTTGATAGGCATCTTACTGAACCAAATCTTGAATCAGTAGATGTCATAATGTTATCATTAGATGCAGAAGATTTTCTTGAAAAATCACTATATACAATTTATAGAGAAATACCTGTTAATAGATTATTTGTTTGTGATGGTGGATCAAAAGATCAAACTTTGGAATTACTAGAAAATTTTCCGAGAGTTGAAATTCATGCAAGGCCAGATTTAAAAACAGCAGGAAAAGCACTTGAATTCTTGTTTTCGTTAGTAACAACAGAATGGTTTGTTCTTGTTGATACCGATATTGAATTATTTCCTGGTTGGTTTGATGAGATGTCTAAAAACCAACATCTTTACGATGCGTTAGAAAGCAGTAAGCGATTACGAAGTTTCCATTTTTATAGAGAGGATAAACCGAAATTAGATGAACATTGCAGATCACTTGATCTATGTCATCTTTTACGAAAGAAATCAATAAAAAATTTTCATTGTGATGATGACTACATGTGGAGATTCACGGATATCCTATTAAGACAAGTCATTGAAACATCAGGCTTCAAATATGGGAAAATCGATACAACCTCACATATTCATAATGAAACTGAATCTATAAGATATCAATCAGACAATACAAAAAATTATGAAAAGATAGTGTTTGATGAGCCGCAACATGTGATTATAGATATAGAAAAATTTAAACAATGGCGTGTAAAACATGCAAAAGCCATTGCAAAGTATTTGGATCCAGAACACCCAATAGTAAAAGCTGATAGAGGCAATGAAGCTGTAATAAAAATTTTGGACAGAGAATGGATTATAGAAAATGCGCCAAAATGGATAAAATACTATACCCCAGATGATAATAAAGATCTAGAAGTGGAATCTCTTGTAACACAGATAGGTGATGAAAAAATGAAAAAACTTGTGAAAGAAATAGCTAATTTGAAAAATAGTAACGCTGAATATCAAAAAACCATAGATGCAATTCATAATAGTTTTACATGGAAAACATTACGAAAATATGACAAGATTATAGATAAAGTTCTTGGGAGAAAGGAAAGATAAAATGAGAATTATCAGAAAGTATGCAATATACCAATATGAGTGAAGAAGGATTAGTTTTATGGTTTACTGGAAGACCAGGTTCAGGAAAAACATCAATAGTTAACCAAGTTTATCATATTTTAAAAAAATACAATAAAGCAGAGATATTAGATGGAGATGAACTTCGCAAATGGCTAAGTCCAGAAGCTGGATTTAGTCGAGATGATAGAGAACGACATATTAACCGAGTAATTGGAATATGCTCAATTTTATCAAGAAATGGGATAATAGTATTTGTTGCATTAGTATCACCTTATAGAAAAATTAGAGAAGAAGCTAGAAAGATACTTGGAAAGAATTTCAAAGAGATCTATGTCAAATGTTCAATTGAAACCTGTATGAAAAGGGATCCAAAGGGACATTATAAGCTAGCATTAAAAGGAGAAATAAAAGAAATGACAGGAATACAAGACCCGTATGAAGAGCCCATTGATCCAGATTTAATAATAGATACTGAGGCACAGGCAATTGAAGAATCAGTACAATTAGTTTTGGATTTCATAGAAAGAGTAGAACCAAAATAATTATCAATAGTTATAGTAATCACACGATAATGAAAGTTCCATTGCAATCAAAAATCGCGAGCTTCCTTCCATGAATCAACAACATTCTTCAATTTTTCTTCAAGAGGTATTGTGTTTTTAGATAAGCCATCAGTTACATATTTGTAATGATGAGGATCATCACGGATGGGATATTTACGCATATAAGATTCTACTAGCACCATCTCTTCGTCAGACAATTCGTCTCTATGTTTGTTTACATTATTCTTGCTAATTTCATATGCTATTGTATCAAAGCTAGTATTAGCTCGCCATTGTTTCCCATCCCAGTCTAGGAATTTTTTTGGATTTATCATATCTTCGCTCCAATCTATTTTAAGAAATTCACAAATCTTTCTAGTAGTTGTTTCAGGATTTTCGATTAATTCTTCATAGGTGATATGCAAATGACTTTCCTTATCATAATGACTTGAAAAATTATTCCAATGATCGGCCATTCTTTTCCAATCATCGAGTAACATCAAATGATCACCTCGTAAGAATGCATGTGCATCCAATACTTCTTTTGTTCTTTTTTTATTAGATGCATATGAATCACGTAGATCTCTGGTAATTAGTATGACCTGTCCTTTTGGAAACATTTTCATGAAATATTTTATCTCTCCACCATGACCATCATATTTTTCACCCCAACGTTCATCATCAGAAATATGTAAAAGAGTTTTAGCAAGACCAAGATATACTGATTTATAATTTAATTTATGATGTTGTTTAACATATTCTTTAACTTGAGCGATTTCATCTTCAGTAGTTTTTCTGCCCCACACTTGTAGGAAATCTGCTACCTCATGAAGCAATTTATCTAAATTTTTCTTATTCAATGGATCAAATTTACCATTTAATTTTCTCAGAAACTGAGTTCGCACAAAAAATATTTGTATTTTTGGATGAGCGTCTATCATTCTGTCTAATAATGTAGTACCGGATCTCATCAACCCTACAATTAAAATTGGTTTTTCATGTAGTAGATTAGTAGAAGATGATGTTTTAAAATTCAAAAATTTCAGCGTCTTTATCATGTTATAATGATACAAATATTTTATGAATTACATAAATAGCTTCTTTTATATACGGATGATTCTTTTCTCAAAATAATTTTATTATGAAAATCAATTTTGAATATTTCTAGACATGAGCGAAATTCTTGCGTCCAATGATCTCCTTATAAGAAATAATTGTAGAGTGTGTAATGGTAATAATCTAGAACCCGTAATTTCTTTGGGTACTCAGTGTATTTCTAACTTCATCGATAATAAAAGTAAGATTCTTGTATCACCCTTAGAGGTGGTGTTGTGCAATAAAGAGAGAGGTGGTTGTGGACTCTTACAATTGAAAGATACAGTATCTAGAGAATTGCTTTACCGAAATTATTGGTACAAGAGCGGTATGAATCAGACCATGACAGATGCTTTGACTGAAATAACATCTAGCATTAAAAAATTGATAAAATTTGAATCTGGAGACATTGTAGTGGACATAGGTTCGAATGATGGCACTCTATTACAATGTTATAATATCAAAGATGTACAGTTAGTAGGTTTTGAGCCTGCTCATAATTTAATTAAAGATATAAGAATTAAAAACATAAAAATCATAAATGATTTTTTCAATTATGATTCATATAAAAAAGAATTCGGAACTAAAAAAGCTAAAACGATAACCTCCATATCCATGTTTTATGATTTAGACAATCCCAATAAATTTGTAGAAGACATAGTAAAGATATTAGATCATGATGGCATATGGATTATTCAAATGAATTATCTAGGAACCATGCTTGAGAACAACGCATTTGATAATATTGTGCATGAGCATTTAGAATATTATTCACTAAGTGTTCTTGAATATTTGCTTGAAAAACATCAATTATCTATTTTTGATGTAGAATTAAATGAAATAAATGGTGGAAGTTTTAGGGCATACATAAAACATCAAGAATGTAAAGAATATCATGAAACCAAAAAAGTAAGCGAATTAAGAGATCGTGAGAAGAAAATGAAACTTGACAATTTCAATGTTTACAAACAATTTGCAAAAAGAATAAATGATTTAAAAAAAGAAACTCATGCTTTTATCAAGTCAGAAGTTCAAAATGGAAAAAGAGTTTATTTGTATGGAGCCTCTATTAGAGGCAATACATTATTACAATTTTATGAATTAGATAATAAATTAATCAAGGCAGCAGCGGATAGAAATCCTACAAAATGGGGTAAAAAAACGGTAGGAACCAACATACCAATCATATCAGAAGAACAATCTAGAATTGAGAAACCTGACTATTTTTTTATTTTACCTTGGTATTATGTAAAAGAATTTACAAAAAGAGAAGAACAATATCTCGATAGTGGAGGAAAATTCATCATACCTTTACCGAGATTACAAATAATTAGTAGATAATACATTAACACCCAAAGAAATGAATGTGAGATATTATTTGTAAGAGAATCATCAATTAGAAAAATGAGTTAAAACAACTATCGGTAAAATTAAAGTAAACTAAATTAACACATGTTTATTTCTATATCTAAGTGATGGAAAAATAAAGAGAGCACTAATTACCGGAGTTACAGGTCAAGATGGTGCGTATTTAGCAAAGTTGCTGTTATCAAAGGGTTACAAAGTTTATGGAACATTCAGGCGTACATCAACCCCAAACTTTTGGAGATTGATGGCCCTTGACATCTACTCAAAATTACATCTCATACCAGCGGATCTCTTAGACATGGGCTCATTAATTGAAGCCATAAAGATCTCTGATCCTCATGAAGTGTACAATCTTGCTGCTGCAAGCTTCGTAAGTACTGCATTTGAACAGCCGGTTGGTAATGCGGAGATTACTGGTATCGCTGTGACCAAATTATTGGAATCAATAAGATTTCTAAATCCAAAAATAAAATTTTATCAGGCATCAAGTAGTGAAATGTTTGGTAATGTTAATACCAAGTTTCAAAATGAGAATACCCACTTTAGTCCAGCTAGTCCATATGGAGTTTCCAAGCTATATGCACAGTGGATTACCAAAGTATATCGAGATGCATATGGAATTTTTGCTACTAATGGATTATTATTCAATCATGAATCCCCCCTAAGAGGAATAGAATTTGTATCTAGAAAGATAACAAATGGAGTAGCAAAAATATCTCTCGGATTGGAAAAAAATCTAGTGTTAGGAAATATTAATGCAAAAAGAGATTGGGGTTTTGCGCCAGAATATATGGAGGCAGTACATTTGATGCTTCAACAAGAAAAACCAGGAGATTTTGTCATATCTACTGGAGAATCTCATAGTGTCAAGGATTTTGCGAAACTTGCATTTGAAATTGTAGGTTTAGATTGGAGAAAATTTGTAAAAATTGATAAAAGATTTTTTAGACCTATGGATGTAGATCATTTAAGAGGAGATTATAGTAAAGCAAAAAGAAAGATTGGCTGGCAACCAAAAACAAACTTTGAAGGCCTTGTCAAAATTATGTTGAATGAAGACATAAAACGTTGGAAGATGTCCTTAGATGGTAAATTCTTTCCTTGGGATGCTCCTCTTTATCCTAATGAATCTAAGGTCATTACTAGACTTAGTAAAGAGAATATCAGATCTTCTACGAAATACAATAATAACAGAAATTAAGTTTTAACAAATTTTATTTGTTCAAAGACTTTCTCATATCAATTATGATTGTCCTATGAAATGGAATGATATTTTTTGGAAGACGCTTAAAGAATTTCACATCAGAACTTTGGAAATCATTTTGTATATTACCACTTAAAATACTTGCTTCAAAAGCATGAGAAATATCATGCCGTTCAGAAACTAGATTTTCATAAATTCCAAGAAACTTTTTTATTTTTATTTCCACATTCAATTCATTTTTTATTATTACTTTTGCAGCATTATGCATTCTTTCACCTCTGTGAATTATTCCACCGGGCAAGTGCCATTTTCCCTTATAGGGAGAGATATTACGTTTTGTAAGAAGAAATGTATCATTTTTTTTAATTACTATATCAACAGTAGAATATGGAAAGTATTTACCAAATTTATTGAAAAGTTTTTTTGGAGCTCTTTTTGCCATACAGTATTCACAGGTTATCATTGATATAAGGCAGTAATTCCCATACCCATGCTAAATATATGATTCAAGATGCTATGTCACAGATGAAAATAATACAGAATGTGAATCTATGATTTCATTTAGTAAACCGGATATAAATAAAGAAGAAAAAAAGGCAATTTTAGATGTCCTAAAGAGCGACTGGCCTAGCCAAGGTAAAACCACAGAAAAATTTGAGTCTCTTCTTTCAAATTATTTATCTTCAAATGTAGTGGTCGTAAATAACGGTTCATCAGCTCTTATGGCCGCACTATTAGCTCACGGACTAAAACCAGGTGACAGGATTGTGGTTCCATCCTTTACATTTGTAGCTACCTCATCCATTCCTAAAATACTTGGAGCAAAAGTACATGTAGCAGATGTAGACAAAACTACTTTCAATATTAGTCTTGAAAGCGTAGAGAAACTGGTTAAGAAGAACAACATAAAAATGGTAATTATTGTGGACGTTGGAGGTCTATCAGTAGATATCGAAGCATTTAGAGAATTATCAAATAGATACAAATTTGTTTTAATAGAAGATGCTGCGCAGGCATTTGGTTCCACTTATAAAAATAAGAAAAGTGGATCCTTTGATCACACTACCATCTTTAGCTTTCAAACCATAAAGCTGATTACTACAATAGAAGGAGGATGTATATCAACAAAGGATAAAAAAATAATCAATAGAATAAGACAGATTAAAGATTATGGTCGTAATAAATATGAAAGATATGTTCACGATATAGTAGGAACGAATTTTAGAACTACGGATTTACAATCAGCGATAGGAATTCAACAATTAAAAAAAGTAGAACAATATATTTCAAGAAGAAATATGATTGCAGATATTTATAGAAAGAAAATTAAAAATGTGCAATTCCAAGTAATTCCAGAATACAGTACAAGACATACATGCACATTATTTTTTGCTATGACAAAAAGTAAAAGCGAAAGGGATAGATTCGTAAAACATCTCATAAGTAAGAAAATCGATGCAAGAAAACCATGGAGGCCTATTCATATGCAACCATGTAATCCAGAGATGCACAATTCATCATGTAAAAATGCCGAAGATGTATTTGAGAGATCATTCTTGCTCCCAATTTACAATTCTATGAATATTAGTGAATCTAAATTTGTTATTGATTCAATAAATGAAATTCAAAAATAGGCTTTTTGCTATTTCAATAATTTTTCAATATCCATGGCAGATCTTACTGATGATTTACCATCAAGAGGGCCGAGATATTTCTCAACTATGTACAAGCTGCTCTCTTGTGGTGACCATTTTTTTTCCAAAATTTTTGAAATTTGTTCAGAAAGAGATTGCTTGTCCTTTGCATACAAAGCCAAGTTTGTTGCAAGTACGTCATTTGGAAAAAGATTATTTGCAGTAAATGATTCTACATTTGGAAGGTATATCACCACTGGTTTTTTGAGACCGATGGCCTCTAGTCCAACAGTAGAGAGATCGCTGATAACCAAACTTGAAATTGGCAAAAGTTTCGTCACATCCTCATCTGAAATCTGTACCCTAGGACCAAATTTCTCGGGTAGATCTGCATACAAATTCAGATTTTCTCTTGGATGAGGCTTTATGATCAATTTTACATTTTTTATGGATGTAACAATAGAGCAAACATCATAAGCTAATTTTCTAGCATAGTCAGATTTTACAATATTCATGCGAACAAAATCTGTTGGTGTATACAATATGATTTTTTCATCATCCTCAGATGAAATCATACTATCATCATAGATCTTGGGAATTCCAGTTATCACAATTGTTTTCCTATCAACTCCTTTATCGACATAGTATGATGTAGATTGCTCTCCCCATGTATGTATCTGGGTACAACCTCCCAAACCATAGCTAGTTTTCCTGTATTGCTTTTTTCTCCCAAGATCAATTGCCAGCATTTTGAGTTTTGGGCTTGTTTGCGTAAACTTGTCCTTGGTTGATTTGACAAGGTTTCTTCCAAGCGTCTTGATTTCTACCATCATTCCATCCTGTACAAATACAGAAGGTATTCCAAGATTTTTTGCCAAATTTACAAACCATTGAGGGATGACATCACTATCATTACCCACTATTACTATACCCACATTCTCTTTTAGTAAAATAAATTCTGCATCTTTTTTTTCATAGTCATCAATTCTTGTAAAACTGATTCCAAGTTTTTTGAGAGCCTCTTCTGCCCCCTCATCTTTGTATGAACCTTGAGTTAGAAAGACTTGTTTGTATTCCCCAAGGTGCACCCCAATTGACTGGAATATTTTGCAATGGTTTTCATTGCTTGGAATAAACAGAATTGTCTTTTTGGCATCCAATGGAAATCATGAGTAACTTGATTCATTGTTTAATAACTATATCTTGAGTTGTAGGAATTCAAAGAAGAGCAACAAACTTGCATCAAGTCAACATAAACATGATACCTAATGCGTTGGTAGAATTTTTGATAATTTAGATTTAAACCTCATGTCAAAATCTCCAGAAATGAGATAGGTAGATTGTTGTGAGATTTTTCCCATGTTTTCAAATGGCATTATAACATAATCAAATAATTGACTCATATCCTGATTGTTAGGTAGGAATTTGGCATGGTCTTCTTCTGTTAGTATTATTATTGATTGCTTCAAGTGTCTGGTACATTCTAGAAAATTTTCGTATGACTTGATGTCATCACTTATTATTTTGTAATCCAATTGGAATTCTTTGCATACCTTGGAATAAGCTTTAGAAAGAGCGTTATTTCCAATTATTATTACACCTTGTTTACGTTTTTCATTGTCTAACAAAAATGCCTGAGAAATTTGTGAATAAATAACCTTGGATAAGTTTTGACTAGATTTTTCATCTTTTGATGCTACCCAGTTTGAATATATTTTTGAGTTTACTTGATGATCAAATTGTGATATTTGGTGCAAGAGATTTTCATTTGGCTTCTTTTTTGTAAGCAGAAAACTCTGAAACCCAAAAACATTGACATTAATCACATGTCCAATTTTTGTAAAATATTTTACCAAATCATCAATAGTAGTATTTGAAAGCCCATCATTGGTAACTTTACCACTCAAATCTCCTAGCTGGATCCAATATATGACTCCCTTATCAGTGAGCATATCTGTCAGAGCTGTGCCTACAGACATCCATTTTTCATCATTCCAATCTACAAGTTTTTGTGCCACTCCAAGGCCTCTACAAAAAATTAGATCAAACTTGCCTTTCAAATTATTTTGTTTTGGCAAATTAAATACGTCTTGAACAAAAAATTTTCCAGTTGGAACGATGTTTTTTGCAGCAGAGATACAATATGGACTCATGTCACAGCCATATACATCAAAACCATATTTTGAAAACATATGACATGCCCATCCTGAACCGCACCCTACATCTAGTACCCTATCGCCCTTGCTTAAACCAAGTTTGGCTACTAGGTACTCTATAAAATCAGTATTATCTTTAACAAGTCTTCCTTCTGCACCATCTAATTCATGCATATCAGTCACTTGATTATTTGAAACATTATTCTCGAAAAGCGACTCCTTGAAAGAGCCTAATTGCTCACCTAATTGATCAAGATTATCAATAGTAAATCTTTGATATTTTTCTTCCCACCTATTTGCTTCTTCGTTATTACTAAATGGAATTTGAGTGAGCATTGGAGTATCAGAAATGTGCGCCTTTTCTAAGAAATCTTTGATATTTTTTATTTCTGCATATGGTGCATGTATCACATAATTGGTTATTCTTATCATGCCATTTCTAGTTTTTACATCAAAGGTTCCATCATCATTGATGTTTACTATTGTACCTGGTTTTTTATTATCAAGATCTGCTGGTTTTATTTCTTCAATTTGCTTGCAATCGCTTATTGAAATCTCAAATCCATAAAGAAATGAAAAAAATTTCTTATACTTGAAATTCCATCTGATTTTTCTTGATAATACACTACTTTCTTCATCCCACTTGATATTTTTTTTAATAATCTTGACTGCTAGTTTTTTTAATCTAGAACTATCCATGCGTCAAACATATGTTGGTCACTTAAATATCATTTTAACAACTTTTCATATATCTCATAGATTGACAAATACGTAATATTCCATGAAAGATTTTTGGAAAAGTTGATTCCATCAATAGATAGTAGCCGCATTTTTTCCTTGTCATCCAGTGTAACTAAAATAGTATTTGAGAGAGATTTTTCGTTGCCAAAAGATACGGTCATACCTGCATGACTTTGATCTGCTAAGAATTCATTTCCACCTGCAGGTGTTGTTATAAAAGGTAGACCAGATACCATCGACTCTAGTAAAACAGTACTTACTCCCTCTGCAAGGGAAGTATGAACTAAAAGGTTGGCTGATCGCATATACATTGATACTTCATTGGGCTTTTTTGGTCCAACAAAGATCACTTTCTCACTGATTCCCAGTTTTTTACATAGTGTTGTTAGATTACCAAACTCTCCTCCATCTTTTCCCATTATGAATAATTTAGCACTAGGTTTTTTTTCAAGTATGTATGGTATTGCCTTTACAAGAAGTTCATGATTCTTTACCCAGCTTAATTCCCCTACAGAAAGTAAGATTGGATCTGCATCAAGTTTTTTTCTAAAACCATTGATTTGATTATCATCATGAATAAAAAATTCATCTTTTACCCCAGGCATGATCGTTGTTATCTTTGATTCTTCAATTCCAATTTTCTGGTAATATTGAAAGTCTTTTTTTGAAAGTGCAATCAAATGATCACAACTCTTCAGAGTCTTCTTTCCGATATAGTTGTCATAAAATGGTCTGATAAAATCAAACTTGGAACTCTTCTTTATCATGCCTATTTTTTTCAAATTGTGCATATCCATCCCTGTAAATCCATGACTTGTCATCACAAGCTTGTATCCAAGTTTTTTCTTTAGTGCAGCTGCCTTGTCAGAGTGAAAATATCCATATGTATTTGTGTGGACCAGATCAAACTTTTCTTTTTTCAAAATATTATCAAGGCCTTGCCACCAAGAATATTCTCCCAGTGAAAACCTAGAAGGCAGACGGATTATCCTAAAACCATATTGAGAGTCATCATGGTCAGATTTTGATGTGATTACAGTCACATCTTCCCCTTTGGAGTACAGCCTTTTTGCAATCTCTTCTACGTAACTTTCTGCACCTCCGCCAGGAAAGCGCTGAATCAATAAAGCAATCTTCAATTTTGAATACAGTTGTTATATTCAACTATGTTAACGGTTCGATTGTACCAGAAACCAGTGCAACATAAATAAATACGCACCAGCCTTTTGAGTGCTGCCCATGTGGAAGGTCCCGCTTTTTAAAATCTACAGTGATAGAAACGACCAAGATTCTATTTCACATGTAATCAAGAGAGGAAGAGACTGGGCAGTAGGTCCTGAGATAAAAGAATTTGAAGACAATATTACAAGATTTACAGGCACAAAACATTGTGTGGTATTCAATTCTGGAACATCAGCGCTTCATGCCACCCTGCTTTCCCACAAGGTAAAACAAGGTTCTGGTGTTGCGGTACCGTCATTTTCGTTTATTTCCACTGCAAATTCGGTCTTGTTTGTAAACGCAAGACCAGTCTTTGTGGATATCGAGAAAGAAAAACTTGGCATGGATCCTGAAAAGCTAGAACATACAATAAAAAAACAAAAGATCAATGCAATAATTCCAGTCCATTATGCAGGCCAGTCTTGTAAAATTGATGAGATTGTAGACATTGCAAAAAGAAAAAAAATTCTAGTAATTGAAGATGCAGCAGAATCACTAGGCACCACATACAAGAAAAAGATGACTGGGACTTTTGGAGATTCTGCAATACTGAGCTTTGCACCAAACAAGGTGATTACAACTGGTGAGGGAGGAGCTGTGCTTACAAATTCAAGAGAGATCTACCAAAGGCTGCTTCTTGTAAGATCACATGGAAGAGATGATGTCACAAACTATTTTGCAAGCTCAGGCCAAGCTGACTATGTATCTCTAGGATATAATTTTAGGATGCCTAGCGCAATAGCTGCACTTGGCATCTCACAACTAAAAAAGATAAGAAAAATAATCAATATGAGAAGAAGAGTTGCTGCTTTTTACAATAAACAATTTTCTGGCATAGAGGATATAGTGACGCCAAAGCCTGGAAAGAATTTTGATCATGTGTACCAGTTGTATTCTATTATAATAAAAAATGGAAAAAGAGACGAATTGGCAAGGCATCTAGGCAAGGCAGGAATAATGTCAAAGGTCTATTTCCAGCCAATACATCTCACAAGGTTTTACAAAAAACTATACGGATTCAAGGGAGGCGAGCTGCCAGTCACCGAGCAGACATCAAAAGAAATCCTTACATTGCCACTATACCCCCACATGTCTAAACGAGATATGAGTTTTGTAGCATCAGAGGTAAGGAAATTCTTTGAAAAATAATAAAATTTTAAAGCAAATCAAGGGAAAAAATATCCTAGTTACAGGAGGTACAGGCTCCATTGGAAGTGCCATAGTAAAGGAACTGCTTGATTACTCGCCAAGGGTAGTACGTGTGTTTGACGTATCAGAAAACCAGCTCTTCTTTTTGCAAGAGCAACTAAAAGGATACGACAATGTAAGATTTCTGGTAGGAAACATACGAGAAAAAGAAAGACTGCAAAGGGCAGCAGAAAATATAGACATTATATTTCACACAGCTGCGTTAAAACATGTCCCGCTTTGCGAGGAAAACCCATTTGAGGCAGCCAAGACAAATGTCATTGGAACACAAAACGTAATTGACATTGCAATTGAGAATAATGTTTCGCAGCTTGTTCACATCAGCACAGACAAGGTTGTAAATGCAATCAATACATTGGGTGCCTCAAAATTATTAAGCGAGAGACTTGTCATTGCTGCACACAATTACATTGGATTCAAAAAGACCTCATTTTGTTGTGTGAGATTTGGCAATGTAATAGGTACTAGAGGCTCCTTGGTACATCTGATCTCAGAGCAGCTACATCACAACGAAAGACCCTTTATCACAGACAAGAAGATGACAAGGTTTCTTTTGACAGAAAAACAAGCTGCAAGTTTCATCCTAAAGGCAAGCGCTATGAAACAAGATGGTGTAATATTTGTCCCAAAGATGCCGGCTGTCAAAGTAATTGACTTGATCCAGGCTACAATTGATGAACTCTGTGAAAGATATTCACTAAAACGTGTAACGCCTAAAGAGACCGGAATCAGGACAGGAGAAAAGATGTATGAGGAATTGATGACCGATATAGAGTTTGAGCGCTGCAGAGTTGATGACAATATGTATGTCATACCAAGCAACTTGTCCTCATCAAAGATAATACCAAAACAAAAGATAAGCCTCAGGTCAGACAGGGCAGAAAAGATGTCATATGATATGGTAAGAAAATTGGTGGCCGAGGTCATAGATGACAACAAGAAAATGTTTCATCAGTCAAAATAGGAACATCTCATATACAGCCAAATCTAGTTAAATTCAGTCTTTAGAACCATTTTTGACATCACTTCATTCTCTTTTTTACAAATTCGATTGACCGTATTGGAGTGGGGTCAATCTTGGACAAGACAGCCCGATATAGAGAACAATAATCAAGAAGATAGATCAAATTTACAACCTTTGACAGTATACTTCCATCTACTGATTTTATGGCCGTATAGCCTATCTTATTTTCAGAAAAATATTCCTCTATAATACCCCACAATATCTTGGTCTTGCCAAAGTCATCTTTTCCCTGGATCAGTATTGGCTGCAAGTTAGATTTTGACTCCCATGCCACTATTCCATTATGACATGCTTCCATGATGTCTTCAGCCATGGCATGCACTTTTGCGTTCTCTGAGAGAGAATTTTTGAACCGTATGGCTGCAGCCTGTAACCCAAACGGATAGTAAATCACAGGAACTCCAGAGATCCACTCTGCAAGTTCAAGTGATGGATTGCAAACAAGATTTAATGATGATATTTTTTTCTTGGTTTTTTCAAGTTGTGATATAGATTCGTCAACATCGTGTTTCTTGACTGGTATGATATCACCCAGCACATTGAGTATTGAATAAAGATAGATTGGAAACGATGCCCGAGGCGAGTTCAACAAAGGCACCTGCCTCCATTCAATCTTTTTCTTTTTGCTATATGATTCAATTTTGCCACCTGATGAAAATGATATTGCCTTGCATCCTGCCTTTATCGCAGAGTCTAGTACCGTAAGCGTTTCCACCGTACTACCAGAAACACTTGTCGCAATCACAAGCGTTTTAGAATCAGCAGTCTTTGGAAGATGAAATCCTTTTACTACAGAAACATGAATATTTTTTTTGGACAAAATGGCAGCAAGAACATTTCCTATTGTTCCAGAGCCGCCCATTCCTGTAAATACAATGTTGTCTATATCATCAAACTCTACAGGTTTGTAATCAAAATGATAGTATTGTTTTGCAAGTTGAGGCCACATGTCATATATCTTGTACATGCCACTCTTGTCATATCTATCAAGTATCTTGATGTCAAGCAATTATTGTTGTAAATATGTGATTATAATATAACGATTGGTTCTGTCATTTTTTATTAGCAGATTTCTCATCTGTTTTTTGTTCTATAACATAATCAAGGTTCACATACTTTTGCCAGTTCTGTTCTCCCTCAAACTTGTCCCATTTTCCTCGTACATCATTAGGGTATTTTGATGCAGGATTATGTGTAAGATCATAGTGTCTTGCCTTGTTTTCTGCCAGATTTTTCCACATGGATGGAATAATGGTATTTACTATAATTTCAGGATCTACTGTAAGCTTGTGTTGTGTCCCATAGCCATGCCGGCCTTTTGAGCCAGTCTGAGATACTGTAAAGCCAGTGTTTTCAAGCTCGTTTAAAAGCTCGGCCACGCGCCTGTATCCCACAGGCTTGATTTTACCAGAATGACGTGAGATGAAATTTTGGTACTGCTTGTATATTATTGCAGTAGACTGCCAGGGTTGGTCTGTTAGGTATGTTATCCTTGCCATGGCAAGGCATAGAATCTTAGTATGAGTCGATGATGATTTTAGTACAACTGTTGTCCTATCTTTTTCTAAGATCTTTTGTGCAGAGTCTATATGTTCTGGTAGAATTCCTTTTCCCTCAGAACTTGCAATCTCTGCCCCTACTCTAAGCAAGTCTATTGCACGACGAGCATCACCATACACTGCAGAGCTCAATTCAGCACAATGCATGAGAACATCTTCTTTGACTTTTTTTGAGAATGCTTTTGCAGATCTGTCTTTTAGAATCTCATATACATCATCTTTTGAATATGGCTCAAAGAATATCTCAGAGTTTCCAATTCTTGAGCGGACCCTGTCATCTATGGCATAATCAGCAAGGCCATTATTTGATATGGCAATTATGCAAAGCATTTTTCCCTTTGTATGGAGTCTTTCTTCAATGACTAGAAGTTTGTATACAAAATCAGAAGGGTTACCGCGCTTGTCATAAAACAACATGTCATATTCATCCAAGATCAAGACAAAGACATTTTTTCCTTCCTTGTCAAGTTGTGCTACAATAGAATCTTCAATTTTGCCTACTGCCATGTTGATCCCTTGTGCACTCTTGAGCGAGGCCTGCCCAAGCTCTGCAAGTATCAAATTAGCTACACCAAATACAGTTTTTGCTCTTCGTATATTGACAAAACAAAATGAGATCTCATCCAAGTTTTCACATACATGTCGTACAATGGTTGATTTGCCAGAGCCACTTCTTCCATAAACTGAAATGAAAGGCACTAGATATTCTTGCTTGTATTGCAATAACAGCCTAACCAGTTTTTCCTGAGACTGCTGTCTTCCTATTACATTATCAGGAAATGAAAGAGTGTCAAGGTTCGATTTTTTTGCAAAGATATTGTTTTCCTTCTCAATCTTTGCAATGATTTCTTTTATCCCCATATTTCCTAGTTAATCCCAATTAAATCTTCCACTAGAAACACATATAATAATAATATCAGGTAGGATAAAAAGTTTCAATCAAGTTTTAAGCATCGCTATTTTAAGAAAAAATAGTTTGGTCAAAAAAACAAAACAGCCTCCACAAGAACCAAAAGAGTCAAAGTACACATTGTCAAAAAGGGACAATATTGTATCATGGGCAGTATTTCTTCCCACTCTAGTCATAGTATTCATCAGTTTAGTTTCAGTTGTCTTTCCTGCACTTGTTGCCAGAACAACAAGCCCTTTCCAAGACGAGATATACAAACCAGATGTTATAGATCCGTTTCAGACAGGATTGCTTGCAGCACCTCTTATCATAGTAAATGTGATCATACTCTTGATTGGTATTTCATATTACAAGAGATCAATGGGAAGAGATTTTTTCAAGAAGATATCAAATTTTGATCTTTCACAAAAACAAGCCTTGATAGTACTTGCAACCATTCTCGTAATATTTTCAGGTGTAATGGCAAGCCAAATAGGTACAGAAGAGACATGGGATGATTACAAGGATGTCAAGGACAGAATACACAGTTGGACAGTATCTGATTTTGCAAAGAGTTTTGAGCCGCATGTGAGATTTCTTCTGCTGTCTGTTTCTCAAAATGTATTTGACAATATTAGGGTAATTCCACTAGTATCAAGCATAGCGCTTCTTGCATTGACATATTTTTTTACAGTAAAGATAACAGAAAATAGATTTGCAGGAATTATCTCCGCCGTACTTTTACTACAAAGTAATGTATTTTTGACTTATGATAGTTCTGCAACATATGATAGTTTTTGGATTTTGTTATATCTTTTCTCTTTGTACTTAATCTATAAAAAATGGCCTGGCTCGCCAGCATCATTCATTGCATCCATATTTAGCAAAGCTCTTACTATCTTGTTTTTGCCCATGAGCATATTTTTCATAGCAAGATCGGGCGTTCCAAGGAAATCCATGATATATCATCTTGTATGCTATGGGGCAATAGTGTTGTTGCTAGTTATAATAGCTGTAGCATTACAAACAAACTATGCTGGAACTTCACTTGGTTTTGATACCACGGATTTCTGGAAGGGCTTTACAGCTATAGCAATTCAAATGAGATTTGATTATCTAATACTTTTGTTCTTGCTTCCTCTTACGGTTATGTTATTTATTGCCTCAAGAAAAGGAATACTGCATGCAGATTCAATCCAGATATTCATACTAAGCATATTAATTGCAGCTCCATTTCTAATCGGTTTTACTACACAGACAAACCAACCATATAGATTTGTTTCACTTGCTGTCTTTTTTGCAATAGGTACAGGAGTATTATTATCAAAAAAGACTAGGAAGCAGGACGGATTATTGTCCATATAGCAGTCACCTTATCACCAGGTATTATCGGATATCCATCGTGATCTGCTTCAACCAATATTTGAGATGAACCCTCCAGATTATTTGCAATTATATTTTTGGAAACAACTGTAGAAGAGGATGGAGATATTACACTTGTTCCTTTTATCAAATCGTATTTTTTCCCATCCAGTGTAATGATACTTTTATCAATTTTTCCAGAACTCTGGTCCAAAAGTTGGTTTAGTTTTGCCAAGTCAAATATTGTTATTTTGCTAGTCTCTTGATATGCAATGAGTTGATCATCAGAATTTCGTACTAGTACCTGAACAAAGACGTAGATCTTTTTAGATTCAAGTGTTGATGCGATAGAATCAGCATAAGAGTTTGCTGATGATAAAGCACAGATAGAGACAAGTACCATCAGAAAAACCAGGAGACGCATTTTATTCTTCATTAAAATTTATCACTAATAAAGGCTCACAGGTTATCTAAGATACTAAAGTAACATTATAAAGGAATACAGATGAAGGTTCCAAAGAAGCCCGGTAGTGTAGCGGTCAAGCATAGGGGCCTTTGGAGCCCTTGACCCCAGTTCGAATCTGGGCCGGGCTATAACTTACACATAGTGGGTGTTGGATGCAACAGATGGGCCAATATGTGGGAATAGTGTGATCCCAATCAAAATTGGAACAACAATCAATAGAATGGGTATTGCGGCAAGTATTATTCCAAGGTACAGACAGTTTCTGGCCTTTTTTGGGTCATCCTCTCGTATGACAAAAAATGCAATTATTCCTCCAATGACATTAAACACAATAGGCAACAAAAACCAGAAACTGCTGCGTTGTTTTACCTGCATGGTGGTATCAATACGTCATAGTCCAATTTAAAGTAAATTTTACAGTTCTAGTTTTGACAATAGTTTAGTTGCAACAAGGAACAGTACAGTAGCACCAATCCCCAGGACTGTCATCTCTGTTGCTACCAATCCATTAAAGTATCCAAATATTCCAGCGCGAACTACATCTACAAGATATGTTAATGGGTTGAAATAAAATGCGGTAGATAAAATTGGCGGTGCTCCCTGTGCAGGATAAAATGCAGTACTGACAAATGCAAAGAACAGAAATACCGTATTTATTACAACATTGAACCCCTCGCTTGACTTGAGTCTAGTTGAAATGATTGATGCAATGGAACCAAACAATATGGAACCTGTAATTGATGCAAAGACAACGAGAGGTATAGTCAATACATTAAACTCTACCTGCTTGAAAAACAGAGGATAACCTACTGCAGTAATCATTGCTGCACTGACAAGACCGATTATTCCAATGGTATAAACATTTGACAAAATATATTGTGCACGAGTAAATGGTCCGACAAGAATCTGCTCAAACATGCCATGTCTTCTGTCGTTCCAGATTATTATTCCAGAGATCAGTGTGCTGTTCATGATATTGAATCCAATCATCCCAGTTGCAATAAAGGCTGGATAGTCAAGTGTCTTGTTTCCAAAGGGCACCTGATGTATTAGCGCAGTATATGCAAAGCCTGCAACAAAGATGTAGATTAAAGGAAAGATAATCTGCCATATGACAAATCCCATGTTAAGTGATATCGTAAGATTACGATTTACAAGACGGATTATTTCATGCATTAGAGTTTTTCACCACTGAAAGAAATATCTCCTCCAAGCTAGTAGGTACTACACTTAGGTCCTCTACTGGAACATGGTTTGATGCAAGAATCTTCAATATCTCCTGCAATACTTGCTCTGACTGGCTAGAACGAACAGTAAGCACAGTACCAGAATCATGCTCTACAGTACAGTCAGGTATGCCAGACAACAGAGATGACATGTCTTTTTGTTCTGAGACATGAATCTTGATGGTTTTTTCCCTTCCAAACTTGTTTTTCAAATCCGCAGGAGTATCAACTGCAATTATTTTTCCCTTGTTGATTATTGCAATATCATCACAGAGATATTCAGCTTCCTCCAAGATATGCGTAGTAAAAAATATCGTAAGCCCATCCTTTACCTTTCCTTTGATAAAATCAAGTAGTCCCCGTCTTGCAGATGGATCAAGGCCAACTGTCGGCTCGTCTAAAAACAACAACTCCATGTCATGCATGAATTCACGTGCAACCTGCACCCTTCGCCGTTGGCCTATTGATAGGTCATCATTTTTCTTTTTCCTAATATCTGCAAGGTCAAATGAAATAAGAAGTTCTTCCACTCTATTCTTTCGGATCTTTTTCTCAACATTCCACATCATACCATATTTTTCAAGGGATTTTTCAACACTTAATGTAGGCTCATAGCTTGGTTGTTGCAGTACAACACCAATCTTTTTTCGTATTTCAAGTGGAGATTTTATACCATCAATTCCCAAAATGTTCATTTTTCCGCCGCTTGGAGGAATCAACGTAGTGAGCATCTTCATAGTGGTAGTCTTGCCTGCACCATTTGGTCCTAGAAATCCAAAAATCTTTCCCTTTTCTACCTTAAGGTCAATGCCATCTACTGCAATAAAATCACCATAAGATTTTGAAAGTGAATTTATCTCTATACTATACAACAGTATGGATTCTTTTCTCCCCACTAATTTGTGTAATGAAATACCATAGCTATCAGGGTTTAGTATTTGTGAATTACGAGGATTCAGACTTGTGAGAATTTGAATCTTACAGGATTCAAATCTTTTGGTTGAGAGATCTAGAAAGTAAATTTAGTTCTTTATTGCTTGCAACAAAGACTTGTCATACAATACTCTGTAATTTGAATAACAATTAAGCATCTTACCATTATTTACTGGATAAAATTTCCAGTTATCACACTTAAAGTCATATTCGTATTTTGAATTATCATTTTTCCACCCAAAACCATTCCTAGTATTTTTATCGGGGTATCCATGACCTTTAGCTAATGTAATGGTAGATTTTTTGTAGTCCGTATTGACTTTGGCATAAAGTGCATTTGGAAATAGATAGACAACATTTGGATGATGTGTTATAGCATCAAATTCCCTCTGCGTCACATATTCATTATGTAAAACAATTACCTTATCATATTTTTTTAGCATGTCAGGATTCTTGTCTACATCGATGTCGTTGATTGATGAATAATTTAACAGTGTAAGGGCAAAAGCTGCTGTAATACTGGAAGAATATGACCCACTAATCTTCTTTGGTATTGATACTGTAAGACATGATGTATCACATTTCTTGTTATAATAATCATAAAAACCCCTGACATCGTATGCAGCTTGAGTAAAAACAGGATATATGTACACTGTTTTTTCTGATCTGCTTTTATATCCAATCTCTTGGTACAATTGATCAAGTTCTGGTTTTAATTTCATTGTAAATGATCTAAAAGATCCATTTTGATCATAGTGAGGTATTACATTAAATAACATCTTACCTACTGGAATGGATAACTTTTCTTCTCCCTTCTCAGTTTTTAATACAATGTCTAAACTATCACTTGACTTGCTTGGAACATCATACTTTCCTGATGTGATCGCATTACCTATAGGAATGTGAGCTATTGATATGTATGATATGATAAAACAGAAAAGAACTAATATTGTTAGAAATAATCTTTGATTCACAAAATTTTCTCTAATTTTATAATATTCTTATACGTCATAAATAGATACAGGTACATGACTAAATTTTAAGACCATATAAAATTAAGAAAGAGTTTTGTACCAAGTCTTACATAACTCAAATTATTGTAATTTGTCAGAAATCTCTAAATGCATTATGGACAAATTGAGCCTAGATTGCATTTTTGGTCAGGATATTATTGCCTAAATGAGAAAGATACTGGCAAGGTATCGCCGTTTGTAGCAATATCTGATGTCATCAAGATAGTATCAGATCTGGGAAATAAAATTCCTGACAAGTCATGGATGCTATATCTTCTTGAGCTCTTCAACAAACAGAATATACCTGTTGAACTCAATCTCATCTGTTCGTTTAATGATGATGGTAAATTTCATGCGATATTTGCAGGCATAAACAGATATGAATTCAAACTAAAACCAGTGATAGGACACTCATATCTGAGGCAAATCATAATGAAACCAGCAAAACATGGAATTGAATACAGATTAACAGATGAAATCTCAGGTCAGACTGATACATTTTTCTTTGATGTGGATGCAGATCCATTTGATTTTTCCATGTCAAAACATTTTACAGGGCTTGAATGGCATAACAGAATAGAAAGTGTGCCTTATCAAATAAGGTACGAAGTTGAGATATCACATCTTGCTTATGGTACGCAGGACAACCTGTTTGACCTGCAATCTGTAGTATATTTTCCATATGATCAGTTATTGCCAAATGATGATGGAAATTTTACAGGGGAATATCCTGCATCTTTTCATGATTTTGGGACCAGAAACGGATTTATCACATACAAAATTGGTTCTGGTAAGCACACAGTAGGAATAGCCAACAAATTCTTTGATCCATACATGTGAAGAGAAAAACCAATCTAGTATTACATAACTTGAATCTTTGAATTTAGACATAAAAATGGAATTTATGATTATATCCTTCCCCACTTTATTTTAATCCATATTCTCTCATGTATGTAATAGAAAATAATGACTACTATGTTGTAGATTATTGTTATTGCAGATGTCTTTGTAAGATCACCAGTAAAATGCCAAGATATTATTGCAAGAATTATGCTTACAGTTATCCTGTAGATGATGGTCTTCAATATTGATCTCTTGTGGGTTTCCATTGATCAAGCATCTGATCTGAAGAGTCTTTCATCAGTTTATCAGTCACAAAAGTATGACACATCTAGTGATTGTGAATACTTTGAACAAATCATAACGTAGTAAATTTTACAGGAATTATATCCAATGTTGTGAACAATAGAATTGCGATTTCCATGATTCGTGTAAATGTGTTCTGTGAGCTAGGAGTTTATTGAAGGGATAAAATTATCCTTTGGCTCACTTGGTGGAACGTATCCATATGGTTTCAAAATACCGCCTATCTGTATACCAGTCCAAGATGCATAAGGCTTCCAGTCAGCATCCCAATTATCTGTCCTGCCAACACCTATCCTAAATGTCTGACCTGCTGTAAGATTGAAAGCTATCTTTCCATCATACCATGTTTCATTTTTATCAGTGTGTGCAACTATCATATGTTCATCAAGTATTTTTTCTGCATCATCTGATAGTAAAAATACTGAAACAAAACTTCTGGGATATGCCATATCAGGGCTGAAAAGATCATTTTTCAAAAACTTTCCTGATATGGTTATAGATCCGTTTTGTGGAACCACACGTGCATCAGAATATGCAAAGAACCAGTAGGAATGTACGGTGGAGCCAATGGTGTCGACTTCAATTGCAGACTTGTTGTATGCCATTGTTTTTGACATGTGAACGTAGCAATCTATCCCGTCATTGTTGCAACTCTCACCAACAAGAGTTGGATAATATTTTCCTTCCTTGATATACTGTGATGTCCAGTTATTCCCATTTTCATCTTTGATTGTAAGAGGCTGAAACTTGACTGGATTGATAGGCGGAGGTGGAGGGACGACTATGTTTGACCTCTCAAGTACGGATATCCTGTTATCAAGTGATTTTATCTCATTTGAGATGGATGTTATGTTATTATCAAGTTGGGAAATGACATTGCGCTGACCTTCTATAACTTGCTGACTGGAATTTAATTGGGAGGTAAGGGTCTTTATCATCTGTGACTGGTCATTGTTTATAGTTTTTTGATCTAGCATTGAAGTTTGTAAAATTGACATGGTTGAAATTGCAAATCCTAGACTAATTGCAGATATCACAATGGCTACAAGTAGGATGATCTGCGTATTGTTCATAATTTGATGTATCGTTCATCGTAGATAAATAATTTCAAAATTGTATAATTTTTAAAATAATAAAAAATAAAAATGCACGGTTTTTGTCCAAAATTATCTAATCAGAAAAAGATCGCTTGATTAAAACAATTTTTATATCATACACTTTCCATCAGGTCTCCGTTGTCAGAATTTGATTCATTGCTGAGTAAATTACTAGAGCAAAAGCCCGATCTCACAAAAGAACAGATTGATGAAATGATACAAAGAAAGAAGGAAAAGATCGGTGCAGGATATCTTACAGACCAGGGTGCACTCTTTCTGATAGCATCTGATCTTGGAGTGTCTTTAAGTGAGCCTCTAAAGGTAGAGATGGGACTAAAAGACCTCTATGTAGGTGCAAAGGAGATAACACTTGCAACAAGAGTGATGAATGTTTATCCAGTAAAGCAGTTTTCACGTAAGGATGGTTCTCAGTTTCTGTTGCGCACACTAACAGTATATGACGGAGACTCACGAGCACAGGTAAAGTTATGGGATGAAAAGGCAAACTTGCCAGGAATTGAGAACCTCAAACCAGGCGATTTGGTAAAGATAATCAAGGCCTATGTAAAATCAGATATGAAGGGAAATCCAATAATCAATGTCGGTTCGGGCTCCAATATCGAACCAAACGGAACAACAAGCACCATACCGTCACTTGATGCAATAACAGATGATGTAAGCAATGTAAAAGAGAACCAACAGAATCTAGTAGTTACAGGAATTTTAGACGGAAACCTCAGGACAACAGAATTTACAAACTTCAAGGGAGAGCCAGGAAAATCACTCCAGCTAAGACTCAAGGGAAAGGATGGAAACATTGTGCGAGTCGTATTGTGGAATAAAGATGAGAGCACAATACCAAAGGTTGTAACATCTGGTGCAAAGACCAGACTGATTGGAGTAAAGACAAAGGTAGGTCAGATGGGACTTGAGCTCCACGGTGACGAAGGAACCGTATTAGAAATAGAAGGGGCAGCAGAGGTACAGCCAATCATAATCAGAATTTTATCGATGACAAAAAGTGATTCTGGAAATACATTGATCCTTGGCACGACACAGGACAAGAAACTTGTATCCATTACAGATACTGTACATGTAACAAAGGATCTTGCATTAGGTGATGTGATGGAATGCATGCCATCAAAGGTGTATGGAAAATCAATCATGCTAGAGGGCGATTCCTTTGTAAGAAAAACAAATGATCAGAACATCCCAACTTTATCAGAGATTAGAACCAAGATAAAGGATGTAAAACCAGCAGAGACACTTTATTGTATAGAGGCAATCATTCTAAAGACTCCAGAAAAGCGCGAGATTCAGACAAAGACTGGAGAGACAGTATTGTTATCTGAGACGTTCATCGAGGATGATACTGGACAGATATGGCTCAAGGGCTGGAGGTCACAGGCAAGACTACTAGAACAGTTTACCCAGGGTGAGATAATCACAGTTACTGCAGTAAACGCCAAGGCAGGCCTTGAGGGTAGAACCGAACTATTTCTGACTGCATATTCTGCAATCACACGCAAAAACTAGTCCCAAAATCCCCTGGTTGTCACATACTGCCTTTCTGCTTCGTAAATTTGCTTGTAGATCTCTTCTTCGCCTATCATGTTTCGCAATATTCTTGCAGCAGTGTCAGCACCCACACCATACCCTGATATCACAACAAGTGCAATCTTGCCAAAGTTTGCAAGAAGTGATGACACTTTCCAGGCCCTAGCAAACTTGTGGTTCTCTTCAACAGTTATTTTTTTTCCCGCAATCTTTTTTTGAACTATTTTTGGTAGGTCATAGTCAGAGTAAAACGTGGCAGATATCTGCCGCGACTTGCAGTATGGACATGATGGGATCTCATTTACCTGTCCGGTCTCTACTACTTTTTCCCACTTGCCACACCGTACACATACAAGCCTGTGTCTGGTCTTCATCAGTCTTGATTTTACCAAGTCCAGTATCCCCTTGTCCATATTTGCAGGAGATGCATAGTATTTTGTAGTATGATCTAAAATTGGCTCTGCAAGTTTTGAGAAACCGTCAACTTCAACCCATGTTATCTTGATTTCATTTGATTTTATTTTTTCTAACAACTGTGATGTATTTTGCAGGTCATACTTGTCATGGAACAACTCACGCAGTGCCTCCTTTGCAAGTGCGGTCTTGGAATATCTTTCATACAAAAATCTTGCAGATTTTCTGTCATAGACTGCCTCCCTCCCTACGATTCCAAATTTTTTTGCAACACACCATGTTCTCCAGTTTACATTATGAGTTCCTGCAAGCGATGCCTGGACTATATCTTGCAAGTCATATTCATCTGCAATGACATCACGTACAGACTGTTCTAGTATCCTCCCATTTGATGATAACATTATCCTATATGCATCAGACCGCGAATCAACAAGATGTCCACTCTTTGCAGATATCATTGCAGACAACAGCATGGCAAGAGTAGAGTTGATCCTTGTACCAAAACAAGAATGCATCACTATCGTATTTCTGACTCGTTGAGATTCCACTACAATGTTTTTCTCATCTGGAATTACCCCAAGTTTTAGGTTGTCAATTACCTTATTTGTAAAAGGTGTCACGATTGTTTTTGTTCTGACCATACCTACTTTTCTTGCAGTAGTATAGTCTACTGGTATGTTCTCGCCCTCCCAGTATGGCACGTTTATTCCAGCAGATGAGATTGGTTCTACATTTACCTTAAGTGAGCTGTCATCGACATTGAGTATCCTCCACTGCATACCCCGTAGTACAAAGACACTTCCCTGCTCGCCATTGTCTCCTACAAACCTCTGGTCTAGGCTGCCGATTATTTTTTTGGATGCAGTATCAAAGACCTTGAATTTTAAAATGTCAGGAATTGTAGATAGATTCTCAAAGTGATACCTAAATGAGCGCCCCCTTTTTGTAAAGGTCATCTCTTCCTTATCAAAAAATACTATACCGCCATTGTGCAAAACTTCTAGTACCTCAATCAGTTCTTCAGCTGTAACATTTCGAAACGAATAGGCCTGTTGTATCATACCTAGTGCCATGTCAAGTGATACAGTACCAAACTGCATTGTCATCCCTACAAGGTGATGTGCAAGAACATCTAGTGCTCCATCATGGACTATCTGGTCTTCGATTGATTTTTCCTTGACACGTTCTAGTATTGCCAGTGCTTCAATCTCATCATCGGGATTGTTCGTTACAATCAATCCCTTTGCAGACGACCCCCTTGTGTGTCTGCTTCGTCCAATTCTTTGCATGAGTTTTGAGACTTGCCTTGGAGAACCATAATGAATTACAAGCTCAACAGAACCAATGTCAAGACCCAGCTCAAGTGATGAAGTGCAGACAACAATTCCTGCTGTGCCAGCACGCAGTGTATCTTCGGTCTCTTCTCGAACTTGCTGAGACAAAGATCCATGGTGAAGTTCGATTGCAATGCTGGAGCGTTCCTTTAGTACAGATGCAATATACTCTGATTCTCCTCTTGTATTTGTAAATAACAAAACTGGAGAAGATGGATAGTTTTTTGTCACATATTCAATGACATGGTCCACTACGTCAGTTATTGTACCCTCAATGTACTTGACCTCTACATCGTACTTTCGAATTGAATGATCCTCAATTATTTTGCATTTTCTTTTTGTCCCAACTATAAACTTGGCAGCCTCTGCAGTGTTTCCCACGGTTGCAGAAAGCCCAACTCTTGTGATGGGATATTTTGTGTTTGCCTGGAGTCTTTCAAGGCTGAGCGAGAGCTGGGCCCCTCTTTCGTTGCCCAGCAATTCATGCACTTCGTCAATTACCATCCATTCTACTTCATCAAGTGCCTTTAGCATGACAGGCTGTGAGAGAAGTATTATCAAAGTTTCAGGGGTTGTGATCAAGATGTCAGGAGGTGCCAAGTTTATCTTGCGCCTCATTGACTGCGACGTATCCCCATGCCGTACCTCTATTCTGAGGCCTTCACCCTCAGCATACTTGATGATTCTTTTGAATACATCACGGTTCAGGGCGCGAAGAGGAGTGATGTACAGTACTTTGATCTTGTCCTGTTTTTTAGAATGCGCAACCCTTGAAAATATTGGAATTACAGCGGTCTCTGTTTTTCCAGATCCTGTTGGTGCAACTACCAAAGAATCAATTTTTTGAAATATTATAGGAATAGCTTTTTGTTGTATCTCAGTTAGATGTGCAAAACCAAGATTACGAAACTTTTCTTCTAACTCAAGCAGTCGATTCTGGTTCTGTGCTTTGTCTTGTTCTAGATCGTTCGTATATCATTACACCAACTAAACCAATACCAAATAATGCAGCGGCGATAATTGGTATATATGTAAAAATTCCCGCCATATCATTTGGATATCACCAGAGTGATAAATAGGTTAAGGTGATTCCACCAGTCCTGCTTCAGTTATTTTGTATGATATCTCCTTGTTTTTTCCAAACGAAGGCAGTACTCGGGCCTTGTACAGTTTCCCATCCTTTTCTAGCTTTATCTTCTTGTGAGTAAACATACTAATTGACTTGGCAAGGTTTTCAACTTCCTGACCATCAGAATTTCGCACCATATTTGTCACTACAACAGGAATTTTGTTTCCAACAGATACCATACTCAATGCATGCATGTATTCCATGAACCTGACATGTTTTTCAAGCAGGCTTGTCTCACGTGAATATTCAAACGAAAACAGGTCTGTAATGTTTTCTATTACAACAAGTTTTGGTTTTATCGCAGTTATCTTGTTGACATACTCTAGTTGTTCTGCAGTATTTGTCGTTCTAGCTATAATCATGTTGTCAAGAAGTGATGATTGTAAACTGCGTAGCTTGATCAGCTGTAGCATCCTTTCTGATTGGAATCTAGTTGTATCTTGGTATAGCACCATTCCATCTTGCAACGAATTTAGAGAAATTTGCATTGCAAGTTGGGTCTTTCCGCTTCCCCCGGGTCCAAAAATATCGATTATCGTACCAGGCGTAATGCCACCGCCCAACAGATCATCAAGTCCCAAAAGACCAGTGGAAATCAACTTAATCTAGAAATTATCACAAATGATATAGTATAAGTGATGATCGGGAAGGCTTTTATTCCCTATTTCAAGCAGTGGTGACAAGTGATTTGTGATTGTCACAAGCAGCAACTCCAAAAAGACCTTTAACAACATTGCAAAAAGGCATCAACAAAAAAGTTACAGTTCGACTAAAAAGTGAAATCGAATACAAAGGTAAGATGAACAATGTAGATTCATACATGAATCTAATCATGACAGATGCGGAAGAAATTAGCAATGGAAAGATAATTGCAAATTACGGTAGAGTTATCGTCAGAGGAAATAACGTACTTTTCATAAAATTAGAAAATGAGTTATAGGAAACTACATCATGGCCTCTCCTAGAAGCTATCTTTTTACTTCAGAATCGGTTACAGAGGGTCATCCAGACAAGATCTGTGACCAGATATCGGATGCAATCTTGGATGAATTTCTAAAGCAAGACCCAGATTCAAGGGTTGCAGTTGAGACACTGACAACTACAGGTGTTGTTGTTGTGGCAGGCGAGGTTACATCAAAAGCAAGATTTGACATACAGGATGTAGTTAGAAAAACAATCAAAGAAATCGGATATGATAATCCGCAATATGGTTTTGATTCAGAGTCTTGCAGTGTTCTAGTATCCCTCCACGCACAAAGTCCTGACATTTCAATGGGAGTCACTGCTAATGATAACAAGGATCAAGGAGCTGGCGATCAAGGCCTCATGTTTGGATATGCAACCAATGAGACAGAAGATCTTATGCCCATGCCAATTTTGCTTGCACATAAGCTTACAAAGCGTCTTGCAGAAGCAAGAAAGAAAAAAGAATTACCATGGGCAAGACCCGATGGCAAGTCTCAAGTTACAGTAGAGTACGAGGACGGCAAGCCAAAGCGCATAGACGCAATTGTGATTTCAACTCAACATTCTCCAGATATTACAAACGAAGCGATTAGAAAAGAGGTAATTGACAAGGTGATCAGGCCAGTCTGTGGACCGTTATGGAATGACAAGATAAAAATTCACATAAACCCAACTGGTAGATTTGTAATAGGCGGTCCACCAGGAGATGCAGGACTCACTGGAAGAAAGATAATTGTGGACACATATGGTGGCATGGGAAGACATGGAGGCGGTGCATTTTCTGGAAAAGATCCATCAAAGGTAGACAGGTCTGCATGCTACATGTGTAGATATATCGCTAAAAATGTAGTTGCAGCAGGACTTGCAGACAAGTGTGAGGTCCAAGTTGCATATGCAATTGGAGTAGCAGAGCCAGTATCACTTGCGGTAAATACCTTTGATACAAACAAAATTCCTGAAGATCAGATTGAAAATATAGTAAGAAAGCACTTTGATATGCGTCCTTCTGCTATAATTTCTCAGCTGAAACTAAAAAGTCCAATATATAGAAAGACTGCAGCATATGGACATTTTGGAAGAGCAGAGCCAGAGTTTAGTTGGGAAAAAACAGACAAGGCAGATATTCTAAGACAAGCCTCTGGACTTTAAGACTGTCTCATATCTTGTAAATTTCATCCGCGTAAGATCTGCAAGTTTTTTGTGATTTCCTACGTAATCACCCACCATTATGCTTAGATCATCAACACCAAATGACCCCTTGTCATGCAATGCATCACGATATGCACGCTCAAAATCTATTTTTTTCATCCTGACTTTTCCACGTGAAAATTCTTTTACAAAAGCATTGTAGCTTACTATTTGTGGGCCCACAAGATCAATTATCTTCTTTGAGAATTTTTTTTCCGTTACAGATTTTATTATTATGCGGGATACATCATCAATGAAGATAGGTTGGAATCGATAGTTTCCAGAACCAGGAATTACTATTTCACCTTTTTTTACCTGTCGTTGCAAGTTTTCTGAGAGAGGATCATCATTTCCAATCATGTATGATGCCCTGAGAATGGTATAGTCAAGTCCAGAGTGGATTATTTCCTGCTCTGCCTTGTATTTTGAAATGAAATAACCAAGTGTTGCAAATTTGTCAACTCCCAGACCGCTGATGTATATTATTTTTTTTATTTTTGCCTTTTTACAGAGAGATACTGTATTTCTGGCAATACCTACATTTACTTTTTCATAGTCAGAGTCTACAGTTTGCTTTCCCTGACCAATAAAATGTAGCAGCGCATCAGCATTTCGTATCTTTGGTACAAGACTATTTTCAGAAAGTGTTTCAGATGTTATTTTCTTTCCAAAGTTTACAGCCTTGCCCTTGCGTACAAGAGAGGTAGTTTGAAATCCATTCTTTGAGAGAAACATGCCTACGTTTCTTCCTACAAAGCCATTTGCTCCAGTAATTACAACTGATCGATGCATACAAAAACACAGGTTATGCCGACAAATTAATTTTGGTCTTTATACCATATCAGGACATACTTGAACACAGCAGACTGTCACCAGATCTTAGGCGTCCAAGCAGGAGCATCCCAAAAGGAGATAAAAAATGCATACAGACAGCTTTCCTTGAAATATCATCCAGATAGGAACAAGGACGATAGTGACGGATCACGATTCAAGAAGGTATCAGAGGCATATCAGCAGTTAAGAAGTGAGGAAAAGAAAAGGGACAAGATTTCAGAAAGTGAAGTGGCCACAAAATATTCTGACTTTTGGAAAAAATATGACAAGACTCCAAATGAAGAGTTTCATTTTGGTCCAAACTTTGCAGAGTTTAGACGTGATTTTGGAGCCAAGGCAGAACAAAATTACGAGCACAATCAGGAAAAGGAAGGTTCCCCGATGCTCACTCACATCATACTTTATGGCGGGCTTGGAGCCATGGCTCTCTGGATTATTCTATCAACCATACTCAAATAATCTTAAGGGATTAATACGCAAGAAGTTAAGTCATTTCATGTCAGAAGAAGACAAGCCAAATGAAAAGATGAGGATGGGTTTTACCACAGGAACCTGTGCAACAGCTGGCGCAAAGGCTGCACTGCTTTCAATGATAAATCAAAATAAAACAGATTTTGTTGATGTTACACTACCAAAAAAATCACAGATTCAGATAAAAATTGAAGATTGTAAGTTTGATAAAATCAATGCTACGTGCACAGTGATAAAAGATGGCGGAGATGATCCAGATGTAACTCATGGTGCAGAGATAGTAACACAAGTTACACTAACTGAAAAACCAGGAGAGATCGAAATTGACGGTGCAGAGGGAGTTGGCAGAGTTACTAAACCCGGACTGGGGCTAGAGATAGGATCTGCTGCAATAAACCCAACACCGAAAAAAATGATCAGAGAAAACATTTTGGAGATAGCAAAAGATCTTCTTGCAAAAAATGGAATCAAGGTGATAATATCTGTCCCAAAGGGAAGAGAACTTGCTATCAAAACAGACAATCCAAGGCTTGGAATCATTGGAGGCATTTCAATTCTAGGAACAAGTGGTATAGTAGTACCATATTCTACAGCATCTTTTGCAGCATCAATTAGGCAAAGCATCGAGGTTACAAGGGCAATGGGTGACGATACTGTTGTCTTGACAACAGGAGGAAGAAGCGAAGACTTTACCAGGAAGATAATTGACCTGCCGGATCACTGTTTTGTCCAGATGGGAGACTTTTCAGGGTATACAGTTCAGGTCTGTGCAAAAAAGGGAATCAAGAAGGCATACGTTGCAGGATTCATAGGAAAGCTTGCAAAGATGTCAATGGGCGTAAAGCAGACCCACGTAAAGGGCTCAAAGGTTGACATGGAGTTTTTGTCAGAATTGGCAAAAAAGTGCGGCGCCTCGCAACAAGTACAGGATACCATAAGAAAGGCAAACACTGCAAGACACGTATTTGAAATAATAAATGAAAAAAACATTTCTGGCTATTTTGATATGGTCTGCTCAGAGGCCCACAAGCAACTTGGAAAATATTCTGACAACAAGTTTGAGATTGAGGTTATCATGTTTGACTTTGACGGTAAGGTAATCGGAATCTTTCCAAAGAGTAACAAATATCTTGAGACCTAGAAAGATAATTTTGTGGATAACGTAGCCATACTTGCAATAACAAAAAACGGTATTGATACAGCACATTTACTCAAACAACACTTTCCAGCATGGAAGATATTTTCCCCATTAAAGCTCCACCAAGAGGGAAAAGATATTGTATGGTTTGACGAGTCAACCACTCTAAAAGTAAAAGAATTATTTGAAAACAATGAGGCACTAGTATGCATTTTTTCCCTTGGTGCAGTTATACGATTGATTGCACCGCACATGAAGGACAAAAAGACAGACCCTGCAATAGTAGTCATAGATGACACTGCAAAATTTGTCATAAGCACCCTCTCAGGTCATCTGGGAGGTGCAAACGAGCTTGCAGAAAAAATAGCTTCAACCCTTGGTGCAACTGCAGTTATCACTACAGCAGCAGATGTAAACAAGACAATTGCAGTTGACCTTCTTGGAAGAGAATTTGACTGGAGCATTGATGAAATCTCCAGTGTAACAAAAGTTAGCGCGTTTATGGTAAACGAAGAAAAAATTGGTGTTTTCCAAGACGCTGGAGAGAAAGATTGGTGGATGCCTAAAAAAGAGCTCCCAAAAAATGTCCACATTTACAAATCATTTGATGAGATGATAACATCTGACTGTAAGGGATTTCTCATCATTTCTGATAAAATAATAGAAAATAACGAGATCCAGGGCCGTGTTGTCATTTACAGACCAAAGACACTAGTTGTGGGAGTGGGCTTGCACTGGGATACCACAAAGGATACAATCAAAGAAGGAATGAATTTCTGCCTTTCAAAATTCAAGATTAGTCCAAGATCAGTTGCAAAATTTGCATCAATTAAAAAAGAAGCTGATGTGAAGGGACTTCAGGAATTATCAGTGGAGATGAAGGTGCCGCTAGAATATTTTGACAAAATAGACCTTTCTGTCATAACCACACCCAACCCTTCAGATGTTGTACAGACATTTGAGGGCACACCAAGTGTGTCAGAGGCTGCTGCAATCAAGGCTTCTGGAGGAGAGCTGATTGTACAAAAACACAAATTTCCTCCAAACCTTACAATTGCAATAGCAAGGAGATCAAATTGAAGCGTGGACTGTTGCTAATAGACAGAGGAAGTAAGGAAAGAGAGGCTGCTGAAGAGCTTGAAATTATTTGCAAGGCAGTAAAAACTAAGGGTAGTTATGATTTTGCAGAGTATTGTTTTCTAGAAGTGACACTACCATACATTGATGATGGAATTCAAAAGTGCCTAAAAAGCAACATTGATTCTCTTACCATAGTTCCATACTTTTTGTATCCAGGGAAAAAAGTAAAGGCTGCAGTTACAGAGGTCATGAAATACCAAGCAACAACAAATGTCAAGTTTCTTGTAACAAAACCCATGTCAATGCACATGACCCTTGTGAGACTAGTTGAAAGCAGGATCAAGTCAGCACTGGATAAAGGCGGAGTTTCATTGACAAATGACAAGATAGATGTCTTGGTAATTGGACATGGAAGCAAAGATCCTAATGCAAAAATGTCAATAAAATATGTAACAGATGAGCTTGGCCATTTGTATAGAAATGTAGATTATTGTTTTCTTGAGATCGAAGAGCCAAACATAGAACAAGGAATAGAGGCCTGCAAGAAAAGAGATCCAGAGGTTTTGGTGGTTGTCTTTTACTTTTTACACGAGGGTGCACATGTAAAAACAGATATCAATGCAGATCTTAGGCCAGCATTAGAGAAACACAAATTGAAAAAAGTTTTGATTACACAGCACATAGGAACTGATCAGAAGATGATAGACCTTATCATTGAGAGAGCTCAGGAAGTAGAGACATGATTACCCAAAAGGGCCAGTCGATAGAGGACAAGAGCATGGAGATAATAGACAGTGAAATAGGCTCCCACCCATATTCACCTGACGAGTGGACAATAGTAAAAAGAATAATCCATTCCACTGCAGATTTTGACTTTGCAAGAGAAAACAAGGTAGTGTTTCACAAGGACGCAATTCAGAGTGCTATAGATGCATTACAAAAAGGATGCAACATCATAGTTGATGTCAATGGTGTCATAGGGGGTTTTAACAAGGATAACATGAAAAAATTTGGAAACCAAGTGATATGCGACATATCAGATCCTCAAGTAATAGAGGAAGCAAAAAAACTCAACAAGACACGTGCCCAGACTTCAATGAGACTTGCGGCAAAACAGATGGATAATGGAATAGTAGCCATAGGCAATGCACCTACTGCACTCATTGAGGTGATACAGATGATAAAAGAAGGTATAACCTCTCCTGCACTTGTGATTGGAATTCCAGTTGGATTTGTCTGCGCAGTAGAGTCAAAGGATGAGCTTCGTGCCACAAGTGTACCATACATTACAAACATTGGAAGAAAAGGAGGCAGTCCATGTGCTTCTGCTATTGTTAATGCACTTTACAAAATTCTTGTAGCAAAAAAACCCTAGATTATTTTCTTGAATAAGAAATACATGATTTTACAAAGTTGTCAGCAATAGGTGAGCTATCAAAGTGAACATGCATGTATGATGCAAGTGTATTGTGTATGGTCAGGCCATCTTTTTTATCTTTGATACCAATACCAATTGACATGTCATATGCAAATCTTGAATCTTTTGACAACAAATCCAGTTCAGAATAATGAAACTCATGGCCCTTGATAGTTTTTAATTGCAAGGAAAAAGGAGAGTTCGACCTAATCTTTGCACTTGTATAATTTAGTTTTAGTTTCTTTTCCATCACAGTGACAGCATCAAAAAGACCTACCATCTTGAATTTTCCAGACTTGTAACTTATGGATTTTGTCAGATACATCAGCCCTCCACATTCGGCATAAATTGGCAGACCATCTTGGGCATATTTTTTTACAAGTTTTTTCATGGCGTCATTTTTCTGGAGAAGACTTGCCTTGACTTCTGGGAATCCACCGCCAATGTAGATTCCATCACATGGTGGTATTTTCTTATCTGAGACTGGACTGAAAAATACAATTTCTGCACCAAGCCTTCTTAGCGAGTCGAGGTTGTCCTGATAATAGAAATTAAAGGACTCATCCATGGCTACCGCTATTCTGGTTTTTATCTTCCTGTCTTTTGTGTCAGGAACTTGCGGCAGATCAGAGGTATTATTGGCAAGTTTGATTATTTTTTCAATTTCGATAAAACCTGAGAGTGATCTTGCAATAGACTTGATTTTTTCATCAAGTGATTGCTGTTCTCGTATAGGTATCAAGCCAAGGTGTCTTGATTCAAGATTAAGATCATTATTCCTTGGGATGACCCCAAATATTGGAAGTCCCACTTTTTTTAGCGCATCTCTGCATAGGGTTTCATGCTTTTTGCTCCCGATCTTATTTAGTATAATGCCGCAAATCCTAGAGTTTTTCTCAAAATTTTTGAATCCAAGTGCAGTTGCAGCAATAGAGCGAGCTGCCTTGCTTGCATCCAAGACAAGGATTACACCAGATTTTGTTATGTTTGCAACATCATAGGTACTTGCAAAACTTGATCTTCCACTAAACCCATCATAATACCCCATTACACCCTCAATTACAGAAATGTCTTGGCGTGAATTTTGGACAAAATTCTTTAGTACTCTATTTTTCCCCATCATCCAAACATCAAGGTTGCGTGCAATGCTTCCTGAGACAGCGCTGAGGTAACTCGGATCTATAAAATCAGGCCCTACTTTGAACGGCTGGACAGAGTACCCCTTTTCCTTTAGACCATGGATTATTGCAGATGTTATAGATGTCTTGCCTACTCCACTTGTAGCACCAGCAAGAACAATTCTTGGAATCTTCATGTCTCTTTGTCAGTATTTTTTATAATTTGAAAAAGTTGTCGAAGTGCAAGTTTTGGATGATGTGCTGCAAGTTTTAACATGCTTGTCATGCCAAAATCTGCTTTGATAAAATCAAGAAATTCTTCAGCAGAGAGTTCGTCTATTATTTCAAGTTCCTTGTCCCATTCCTGATCACTTAGATCCAACCACCTATACTGCACCTTTACTGCAGCTGCTATCTTTGATCCTATTGCTTTTTTCATGGTTTGCTCGTATGATTTCAGAGATTCTTTGGATGTATCTCCTTGGAGTACAGACTCGCCACCAATTTTTCCCGCTGCTCTGCCAAATTCAATTGCATATCTTATTCCCTCCAGAACCAAGGGGTTTGCCTGTCCTGCAGAATCTCCCACCATTATGAGATTGTCATCAATGGTTGACTGCCTGAGTCCTTCATTTGGAATCAGACCGTAATGAAACTCAATTGGAACAATTCTGCCAAGATCATCTAGTGGTTTTGGTCTTTTTTCAAGCAACTCAATCAAGAGTTTGCTTGCATCTGCCTGCGAATTGGGTTTTCCAACTCCCACTCCTATGCGAACCTTATTTTTTCCTAAAGGAAAAATCCATGCATATCCCGCAGGAGAGTACTGCGAGCCCACCATAAGATACCACGTATCAGGGCTGACTTTATCCACATAGGCCTCATACTCTGCACCTGCTCCAAATCTTTTCCACGGCATAACAATTCCAAGAGATCTTCCAACAATAGAATAGAAACCGCTTGCGTCAATGACAAGTTTTGAATTAAAAACCAGTTCTTCTTTAAGAGATGTTGCCTTTACCCCGCCTAGTTTTCCCTTGTCATTTTTTATCGCATCAGTTGCACTAGTTCTTAAAAAAATGTCTGCTCCCACACTTGCGGCCTGATACGCAAGAAACTGGTATGTCTTTCGCACATCCAAGATGGCAGCTTGTGCCGTATCACTTTTTTTTATTACATAATTATTTGGAGAGTAAAATGCATAGTTGCTTATTTCGTTATAGTACTCTGACGGTATTCCAAATGATTTTGCCTCCTTTATCCATGTTACACCGCTTGTCCTAACATTTTGTCCTATTGCTTCATCCCTTTCAAGCACTGCAACACTGAGGCCTTTTTTTGCAGCACCCCATGCCGCTGACAGACCTGCTGGACCTCCCCCCACAACGACTACATCATAATCATAATTTTTAGCCATAATATTATTACTCAAATTTTCCTTGTTCAATATTATAAGCTGTGGTTTTGCCAAGCCCTTGTTTTTGAACCCAATCTTTTTACCTAGCGCACAAAAAAATATTCCCAATGACAAAGGGACTAGTAATAGTATACACAGGAAAGGGAAAGGGAAAGACAACAGCAGCTCTTGGAATGGCGCTTCGTGCAATTGGCTATGATCATAAAGTTTGCATGATACAATTCATCAAGGGCTCATGGCATTATGGTGAGATGACATCATCAAAGAGACTAGAGCCAGAGTTTGAACTCACGGCAATTGGCAAGGGTTTTGTTGGAATATTAGATGACAAAAGTCCCATTGAAGATCATAAAAAAGTTGCAGAGGAGGCACTAAAAGTTGCAGAGGAAAAAATCAATTCAAAGATATACAACATTGTGATACTTGATGAGATAAATTATGCAGTAAATCTTGGCCTGATAAATCTAAAAGATGTCTTGGAAATTATTGCAAACAAACCAGATGATGTCAACTTGGTCCTAACAGGAAATCATGCCAAGGACGAAGTAATAGAAAAAGCAGACCTAGTTACAGAAATGAGAGAAATAAAACATCCATTCAAATCCGGAATAAAAGCAAAAAAAGGAATCGACTTTTAGGCAACAACATTAAATTATGTACAATAAATTTGAAAGCCATGACGACTACTGTACAAGATTTTCCAGAGGTGGGAGAGATTGTGATTGCTACAGTAACAAGGATAGTGGATCAAGGAGCATATGTCTCACTTGATGAGTTCAACAAGATTCAGGGGTTCTTGCATGTATCAGAAATTGCTACCGGCTGGATAAGAAACGTAGCAAAATTTCTCAAGGTAGGAGAAAAAAAAGTCTTACTTGTAAAACGTGTAGACCCACGAAGATCCGAAATAGATTTGTCATTAAAACAGGTATCATCTGATCAAAAAAAGAAGAAGCTTTTAGAGATAAAACGCGGTGAAAAAGAAGAAGCACTAATTGAGAATCTAAAGTCTCGCATCAGTTTGACCGAGTCCGAAATGGGAAAACTAGAAAATGTCCTAGTGGAAAAATTTGGCTCAGTCTATGATGCATTTTCTGAAGTTTCTGCCAAGGGTATATCCATTTTAGATAATCTCAGTATTCCTCCAAAGGCATTAACTGTAATTGCAGAACTGGGTTCCAAGATTCAGGTTCCTCACGTTGAGATACGCGGTATTTTTGAGATTACCTGCAACAAATCAAATGGAATTGAGATAATCAAGTCTGCATTAATTGATTCAACTGCAAACAAGAAGGAGATCTCTGTTACATACATTGGTGCTCCCAAATACCGCATTACCCTTACTGCTCCAAATTTCAAGGAGGCTGAAAAGGAACTCAAGCCGATTCTTTCTGCTGTTCAGGATGCCATAGAAAAAAAGGGTGGTACCTTCAAGTTCACAAGAGAAGAATCAAAGAAGACAAGAGAAGGTTAACATGCACTTTCAGATGAGAAAATGTACAGAGTGTAAAAGATATACCCTAAAAGACGAGTGCCCAAAATGCGGACATCAGACTGCCACTGTACATCCAGGGAAATATTCTCCAGATGACAAGTATGCAAGATATCGCATTTCAGATAGATACAAGTAATTATAGATTTTATTTTGCAGTACTGTTAGATGATTCTATGGTAATTGTAGATACACGTGCAGTCTCAGCATCTACCGGTTGGTTAGTAGTTGGATCAGTTTTCAGTGATGCAATTTTATCTACAACATCTTGACCAGATACAACTTCGCCAAACAGAGTGTACTGATCATTCAACCAAGGTGCATCACCAGTTGTGATGAAGAATTGAGAGCTTCCACTGTTAACGTCATTACCGCGGGCCATACCGACCATGTACTTTGTGAAATTCAAAGTAGAGCTAAATTCTGGTGGAATTGTATATCCTGCATCCCCAAGACCCCATGTACTTCTGTCACCTTTTATCGTATTGGGGTCACCACCCTGTATCACAAACCCTGGCATTATTCTATGGAATATAGTCTTGTCATAGAAACCAGAATTGGCAAGTTTGATAAAGTTAGCTGTTGTTTTTGGTGCTACATCATCAAACAATCTAAATTTGATATCTCCAAACTTTGTACTTATCACCGCAATGTTTCCGCCACTAGGTGTTGTGGTTGTTGTAGGTTTTAGGATAGTTGTACTTGAACTATTTCCCTGTGAGGTATTAGAAGGAGCGGTTGTTGATGTTGTCGAGGATTTGTAATCTGGATTTACTTGATAGATTAATACTCCTGAAAACACACCCGAGTCTTTTCTGTCCAAGCTTGGAGACGAATACACTAGACGTAGAGGTCCATTGCTGTTTGCATCATACTTGATGGTTTTAGAGTAAATTGCAGTATATCCTGTAGCATAAGTAGGTGATTCATTATGGGTATTTGGATCAAAGTACGTTAGGGGGGTAAATGGAAACATTTGCCCAAGCAGAGTGTTTTTCCAGAAATAGTCAGTTGGTGTAAAGGAATCATCTTGAAGGAATTTGGTTGAATCAAGGCCCCCTATTTTTATAAACCATTGTTTTTTGCTTTCATCTCCTCCTCCTCCAAGTATGTAAAGGTCTTGACCGTTTGAGACAAACTTTTGGCCTACAACATAAACTAGAACATAGTTTGCACCCGCCTTGTTTAACATCTTCCATGCCTCATCAGGAGAAGCCATGAGCATTCGCGCAATGTTTGCTATGACAGCTGTATCGATTGTAGCGTTGTCAGCAAGTGTCTTTCTTTCTCCCAGAGTCTGTACCCAATAGCCATAATCCCACCAAGAGGCAACTACAGAGTCTTTTGGAGTATTAGTTTTAATCCAGTTTAGTGCATCGGGCCAGTCACTAGTAGAGATGGCAAAATTTGATCCTCCGTTAAGAATTGTTGGTGGAGATTTTGTTATGGAAATCCAGTTAGCATCTACGGGATATAGAGTTGGAACCAGTAATAATGCAACAACTACTGCAACAAATGCTATCTTTGGAATCCTTCCAAGTAATTCATTAGTTTTCTTTGTAGGAATTTCCTTCTTTGAACTTGATCCTTTTTTTGATGATTCTATGAATTTGACCTGATTGTTTTGGCGTTTGAAAACATCTGCAGTAAGTATAGCAAGACCAATAGATGAAAGTATGATTACAGAAGTTGCAGTCAACAATTCCAATCTAGAGAAAGTTGATCCAGCATATGCACCGACTATGCCTATTATCAGAGCAAACACAAGCATCTCATTTCTAAGAGAAAATCTTGATGCATTTGAATCGCCATTCTTTTTTCTAAATGCAAGCCAAATTCCAAGTCCTGCAAATAGCATCAATATCGAGAAATAACTAAAGTTTTGTGCAAGTGTTGGAGTAGCATGTTCTGCAACTGAGTCAACCAGAGGATCCTCAGAAGTTAGGAATGGATTTACAGCATTAAGATAACGGAAACTTACTGAATGGAAAGCACCAGAAGACAGAACTAATCCACCTATTATTATCAGAGCAGCCAAGACCAGCAGGCTGTTACGCAAACGGTGTTGTTCCTTGCTATATTTTTGAATGAAAACTATCACTACAAGCAATATGGCAGGGCCAATCAATGCAAATCCTCTTACTCCAAACACAAAGGCTGGACCAGGTCTTGCAAATAATCCTCCAGCAACTATCATGGTTACAGCTACAAACAATGGAACTGCCCAGAGTAAGAACTTGTGATCTTTTCGTATGAAAGGCAAAGCAACAAAGAACATGCCAAGAGGAAGTAAGAAGAATTCTATTCCACCCCAAGATGCAAAACCTGTAGCAAGGAAAAATCCACCGCCAATTAACTTGGCTATAGCAATTTTTTTATTTTCTGATTTAAGTCCACTTAGAAACAGATAGACTCCCAATAATCCATAAAACAAACCTAAAGGTTCCGACTTGAACCATCCAATTGTTCCTCTTACTATGATTGGAGGCGATAACGCAAAGAAAAGTGAAGCAAAGAGTCCTGCACTAGTACCCCCCAAGACACGCACCAATGCAAATATGACTATGGCAGTCATGGAACCGAAAACTACTGGAAATATGATAGTAAAATCATAAAGACTCATTCCGCCACCAAATATTTTGTATAAAACTGCATCAGTGACATGCAACGGTACTTGAGCTGTGGCAAAAACATCTCTTCCAGTGGGATACCAACTCATATCATCATGCCAATGAACATATGCGTTTAGTCCATGATCTAGTAGATACTGTGTTGCCCTAAAATTAAAAAACGGGTCAAACTCATTTAGTTGAAATCCATAGTCAGCGGCTTGGGATCGAACCATGGCAGAAATTGAAAATGAAACTATAAGGATTCCAATTACTAGAAGATGTCTCAAATGAAAATCAAATTTTCTTACAGAAAACAGTTTGGCATCTTGAATCAAACTAGTTTTTGATTGAATTTACTCTGTTTATTACTCTTTTGTGAGTATTTGAACCTCACAGGATTTTACTAGTTGTTTAAAATCATGGGCATCTTTCTCACTACCAACAATCACTCCATAATGCATTGGAATTGCAATCTTTGGCTTGATCTTTTCTATTGCTTTGGCAGCCTCCTGTGCTGTCATCACATATGTCCCGCTTACAGGCACAAGTGCAATGTCAGGTTTCAGATCAGACATGTCTGGAATTAGATCAGTATCACCAGTATGATATATTGTGATACCGTTTAATTCAAATAGAAAACCAATCTTATTGTCCTCTTTTGGATGAAATGGTTTCTTGGTATCTGGATTTATTTTATCCAGATTATATGCTGGAATGGATTTTATCTTGATTCCCAAAATGGTCTTTTCCTGTCCTGGAGAAATGCCAATTTTTTCTTTAAAGGCAAATCCTTTGAGCAGGTCTATGCATTCTGTTGCAGCTACAATAATCGTATTCCCTGTTGAGACATTTTTTAGGTCATCCACACTTAGATGATCAAAATGATTGTGTGAAACTAAAATCAAGTCTGCTTTTTCTTGTTTTGTTATCTTGTATGGATCAATTATGATTTTGACATTACCAACAAGACTAAAAGAATCATGACCAAGCCATTGTATCTTTACTCCCTTGTATTCAAACATAGTTCAAATCTCATTTTACCAAAATTAAAGTTTACTTGGCTCAAGTACAATCTTGTCACTCGCAATTGAAAGAATCGAACCACCGCTTTTTTTTATTCTTGTTTTAAGCTCAGCATCAATAGTCGCTACTATACCGCCATTTTCTTTCACGTAAGAAACCAAGGCATCATCAACTGACTTTCCTGATATTATGACTGTTTGAAAATTCTTGATAATTTTTAATGCGTTTTCAGCAGAGCTTTTTTTTTATTATTCATGGTTATTTTTTCTAGTTCCTTTACAACCATGTTTGGTACAACATATTCCAGTGAACCAATTTCAGTCTCCACGCTTGAGATATTTTTTATTCTTCTTGAAGCAAGAATTATGAGAAAACTAGAGTCACAGATGATTTTAACCACTTGATACACCAGCACCAATTAGTCTCCAACGCTCAGAAATTCTTCGACTTATTGCCACCTTGCTGTTCTCAAAAATACACACAGGTCTTTTGAACTGTAACTCCACGGTCTTACCCCTAACACTTGTTACCTTGGACAATAGCGGAGCAGTTCCAAGACTGAGTCTCAAGGATTCACCTGTTTGTATTGCTGAGACTTTTATTTCTTCACCAGAGCCCACCGCAGTATCAAATAGATTTACCTCAATTTTTGCATTGTAAGAATTTTCTGGTAGTGTACCGGGCTTGCCTATTACAGAGCCTATAAGAGAATCACTTCTGGTCATGGCAGGATCAAGTTTGGTTGCAAGTGCAATCAATCCACCAGCTTTTACTTCCTTTACTATACCTGCACCAGTTCCAAGAGATGCAATCTCTGTGAAAATTGATTCATATTTTCCAGTTTTTTCATTAGGTAAACCAGGTTTTATCTCAATTTCATCTCCCGCCTTGAATATTCCTTGTATGATGCTGCCTCCAATAACTCCGCCTTTGATGTCTTTAATTTTGGTTCCAGGCTTGTTGATGTCAAATGATCTTAGTACATGCATAACAGTATCTTTTTTGTCATCACGTTCAGGAGTGGGTATCGAAGTTTCAATTGCACCTATTAGTGCATCAATATTTAATTTTGATTGAGCAGAGATTGGAATGATTGGGGCTTTTGCAGCACTTGTTCCCTTGACAAATTTTACAATATCGGCATAATTTTCCATGGCTTGTTCATAAGATATCAAATCGACTTTATTTTGAACAATAACAACTTGCTTTATCCCAAGTGTTTGCAAGGCAAGAAGATGTTCCTTGGTCTGTGGCTGTGGAACCTTTTCATTGGCTGCCACAAGAAGCATGGCTCCATCTATCAGAGCAGATCCTGACAACATGTTTGCCATTAGACTTTCATGGCCAGGACTATCTACAAAACTGACAACACGTGATAATTCACTTTCCTTTCCACAATTGTTACATTTTGGTGTTACAGAGTAACCCAATGGAACTTCACAGCTTTTACATTTGTAAAATGCGGCATCTGCATATCCAACTTTTATTGTAATTCCTCGTTTGAGTTCTTCACTGTGCGCACTAGTCCACACACCAGTCAAAGCTTGGATTAGAGTAGTTTTTCCATGATCAACATGACCTGCAGTTCCAATGTTAACACACGGTTGGTATCCATATTTTTTTACATACCAATCAGGAAGAGTCTCTTTCCAGTGCACGTACAAGCTAAGAAAAGCTAATATGTTAACCTATGCCTTTTTCTCGGCAGATTCTTTTTCTTGTACTTCAGCTGGTTTTTCTTCTACTTTAAGTTCTCCGTCAAAAAAACAGTTTAACTGATAAACTTCTTCTGTTATTGTATTTCCTCTTACAAGTTTACGAATTCGTTGTCCCTTTTCAGCATCTCGTAATCCAACACCTTTTGATAATAAAATATATTTTCGTGCACCGCCGTGAATGTCTTCTCGTAGTGGAACTCCTGACTTGTCGCTGCCACCAGTTATCTTCAGTTTTCCTGCTTCTCCTACCAATGCAGCATCAAGCTCAGCACCAACAGTCAGACCCAAAAATGGTCCAGCCTCTTTTTCTTTTACCTCTTTGGTGATGGTCTTTCCCTTCTTGTCAGATATGTTTAGCTTGAATGTAGCCAAGTAGTAAAAAAAATCTTTGAACTATTAATTAATCTTTGTACCTAAATCTTTTAAAAATGCAGAAGCGTTGCTATATCATTGGATGAATCAATCAAGTGTCCCCGTTGCGACAAAGTAATGATTGCAATGCAAGCATGTCATATGATATGCACAAACTGCGGGGCACACTTGGACTGTTCAGACAAGGGATCTTTTTGGTAACTAAAAACCAGGTCTGTCAAACTGAAAGTTTTCTGCCATATCCCCAACCTTTTGCCTCATTAAATTAAGATAGTCATCATATTTTGCTTCAAATCCACAGTGAGGACACTTGACACTTGTTATCTCATCGTCAAGTATTGCAATTTTGTCACATTCTGGACATTTTGCATCCATGAATCAATTTGTTGATTAAACTATATAATGTTAGATATCAAATCCCGATCCAGCGGAGTTAGTCCAGCCCGGTAGGACGTCAGCTTCCCAAGCTGAAGGTCGCGGGTTCAATTCCCGCACTCCGCATTTTATTTTTTATTTTGGATAATTTTTATTATTTTTTCAAATTCTTCTTCATCAAGAGATGGTCTTTTTGAAAACATGCTATGAACTGGACCTGCCCCATCAGATGAGTTTCTAGGAATGATATGTACATGAACATGCGGTATCTCTTGTCCACTTTCCTTGCCGTTATGTATTGCAATTAATGTAGAAGGAGAGATTGATTCAAGTTTTCCAGACATAACCCGGACTGTTTCAAATAGATCTTTGTTGTCTGATTCGCTCATGTCCTGAACTTTGTAATAATGATTTTTTGGAATCACAAGTGTGTGGCCTCTGACAAGTGGAAAGGCATCAAGAAAAGCAAGAGAATTTGGTGTTTCATACAGTTTTTTTGCAGGAATTGTTCCGTTTGCTATCTTGCAAAATATACAATCCATTTATTTCAAATTATAAAACGAGTGTTAAATCCTTTGTGAAAACATTACAGTTCAGATATTGCTTGCTCAATTCCTGCCCTGTCACGTGCTTCAGGCATTTGTTCAAGATATTTTTCAAAGTCTTGTTTTGCAGCACCTAGTTTTTTCTGCTCATATCTTACCAGTCCACGGTTCTTGTAGATTGGTGCAAATCGTGTCTGGTCTATCTCCAAGGCAGCAGTATAGTATTTTTCTGCATTGGCATAGTCTTTTGTCTTTAGATAATAATTTCCTAGTCCCCTATATGCAAGATAATATTTTGAGTTTAGACCTATGGTCTTGGCATAGTAACTTATGGCATCATTGGAATTTTTGTCATTTAGTATTCCAGCCAAGAGGCACATGGCAGTAGAGTTTGACTTGTGAATTTCAATTGCTTGTTTTAGTGTTACAATTGCTTCATCAGTCTTGCCCTGTAGTCGTAGTTTTTCCCCATCAAAACACAGCCTATTGGATTTTATTTTATTTTCATCAAACGTATTGATATCTGGAAGTATGTCTTGTGGAACTAATAAAATCATCAGCCTGTCGTCTTCTTGCCACTGCTCATCAAATTGTTTTTCTGGAATGGCCCCTATCTTTTCAGGTTCTGGGATATAGTGAAAGATTGTTTTTTCTGTTTCATCATAGCCAACAATAAGTGATGCATGCTGGACTACATCCTTTACTCCTGGCAGTATCACAATTGGCGGAACACCAATGTCAATCATTTTTTTGAGTTCTTTTAGAGTAGAGTTTACTATGATACCCAGGAGACCATGTCTTTCTGCGAGCTCAACTCCCTCTATGAGTATACTTCCTTTCATATTTTGATATTTTTTTGCAATTTCTGCAGCCTCTTTTAATGGCAAGTCTACTCCCCAGTATTTTGATACCGCACTGACAACTAGTGGAAGGCAGATATTTTCTTCTTGCACTATTGGTATCTCCAATGTATGGGTTGGGTCCATCAATGAACCAACAATTTGTACAATATTAATTGATTCTGTCAGGTTAGCGATTTGCGTTATTTAATGTTAGAGAATTGTTTCAAAAGTAATTTTCCATCTGCACTCATTTCCGGATGAAACTGTGTCCCAAAGATGTTTTTGTTATCATACCGGAATATCTCAAACTTGCAATCATCAGATGATGCTATTTGTATAAAAAAGGAACCAAGTGTTGATACCATGTATGAATGGCTTTCAAAGGCATTAATTTTTCCATTGCATAGGGGATTGTTTTCCATGACTTGAACTTGATGTAGTCCATGTCTTTGAGATGGCATTTTTTTTATTGTCCCACCAAGGGTGAGCGCAAGTATTTCTGCACCATAGCATATGCCAAGCAATGGTTTGCCCTTGTCAAGTGAATGCAAGACTAGTTTTGAGTTTGTTGCATTCATCTGAGCATCATTTTTCCTTCTTCCTGACAATATAATAGATGAATAGTTGTCAAGGTCTACCTGCGGTACATCAGAGAACACATGATGCTCAAAATCCACACCAAGACTTTGCATGCATTCCAAAAGTGACGAAGTGTAGACAGAGCCATTGTCTACAACTAGCAGCAACTATCTTACACCTATAGTGATATAGTGCAGTTCTGGTACACTGTCATCTACTGTTACAGCTCCTAGTTTTACCGTGCCATTTTCCTGCCATAACAATATCTTGTTTTTAGGCTGAACAAAGTTTTTCACAAATTCTGAGATGAGATTCTTTGTATTATCCAGATCAGATTGTTGTGTAAAGGATATCTTGCCCTCCTCAAATGTTAGTGGGAACTGGAGTGCTATCGGAGTAAGTATTGTAATCTTTTGATCAGTTAGTATGGATTTTATCGTATTTGTCCTGGTAGTTTCATCTAGCTGCAATGCAACGGTAACGTTTGATGGAGCAACACCGCTGACCTTTGCTAAATAAGTAGCAAATGCTTGCTGCGGAGTATTTCCTAGGCCAACATAGTATTCACCATCAAATGCAGCACCTACTGCCGCAATTGTTCCAAGTTGTGTTACCACACCACCAGACCCTGCCGTATAAACAGGAATAAAGTAAACATCATGATCCCCTATCTTATACAAAATGTTGTCTCCCACTCTCGGGGTTCTCAGCAAGGTTTGTAGTTGAGCAAAGTCGGATTCCCTAGCTAACGCTTCACGTACTGCGGAAGGTCCAAGAAGTTTTGTCTTCGAGTCAAGCGGAACCTGATAGAACTGCATCTTGCCAAGATTTGGAACATCGTTTTGTACTATCATGTAGCCTGCCAAGTTTCTTCCTTGGGATCCCCGTAGTTCAAGAGATAACAGTCCGACATAGGTAGGCTTGTCAAATCCAGGAGGTTTTTCTTCTACATAATAGGTTCCAAGTCCATCTGGGACTTCATAGAAATCTTTTGCCTGGATAAATGTAGAAGTGTCTGTTACATGATAAACATTGAACATATCAACTTTCCAGTTAAAGAGAGCCTCGGGATATCTGAGTTGCTTGTCAAGCCATGACGGTATTGGGATAAACTGGTCACCATATTGACTTGTAAACATGTCAGTGAAAAAGTCATCACCTGTTTTTATCAGAGTAACTTTGCCGTCATAGATATCAACTAGTGCATATCCCACCAATCTCAAATATGGATTACTAAATGACCATGGAATGTTTTTGGTATCAAAGCCCACGATCAGTGGTACAAGCCAGTATGTTTTCTTCCCATCGCTGACTGGAAGAATATCCAGTTGTTTTCCAAACAAGTCATATTGGAAATATGGATAGAGTAACTGCATTCTGTCGTGCACGTCTCTGTATCGAATGATATGAATTGGTTCGGTTGGATATGACAAGAAGAAGTTTGGCTCAAAGAGTTGGCTTATAGGAGGTTTGACATCTATTCCTCCACTGCCATTATACGTTGCATTGTTTAGTTCGGCAGAGGTTTGTCTGTTTTGAGGATAGGCAGCCCAGGTATCTGAAAATAGACCGCCTTCTCCATAGTATATCATTCGCTGTTGGAAGAATTTGCTACTATCTACAATTGTTCCATTTTGAGCATTAAGTGTAAGAAAACCATTGTCAACATGAGTATAGACGAGATGTTGGTTATACCATTGATTTTCCGCGGTAACCGAAGATGGTAGTATGGGTTTCATTGATGCGGTCCAGTACAACGTGTTATTAAATCGCAGAATATCGTTATTTTCAAAATCTACATATGGTATAAGACCAATCTCAGGTTTTAGTTTTGCAAATGCTGCATCCCAGTCCCATACTCGGACTTTACTTAATAGATCATTGTTTTGTGCAACATAATTTGGAATGTCACCTACAGGAACAGAGCTTAGCTTTACGTCATTGGGTACTACTGATATCTGGTCTAATTGTCCAAGATATCGATTTACACCGATCTGTTCTGCCTTGTATGGGCCAAGGAATTCAATTTTTCTTGCATCTGCAATGCTATTGTTTACCATCATTATTGAACCCGCAATAAGCGCAATGACTATCAGAGTGATTACACGAATGTAGATGTCACGTTTTGAAGGAAGTATGATTACTCGTGATTTGAATTTATCAATGAAGTAAAACGCAATGAGGGCAAATCCTGCAGCAAGTGTACCACCTATTGCATATTTTGTATTGTAATCAATCTGGTCTGTGAAAAACATGTTCACTCCAGCCCAAATTATTCCAATTCCAATTATCGCTTCAATTGTGGCTACATAATCTAGAAACTTTGGTTTGCCCTTTGCCGCATCCTGGAGATATCTAGTTACAAGTCCTACTATATTATGAAGTCCTACATAGAGCACAAGTCTAAGACCAATCACGGCAAGTATTGGAGGAACAAGAATTGTAAGTGAAGGAATCATCGGTACAACATGTGTTGCGGCATAAGATGGGTCGGTGGGTGGTGTTACAAACGGCAGCGAGAATATTTTCCACATACTGTTAATACCTAAATCGTGTCCGTCAAGCATGTATGCAACAGCAAACCCAAACATGAGATTTGTAAAGAAGGCGCCAAAAAGTACAACTTTTGTTATTTGCCAGATGATAAAGTTTGGAACACTTAGTTTGTAGTCCTTGAAGCTTGGAACGGTTTCTGTTACAGAATAGTTACTTCCCCTCTTGAAAAATGTCAGGACTACATTAAGACCATACCAAGACATTGATGAACGGTTTTTCACATTTACTCGTATCAGCGTGATAGATGCCAAAACCACTGCAGAGATCAATGAAAAGTAAAGTGGTTTTGTAAAGATAGTACCAAACTCTTGCCAGTTCATGTACAGAACTACTGCCTGATTACTTGTCAGGACAAAAATTACAATTGCAATTAGAGCAACAATACCTATTCTGATATATTTTCCTGCATCACGCGGAGGCGGGCTGGACTGGGTTGAAGAATTATACAAAATCAGGCTACCTTCCTTTGTGTCAAATTAATGTCTACCTAGTTTCTTTTACAAAACACCATTAATAAGTCAAAAGAAGCTTGTCAGACTGCATTTCCCAAGCCTTTACACAACATGTATACTGCAGCATATTTTGGTAAAGAAACAATCTCATTATTGTATGGACCAAACTTCTTGTTTTTGAGCCTAATCTGCAATGGACAATTCACCATGACATTCACATCATCATTTCCTAAAAGACATGCTTCCAAAAAAGGATCAAAGGAGTTCAAGTCTTCACATTGGATTTTTGAGAGACCACTCTTACTGTTAATAGATCCCTCAAGTCGGAATATGCGGTGAATATCCATGGTTACCTTTGGATCCACCTTGACTCCCATAGTTTTCTTGATCTCTTCTAATTGTACTTGAAATGCAGAATATCCACTAGCAATTATTTCCCTTGTTGCTTTTGGAACCTTAGATTTTGACGAAAATAGTTTATGGGCAACTCTACCTCTCCATCCTTTTTCTTCAAAGGTTGGAAGTGATGCCTTGAAATTGTTTTGTCTTTTTATTCCAAAAGATTCAGGTATTGCACCATTAAACATGAGGTAATCTACAAGGTCTGCCCTTTCTTGAGAACCCAATGACTCATAATCATTATTTGTTACACGAACATGAAACCCCTCATTTCCGGAAAAATATACTTCGATCTGTTCTTTTTTTACATTCAAGTCAGTTGTAAGTATATCAACAAGTTTTGTCACCTCTTTTTTGGACTCGGAAATACAATTCTTGCAGCCCACAGATACAGTCTCAAACTTTGTAGATCCGCATTTGCTGCATTGCTGCGAGAATTCAATCGTAGGGTTATTGCAAGAGATGCACTTGAAAACTGTATGATCTTTTCTGCATGACAAGGCAAGGTCCTTAGCATCAATATCAAAGATCAAGTCAGCTCCTTTCCAGTCTTTTTCAGACATTGGAAGACTTGGAAATGAATAGTATGCATTTGAACAGTATACATCAGATGGAACTTCTTTCATCAACAATAGATGTAGATCCTTGTCGTTTTTTACAACTAGGTGTCTTGTCATTCCAGAGTTGAATTTTTGATACCCAAACTCCCTTTCGGTAGCCTTTTGTGGAACATGTATCAAATCAAATCGATTAAAATAATATTCCTTAAACGCACTCTCTATTAGCAAAATATTTTTTTCGTTCATGGATTTTTTCTCCTCTTGCCAAATTGTACCGGATTTATTATTCCATCACAGTCAGGAGTGGCAAAACAAAGGCTTTCGCTTCGTAGTTTTTCACATGATGGACATTGATATTTAGTTCCACTTCCGGAAGAGCCGGAGATATGTTCTAGTTGGTACTTGGTGGTTCGTTCATTATAATCAGGAGCATTTTTGAATAAAGGAGCAATCTGGTCAACTGTCTGCCCCTTTGAGAGAAGATAGGTAGCAAGTAAGAATCTTCCAGAATGTGGCAGGTTCTCGCCCTTTTCTAAAACTTCGATTCCATGTTTTACACATGGAGGATATTCCGAAGAGACATAGACTGTATCAGAAAACTTTTTGGCAAGTGTAACCAAGTCGTCTACTCTATGACGAAAGCTCTGTGGAATAGAATCAACGTTTACTGACTGGATTTTTCCATTGATGTACTCCCCAAGCTCAGTGCGTATCAGTCTGACTGTTTCATGTGCACTAAGATATACAAGTCCATTGGCGACTCTTCGATTTACTAATTTCCATTCCTTTTCATGAAAATGTACAGCTCGTTGTAGATAATCTGGTACTTTGATTACAAAATCTTCATTGTCAATTGATACATTAACTGCAAACAGATCCTGAATTATTTTTAATGGAAGTTCAAGATTTTTTTTATCTCGGCTTATCCAAAGATCCTGTTGCAGGTATCTTTCAGCCCTCCTAGATTCTGCAAGAGAAAATCTTCGAATGAGTGTGGCAATACCTGCTGATTTGAGCAGAATTATTGCCACTAAAAATGAGAGCAATTCAGAGTCATTGTCCAGTGCTTCAAGATCAGAACCATAGATTTGACCCGATGAGGCAACAACTATTCTGCCATATGCCTTTTCAACAATAGGTTGCCAGTCAGGATGTCCTAACTGTTCAAGACTCAATCCTGTATTTCTCAGATACTCACCAGCTTCTGTAAGAAAAGGATATTTTGCCAAATCCTTTACTCCAATTTTTAACATGTCTTCTTTGTTCTTACTAACCTTAAAAATTTGATTATCCTGTTGATCAACAAGCAGAGGTCACACACTTTTCTGATTATTTCACCACGAGTTTAAATTATGCCCAACTAAATTAGTGACATGCAGGTCGGATTGCATGTATCCATTGCAGGCTCGATAGACAAGGCAGTTGATAATGCAGTAGAAAGAGAATGTACAGCGTTTCAGATTTTTACTCGCAACCCACGAGGATGGGCTGCAAAACCTCTGACAAGCAATGATGCTTCTAATTTCAAAGAAAAACTCTCTAAAACCAAGATTGACAGATTTGCAACAGTAGCTCACATGCCATACTTGCCAAATCTTTCATCCCCAGAAGAGGACCCATTTGTAAGATCCATGGATTCTTTAATAGACGAAGTAAAAAGATGTAGCAAGTTAGGAATTCCATACATTGTAGCACACTTGGGAAGTCATAAGGGCGAAGGCGACAAGAAAGGAATTGAGATGTTGGTAAGGGCATTTACAAAAGCTGCTAAAGATACTCCAGATGATGTAATGATTTTACTTGAAAATACTGCAGGACAAAAAAATAGTGTAGGTTCTGATCTTGATCAGCTTGCATCCATCTTATCTCAACTGAAACCTGCAAAAAGGTTTGGAATCTGTTTTGACACATGTCATGGCTTTGCAGCGGGTTATGATATGAGTACCGAGAAAGGCGCTACAGCAACACTTGCAAAATTGGATAAAACAATAGGATTTGAAAATCTCAAAATTTTACACCTGAATGATTCCAAGGGAGAACTAGGAAGTAATCTTGACAGACATGAGCACATTGGACTAGGACAGATTGGGGAAAAAGGACTTGGCCATATCATAAAAACAATAAATCGTAAAAAAATACCAATAATTTTAGAGACTCCCATTGATGAGAGACGTGATGATGTTGGAAACTTGAATAAGGTAAAAGAACTGGCTTGATTTAGGAAGAATTGATGATACCATGAACTATGAACAAATAATACAACTTGCACTGGAGCGTGGATTTTATTTTCCCAGTTGCGAGATTTATTCTGATGCACAAGCAGGTTTTTGGGAATATGGTCCATCCGGGGTCAGCCTAAAAAACAAGTTCATCGAATTGTGGAGAAGGGAATTAGTAAGAAGAGATAGGATGTGGGAAATAGATGGCTCGCAGATCATGTCGGAAAATGTCTTTGTGGCATCAGGTCACCTTGCAAGTTTTGCCGATCCAATTGCAACATGCACAAAATGCAAATCAATTTTCAGGGCAGACAAGATGATTGCAGAGATCACTTCGATAGTAGTTCCTGAAAATGCAGATCTGGAAGAATTTGATAAAATAATAGCAGAGAAAAAGATAGTATGTACTAAATGCAAGGGAAGTCTTGAAAATATTAAAAAATTCAACATGATGTTCAAGGTAGGGATAGGAGCCCAGGGAGAACCAGCATATCTAAGACCTGAGACATGTCAATCCATCTTTGTTGACTTTCCAAGGCTGTTCAAAACAATGCGAGGTAAGCTTCCGATTGGCATTGCCCAGATAGGAAAAAGTTTTAGAAATGAGATCTCGCCAAGGCAAAGTCTCCTTAGATTAAGAGAGTTTTACCAAGCGGAAATTGAGGTTTTTTGTAATCCCAACAAGCTTGATGACATATCAAAGTTCTCAGAGGTAGAAAACACACAGATCAGGATAATGGTTGATGAGACCATAAAGAGCATGACATGCAAAGAGGCACTTGACTCTGGCATAGTTCCAAACAAGCTTGTTGCATATTATCTTGGCTTGTTGGTAGAATTTTATCAAAAGACAGGAATTGATGTTGCACGAAGCAGGTTTAGAAAACTAGGAGAAAAAGAAAAGGCATTCTATGCTACAGTTGCATTTGATTTTGAGGTTGAGACCAACACTGGTTGGCTTGAGCTTGTTGCATGCAACTATAGATCCGATTATGATTTGAAAAGCCATGCCAACACAAGCAAGGAAAAATTTGAGGTAATGGATGATGAAGCCAAGGTTTTGCCACACGTATTTGAAATATCAATGGGAATAGACCGAAGTCTCTATACCATGATAGAGCACAGACTAAGAGAAGACAAGGAAAATGACAGAGTTGTGCTTTCTTTAGAGCCATATTTATCACCAGTACATGTCGGTGTTTTGTCACTTGTAAAAAAAGATGGGTTGGCTGAAAAGACTGAAGAGGTTTACATCATGCTAAGAAAAAAATATGATGCATTTTTGGATCATTCAGGAGCAATAGGAAGAAGATATAGAAGATTGGATGAAGTAGGTGCACCATTTGCAGTCACAATTGATCACCAGACATTAGAAGATGGTACTGTCACAATACGAAACCGTGATTCAATGAGTCAAGAAAGAATAAAGATTTCAGAACTTGATTTCCATCTTGCACAAGCAACTGCTTTTCCCGGATAGAATCACGATATAATTTATTCAGACAAAAACGGTATCGCTACTGGTCTATAGATTACCTTGAGTGAGACATTATTCATCACATGTGTTTGCGCTGTTTGGAAAAAATATTGAAATTAAAATAAAGGAAGGTCTCCCCAGACCATTAATTGTAGACCTAAGTTATGTTTACGGTCCAAGTGATTTGGAGCGTATCAGAAGGTCCGATGCCTATACCAGTAAATTGTTGTCTAGCAAACATGTTAGCACCAGATGCACCTGTTCCATTCAACGACAAGCCGCCTCCACTAGTATTGTCAAATATTCCTGCTTCTGTGATAGTTTGCGTGGATGAATTTGTTATTCTTCCTGCTGCAAAGTTAGCAGTTAGCACAACGTTACCATGTGTTGCGGTAGAGATACTTGTAGTTGCAATTACTTTGTGGCCTACTTGGGTTTGAAGAGCAGTGTCTGTTGCCAAGGCTGCATTACCGCCTGTTCCTACTGCTACTGCAGTAAATGTACCACTTGATGAACCACCAGTGTTGGTAGTTCTTGCTACACCAAACAACTTGTTTACAGTTGCGTTATCACCAGTTGTTGTAACCTGGTTATCGGTCTGTCTGTATGCTTTGATATTTCCATCTGGACCATAAACTACAAGTGCTATGTGACCTAAGGTTTTCATGTCATCAGTCTGTAGTCCGGTAGTTCTTCCAGTCTGTGTCAAAGCAAAAGCTCCACCTACTGTGACGATTGCTGCTAAAGCAATTGTCAAAGCTATGAACTTTGTTGTCATGGCTGTTGTAATAGGAACTTTAGTTAATAAACCTTTGTGACATAGTTGTAAAATCTAGAATAAATTGGTACATTATATCAAAAAATCACAAAAATACCAAAATGGAAATGAAAAATCTATAAAATTACCATTTTGGAAGCACATTAAGCTAATAGAGTTAAGGTTGAGCCTTGATGCCAACAGACTCTGAAAAATTCAGATGGTAAGTTTTTCCAACAGGTGGTGTAGAAGAAGCAATCTGACTGGCATTATAGATGCCAGATGGAGGTGTTTTTTCAACATTATTACCAATCACCCATGACAGACCTAAAATGACAATGATAGCTATCCCAATTCCTATTCCAATGGATATGTTTTTTTTCAATAATATTTTTGATCCGTACAAGTATAAAAGCAATAATTTTCTAAGTGTAATTGAACTGTCACATGAAGTTTCTATTTTTTGGTTTGATTTTTTTTGCAGTAATATTCATTGGTACAAGTCATGTGTATGCAGTTGAAACTGAGACAACCTACAGAGATGATGGTAATGCTACAATATGGGACGGCAAGTGGTCGTTTATCCAAGAGTGGAAGAGAACTAGTTATACAGATGCTGGAGGAACTGCATTACGAATAGGACATGATTACAAGTACTTGTATGTTTTTTTGGATGCAATTGGACAAGAAAAATTTATGAAGAATAGTGATTACGGCATAGTTTGCATTACATCAAATACATCTACTGAAAATACATCACAAAATGATGATTATTGTTTTCTAGTTTCACTAGGTACTAATAATGCAATTACGTTGCAGGGAGGTTCTGATCTATCCGCAACAGATCACTATACACGAATAGACAATGACCCAAGATTTATTGCAATTTCAAATATATCAGATAATAATGACAGATATACAAATGATCCACATCCATCATATGAATTTAGAATACCAATTGATTTGGTTGGAAGATCAGACAAGTATCACTTGTACGCAGCAACATATGATACAGTAAGTCATCACATATCTTCTTGGCCTGTAAACATTGACACAATGAAATTTCCAAACATTCCATCACCATCAAAATGGAGTGACTTGATATCACCGGACAAGTCAATACCTGAATTTCCATGGCCCATGCTTTCTTTGATTATCTCATTTATCCCAATATTGATTATAAATTGGAAAAAACATATCAGATGAATGAGTTTGAGATCCTCAACAATCGTATTACACGATGTAAAAAATGTAAGAGATTGTCATCATACATACGAACAGTTACAAAGAAAAAAGTAAAACGATTTCAAAATGAAAAATACTGGGGGAAACCTCTAACTGGATTTGGCGACATCCATGCAAGGCTTTTACTTGTTGGCCTTGCACCTGCAGCTCATGGAGGTAACAGGACCGGAAGGATGTTTACAGGAGACAGTTCTGGGGACTGGTTAGCAAGATCTCTTTTTGAAAATGGTTTTGCAAGCAAACCACAAAGTACACATAGAAATGACGGATACCAATTGATTGATGCTTATGTCACAGCATCAGTAAGATGTGCCCCTCCAGAAAATAAACCTACAAAAGAAGAGTTTGACAATTGCTTTTCATATATTGAAAATGAATTGGAAATATTGAAACATGTCAGTATCATAGTTTGCCTTGGACGTATAGCATTCGATACATGTCGCAAGCTTTTGAATATAGACGACAGAGAATTTGCACATGGTAAGATAATCCATCACAAAAGGTATATTGTCTTATGCTCATATCACCCAAGCAAACAAAATACTCAAACTGGCAGGCTCAAATGGAAAGACTGGAATAAAATATTTCAGACTGCACGCAATATTTTAGATGGTAAAACCTGATGAGTTTATTTTTCTGTGATGAATTGATTTGTTATTGGTCTGTATTGTATCTTCAAGAATGTACCAGACTCTGCATCCATCACAGGCACCATTCCATGTTGAGAAACAATCTCTACCTTCCAGTTTCCAGTTATTGGATCAACTGAAGTAATAGAGAATCTCTCAAGTTCACTGTCAGGTCCAGAATATCTGATTCTATATACTTGACTTCCTAATGTTACAGACTGTAAACCTCCTGGTGATTGCAATGTGGAATCATGTATCATGCAATTATCATCCATTCCAATTACACAGGTTCCGTCTGGAGAAGTAACTTTGTATCTCATAGTATGATCATTTGTGAAAGATGAATACAATACAGATGGATATGCTATCGTGGTATTTCCACTTGTGATGATACCAATGGAGTCATTATTTGATATTGCAATTGTCTTGGTTGGTGGGAATGTATTCACTGTGTGCACATTGGTTTTGATTGATTTACCATAAATTTCTGCACTTGCAGTTACTTGGTATGATACTACCTGATGTGATACAGGTGTGTGCCACTCTAGTCTTACTGCAGTCTGACCTGTTTCAAATATTTGTGGTACAGATGTATAGACAGATTTTCCATTAACCATCAAAGATACAGTTCCAAAGAGTGGACCCTGTGCATTGTTTGTTACATAAGCTGTTGGAGTTGCGGTTGTGCCTTCTGCCCTGTTTGTTTGTATATCCATGTCAAGATCGTCATTTACTGCATATGTTGGCTTGATTCCTAGAATGTATTGCTGAGAGTCACTTGTCTTTTGTCCACTATTTTTCACGTGTATCCAATATACCAAGGCTGGAGATTGTAGTTGTGCTGGAGAAATAGTGGTAGTAACCATATAGAAATTGCCAGAAATTGGCAGATGTGTTACTTGCATGCTAGCTACATCATATGTCATAGAGTTTACATCTAAAGTAGTGTTGGCATTCAAAGTAGAAAATCTCAGATCTGCCTGATCTAGTGTAGAGTTACTGCTTATTATAGCACTTATGGTAACAGGCTTTGAATCTACAAAGCCATTGGTATCAGCAGATATTGCTGTCTGGTTTTCAATCTTGTATTTTACATCAAATATTTGAGGAGCCTGTACATCTACTTGTGCTTGCACTACTAGATTTTCAAATGAGATTGTCTCGCTACAGCTAGATACTGTGATTGTTTTTCCTACGGAGAAGACATTGTGTCCAACCGCCCCAAGTGCTAAAACTTCAAATGATGTTTCTTTTGGATTTATGGAAGCTTCATAGACTAGTGTTTTTATCGTGGCATTGATATTTTCTTGTGCGTATGGCTGATCGGCTACAAGTTTTGCATCTACCACTCCAGTAATAGAAGTTCGAACAATTACCATTGGGTCTACCTCTTTGTCCGTTGCTATTTGGATTCTTACAATTTGTTTGTCACATGTATCATAAGATACCTTTTGGATCTTAAGATATGGTCCTGCTCCTCCACCATTGCTTGTAGCTGCACCTACCCCCGTTGCTGCGCCAACTCCTGTACCACTTCCGCCTCCTTGACTTGTCCCAGTACCAGATGATCCTGGCGTGCTAGATGAGCTTGAACTCCATGTAGCAAATCCAGTAAAGTGTTTTGTCCATACAACCAGATCAGCGCCCACGTTTATCTTGCATTCATTAGAACCAGCGGGAACTCCCGATACACTATCAGAAGTACAAACGGATGTGATTTCAGTTACAGAAGTAGAATGGAAGAAGCCTGTACGTAGACCAGATTGTCCAACAAACAAAAGCCTGACCGGTTTGTCAAATGACAATGATGTGGTAGAACCTATCGTGATTACGGTTTTAGGAGTATTCACTTCCCCTGAGGTAGTAGGCAGAGATACAGAAGAGGAACTTTGTACAGTAGGCAGTGTTAGAACTGCATTCCAAGATGTTCCTGAAATTGTTGTGTCGGATGGAATTGTAAGTTTGATATCAGGTTGTGTGTTACCAGTTGTGTCTTTAGTTATAGTAAGTGAAGTTATGATTGGGACAGATATTACACTACCACTTGTTTGTTTTATGGCTGAATAGTTTATGGTTGGACTAGTAACGGTAGATGGCACATTAACATTTGCTAAAGAGATATTGTTGTTTACTACTACAAGTTGTGGAGTAGATGAATTAACAGTAATCTGAGTGGTAGCATTCTCAACTACTTGTTGATTACTAGCAAGATTTGCAAATGGTGTAGAGGAAGCAGATAGTATCACATTGTCTGAAAGAACTTGTGAAATGTTGTTTGCTGTACTGGTTGTGATCATAACTGAATCTGTAAGAGATTGAGTAAAGCTATGAGTAGCATGTGTAGTCAAGTCATCAGCAAGCGATACAGAATCTGAGAGAGACTTGTGTTGAGAAGTTGCGGTGGAGGTAGTATCAGTGATGGAGACTGAATCTGATAGTGATTGAAGCTTAAATCTTGAGGTTGTAAGTGAGTCTGAAATTGATACCGAGTCGGAGAGAGATTGAGATTTGTTAGCTGAAGTAGCTGTCGAGTCAGTTATTGATACAGAGTCGGAGAGAGACTTGTGTTGCGAAGTTGCGGTGGAGGTAGTATCAGTGATGGATACAGAGTCGGAGAGAGACTTGTGTTGCGAAGTTGCGGTGGAGGTAGTATCAGTGATGGATACAGAGTCGGAGAGAGACTTGTGTTGAGAAGTTGCGGTGGAGGTAGTATCAGTGATGGAGACTGAATCGGAGAGAGATCGAGTCTTGGTTGCAGAGGTAGTGAGTGAATCAGTGATGGATACAGAGTCGGAGAGAGATCGAGATTTGTTAGCTGAAGTAGCTGTCGAGTCAGTTATTGATACAGAGTCGGAGAGAGACTTGTGTTGAGAAGTTGCGGTGGAGGTAGTATCAGTGATGGAGATAGAGTCGGAGAGAGACTTGTGTTGAGAAGTTGCGGTGGAGGTAGTATCAGTGATGGAGACTGAATCGGAGAGAGATTTGATCTTGTTACCAGAAGTGGATACTGAATCTGTAATGGATACAGAGTCAGAGACAGATTTGATCTTGTTACCAGAAGTGGATACTGAATCTGTAATGGATACAGAGTCAGAGACAGATTTGATCTTGTTACCAGAAGTGGATACTGAATCTGTAATGGATATGTTATCTGAGAGATGTTTTGTGATTGATTTTGTGATTGATTCACTGATGGATTGTGTATCAGTTGGTCCTAGATCGTCAGGATAGAATTTCTTGATTTTATTATTATTAGCATCTGCAACATAAATTGAATTAGAACTATCTATTGCAACGCCTATCGGGCCATCAAAGTTACTGTTGCCAGATCCAGTTGAACCAAACGCGGACATGTATGATCCAGAAGGACTGAATTTCTCGATTCTGTCATTTTGAATATCTGCCACATAGACATTGTTGAGCCCATCAACTGCTATTCCAATAGGGCTATTGAATTTCCCATTTCCTGAACCAGTTGCACCAAATGAGTTTACAAAGCTGGTGCTAGGAGCAAATATTTCCACCCTATCATTTCCGGTATCTGTAATGTACACATAACCAGTGCTGTTTATCGCAATACCCATTGGCCCTAGGAATTGGCCGCTGCCGCTGCCGCTGCTTCCAAATGTTGTAAGATAGTTCCTGTGTGCATCAAATTTCTGGACTCGATCATTTCCAGTGTCTGCAACATAGATATTTCCAGAAGAATCTACTGCAACCCCAGTAGGGTTGGAAAATTGTGTGGTACCACTACCAGTACTTCCAAATGAACCAGCTGAGTTTCCATTGGAATCAAAAATGTTAATCTTGTCATCTTGTGCGTCTGCAACAAAGACATATCCCGTACTGTTTACAGCTACACCAAATGATGCAGTAGAACTGCTATTGAAGAGTAATGAAGGAGATGGGCTTGTTTTTGCCACTTTATCAGTTGCTGCACCATAGATAAAGTTGCCACTGTTGTCAATTACCACTGAAAGCGGAGTATTGACAGAAATCTGGCTCAAAAATGCATTATTGTTTGCAAATGCAGTAGAATTACCGAATTGAAACATTAGATGGTGTTTTCCAGATGTCATGACATGTGAGATTTCAAATCCCACCTTTGTGCTAGAATAGTTATGATAGATTATTGAGTTACCTTGGATTGTAGGTGTCAAGTTTGTAGTACCATTATTTAGTTCAAGAAAATGCAGATCAGCTGGTTGTGAATTACCAAACAATGTTCCATTAATTGCAGTGATGTTGAGATCCGCAGTTCCAGTGGTGTTAAAGTATACAGTCCAGTTTCCTCCAACAACCGGATAAGATTGTACGTTTATCACTGTCAATTGTGCTTCTACGACAAATTGCTGATCCGATAAATGTGGTACAGTCCATTGCATCTGATCATGGATACCATTACTGTTAGTATCTACAAATTGAACCTGGAAACTTGGATTGCTTGTGACATCTACTTTAGAGCCATTTATCATCCAGTATAGTTTAAAGTGTATTCCCTTGGCAACAAGACTCTCTGGAATGTTAGTAAATGATTTTACTTCAGTATAATGTAATGTAGAATTATTTTCAACTGTAACACTCTTTCTATACAAATCTGGTGTAGACTGGTTTACTTCTTGCGTAAATGGAGGAGGTGTTTCAAATTTAACATTGTACTGGTCAGCAGTATTATTTATAACAAGAACCTTTGTTGGTTTGTTATTTTCTACCATGTGAGATACAATATCCAGTGATGCTAGTGGAATGGTTTTGTTATCAAATATCGTATTGTTATTGCCGATCATTGGAATTTGTCCTACGGAATTGTCAAGCACAGCCAATCTTGTTGTCATGTTCTTATCGATATCCTTGCTCGTAGTGATGCCGCTGCTTCCTACATATGGTATAGTGTGAGATGTATGAGAATTATATCGAGTTTCAAATATTTTTGTAATATTATTTCCATTTGAAGCATTTATGGAGAGAATTTTTGCATCTGCAGGCATTTCTAGTGCAAGGCTGTCAGTTTTATTTGAGAGTGTAACATTTTGCATCCAAGTTACTGGTTTGTTTATTATGATGGAATCATGGCTTAGCGAGAGATCATTTACCGTAACAGAAGAGTTAGTAGTTTGTGACATGGTTGCATTTACTTTCAATGCTATCAGATCTGACATTTCAACAATATCGACTAGATTTGTAGATACATTCCTGCCTGGGTTAAATCCAGCCACATCCTGCTGGTATGCCAATGACACCTGCTCTGGAGTAAGCATTACTTTGTACAGGTTCACCTTCTGGATGCCACCTGAGAACTTGTCAGTGATTGCAGAGTGGACAGTATTTACAGACGCACCAATTACTACGTCAGAGTTTGACGATATCTGGTCCGAATCCACTGGAACCAGGTGCCCATCGTCAGATATTGAGAGTACTCCCTGCAGTTTGTATGAGGACTGGAGTGTGCCGTTGACGTAGATTGTGATGTATGTGCCGTTGTATGTGCCTGCAAGGTATGTCCAGCTGTTCTCAGGGATGGATATGGTGGAGTTTATGGTGCTCCAGTGTATACCGTCGTATATTGAAAATGTTGCAGCCTTGGATGGAGTGATGTTGTTGTTGACATCAAGTGCAAACAGGCCTGATTTTGTGATTACTGAAAATACAGGTGATCCTTGTGAGTAGTCAGGCTTGACCCATGCAGATACGGTAAAGTTGTCTAGTATGTTGGTAGAGTTGACCTTTTCCTGCAGGTAGCCGTTTCCTTTGAGGTCCAGTGTATTGTTCTCCACTCTTGCCTTCCCTATGGTATCATTGGTTGTAGTAAAGTTCCATGATTTGTCTGCCTGTGGTATCGTGATTCCTGATTTTGTGACATTGATTGAGTCCAGGATGGATAGGTTGGTTGAGAGACCGGATGTAGCATTTGTCGGTGGAACTATGCCGTTTCGCAGTATTGTAATTTCATCAGTTATTGATACGCCAGTTGAGAGGTCTGTATTTGCCTGCACTGGAGGAGTGGTGCCGTTTCGCAGTATTGTAATTTCATCAGTTATTGATACGCCAGTTGATAGACCAAATGAGAGGTAGTTGGGTATCAATTCGGTCTGATTTGATATGGTTTGGTTTGTAGATACAGTAGAGTTTGTCTGGTTTGCAAGTATAATTGAACCAGTCTGGTTTGATACAGTGAAATTGGAAACAGGAACTGTCAGATTATAATTTGTACTGTTAGACAATACAGCGGAATTTGCTTCATTGGATGATACAGTGGCAGTTGTTGTATTTGCAACCGTACCATTTGAGACAGTATTGTTTTGAACTGTACCATTCACACCAGAGGTCTGGTTTTGCGGTTCTGCAAATGCCATTCCCCAATAGTTTTGGCTTATTGCAAACGGGGTGACTGCAGATGATGACACCAAAATCAAAATGAAACAAAATGAAAAAATTTGATTTTTGTTTGGTTTTATTTTCTCTTCTTCTGATCGTAGAAGAATATAGCCCGAAAGGGGCACCATCAGTACTAGGATGACTGGAGTTGATTTTGATAGATCATGCGATATGCCACCGACATCTTTTGCAATGTCGCTTGTTATGGTGTAGAATCCTGTTGCAGTTAGTTGTAGATTGGAATTAATTTGATCAAATGTTTTGGTATTTGATTTTCCAATTATCTGTATTATTGAATAATCCATTTGTGAAATAAACTGTTTTGTATTTTTTAGAATATGTTGAATGTTGATTAGTTGATCTAAGTTTTCATTTGTAATTGTTATAGTCTTTCCATGGAATCTGATCCTTTCCGTATTTGAGATTTTGTTAAGTGCTGTCTGCGGATTCAGATTTGAAATTACCAATAACACATTTTGTCCTTTCGGATTGTCAGAAATTGTAATTGTATCAAACAAATTAACTTCAGTGTATAATGGATATGAACTATCAATAGAATTTTGATCATTACTTTGTGTTGTTGATCTACTGGTAGGATCATTATTGGAACTAATACCGACATTTTCTGAAAGACTAAGCTGGATTTTTTTTGATGCATGATTTTCTTGGATTACAATATTTTCATGTTGTTTGTTGGAAATTTTGTATTCTGTCGTATCAACACCTAGTTCATTCTTTTCTGCAGCTACAACTCCCACAAGTGAAATATTTAGTAATAATACTACAGAAATAGCAAGAATCCTAATTTCCTTGTTCAATATGTTCAATAATTAATTTAGATCTTGTCAAGCATTAAGCGGGCCGGAATAGACTAACAAATTAAATGGAACATATTGGAAAAATGTTCTAAAAACCGTGCCAATTTGGAATACCTAAAAAACCTAAGAAATAAGACATATTTGTAGATCAAACAGTTTTACTAATTTTATTGCATATGGAATAAACAAATTCTAATTCTCAATTAATGTAAAAAATCATTTGATTTGAATTGTCTAATAGAAAATTTAGACACATTAATCTATCAGTGTTAAATTTATTTCATTGTTGAAAATTAAATTGATGATAATAATTGGTTGTATTATTGCAATAGCTGTAATTCTTACAACTCAAAGTTTAACAAAACCAACACAAACAAATGAAGATCAACAACATATAACCAAAGAAAACATTACAACAAATACAAACAGTTCAGAACTTCAGGAAAATTATACATCAGTTCAACTTTTGAATTATTGTACAAGTAATGAAAATCAAATTTACAATGATGTGTGTATCAGAGGTCTATGGGACGTAAGCGATCAATGTAAAAATGAAAATTTCTCTAGCACAAATTCAATATGTAATGATTCAAGGTTTACAGAATTTGAAAATAAGGTAAACAATGAAATGCAAGATTTGGACAAATCACTCACATCATTTGTCAATTCTTGTATTAATGTAAAGTCAAACAACGACACAGCTTCATGTACAATAAATATTGAAAGAATACAAAGTGATTGTACTGATCCTAGATTTTATGAAATGATGTCAGTTTGTAAAGATCCTAATTTTAATATGATTTCAAAAAAGTACAATCAAAGCTCTAATTAAAATGTAAAAATAATCTTGTATGAATATGAAAACTATGATGCTATTCTTACAACTATTTCCACAGGCGCTGTAGTCAATACTGTCAAGCCTGCTGAAGGATATGTTGAAGGTAATGCACCAAATGTATTAGTTGCAGAATATCCAGTACCCACTGATACTGCAGCTCCTGTTGGTACAATTCCCAACACATTTGGAACAGCAGTCACTGGCATGGTCATGATCTTTAATGTCGCAGCTGTACTACACTCATAAGCAAGCCAGTACAGGTTATTGCCCTGAAGAATTACTGAAACCGTACCAGTTTTTAATCCAGCTGCAGTTGTTGTAAGTGTAACATCTGAACCAGTCACCAATGTACTTGGAGCTGTGTTTCCAGTGTCTGTGTATATTCCAGCATGACAACTTGAACCACCAGCAAGTGTGGATACAGATAACCCAATCTGATCTATTTTGATTGTCTTTGAAACAATAAGCGGATATGCGTTTAATGTTGTAGCTGTTGGTGTTCCACCTATTACATCAGTATACTGATCAATCCCACTAGAGAAGTACCTACTTCCCCGTATTCTGTATGAATCTATATCATCACCTTTGTTTGAGAGTGTAAACCAATTATGATTATTACTCTGGACAATGACTTTTTCTTGAGCGCTGTTAAGTGTGGTGCTTGTTGCTCCATCTATGGTTTGACCTCCTGTTGTAGATATTGTTACAATATTAAGAGAGTTAGAAACTTTTTTTATTGTAAATATTTTCCCATCCAATCCTACTGCAGTGGGCAAGGTAATTGTTACAGATCCAGCAGTGTCATCTACATATACAACATCATCGCTTGATGTTACTGCATAAGCAGCGGTCTTATTTCCTGTTTCTGCTGTTGACAATCCAGTAATTTTTATTGCTTTTGAAATTGTCTGTGCAGAGCCGCCTGTTGTCACCACGTTAGAACCTAGGTTTAGTGTAACCGCACCCGTTGATGCGGAAGAGGTGAGATTGTTTGCAGTGCCAGTGATTGATGTTACTATGTTAGTCAATGAGCTGCCTGATCCATTAGTAAGTAATACAGTTCCAGTATTGGTCGGGAGTGTGATCAAATGACCAGAGTCGGTTAGTGCATTAGAGCCAACATTGAGGTTTCCGCCCAGTACACCACTATTAATTGTCAACTGTTTTGAGATTGTCTGTGCAGAACCTCCTGTCACTACAACGTTACTACCAGTGTTGATGGTCGTAGTACCTGCAGAAGTAGAAGTAGTAGTGTTGCCAGACACTCCCTGGATTATTTGAGCAGCATTAGCATCTGAGTTAATGGATGTGATTGCACTTGTTATGAGGGAATGGGTAGACGTACCACGATACTTGAGTGTGTCACTGTTTAACCAAATGTCTCCTTGCGCTGGAGTTGTAGGATCACTTCCTGTCGGTATGTTTACTCCCGCACTGCTGCTAGATGAAGCTAGAAAGGTTTGTTTTCCTGCAGTGTATGTACTTGCCTGATCAGTAAATACAGTTGTTGTAGGAAGATCACTTTCCAAAAATCTAGCTACTGTAGATATTGCCTTTTTTGGAATTCCCGCAGCATCTGCAGAATACACCACTACACTAGTTAATACTATGAGGGATATCGTAAATAATACCAGATTCTTTGATCTCACGATCTATTACAGGTCATTTTTAGACAGATAAACTTTTGGGGAATTGAAAGACAAAATATAGTTCCTTTTTGGTAAAACAAGGTCTTGATTGGATAAATGATAAAAAGAAGACGCATTCGCCAGTCTCCCCATCCGAGCTTCCCTACTCGTATGTTGATTGTGACGATACGCCGGAGGGTGATGGAACTGATGGGAATCTGTCGCCAATCTGCTGTTCTGCAACTGCAGATGCTTCTTGCAAAATCCTTTCTGTCTCTTCGTTTGATGCATCGGTATCAACGTTAAAGTCTCCACCTGCTAGCGAGTCCATCATCAAACCATTGAGTGTCTGTGTCATTGCATTGAGTTCAGAATCTGCTTCTGGCATGAACCTTCCAAGTGATGATTTTAGTCCCTTCATTGTGGACATTGCAGGGGCGATTGCTACCATTGCATCACCGAGGTCATGTATTGTGGTTAGACGCAATTGTACTTGCTCTAATGCCATTCTAGCATTTCCTAACATCTTTGACACCTTTCTAATCTCAGCTAGTTCGTTTGACAGAACTCTACTTGTTGCTGCATCGTGATGTTGCATTGCGGCTACGATTCTCTTGAACAACTGAGCATCTCTTTCTCTCAGCTTGCCCAACATAGAATCCATCTTCGATATTTGACCCTGTAATTTGTTCACAGCTTGCTCAATCCTAGGTTTTAGAGCGCCTTGTGGCTTTACAGTTTCACGTAATTTTTCTGATATACCAACAGACTCAGGTCGAGTCCAGGTCTTATCGAAGCCGGTCATGTCGGGTAGTCAGAAAGTTGGTTCTTAATGGCCGGTGTATATTATACTCAACACTAGGCTAAATTTAGCTCACAAAGTGTAAATCAGTCTTTTGATGATTTTACATTATAATGGTAAAGATAGCAGTATTTGATTCAGGCTTGGGTTCCCTGTCAATCATAAAACCAATACAAAAAAAGATCAATGCAGAGATCATCTATTTTGCAGACCAAAAAAATTATCCATATGGAACCAAGACCGTATCTCAACTGGATAAAATAATCAAGTCCACCATTATACAATTACAAGAAAAATTTGAACCGGATATTATCATCATAGGCTCAAACACACCATCATTGTTGCTAGATATCGAAAAAAAAGACAAGATCATAGGAGTATTTCCGCCGTTAAAGGAAGCTGTACGAAGAACTAAGTCTGGAAAGATTGGAATACTTGCAACAAAATTAGTTGTTGAAAACAAAATTTTGGACAGGTATATCAAAAAAAATGTTCCAAAAAAAATTTACGTCGAAAAAATTAATGCAACACCACTTGTAGACCTTGTAGAATCTGGAAAATTTATTTTACAAAAACAAATCTCAAAAAATATAATAAAAAAAATTATCATTCCATATTTAGAAAATGGTATAGATGTATTTACACTATCTAGCACGCATTTACCATTTCTTGTACCAATTTTAAAAGAATTATTTCCAAGCATAACATTTTTAGATCCAGCAGAAGCAGTAGCTGAACATATCTCAAAAATATTAAAACACAAATCAGAAAAATCTAGGTTAAAAATTTACGCATCAGGAAATATCAAAACATTTCAAAAACAATTGAAAATGATAGGAATCAAAAATAAAGTAAACCAATTATGATTTTACTTGAGCTTTCCTGTATCCATGAGTAAATGTCTTGTCATATAATTTAGAATACTCGTATGATTTCGGGTTTACAACGTCTCCAATTATTATGATTGCAGTTCTTGTTATTTTTTCGTCGCGTATTTTTTTTGCTATATCTTGTAAAGTTCCTATGATTATTTTTTCATCACTCCAGCTTGCTCTGTAAACCACTCCTACAGGTGTTGATTTTGAATATCCACCCTTGATTGCCTCTTGTACAATTTTTGGTATGAGATGAATGCTGAGATAAAAGATCAGTGTTGCCTTGTGTTTTGCAAGTTCTGATATTTGTTCTCGCTTTGGTACCTTTGTTCTTGATTCTGCTCTTGTTACAATGATGGTTTGAGTCACACCTGGTAACGTTAGTTCACACCCAAGTGCAGCAGCTGATGCCAAAAATGATGTAATTCCAGGCACTACTTCATAGTCTATTCCTTCTTTTTTGAGATTGTCTGTTTGTTCTCTGATTGCTCCGTATATGCTAGGATCCCCGTCATGTAACCTAACAACAAGTTTTCCTTTCAATGCATTTTCTTTTAAAATTTTAAAAATATCTTCTCGTACCAATTTTGCAGCATCATGAAGTTGTGATTTTTTGCACATCTTGATGATTCCTGGAGGAATGAGCGAGCCAGAATAGACTATGACATCAGCTTTTTGAATTAATTTTTTTGCTTTGACCGTAATCAGTTCAGGGTCGCCGGGGCCACAGCCTACAAAGTATACCTTATGCACGCTTGACCACCATGATGGAGAAATATTTTGTAGTCATTGTATCTGTTGTGACTTGGCCCAGTGTTAACTTTTTGATTATCTCCTGATCAGTTCCTATGTCTTGCCCAATTGCAAAAATCGAACTGTCTGGAAATCCAGCTTCTCGAAGTAATGATATGACTTGATCAAAGTATCTTCCGTCTTTTAGAAAGATCATGGTATCACAATTTTTTGCAGTTTCTTTAACTCTTGATAGATCATAACAAGATGGAATCACTGCCATGGTTTCTGCACCTTCTGCAAGACTAATTCCTACTTTGGATGCAAAAGTAAACATGGATACAATTCCAGGTATTACGCTGATCTTTATTGTAGGATATTTTGTTTGCAATTCCCTGTCAATGTAGATCCACGTACTGTAAAGATATGGATCGCCCACTGTAAGATAGATTACTTTTTTTCCAGAAAGAACTTTTTCTGCAATGACTCGTGCATTTTGTAGCCAGCTGTTTTCCAAAGTATCTTTTTCCTTAACCATGGGAAAGACCAAGTTAACAACTTCGGGTTTCTTGGACTTGTCCACCAGCGATTCGATTATGGAATAAACTATACTTGGCTTGCCTTCTTTGGCGGTAGGACAGACAATCACTTCGGCATTTTGTATTGCCTTGACTGCCTTTACTGTTAAAAGTTCGGGGTCACCTGGACCGCATCCTACACAGACAAGATCATGCATCAATTCCATCAAAATTGTACCTAATTAAAATCTAGATTTTGGTTGCAGATATTATAGTAACAGGGTTTCTTGCAAGAAACATGGTACCTGTAGAAGTTTTTTTGCTTTTTGATATTGTTACCTGAATTATATCAACTGATGAGAATTTTAGTTTCTCAATCGTATTCAGCACAGAGTATAGTGTTTCAACAAGAATTGTTCCAATTACTATTCTGCCTCCCTGTTTTAGTTTTGATTCGCACAGTTTTACTATATCAGCAGTCTCCCCACCCGTACCGCCGATAAATATGGCATCAGCTATTGGAAGATCATCAATTTTTTGCATTGCATTTCCCAAGATAACAGAAACATTTGAGATTTGGAATTTGTCCAAGTTTTTCTTTGTAAGTTCCACTGCATTTGGATCGATGTCTATTGAGAAGACTTTGCCAGAAGATCCTACTTGGTGTGCAGCTTCAACAGATATTGATCCGCTCCCGCATCCAACATCATACACTATCTGTCCAAGAGATAATCTTGCTTTACTTATTTGAATTACACGTATCTCCTCTTTTGTAATTGGAACATCTTCTACTCTATCAAATGATTCATCTGGAATTCCAGGAGTGCGATGTTGCCACATTTAGTTTATTAAAAAACTGGTTAATATTTAGAACTACCTGACAGTTGCAATTCCAACATCTGGATGGATGAGTGTATTTACCAGAATCCAGCAAAAAATAAACATCAGAAAATAGCTGCCATATCCAGTTGTAATCAATTTCTTCTTTTCTGATGCAGCAATAGGAATTCTCATGGACTTTGCTGCCGCATATGAAACAATAAACAATATTATCATAATTCCAAATCCCAGTCCTATTCTAGATGATTCAATAGAAAATGTAGAACCGCTTCCAATAATTGCAGAGAGCGCACCTGCTAGTACTCCAAGACCTACCCTTAGCCAGAATAATTTATCTAGTCCACCTTTTATCCGCGATTCCTCAGTTTGACTAGGCATTCCAGTAGGATTATCCTTGGTATTATCATCAACATTTGGGTCTTCATCTTCTTTTTTCTTGGGATGTCTTGTCAACTAAATTTTCAAAATCACTCGGTTTAATCCCGTTTAAAATGTTTGGTTACAATCTCAATAGTAAAGGTATAATCAATGGCCAGAAGAATTAGGTATCATGACACTTGCAGGTATAGAACTGCGCTACCTGATTACAGAGATGGACAAACAAGTAAAGGACTATTATGTCAGCAATATTTATGGCGTAAGCCGCAACAGCATTCTTTTCAAACTACACCATGCAGAAAAACCAGATCTGCTCATCATGTTCTCTACTTTTGGTTTGTGGATAACTGGAATAAAAATAAATCAAATGGAGGAGAACCGGTTGATAAAGCGATTAAGAAATGATCTTTTACGCAGCAAGATAACAGAGATCAAACAGCTTGGAAGCGAACGAATTGTTTACGTAACATTCTCAGGGTTTGACCAAGAATTTATCCTAGTCGGGGAATTTTTTGGAGATGGCAACATCATATTGTGTAATAAAGAGATGAAGATTCTTTCCCTCTTGCACTCAATCGATGTAAGACATAGAAAACTTGCAGTAGGACTCAATTACATTCCACCTCCCTCTTCTGGATTAAATATTTTAGAAGTTACAAAAGAAAATATTGAAGAGATCAAGACAAGTGCCACTCCAGTTGTAAGATGGATAGGAAGAACACTTGGGCTTCCAGGAAAATATGCAGAGGAGATCATCAGGATAAGCAACTTGGATCCGGACAAATCTGGAAATGCGTTATCTGATAAAGAAATCGAAGACATTTTCCAGGCAACAAAAGGCCTAATTGACAAAGTAACTACAGGAAATCATGATGCATACATAATACGTGATGTAAAAAATTCAGATGTTATTCCTGTACCACTTGGTGATATGAGTACAAGAAACAATACAGTAAAAGTATCTAGTTTCATGGAAGGATTGGATTCACTTTTTTCAGAGAATCTTCTTGAGCATGGCAAGTCATCGCAGTCTACCACTGCAAACCAGAAAATCACAGAGCTTGAGCATAAACTTGAAGAACAAAATAAAGCAATTTTACTTGTAAAGGAACGATCAAGCTCGATCTCTGGCGTAGCAAAAGCGCTTCTGGAAACATCATACACAGGTATAACATCTATTGAAGATCCAAGTATTGAGCCACTGTTGAGCAGATACAACTCACATACTGCAAGAGAAAGCGGTGTTTTTCTGATAAATGTCAATGGAGAAAAAATAAAGATAGATACCCAATCATCAATCCAGGCAATTGCTTCAACATTATTTAATGAATCAAAAAAACAGATGAGGGCAACTGATACAATCAATTTAGAAAAGAAAAAAACAGAGAAGAGTTTAGAACTTGTCAAAAAACAAGCAAGCATTGCACAGGATTCCATTGTATTTGCAGTTCAGAAAAAGAAGGAATGGTTTGAAAGATACAGGTGGTTTATCACCTCAGATGGCCACCTAGCAATAGGAGGACGTGATGCATCTTCAAATTCAGCTGTAATAAGAAAACATCTTAACAAAAATGATATGGTGTTTCATGCAGAGATTGTGGGATCGCCATTTTTCCTTCTAAGGGAAAGTACAGAAAATGATCTTTCCAGTGTAAAAGAAGTATCGCAGGCAACTGTGTGTTTTAGCAGAGCGTGGAGAGCAGGAGTGTATGGATTAAACGCATACTGGATAAAGCCAGACCAGGTCAAGACTGCGGCTCCAAGTGGACAGTTCATTGCAAAGGGATCATTTGTCATTGAGGGATCTAGAAATTTTGTACAGGTATCCACGCTACAGTTGGCAATTGGCCTATATGAAAAAGATGAAAGTTATCTATTGATGTGTGGAACGCCATCTGCAATCAAAAAGCACTGCATCTATTTTGTAACAATAGAACCATCAGGTGTAGACATGACTGAGATGGCAAGAAAAGTAAAATTAGAATTCATGAAATTCAAAGAGAAGGAAGAAATAGTAAAAGCAATTTCCATGGATGATTTTATAAGAATGCTTCCTGCTGGAGATAGCCACATAGTAGAATCTGGTCACGGAGAGGCATACGATTGAGTACATACAAACCAATTTTTGTAGTAGATTCAATGCTGGGCAATTTAGCAAAGAAATTAAGAATTCTCGGATATGATTCAAAATATTTTTCCTCAATTGAGGACGATAAATTGATTTTAATAGCAAAAAATGAAAAGCGTATAATTTTGACAAAGGATGAACAACTTACTAAAAATGCAGAAAAACAGGACATTGGTTTTGTTCTCATCAGGGGAAGTGATGAATCTGAACAAATTATGCAGATAAATGCAAAAATTAAGCTTGATAGATTTATGATGGATACAAACAATTCTCGCTGTATTTCCTGTAATGGGAGTTTACAATCAGTTGAAAAGTATCGAATCATAGGAAAAATCCCAGAGGGAGTACTAGAACGAGAGAAAAAGTTTTGGATGTGTGATTCTTGTAAAAAAATTTACTGGGAAGGAACTCATTTTGAAAAACTGCGAGAATTTGCAACAAAGCTAAATGATATGATGAATTGATTTTATCAGATGATGATGGTCAAACATTGGTAAAAACTGCACGTCTAGTTGTTACAGAATATCTCAAAGAAAGAAAGAAAATAGAATTATCAAAGGAGATCAAATCCAGGTTTTCATACAAGTCAGGAGTATTTGTTACGCTAAACAAAAAAGAAGATCTAAGAGGTTGTATAGGATTTCCAACCCCTGATAGAATATTACATGAATCTCTTTTAGATGCAGCCATTGCGTCATCTACAGAGGATCCACGTTTTCCACCCGTAAGATTTGAGGAATTGAGTGAGATTACATTTGAGGTAACTGTCCTTACCCCACCAGTTGAGATCAAGGTCAAAGATCCAGCTGAATATCCAGGAATGATAAAGATAGGTAGAGATGGCCTTATTGTAAAATGGGAGTTTGGAGCAGGTTTACTTCTTCCCCAAGTTCCTGTAGAATACGAATGGAATGAGGAAGAGTTTCTTAGCCATACATGTGAAAAAGCAGGAGCTCCTTTTAATTATTGGAAACAAAAAAGTGTAAAAATTTTAAAATTTGAGGGAATTGTATTCAAAGAAATAGAACCAAATGGAAAAATCAAGAGATTAGAGCTATAGAATTTTTCCATCAACTGCATCAAGTGTTATTTCCTTGTTTTCTTGCAGTAGATCATAATCATCTTTGCTTGCAATGACTAGAGGAATATTAGATATTGCACATCCAGATGCTGTTGTCAAGTCAGCCTTTAGACAGATCATGGCAAGCGGTGCACAGTTGTTATATTTTAAAGAGTATAGAGTATAAGCCCCAACACTACTGCCCACCCCAAAAGGAAATGCAAGAATTTTACCACCAACTGATTTTCCAAAGAGATCATGTTTTTTGTCATGCACTATTCCTGTTTTCTTATCAATTCCACCAAGAAAGTTTATTGGGCTTTTAGCTATGAGTAACGATCCCTTTGCGTTTCCTCGCACGATTACTTTGACATTCATCTTGTTTCCTCTTGCACTATTCTTTTCAAACTCTTCAGATTTACATCAACATTGTTTGAAGTCTTCAGATAGTATGCACCCTTTACACTATTTGTAATAACAGAATCTACTTCCTTGTTATCAACCAGAGGAGACAGACAGGTACAGCAGTCAAACAACAATTCTCCTCCAGCCCGTTCTATCTCATTTGCATAACCTAGGTTTCGTATCTGCCCCTTGATTGCACTAGGACAGAATACCATACAGCGTTTTTGAAATGATCTTCCCTTTAGCATTGAGGCCAGATCACCAATCTCTTCAAGACCAAGTTGAGGACTACCAAGTGTAATCAAGTCCCCACTCTCAGAAGTATTGAGTTCGTCATGAATTTTTTGCATCTCATTTTTATCAAAATCAATTTTTTCCCCCTCTTCTTCCCCGAATGTAAACATGCCACAGGCTCCCGAAGTACCCATACCTGCACACAAAGACTTGCAGCTTCGCCTATCAAGATCATTTACGCCAGACAAGGCAACTGAGCTGCCTGCAACTTTTCCTGCAAAGTATCCAAGCATTCCATATGTCAATTCATCACGAGACTCTATCTTCATGCGAATTGTCAGGTTCGGCTTTCTTACATCATCATCTCTTAGATCAGAGCATGGACTTTTGCCCGTTATTGCACTTGCAAGGGCACTGAATGCACCTTCTTTGTTTGTCTTGAGTCCAGAAAATGAATTTGCATAGATTGCAGCATTACTTTCTGCAAAAGATACATGAGTTCCTTGTTTTGGAACATCAAAGATTTCATACGGAATACAAGAATATGACGGAATGGCTCCCATTTTTTCATACGAATTTTTTATGCTGCGTTGACTCTCAATAAAGTTGTCATCAAGATTATAGCGTGAAACGGAATCAAAATCAAATCCCATTGGATTAACTGTTGTTTTTACTTTGAATTTAGCATCTTGACTTAGGTGTGAGAGAAATTCTTTTCCTGCATCCCCTATTGTATTATAATTAACTCCAGACAGATGCGCCCATTCTATTGGAATTAATCTATCAGCACCGGATGCTTCTCCAATTGCTACAAGAGTTCTATATGCAAGTGCAAGTGTATCTCCTTGCTTTCCATCTAGTGCATTCTCTTCTTCTTTTGTTAATTCCAATACTCAACTTTGTTATAACAGATATAATACTTGTGTGGTTAACATAAAATCAATTGGAAAAAATTAAAAGAATTTTAGATGGCATGATGTCTACAATGAATTCTGTCAAGCCGCCTCGTATGACAGCACTCAGAGAACTGCGTGAGGCTGAAAATGGGAGTCCTTTGAGTATCCTAATAGGAACAATACTTTCTGCCAGAACAAGAGATGAAAGTACTGCATCTGTAGTCAAGATACTATTCTCAAAATATAAAACAGCTAGTTCACTTGCAGGTGCAAAATTATCAGATGTAGAAAAGATAATCAAAAGAACAGGTTTCTATCATGTTAAAGCAAAAAGAATAATCGAAGTTGCATCAATTATAAATTCAAAATATTCAGACAAGGTTCCTAAAACTATGGAGGAGTTGTTGAGTTTGCCTGGAGTCGGAAGAAAAACCGCAAATTGTGTCCTAGTTTATGCCTTTGATGAACCAGCAATACCTGTTGATACACATGTACATAGAATTTCCAATCGGCTTGGGTTAGTACAAACAAAAATTCCAGAAGAAACAGAGATTGAATTAATGAAAAAAATCCCAAAAAAATATTGGATTAGAATAAATGATACATTTGTCATGTATGGCCAAAATATTTGCAAGCCAATTTCACCCATGTGTTCTGTCTGTCAAATAAAAAAAGAATGTAATTATTACAAGACTACAAACTAAGATGGTTTATTCTCAGAGATCTTTTTTGTTTCTTCTGAAGTTCTCTTCTTAGTTTTTAACAATGCGACAATCAACACCAATGTTACTGCAAGTACCATAAATGGCATGTAAAATATTAGATTTTGAGAAGGATCTCCAGAAATAATGCTAAATGTTAATGCACCAGCGTTTACTGGAGGAGAATCAGAAGCTGAATTCATTCCAGAAACAGTAAATTCTCTCATTGTAAAACCCGCAACATCCAAGTTAGAAACTGCTTCTTTTGATCCGACACTAACAGTGAGACCACCACTACTTGAATGAGTTGCAGTGATAAGTTTGTCAGGAGTCCAACCTATCTTTTTTTCATCGTGAATCATAAAGTATCCATCTTCTGGAGTATTTACTGCCACCCAGAATCGATAATCAGGCGGACCACCCATGCCAATTTCTATAAACTTTGGTGTGTTAAGATTTTCATATAGTCTAACTACTGCATTTCCCTCCTTGTCTGCATACTGGAGTTTGTTTTGCATTTCAATTTCCCAGTTAGTTACATGCTCATGATCAAGTTTGAAAACTGTTGCATTTTTGGTATACACATTAAATGCGCTATATGGAACTTGGACAGAATCATAACGCTCAGACTTGTTCATGGTTGATTCCTGAGCATAAACGGGTAAAAATGAACCTGCCAGTAAAAGTACAACGAGCAAGAGACGCATGATCTGCAATGATATCATTTCAATAAAAATCTAGTCCACAAAGGGATTATCTAATTTTGTTAGTACTTTGAATACCTCTGGCCTCATCATATATTCAGATGGATTCTGTTTATCAAGAATCATTGCCCTAAGTTTAGTTCCACTTAGACTTTCTTGATATTCTGTACCATGTGGACAATTTCGTTCACTTGCAAATGACAAACATTTTCTACAATAGAAAAATGCCGGAAAGAAGATTGGTTCGATACCAATGTCAGGATATGAATCAAATATCTTTTGTGAAGCAAATGGATCATAGTATGTACCTACACCCGCATGATCTCGTCCTATTATGATATTAGTGCATCCAAAGTTTTTTCTCATTATAGAGTGATGTATTGCTTCTTTGGGTCCTGCATATCTCATCTCTGTATGCAAGGTACCAAGATAACATCGGTTTAAAGGATAATAGTGCTCTATGAGAGTTTCATAAGAGGTAACAATTGCCTCGTCCGTATAATCTCCAGATTTCTTTTTTCCTATGAGAGGATTGACAAATAATCCATCGTGTGTGTTAAGAGACGCTTTTTGAAGCATCTCATGCGCTACATGTGGTACATTTCTTGTTTGAAATGCTACAATTGTTTTCCATCCAGCCTTTTGAAAAAAATCTCTTGTTTCAAGAGGGGTCTTCCTATATCGTCTGATCTGAGTTTCGTCTGGTCTTTTTACATAGTCAATTTTTCCACCAACAAGAAATTCCTTCATATTCATAGTTTTTGCCACACCGGGGTGTTTTAGATCAGATGTTCCATAGATTTTGGTTGAAACCATATTTTTATCAAAATTGTAAACATCGTCCACATGTAAGATGGCAAAATTTTTCCCTCCCACATTTAGAGCAACATCTCCTGCATCTTTCATCTTTGTTGCAGTATCTTTGTCCACATCAAGTACAATTGGAACTGTCCATGGCAAATCATTGGCTAGTCTACCATGAGAAACTACTTTTTCAAAATCTTCTTGTACTAAAAATCCCTCGAGCGGACTAAAAATCCCATCTGCAATATTTTCGATGTCATTTCCAAGATCAGCATTAATAGAAATAGAAAACAATTGGCTTGGATCTTTTTCTGTAATTCTGCTTACTAATTTACCACCATGTGGTTTTGCTACACCAATATTTGCCAATTATATCACTTACTGTGGTCAGCATGCAATCCACATTCTTTTTGGGAATCAGATTCCCACCACCAACGTCCAGCTCGTAGCGGTTCTCCAGATTTGATTGCACGCGTACATGGTTCACATCCAATGCTAGGAAATCCATTGTCATGTAATTTATTATATGGAATATTATTTTTCTTGATATAATCCCAGGTTTGATCCCAAGTCCATTCTATTATTGGATTTATCTTTATGATGCCATTATGTTGCTCATCAAATTCTATTTTATTTGCATTTAGTCTTACCTCAGTTTGATCTGCTCTTAATCCAGTAATCCATCCATCCAATGTTGAAAGGATTCTGTTGAGAGGATGAACTTTTCTTATACCACAACATAGTTTTCTGTTGCCTACACTGTGATAAAATAAATTCAATCCATTTACACGAACCATCTGTTCTACTTCATTCTGATCTGGAAACATTACTTCTATGTTCATATTGTATTTTTTTCGTATTTCATCCATCACATCATATGTTTCCTGATTAAGTCTACCAGTATCAAGAGTAAAGATTCTTGCTTTTGGGTTTATTTTCATCATCATATCAATTACAACTACATCTTCTGCACCAAAACTTGATGCCATTGCTATCCTTGGATGTAGATTATCCAGTGACCATTGTAAAACTTCTTGAGGAGTTTTCAGATTTACATTTAGCTGCTGTACTTGCTCAGCAGTAAACTTTGACATGATAAAATTTGTCACTATTCGTCATATAATTATTTAGGTAAAGTATTCATTCTAGAGTTATAAATGAGCTAAACCATGAAAACATAATGTCAGAAAAAACAGTGCTTGTTGTTTTTCCGTCAATTTATTCTTTGAATAAAATAAATAACCTTGAAACAAGTATAGCAAAAATTCTCAAGATTAAAAATCAACAATATGATAACATAAGAAAAAATGAATCATTAATTATCGTAGAAGCAATTGATCCAGTACTTGCTTCATCTGCAGTAAATCTTTTATTTGGAATAGACAAGATTGCAATTGCAAAAGAAACAGATATCAATTTTGACTCTGCTTTATCAATCATAACAAATACTGCCTTGAGTTTACTCTTAAAAGGAGAAAAATTTTATGTCAAGGTGGATGGAAAAACAAAGGATTTTCTAGCAAAAGATTTGGAAATTGCTGCAACTACCATGTTGGTAGATAAGAGCATGTCTCTCGGGGCAAAACCTGGATCAGAATCAAACCATGACAGACTTGTATACGTGCATTTAACAAATTCACATGTCTATGTTTGCATTTTTGTAGACAAAGGATTAAGCGGTCTTCCATACAACTCACAAAAAGAAAAAATCCTATGCTGCATTCATGATGAACTTTCTGCAATATCTTGTCTTCAGACTATAAAGATGGGTTTTGAGGTCAAGATACTGGTTTGTTACCGTAATGAGTCTGATTTGCTCAAATTAATCAAGATCATAAATAAAATACTGTCACGAATTATTGAAAAAAATGTTATTCTGCACATCTGTAAGATGAATTGGTCTGCCGGTATATTGACCACTATTACTGCCATAACTCAAGTGATGATATCAGTAGCATCAAAAGAAAAAATTGAGCGAATTTCTTTGGGAATATCGCCTATGATGTTTCCTGCATCATTTTGTGAATACAACTCAAATTTGGTACTACAGAGCAAGATTATTCCATGGTTTTCTCTTTCCGGTATTGATTCGGGAATTTTTGAAAATGCGAGGGAGATTGGACTTGAAAAATATATTGCAGATTTGGAAGATTTGTGTAAAAAACATCTCAGTTATAATAAAATCTCCATGTCTGAGGTAACAAGATATGCAAAAGGTGCACTAAAGACCCTCAAGTGTATTCCAGTTACTATCGGTCCAAAAAATATACACGATATAATTGATTCATTAAAATCAAATCATTGAGAATTTAAACAGGTCAAATTTACTTTCTATTATGAAAAAGATAGGCGGATTTGTATATCCTTGGGGAAATGGCCACTTTACACGAATGATGCATTTAGACAAGACAATTCAGGATGAAATGAGAGATGATGTTGAAATGCATTATACAAGTAGTGGTGAAATTTATCAAAAACTGTTACAAAAATTTCCGCAAAATAAAGATAGAATTCACGATATTGAAATGCCTACACCAATAGATGGTAAGAAGGGTCCAAGTATTACCCTGTCTTCACTTAATTTCCTCTTACCAATATCTGGAAGACCACCACTTCTCTCAGTTGTAACCAACTACCTAAGAAAGGAAGGAAAACTTTACAATAATCAAAAATTTGATCTTGTGATAAATGATGGTGATGTAGGATCAAATGCAATAGCACAAAGAAGGAATATCAAATGTATTTTCATTACAAATCAATTTAGACCAAAGCTATGGGCTTCAAGATTTTATCTTTATCCTGGAGTGGTATATGTTTCAAAAAATATTGAAAAAGCAACAAAGATAGTAGTTGCAGACTCTCCTCCGCCTTATACCATATGTGAGTATAATCTCAACTTTCCTGACAGGCTAAAAGAAAAAGTTGCGTATGTAGGCCATTTTTCAAATAGTGGAATAGTACATTCCAAGCCCAAGTCGGATACAGAAAGACTAATTGAAAACGTAGATAATTTTGGATACTGGATGATAACAGGCAATAAATCAACAAAGAAAATAACTCTGGAAAATTATAAAACAGCTTTTCATAGTTCTGAGATGACTAGTGAGAGAAGAATAATTTCACACGCAAGTGCAGACCCATCCTTAGACAAAGTTCTAGGAAAAGACGGAAAGACATATACGATTTCCGAAGCTGTAGAAAAAAAGATAGATTGGATTCAGATAGATATCGGATTCCTCTCAGAACAGGAAAAAGATACTGTTCTTAATTTGTGTAAATATGCAGTGATAAATGGTTCCCATACAGCGATGGGAGAGATATTAGGAGGAAAGGCAAAGCCAATCATAGGAATACCAGTATACGATGAACATACTAATCAGATAAAATGGGCACAGGACAAGAATCTAGGAATCTTATCTACAACTGTTAAACAGACGGTTAAAGCAGTATCTTTGATACATGATGATTATAACAAGTATCAAGAGAATCTTTCTGAATTTTCAAGAAACTACAATACAGACGGTACAAAAAATACAGTAAAAATAATCTCAGAGATGTTAGGAAACTAGAAAGAATTATAATTTTTTAAATCAGACATAATGTCCTGGTACGCGGCACTTAGATGGGCGAACTGACCTTTTAGGGATGAAGACATAGACCGCGTACCAGAAACTGACCAAAAGCTTTTATGGATAACTTTGATGATCGCCGTCGTTGACTGAATGCCCCGAATGCGCAGCTAAAGAAGTGGTCATAGAAATGAAATTTGATGCCAATACAAAACATTTCATTTGTAAAAAGTGCGGTTTGTTTGCTACTAGAGAACAAGTAAGTGATATAAGATACAGATTAAACAAACGAGAGAAAACACGAGAAGACAAACATGATGAATACCGTGATTGGTGGACAACAAGTAAAAAAGAAAAACAAGGCTAGTTACAGTGAGTTACAATGGGAAAAGAAAAAGAAATTCCAAAATGGGTACAAGATGAAATAAAGGATGCCAAGTTTGGCAAGCCAGGGTCCATTACAAGAACTGGTTACATACTTGAAATTTATGAAAAGGATATGAAAATAGATTCTCAACTTTATGAGGCCATTGAAGATGGAAGAAAGATAATAGAAGGAATGAATTTACCAAAGAAAGTAAAGCCTTCCAGTCTCATGAAGGGAGTTGTTTATGAGTTTACAATAAATTCATTCAAGGCTCCATTAAGTAAAAAAGTTATAGAGTTTTTGAAAAAAGAAATGGATATTGACATGGATGCCATTTATCAGTTTGAACTTACAAATCTTGAACTAATGGATGTAGACTCGGATTCTTCAGGAGAAGAAGAATCCGAAGAAGAGTAGACTATTCAATCCATCGTAGATTTCATTGATCTTCTAAAGATTCCTCCCACTATGGGATTTATCAAATATGGAAAAGTTTGTTTTAGCCATACTACAAATCTTACAAATTGTGGGACAACGATCTCAAGTCTGGGTGATGAGGCAGCTTTTACTACAGCATTTGCCACGGTCTTTGGATTAAGTGATGTAGTTGAATATCGTGGCATTTTGCCAAAAGACTCGTGATTAAAAAAATTAGTTCTTACCATTATAGGACTTACTACAGTTATTCCCACTCCAGTTCCCTTTAGCTCATGAAATAACGATTCTGAGAACCCCAACATGGCAAATTTTGATGCACAGTAAGATGCCATTCCAGGAATTCCAATGCTTCCTGCTACAGATGCTACATTAACAATATGTCCAGATCTTTGTTGTAACATTGTTGGCAGAAATGTCTTTGTACAATACATCATTCCAAGAAAATTTGTAGATATTTGTGATTCCATTTCATCTATTTTTGTTTTTTCTACAGTATTGTATATTCCAAAACCTGCATTGTTTACAAGCACATCAATTGTACCAAATTTTTCGATTATGGTTTTTCCCATTTTATCTACTTGTTCCTTATTAGATACATCACATGCATAGACAAAAGTTGTAGTCTGATATTTTGATAATTTTATAGCTACTTTCTGTAATTGCTCTTCATTTCTAGATACAAGTATTACATTAGCATGTAATTTTGCAAATTCTTCAGCTGACTGTTCTCCAATTCCACTTGATGCACCTGTAACAACAACTACTTTACCAGAATAATTCAATAATTAAAAATTAAAAGCCTGAAAATAAAGTGCTTTCTATACAGTTTTGGCTTTCTTTATGCTTGGGTAGACTACTTTCATAAGAAAGAGCCAGCTTATTACAAGCCCAACATGATAAGTAGCAATTCTCCATCCAATCACAATATTCCATTGTAGACTATTCTTGGCAGCTTCAAATGTCAAATTATTCAAGTGGCCCAAATATGCCCAAATTGAAAATTCAGTTAGACCAGAACCACCAATAGTAATTGGTAGATTACCAACTGCAATTGATGCCATCGTAGCCATAAGAGAATGGAAAAAGTCTATCACATAACCTGCACCATTTGCAATTATCATAAATGAGAGACCATAAAGTGACCATGTAAATATAGAAATTATTATTGAAACTGTAAATGCTTTTTTGATTTCTTTTGTATGAAGAGTTTGTCTACTCATATCACAAATTTCTTTCATCCAAAGATTAGTTTTATCAATGTACTTTAGCGAACGTTCTTTTCCTACTCTTGTGGCAATTCGTGCTGCCCATCCAGGTATTTGGAATGTTCTTTTTGATGACAAAAAGAATAAGGTAGACCAGAGTCCGGTTATGGGAATACTAATTGCAAGAATTGTGATTCCTATTGCATAAGCACCATATACAAACGAAATTACAGCTGCGACAATTGCAAATACTCCAGAAACTAGTACTTCAGTTACAATTTCTATTATTGTTACCCAAGATGCTTTGCCTATTGGAACACCTTTTTTACCCAACCACATTATTCTGACCAATTCACCTCCTACAAAAGAAGGAGTTGTGGATGTTACAAACTCACTACCTATTCTTACAGAAATTGTTCTCCAGTTTACATCTACAGGACCCAGAAATTTCTTTACAAGATAATTGAATTTCAGTCCTTGAGTGAATAATTTACCAGCCATAGCTATTGAAGCACCTATGAAAGGTAGAATACCAATTGCAAGAAGATTCTCAAAACTAACATTAAATGTGGCAGCAATGATAAGGAATGGAATTACACTAACAGGAATGGCAAGAAGTTTCCAATTCATTGCCTGCCTTACTCATGGATGGAAATATAAGCTCAACATAAAATAAATTATTAGAAAAATGAAGGCAATTTTCTTAGTTGGAACTGCTGGGGCTGGAAAGTCACTGTTAGCTTCCAAAATTCTTGACTATTATTCTAGAAATGGCGCGTTTGTAGGAATGCTAAATTTAGATCCAGGTGTTGAGAATTTACCATATACATGTGACATAGATGTTAGAGACTATATCGATATTGTACAAATTATGAAACAATATGATCTAGGACCTAATGGATCAATGATCATGGCAAGTGATCTTATTGCATCAAAAATAGATGATCTACAAAATGAAATAGATAATGTAAATCCCGATTATCTCATAATAGATACACCAGGTCAAGTTGAGTTGTTTGCATATAGAGCAAGTGGACCGTTTATCATACAAAATTTGAATATAGAAGAAAAATCATCAATATTTCTTCACGACGGATCACTGATGACATCACCTAGCAATTTTGTTTCGATTGCATTACTTGCCACTTCAATAAAATTAAGACTTGGGTTGCCGCAGATAAATGTCCTAACAAAAATTGATCTTATTGAAGATAAGATTAAAGACATACTAAAATGGTCAACAAATATGACAAGTCTGGAAGATGCTCTTGCAAAAAATTCAGATGGTGAAAATTATACTCTTGCAATCAACATTCTTAGAAGCTTAAATTTAGGCGGATTTGCTCAGGGAATGATCCCAATTTCAAATTCTACTGGAGAAGGTATGGCTAACCTTCAAGCTGCACTAAGTCGAGTACTCAATTTGGGCGAAGAGGTAGAAGATTAATGAAAAGCGTCATTGTAAGAGCCCCTTGCTCTACTGCTAATTTGGGTCCTGGTTTTGATGTGTTTGGATTAGCTCTTGATGCATATTATGATGAAATTCAGGTAATAAAAAAAGGGAAAGAAATCATTATTGAGAGCTCAGATTCTATCCCTCTTGAACCAGCAAAAAATTCAGCCGGATTAGTAATTAAAGAAATGTCAAAAAAATTCAAGATAAAGTCTGGACTTTTAATTAAAATTAAGAAAGGAGTTCCAGCTGGATTTGGAATGGGCAGTAGTGCTGCATCTGCTGCAGCTGCTGCAGTTGCATTCAATGCATTATTTGAGCTTGATTTGGATCATAATACTCTAATAGAATTTGCAGGAATTGGAGAAAAAGCTAGTGCCGGGTCTATCCATTATGATAACGTAAGTGCATCAGTTTTGGGTGGATTTGTAATAGTAAGAACTGATCCACTGGATGTGCTAAGAATTGATCCTCCAAAGGATTTGGTGTTATGTGTTGCCATACCAAAAATTAGTGTTCCAAAGAAAAAGACAGAAGTATCAAGAGGAGTACTTCCTCAACAAGTGAAATTATCAGATTATGTGAAGAATCTTTCTAATGCATCTGCAATAACAACAGGGTTCATAAAAAAAGATGTAGAGTTGATAGGTCATTCAATAAAGGACATAATTGTAGAGCCTGCTAGAAAACATCTAATCCCAGGTTTTGATAAAGTTAAATCAGGTGCATTGCAAGCTGGTGCGTTAGGTGTAACAATAAGCGGTGCTGGGCCATCAGTAATTTCATTTACATCAAAATTTGCAGATCACAAAAAGATCTGTAAAGCAATGAAAAAAGGATTTGCGTCAGCTAATACGGAATGTATTACAGTAATTTGCAGACCAAGTAAAGGCGCTTTTGTATTATAGTTATTTTTTTTCAACAAATTTACGCATTCGCTCTTCTCTGTCTTTAGTCGAGAAGCACACTGCCCATGAATATATTTCAAGTTTTAATCCAGTATCAAGATTAGCATCAGTCCCTCTGTTTACAAGCATCTTGGAAACCCCTATTGCAAAATTACTGTTTTTTGATATTGCCTTTGCATATGCTCTGGTTTCAAAAAGTAAACTCTCAGAAGGAAATATTTTATTGACTAGCCCCATTGAGAGTGCTTCTTCTGCAGTAATTTTTCTACCAGAAAATATGAGGTCTTTAGCTCTGGCTGGACCAATGATTCGCAACAGTCTTTGTGTACCACCCCAACCTGGACAAATTCCTAGTGTAACCTCAGGTTGACCAAGTTGTGCATTAGGTGATGCAAATCTAATATCGCATGAGAGTGCAAGCTCACATCCTCCACCCAAAGCATATCCATTTACTGCAGCAATGACAGGTTTTTCTAATTTTTCAATTCTATTCAAAACTTCGTGTCCTCGAAGTGCATATTTTTCTGCCTCTGTTGGTCCTATACTACTCATATATTCAATATCTGCACCAGCTGAGAAAGCTTTTTGGCCATCACCAGTGATAATAATGACACGTGAAGAATCTTTCTCCAAAATATCAAGTAGCGAAATAAATTCATCCATGACATCCAAATTCATTGCATTTAGTTTATCTTGCCTATTGATTGTAATTTGGACAATACCTTCTTCTCGTTCAACTTTCAGATATGTCATGCAAGAAAAATATTTTAGCAGAAATTAAACTTTAGAGGGTACATTTTAGATAGAAATCGAGTTATATTGCCATTTTCACAGTGAACCCATAATTGAATCCATTTGGGTTGATGTCATCTATTGGATCAGCCGTTTGTTGGGGTACTTTCTTTGTTCCAGTTAGAAAGGTAAACGTTGCAAGCATTTGGCAACTCCAAGGATCTACTGGTATAGGAGTCCTTCTTTTTGCAATACCAATTGGTTTTTTTTGGGGATTTGGAATTTTACCCAGTGGACTTTTCAGCGGAGTCATATGGACCGTAGGAAATATCCTTGCACTTTATTCAGTTAAGTTGATTGGACTTTCAAGAACTTCTCCACTTCTTGCAGGTTTTAGTATCCTAGTTTCATTTCTCTGGGGAATTTTATTTTTTGAAGAAAAGTTTGGTTATATGATATTAGCAATTTGTGCAATTGGATTACTACTAGCCGGTTTACCATTTGTTACAAGTGCTACAAAGACTTCAACTATACAACGAAAGGGGTATTTTATTGCCGCAGCATCAGGTATCATAGGAGGCTCTTATGTCATACCAATGCAGGCAACTCATACGCTTCAATCTGGATTCTTTTCATGTAGTTTATCGATTTTTGCAATAGGAATACCACTGTTATTTTTATCTCGAAGATGGATTCGAAAAGAGATTGTTGCAGGAATAGTTTCAGGGAGTTTATTCAATACAGGCAGTTTATTTGTCTTGATGGCCATAGCATCAATAGGAATTACAGTAGCATATCCTATTTCTCAGACTGCCACACTTTTTGCTGTATCCTGGGGAGTTTTGTATTTTAAAGAAATAGCACATAAGCGCAATATACTCAGAGTTGTTACTGGTTCTGTCATGATTTTGTCTGGTGCAATATTACTCTCTATTGCCTAGTCAAGCATTTTATTTGGTCTAATCAAACTATTTTCAAATTGAAATCTGTTATAGTATTTAGTGGAGGTTTGGATTCAGTATGTACTGCCACCTATCTTCAAAAACGATATGATCTCTATGGAATAACTTTTTCTTATGGTCAAAAAGCAGATAAAGAAGTAAAAATTGCACAGCAATTTTCAAAATTATTAAAATTTAAAGAACACAAGATAGTGGATATAGGATTTATGAAAGATTTGTACGAAAACACAAATGCTCTCACCAATAACAAAATAATAATTCCTGCAAAATTTGATTATTCCATAGTAGCTCCAATAAGAAATGCCATTTTTTTGAGTATAGCTTCTGCGTGGGCATTCTCAAAAAAAGCTGAAGTTGTTGCATATGGTGCACACACTGGAGATACTAGATATCCAGACTGCAGACCGCCATTTACAAAATTGCTTACAAAGACTTTGAATGAGGGAGAAATTGACGGGATAAACTCAGGCATTAGAAAGAAGATAGAGATTTGGAGTCCATTTATGGACAATCTCTCAAAGAGTGATCTTCTAAAAAAGGGATACAAAGAATTAGGTGAGCAGATCTTCAAAAGTTGGAGTTGCTATGGGAATGGTAAAATTCATTGTGGAAAGTGTGAATCATGCAATAACAGAAAGTTGGCATTTCTCAAGTCTAAGATCTTGGATAAAACCAGATATGCTTAGATTTTAGATAAGATTGGTCTTCTTAATATTATTGGTCTGACAATTAGATAATAAGCTAGAAACACAACACCGATGATTCCCCAAAATGCCCAAGTTGTCATAGAGATATCAAAACCCATTTTCTTGAAGAAATCCATTGAATTCAGAGAAATTCCCAATCCTGCTCCCAATACAATGAAAAATTCTATGGCATACCACATAAAGGCAGGCCAAGATTCTTTTGGAACATGAATGTTGTTGTGTGCTCCCACATTAGTTCTGCATTAACTGTTATTATTTAATTTTTTAGGTTAACCAATATTTGGTTTAGATTTTCCGCTATAGATCAAATTTAGAACATCTGATCTTGCTTCTTTTTTATCATAAACTCCTCTTGATGCTATTGTTGTCACTACAGCATCATTTCGCACTCCTCGCATTTTCATACAAAGATGCTCACCTTCTGCAATGACAATTACACCTTTGACTCCTTCTGAATACAGTTCATCAGCGATATTTTTTGTGATTCGTTCTTGTATTTGCAATCTAGCAGAGTATTTTTCTACAAGACGGACCAATTTTGATATTCCAAATACTTTTCCATCTGGAGCATATGCTACACTCACTTTTCCATAGAATGGTAACATGTGATGTTCACACATGGAATAAAATTGGATATCTTTTGCAATTACAATATCAGAATCCTCAGAAAACTTTACTGACAATTCAGACTCACCCTCATATCCCTTGAAGATTTCTTCATACATGTCTGCTATTCTGCTTGGAGTATCTACAAGACCCTCTCTTGTTGGATCTTCACCTATCTCTGCAATTATTTCTCGAATTAATCGTTTTACTCTTTCTTTATTCATCAAGGAGCACCTATGAATTTATGAAGCTGAGGTACTATTCTAACTTGATCATCATACGCATAAACGGAATCATAAAAGCTGAATAGTTGTTCCAAACTAGGCTCTGAAATACCGTACGTAGGCTGTATTATAAATCCTGCAAGCTCTGTTTTTGATATTATTTTGAATATCTGCCTGAGGAGTTTCTTAAATGGATTCAATTGAGTTTTAGAACTTATTACTACTTTGACGTATGTCGTTTTCTTGGATTTTTTAGCTAGTCTAAGACACTCAAGTTCATTTTCTAAAAGTTTAGAATAATGTTTTGAATCAACAAAACCAGATTCGGGAGTCTTGAATTCAATTTTTATAAAATTAATGAAAGGAAGAACTTCAGCAAACTTTGATGAGTCATAGCAAGATGATTCTAAGTAGGTAGGAATTTTCTTACCTTGAACAAACTTTGCTAATTCTGCAACAGCCTTTGACTGAGCAAGAGGATCACCACCTGTGAAATTAACTTTGTATGTATTTTTCTTAAGATTTTTTCGGATTATCTCTTTTGCCTCTCTAATTGAATATTCTTTTCCAGAATTCATAGGAAGTGAGTCTTTGGTATCACAGTAAAAACACTTGAAAGGGCAACCGGATAGTCTTACAAAGAGAGTTTTGGTGCCGTACAAGATTCCTTCCCCTTCAACAGATGTAAATATTTCATAAAGTCTTACGTTCAAGTGTTCACTCTGTACTTGTTCATTATTTATTTAATTGGATCTTCTTATGAATGATTTTTTGCCAAAGTGAATATAATAGTAAATACAATAATTAGCAGTGAAAAAATTAGTTTTCTTATTTCTACCTTTAGTATTGATATTTGTAACTTGTCAAAATGCGAGCGCTTTAACAATAAATGCTGTTCCTCAAAAACAAGAGTTTAGCGCAAATGATTGGATAAAAGTCAATGTTACAATTCATGGATACAATGGAGGCCAGATAAATTGGGTTGCTCATAGACCAGATAATTCAGTAATATCAGGAATAATTGAGCAACAAATAAAATCAGAAAAAATAACGCACCAAATTATACGAGATGCTAACGATAATGAGTTTGGTCCTTGGTCAATTAATTATCAATATGGAAATATCAATCAGACAGTTCATTTTAATGTCAAGCCCCTTGCCTTAACTGTGATAACAGACAAGATAACATACTATGAACCGGACATAATGAATATCAACATAACTTCATCTTATTATACACCATATGCGAAATTTGCGCACTCTTATTTTTTGGATTTTTATGATCAGGATGGAAATAGTGCAATCGGTGTAACAGAAATAGAGGTAAAAGCAGATAGACCCAGCATATTATACCATTTTCCAATGTTACAGCTTTCAAAATATAATCCTCCAGGATTATATCAATTAAAAATTCAATATTTTAATTCTGTAAGCGAGATACCATTTCTTTTAGGAGACGTAAACAAACTAATGGAGATATCAATAATGAACTCAGCCACATATTATCCAGGAAGTGACGTGACACTTGATCTAATATTTACTAGATTAACAGAATCAACTGGTACTGTAAAGGTAACAGATCCTTTAGGAAATACAACTAGTGTTCAATTTCATCCACAATCTGCACATGATGCCATTGTACTCAAAAACCTGTCAAAAACAATTGGTACTTACAAATTTGAAGTTGATTATGCTGGTGTAACAGAAGCAGGTTCTTACAAAGTAGTCCAAAATTCTCATGAGCTTCCAAATATCCAGTTAGACATGTTTCCAAACAAACTAAATTACAGACCAGGAGAAATGGCTAACTTTAGAATACATACATCAAATATTACCACAAATTCGATAGGTGTGTGGTTTACAGATCCCAGCGGTAAAGTCAGCCGAGAAATATCAGTACCAATAGACACAGATGACATAATCATACCTCACAAGATTGCTCAAAATGATACCAAGGGCCAATGGAAGGTAAATGTGGATTATGATGGAATTGTAAGAGATTCATCTTTTTACGTAGATGGCTCACCTGTTAGCAATGAAAGTATTCTTGATGCAGATCAATATGACATACCAATATTTGTTTCAGTAATCAATTCTACTACATTCAAGTCTCCGACCAATATTGCTATTGATAATGATAACAATACCTATGTGACTGATACCGGGAATTCAAAAATAAAAAAATTTAATGTAAAGGGTGATATGCTTCTTTCATGGGGTGAGGCAGGTTCAGCAAACGGGCAATTAAAAAACCCATCAGGCATATTTGTAAATGAAAAATATGTTTACGTAGCAGATACGGGAAATTCAAGAATAGTCATGTTTGACAAGACTGGAAATTTTGTTTATTCGTGGGGTACACGCGGAAATAACCCAGGCATGTTCCAAATACCTGTTTCTATAAATTCAGATCATAAGGGAGAACTTTTTGTAGGAGATATTGAACAGCAATCCATTCAACTATTTGATACTAAAGGTATCTACAGAGATGAGATAGATTCCTCATTTACAGAGGGAGCAAGTTTCTCAGGCATCAAAGCACTAGCATTTGATTCACAAGATAACTTGTATGCCATTTCTACAGACAATAAGATATTAAAATATTCCAGTATTGGAAAGTACCTAAATTTTTACGGCTCAATTGGAACTGAAGAGGGCAGGTTTACTAATCCATCAGCAATAGCAGTAGACTCTAAAGACAATATTTACGTAGCTGATACTGGGAATCATAGAATACAAAAATTTGATTCCAATGGAAATTTTCTTTTGAGTTGGGGCATAAAGATAACTGAACAAGGTCAGTTTGAGCAACCAGTAGGTCTTGCAATTGATACTACAAACAACATCTATGTTGTAGATAAGAATAACAACATACAAAAATTTGCACTATATGGAGAAACAAACAAGAGTGTTTTGCCCAGTTGGATAAAAAATACAGCTATATGGTGGGAAGAGGGAGCTTTGGATAAAAAGGATTTTTCACAAGCAGTCAGATATGCAATAAATCAGGGTGTAATCAAAACATCATCAATAAGTCAAAGTGATATTGTGAAAATTCCAAATTGGTTAAAGGGAAATGTAAGGCAATGGTCCTCAGGCCAGATTGATGATAATACTTTCTGGTCAGCCATTCAACATCTGATATCAACTGGAATTATGAAAAGCTAAGATGTGATTTTGGTTACTTTTCTTGAAAGGAATCCTGCTATGAAGATCAATACTCCTAGGATTCCAATAAGACTTCCTACAAATTCTACGGTATCCTTTAGATCAGCTTGCAATGGCGCTAAAATAAAAGCAAGTATAACGCCTACTATTATCATCGGAATTCCCACTCCTACAGAAATTTGCTTTGAAGCCATCTAGCCTTGGTTCTGGTAAAAATCTATATGAATTTTATGTAATTGTTGGTGTATGTGAGAAGAACAAATTTTATTGTTTTAGCCATGAACAAATATCAAAAATGATAATTTCTGAAGCAATATTTTCAGTTTCACGTAATCTGGTAATCAGTTCTCCAACGTCATTAATTTGAGGTTGAAAACCATAACTCTCATTAGTTTCTAATTTTTCTTTTGCTCAGTTTAAGATATTTCGGTTACAGATATTATTGATTTTAACTCTATGAAACATGTTTCTTTAGCTTTGTAGTATCTTTTAGACTTTCAAGTGATGTAGAATTAGTTTTGGTTATAGTTTTATCAGAAGTTCTTTGTTTTGCTACTGTTGCAAGTGAATCATGAGCATCATTCATAAACTGGTTTGCAGATGCAATCGACTTTGATGCTTCAGTAATTTTTCCAGCATCAAGATCCTGTGTAGCTTTCTGAATTAATTTATCAAACGGTGTAAAGTCAAAATTAATATTATTTGTTATTGCTATAGTTCGAAGTGTTTGCCCAAACTTTTCTAATCTTGTAATTTCACTTTGTAGTTGTATAGCATCTACTGGCTGCTGATCATTCCCTACCGTTGCATTAAGAGAATTTATTTTATCATTTGTGGCTTTAAAGAAATTCATAGCAGAAAGGAAGTGTTGTCTAGCAGATACAATATCTTGTTTATCTATTGCTTTTGATAGCGCATCAGTTTCACTAGATCCTTGTTTGAATAGACTAGTAATTTCAACAGGAGCATTATTGATTTGTGAAATATTCATATTTAGATTATCTCGTGCTTGTGTAGCAATTCGTAGTAAGGCATCTAGTTGAGGATCTGCATAGGATTGAATTGGGCCATTCAAGATTAGTGTTCCAACTAAAGCCAAGAAGATAATTAGTAAGATTTTCATTCTAGATTCTCCTCAGTTTTTCGAAGTTTAATGAGATTTTGCTGATCAATCTTTTCAATTTCAACAATATCCTCCCTTTCAAGTCGTTTAACAGCACGCCACATAGTTGTGCGTGGCATCAAAAATTTTTTGCGTAATTCACTTTCAAATACCTGGCCGCCTTTTTCAGAGATAAATGCTACAATTTCCTTGTCATCTTGTCGTAATTCCGGTTTAAGTTTGTAAATTGTTTCCTTGTCTGATGAAACATTATTTACTGGAATCTCATTTGTAGTTATAACATTAGTAGATTTTATTTTTTTCACGATTATGATTCCAGCTACTGTTGCTGCAATAATGCCTCCAATCAGGAGATAGATTGACGTATTGTTAGATGAACTATCAGGTATAGAATTAGCGGATTGTTGTTCTTGGAGAGCAGTATTCTTTGCCAAGTTTGCAAGAGATTCTGCATCAGAGTATTTTCCTTGATTAAAATCTGATCTTGCTTCTTCAAGCTTTGTTAGAGCCATAGGAGTTTTTACTCCTGCAGAGTTTACAGTATTAATAAAGTCTTGAGCTTTTTGGATTGCCAAAGTAGCAGTCTGACTTGTCCCCAATACGCCAATGACATAGCTAATTTCTGATGAACCGCTTGGTAATGATATGAGAGATTGATCATCTACTACCTGCATACCCAGAGGTGATACATTCATTCCAACAATTACCGTATTTTTTGGTAAGAGCATGGAATAATCAATAGGAGAATCCATACGAAAAGTCCACGTTTTCCCATTTTTTGATATCAAATCAGGAGTGTCGTAATCTACCTTTATCGTAGAAGCTCCCAGAGTTGCTACTGATATAGTACTTGCATTTACCTTGCTTGAAAGTAATGTTCCGTTCCCATCTTGTACTACAAGATTTTCAATGTTGTTACCGTATACATTTAGAATGAAATCAGGCGACTGGGAATCTACATCAGTTTGATAGAGAACATGAGTAGTTCCATCTGCATAAATTGTAAAATCAAGAGATTTAGGACTACCCATAGCATATTGTACAAATGAGGAGAGAGTAAGCAAAAGAAAGCATACTGCTACAACTGGTGCTCTAACCATTGTTGTCAGAATATGATTTATCCTTACAAAAAGTATTCCTTCCGGCAATACTTCTTGTATCTCAATCATTTGGTATTCCTGATGCATATCTAATACCTGAGATTAAGTCCTTGCATAACACCTTGGAACCTTTGGAATTCCTGAAAGAATCTAATTCCTTTCTCTGTAACCCTAAAAAGCCTGTTTCTATCGGCTTTCATTGATTCCACCAACCCCGCATCTATCAATTTTTGGCACTTCTCAAGCACTGCATAATGTGATAGATTTGCTCGTCGGGATATGGCTGAGACGATTACCCCTTGTGTTCCTCCATCCATGGTTACGCCTAGGATATCGGCTATGATACCCATTTCAGATCTGTATTGTTGTTTTGACATGAGGTATTATAGAATCGATGTTTTATCAGGGATGGTATGAAATTCCACAGCGGAACACATAGCGGAACAGCAGTTTCAGGCCTTGAAACAGTTAATTTTTCAGTTATTATGAAGCGGGGGAAAGAAAATCAAGTAGGGATTTCATATGGTTTAAAAAATAATTGACCAAGAAGGAGGTGCAACGGTGAGCTTTAACGACAGTGGTTTTGGTGAAAGCCGAGAATATGGTAGAGATAGAAGATATGGAGGTGGTAGAAGATTTGACGAAGGTCAAAGATTTGAAGATAATAGACCAAAACCAGTAGAAACTGGCAAGGAATATGATGTATCCATAACTGAAATCAGTAGAAAAGGAGACGGTATTGCAAGAGTAGAATGTAATATTTGTCAAAGGCGGGCAAGTAGGTTAAAACGCAAAAATAAAAAGTACACAGGTAGGCGGACGCTTTGCTACTGCAGATGTAGGCGAAGGAACCATCAGCCAGCGACAGAGTAAATCTAGTCATCTGGGAGAAATTTATTCTCCTTAATTTTTTATAATTTTGCAGTTTTCTTTTTGATTAATTCTACAATTTTCAGCTTTCGTTTGATGTCCATGTTTGGCTCCATTGTAACATAGACAGTCTTGCGTTTTGGATAGACTACAATTTGGGTAATCTTTAGTCGTTCAATATGTACATAATTTACCGGTCCAAGACTTTTGTCAAACTGTTGTCTGATTTTTCTTCTCATAGCTACTTGTTTACAAAAATGTTCTTCTTCTTTTTGAGATTTTAATGAGGTTTTACCTTCTTTCATTATTGCTTCAGATATGTTTCCCTTTAGGTCTATTATTGCTGCAAATCTCATCATTGGATCTAATCCAATTATGTTCTCAACTATTGGGAGTAAGTTTACTTTGTTATTCTTCAACTCGAACCAAGGATTCAAGTCTCTAAATATATCTCAATCTCATCCGCACCATTTTGTTTCAGGTTGCTCAACAGACCATCCGAGTTTCTCAAAATCAGTTTTTTTACTTATTAACTTTTTATATATTAAAAATAACAATAACTATAAGCAATATGTTTGACAAATTCCGAAAGAAAAAGGATGAATTTGGCTCTGTTTCTCCAGAAACTGAGGATAAAACGGATCAATCAGGCAAGATTTTTCAATATGAACCAGAGAGGACAAATGCATCAGAAGTCATAGAAGAATCCCGTTTTCGCCCTTCAGAACAAGTAAAAATACCGGAACCTATTCAACAAACTCGTATGAGCACATCAGGCGAAGATATAGGAATTAAGGCATTGATGGATAAGAGAACCAAGTTAGAAGAAGCCATAGACTATGTAGGTCTAATGATCAAGGATCTGAAAGACAAGCGAACTAACCTAGAAAAAAACATAGAAGATGAATCAGTGGATATCAAGAATCTGAAAGAGAAACTTGTCAAAGTTGGTCAATACATAGAAGAAGAAAAACAGGGTATCAAGACTTTGCAACAGAAAAGAGGCGAGGTTGAGAAAGAAGCAGATGATGTTGCTGTAATGATCACCAATCTACGGGAAAAACTAATTACTATTGATCAAGTGGTAAACGAAGAAGGTACCAAGATAGCAAAATTCAAAGAGACCAGACCAAAGGCGGAATCTTCTCTAACCTAGAATGTAAAACTCTCTTTTACTAGAGCATCCAGATTTTCCTTTATTTCATCATCTGAGGATAATGAGCCAAGATCTCTGACCAACACCTCAGTTGCAAGACACTGGTTCTTGGAGTATTGATAGTAACAATCTAGCTTTTCCTCATATGTTTTTGCACTGTAGTAAGTAGTCCAGAAATTTTCTGTAGAGTGTTGAACATATAGAAGGAATTTCTGAATTATTGACTCAATCTTCGGAGAAGGATTGTCCTTTACCAATCCAATTAGAATCTGCTCTAGCTTGCTGTCTAGATTTGATTCATAAATAAGCTGATACACATCCCCATCCTTTTTCATGACTAAATTACAGCATCGTATCATAAAAGCTTTCATTAAAAAATTTGAAATATGTTCTAAAATCATGTAACAACTTTGAATTATTAAGAAAATTCAAAATTTCAAGTACTAAATAATACACAAACCTTAAATATTTTATTCACGTATTAATACTCCCTATCAAAGGACATCCTCCGAGATAGGTATCATGCAGACAATGTGTGATGTGAAAAGATCACTCTTTTCACATATAGCATCCCAAGGTACCCCCGAAGGAAATGATGACAAAGGTCAGCATGCTATGAGTGCATCACACTCATACACGATGTGTGGCTTCCACACTTCTGCATGATAGAATTTTTCCACATATAGCAAAGAATAGACAAAACTATGGAAATTTTTCAAATGCATTATACAATAATGCCTGGACTCTGATTACCTAGAACAATGCAACTTCAAAATAAGCGATGGATGTGGTATTTGCTACCAGCCCAAATTACTGCTCAAGGATTAAGCACTGTAATTCCATTATATGTAATATTTCTGGGAGGTGACATAGGAGAAGTAGCTATAATTTCAGCTCTACAAAATGGAGCAATAGCCATTGGTTCATTGGCTTGGGGAAGAATAATTGACAGATTTCATTCTAAAAGACCAATACTTGTTCTTTCATTCTTTTTTGTACTACTTTGTAGTCTTGGAATGTATTTTACCAGTTCAGTTTACATTCTTTATGGATTAGCAATAGTACTTGGATTTTTCATGGTTGCAAGAAGTCCAGTTACACAACTTCTTGTGATGGAATCAGTGCAAAAGAATCTCTGGAGTTGGCTATTTGCACGTACATCAATCATCAGTACTCTTGGGATGTTAGTTTCTATGATAATTGGAACGGTTGGAAGTTTTTATTTTGATCTAAGACCATATTTTTTGATATGTGCTGTATCAAGCGGCATAGCTATGGTTTTGAGTACATCAGTAAGAGGAGACGGTATTCAACTTGAAAGAAGTAGTATTGCTCATTCCTTACACGGTTTACGCTATTCAATCAGTCACCATCATTTTGTTTTTCCAAAGATTCTAGAAGCATATGATTTCAGGCACATAATCATATTATTCAAAGGAAAAATAAGCAATGAGATAGGCATATTCTACCTAGCATCTTTCTTTTTTTATTTTGGAAGTAACATGTATTTTACTGCATGGACACCATTTTTGAAAAATCAGAATTTTTCAAATGCAGACGTCTTTCTGAATTATACTATTCAAATGATAACTATGTTACTAGTCTTTTTCATTGCTCCAAAAATAATATCAAGATTTGGAGAAGAACGATCAACTATCCTGGCCCACATACCACGAATTTTAGCAGTAATGATTCCTGCTATTTCATTACTTTCGATGGTAGGAACTCTGGGTTTTCCAGTTACAATAACATCATCTTGCCTGATGGTAATTGCATTCTCAATTTTTAGTACATCTAGTTCTGTGATATTTTTCAAGAGCATTCCTCAGGGATTTGAAGGAAAGTATCTTGGAGTAAATAGTGCAGTAACCGGTGTTGGGATATTTGCAGGCTCACTTGTTACAGGAGAATTGACAAAAATTGTAGGATATGCAGCGATGTTCCTTTCTGCTTCAGCTATACTAGTGGTATCCTTAGTCTTGTACCAGGCATACTTTCGTTACAAACTATCACACAATAGTCTAGACGTAACGGGCTGAGGAGGAAGACTGATCTACAGGCATTGAGGGCAGTTTGTCGTTGATTGCTGCCTCTGCAACTGCTGAAGCTTCTTGAAGGATCTTTTCTGATTCTTCACTTGTAGCACTGGAGTCAATTCCAAAGTCTCCACTGTGGAATGTATCAGTCATAAGGCCACCGAGCATCTCTGTCATTCCAGTTAGCTCACGGTCTGCCTCTGGCATGAATTTGACTAGAGAAGACTTGAGGTTCTTCATCAAGCCAATTGTTGGCATGATTGTTACCACTGTGTCTCCTAGATCGTGGAAGGTGCTTAGTCTTAGCTCGATTTGTTCTAGAGCAATTCTAGCATTTCCTAATAGCTTTGTTACTTTTCTAACTTCGGATAATTCTTTTGATAATACCTTGCTGGTAGTAATGTCATGGTTTTGTGTTGCAACCACAATTCTTTTGAATAACTTTTCATCTCTTTGTTTTAGCTTTGTAATCATTCCATCAAGTTTTCCAATTTGAGTCTGGAGTCTTTTTATTCCAGTTTCTAATCTTGGTTTTAGCGCGCCTTTTGGCTTTATTACATCATTGAATTTCTCACCAAGGCTTGGTGTTTGAGGCCTTTGCCAATTGTTTGTAAATGTTGTCATGGATACCACTGATAAAGTTGGTTTTTAATTTCAGGTGTGAAATACGGTTAACAGTATACTAAATTTAGCTGACAAAATACCATTAGACTAATTTAGCGTAGGCTCAGTTTTCATTTTTAATAAAAATCAAAAATTCGTGGATAACCTCGATTGGATACATCCTACGACTAATCCCCAGTCAGAGTTTTATTGCATTATTTGAATAGCAGTGTTTCTCTGTGGATGGATTTTCTTTAGGTGAATAGCCAGTGCCTGATTCGACGGCTGGGATTCACAACAAAGTGGACATTGTTCCATTTTATTTAATGCGGGTTCTTCAAAACAAATGTATTTAAGGTTTTGCTTAAACCCATAAAAATAATTTTAAAACAGATTTTTTGAAAAATAATTGCTAAAAAAAATTTAAAGAATAATTTTATAAAAATAAATCAAAAAATATTATTTGAGAAGATTACATTTTATCTCATAATCAGCATTCAAAAAATAAATTGTTTTGCCAGATTACAATCTACTGATTCCAGTATTTAGATATTAGATAGATAAAACTTGTAATTTTTATATATTTTAATTATAAAACTATGGTTTTATAGAACAAATACTTATAGTTAAACCTTTTTATTTATGTTAATCGAAATTCTTATAAGATATTATATGACTCGTGAATCTTTTGGTTCTGGCGGACGTTGTCCTCGTTGTGGAAAAGGTCCGATGGTAACTGATAATACTACAGGAGAAATGTTTTGTGGAGGTTGCGGTTTTGTACTTACTGAACGTGTAGAAGAATCCGGCCCAGAATGGAGATCATTTTCAAAAGAAGAACATGAAGATCGAAGTAGAACTGGAACTCCTACTTCACTTGCAATGCATGACATGGGACTTGCAACAATAATTGGTCCTGCTGACAAAGATGCATCAGGAAAACCACTTTCTGCATCAATGAAGAGTACAATAGAAAGACTAAGAACTTGGGATAGTAGAAGTCAGGTCCATGAACCAGTAGACAGAAACTTTAGACAAGCTTTCAGTGAACTTGATAGATTAAAGGACAAACTTGCATTATCTGATGCAGTAATTGAAAAGACTGCCTATATTTACAGAAAAGCACTTGACAAAGGTCTTGTTAGAGGTAGATCAATCCCAGGACTTGTTGCTGCTGCACTATATGCAGCATGTAGAGATACTGAAACTCCAAGAACACTTACCGATGTTGCAAATGGAATCAACATAAAGCGAAAGGATGTAGCAAGATGTTACAGATTGTTGTTACGAGAACTTGACTTGAAAATGCCTGTTGTTGATCCAATAAAATGTGTTGCAAGAATTGCAAGCAAGGCAGGCTTGAGTGAAAAGACAAAAAGAAGAGCTTTGCAGATTTTAAAAGATGCAGCTGAAATTGAAATTTCTGCTGGAAAGGATCCAATGGGACTTGCAGCTGCTGCACTTTACCTATCGTGTGTTATGAATGGAGAAAATAAAACTCAAAAGGATGTTGCTCAAGCTGCAGGAGTAACTGAAGTCACAATCAGAAATAGATACAAGGGATTAAAGGAATCTCTCAAGCTTTAAGTTTTTGTAAAATTATCTTTTTAATTAAAACCAATTTTACTTGATAGTATTTTGAAATTAATGGCGTGGCCCTTGTTCGTAGACAGACAGAGATTACCTCTTTTAATCCACACCCAAGTGGGATTCACAATTCAAGTCTACGGAGCCACGCTCTCTTAAGCAGTAGATTTTACATCTTTCTGCATTATTCATAATAATACATCATTGTATTTATTATTTTACATATATTTTTTCATATTTACAAAGTATTTCAATAAAATATTTCAACAAACATTGACGTAAACCATGATCACCGTATCATTATAATGTGTTTTTTTGAAGATTCAAAAATTGTATTGTTTCAATCTTCGACAAACTAATCTGGTACAGCATTAAATCAGAAACAGATGAAACTCTCTGGTAAAGTTGCAATTGTCACGGGAGGTAGTAGAGGGATTGGAAAAGCTACAGCAGCACTACTTGCACAACATGGAGCAAGTGTAGTAATTACATCAAAAGACAAGACGGGTCTTGAAAATACTGCAAATGAAATCAAAAATGCGATAGCCATTTCTGGAGACATTAAAAATATGACTGATGTAGAAAATGTTATAAAAAATACTCTTGAGGCGTTTGGTAAAATTGATATTCTTGTAAATAATGCAGGCATTTTTCCCAAAGTAAAACCTCTACATGAAATTTCTGAAGAAGAATGGAATGAAACAATTGATGTAAATTTAACTGGACAGTTTCGTTTTACAAAAGCTGCAATTCCTCATTTGATGAAGACAAATGGTTGCATTGTTAATGTATCATCAGACGCTGGACTAAAATCATTTGAAAATTTTGAAGCAGATGCATATACTGCTTCAAAAGGAGCACTGGTTCTTCTTACAAAGGCATGGGCAATAGAATATGCCAAGTATAAAATACGTGTAAATTGCGTCTGTCCTGGAATTGTGGAAACAGATATGACAAGACCTTACCTTGAAAATGAAGCTGATAGAGCAATGGCAGTAGCAGAGCACCCAATTGGAAGAATAGGAATTCCAGAAGATGTTGCAAAGGCAATATTTTATCTTGTTTCAGACGATTCCTCATGGGTAACAGGTGCAATTTTGCCTGTAGATGGCGGTATCATTACTAAATAATTATACTAATAAAATTAATAGAACCTATTCTAAGGTTAAGTGTGACCCCAAAGAAGAAGAGTGCACTTAAGGTAATTATCATGCTTTCAATTGTTTGGTTTGCATCTGCATTACCTGTACCTTTCATATGGTCCAATCCAAGCCCACAGCAGTCTGAGCAGTTCAGGACTTATTTGGAAATAGCTGCATTGATTTCTGTGCCGTTTGTTGCAATGGGTATTGCTTGGACTCTCAAGCCCGAACTTACTACACGTGGTTAACCAAGAAACTCTACTGCCCCTTGTCCTTCCGGTGTTGTTTTAATCCATCTAGTCCTTCCAACCCTTTCAACTTCAATAAACTTCCACTCATTTAGAAGTGGTTGTATGATATTTTTATCAAGACTTGCAAATCTTGCTTGTTGGAAATTTTCTTCCCTTGCATTTACCAAGATGATCTTTTTTTCGTAAGCAATCTTTGCCATCTCTTTTTTAGTTATTTTTCCTCCATTTTCTTGTATTATTTTCAAAGCCTGTACCAAGATAGGTTTTGGAGTATGGATTTCATAAGCTGGTAACTTGACAACTGACTTGAGGCCTGATGAAAGTTGTTCCCCTTTTACGCTAGAATAACTTTCTGGCTCCGCATAATATGGAGTCAGTTTTGTTTTTCCTTGAAACATCATACATGCCATCATACATGCAATTGCTTGGATCTTTGATCCAGAAGAGCAGTTTACAAAAATATCATTGCCATCTTCTTTCTGTACAATTTCTCGTAATGCCCTCAAGATCTTGAAGAGATCAAATCTATTGGAATGTGCGACTTGTACTTCGATCTTTTCTTTTTTTAGCTGAGTTCGAATTTTTTCCATGTATCCTTGAGCTTGATCCTTTGATGGTTCTGCATGCATTAGTAACCACACCCTATCTGCTTTCATTTGTTTTGCAGGAATTGCGATTCGGTCAATTTCAAAGCCAACAGGCGCTACATGCACACGAAGATTTACTATTTTACTCATGTTAGTATGTATAGTTACCATACTATGGTGATCATATATAATAATTGTGTTCACCATGTAAAAACATGCAACAAAAACTCGCATCAGAACAAAATGAAGTATCTGTTTATCCTAGAGTAAGATCAGTTTTTGAAAACTAGGTCTTCGCCCAGGATGTAGATTCTAGATAATCTATAGATTTTATCATATCATCAAGCTTTGTTGCAACTGCAGTTATTGCTTGAAATTCTTCATACATCATTTTTTCTTCATCTTGCGATAGAACTTGCTTTTCCGCTGCATCAAAGAACTTGTCTTCCTTAGTTAGATGATCATTAAGGTATACAGCATATGCCTTGAGGAATCTTGTAACAGGCTCTCGTTGATTTTCTCCTGATTTCCACTTTTGTAGATATTTTGAAATGTTTGCCGCTATCCTTCTTCCAAACTCATGCTCAATCATAAATACTCGAATTTCTTGTTTTAGTGAATCATAGCTTGCAACACATGGAAAATACTGGTCTTCTTCTCTTGCATAATGTATCGCATCCAAAAATTCCGACATTATTAAAACCATTATGTCAATATCAGAAAATGGAATATCTGTACCTTCATTGAGTTTAGTATAACATCTAACAACTATTTTTTCTAGTCTACGTATTTGTCGGTGATCATTTCTAAGAATATCAGTTCCACTCATATCATGTTCTATTGGTATTTCATGGATTTGCTGTAAATAGCATTACCTTTTTTGGATCGTACTGGATTATGGCAAAATGTGGTACGGATGAACCAACACCATAATATCCAGCAGGTCCACCAAGACCTAATCTTATTAGATAATCACTTGTTGGATGTATGTCGATTTCTTTACTTTCTAGTACATATCCTGAAATCTTTTCTTTTTTTGGTTCAAGTTTAGAATAAATTTCTTGAATTTTACCGCCTTGGTGAACTAGTGCGGCTTCCATGTGTTGATGCCCACATAAAATAATGTGATTTTTGATATGCCTTCCTACCTCTCCAAAAGCAGATGATGCCTTGTAATGATATCCATGATAGCTAAAGAATTCAAAGCCCTCATCTGTTAGTCGCTGCCAATTCCTTTGGTAGAGCCAGGCCTCACCGTCTGCATTCTTTGGGGTTATTTTCATGGGATCCAATGGTCCACCATGGACACAGAAAAGGCCATTTTTTGTATCAATAAATTCTTGATTACCAAATGTACCATCCTTGTTATGCTTGAAAAATGACAAGTCTTCAACGCCAAGCTTTTCATGAGCATCCATGCTTTCAAGAGAACTTGCACTTACTTTTTTCCCACTTAGAAATCCTTCATCATGATTACCCATAACAGAAAATATTGGATAATTTTTTTCAAGTGATCGAAGTTTTGCTAGGACTTCTTTTGGATATATGCCACGCTCAAGCAAGTCACCTAGATTTATGATTCGTGAAAAAGAACCATATTTTTTTACAAACTCATCACTTGATGCAGTCTTGATTATCAAATCAAGTGCGTTTAGATCTGCATGAATATCAGAAAAAACTAGGTCCATTGAACTGATGGTTTTTTGGCCTAATTTGAAATTTTTTGTGCCATAAACTGATTTATGCATATACATGTGCAAATTTGATTCATTTCTTGATTAGAATCAACACAAGGTTATTCTAGGATTTTAGAATAAGAAAGTAAAAGTTAGATCTCAATTAAATAAATCAAGTTTGGCAGCATTATCAATAATCAGCTTGCATCCTCATTATCGCTACCCTTTGAGGATGCGGCAATTTATTATTCAGGATCTATTTTTTGAATAGATTGTTTTGGAACCTGAAGATCTCTAAATGTATCAGGATGAATTATCTTGGCTAGAATCTCAAGACCCACCACAGTTCTTGGGCCGGGTTTGCTAAAATACTCATTTGCATTTACTGCATAAACTTCTCCTCTATTTACCGCCTTGATTTTTCTCCAGCTGTTGTTTTCAAGCAATTTTTCGTATTCAAGAATTGTTCTGTTTATGTCAAATCCGCATGGCATCAAGATTACAATGTCAGGATCAAATTTTATTATTTCATCAATTGGCATTCTTCTTGACTTGTCTCCAGTTGAACTTATTCCATTTATGCCTCCCGCAATTTGGACCATCTGGGGAACCCAATGACCTGCAGAGAAAAGCGGATCAAGCCACTCTATACAAAGCACTTTGGGTTGTGAGATTTTTGGAATGCTTTTGATGTAATCAATTCTTTTCTGTAGTTTTATGGTAAAGTCCTTTGCTTTTTCTTGTTTTTCTACTCTATTTCCTACTTCAATGATATTTTGCAATATATCATCAAGATTTTTTGGATCTAAAACAAGAACTTCTGGTTTTCCTCCAAGTAATGTAACTGCTTTGCTTATTTCTCGAGTATAGGGAGAACACACTTCGCATATTCCCTGTGCAATAATCAAATCTGGGTTTGCTTTTTTTAGAACTTGTTCATCCAAGATGTAGATATCTTTCCCTGTATTGACAAGTTCTACTACTTTATTGTCAATTTCTTGGCTTGACATTTTTTGTGGGTCAAAAGAAGAATGAATTACCCTTGGTTTTGTTTTGGCGTCCGTAGGATAATTGCATTCATGTGTTACTGCCAATACATCGTTTCCCACTCCTAGTTCATATAATATTTCAGTTGCACTTGGAAGAAATGATACTAGTCTCATACAGGTATCAACTAGTGATATCCACTTTAAACATGTCTTCAAGTTTTGGATGATTTGAATCGCTGAAAATGACGCACTGCGTCAAAATTTGTTCCTAAAAAATGACGCAAAATTAAGAGTGAAATTTTTGATTGCGATAATTACATTTTGCTGTAGATACCAAGAATAATCATACTAAAACTCTGGAACATGCTATTGTAACATGGATTCAAGTTCTTACCCAATCCCTCAAAACTTAAGAATGGCCCAAGGCTCGATTTGATTGATGACTGATTTTACAGTTATTGGAGGCCCGTCTTCAGAACAACTGGCAAAAAAGATTGCCTCTAAATTAAAATCAAAATTTATCGGATGTGAACTGCGTGTCTTCCCAGACGGGGAAAGCAAGATTACACTAAAAGGAAAACCAGATGGAAAGATACTGGTGATACAATCAATCTATCCCCCAGTTGACTCTAACCTGCTTCGCTGCTTGGCAATTACATCACAGGCAAGGACATTTTCCTCGCAAGTGTATGTGATAATACCATACATGGGATATGCAAGACAAGACAGGCAGTTCCTCCCAGGAGAAATAATCACAATGAAGCATGTTGCCAAGATGTTCAAGGCTGCAGGGGCAACCAAGGTAATTGTAGTAGATATCCACAGTATTACTGCACTAGATCACTTCCAGATTTCTGCAAAAAATATCAGTGCAGTAGAAGAGCTTGCAAAACATTTCAAGAAAATGTCTTTGCATGATCCTCTTGTGGTATCACCTGACAAGGGAGGAATGGAAAGGGCAAAAAACTTTGCAAAATTTCTTGGTGTTGATTATACCGCACTAGAAAAACAAAGAGATAGGAAAACTGGAAATGTAACAATAAAGTCAAAGGGCCTTGACGGAGTCAAGGGAAGAGACATCATACTAGTTGATGACATGATAAGCACTGGTGGAAGTATCGTAAAAGCTGCAGAATTTTTAAAGAAACAAAAGAGCGGCAAAGTCTATGCCTGCTGCACACATGCTCTTTTGATTGGAGATGCAGAAAAAAATATCATAAAAGCTGGAGTTACAAAAATAATCAGTGCAAATACCATACCAGGCAAGACATCTGTTGTTGATGTATCGCCAATAATTGCAAAGGCAATAACCTGAATGTCAAGCTTTTTTGTATTGCAAAGCCAATACGAAGACTTGGCAAGAGACGAAATAATTTCAATATCTAAAAGCTATGACTCCAAGATAGATGTAAAATCAGAGCCAAGACTTGTCATGATATCATCAAAGGTACCCTGGCACAAGATAGCAAATAGGGCAACATTTGCAAGATATTCTGGAAAAATTGCAGGCACATTTGATGATATTACAAAAATCGAACTTTCCATACCAAAACCCGCATCATTTGTCTGCAGAACAATAAACCTGTCATCAAAAAACATTGGCTCGTCTGCACTTGAAAGGCAAGCTGGCGGAATACTCTCAAGAAAATGGGGCTCCAAGGTATCACTCTCAGATCCTTGTCTTACAGTATACCTAATCATTACAGACTCGAAAAAATATCTAGGATATTTAGATCGTCAGGTTAGACCAAAGCTTCCAGTAAAGATAATCAAGCATCCACATGAGCTTGACATGAAGCTCAGCAGGTGTCTTGTGAATCTATCACAGCTAAAAGAAGGAAAAATACTCTGTGATCCATTCTGTGGCACTGGCACAATTTTGCTTGAAGCAGAATCCATGGGGATACAGTCTGTTGGAATTGATTTTGATAAAATTATGTGTAAAATAACAAAAAAGAATCTTGCTGCAAATGGGTTTGATTCCAAGGTGATAAATTCTGGCTACGAAGAGATGCTAAACGTAAAATCAAATGCAATTGTGACTGACCTGCCTTATGGTATATCATCAAGGGCATCTGTATCCCCAAAAAAGTTGATCAAGGACTTTGTGTCCATCATACCAAAAAGAAAAAAACTTGTAATGGTATACAAGAAAGGTCTTGAAGTGGATGAAATTAGCAAAGCAAAGAAATACGAGATTTACAGGCATAAGAGCCTGACAAGAGTGATTGCAGTATCATGAAACTAGTATTTTTGGGAACATCGGCAGCGCAGCCAACAGCAGAGCGTGGCATGACTTGTATCTGTCTAGTGCTTGACAGGGAAATTTTGATGTTTGATGCAGGAGAAGGTGCACAGATTGCATTTCAAAAGGCAAAGCTTGGATGGAACAAAAAGATCAAGATCTTTGTAACACACTTGCATGGTGACCATTGTGTAGGAATACTTGGCCTGTTGCAAACCATGTCGTTGCAGAATAGGACAGAGTCTGTTGATATCTACGGCCCAACTGGAATTGAGGAATTTATTGCTGCAAATTTGAAGATACTAAATTTTGGCTTGACATTTCCTGTTAGAATAACTAGGATAAAGGAGGGATTGGTCTTTGATGATTCGGGGTACAGTGTGCATGTATGTGAGGCAGAACACTCGATTCCTGCATACTCGTACCTTTTTACAGAAAAAGACAAGCCTGGCAAGTTTTATCCAGATAAAGCAAAAGCGCTTGGCATTCCAGAGGGAAAATTATGGCACGAATTACAAAGTGACAAGGAGGTTACAATAGATGGAAAACTTGTGAGGCCCTCTGATGTAATGGGAGAAAAGCGACAAGGCATCAAGATTGGCATATCAGGTGATACAAGACCTACTGAAAAACTAGTAGAATTTTTCAAGGGGTGTAATTACATGACATTTGATTCTACATATTCTGATACATTACGGGATAAAGCAAAGGACAACTATCATTCTACTGCAAAAGAAGCAGCAGAGCTTGCTAAAAAAGCAGGAGTTTCAAATTTGATCCTGACACACTTTTCTGCAAGATATGAAGATGTAGCCGAGCTTGTAAGTGAGGCAAAGACAATTCATGGTTTCGTTACTGCTGCAAAGGATCTCTTAGAGATTGACATTAAATAAAAATGTGGGATACAATATCTGATAAATTAAGAAAGGCAGAAAAAATCGTATTTGTTACAGGTGCTGGAATTTCACAAGAGAGTGGAATTCCAACATTTCGTGGAAAAGATGGTCTCTGGAGAAAATATGACCCAATGAAGCTTGCAACAATAGATGCATTCTATGAAGATCCAAAACTTGTATGGGAATGGTATGAAGAAAGAAGGCAGAATATTTTAAATGCCAGTCCAAATTCGGGACATGTCGCAATTACAGAGCTTGAAAAATTCAAACAGGTTTCTATTTTGACACAAAACATTGATGGGCTCCACCAGAGAGCCGGAAGCACAAATGTCTATGAATTACATGGTAGTATCATTACAATCAAGTGTACTGTCTGTGATTTTAAAAATAAAATAACATCAAGATTTTTGCAGCTTCCACCGCTTTGCAAATGTGGAAATATTCTAAGACCTGATGTTGTCTGGTTTGGAGAAGCTCTTCCCCAAGATGCGTGGGAGTCTGCAATGGTACAGGCAAGCACTTGTGATACCATGATTGTTGTTGGAACCTCGCTTGAAGTCTCTCCTGCAAACCTTTTGCCAGTCTATGCCAAGCAGAATGGTGCAATAATAATTGAGGTAAACGTAGAGCAGACCCACATGTCATCAAGCATGGACCTTTCCCTGAGGGAATCTGCCGCAAAAGCCCTTCCGGGACTTGTTGATACCATATCAGGTTCCTAGGAATGAATAATCTGCAGTTTTCAGATTAATTCTACAAAGATGAGATAAAACTCGAATTAATTGGGGTTTAGTAACAATAATTTATACAAATTAAAATTAATTCATGAAATAAATCACACTAATTATTAAATAAGATGATAACATATAAGAAACAATGCGGAAAGATGCAAATTATGACAAATGAATTTGCGTGACCCTGCGAAAAACTGTACATAGTCAAGTACAATGTGTTTGTACGAACGGCAAGAGAATGCTTTAGCCTATACAGGGTCACGCCATTATACCCTTTTCATGTTTTTATAAAATTCTAAATCAAATGCAACAAAATCTGCTTGTATTCTTATTGTGATAGTATTCCGGTTATGGTAGAGTTTTGTGCATTAGACGGGGCGTATGCAGATGCATGTAATATTCCATAAACAGAATTGTCTATTGTCATTTCTATGATATGTGGTGTGTTTGGAACATCTTTTACTTCAGCTGTAAACTTTGAAGAATAAAATGTGCCAGTAAACAGTACAGTGTCGCTGTTTCTCATTGTGACTGTAACTGATCTTGTCTGGCCAGATGTATCATCAAAATTTAGCATGGCATTATTTCCTTGATTTACTGTAGTTAGCTGGACTGTACTGTAATAGGATGGTAGAGTTGGCAGGGCGGTTGTACTTGTAGTTGTACCATCACTACTAGAATAAGGATAAATCGTAAGACCACTTGTAACATTGACCGGTGGAGAATTGGGTTTTGCTGTCAATTGAATTACTTGAACAGGATCGCCTACTTTTGCTGGACATTGATCAAGTTGAATTATTCCTGTTAGTTGTGTTTTTCCATTTATTGTTTGAGCCAAATCAGGAACAGAGATCTGACATGTGTTACCAGTCTTCTCAAAGACTTGTCCAGTATAGTTTTTCTGGGTTACATACTGTGGGGCAAGTTGGTAAACAGAAGTCGGAGCATTATTTGATCCTGCATAATTTGCATCAAGAAGTTTTCCACCCATGCTTATGTCTTTGATGGCAGACTTTGATGCATTAATGACTCCCTTGTCGCTTGTGGCCTGATCAATTTTGTCCTTTACTGTATCAAGTGATGGTACGCTCTGGAATAATTTTGAAGAGTTTGGTATCAAGATGACTAGAGTAGCGATTATGATTCCGATTATGATTAATTTTCCTATCAAGCAATTTTATCTCGTGGGGTTTTCATAAAAAAGTGCAAATGTACACTAGTTGAGCAAGTGTGATAAAATTTATCCAGTTATTTCCCTGTCGTCAGGAGCAAGCCAATCCATTATCTTGTCCAGATCCTTGGAGTGAAGTATCACCTTGATTGGACCCATGGCAGACTCTTCTGCCTCTTCACATATCGCAATTACATCTACAAATGCTGCCTGTTTGTTGAGGTAAAACCATGTAGTGTCTCCCTTGGTATTGTATCGCATCTGCCTTCGGTAAACTCGGTTGCTTCGATGTTTTTTGATTGTCTCTTGTATCTTTGAAATGGATTCTAGTTCATGAGATATTGCCTTGATGCTTCCTTCCTTGTATTGATAGTCTGTTTCCAATATGACTTTGGATACTGCAAGCCTTACCTTGTCTGGATCTTCAGATGGATTTACTGCAGCATAGACCTCAATTTTGCAGGCAACTTTTGGAATCTTCAAGTCATCCAGCCTTTGATAACTTGATACGCAGTGCCGACCAATTCTTCAATTGTCATATTGTTGTTTGAGATTGTTTCATCCGCAAGTGCAATTGATTCACTCATGCCAACTCCAATCTCCCTTGAATCCCTTTTTGTAAAATCTTCGCGATCAGAAGGGGCATCAGATCTGCCACGTCCTGTTAGAAACTTGTACCTTGTATCACCAGATGCATGTATTGCAAGAACTTTGACTGTGCCAATTTTTTTCAGTACATTGACTTCTGCAAGTGAGCGTACTCCATCTACAAGTACAACATCGGACTCGGAATTTTGGATACCATCTTTTATGAGCTCTGCTACTGCCCCTGGACCATTTTTTTCTCGTAGCTCAATCATGAGCTTTCCAAGATTTTCTCCAGTAGGCTCTATCTTTCTTCTTGTTGCCTCTGCTCTTACTGCATCTCCCATTGTAATTTTATCAAAGCCTTTTGATTTTAGGCCCTCGGCAATAGTGGTTTTTCCAGCACCGGGCATTCCCGTAAGACATACGATTAGTTTCACACTCACAAATTTCATTCCCTAGTCTATGAAGCTACCGAAAATCATTATAGATGCCATAATCTGAATTCCACTAATGCGTGCCTTTGTTGCAGTAGAAATTCAAGATGACAATATTTTAGATGCAATTGCCAAAGTACAATCTGAATTTAAGATAAAGGCAACTGCTGTAAACAAAAAAAATATGCACTTTACGCTTTTGTTCCTAGGAGAGATAACCGAAGAAGCTGCATCGAATGTAAAAAAAGCCTTGTCTACTATTTCATTCAAGCCAATTGAGGTGAGATTTACTCATGTTGGTGCATTTCCAAATCCAAGATCTCCTCGAGTGATATGGATTGGGGTAGATGAGACAGCATCAAAGAAATTAGTAGAGCTTGCATCACAGGTAGAAAAAAAACTTGAACCCATAGGATTCAAATCAGACAAGCCTTTCAAGGCACATCTGACAATATTTAGAATCAAAAACAGGATAGATGACATTTCAGGTATGATAGAAAAATTCAAGAAAATTGATCTGGGAAACTATACCATGACAGAGTTAAAGTTCAAGCAAAGCATCTTAACTCCTAATGGCCCAATATACTCTGATTTACAGGTGGTTTTGGCTCAATGAGTAATATTTTGGAGCAGGCAAGAAAAATATCAATTCCTGCAAGGCAAGAACAAGAAGAGATAGGAGCACTTGCAGAAAAGTTGCTTGCCTTGGTAAAAAAGGAAGCCACAAATCATCCAGAAGTTATTTCTGTTGAGCTTGGCGGGTCTTTTGCAAAGGGAACTTGGCTCAAGGGTAAGTTGGATCTTGATATCTTTGTCAAGATCAAAAAAGATACAAATGAAAAACGATTTGAAGAAATTGGAAATAAAATTGGCAAAAAATCTATGGAAAAATTTCATCCTTATGTCAGATATTCAGAACATCCATACGTTGAGGCAGTGGTTGAAGGTACCAAAGTAAATGTTGTTCCTTGCTATGATGTAGAAAAAGGACAGTGGAAGAGTGCAGCGGATAGATCATCATTTCATACTAGATTCATACTGGAACAACTAGATGAGCAAAAAAAGAATGAGGTAAGACTGCTCAAAAAGTTTCTGAGAGGAATCAACATTTATGGAGCAGAGATAGCCAGGGAGGGATTTGGTGGATATGTTTCTGAAGTTTTGATTTATCATTATGGTAGTTTTATAAAAGTTTTAGAAGCTGCTGCAAACTTTGCTCAGGGACAAGTGATAGGAAGTCCCACAAAAAAATTTGAGACTGCATTAGTACTAATAGATCCAGTAGATAGTAACAGAAACCTCGGAACTGCAATTTCTGCACAAAATTGTGGCAAGTTCATACTTGCAGCAAGAGCATATCTGAAAAAACCATCCATGATATTTTTCAACGGAAAAAAACCAATTGTAGACACAAAAAACCTACAAAATATTCTAGTTGTCAAGTTTGATTACAAATCTAGAAGTCCTGACATAATCTGGGGTCAGGTAAAAAGGGGAGCAACTGCTCTTTCAGGCCAACTCGAACTTGGAGGGTTTCAGGTATTGCGTAAGAGTGCAACAACAGATGAAACATCAGAGGCTGCAATGCTTTTTCTTTTACATTCTACAACAATTGAAAAAGCACTTGTCAAAAATGGTCCAGATGTATTTAGAAAAGCAGAATCAGAGAATTTTATTTTGCGAAATTCCAAGAACAAGCTAACATGGGTTGACGATGATGGAAGAATCCTGTCTTTACAACAAAGAGAGTTCCATGAAGCAAAAAAATTCTTACAGTCCCTTTTGAAGAAAAATTTGTCAAAGGCAGGCATTCCAAGTGGAATAATCCCAGACATGAAACGTAGTTTTAGGGTGCTAGGGGGCAATCAGGTGACAAGCAAATCCATTAAAAAGGCTCTGGCGGAGTTAACCTCTACCAATGAACTCATCTTTGGTTCCAGCAAGTAAGCTTGTCAAAGAACCATATTCTCTCATACTAGGATACCCCAAGGCCACAAAAAGTGAACTTGCCAAAAGACTTGCCGAGCTTAAAAAACTCGGGATTACAGGTGTATCATTTCAGGGTGAGACAACTCTGAATAATATCCATGTACTTGGCAAAGGCTATGTTGGAGTTGTTGTATTATCACGACTTGGCAAAAAAGATGTAGCCCTCAAGATTCGCAGAATAGATTCAAGCAGACAAGAGATGAAAAGCGAGGCAAAATTGCTAAAGATTGCAAACAAGGCAAGTGTAGGTCCAAAACTTGTAGACAGCAGTAAAAATTTCTTGATAATGGAATATGTAGAAGGTAAAAAAATAACTGACTGGGTAAAAGATCTAAAGGGTAGGGGAAGTGCTGCAAAGCTAAAGTCTATTGTAAGACAAGTTCTAGAAGACTGTCACACACTTGATACAATTCATCTTGATCATGGAGAGCTAAGCTATATCCACAAGCATGTGATTGTAGGAAAATCTCCATGCATAATTGATTTTGAAAGTGCCAGTACAAACAGAAGAACTTCAAATGTTACATCTGCTACTCAATCAATCTTCATAGGCTCTGCTCTTTCAAGTATTGTTAAAAATATTATAAAAATACCAAACAAGAAAAAAATGATAGGTCCTCTTAAAAAATACAAACACGACCAGTCAAGAGAAAATTTTGATGAGATACTAAAGATGTTGGGGTTGGACAAGAGTTGAGCTTGCACAATATCAAGACAAATGCATTAAAAATTTCCCTTGCTGTAATACTTTCTGCTTTTGCAGTAGAATTTTTGATCGGAGTTTCTTCCAACAGTCTTGCCCTTATCACAGACAGTGTTCATGCAATATTGGATTCTATCGTAACTGTAGTTTTGCTTGTTGCAGCAAAATGGTCTACAAAACCACCGGATAGAGAACATACCTATGGTCATGGAAAAATTGAGACGATGGGTAGTTTTGTTGCAGGAATCATAATTCTTGTAATTTCATTGTTTTTTGTTTACGAATCTGTATCAAGATTCCAGGAACCAAAGCCCCTAGTTGTACCTGGAATTCTTGCAATAATAGCAGCAGTGTATACTCTTGGGTCAATCTTCTTTAGAATAGCAATCCTGAGAAGAGCCCTGCAGAAAACAGATGGCTCTACGCTTAGAGTGGACCTGTATCATGCTCTCATGGACATGGGTGCCACATCTGTTGCCTTGGTAGGAATTGTGTTTGTTATCATGGGATTCTATCAGGGTGATAATATTGCTGCACTCATCCTTGGAGGCTTGCTTGCTGCATTGAGTCTGAAGTTAATCCACAAAAGTGGCCTTGAGCTAACTGATGCAGTTCCTGCAAATATGGTCAAAAGGGTACAAGATATTGTAAGTAACACTGCCGGAGTTATGAAAACAGAATCTGTTCAGATACGTAGATCAGGAAGCGATATTTTTACAGAAATTACAATATCGTTAAGCGCGGCATCAAGCTTTGAAGAAGCTCACAAAATTAGTGCTAATGTAGAAAGAAATATCAAAAATGCCATTGCAAATTCCAATGTCACTATCCACTTTGAACCAACTTGGAAGGATGTACCTGCAGATTATATCATAAATAAAGTTGCAACTTCAGTACAGGGAGTAAAAGAAATCCACAACGTAAGCTCGTTTACTGCAGAAAATGGTGTTTTCATAAGCCTGCATGTAATGGTTGATCGAAACATGTCACTTGAAGATGCACATAATGTATCAGATGAAATAGAATCTCAGATAAAAAAATCTGTTATAGATGTAAATCACATTACCATCCATCTTGAACCATATGTTTCAATTCCAAAGAGTACCCCAGTAGAAGACATAACAATAGAGGAGCAGGTAACTAATATCATAAAGGAATATCCCAAGGTGAAAAAAATTGGCAGGGTTATAACATTACACTTGCAGGATATATTCAAGGTAGATATTGATTGTTCATTTGAAAAAGATCTTACCATAGAAGAGGTTCACGATATTGTTTCAGATATAGAAGATAAAATTAAAAATCAAATAAAAAATGCCATAGTTACTATACATCCAGAGCCAAGCTAGTATGACAGTTGATGACGCAATAACATTTCTTCAAAAGGATCCAGCGTTGTCTAACATCATAGATGTAGTTGGCAAGTATAAACTAAAGAAGAGAAGTGGTCACTTTGCTGTACTTGTAGAATCAATAATCTCTCAGCAGCTTGCAACCAGTGCAGCAGATGCAATTTTTAAGAGGTTCAAGGACTTGTATCCAAAATTTCCAACCGCCTCTGATATTCTTGCTACAAGAAAATCCAAACTTCGTACAGTTGGTCTATCTAGTATGAAGATAGAGTACCTGAAGGACTTAGCAAAGCACGTAGAAGAAGGGAGGTTGAACATGAGAACAATTTCAAGGATGAGTGATGAGGATGTGATAATCCACCTAACTCAGGTCAAGGGAATAGGGAGGTGGACTGCAGAGATGTTCCTTATTTTTTCTCTTGGAAGACAAGATATTTTTCCTGTTGGCGATCTTGCTTTGAGAAAAGGTGTCCAGATGCTGTTTTCGTTGCCCGAGATGCCAAAACCAAAAGAGGCTGAAAAACTTGGTCAAAGGTGGAAACCACACAGAACTGCAGCAACTTGGTATCTCTGGAAGAGTTTGCGACAGTTTGACAAGATTGGATGATGCGGATTTTCCTGCTTTGAACCCTTAAAACACCTATAGAAAGTTAGTGTACATTTTATAAGATCATTTTATCCATCAAGCTCTGAAGGCAAAAATGGAACAAAATACAGCTAATGTTGACAGTAATTTACTTGAGCGTTTTGAAAGAGAAATTTGGAGTAAGATCCCCCATCTAGAAAATGGATCCGAAGTGGTTAACGCAACACCATTGACTGACATCACGCAAGATTTGAAAGAATGTGCAAAAAAAGAATTTAACGTAAATTTGGATGATAAAGATCTGAAAATTTTTGGCAAGTTTGATTCTAACTTGCTTACAGGATCGATTAAGGTAAGACCCGCAGTTAACATAATCCATGATGCCATTACTACAGGTAAGCTAAAAAGTGGACAGACAATATTCGAAGCTACTTCAGGTAACTTTGGAATTGCACTTGGACAATTATCAAAGATTGGACTTGATGTAGTTGCCCTAGTCTCAAGAAAGCTGCAGGATGGGGTGTTTGAGGAATTACGAAATGAAAAAATTCGCATCATAAATCTTGACATGGACATATGCCCAGCTCCAGGTATGAAAGACAGTCCAAATGTTTTGGCTGCAAAAGCAACTGCTGCCAATATTAGATCACAGTTATCTGAGCTTGGATTTGATCCAACCATTTTTGAAAATGCAATAACTGAGGCTCAAGAACTGTTAGCTAAACAAGATATCATAAACTTGGCAAAGCTTCTTGCAAAGATCTACAACTGCTACTGCCCAGAACAATATGATAACGAATCAAATATTGAAATCCATAGAACTGTTACTGCAGCAGAGATAGATCAACAATTACATGAGAAAGGACTTTCTCTAGAAGATTTTAGAATTGTCTGCACGTTTGGTACAGGTGGAACATCTGGTGGTTTGAATAGATACATGTCTGAAAAATATGGTAAGAAATCAGTACATGTAGTATTTCCTATTGCAGCTCAGGATGTTGCAGGGATTAGAACAAAAAGCAAGGCAGAAGGTCTCAAGTTTTACGAACCCCAACAATACGCAGGACAACATGAAATGGATTTTGAACAGGCAAAGCGTTTGATGAAATTCTTTATAGACAAAGGTCATGACATGGGTGAAAGCAGCGCCCTTGCACTATATGCAGTAATGCAGATGGCAAACTTTGGCAATGTTGGAGGAAAGTTTGTTGTAATAATTGCAGACGGGATACAAAAGTACAAAAAGAATCTTGAATCGATGGCAAAGAAGCAGAGTCGAACCCAGGTTTCCTTGGAAGAAGCCGTATCAAGCGTAGGTGACTATGACAAAGTAATTTGGATTCACACACAGTATACTCCACGTGAGGAAGGCATAGAATTACTTGCAAAAACTCTGGGCATTGACAAGAGTAAGATCATCGTACCAAAGGCAAGGGATGCGGAACGATTGTTAATGGCACAACAAATCCCTGAAGATTTGAATAAAGCTCTTGAAGGATCTCACAAATCATTGATTATTTGCATGGCCGGTTATACTTCATTAAATGCGGTGCAAGTATTTGGCAAAAAGGGCATTGCAGCTGAAAGTTTGACTGGAGGCATATCTGCAATCTCTCAAGGAAAAGGCAAACAAATTTCTGACTTGATAAAAATAGCTACTGAATAATTGTATCTAGTTGAAATAGACATTTGTTACTGTTTTTGATCACATGGTAGAAAAATCAATTTATCTGAAATATTTTAATTAGAAAATAATATGATCATATTTTACCTTGAAATCATCAGAAAACAAAACAAGGAATTAAGTAACGTGGTTTTTGAACGATAAATCATCTTGAATCAATATGACTACTATTCTTGAACACTTTCCAGAGGAATTCAAACCAAGAGAAATACAAAAAGAAATCATACAGGGAATAGAAGAAAAAATCAAATCAGGATACAAGACAATCATTTTATCAGCACCAACTGGAGTCGGAAAATCACTTATTGCTGCAACTCTTGCAAGATATTTTGGTAGCTCTTTCATAGTTACTGCTTCCAAGCAATTGCAGGACCAGTATGCCAAGGACTTGAAATTTCTCATGCCAGTAAAGGGTAAGTCAAATTTTGCCTGTCTCAAATTGATGGACCAAGAATCAATCCTCAAATCAGATACAAGAAGTGCAATCCAGAAAGGCCTCACTTGTGAGAAAGGTCTCTGTGAAGAGACAACAATGAAGAATGGCAAAAAAGTCAAGGAATCATGTCAGTTCAAGCCAAAGCTTGGTGAACCACAAGATGTTACCAAGGATTCATGTTATTACTATGAACAAAAATATCGTGCACTGACTTCGCCTCATTCAATCTGGAACTATGCCGCATATTTTCAGCTGATGAAGTTCAACAGAAAGGCCTATGCAGAATATGTCTCAAAACCAATCGCAATTTTTGACGAGGCTCACAAGGTGGAAGATCAGATAATTCAATTCATTGGTGTCGATATTTACAATGCATATCTTTCTGAATGCCACATTGATGAAAAGCCATACAATCTAACAGAAATGAGCATGGTAGCAAAATTGCTTGATGATTTGGCAAGATCATATTCAGAACAGATCAAGGAATTGTTGGACAGTAGAGCGTTTATTTTAAATCCTGACTATGCCTTACTTGCAAAATTAGAATCAAGATATGAAAAGATGGCAAATGCTCACGCAGAGATATTCTTGAACAAAAATAATTTTGTTGTAAATGATCCATTCAACGACGAGCGAGGAAATTTCAGATCAGTTTCAGTCAAGCCACTTGACATTTCAAAATATGTCAAGACATTCTTTGATATCGAGAATCAAGTTTTCATGTCAGCAACAATAGACAAAGATAGTTTTTGTGAAAATGCAGGCCTTGATCCATCTAAGGTCGGATTTGTTGACACTCCAAGATCTCCGTTTCCCCCAGACAGGAGAAGAATTAACTTTCTTAATACAAAAAAACTCAGCTACTCTTCAAGTAAAGATGATGAGCTTGCTGTAATTAAAAAAATTGATGAGATATTGTCACAACATAGTACCGAAAGAGGTTTGATACTTACTTCTTCAGAGAAGAGATGTATTGACATAAGAAACAATCTGTCTGAGAAAAATAGACAACGAATCAGGATATGTCATAGTAGAAATGAAAACGGTATGACTCAGGATGAGGTACTACAAGAGCATTCTTTTGATGAAGACGGCGTATTATTGTCATCGTCATTGTGGGAAGGAGTTGACCTAAAAGATGACCTGTCAAGGTTTCAGATAATTGCAAAGGTACCATATCCAAACCTAAGTGAAAAGCGAACAAAAGACAAGATGAAAAAATTTCCACTATGGTACAAGTCACAGACACTGACAAAACTTCTACAGGGATTTGGCAGATCAATTCGAAGTGAGAATGACTGGGCAGTCACATATGTTCTGGACTCTGCTGCAAGTGATCTCTTGCTTCAATCAAAATTTATGATTCCAAAAGCATACCAGGATGTATTGGGATTTCCAAGCTATAATTCAAGTATCAAATCCACATTGTAAGAAAATTTGTTTGCTTTCAAAAAAAGCACTTATGGGAAATTAATTTGCAACGGTATGTACTGATTTGTCAGGTAGTTCAGTCAAGGTAAAGACAAATCTAGAACCCTCAAATTCTGTTGTTCCTTCTCTTTCCCAGTTTATCTTGTAAGATTTTATCAGGTGACCACCCACTATTGAGATCGTCTTTGGCACATCTTTGAAGAGATTCTCTACCTTTTCCTTGTCTCTTGTCATAAGCAGGGATCTTCGTCTCTTCATGAGGTACTTGATTGCAACATTCTTGTGCATGTGTCCTTCTACCTCAATTTTCTCTTTGCCAAGGTCAATAGTGAATTTTCGTTTTCCCATACCCTAGATACGATCGTAATTCTACAAAAAATGGCTTGACAACTTGACATTAGCAAGTAGATTGTAAATTATGACAAAATTTGCTTATACGTACAATGAGACGATTATCTCTTTCGAGCAATCTTCCAGGCATTTTGTATGTTTTCCATTCCAATATGCGAATAAAACGAATCTGCTTCGGGTGCAGATAACAAAAGTATCATGACTTTATCTCCAAGTGTTTTTTGTGCTGTCTTGAGTAGTTTTTTTCCAATCCCAAGACGTTGATATTTTTTATCAACTGCCAGATCAGATACATAACAACAATAACTAAAATCAGTCACAGCACGTAGTATTCCAACTAGCTTCTTGTCATCTCTTGCACATATTGTCAGATTTGCATTTTCAATCATGTGTTTTATTCTTTTAATATTTTTTACAGGCCTTTTTATGCCTGAATTGATAAATAATGTAGATACCTCCTTTGGTTTCAAATCAGGATTTATTAGATATGATATTTTCATGGATTTGTTTATCTTTGATTATTTGTGCATGCAACTATTTTTGTACAATGGTGGGGCCGGCCGGACTTGAACCGGCGACCTCTAGCACCCCAGGCTAGTATCATACCAAGCTAGACTACGGCCCCTCAAGGTGCTGATTATTGTGAAATTATTAAATTGTAGTATTGAATTAATGTCAGAAAATTTATGGTTTAGAAATTATAGCCATTTTTTCAGTCTTTCCTGTTCAAATTTTTCTTTTTCTGCAAAGTGTTCTGTTGATGCAGATTTTAATTGCGTAAGAGGATCTGGAGCTGCAAACATGTCAACTTGAAGATATCCTGCAGTCCCCTTTCCAGTTTCAAGAAAACATCCGCCTTTTCCGTCAAAGACTGAATTCTCAAGCTCATTTTTTATTTGTGAAATGATGTTTCTTGCAACAGTTACTCCTTCAGCTTCTGCAAAAATTCCTGCTTTTGGCACAGCAATCTTGTCTGTGACCATTATTTGGTTTACATCACCTATTGCATATACACGATCATGTTTTGTCTTGCAAGTTTTATCAACTAGAACAAATTTTCCATTTTCTGCAAAACCAGATTCTATTACAACCGAGGGAACTTTATGAGGAGGAACAGAAATTAAAATGTCAAAGTTTGCCTCACCGTTCTCAAATTTTATTTTATTTGGCTCAACTGCAATAGTTTTGTGATTTCCCAGAAACTCTATTTTCTTTGATTTTAGAATTTGAAATATTTCCTCACTTACTTGCGGTCCTCCTGCTGGTAGTGTAATTGGAGTTGGGCTGTAGAAATCGATCTGGATAGAATCACTTGTTCCTGTTTCTTCAAGGACAGATCTGATTAGAAGAGCAGCCTCAAATGGAGCAGGCGGACATTTGTATGGAAGGCCAGTGATTGCCATTACAATTTTGCCTGATTTCATCTGTCTTATTGCATCTCTAATTTTTGGAACATCATTGATGTCATAAAGGATAAAACCATTTTCCTTCAATCCAGGAATTTGATCTGGTGCAAGCTCTACCCCTAGTGCGATTATCAGATAATCATAATGAAATTGTCTATACTTTGTTCTAACTGATCTGTTGACAGGATCTATTTTTAGCACATCTTCATTTACAAACTCTATACCTTTTTTGGTAACATTTTCTAGCTGTCTTTTTGAATGTTCAAATTCTCTTGTTCCATTAATTATCCAGAGTTTGACTAGGTCCATCATGAACCAGTCTTTTTTATCAATTATCGTGATTCGTGTATCTTGTGTAAGATTCTCCCGAAGTTCGTTTGCAGCGGCAAGGCCTCCAAAGCCTCCTCCCAAAATTACAATGTTTATTGGTCTCACGTCAGAGCACTATCACTATTTTTCTTGTGTAGTCGGTCTGATTGTGATTTCGTTTACATTCATGTGAGGTGGAGATTCAAGTGCAAAAAGAATAGAATTTGCAATATCTTCTGCCTTGAGAGATTGAATTGTTTTTGAATGTGTCACAAATGATTCAAGAGATTTGTCAGTTATGGTATTGGTAAGTTCTGTATCTACGATTCCAGGTTCTATTGTTGTAACTCGGATATTGTTTCTAACAGATAGTTCCTGTCTGAGTCCTTCACTAAAGGCCCATACTGCAAACTTTGTTGCACAGTAAACACTGCCTGCAGGAAATACAACTCTGCCTGCAATTGATGAAATGTTTACGATGTGACCAGATTTTTGTTGAAGCATGTGAGGAATTGCAGCTGCAGTGCAGTACATTACACCTTTGATGTTTACGTCAATCATTTGGTCCCATTCATCTATTTTGAGGTTCTTGACAAAGCTCAAGGGCATCAATCCCGCGTTATTTACAAGCATATCAATTTTATTCCATTTTTTTATTGCAGCATTGATTAAATTTTCACAATCACTGCGTTTTGTTACATCACATGATATCGTAATACATTCTCCGCCAATTTTCTCAATATCTTTTTTGAGTTGTTCTAATTTGTCAACTCTTCTTGCACCAACTGCAACCTTTGCACCAGCTTTTGCTATTGCCATGGCAGTTGCATATCCTATTCCGCTACTAGCGCCTGTGACTACAGCAACTTGGCCTTTTATCATACTGAAAACTATTTTTCATCACACTGTCTTGCGTAAATAAGTTTTGTTAATTAATGAAAAGTAGTTTTTCTCACTAACACTAATTTAGGATCTCAATTGATTATAATCATGGAACAATTTGACTGTGCATATTGTGGAGAAACACAGGACTTGCCTTTTGAGTGCAATTACTGTAACGACAAGTTTTGCGCAGAACATAGATTACCTGAATCACATAGATGTGTCAAGTTATTCCAAATAAGAGCAAAGAAATTTGGAGAAAAAAAGATCCAAAGGAAAAAGGGAATAGGAAGACAGAGTTTCATCAAGAGAATTTTTGGAAAGTTTGGTTAGTACAGTGCTTTTTGTGGATCAAGTTTTGAGCGCTTCGCTTGATAAAATAGAGCTATTGCCAGTGCAAGCAATACACCAGCTGTGAGCCAATGAGCTACTTGCATTACAAGATATGCTATGCCAAATCCCACACACATTACGGCCTGGGTCAAAAGTTTTATCCAGTTTGCAATCTTAGCTGTTCTACAGATCATTTCTATGATAAATAGCCCAGCAACCGGATACAGTATGATTTCAAAGTAGACATCTAGATCTATTCCGTTATGCATACAATCCTCACGATATTAGCTGTCTAATTTCTAGTCTTCCCAGCTTACTTTTACTGCTATTTTCTTTCCAATCAGTGACCTTGCATTTTCAAAAGGCAGAGTAGCGACATCTTCTGCATCAAATGGTCCATATGACTGAAGGTCTGTACCCATTATCTGATCCATGGGTTTGAGAAATCGTACTACGATTGATCTGGCTCGATGGTTTTCTCCTACAGTCTCTAAAAGTTTTAGTCTCCCATTGAGTGTTGCAGAAAGAATAGTTTCTTTTCTTTGTCGTAGCTCATCTTCAGAATCTAGGATGAATCTCTCTTCATCAAGTAGATTAGAATAATCAATTTCATCAAGTGATGTTGCCTTTTCAATTCTAATCTTCAAAAGAATTGAAGTCATTTCTGTTATCATTTTTACTAGTGATTCAGTAATCTTAGATTCTATTCCATCATAATCATGGTTCTTTATGTTACCAAGAAATTCTGCAATGTTATGATACAAGTTAGGGTCTACCTCTTGAACCGTATCGTTTTCTACTTCGCGAAGAAGAATAGCATACAATGAATTTACATCAATTTTTTTTGTTTCTGACATTTCCATATCCAACAATACTTAAATCATAGACCCCTTTGTGTTATGATCAAGGTGCAAAATTGCCATATAAAGTGATTGGTGGAGAACCAGTACCCGTTTCCTATTCTGCTGAAGATGTTTTCTCAAAAATAAAGCACGATCAGATAAAATTTATCGATTTACAATTTACTGGTCTTAGAGGAAGGTTCCACCATACTACAATTTCTGCAAATCTGTTTACCCCACAACAAATGCAAGATGGTCTACCAAAACTTGACGGTTCCTCAATTGTAGGATTTGCATCAATAGAAGATTCCGATATGGTCTTAAAACCAGACCCTACTACTTTTGCGATAATTCCTTGGATGGGAAATGCAAAGACTGCTAGATTGATTTGTGATGTTTATTGGGGAAAAGACAAGGGTAGATTAGAATCAGACCCAAGAGGTATTGCGCAAAAGGCAGAAAAGTATCTAAAAACTCAAGGATTTGACAATAGCTACTGGGGCCCAGAGGTCGAATTCTTTGTATTTGATAAAATTACATGGGATGTACTTACTCCATACAAGGGACAGTCGTATTCAATAGAGTCCAAAGAGGCACCTTGGAATCAGGAGGGCAAGGGCTATCCAATGGCATTAAAGAAAGGATACTATCCAAGCACACCTGCTGATACTTTAACAGAATTTAGAAATGATTGTGTCGAGTGTTTGAATGAATATTTTGGAATTTTATGTGATAATCATCACCATGAAGTAGCTACGGCAGGACAATGTGAGATCGATATACGATATGACAACCTGACAAACGCTGCAGATGGAGCACAGACATACAAGTATGTCATAAGAAACATTGCCAAAAAATATGACAAAGTTGCAACCATGATGCCAAAACCAATTTCAATGGATGCAGGTTCTGGAATGCACACAAACGTAAGCTTGTGGAAAAATGACAAGAACATGTTTTATGATAAAGATGACAAGGAAGAGGTTAGCCAAATTGCAAGATATTATTGTGGAGGAATCATGAATCATGCAAGAGCATTATCTGCAATTGTTGCTCCTACTACAAACTCCTATCATAGATTAGTTCCGGGTTACGAGGCACCAGTGTATATTGCATGGAGCCCAAGTAACAGATCAGCAATAATTAGAATTCCATCTCACTTCAAGGGAGAAAAATATTCCAAGATTAAGAGAATCGAATTTAGAGCACCAGACCCATCATCAAATCCATATCTAGTGTTTGCAGCAGTGCAGGCAGCAGGATTAGATGGAATTAAGAAGAAGATGGATCCTGGTGACCCAGTTTATGAAGATATTTACAAGATGACAAAAGCTCAACGAGTTGCAAAAGGAATCAAGGATTTGCCAGCAACTTTGGGAGAAGCACTTGATGAATTGGAAAATGATAGAAAGTTCCTTGCACCAATATTCTCAAATGAGACTATTGATAGAATAATTGAGATAGAAAGGGCAGATGATCATGAGATATCAATAAGACCTCATCCTCATGAGTTCTATCTTTACTTTGATATCTAGACGCACTGAAAAACACAAAATATACAAACAATAAATTTTTGAAAATCTGATAATCTAAATTCTTCCTATTGCACCATACACAAGGAACAGTGCAAGTGAAGTAACAGCTAGACCAATGATGAGATAGGCCTTTTTGTGTTTTTCAGCAGTAGCAGCTTTGTATATAGAAACAGTTCCTGCAAGACCAACAAAGAGAATTAGTGTTCCGGAAATTACTGGATCCCATGTGCTATGGGTGATTATAGGATAGAACATTCCAGAAAGCAGTGCAAAGAATGCTACAAGGTAGATGTACTTTGCACTAGCTAGAATTTTAGTTCCGCCTATTTGCATAGAATTCCTACCTAGAATAGTCAAATAAACTTTGAGAGAAAAATGTTGGATCTGTTAATTACATATCCATGCCAGGCATGCCCATACCACCCATTCCGCCCATGCCTCCCATACCGCCCATTCCACCCATACCTCCCATGCCTTCAGCTCCTGGCGGTGGTCCTCCTGCAGATTTTGCAGTGGCAATAACATCATCAATTCTTAGTATCATGGATGCTGCTTCTGTTGCGCATGTAATTATCTGGATCTTGACAGAGAGTGGCTCAAATATATCACTAGCATGCATGCTAGCAACTTGGGCTTTCATAACATCAATACCTGTCCACTTGTTTCCTTTGAGTTGTTTTGAGCGCAAGGATGCCAATGTATCAATTGGATCCATTCCTGCATTCTCAGCAAGTGTAATTGGGATTACTTCTAAAGAGTCTGCAAATTTTTCTACTGCAAGCTGTTCTCTGCCTTCAAGTGTCTTTGCCCACTCTCGTAGTTTTGTTGCAGCATAAGTTTCTGGTGCGCCTCCACCTGCTACTATGAATGGTTTTTCCATAACATCTTTTACAACCATTAGTGCATCGTGAACTGATCTCTCTACTTCATCAACTACTCTTTGAGAACCGCCTCTTAGAAGAAGAGTAACTGCCTTGGGATGTTTGCAACCTTCAACAAAAACCCACTTGTCAGTTTCTACTTTTCTTTCTTCTACTAGTTGAGCAGAACCGAGATCTTTTTCAAATAAATCATCGAAATTGCTTATCAATCTTGCACCTGTTGCTTTTGCAAGTTTTGTCATATCACTTTCTTTTATTCTTCTTACTGTAAGTATTCCAGCCTTTGCAAGATAATGTTGTGCCATATCATCAATTCCCTTTTGGCAGAATAGAACATTTGCACCAGAAGCAATTACTTTGTCTACCATATTTTTGATCATTCTTTGTTCTTCATCAAGAAATGACTTCATCTGTTGTGGGTTTGTGATGTTTATCTTTGCATCAAATTCTGTTTTGTCAATCTCTAGTGCATTGTTAACTAGAGCAATCTTTGCATTATCGATTTTCTTTGGCATTCCACTATGGACAATCTCTTTGTCAAGTACTATTCCCTTTATGATTGCACAATCCTTGATAGAGCCACCTGCCTTCTTTTCTACTTTAATATCATCAATATCAACTAGATATCCATCTTCTTTCTTTTCTGCTACTGCAATTACAGATTTTACAATCATGTCAGCAAGGTTTGCAGAATCTCTTCTAACAAGTTTTGTCTGCATAGATGTTCTTGCAATTCTTTCAAGCACATCCTTGTCAGTTGCAGAAACTTTGTCTGCAATCTTCTCTAAGAGTTCTACTGCTTTTTGAGCAGCTTTTCTATAACCATCAACAACAATCGTTGGATGTACATCTTGCAAAATTAAAGACTCGGCATTTTCCAATAATGCACCTGCTAATACTACAGCTGATGTTGTTCCATCGCCTACTTCGTTATCAGTTGCTTTTGAGATTTCAACTAGCATCTTTGCAGCTGGATGCTGAACGTCAATTTCTTTTAGAATAGTAGCACCGTCATTTGTAATTGTAACGTCACCTAGGGAATCGACAAGCATTTTGTCCATTCCACGTGGACCAAGACTAGAATGAACGATTTCTGCAATCAGTTTTGCTGCTGCAATATTGTTTTTCTGTGCATCACGACCCTTGGTCTGTTGAGCACCGTCCTTTAGAATAACAACTGGTATACCGCCAGAAGAAGACTGAATTGACATATTTGCAAGAGGTCGATTTTCCCTTATTATGTCTTATGAGATCAAAAGCCTTTACACTTGAAATAGTTAATTTTTAACACTGTTGAACGATGTTTTTAAATTAGGAAAACTATCGGAACTAGACATGTCTCGTTCTTCACCGCGATCATCTTACAATGAAGTACTTTCTTTGCTAAAGACTCACAATCAATGGTTTGCAAATTCAATTCCTCTAATTGCAAGTGAAAATGTCACGAGTCCGGCAGTCCGCGAGGCAACAATTTCAGACTTTGCTAATAGATATGCAGAAGGTTGGCCAGGTGAGCGAGTCTATGCAGGCTGCATCTACATTGATGAAGTAGAATTCAAGTGCATGGCACTTGCAAAAAAACTATTCAAGGCAGAGTTTGTTGATGTAAGACCAATTTCTGGTGTTGTTGCCAATCTAGCTATCTATTCAGCATTTACAAATCCAGGAGATACAATGCTTGCTCCATCCATTCCATCTGGAGGTCACATATCACATGGAAAGAAAGAACATGCAGGTACTGCAGGTCTTGTACATGGACTAGACATTGAATTCTATCCATTTGATGTAGAAGAGATGACAATTGATGTAGATAAGACAAAAGAAAAAGTCAAGGAACTTGAAAAAGCTGGAAAGATTCCTAAATTAGCAATGTTTGGAGGTTCTGTGTTCTTGTTCCCACATCCAGTTAAAGAACTTGCAGACTTTTTGAAAAGTTATAATATGTTTATCAATTATGATGGTGCTCATGTTGCAGGCCTCATTGCAGGTGGACAATTTCAAGATCCACTAAGAGAAGGTGCAGATGCAATGACAATGAGTACACACAAGACTTTGTTTGGTCCTCAGGGTGGAATGGTCTGCTCATTTGAAAAATATGGTGAGGGCATCAAGAGAGCCACATTCCCAGGAATGACCAGTAACCATCACTTGCACCACATGGCAGGAAAGGCAATTGCTTATGCAGAGATGTTGGAATTTGGTAAAAAATATGCAGTCCAAGTCATAAAGAACGCAAAGGCACTTGCAGAAGCACTTAACTCGTTTGGGTTTTCAGTACTTGGTGAAAAACGAGGATTTACAAAATCTCATCAGATAGTTGTAAATGTACTTTCATTTGGTGATGGTGGATCAATTGAAGCAGATCTTGAAAAAGCAAACATTATCGTAAACAGACAGCTCATACCAGGAGACATTAAGGCTGGACGCAATTATTTCCATCCAGGTGGAATGAGACTTGGTGTAGCAGAGCTCACACGACTTGGTATGAAGGAATCAGACATGAAACAAGTGGCAGAATTTATCAAAAAGGTAGTAGTAGACAAAAAAGATAAGAAAAAAATCGCATTAGAAGTTAAGAAATTTAGAAAAGACTTCCAAAAGGTTCGCTATTGTTTTGAAAGCAAGCATGGCGGCTATGACTATATCAAGATCCGCTAGGCAAAGTCTGTAAGAATAGACTGACTACTTTCTTCTTTACCAAATACTAGCTCCAATTCATCCAAGAGTGAAAGTACACGTCCTCGAAGATATGGCGTGATTGTATACTTGTTTAGCATTCTTCTTGCAAGTTTGAGATATTTTTGTACAGATGGCCTTGTCATGGTTTGAATTAGTTTATTGTCGCATTCAAGGCATTTTCCTATGAGAGGAACTCTCCTATAACTTGCGCCACATGCAGTACAACGAAAAGACTGGCCGGAATAAGCTCTGAGGTTACCCATGATATCCGGAAGTAGGTGAGTGGTCATTACCATTGATACCACTTCACTTGGATCAACCGCGTTTATGATATCTGCAGTTCTGATTTGCATGTCAAGCTTCTCAAGCAGCGAACCAAGTGTAGAGTAGGCACTTCTTGATTTTGATGTGGTCAGAGTAGATGTAGGATGTGTAAAGTCATGTCCAAGAAATTGCCTTTCTGTTTCTAATCTTGATTTTAGAATCTCAACATCTTTGATCTCACTTGCTTTCTCCTTTTTGAGAGTAGATTCAAAGAATGAAAGTGGATATGCCTTTACAACCTCAAAGTTGTGAGCTTGTCTTTGTACTTCTTGGGGAATTACAATAGGTTGAACAAGTAGTGGAGCATCCATCAACCCACCAATTCTGTCAGACAAAAACAGCCTTGAAAAATTAAGTAAACTATCCATTAACAACATTATAGAGTCTGCATCACCATCAGCATCACGCCTTTTTGCAGAATGCCATACTGCAGTTCCAAGACACACTTGAGTATTGGTGTATCCAATTATTCTGCCCACAATTCCAACAGATGTATGCGGTGCAAGACCAATGATAAGATGACCTACCAGATCATCACTACTTTTTACATTGTAAAATGATTGGCGCCCAAAGAGTTTTGCAAGCTCTCGGTCAATATATTGACAGACAAAAACAAGGCTGTCTCCACATTCTTTAGGAATTATCACATCTTGTACTCGGAGTTCAACAAGCTGATCAGAGTTTTCAAGTGGATTGCCGTTGGTATCATGAGTGTATCCAAGTTTAACCAGTTTTTCCGGTGTTGTTCCAATCCAAGAAGGTTTGAAGTGTGAGAGTGGAGCATTTGTTGTATCAAATCTAATTGTGCCGTCCTTGAAGACATTGAGTCCAAGACTTTGCCTTATCAGGCCTTTTTCAAGCGGCTCTGGCACTCTGTCTTGGTTTATGAGCTCCTTTACGCCCTTGAATGGTTCCTGTGCCCTAAATCCAGTCCTCTCTTGGGCTGCATATAGTAGATCTTTGAGAGGAAATGAGCGGTATGAGTGTGCATGTGTTCGTGATTTGCATTTTGCACAATAGTCTGTATCAAGTTCATCTCTGCATTTGTTACATATGAAAATCGTACTTGTTTTTGTGTGACATTTTGGACATGCTATGCTAATGGAAGGTACGTTACACGTTTTGCAGAATCTATTGTATATGTTACAGTAAAAGTTTGGTTGCTTTGCTGCCTTGAGCAAATCTCTGGATGCTCCACCTTTGTTTCCAACTGGAAACAAAGTATGAACCGGCGGTTTCATTTTTCGGAGTGCAGCTTTTTCTGGCCTCCCAACCCTTACTCCAATAGAGGTTGAAAACTTGTTTGGTATTTTTATGCCAGATGAGTTTGTTATGATTTGAGGAACAGAAAGATCTTTTTCAAGTTGTACTGGTTTTCTAAATAATAAATAAAAGAAAACTTTTGCCTCTACATCTTTTAGGATAATGGTGTTGCCTGCAACTTCATGAGGAACACCCAATTTTTCCAGAATATCTTTTGCCTCAGTTGGGTAAATAATAAGATCTGATTCATATTTTGTAGGTTTGAGAATTTTTTCAAATTCCTCAATTGTGATTTGATCCCAATAATAGAGATAATGTGGATGAAGACCAATTCCAAAATTCAATGATATCCTAAATGCTTCCTCTAGTTCTGGAATCTTGTTTACATAACCTAGAAGTTCAGTATCATTTGGTTCATACTTGGTTACTTTGTCTAATAGTTCCTGGGACCAGAACTCTTCCACATATCCGGTAGGTACAAGCTCTGCATTGTTTTCCAGAAAATCTCCATAACTGATCAAAATATCTCCAAGATGTAGAATTTTTGCAATGTGTGGTTTTAGATGAATCCCATGAGCAGTATCTTTTATTTTTACAACATTACCGTTGGTTAGTCTGACAATTGGTGTATCAATAGAATCCACAAAGGCTACAGTAGAAGCTTTTCCAGGGACATCAAGTTTAATCTGAGTCCCCACGGCTATGGCATGGTCAAGTATCTCTGCAACTACAGGATGAATACCAATTGAGGCAAAGCCAGTATTGCATGAACGGCCATATCTTAATCGAAATCCCCCAAGTTTTTTAGGCATGGAAAGTACTGATCTTCCTGTAATCACCTCTCTCATTCTGTGAGCTGCTGCATCTGCATCACCTGTCTGGATAGCCCCTTTGAGGTCTTTGAGCCAATCCCAGCCATCAAGCTTGTACAATTCAATGAGTTTGAGTAGTTTACGGGATCTTCCAATGAGTCCATCATTTAGTACACGAAGGGCTCCGCCTCGTACTCTATTGGTACCTATTCGTACCATGTTTCTATGGCTTACAATCTCAACTAGGTCGGTATCTACACCATCAAGTTCAACTGGAAGATTAGAGATAACATTTATCACATCTTGATCTGGAACATGGAATTGAAAGCTTCCAACTTCTCTCTCGTATACCCTTAACTCTTCCACAAATCGACCAGTCTCATCATCAAATGAATTTGCCTGATATTTTGCAAGTCCAGCTATCTTTCGCACATGATCTGCAATAAGCATGGTAGAGGCAGCTTCTGTTCCTCCTGCTGATCTAATAGGACCTGCAAATGATACAGATAGATATTCAGAACCATCTGCATTTTTTTTGATTTGTACCTCACTTATTCCTTGGAGAGGTGCAATGGTGACTCCTTCTGTAACTATAGCCAAAGCCACACGCACGGCAAGATCAAGTTTTTCCTGAAGCCCAGTATCAGGCCCAGAATACTTGCCTTGAGCTATGTCCTCTGCAAGCTTGAGGGCAGCCAATTCTTTGGTAGTATTTTGAATGAGAGACCTAAGATTGTCAGTTACATCAATGTCGTGCATTTTGGATACACGATCTGCAAGATCAAATGCAATCTTTGGTTCTACCATACCAGAAGAATCTGCAAGTGTTGCCTTGGCAGATGCGGCCTGTCCAAAAATAGTAAAAACTTCTTCTGATATCTTGGTGTAATAGTCAAAATAGTCTTGAGGCATTGGGACTTCTTTGAGTCGCAATGCTAGGTTCTCAGACATGTTATTTCCTTACAGATTGGATGGCTTTTACGATATCGGAAATCGTTTTGAAACTTCCACCCTTCTCAATGAAGGTTCCAATCACTATGGCATCTGCACCAGCTTTGGCTATCTCTTCAGCAGTTTCTGGACTACGAATGCCTCCTCCTACTATAAGAAATCCTTTGAAAAGTTTTCTTACTGCTGCAACCATCTCGGGTTTTACATTAGATTTGGCTCCAGAACCTGCTTCAAGATATACGAATCTCATCCCCATGAACTGGGCCGATAGGGCATACATGACGGCCAGGCTAGGTTTGTCAAATGGAATTGTTCTTACTGAACCGACATGCCAGACAGTAGTTCCCTCACCAATAATGATATAGGCGGTAGGAAGAGGTTCAAGACCAAATCTTAGAACACTTGGTGCTCCCAAGGCCTGTGCCTGTGAGATAAAGTAGGGATTATCAGAGTTCAAAAGTGAGCTAAATAGTATTGCATCAGCACCAGGAACCACGCCTGTAACGTTACCAGGAAAGAGAATTACAGGTATCTTTACTGCTTTTTTAATGCTAGATACAGTCTCAGTCATGGTGAGTTGATCAGTGGCTGATGAACCACCAACCAAAATTGCCGAGGCACCACTCTTTTCTGCTTCTTTGGCTAAAGTTGAAGCAGAGTGTCCTGCAGAATTTTCAGAGTCAATCAATACAAAGAGAAGTGTGCCCTTTTTCTTCCTGATAACATGAAGATAATTTTCTGTCTTTTGCATACGAAGTGGTTGAATACCTATTGATTAAAAGTTTAATTGAATATAGTTATACAGATTTGTATAGCTATGAGCACTCCACCAGATGATAATTTTAATAATATTACAAGACAAATAATAGAAAAATCATTATTTACTGAAAGACAAATTGAAATTATTTTAAAACGTAAGAACCTTACAGACTCACAGTTTACTATCAGTAAAGGGGCATTTTATCGACAAGTCACTCAGTGTAAAGACAAGTTGACAGCACTATGCTATTCGTGGATCTTGCTTAGAGGCCTAGGCGTACTTAGTGATGATGATATGGATGTGATAAATCGCCTTTCCGAACAAGTTTCTGTGATTAAAAGTAGTGATGTTTTTTCTGAACGTGAGGAAGAAATCATGTCTGTGATACGAGAACTACTAAAACGAACTTGTAAACTATGATTTGGCTTCAAAATAGGCATGTTTCCAGGAAGGTGTTGTGATGAGTTGTGATAAAATATGTCTGATATTGATGTGTAAGGTGTGAAATAATTTTACTCAAATATGATAAATCACATCATCTAATGTAACACCGTGATGTTAGTAGACATACCAGATATAGGTGTCATTCTAGGCGTCTTTGCTTCATTCATTGGTGGGCTTGTAGCTATTACAGTCTACAATAAGATAAAACCACGACTAGTATCAGAGTCTGAAAATGCAAAAATTCTAACAGAACGCTTACAATATTATGAAAACTTACTAATAGATATGAAAATTCGTTTAGATTCACTAGAAATGACACAAGAAACAGAGGAAATTCCTCAGGCGCAAATTCCAAGGCCAAAGGAGCAGAAAGTGCAGCAAGAGCCTCCGGTTATGGTCAAAGAAGACAAGCCAAAGGAAAGAATCCAAAATATGCAGTTTGGTAGTGCGACTGATCACATTCTGCGATTAATCACAGAGAAGCCTATGACATCACGTGATATCCAGGTCACAATAGGAAGGACTCGAGAACATACATCACGTATGTTAAAGAAGTTGTTTGAGGACGGTTTGGTTGAAAGAGACATGTCAACAAAGCCATTTTCCTATAAAATAACTGACAAGGGTCTCACAAGAATAGGGGTTGTCAAGATGGCACCAGCCCAATAATTTAGCGCATCATTAGTTTTCAGATCAAGAAATTAAGACTTTATTTTAGTAATTTTCCAGTTGGTTAATCTTCAATCCCTTCACTTTTTCTGTCAAAGTCGTCTAAAATCATAGTAAATTAATAATCCTAGATAATACTAAATTCTTAAATTATTGTTATTATAATATTATATCATGCCTAATGAGCAATTAATCAAAATTACCACTGCAGGAACAATCTCAATTCCTAAGGACTTTAGAAAATTCTTGGAGCTTCAGAAAGGAGATTATGTCAAGATCACAATAGATGGCGATCACCTAGTAGTCAAAAAGGTAGTAATCTCCTAAGTTGGGTTTTTCTCTCTCTGGGCTATCTTTAGTATTTGGTAGGCCCATTCTTTTCCTTGTTTTTCCCTAGCCACTCTTCCCTTTACCGCAAACCTGGAAAGATATGTGGAAATCACGCTTAATTTGATTGGCTCTTCATACTCGTCTTCGTACTTTTCCAATATCATTGAAGAGGTAAACTTACCTATTGGAAAGTTCTTGTCTATGACATTCCATATCTTGGCACCAATGGAATCCAATTGGGTTGCAGCCTCAGGCTCTTCTATGTTCATTAGATTCATCAATTCGAATATCTTTAGCATCTTTTCACGGGTAACATTACCCTCTAGGCTAAAGTTGTACTTGGCTCCATCTGAGTCTTCCAAGTCTATTCTGATTCTTTTTCGGGCCATTGGGATCGATCTGGTAACCAGTTAACACTTGAATAGATCATAGAAGAATTGTTAACACCTAGGTTTGTTAACATTCACTGCCTAGGTCACGAAGGAGTGTTTTTAGCATCTTAACAGCCTCTCTGGACTTTATATCCAAATACCCCTAAAACTCATGCCTGGAGTGGAAACAAAGGGGTATTCTTTAGGATATTAACAATGTTAAGACCTATCTTCACGCCTAGACTGGAAATAAAGGGGTCATTTTGGGCTCTTCTGGACCAAAAGTTAACAGAAAGTTCACTAATTGTTAAGATCATCCTAGGAAGACCCACACACCTATACTTCCACTCTAGCTTTTTTAAAATTATTTTTTTAATGAAAAATAAAATAAAAATAATTAATGATATACTAAATTTGGTTTAGTTATTCTATTCTAATCTAATTAGTATAGTAGAATCCATATGTGGATAGAGACGAAACAGTGGTGTGTGGGTCTATGACAAAGGATCCGATTGATAAATTACTTGATGATGCACAGAGTGGTAAATCATTATTCAAAAACCGTGAAGTCCTACATTTTTCGTTTATTCCAGATATAATTTTACACCGTGAAGATGAACAAAAAAAGGTCACCCAATCATTATTACCATTATTAAAAAAATCACGTCCTTCCAACTTATTGGTTTATGGAAAACCAGGTACAGGTAAAACTCTTGTAGTCAAAAAAGTTCTGGGTAAAATACAGGAAAGAGTAAAGGAGAATTCTTTTCCTATCCAATTACTTTATGCAAATGCAAAAGAGGAAACCACTCTCTATGGATTATTAGTAAAATTAGGCAGGCAGTTAGGCCTTTTATCTCAAAAAGAACTACCTTCCACAGGACTTTCAATTAGTGAAGTATTCAACCGTATTATTTCAACAATTGAAAAAAATGGCCTAAATACAGTGTTTGTAATAGATGAAATCGACTATCTTGTAGAACTTGTTTCTAAGTCAGGCAAGGATGTATTCTATTCATTAACAAGAGCTAATGAGAGGCTAAAAAAAGGCACATTAACTTTGATAGGAATTTCTAACGATCTTACATTCAAGGAACGGCTAGATCCTAGGGTCTTAAGCAGCCTAAGTGAGGAAGAAGTCATCTTTACCAATTATACTGTCGGACAGATCAAAGAAATTCTTGAAGAACGTATCAAAGTCGCCTTTATACCAAATACAGTAGAGCAGGCTGCGGTAAACCTCTGTTCTGCCATGTCTGGCCAAGAGCATGGTGACGCAAGAAGAGCAATAGATCTTCTACGTGTTGCAGGCGAGATTGCTGAGCGTGAACAATCTGATACTGTAAAAGAGGACCAAATACGAAGAGCCGCCCTTAAGATGGAAGAAGACAAGGAAACCACGGCATTGAATTCATATCCATTACACGAAAAATTACTCATACTTGCAGTAATGAAGGCAAGTGGAAATACTACCGGTGAGATATACCAATCATACAAAAACCTCTGTAAAATTACAAGACAAAAGGAACTCACACAACGCAGGATTACACAAATGTTAAGCGAGATAGAAATGACTGGACTAATTACAGGAAAAATTATTCATCAAGGAATGCATGGTAGGACAAAAAAATTCAATCTAACATTAAATGCTGATACTGTGAAAAAAGCATTCAAAGAAGATCTAACTTTGGAAGATCTTGTGTAA